>NZ_JAOWCB010000052.1 GCF_026420845.1 Streptomyces sp. PR69 | reverse complement strand
CATGACCACTCCGCGTTCGTCAGATCGCCACGCCCCATGACCAATTACACGGCCACGAGCGCCAGATCACTCAAAGATCCGCCGGACAGGCCCTAGAGCGGAAAGTCGAGGACCGGCATGTCTTAGCAGCTCAGATTCCGCCACGGTTCCAGACCTCGTCAGGGCGGCGGCGATCGTAGGCAGCGGCGAAGAAGTAGCAGGTAGGGGCGCTGCGCCTAGCCTCGCCGGCACTCGGAGCCTGCACGAGAATGAAGCCTTACGAGGCTTGACGAAAGCCGCCTTGCTCTGTGGCCGCGTAAGCGGCCCATGCGCCTTGCCGCAAGTGAAGGGGCTTCGCATTGTGGGGGCGCGGCAGCGCCCCACCTGGCCAGCTTCCTGGGCTTACTCCTGTCGGCCCCCTTCGGGGCCGCTCTGTCGAAGCGGGTTTCCTGATGTGCGGCCGGAGGCCGCCACTCCTACTTACCTCTTCGCCGTCGCACTTGCCGTTGGGGGCGCTGCCGCGCCTCTGCTTACCTTCGCCGCTGCACGCAAGTACGTAAGTCGCCTCACGCTGTCGGCCCCCTTCGGGGCCGCCTCGTCGAAGTGGCTTCCGACTGTGCGGCCGGAGGCCGCCACTACTGCCTACCTCTTCGCCGCTGCACGTACGTAAGTCGCTTCGACCTGTCGGCCCCAGAGGGGCCAGGCTCGTAGGGCTTTGAACCTGCTGAGATAGATAAAGAGGAGGCGAACGTTTCCCCAGGTCAAGGCATGTACCACGACACGTGCCGCGTGTCCCTCCGCCACGCCTGACGTGTACGTTCCGGGTGTTTGTACACCTGTCGGGTGTCGTCCGCTCGGGCTGAGCGCTCAGGCGGCGCGCATCCAAGGGGTGACGTCGCCGTGCACGCTGCACCTGCGGCCTCCTCGGCCGCCCTTCTGAAAGTGGTGATGCGGCAGGGTGAGGCATCGGACGGTTGAGTCGTGCCCGATGAGGTCCAACGCCTTGGCCCGCGTGACCGCGTTCGTGACGCTCTGCCTGGACGGGATGACTCCGTCATCACCGACAAGGACCGTGGCAAGCTCACCCATGCGGAACTCGGCGTGACCTATCTGGTTCGCCCGCCACAGGGCGGCGAAGTAGACGCGGTAGTGAAGTAGGTGCCCGTCGTTCCTGGCCATGAGTTCGGAGTGAGCCTGAGAAATGCCGCCCCATTCAATGCCGGGTCCGAAGTCGATGCGCACTGAGTCGTGATCCTTCCGGTGTGGCGCGGTGTGCGCCGATAGTCGGTGGTTCGCATGTGCTCCCTTCTGGTAGGCACGGCCAGCCATCAGGCTGGCTTGGGGGTAGGGCTCAGGTCAGGCGGCTTCCCGGCAGTCCCGCTCGATCCAGCGCTCCACGTCGGCGGGCCGGAAGCGCAGGTGTCCGCCGATCTTGCAGGCGGGGATGTTCAAGGTTCGGTGGTTGTTGTAGACCCACGCGGGCGTCACGCCCAGGTACTCGGCCAGGTCGGTGACGCTCATCAGGCGGGCGTTCTGCAAAGGACGGCTCCTCGGTTAGCGGAGGGGATGGTTCCCCTCGGGCTGCCCATCCTGAGTCATCGGTCCGGTTCAGTCAAACCCGGATGCGTCACGCCCTGACTTGCCCAGTGCGGTCCGGTTACGTATGTTGCTCCGCATGACGAACACCAACGATCACGAGGGCAGCGCTGCGCCCCGTGCGGGCGTCGAACAGGTCCAGCGCATCGGGGCATGGAAGGTCACCATGTGGCTTCCGCTCGACTCCACCTCGGGCAACCCCCGCGAAATCCGGATCGAGCCGCACGAGGAAGCCGACCCGCAAGAGGTAGCGCGCGGCATCACCAGCACGGTCCTGCGGCAGATCGACACAGCCAAGTTCGCGGCAGAGGTGGGGCGGCTGGCAAGGCTGGCCCTCGCTGGCCAACAGCCAGTTGAGGACTTCAGGGAGAAGCTGGCCGGCCTACCCAGGGGGCTGTCTGACGAGTACCTCGCGATCCTCTCCGCCTTCTACGTGCGGCTGGTTGAGATCGGCGAGACCGCTCCCATCCAGGCGCTCGAAAACGTCACCGGGACCAAGCAGGCCACGTTGAAGGGCCACCTTCGAGCGGCGCGACAGCGCGGCTTCCTGACCAAGGTCGAAGGAAAGGCGGGCGGGAAGCTCACGGACAAGGCGATCGAGACGGTGAAGGGGATCAAGGGTGAGGAAGCGCCACAGCCGTAACGGCTGCGACAGAGCGAGGGGGAACTAGCCGGGTGGCAAAGCGCGGCAACGGGCTCGGTGGGACTCCGGTGGAGATCCCGCGTACGGGCCGACCGAACACCTGGGGCGTGCGTACGCCCCTGCACTTCAACCCGGCGACGGGCAAGAGGGAGCGCTACTGGATAGGCCGGGAGTACAAGAACAAGACCGAGGCGGAACGGGCGCTGCGCAAGTGGCATACCGACCACGAGGCGGGCACCCTCACACCTCGCTCCGACATGACCATGGGACAGCTCATGGACGGCTGGCTCGCCAAGCATCGGGGCGAGGACACCACGAGGGAGGGGTATGAGCCGAAGATCCGGCTGCACATCAAGCCGCACATCGGCAGGGTGAAGGTGGTGGAGGTGACGGACGAGCGGCTGGACGAGCTGTACCGGCTCTTGGAGAGCACGCCCATCGAGGCGAACGGCAACAAGCCGCTCGGCCCCAAGAGCGTCCGCCACATCCACAACATCATCTCGGCTGCGCTGGACTCGGTGACCGGACCGAGGAAACTCCTCACGGTCAACCCGGCCCACACGGCAAACCCGCCGACCGAGCGGCAGATCAAGGCGGCACAGCCGGACTTCCCGACCCTCAACGATCACGAGACGGCGCACTTCCTCCGGGAGATTTGGAAGCCGTGCGGCAACCGGGCGTGCGACGGCGGACTGACCCACCACTGCCTTCGGGACGCCCCGCTGTGGACCGCTTACGCGGCCACCTCGTGTCGCCGTAGCGAAGTGCTGGGGTGGAAGTGGTCGCTCATCCACTGGGATGAGTGCGCCATCGAACTGGCCTGGGTCGTGGTCGAGGAAGGCAACACCTACCGGCTGCGCAAGCTCACCAAGGACGGAGACGACAACGCGATCATCTACGTAGACCAAGCCCTGATGAACGTCCTCAAGTGGCAGAAGGAACGCCAGCACGCGGAGCGGGACCGGCTGGGGGATCTATGGGTGGATCATGACCTCGTGTTCGCCCGTGACGGCTTCAAGCTGTACCGGGGTGAGGCAGGCGGGCCGCAGGACCCGGAGAAGGTGTCGGCTCGCTGGCGGACGGCACGTAACCGTCTGCACCTGCCGGAGAACTTCCGGCTGCACGACTGGCGGGCGTCGAAGATCACGAACGATCTGGACGCCCACGAGAACCCGGTAGAGGTCTCGGCCAACGCCCGGCATCACTCGCCGGGCTACACGATGGCGCGGTACGGCAGGCGTCGCGCTGAGGGAGCGAAGAAGCTGGCCGCTTCGAGTGCCAGCCGTATCGGCCTGTCATCCCTGGTCTGACCAGGAAGTTCGCTCGGCTGTTGGTCACGTGGTTGGTCACGCCACAGCAGGAGAAACAGAAAAACCCCAGGTGAACTGGGGTCTCTGCTGGTGTCCGAGGGGGGACTTGAACCCCCACGCCCGATAAAGGGCACTAGCACCTCAAGCTAGCGCGTCTGCCATTCCGCCACCCGGACAAGGTGTCTGTCGCGCGGCCCCGGGCCGCTCCGACGTGGAAAACCATAGCAAACAATCGAGGGTGCTCGATCACGGCCGGTTCCCTTGGGGTCCGCCGCGGGGCAGGAGGAGGATGAGGGGGACCACCGGGGGACCACACAGCGACAGTGGGAGGAATCGGCGTGAGCGAGTCGACCAGGGCGGACAAGGCCGCGCCCGTCTCGGGACCTGTCCCGGGAACTGCCTCAGGGCCCGGTCAGGGACCCGTCTCGGGTGAGGACGAGGTCGTCGACCTGTGCCGGGAGCTGATCCGGATCGACACCAGCAACTACGGCGACCACTCGGGGCCGGGGGAGCGGGCGGCGGCCGAGTATGTCGCCGGGAAGCTGGCCGAGGTCGGCCTCGAACCGCAGATCATCGAGTCCCATCGGGGCCGGGCCTCCACCGTGGCCCGTATCGAGGGCGAGGACCCGTCGCGGCCCGCCCTGCTGATCCACGGCCATACGGACGTGGTGCCTGCAGACGCCGACGACTGGACCCACCACCCCTTCTCCGGCGAGATCGCCGACGGCTGCGTCTGGGGCCGTGGCGCGGTCGATATGAAGGACATGGACGCGATGACCCTCGCCGTCGTGCGGGACCGGCTGCGCAGCGGCCGCAAGCCCCCGCGCGACGTGGTGCTCGCCTTCCTCGCGGACGAGGAGGCCGGCGGCACGTACGGGGCGCGCCATCTCGTGGACAAGCACCCCGGGCTCTTCGAGGGCGTCACCGAGGCCATCGGCGAGGTCGGCGGCTTCTCGTTCACCGTGAATGAGAAGCTGCGGCTCTATCTCGTGGAGACCGCGCAGAAGGGCATGCACTGGATGCGCCTGACCGTGGACGGCACCGCCGGGCACGGCTCCATGACCAACGACGACAACGCCATCACCGAGCTGTGCGAGGCGGTCGGACGCCTCGGCCGGCACCAGTGGCCGGTCAGGGTCACCAAGACCGTGCGGTCCTTTCTGGACGAGCTGTCCGACGCCCTGGGCACCCCGCTGGACCCGGAGGACATGGAGGCGACGCTCGCCAAGCTCGGCGGCATCGCCAAGATGGTCGGCGCCACCCTGCGCAACTCCGCCGCGCCGACCATGCTCGGCGCCGGCTACAAGGTCAATGTCATCCCCGGCCAGGCTGCCGCCCATGTCGACGGGCGCTTCCTGCCCGGCTACGAGGAGGAGTTCCTGGCCGACCTCGACCGGCTGCTCGGCCCGCGGGTGCGGCGCGAGGACGTGCACGCCGACAAGGCGCTGGAGACCAGTTTCGACGGATCGCTCGTGGACGCGATGCAGATCGCGCTGCGCGCCGAGGACCCGATCGCCCGGGCCGTGCCGTACATGCTCTCCGGCGGCACGGACGCCAAGTCCTTCGACGACCTCGGCATCCGCTGCTTCGGCTTCGCTCCGCTGAAGCTGCCGCCCGAGCTGGACTTCGCGGGCATGTTCCACGGAGTTGACGAGCGGGTGCCCGTCGACGGCCTCAAGTTCGGCGTACGAGTGCTCGACCGCTTCCTTGACGCCTGCTGAAAGCCCAGCTCGGCAAGGGCGATCGGGTGGACATCGTCCGCTGAAACGAAACTCCCATAATCGTCATCACGTGCGCTTCTTGCTGGAAAGGGTGAATGTGTGCCCGGGGGCGTGGCCCCGTGTATCACTCCTCGTTACAGGTGGTGCGGTCCGCGGCTGGGACCGCATTGCCAACAAGGAGGAATAATGATCAAGAAGGTCGTCGCCGCTGCGGCTGCCACCGGTGGTCTGGTGCTCGCGGGTGCGGGTGTGGCCATGGCCGACGCCGGTGCTCAGGGTGCCGCTGTGGGTTCCCCCGGCGTGGCCTCGGGCAACGTCGTCCAGGCTCCGGTCCACGTGCCCGTGAACGTCTGCGGCAACACGATCAACATCGTCGGGCTGCTGAACCCCGCCTTCGGCAACACCTGCATCAACAAGTGACGTGCTGACCCGGCTCGCCACGGGCCGGGGCCAGGGTCTTACCGGGCGGCCCCGGAGTGCGCGCCATGCGCTCCGGGGCCGTCTGGCTTTCCATCCGGGCCACTCTGGGCCCGGACCAGTGCTGAAGCGGGAAGGCAGAGAAACCAACCAATGCGACAGGTCACTCGCAAGGGCTTGATGACCATGGCGGCCGCGGGCGGAATGATCGCCCTCGGCGGCGGATACGCACAGGCGGACGCCGTGGCGGACGGCGGCGCGTCGAACTCCCCCGGGGTGCTCTCGGGCAACAACGTCCAGGCGCCCGTCCATGTGCCGGTCAACGTCTGCGGCAACACCGTCAACGCGGTCGCGCTGCTCAATCCGGCCATGGGCAACACCTGCACCAACGGCTCGTCCTCGTCCGGGCACGGCGACGCCTACGGCGGGGGCGGCGGTCACCAGGGCGGCGGCGGGTCGCAGGCATCCGGGGGCACCAGCGACTCGCCGGGCGTCGCGTCCGGCAACAACGTCCAGGCGCCCGTCCATGTGCCGGTCAACGTCTGCGGCAACACCGCCACGATCGGCGGGCTCGGCAACGCGACCACGGGCAACGACTGCGCCAACCAGGCGGGTCCCGCCTGGGCCGGCAACCCGGACGGACCGAGGTCCGGCAACCCCGGCCACCCCGGCACTCCGGCTGACTCGGATGATTCGGACGACTCCGACACCTCCGACCAGTCCGGCTCCGAGGGCGAGGAAGGCGGGGACGGCGCCCACGGCTCGGACGACTCCGGCGCCGCCGGAGAGCAGAAGGGCGACGACCAGGCCAAGGGCGGCGCCGAGGACGAGGCCGGCACCCCGGCCAAGGCCAAGGGCGAGGCTCGGGAGGCGGACAAGGCCGACGACGCCGGTGTGCCCGGCGGGCAGGACGTCGCCCGCGCCGCGAGCGCCGCGGAGCTCGCCGGAACCGGCACCAACGGGATGGGGCTGATCATCCCGGCAGGCGCCGGACTGCTGCTCGGCGGAGCGGTCCTGTACCGCCGCGCCCGCGCCAACGCCTGACCCCTGAAGGTCCGGCCGCCGGGCGCAACGGAGCGGGCCCCGCGTCTGCGGGGCCCGCTCCGTCTCACTGCGGTTACGCGCTGTCTCCTGAAGGTCACCAGGTGGCGCGAACCTGACGGATGATGCGTCGGCGCAGCCGCACCCTGCGGCTGCCGTCCCGGCGCAACGTCAGTCGGTCCAACTCCCAGTGACCGTACTCGGCATGGTCGGTCAGCAGACGCGTCGCCTCCTTGCGGGAAACCCCGCGTGGTACGTACACGTCGACAAATTCGTATTCCGGCATCGCAATCTATTGTGACGCCAGTGCCCCGGTACGGATAGCGTCTGCACTATGTCTGATGCTGCGCAGCCCACCGCTGCCGAGGTACGCGCCGCCGCGGAGGCGCTCAAAGCCGCGCTGGACCGTCACCTGCTGGCGGTCGAGCGCCGCACGGGTGACGACGACCCGGCCGTCTACGACGCCTTCAACGCCCTCGCCGCGGCGGCGGAGGCGTATGACGAGCGGCTGTACGACCGCTACGACGAGGTGACCCCCTTCGAGATCCCCGGCGCGGACGACTCCCTGCCGCCGTACACGGGCCCTGAGGAACCGAGCGCCCTCAGTGTGCTGATCCGCCGGGACTACGCGGTGGTCGAGCCGCAGCGACTGCTCGCACAGGCACAGCGCATCGCCGACCTGGACTCCGACGACGACCGCCGGGAGAACGCGCCCACCGTGGGCGAGAGCGTGCACGCCGCGCTCGGCGTGCTGTTCGGCGAGTTCGAGCCGGATGAAATCGCCAGCCGGCACAAGGAGTTCGGCCTTGAGGAGGGCGACTCGACGCTCTGGGTCGCCGCGGCGGAGGAACTCCCCGAGCCCGGCGAGTGGCTGACCACCCCGTTCGACCAGGCGGACCCCGAACGCGTGGTCTGCCGCTTCGACGTCAGCTCCGTCTTCGACGAGGAGGAACACCCCGAGTCCCCGTCGTAGCCCAAAACGCCCTGGGCCCTGCGCCCAGGGCGCAGCGGGACGCCCCGCCCCCGGTGGCGGAGGAGCAGGCCCTGCACCCGGGGGCGCGGCTACGTCCCGGGGCGCCGGAGGACCCCCGCACCCGGTGGTGCGGGGCAGGCCCGCACCCTTTCCCTCCCTCCCCCTACGCCCCAAGGGGCGTGGGGGACCCCCAGCCCTTTCCCGCACCCGTGCGCGTCAGACCGGAGAGCCACCCGGTGCGGGGGCGGGGTGCCCCTCCCCGGCTAAAGGCCCGCCCGCACCACAGGGACCCGCGCCGCGCTACTCCGCCACCGCGAGGATCCGCATCAGCAGCTCCCGCAGCCGCGTCGTGCGCCCCGGCGCCGGCCGGGACGTCACCGCCTCCACAAGCGCCTTCTCCGCGCCGTGCACCACGGACAGATGCCGCTCCCCGCGGCTGAACGCCGTGTACGCCCACGCCCGGCTCAGCGCCGCCCCCGCGTCGCCCGGCACCACCGCCACGACCGCCGCCCATCGCATCGCCGACGCCTGGTGCGCCGTCACCGCCCAGCCGTGCCGCAGCATCGAGCCGACCCGTGCCCTCGGCACGGTGATGCTCCCGCTCTCGCACTCCAGATGCAGCCCCTCCGCATCCGCGGAGACCACCGTGCCCATCACCGTCCGGCCGGGGGCCGGTGCATACGCCACCCGGTCGCCCGGGTCGAAGCCCCCGAAACGCCCGGGACCGGGGTTCAGCCGTTGCTTGAGTGCCGCGTTGAGCGCGCGCGTCCCCGCCGCGCCCCCATGGGCCACAGTGATCACCTGCGTGTCCTCCGCGGGCACCCCCAGCGCCCGCGGCACAGAGTCCGCGACGAGCTGCACCGTACGGTGGACCGCCTCGCCCGCGTCATGGACGGGCACGATGACGACCTCCCTGCCGGGCGCGGCCACCTCGTTCAGCTCGCCCGCGCCGATGCCCGAGACCAGCTCGCCGATCGGCCCGGGATCCGGAGTCCGGGACGCGATCCTCGGACACACATCCGCGGCCAGGACGTCCTGGAAGACTCGGCCCGCACCCGCGGAGCCCAGCACCGCGGGGTCCCCGGAGAGGAGCAGCCGGCACCCGTCGGGCAGGGACTCCACCAGCGTGGCCGCGGTCTCCACATCCAGCTGGGGCGCGTCGAGGACCGCCAGCACATCGAGCGCGAAGGCCCCCTCCTCGTCCCGGCCGGGCCCCTGCTCGCCGGAGAGCAGCCCGGCCACGGTGACGGCCTCCGGGCCGAGCCTGCGGCGGCCGTTCTCGCTGTGGACCGCGACCGCCGCTCGCAGCCCGCGCTCCCGCGCCGTCTGCGCCACGGCCGCCGCTTCGGCGCGCGCCGCCTCGCCGCCGGTGTGCAGGACGACCCCCTGCGCGCCGACGGCACGCACCAGCTCAGGCCCCTCCCACGCCTCGCCGTGCCTGGTCTTGACCAACCGGGCCAGCCCATCGGCGAGGCTCTCCTCGGCGAGGGCGTACCGGTCGAGTCCCAGGAACACCGGCACCGGCGATTCCTCTCCGGATCCGGCCTCCTCGGATCCGGCCTCCTCGGACACGCCGGCCGCTTCGGGCGCGGCGGCCTCTTCCTCCAGGCCGTCCTGGAACACCAGCACCGCACCCTCGGCCACGGCCTGCCGCAGCGCCTCCTCCGGGTCGGGGACCGACTGCCCGGCCAGGGCCCGGCGCACCGCCGAGGACTCCAGCGCGGTGTGACCCTGGAGCGCGGCCCGCTCCAGCAGCCAGGAGACCAGGGCCACGGCCCTGCGCCGGTCGCCGGGGCCGCACTCCGAGCCCAGCAGCGCCCTTGCGAAGGCGTCGGCCTGCTCCGGCCGGACACCGGGCACGGACAACAGCCGCCAGGGGTCCTCGCGCAGCAGCTGAGCCGCACGCTCCCCGAGGACGCCCGCGACCTGCCCGGCCAGCGCTTCGGGCGCACCGCCCTCGGCCAGCACGGTGGCCGCCTCCCGCACCGTCCGCGGGTCCGGCGCGGGCGGCATCGGCGCGGGCTCGGCCGCTCGGGTCCGTACCGGCGGGGCGGCGGCCGGGGCAGGCTTGCGCGGCGGGGGTGCGGGGGAGTCGAAGAACGCGGCCGCGGACTTCTCGCCGCTCTCCACGGCCCGCACCGCCGCGAGCAGTTCGGCGGCCGTGCCGCTCAGCTTGCCGCCGCTGTCCACGGGCCTGCCCTTCGCGGCCTTCCGCTCCTCGATGCGCGCCCGCAGCTCCCGCTGCGCCGCGAGCTCCGCCTCGGCCTCGGACACCTCGCCGGTCTCCGGCCCGCTCTCCTCGTCTCCTGCACCCGCTTCCCCCGCGGCTGCGCCCGCGTCACTCCCGGCCGTCCCGGAGTCAGGCTCCCCGCCCTGCGAGCCCCCGCCCTGCGAGCCCCCGCCCTGCGGCCCCCCGGCCTCGGGCCCCCCGGCGTCGGCCGTCTCCGCCACCGCCTCCGCCGTCTCAGTCGCGTCAGCGGCATGCGCGGGCTGCGTGGCTTCAGGCGCGTCGGCGGGCTCGGGGCCTCCCCCCGACGATCCGGCGGCGGCCGGGGTGCCAGGGTCAGTCCCCCGGGAAGGCACAGTCACAGCGTGCTCCAGTCCTGATCGGGATAGCGGTGCACCGGCGCCGAGACATCGTCCAGCGCCTGGCAGATCTCGTCAGGAAGACTAAGCGCCTCCACTGACAACGCGGCCGTGAGCTGCTGCGCGTTGCGCGCCCCGACGATCGGGGCCACCACGCCCGGCCGGTCCCGGACCCATGCCAGCGCCACTTCGAGCGGTGTGCTCGCCAGCCCGTCAGCCGCCGTCGCCACCGCGTCCACCACCCGGCTCGCCGCGTCGTCGAGATACGGCTCCACGAACGGCCCCCACTGCTCCGAGGCGGCCCGGGAGTCCGGCGGGGTCGCCGACCGGTACTTCCCCGTCAGCACCCCGCGCCCCAGCGGGGACGACGGCAGCAGCCCCACGCCGAGATCCAGCGCGGCGGGCAGCACCTCGCGCTCCACACCCCGCTGGAGCAGGGAGTACTCCATCTGGGTACTCGCCAGCCGGGTGCGCAGACCGGGCGCGGCGAGCTGCCAGGTGGCCGCCTTCGCCAGCTGCCAGCCGCAGAAGTTCGACACGCCGGCGTATCGGACCCGACCGCTGCTCACCGCGAGGTCGAGGGCCTGGAGCGTCTCCTCCAGCGGGGTCTGCCCATCGAAGGCGTGAACCTGCCAAAGATCCACATAGTCCGTGCCGAGCCGCTCCAGCGAGGCGTCCAGCGCGGCCAGCAGATGACCGCGCGAGCCGTCGACCCGCCGGTCAGGATCGGGCACGCCGCCCGCCTTGGTGGCGATTACCAGCTCCTGACGCGGCACCAGCCCGTCGATCAGCCTCCCCAGGACATACTCGGCCTCCCCCGCTCCATACACATCCGCTGTGTCGACCAGCGTCCCGCCCGCCTCCCAGAACGCCTTGAGCTGATCGGCCGCGTCATGCTCATCGGTGTCCCGGCCCCAGGTGAGGGTGCCGAGCCCGATCCGGGACACGCGCAGGCCGGTGTGGCCGAGATGCCTCTGCTCCATGGCCGCGAGATTACTGGCCAAGGGCGCACCCTGAGAGAGCCTGTGGACAACCTTCCTCTGACGGATCGCGCATCGGAGCGCTAGAGTCCGCGGAACGTGACGTTACTGATCGGTAAGAGCAGTGAGAGGGAACGCTTATGCGGCTCGGCATCAACCTCGGCTACTGGGGCGCGGGGATGGACGCGGACAATCTCGCGGTCGCGCAGGAGGCCGACCGGCTCGGCTACGACGTCTGCTGGGCCGCGGAGGCATACGGCTCGGACGCCCCCACCGTGCTGTCCTGGGTCGCCGCGCAGACCGAACGCATCGACGTCGGCTCCGCGATCCTGCAGATCCCCGCCCGGCAGCCCGCCATGACCGCGATGACCGCGGCCACTCTCGACTCCCTCTCCGGCGGCCGGTTCCGCCTCGGCCTCGGCGTCTCAGGACCGCAGGTCTCCGAGGGCTGGTACGGGGTGAAGTTCGACAAGCCGCTGTCCCGCACCCGCGAGTACGTCGAGATCGTCCGCAAGGCGATGACCCGGGAGCGGCTGACGTACGAGGGCGAGCACTGGACCCTGCCGCTCCCCGGCGGGCCGGGCAAGCCGATCAAGCTGACCGTCCATCCGCAGCGTGAGCACATCCCGCTGTACATCGCCGCCATCGGCCCCAAGAACCTGGAGCAGACAGGCGAGATCGCCGACGGCGCGCTGCTGATCTTCCCGTCCGCCGAGCATCTGGAGGACACCGCGATCCGGCATCTGCGCGCGGGCCGGGAGAAGGCCGGCCGGACGATGGAGGGCTTCGACGTCTGCCCCACCCTGCCGCTCGCGCTGGGCGACGACGTCAGCGCGCTCGCCGATATGTTCCGCCCGTACACCGCGCTGTACGTCGGCGGCATGGGCAGCCGCAAGCAGAACTTCTACAACCAGCTCGCGCAGCGCATGGGATACGAGAAGGAAGCCGCCGAAATCCAGGACAAGTACCTCTCGGGCGACAAGGACGGCGCGGCTGCCGCCGTCCCTCAGCAGCTGATCGACCAGACCGCGCTGCTGGGCCCGGTGAGCCGGATCGCCGACCGGATGCAGGCGTACGCCGCGGCCGGCGTCACCACGCTCACTCTCGCCCCCGCCGGCTTCACGCTCGACGAGCGGATCGGCGCGCTGCGGGCGGGCGTCGAGGCCCTGGAGACCGCCGGACTGGCCTGAGCGCTCGGCGGGAGGCGTCGCTCCGGACGCGATGCCGACTCAAGACTGCGGCCGTGGTGGGGGCTCGGGGGTCTTCCCCGCCACGGCCGTCATGCAGCACAACGCCCGACGCCCCGCTCCGGTTACGGTCCGCCGCACGCCCCGGTCGCGCCCCCGCGGCCTTCCGTACGATCCCCCGTTCGGCGGAGTTGTCCGTCCCGGTTGTTGCCTCACCTCCCGGACCGCACTTGACTCGTCCTTTGCGGATGGCGGATGCCTTCGGTTCGGATGGCTTCTATGGAGGTGGCGGCAATGCTCTCGGCCCGGAGCCTGTTCCAGGAGATCCTCGACAACGACGACTCCTTCCAGCTCTTCTGCTCGATCGCGGCCAGCGGCGAGGCCCAGGGCGGCTGGGAGAACGGCCGCATCGCCGCGCTCGTCCCCCAGAGCATGCGCGACCTCGCACCCAAGATCATCCGCCATGGCGCGGACGAGGACAAGCACGGCCGCCTGTTCAACGCGCTGCTGAAGAAGCGGAATCTGGAGCCGGTCCCGGTGCCGCCCGAGACCGACTACACCATGATCCTGGAGAAGCAGGGCATCGGCCTCGCCCACGACAAGCTGCGCCGTGACGAGCCGCTGACCGAACAGGACATCGTCGTCTACCTCTCCCACAGCCGGGTCACCGAGCAGCGCGCCGCCGACCAGATGGACATGCTGGTGAAGCACTTCGGCGACCACCCCGACGTCGGCAAGGCCATCCATATGATCTCCGGGGACGAGGACAACCACCTCGCCTACTGCCACGAGGAGTTGCTGCGGCTGGCCGCGGAGGGGCACGGGCGCACGATCCAGCGTGTGCTGCGCGAGAGTGCGCTCGCCGAGATCCGCATCTACCGCGATGTGAGCATTGCCGTGATGTCCCATATGGGACGCCTGCTGCGCTGGCCCAAGGCCAAGTCCGCGGCGCTTGCGGCCGGCATCCACGGGATGTACGCGTACGAGCGGCTCGGCGGCTGGCACCGGATGGTCAGTCTCCGGATGCCGGAGCGCCGGGGCGCGCTGGACGGCCCCCCGAGCCCCGCGCCGGCCGTCTGACGGGGGCTCCGCCCCCGGACCCCCGCGCCTCAAACTCCCCCAGCTACCGCTGGGAGGTGCCCCCACGGGGCTGAAATGTGCAGCCCCTCGCGCCTCAGTCGCCGGCGGGGCTGGGTTTCCGGCTCTTGCGCCTCGGTCGTGGGCGGGCTTGGTTGTGCTGCCCCTCGCGCCGCAAACGTCGGCGGGGTTGGACGCGCTGGGCCTCATACCCCGGTGTACTCCGGTCGTGGGGCGTGGATGGGTGTGCTGGCCCTCGCGCCCCGGTCGTCGGCGAGGCGGGATGGGCGGCGCTTGAGGACACGGCCGGAGGCCGTGCGGGGCGGGCGGCGCGAAGCTGCCGTCCCGCCCTGGGGCGCGGGGCGGCAGCTCCGCAGCCCCTCCCCCCGGAGGAGGGCTGGGGGCTTGCCCCCAGTCTTGGGAAGGGGCGGGGGAGGGGCCAGGCGACCGCACCGCGAGCGTCCCGCCCGGACGCACCCCCTAGGCTGGCCGTCATGGCCACCCTGATCCTCGTACGTCACGGACGGTCCACCGCCAACACCTCCGGCCTGCTCGCCGGCTGGACGCCCGGCGTCACCCTCGACGACCGCGGCGCCGAGCAGGCCGCCGCACTGCCGGGGCGGCTCGCCGAGGTGCCGCTCGCCGCCGCCGTCAGCAGCCCGCTGGACCGCTGCGTACAGACCCTGCAGCCGCTGCTGGAAGCCCGCCCCGGTCTGCCGCTGCACACCGACGACCGGATCGGTGAGTGCCACTACGGCGAATGGTCGGGCCGCAAGCTCGCTGAGCTGGCCGATGAGCCGCTGATGGACGTCGTACAGCGGCACCCCTCTGCCGCGGCCTTCCCTGGCGGAGAGTCCATGCGGGCCATGCAGGCGCGCGCCGTGGACGCCGTGCGGGACTGGAACGCCCGCATCGAGGAACGGCATGGCGAGGACGCCGTCTACCTCATGTGCTCACACGGCGACATCATCAAGTCGATCGTCGCGGACGCTCTGGGGATGCATCTCGACCTCTTCCAGCGGATCCATGTCGACCCGTGTTCCGTAACCGCCGTCCGTTACACCCGCACCCGCCCGTTTCTGCTGCGCCTCGGCGACACCGGAGATCTGCGTCCGCTGGCCGCCCGGAAACCCAAGGAGAAGGGTGAGGACGACGGCGAGAACGGGGCCGCCGTCGTCGGGGGCGGTGCGGGCGCACCGTGATCGGTTCGCGCAGTAGGGTGGACGGGCCGAAAGCCCGCTGACTCTCAAGGGAGACAGGACGTGTCCCGTCAGGTGTTCCTCTACGACCCGCCGGAGCGCTTTGTGGCCGGGACGGTCGGGCTGCCTGGACGCCGTACGTTCTTCCTGCAGGCGTCCGCCGGAGGGCGCGTCACCAGTGTCGCCTTGGAGAAGGCCCAGGTGGCCGCGCTCGCCGAGCGGATCGACGAGCTGCTGGACGAGGTGGTGCGCCGGACCGGGGGCAATGCCCCGGTGCCGGCGGTCGCCCCTGCCGAGATCGCCGACACCGCGCCGCTGGACTCGCCGGTGGAGGAGGAGTTCCGGGTCGGCACGATGGCGCTGGCGTGGGACGGCGAGGAACAGCGCATGATCGTCGAAGCGCAGGCGCTGGTGGAGCTGGAGGCGGACTCCGAGGAGGACCTCGCGGAGGCCGAGGAGCGGCTGCTGCAGGACGAGGAGAACGGCCCGCCGATGCTCCGCGTACGGCTCACGGGCGCGCAGGCCAGGGCCTTCGCCAAGCGGGCGCTGGACGTGGTCAACGCGGGCCGTCCGCCGTGCCCGCTGTGCAGTCTGCCGCTCGACCCGGAAGGACATGTATGCCCGCGTCAGAACGGATACCGGCGAGGCCTGTGACGAAGACAGCTGCCGGGAACACGGCCGATGTGCTGGCCAACGGCGAGCTGACCGTCCGCGGCAGGGTCCGTGAGGCGTCGAACGCCGTGCTGTTCTGCTCGGTCTCGTACGACGGCGAGGAGGCGCGGTGCGTGTACAAACCCGTCGCGGGGGAGCGGCCACTGTGGGACTTCCCCGACGGAACGCTCGCCCAGCGGGAAGTGGCGGCGTACGAACTGTCCGAGGCGCTGGGCTGGGGCCTGGTGCCGCCGACCGTGCTGCGGGACGGGCCGTACGGGGAGGGCATGGTCCAGCTCTGGGTGGACGCCGACCCGGCCGGGTCGCTGCTGGCGCTGGTCGAGACGGATGAGCCGGGGGACGGCTGGAAGGCGGTCGGGTTCGCCGACGTCGGCGGGGGGCGTACCGCCCTGCTGGTGCACGCGGACGACCCCCGGCTGCGGAGGCTGGCGGTGCTGGACGCGGTGATCAACAACGGCGACCGCAAGGGCGGGCATCTGCTGCCCACGGCGGACGGACACCTGTACGCCATCGACCACGGGGTCACCTTCCATGTGGACCCCAAGCTGCGGACGCTGCTGTGGGGGTGGGCGGGCGAGCCGCTCCCGCCGGAGGCGACGGACGCCCTGCGCGACCTGACCGCCGCCCTCCGCCCGGGAGCCCGGCTGGCCGCCCGCCTCGCGGACCTGCTCACCTCCGCCGAGGTGGACGCCCTCCGCGCCCGCGTGAGCACCCTGACGGCGGACGGCCGCCACCCCTCCCCATCCGGCGACTGGCCGGCGATCCCCTGGCCACCCGTCTGACGCCGCGCCTGCCCGCCGCGCCTTGGCCCGTGAGCATCCGGCCGGGCGTACATACGCCTGCCACCGCGGCACCCGACGTCTGCGCAAAGCACGGACCTCAGCCGTGACACCACGCAACGGGGGCGGAGCCGGGGCCGACGCGGGGGGTTTGGGGGCAGCAGGCTGTGCCCAGCGCCCGCCTGGCGGGGGCTGGGCGGCGCGGGAGCGTGCATGCGGCGTCGGCCCGGTGCGGGGTATGGGGGCCGCGGGCTGCGCTGGGCGTTGGCCCGGTGCGGGGGCTGGGCGGGGCGGGAGCGTGTATGCGGCGTCGGCCCGGTGTGGGGTATGGGCGCGGCGGGCTGCGCTGGGCGTCGGCCGGTGTGGGGTTCGGGGGCAGCAGGCTGTGCCCAGCGACCGCCTGGCGGGGGCTGGGCGGCGCGGGAGCGTGCATGCGGCGTCGGCCCGGTGTGGGGTATGGGGGCCGCGGGCTGCGCTGGGCGTTGGCCGGTGTGGGGTTCGGGGGCCGCGAGCTGCGCTGGGCGTTGGCCGGTGTGGGATTCGGGGGCCGCGGGCTGCGCGCAGCGCCAGGTCCGCGCGGGGCGGGGGCGGAGCCCCGCTCCCATTAGGGCGGGTGGGTGGGAAAGAGCCCGCGAGCAGCGCAGGGCGGCCGTGGCAGGGCGTGGGGGCGCAGCCCCCGCATACAAGGGCGGGCGGGTGGGGTCAAGAACGCCTATTCGGCCAACAGGCGTCCTCCGGTTCGTATCCGGAACTGGCGTCCGGTTAGGCTCGACACATGCATGCCTGGCCCGCTTCTGAGGTCCCCGCCCTGCCCGGCAAGGGCCGCGACCTTCGGATCCACGACACCGCGACCGGTGGTCTGGTGACCCTCGACCCCGGTCCCGTCGCCCGTATCTACGTCTGCGGGATCACCCCGTACGACGCGACCCACATGGGTCACGCGGCGACCTACAACGCGTTCGACCTCGTTCAGCGCGTGTGGCTCGACACCAAGCGGCAGGTTCACTACGTCCAGAACGTCACTGATGTGGACGATCCCCTCCTGGAGCGGGCCGTCCGCGACGGACAGGACTGGACGGAGCTCGCCGAGCGGGAGACCGCCCTGTTCCGGGAGGACATGACCGCTCTGCGTATGCTCCCGCCCCGCCACTACATCGGCGCGGTCGAGGCGATACCCGGCATCGTGCCCCTCGTGGAGCGCCTCCGGGACGCTGGGGCCGCCTATGAACTCGACGGGGACGTCTACTTCTCCGTCGAGGCCGACCCGCACTTCGGCGAGGTGTCGCGTCTCGACGCCGAGGCGATGAAGCTGCTGTCCGCCGAACGCGGCGGCGACCCCGAGCGCCCCGGGAAGAAGAACCCGCTCGACCCGCTGCTCTGGATGGCCGCCCGTGAGGGCGAGCCCAGCTGGGACGGCGGCTCTCTCGGGCCCGGACGCCCCGGCTGGCACATCGAGTGCGTCGCCATCGCCCTCGACCATCTCGGCATGGGCTTCGACGTCCAGGGCGGCGGCTCCGACCTCGCCTTCCCGCACCACGAGATGGGCGCCTCGCACGCCCAGGCCCTCACCGGCGAACACCCCTTCGCCAAGGCGTATGTGCACGCAGGCATGGTCGCCCTGAACGGCGAGAAGATGTCCAAGTCCAAGGGCAATCTCGTCTTTGTGAGCGCCCTGCGCCGTGACGGCGTCGACCCGGCGGCCATCCGGCTCGCCCTGCTCTCGCATCACTACCGCGCCGACTGGGAGTGGACGGATCAGGTCCTCGAAGAGGCCGTTGAGCGTCTCGGCCGCTGGCGCGCGGCTGTCTCCCGCCCTGACGGGCCCTCGGCAGACACGCTCGTCGAGGAGCTCCGCGAGGCACTCGCCAACGACCTCGACGCCCCGTCCGCGCTGCTCGCGGTGGACCGCTGGGCGGCCCGTCAGCAGTCCGGGGGCGGTACGGACGAGTCGGCGCCCGGCCTTGTCTCCCGTGCCGTCGACGCCCTGCTGGGCGTGGCGCTCTGACGACAGGCGACAAGCGACAAGCGACAAGCGGGGCGGCGGCCACTCCGGCCGCCGCCCCGCTTCTCTCTTTTCTGTCCGCCGACGTTCTTCCATCCGCCCGCCGACGCTCAGTCGTCCGACGAGTCCTCGTCCGAATCCGCCTCCGGCTGTTGCTTCGGCGGCTTCGGCGGCCGCGTCCGCCCGCTCGACGGGTCGCGGAGATACGATCCCCCCTCGCCGCCGTCCGTGGCGTGCCCCGGACCCGGCTGCTGCCCCGGGCCCTGCTGACCGGGGCCCCCGTCCCGCCGCCGCAGATACCGCTCGAACTCGCGGGCGATCGCCTCACCCGAGGCCTCCGGAAGCTCCGCGGTGTCCCGCGCCTCCTCCAGCGTCTGGACGTACTCCGCCACCTCGCTGTCCTCGGCGGCCAGTTGGTCCACGCCGAGCTGCCAGGCCCGTGCGTCCTCGGGCAGTTCGCCCAGCGGGATCCGCAGCCCGATGAGATCCTCCAGGCGGTTGAGCAGCGCCAGCGTCGCCTTCGGGTTGGGCGGCTGCGACACATAGTGCGGCACCGCGGCCCATAGGCTGACGGCCGGAACGCCGGCGTGGGTGCACGCCTCCTGGAGGATGCCGACGATTCCGGTCGGCCCCTCGTAGCGGGTCTCCTCCAGATCCATCGTCCGCGCCAGATCCGCATCGGAGGTGATGCCGGTGACCGGCACCGGCCGGGTGTGCGGGGTGTCGCCGAGCAGCGCGCCGAGGATGACGACCATCTCGACGCCCAGCTCATGGGCGAAGCCCAGAAGCTCATTGCAGAACGATCGCCACCGCATGGACGGCTCTATGCCGCGGACCAGCACCAGATCGCGCGGCTTGTCGCCGCCGACCCGGACCACGGACAGCCGGGTGGTGGGCCAGGTGATCTTCCGTACCCCGCCGTCCAGCCACACCGTGGGCCGGTTGACCTGGAAGTCGTAGTAGTCCTCGGCGTCGAGTGCCGCGAACACCTCGCCCTTCCATTCCCGGTCCAGGTGTGCGACCGCGGTGGAGGCGGCGTCGCCGGCGTCGTTCCAGCCTTCGAACGCGGCCACCATGACCGGGTCGATCAGCTCGGGAACCCCCTCGAGCTCGATCACCCAGTGCCTCCTTCCGAAGTTCCCTGTTCGTACGCCCCAACCTTACGGCGTACCCGCGGCCCCTCCGCAGCCCCCGTGCACGCCAGGGTGAACTTCGAGAAGGAGGGCGCAAGGAGAGAAGACATCGGATAACTGAAACGTCCGACTCTTGATTCATCCGAGCTATCTCCGGAGTGTGGCCGGAATGCTTCGGTGGAAGGGGCTGCGCCCCACGGGCAGTCCCGGCAGCAGTGCCGCCACACATCCGATGGCGCGTGGACCTCTCACCGTCGCGCCACGGTGCCCGGCCACCGCCCGGCCGCCGCTCGGGCAGCGCTCGGACCAGTGTCCGCACAGCCCTCCGGTGGCCCTCGGGCGGCCCTCAGGCGTCACTCGTGCGTCACTCGGGCATGGATCTCAGCCACTGCTCCACCCCGGCGACATGCACCGTCGCCCACGCGTGCGCCGCCTCCGCGTCCCGGTCCCGCAGCGCGGTCAGGATCGCCCGGTGCTCGTACAGCGTGCGGCTGACGGCATGCCGCTCGACCAGCCCGCGCCAGACCCTGGTCCTGGTGGTCGGCCCGGAGAGCCCGTTCAGCAGCGAGCAGAGCACGCCGTTCCCGGACGACTGCACGATGGTGCGGTGGAACTCCAGGTCCGCCGCGACCAGTTCGTCCACCGCCGCGGCCCGCCCGAGCAGATCCAGCTGTGCCTCCAGCGCATCCAGCTCCCGGTCGCCGATGCGGAGTGCCGCCATCGCGGTCGCGGCCGGCTCCAGAATGCGGCGGACGGCGAGAAACTCCAGCGCCGTGTCGTCCCGGTGGAAGTCGACGACAAACCCCAGGGCCTCAAGCAGCAGTTGGGGATCGAGGCTGGTGACATAGGTGCCGTCACCCTGCCGTACGTCCAGAATGCGGATGAGGGACAGGGCGCGCACTGCCTCGCGCAGCGAATTGCGGGACAGGCCCAGATCCGCGGCCAGTTCGCTCTCTTTGGGAAGGCGGTCGCCCGGGCGCAGCGCACCGGAGACGATCATTTCCTTGATCTTCTCGATGGCCTCGTCCGTTACGGCCATGGCATCCCCCTTGTCGCTCGGACTTATCGGCTAGACATCCGATGTCTAAGTCGATCTCTGAGCGTACAACGAGGGCGGCCCCCTCAGGAGCCGCCCTCGCGATGGTGATCCTTTTTCGTGACCTCCGGCCGGGCCGTCAGCCCTTCTTGGCCAGCAGGTCTTCCACCTTTGCGCGGATGGAGTCGTCCGCCAGGCCGCGGATCGTCAGCGTCGTACGCCGGCGTAGCACGTCGTCCGCGGTCTCGGCCCACTCATGGTCGCGCGCGTACACGACCTGCGCCCAGATCTCCGGCGCGTCCGGGTGGATGCGCTCGCCCAGCTCCGGGTTGTCGTATGCGAGGCGGGCGATGTCGAAGGAGAGCGAACCGTAGTGCGTGGCCAGATGGCGCGCGGTGTCCGCGGCCATGCGCGGGCCCGGGGTGCCGCCGTCGACCAGCAGCCGGTGCGCGACCGCGTTCGGGTTGGATATGCCCGGCAGCGGCAGCTTCTTGGGCAGCGAAGACATCGGCGCCATGTCCTCTGTGAGCGGCTGGCCCGGCAGCTCGGCCAGCTTGTTCATCACCGTACGGCCGATGTGACGGAAGGTGGTCCACTTGCCGCCGGCCACGGACAGCATGCCGCCGCGGCCTTCGGTGACCACCGTCTCGCGCTTGGCCTTCGAGGTGTCGCCGGGGCCGCCCGGCAGCACCCGCAGACCCGCGAACGCATAGGTGATCAGATCGCGCGAAAGCTGCTGGTCGCGGACGGAGAAGGCGGCCTCGTCCAGGATCTGGGCGATGTCCTTCTCATTGACCGCGACATCCGCCGGGTCCCCCTCGAACTCCTCGTCCGTGGTGCCCAGCAGCAGCATGTCCTCCCAGGGGAGGGCGAAGGTGATGCGGTACTTGTCGATCGGGGTCGCCAGCGCCGCACGCCACGGGGAGGTCCGCTTGAGGACCAGGTGCGCGCCCTTGGACAGCCGGATGGAGGGGGCCGCGTTCGGGTCCTCCATCTTCCGCAGGTGGTCGACCCAGGGGCCGGTGGCGTTGAGCACCAGCCGGGCGTTCACGCCGAACTCACTGCCGTCCAGGCGGTCCTTGAGGTCCGCGCCGGTGACCCGGCCCTTGGTGAAGCGCAGGCCGGTGACCTCGGCGTGGTTGATCACAGTGGCGCCCGCCTCGACGGCCGCGCGGACCGTCATCAGCGCCATCCGGGCGTCGTTCATCTGGTCGTCCCCGTATACGGCGACGGCCTTGAGGTTGTCCGTGCGCAGCTCCGGCACATCGCGCTGCGCCTTGGCCGGGGAGATCACATGCCCGACGCCGTCGCCGAACGCCGACAGCGCCGAATAGGCGAACACACCCGCGCCCAGTTTCGCCGCGCCGTGCGGCCCGCCCTTGTAGACCGGCAGATAGAAGGTGAGCGGGTTGGAGAGGTGGGGGGCCACCTCCCGGGAGACCGCACGGCGCTCGAAGTGGTTCTCCGCGACCAGCTTGACCGCGCCGGTCTGCAGATAGCGCAGACCGCCGTGGAGCAGCTTGGAGGAGGCGGAGGAGGTGGCGCCGGCGAAGTCGCCGGCGTCCACCAGGGCCACCCGCAGCCCGGACTGCGCGGCGTGCCAGGCGGTGGAGATGCCCAGAATGCCGCCGCCGATCACCAGGAGGTCATAGGTCGCCTGGGAAAGCTGCTCCCGGGTCTCGGCTCGGCTCGGCAGGGAACCGGAGGCCGGGTGCGTACCCAGTGCGGGGACGCTCTGCAGGGTGGTCATTGTCGCTAGCTCCTCGTCAGCTCTCGTCCTCGTCGATCCAGCCCATGGTCCGCTCGACGGCCTTGAGCCAGTTCTTGTACTCGCGGTCGCGGATCTCCGCGTCCATGCGGGGGGTCCACTCGGCGGCCCGGCGCCAGTTGGCGCGCAGCGCGTCGGTGTCCGGCCAGAAGCCGACGGCCAGGCCGGCGGCGTAGGCGGCGCCGAGGCAGGTCGTCTCGGCGACCATCGGGCGCACCACGGGTGCGTCCAGGACGTCCGAGAGGGTCTGCATCAGCAGGTTGTTGGAGGTCATGCCGCCGTCGACCTTCAGCGCGCTCAGCTCGACGCCGGAGTCCTTCGTCATGGCGTCGGTGATCTCGCGGGTCTGCCAGGCGGTGGCCTCAAGCACGGCGCGCGCGATGTGCGCCTTGGTGACATAGCGGGTCAGCCCGGCGATCACGCCGCGGGCGTCGGAGCGCCAGTACGGGGCGAACAGACCGGAGAAGGCGGGCACGAAGTAGGCGCCGCCGTTGTCCTCGACCGAGGAGGCCAGGGTCTCGATCTCGGCCGCGGTGCTGATCAGGCCCATCTGGTCGCGCATCCACTGCACCAGCGAGCCGGTGACGGCGATCGAGCCCTCCAGGGCGTAGACCGGCTTCTTGTCGCCGATCTGGTAGCCGACGGTGGTCAGCAGGCCGCTGTAGGAGTTGATGACCTTGTCGCCGGTGTTCATCAGCATGAAGGTGCCGGTGCCGTAGGTCGACTTGGCCTCGCCCTCGGCGAAGCAGGTCTGGCCGAACAGGGCGGCCTGCTGGTCGCCCAGCGCGGAGGCGACCGGCACGCCGTCCAGGACGCCGCCCTTGACCTGGCCGTACACCTCGGCGGAGGAGCGGATCTCCGGCAGGACGGTGGCCGGGACCTCCATGGACTCGAGGATCTTCTCGTCCCACTCCATGGTGTGGAGGTTCATCAGCATGGTGCGGGAGGCGTTGGTGACGTCCGTGACATGGTGGCCGCCGTCGACGCCGCCGGTCAGGTTCCAGATGACCCAGGAGTCCATCGTGCCGAAGAGGATCTCGCCGCGCTCGGCGCGCTCGCGCAGGCCCTCGACGTTGTCGAGCAGCCAGCGGACCTTCGGTCCGGCGAAGTAGGACGCCAGGGGCAGACCGGTCTCCCGGCGGAAGCGGTCCTGGCCGACGTTGCGGCCGAGCTCCTTGCAGAGCGCGGTGGTGCGGGTGTCCTGCCAGACGATGGCGTTGTGGACGGGCTCACCGGTGTTCTTGTCCCACAGCAGCGTGGTCTCGCGCTGGTTGGTGATGCCGATGGCCTTGACGTCGGCGGCGGTGATGCCCGCCTTCTCGATGGCGCTGGCGACGACCTGCTGGACGTTCTCCCAGATCTCGGTGGCGTTGTGCTCCACCCAGCCGGGCTTGGGGAAGATCTGCTCGTGCTCCTTCTGGTCGACGGAGACGATGCGTCCGTCGCGGTCGAAGACGATGCAGCGGCTGGAGGTGGTGCCCTGGTCGATGGCCGCAATGAACGGGCCGGTGCCGTGCGAGGCGGTGGCAGTCATGAAAGTGCTCCTCAGAAGTCTGTGACGGTCGGCTCAGGCAAACGCGATGTTGTAGATACCCGCGGCAGCGGCCGCGCCGATCAGCGGACCGGCGATGGGAATCCACGCGTAGCTCCAGTCGGAGCCGCCCTTGTTGGGCAGCGGGAGCAGGGCGTGCACGATACGGGGGCCGAGGTCACGCGCGGGGTTGATGGCGTAACCGGTCGGACCGCCGAGGGAGAGGCCGATCGAGACCACGACGAACGCGACGATCAGTCCACCGAGCGGGCCCAGGCCCTTGCCGCTCTCATTGAGGCCCTGAGTGAGCACGGCCAGCACGAGCACCAGCGTGCCGATGGCCTCAGTGGTGAGGTTCTGCCAGACATTGCGGACCTCGGGGCCGGTGGAGAAGACGCCGAGCACCGGGCCGGGGCCGGCGTCGGCCGGCTTGTCCGCGATCTCCGGATCACGCAGATGCGCCTGGAACTGGCCGTAGTAGGCGAGCCACACCAGGGCCGCGCCGAGCATGGCGCCGACCAGCTGGCCCGCGAAGTAGACCGGGGCGTTGCTCCAGTCCCCGTCCTTTATCGCGATGCCGACGGTGACGGCCGGATTCAGATGCGCGCCGGAGAGCGATCCCGCCGTGTAGACGGCGGTCATGACGGCGAAGCCCCACCCGAAGGTGATGGCCACCCAGCCGGCGTTCTGCGCCTTGGAGCGCTTGAGTACGACGGCGGCCACGACGCCGCCGCCGAGCAGGATGAGTACGGCGGTACCAATGATCTCGCCGATGAAGATGTCGGAGCTGGACACCCGCGACTCCTTTGTCCTTCGTCCAGGGGAAGGCGAACCCCGGGTCCCTCCGGTGGTCCGCGCCCTCAGGTGAGGGCGATGCCGGCCCTTGGCGTTGCCACACTCTAGCGCGTATTGCCGGTAGGTGTTCGACAATGCCGACCGATGAACGGAAGTTTTGCCCTCGGGTTAACGGGACGTCAAGGGTTCGGTTGGCCGAAACCCCGATCGTTATCGTCGTTACTGATCGTCTGCCAAAGCTGGGCATATCGTCGCAAGAGGTCACGCCAGACACCCCTCAGCGCTGCCCGCCTGGCCTAAAAGCGACCTGCTCCAAGATCGCGGGACACCGCTCTGGCGCAGTCCCGCACCGCCGCGATCAGCTCGGACCGCAGCTCGCCGGAGTTGCACACGCGCTCCACTGCCCCGGTGATGGCGACCGCTCCGACCGGCATCCGGCGGCGGTCGTGGATCGGGGCGGCCACAGACGCCACGCCGTCCCAGGTCTCCTCCACATCACAGGCCCAGCCGCGGGCCCGCGTCTCGTCCAGCAGAGCCTCGAACTCCTCAAGGCCGGTGACGGTGCGCGGGGTCAGCGCCTTGCGGTCCGCCTCGATCGCCTCGCTGTGCGCCACGGGGTCGTAGGCGGAGAGCACCTTGCCCAGGGCGGTGCAGTGCAGGGGCTGCATGGCCCCCACCTCCAGGACCTGTCTGCTGTCGTCGGGGCGGAAGACATGGTGGATGACCAGCACCCCGTGCTGGTGCAGCACGCCCAGATGGACGCTCTCGCCGCTGGAGCGGGCCAGATCGTCCGTCCAGACCAGGGCGCGGGCCCGCAGCTCATGCACATCGAGATAGCTGTTGCCGAGCCGGAGCAGCTCCGCGCCCAGCTGGTAGCGCCCGGAGATCTCGTCCTGCTCGACGAAGCCCTCGGCCTGGAGGGTGCGCAGGATGCCATGGGCCGTTCCCTTGGCAAGCCCCAGCGAGGAGGCGATGTCGGACAGGCCCAGTCGCCGTTCCCCGCCTGCGAGCAGACGCAGCACCGCTGCGGCCCGCTCGAGCGACTGGATGTTCTTCGCCATCGGCTCGGCCTCTTCTCTCCGCTTCTCAACTGCAGGGCCAACGACAGGACCCTGCAGGTTCGACAATGCTGAACAGTATCGGTCCATGTCGACCATCTGTCACCGCACCACGAGTCCGCCAGGGCCGGTGAGACGGGCCACCCCGCACGACAGAATGCCGTCCGCCCCCTGGACGCACTCGACCCCCCACGGGGCTGCCCGGCTACTCTGGCCCCGTGCGGCTTCCATTAGGAAGACGCAAAGCCGACAGCCGTCGCATCCCAGGGAGTGCATTCCATGGCCTCGTCGCCGACCCCTTCCCCCGCCGCCTCTGCCTCCGCAGACAGCAGCACCCGAGCAGCAGCCCTCCGCGAA
>NZ_JAOWCB010000051.1 GCF_026420845.1 Streptomyces sp. PR69 | reverse complement strand
AGGTCGGCGGTTGTGAAACAGAGTCTTTGATTCTTAATTGAAGAGCGTGCTGTTCGCTAAGCGCCAGCCTTGCCAGTCGAGGTGGCCCGATAGAGTTTCGGTGGTCATAGCGTTAGGGAAACGCCCGGTTACATTCCGAACCCGGAAGCTAAGCCTTTCAGCGCCGATGGTACTGCAGGGGGGACCCTGTGGGAGAGTAGGACGCCGCCGAACAATCTTTCCAGGACCCGTGGTCCAGCGTTCACGCTGGCCCACGGGTCTTTTTTGTTTTTGTAGTTCCTTGCCGAAGCGCGTCCCGCCGATGACTGCGCGAGAATGACTGTGGTACCCGAAGACAGGAGTCACGCCGATGTCCACCAACTCTTCCGACGATCGTTCGGAGCGCGAACCGCGCCGTAGGGACGGTGGCGACCGCGGAGGATTCCGGTACAGCCGTGACGACCGGGACCGTGGGCGCGGGCCGAGGCGCGACAGTGACCGTGGCGGCTATGGTCGGCGTGAGGACAGGCCTGGTGGCGGCGGTGGTGGGTTCCGCCGTGACGACCGTGACCGGGACCGCCGCGACGACCGTGATCGTGACCGGGACCGTCGTGACGATCGGGACCGTGACCGGGACCGGGGCGGGTACCGCGGGCCGCGTGATGACCGTGATCGGCGTGACGACCGTGATCGGGGCGGCTACGGACGGCGCGACGACCACCGAGGCGACCGGCCCGGAGGCTACGGTCGGCGTGATGACCGCGACCGTGGTGGCTATGGTCGGCGTGAGGACAGGCCTGGTGGCGGTGGTGGTGGGTTCCGCCGTGACGACCGTGATCGTGACCGGGACCGTCGTGACGATCGGGACCGTGACCGGGACCGTGACCGGGACCGTGACCGGGACCGTGACCGGGACCGGGGCGGGTACCGCGGGCCGCGTGATGACCGTGATCGGCGTGACGACCGTGACCGGGGCGGCTACGGACGGCGCGACGACCACCGAGGCGACCGGCCCGGAGGCTACGGACGGCGCGACGACCGCGACCGGGACCGAGACCGGGATCGTGACCGCGGTGGCAGGTTCGGCGGCGGTGGCTACGGTCGCCGTGACGACCGCCGTGACGACCGTGGTGATGACCGCCGCGGCGAGCGGCGCGATTACCGGCGTGACGACCGGCGTGACGACCGTGGTGATGACCGCCGCGGGGACCGGCGTGACGACCGCCGGGAAGATCGTGACCGCGGCCATGGCGGGCGCCCCGGCGGCGGCTATGGCCGCCGGGATGATCGTCGCGACGACCGGCGCGATGACCGTGGGCGCGGCGGCTACCGCGGACCTCGGCAGGACCGGGGCCACGAGCGACGGCACGACCGTGACCGCGACAGGGACCGTGAGCCGATCAAGCGGCTGCCTATCCCCGAGGACGTCACCGGGGAGGAGATCGACAAGGACGTCCGGCAGGAGCTCCAGAGCCTGCCGAAGACGCTCGCCGAGGACGTGGCCAAGAACCTCGTCATGGTCGCCCGGCTGATCGACGAGGACCCTGAGCAGGCGTACGGCTACTCCAGGATCGCGCTGCGGCTGGCCTCGCGCGTCGCCGCTGTCCGTGAGGCGGCCGGCTTCGCCGCGTACGCCGTGCAGAAGTACGCCGAGGCGCTGGCCGAGTTCCGGGCGGCACGGCGGATGACCGGCAGCGTCGAGCTCTGGCCGGTCATGGCCGACTGCGAGCGTGGCCTCGGGCGGCCCGAACGGGCGCTGGCGATGGCCGGCGAGCCCGAGGTGCAGAAGCTCGACAAGGCCGGACAGGTGGAGATGCGGCTGGTCGCCGCGGGCGCCCGCCGGGACATGGGGCAGCTGGACGCCGCCATCGTGACCCTGCAGAGCCCGGAGCTTGCCTCGAACTCCGTACAGCCCTGGACGGCACGGCTGCGGTACGCGTACGCCGACGCCCTGCTGGCCGCGGGCCGCGACGACGAGGCGCGGGAGTGGTTTGCCAAGGCGATCGAGTCCGACAAGGACGGCACGACCGATGCGTCGGACCGGCTGGCCGAGCTGGACGGCGTGGAGTTCGTGGACGCGTTCGACGACACCGCGGCCGCCGAGGACTCCGATCACCCCGAGGCCATGGAGGACTCCGAGCACTCTGAGCAGTCTGAGGGCTCCGAAGGCCCCGAGGGCTCCGACGACGCGAAGTAGCGGACAGCGGGAGGCTGCCATGCCCATCCGGGCGTGGCAGCCTCCCTGTGCGTTGTGGCGCGCTGCGCCCGCTCAGTCGCCGTCCAGTTCAAGGCTGCGCAGCACCAGACCCGTCGCCGGCTTCGGGCCGAACGAGGTGGACTTGCGGGGCATCGTGACGCCCTCGCGGGCGAGGTCGCGCACGACCTCCTCCCGTACGGGATGCATCAGCACCGCCGTTCCGCCGCGCCGTTCCGCCTGCTCCACGGCCGCCTCGGTGTCATGGATGTACGCGATGTGTTCGGGGTCGTCCGGGATCCGCCAGATGTGGTCCAGGAGCGTGGAGTGCAGCACGGTGGCGTCCAGTGTGCGCCAGGCGGCAGGGCGGTCGTTGCGGACCGTACGGTTCAGCAGGTCCTGATCCGGGCGGTCGATGAGATGGAACCGGCCGTCCCCGGCGAGCAGAAAGGCGTTTCCGGCGTCCGCCGCCTCGGCGAGGGCGTCCAGGGCCTTCGGCAGCGGGACGTCGAGGTGCTGGACGCGGAAGGCGTCGCCCAGGGCGGCGAGGGCGTCCGCGACCGGCAGCCGGTTCAGCAGCCGGTGGATCGCGCGGACCTGGAGCGGATAGCGGGCCGTGTCGATGAGGAGGACCAGGCCGTAGTTCCACGGGCTGGGCGCGGAGTGCTCCTCGTTGAGCCGCAGATAGGTCGCCCAGCGGTGGTGGCCGTCGGCGATCAGGGCCTGGCGGTGGGCCAGATCCGTGGAGATCTGAGCAAGGTCGGCCGGATCGGTGACGGACCACAGCCGGTGGCTGAAGCCGTCCTCCGTGGTGGTGGCCAGCAGGGGCGGCTGCTGCACGGTCCGCTCGATGACCGCGGTGGCTCCCGTGCCGTTGGCGGCGCCGCTGCGGTAGGTGAGGAGCAGCGGTTCGAGATTGGCGGCCGTCGATCGCATCAGGGCGGCGCGGTCCTCCACGATGTCCGGCATCACGTCCTCGTGAGGGAGGACGATGCCCGCCGAGGGGTCGGACAGGGCGAGGGCCCCGATGATGCCGCGCTGCAGCAGATCGCCCTTGGACTGCTCGTACACATAGAGGGCAGGCTCGGGGTCCGGCGCCAGGACGCCCTCGTCGAGCCAGTGGGACAGCACGTCGGCGGCCTGCCGGTGGCTCGCGTCGGGGGTGGACGCCTGCGGCAGGATCAGCCGGACGATGTTGTACGGGTCCGCGGACTCCAGATGGTGCAGTCCGTCGGGCCGTACGACCACGTCGTACGGCGGTGAGGTCACGGCGGCGAGACTGCCGACCCGGTCAGGGACATAGCGCAGTCCACGGAAGGGGACCAGCTGCAGGCCGTCGTCGGCCGCGGGACCTTCGGTTCTCATCTGAGCATCGTATGTGCGGAGGGCGATGAGCGATGATCGGGGCAGGAGATCGACGGACATCGGACGGGAATGGGCAGGGAATGAGTCAGCGAGTGGACCGGGCGGCACACCGAGTCAGGACGCGGCCGGAAGCAAGCGCGGCGGCGCTGAGCGAGGCGTACGACACCGCCCTGCTCGACCTGGACGGGGTGGTGTACGCGGGCGGCTCGGCCATCGCCCACGCCGTGGAGTCGCTGGGGGCGGCACGCGCGGGAGGGATGCATCTGGCGTATGTGACGAACAATGCGCTGCGCACACCCCAGACCGTTGCCGGTCATCTGACCGAGCTGGGCATTCCCGCGGCGGCGGAGGACGTGATCACCTCGGCGCAGGCGGTGGCCCGGCTGATCGCCGAACAGGTGCCGGCGGGTGCGCGGGTGCTGGTCATCGGCGGGGACGGGCTGCGGGTCGCGCTGCGTGAGCGGGGGCTCGTGCCGGTGGAGTCGGCGGACGACGACCCGGCGGCCGTGGTGCAGGGGTACGGGGGGCCTGAGCTGCCTTGGGGGCGGTTCGCGGAGGCGTGTTACGCGATTGAGCGGGGCGTGCCGTGGTTCGCGTCCAACACGGATCTGACGATTCCCGGCGCCCGGGGGATTGCGCCGGGAAATGGGGCTGCGGTGGAGGTCGTACGCATCGCCACCGGGGCGGAGCCGCAGATCGCGGGGAAGCCGCTGCCGCCCATGCACCGGGAGACGATCCTGCGGACGGGAGCGCGACGGCCGCTGGTGGTCGGGGACCGGTTGGACACGGACATCGAGGGCGCGTTCAACGGCGGCGTGGACTCGCTGCTGGTGCTGACCGGTGTGACGGACGCGGCGCGGCTGCTGGCCGCGCCGCCGGAGCACCGGCCGACCTATGTGGACGCCGATCTGCGCGGGCTGCTGACCTGCCAGCCGGAGGTGACGGCCGTCGACTCCGCCGGGTCCGTCGGGTCCGCCGAGCCCGTCGAGGGGGCGTTCGCCTGCGGTGGGTGGGTCGCGTCCGTGGGCGACGGGCGGCTGCGGCTGGAACGGCGGGACGGGGGAGCGGAGTCGGAGAGGACCGTGCTCGACGGGCTGCGGGCGCTGTGCGCGGCGGCATGGCAGCAGGCGGGGGACGGCGTGTGCGGGCTGGACGCGGGCAAGGCGCTGGCGCGGCTGGGGCTGTAGACGTCCGGGTCGGCTGCTGTGGGTCGTCTGCTGCCGATCGCCTGCTGTCCGATGGGGCGCTGGGGCGCTGACTCAGGCGGAAAAGGAGAGGCTAACCTAACTGGGTGTTGGTCGAGAGTCCCCCCGAGCGCGGTGCGCCATCCGCAGCCGGCGCCGCTGCCGTGTCCCGAAGGCGGGCCGTGCGTACGACCGGCCTGCTCACGGCCGTCGGCGTACTGCTGCTCGTGTGCGTCGCAAGCATCGCCGTCGGCGCAAAATCGATTCCGCTCGCCGATGTGTGGCATGGCCTGTTCCACTACACGGGCGCCGACAATGACGTCATCGTGCGCGATGTACGCGTACCGCGGACGCTGCTCGGGCTGCTCGCGGGCGTCGCCCTCGGGCTGGCCGGGGCGGTGATGCAGGCGCTGACCCGCAATCCGCTGGCGGAGCCCGGGCTGCTGGGCGTCAACGCGGGCGCGTCCGCGGCCGTGGTCTCCGCCATCAGCTTCCTCGGCGTCACCTCGCTCACCGGCTATGTGTGGTTCGCGTTCCTCGGCGCGGCCGTCGTCTCCGCCCTCGTCTACCTCCTCGGCGGTCACCGCGGGGCCACGCCCGTACGGCTGGCGCTCGCCGGAACCGCCGCCACCGCCGCGCTGTACGGCTATGTCAACGCCGTACAGCTGCTGGACTCCGCGGCCCTTGACCGCATCCGCTTCTGGACCGTCGGCTCTCTCGCCTCGGCGGACCTGGACACCGTCGCAAAGGTCGCGCCGTTCATCGGCGTCGGCATCGTGCTGGCACTGGCGCTCGCGCGGCCGCTCAACGCGATGGAGCTGGGCGAGGACACCGCCCGCTCCCTGGGCGCGCGGCTCACGCGCACCCGTGTGCTGTCGATGCTCGCCGTCACGCTGCTGTGCGGCGGGGCCACCGCCGCCTGCGGACCGATCGTGTTCGTCGGGCTGATGATCCCGCACCTGGTGCGCAGCATCACCGGTCCCGACATGCGCTGGATCCTGCCGTACGCCATCGTCCTCTCGCCGGTGCTGCTGCTCGGCGCGGACGTCGTCGGACGCGTCGTCACCCGTCCCGGAGAGCTTCAGGTCGGCATCGTGACCGCGATGCTCGGCGGACCCGTCTTCATCGCTCTCGTACGCCGCAAGAGGATGGCCAAGCTGTGAAGGCGATACGCACACCCGGCGGGTTCTCCCTCCGGATCGATCCCCGGACCTCGGCGGTCGTCGCCCTGCTGACCGCGGCCGTCCTCGCCGCCGGCGTCCTCGTCATCGGCAGCGGGGACTACCCGATCGCCCCGGGCGACGTCGTCGCCACGCTGCTCGGGAACGGCACGGCCGCCCAGGAGTTCATCGTCCACGACCTGCGGCTGCCGCGGGCGCTCGTGGCCGTCCTCGTCGGCGGCTCCCTCGCGCTCAGCGGGGCCGTCTTCCAGACGCTGACGCGCAATCCGCTCGGCAGCCCGGACGTCATCGGCTTCGGGCAGGGCTCCGCGGTCGGCGCGCTCACCGTGATCGTGCTCTTCCACGGCGGGCAGTTCGCGGTGGCGGGCGGCGCGATCGTCGGCGGACTCGTGACCGGCGCCGCCGTGTATCTGCTGGCGTGGAAACGGGGCGTGCAGGGCTACCGGCTGGTCCTCGTCGGCATCGGCGGCGCCGCGATGCTCACCGCCGCGATCCACTATCTGCTGACCAAAGCCAGCATCGTCGACGCCACCCGCGCCACACTGTGGATCACCGGTTCCCTGGACGGCCGCGACTGGGTCCAGTTCTGGCCGCTGCTCTCGCTGTGCGCCGTCGTCGTACCGCTGGTGCTCGCCCATGGACGGCATCTGCGGATGCTGGAGATGGGCGATGACGCCGCCCACGCGCTCGGCGTGCCGGTCGAGCGCACCCGTGTGGTGCTGATGGGGTCCGGCGTGCTGCTCATCGCGGTGGCCACGGCGGCCGCGGGGCCCATCGCGTTCGTGGCGCTGAGCGCCCCGCAGCTGGCGCGACGGCTGACCCGCTCGCCCGGCCCCAACCTCGCCGCCGGGGCCGCCATGGGGGCGGCGCTGCTGCTGGCAGCCGACTGGATCGCCGTGAACGCCTTCGGGGAGCGCCTGCTGCCGGTGGGCGTGGTCACGGGCGTTCTCGGCGGCTGCTATCTGCTGTGGTTGCTGTTCACGGAGCGCAAGGCGGGCCGGATATGAGCCCGGAGTCCAGCGGGTCCAGCAGGTCCAGCGGGGCAAGTAGATCCAGTAGATCCAGTAGATCCAGGAGTACGACGGCCATGCAGCGCCTCACCGCCGAGTCGGTCACCCTCGGCTACGACCAGCGGGTCATCGCCGAGAACCTCTCGGTGGAGATCCCCGACAACTCCTTCACGGTCATCGTCGGTCCCAACGGCTGTGGCAAGTCCACGCTGCTGCGTGCGCTGTCACGGATGCTGAAGCCGTCCGACGGCCGGATCCTGCTGGACGGCCAGGTGATCCACTCCATGTCCGCGAAAAAGGTCGCCAAGACGCTCGGGCTGCTGCCCCAGTCGTCCATCGCGCCGGACGGGATCACCGTCGCGGATCTCGTGGCACGCGGCCGCTATCCGCACCAGGGACTGCTGCGCCAGTGGTCGCCCGACGACGAGCGGATCGTCGGGGAGTCGATGGCCGCGACCGGCGTCGGCGAGCTGGCGGACCGCTATGTCGACGAGCTGTCCGGCGGACAGCGGCAGCGGGTGTGGATCGCGATGGCGCTGGCGCAGCAGACGCCTCTGCTGCTCCTCGACGAGCCCACGACCTTCCTCGACATCCAGCACCAGATCGATGTCCTCGACCTCTGCGCCGAGCTGCACGAGACGCAGGGGCGCACGCTCGTGGCCGTACTGCACGACCTCAACCACGCCGCCCGGTACGCCACCCACCTGGTGGCCATGCGCGCCGGGCGGATCGTGGCGGAGGGGCCGCCTGCGGAGGTGGTGACGGCGGAACTGGTGGAGCGGGTGTTCGGGGTGCGGTGCCGGGTGATCGAGGATCCGGAGACGGGGACGCCGTTGGTGGTGCCGGCGGGGCGGAGGGCGCGGGCGGGGGCGGGTGCGCGGAGGGGGTAGCGCCGGGGGCTCCGCCCCCGGCCCCGGCGGTCGAGGGTTCGGGTCAGAGCAGGGACCGCAGGCGCAGCAGGTCGCGCAGCCCCGCCTCCAGCCGTACCCGGCCCGACGCCCACGCTCTTGCGAAGTCCAGGTCGCCGGCCACCAGGGCCAGCAGGTCGTCGCCGGTCATGGCGAGGCGGATCTGGGCCCTGTCGGCGGGCGGGGGGCCGGGGACGGCGCCGGTGACGGTGATGCGGCCGGCGGAGAGGCGGCCGGTGAAGGTGACCCGCAGGTCGGTGATATGGCAGCTGAGGGACCGGTCGAGCGCGGCCGCCGCGCGTACGTCGCCGTCCGCACGGGAGAGACTGTCCGCGAGTGTGTCGAGCGCCTCGCGGCACTGTTCCGTCGTGGCCATCGCGACCGACCGTATCGCAGGGCTTCGCGGTAGCGTCGGGGCATGAGCGACGACGCGATGCCGGACGCGGGGAACCCGGCGGAGAACTCGGCGGCGACCCCGGCCGCGACACCCGCGCCGACCCCCACCCCGGCCCCGGACCAGGGCCCCGCCGCGCCCGCGCCCCTCGGGGTGGCGCGGACGCCCACCGGGGACGCCGGGATCGACGGCCTGCTTCAGCGGCTGGCCGATGCCGACCACCTCCCGGCGGAGGGCCATCTTGAGGTGTACGAGGATGTACACAGGGGGCTGCGCGATGCGCTGACCGCGCTCGACGCGCGCCCGCCGTCATCTTCGTACGATCACAGGAGCTGAAACCGCCGTGGCAGGAGTCGCCCGCCGCCGTCTCGACGCAGAACTGGTACGCCGCAAGCTCGCCCGCTCGCGGGAGCACGCCGGCCAGCTGATCGCCGCGGGGCGGGTGACCGTCGGCGGCGCCACGGCGACCAAGTCCGCCACACAGGTGGAGACGGGCGCCGCGATCGTGGTCGCGGCCGACGACAGAGATCCCGACTATGTCTCGCGCGGCGGGCACAAGCTCGCGGGCGCGCTCGCGGCGTTCACTCCGCTCGGCCTGCGGGTCGAGGGGCGGCGGGCGCTGGACGCGGGCGCGTCGACCGGCGGCTTCACCGATGTGCTGCTGCGCGCCGGAGCCGCGCATGTCGTCGCCGTCGACGTCGGCTACGGTCAGCTCGCCTGGTCGCTGCAGAGCGATGAACGCGTCACCGTCAAGGACCGTACCAACGTACGTGAATTGACGCTCGACGCCATCGACGGAGATCCGGCCGAACTGATTGTGGGTGATCTGTCCTTCATTCCCCTGGGTCTGGTGCTGCCCGCGCTGGTGCGCTGCGCCGCCCCCGACGCCGACCTGGTGCTGATGGTGAAGCCGCAGTTCGAGGTGGGCAAGGAGCGGCTCGGCAGCGGCGGTGTCGTCCGCAGCCCCGAGCTGCGTGCGGAGGCGGTGCGGACCGTCGCCCGGCAGGCGGCGGAACTCGGCCTCGGGGTGCGGGGCGTCACCGCAAGTCCGTTGCCCGGGCCGTCCGGAAACGTCGAGTATTTTCTCTGGCTCCGAGCCGGAGCCCCGGAGCTCGACCCGGCTGACGTCGACCGTGCAGTGGCGGAGGGACCTCGTTGACAACGACGACAACGACAGCGACACCGGCAGCGGCATCAGGACTCGCGCGCACCGTCTTCCTGCTCGCCCACACCGGAAGACCCGCGGCCGTCCGCAGCGCGGAGCTCGTCGTCCAGGGGCTGCTGCGCAGCGGGATCGGCGTCCGCGTACTGGAGGCGGAGGCTGCCGATCTGCCGCTGCCGGAGGCCGTCGAGACGGTCTCCGAGGCCAAGCCCGATGTGCTCGACGGCTGTGAGCTGCTGGTGGTGCTGGGCGGCGACGGGACGCTGCTGCGCGGTGCGGAGTTCGCCCGTGCGTCCGGGGTGCCGATGCTCGGGGTCAACCTGGGGCGGGTGGGGTTTCTCGCCGAGGCGGAGCGTGACGATCTCGACAAGGTCGTCGACCGGGTCGTCACGCGCGCGTACGAGGTCGAGGAGCGGATGACCGTCGATGTCGTCGTGCACAGCAACGGCGATGTGGTGCACCGCGACTGGGCGCTCAACGAGGCGGCCGTGCAGAAGGTGTCGCCGGAGCGGATGCTGGAGGTCGTCCTGGAGATCGACGGGAGGCCGGTGACGGGATTCGGCTGTGACGGCATCGTCTGCGCCACGCCGACCGGCTCGACCGCGTACGCCTTCTCCGCCGGAGGACCGGTCGTCTGGCCCGAGGTGGAGGCGCTGCTGATGGTGCCGATCGGCGCGCACGCGCTGTTCGCCAGGCCGCTGGTGACATCCCCGTCCTCGGTGCTGGCCGTGGAGGTGCAGCCGCACACGCCGCACGGGGTGCTGTGGTGCGATGGGCGCAGAACAGCGGAACTGCCCTCGGGGGCGCGGGTGGAGGTACGCAGAGGGGCCGTCCCGGTCCGGCTGGCGCGGCTGCACCACGCGTCCTTCACGGACCGGCTGGTGGCGAAGTTCGCGCTGCCGGTGTCGGGGTGGCGGGGAGCGCCGCACTAGAGCCGGACATTCCGGTTGTCCTCCCGGGAGAGTGAATCCGCTGCCGGGGTCCGTCGCACAGCGGGGCCCGGACCTCGTATGGTCGTGTCCGTGTTGGAGGAGATGCGGATACGGTCACTCGGGGTCATCGATGACGCGGTCGTCGAGCTGTCGCCCGGGTTCACCGCGGTGACCGGTGAGACGGGCGCGGGCAAGACCATGGTCGTCACCAGCCTGGGGCTGCTGCTCGGGGGCCGCGCGGACCCGGCCCTGGTGCGGATCGGTGCGAAGTCGGCGGTGGTGGAGGGGCGGATCGGCGTGTCCGCCGGCGCGCCCGCCGCCGTGCGGGCCGCGGAGGCGGGCGCCGAACTCGACGAGGGCGCCCTGCTCATCAGCCGTACCGTCTCCGCCGAGGGCCGCTCCCGGGCGCATGTGGGCGGGCGCGCCGTGCCGGTCGGGATGCTGGCCGAACTGGCCGACGAACTGGTCGCCGTGCACGGCCAGACCGATCAGCAGGGGCTGCTGCGGCCCGCGCGGCAGCGGGAGGCGCTCGACCGGTACGCGGGCGGCGCGGTCAGCGTGCCGTACGCCAAGTACGCGGCAGCCTACCGGCGGCTGAAAGCCGTCGCCGCGGAACTGGACGAGCTGACCACACGGGCGCGTGAGCGTGCGCAGGAAGCGGATCTGCTGCGCTTCGGCCTCGACGAGATCGCGGCGGTCGAGCCGCGGGCGGGTGAGGACCTGGAACTGGCCGCGGAGGCCGAACGGCTCGGACACGCCGAAGCCCTCGCCTCCGCCGCGTCCGTCGCGCACGCCGCCCTCGCCGGGAACCCGGAGGATCTGGAGGCCGTGGACGCCGCCACGCTCGTCGCGGGCGCCGGGCGCGCGCTGGAGGCCGTACGCTCCCATGACCCCGCGCTGGCGGCGCTCGCCGACCGTATGGGGGAGATCTCGATCCTCCTTGGCGATGTGGCGGGCGAACTCGCCGGATACGCGGACAATCTGGATGCGGATCCGCTGCGGCTCGCCGTCGTCGAAGAGCGACGCGCGGCCCTTGGCCAGCTGACCCGCAAATACGGCGAGGACATCGCCGCCGTGCTGGAGTGGGCGGAGCAGAGCGCCGCCCGGCTGACCGAACTCGACGGCGACGACGACCGGATCGAGGAGCTCACCGCCGAGCGGGACGCGCTGCGCGGCGAGTTGTCCGTACTGGCGCAGGCGCTGACCGACGCGCGCACCGAGGCCGCGGCCCGCTTCGCCGAAGCCGTGACCGAGGAGCTCTCCTCGCTCGCCATGCCGCACGCGCGCGTGTCATTCGCGATCCGCCAGACCGAGGCGGCCGACGAGACGTCGGGCGTCGAGGTCGGCGGGCGGTCCGTGGTGTACGGGCCGACCGGCGCCGACGAGGTCGAGCTGCTGCTCGCGCCGCATCCGGGCGCGCCGCCGCGGCCGATCGCCAAGGGCGCGTCGGGCGGCGAGCTGTCGCGGGTGATGCTGGCCGTGGAGGTCGTCTTCGCCGGGACGGACCCGGTGCCGACATATCTCTTCGACGAGGTGGACGCGGGCGTCGGCGGCAAGGCGGCGGTGGAGATCGGCCGGCGGCTGGCCAAGCTCGCCAAGTCGGCGCAGGTGGTCGTGGTGACGCATCTGCCGCAGGTGGCGGCCTTCGCCGACCGGCAGCTGCTGGTGGAGAAGACGAACGACGGATCGGTGACCCGCAGCGGGGTGACCGTGCTGGAGGGCGAGGAGCGGGTGCGGGAGCTGTCCCGCATGCTGGCGGGTCAGGAGGACTCCGAGACCGCCCGTGCGCACGCGGAGGAGCTGCTGGCTACAGCACGTCTTGAGGTGTAGTGCCAAGAGTTTGGTCTGATCTCACTCATGTGAGTGAAGCCGGACGTCTAGTTCTCGCTTGACGTATGGCAAGGGCCTCCTGGCGGTGCCGGAACGCGCGTACGGACTGGCATCCTTGGCGCGTGACACAGCTGCGTACGGTCCAGGTGCTGGGCGGCGGCAGCGCGGGCAGCAGTGCGCACGTCAGGTCACTGGCCGCGGGGCTGGTGGCGCGGGGCGTGCGGGTGACGGTGTGCGCGCCCGCCGAACTCGACAACGTCTATGACTTTCCGGGCGCCGGGGCGCGTTTCGCACCCGTCCCGGGGCGCAGTGATCCGGCGGCCGTGGGCGCGCTGCGCGCGGTGTGCGCCGGAGCGGATGTGGTGCATGCGCATGGGCTGCACGCGGCCATGCGGTGCGCGCTGGCGCTGACCGGGCAGCGGGTGCCGCTCGTCGTCACCTGGCATGCGCGGGCGCAGCTCGACGGTCCGCGCGGGCAGTTGCTGCGGCTGCTGGAGCGCAGGGCCGTACGGGCCTCGGCGGTGGTCCTCGGCAGCTGCTCCGAACTGGTCGACCGGGCCCGCAGGCGGGGCGCGCGGGACGCCCGGCTCGCACCCATCGCGGCGCCTGCGGCGCCCGCGGCGGGCACACCGAAGGACGGCGACGGCCCGGGCGTCGAACCTGCCGGAAAGCTCCGGGCCGAACTGGGCGCGGTGGACCGCCCCCTGCTGATCGCGGTCGGCTCGCTGGAGCCGCACCGGGGGTACCGGACGCTGCTTGACGCGGCGCGGCAATGGCGCGAGCTGGAGCCGGCGCCGCTTCTGGTGATCGCGGGGGAGGGCCGGGAGCGGGCGGCGCTGCAGCGGCGCGTGGACGCGGAGGGGCTGTCCGTACGGCTGACGGGCCGCCGGGAGGACATCGGGGAGCTGCTCGCCGCGGCGGACATGGCCGTCCTCCCCAGCCGCTGGGAAGCCCGGGCGCTGCTGGCGCAGGAGGCGCTGCGGCTGGGCGTGCCGCTGGTCGCGACGGCCGTCGGCGGCGTACCGGAACTCGTCGGCGACGCGGCGGAACTGGTCCCGTACGGGGACGCGGCGGCGCTGGGCGCGGCGGTGGCGAGGCTGCTGGGGGACGAGGGGCGCCGGAGGGAACTGGAGGAGGCGGGGCGGCGGCAGGCGGGGACGTGGCCGACGGAGGACGAGACGGTGGCGCAGGTGCTGAGCGTGTACGACGAACTGGCGCAGGCGGCTCGCTGACGGCGCCCCTTCCCTGAAACCGGGTGCTCCGCCCCCGGCCCCGGTGCGCCGGTTTCGCGGCGCGGGGGAAATGGTCCGGGGCAGGTCCCCCGGATCTGCTGGGTTGCCGTCCCCGGCCCCGGAGCGCCAGCTTCGCAGGGCGCGGGTGTTCCGGGGACAAGCCCCCGGACCCCCAGGGTGCAACTCCAGGGCTGCCGCCCCAGCAGCCGGGTGCCAGCCCCGGTTGGCTGCGGGCGAGCCCCGGCATCGCGGGCCCTTTCGCGTGGTGGCTTCGCGCCGAGCGTCGGCTGTGCCGTGCCTGGGGGCCGGTGTTGACGTCGAGCGGCCTCGGGTGCGGTCGGCGCCCGGGGGGTGCGGGGTGGCGTTCCGCCGAGTGGTGTAGCCATCCGGACCGCGCCGGTCCTGATGGCTGTAATCGGTCGGCCCGGCCGAAGCTCCGCGCCGCCGCGCGAGCCGCCCGGGCCCCGAGTCCCCGGCCGAACCTGTCGCCGCCTGCGAATCCGCCAACGCTGACCGGCCACACCACTCGGCGGGACACCACCGCGTGCGGGGGCGGCTTTCCCGGCGCGGAGCTGCCGGAGCGCGGAGTGCGGGGCGGCAGCCCCGCAAAAAGAACCCCCCGCCCCTGGAAGGGGCGGACCGCCCGTCAGGGCGTGTGGCGGCGGGCGCGCAGGGACAGGCTGAGCGCGAGGACCGTCTGGGGGTCGTCCAGGTCCGTGCCGAGGAGTTCGGAGATGCGCGCCAGCCGGTTGTACAGCGTCTGCCGGTTCAGATGCAGCTCGCGCGCCGTCTCCGCCTTGCGCCCGGCATGCGCCAGATACGTCTCCAGCGTGGGCAGCAGCGGCGGGCGCGAGGTCGCGTCATGGGCCAGCAGGGGGCCGATCGCGCGGTCCACGAAGGCCGACAGGTCCGGATGGTCCCGCAGCCGCCACAGCAGCAGGTCGATGTCCAGCCGCCGTGCGTCGTGCCAGGCCCGCTCCGGCAGCCCCTGCGCCGCCGTCGCCGTCTCCGCCGCGTGCCGCAGCCCCGCGGAGGCCGCCGCCCAGCCGCCCGCCATGCCCACCACGACGACCGGCGGCCGCACCCCGGCCCGTTCCATACCCGCGCGGGCCACTCCGGCCCGCAGCGCGGTCGCGACCCGGTCCGCGACCGCGGTCCGCTCGGACTCGGAGCGCAGCCCGAGCAGCAGCGGCACCCGGCCCTCCACCGGACGCACCCCCAGCAGCACGGGCACGCCGACCGACGCAAGCTCCTCCAGCACGGCGCGGGCCAGCGCCGCCCAGTTGCCGGACGGGGCGAGCGAGGGGGCGGGTTCGGCGGCGAGCCGCATCACCACGGGCAGCAGCGGGCCTTCGCCGGGCTTGAACCCCAGCACCCGCGCCTGCGCCGGGGCGTCCTCGGCCGTGATGCGGCCCTCCGCGAGGTCCGTGAGGAAGTCGCCGCGGCCGCGGGCGGCCAGCTCCTCCTCCTGGCGGGCCTGCATCAGCACCACCGCCAGCAGTCCCGCGGCCCGTTCCGCCGCCATCCGGTGCACTGGCAGGAGCGGGGCGTCCACGGACAGCAGGACGAGCCGGGCCCGTACCGAACCGGCCCCCTGGCCGCCGCAGGGGACGTCCACCAGCACGGTCCCGGCTGGCGGGGACTGCCGGGCCTCCCGCCCGCCCCGCAGCCCCTCCCACACCTGGAGCGGGTCCGCGGCGGCCCCGCCGGCGCCCGCGGACGCCGCGTACAGCAGCTGCCCGTCCGGCGTCTCCAGAAAGACCGGGTTGGCCGTGAAGTCCGCCAGGATGCGCAGCACCTGCGGCGTCCCGCCGCCCTCCAGCAGCACCCCGGTGCACCGCCGGTGGACATCCTCGGCCTGCCGCAGCAGGGCATAGTGCCCGTTGACGATCTCGGTGTGGATCTCCTCCGTCACCGTGACGAAGGGGACCTCCCGGTGCAGCTGCACCAGCGGCAGTCCGGCGGACCGCGCCGCCTCCACGATGGTGGCGGGCAGCCGGGAGAACCGCGGCCCCAGCTCCACCACCAGCGCCGCGATCCCGCGCTCGGCCAGCCGCCGGACGAAGGCCCGCTGCTCGGCCGGGCGTGTGCCGAGCCCGAGCCCCGTCGTCAGCAGCAGCTCACCGCCCTTGAGCAGCGAGGCGATGTTCGGCACCTCGCCCGCGTGCACCCAGCGCACCTGGCGCTGCAGTCGCTCCGCACCCGCCACCACTTCCGGCAGCCCGGCCCGCAGCCCGGGCAGCTCCAGCGCCCGCTGTACGGTGATGCCGCCCTGGCCTGCGGGTATCACCCTCCGTACGCCCCCGAGGCCGTCAGCCGCAGTGCCGTGTCGATCAGCGGCACATGGCTGAACGCCTGCGGGAAGTTCCCCACCTGGCGCTGCAGCCGCGGATCCCACTCCTCCGCCAGCAGCCCCAGATCGTTCCGCAGCGACAGCAGCTTCTCGAACAGCCGCCGTGCCTCGTCCACCCGGCCGATCATCGCCAGATCGTCCGCCAGCCAGAAGGAGCACGCCAGGAACGCGCCCTCGTCGCCCTCCAGCCCGTCGACGCCCGCGTCCTCACCGGCCGTGGGATAGCGCAGCACAAAGCCGTCCTCCGTGGACAGCTCCCGCTGGATGGCCTCGATCGTGCCGATGACCCGCTTGTCGTCCGGCGGCAGAAAGCCCATCTGCGGAATGAGCAGCAGGGAGGCGTCCAGCTCCTTCGACCCGTACGACTGGGTGAAGGTGTTGCGCTCCTTGTCGTAGCCCTTCTCGCACACATCGCGGTGGATGTCGTCACGCAGCTCGCGCCACCGCTCCAGCGGCCCGTCCGCGTCCCCGGACTCGATCAGCTTGATCGTCCGGTCGACGGCGACCCAGGCCATCACCTTGGAGTGGACGAAGTGCCGGCGCGGGCCGCGGACCTCCCAGATGCCCTCGTCCGGCTGGTCCCAGTGCTCCTCCAGATAGCGGATCAGCCTCAGCTGCAGCAGCGAGGCGTAGTCACTGCGCGACAGACCCGTCATATGCGCCAGATGCAGCGCCTCGGTGACCTCGCCGTACACATCGAGCTGGAGCTGGTGCGCCGCGCCGTTGCCCACCCGGACCGGGACCGAGCCCTCATAGCCGGGCAGCCAGTCCAACTCGGCCTCGCCCAGCTCCCTTTCGCCCGCGATCCCGTACATGATCTGCAGATTCTCCGGGTCTCCTGCGACGGCCCGCAGCAGCCATTCGCGCCAGGCGCGGGCTTCTTCGCGGTAGCCGGTGCGCAGCAGGGAGGAGAGGGTGATGGCGGCGTCGCGCAGCCAGGTGTAGCGGTAGTCCCAGTTCCGTACGCCGCCGATCTCCTCGGGGAGGGAGGTGGTGGGCGCGGCGACGATGCCGCCGGTGGGGGCGTAGGTGAGCGCCTTGAGGGTGATCAGCGAGCGGACCACGGCCTCCCGGTACGGCCCGTGGTAGGTGCAGTGCTCCACCCACTCCCGCCAGAACTCCGCCGTCGCCTCCAGCGCCCCCTCCGGGTCGGGCAGCGCCGGTGGCTGATGATGGGAGGGCTGCCAGCTGATGGTGAACGCGATCCGGTCGCCCGGCGCGACCGTGAAGTCGGAGTACGTGGTGAGGTCCTCGCCGTACGTCTCCGTCGGGCTGTCCAGCCACACCGAGTCCGGCCCGGCCACCGCGACCGTACGGCCGTCGACCTTGTGCACCCACGGCACGATGCGCCCGTAGCTGAACCGCATCCGCAGCGTCGAACGCATCGGCACCCAGCCGCTGATCCCCTCCACGATCCGGATCAGCTGCGGCGCGCCGTCACGCGGCGGCATGAAATCCGTCACCCGGACCGTGCCGCGGCCGGTGTCCCACTCCGACTCCAGGATCAGCGAGTCGCCGCGGTAGCGGCGGCGGTCCGCGGCGGGCGGCTCGGCGTCCTCCTCGTGCGCGGGGCCCAGTCTCCAGAATCCGTGTTCCTCGGTGCCGAGCAGCCCGGCGAAGACGGCGTGCGAGTCGAAGCGGGGCAGGCACAGCCAGTCGGCCGAACCGTCCCGGCAGACCAGGGCGGCGGTCTGCATGTCTCCGATAAGTGCGTAATCCTCGATGCGCCCGGCCACGTGCATCTCCAGTCGAACGGCCACGTCCGCCCCGCAGGGCGCGCCTTACATCTGCTGCTGCCTCTACAACTGCCTTGATCTCCGCTCGGCAGGCGAGTGTCCGAGCAGGATACGACGCACCCCCCTCATCTGCGCGGCTGTCCGGGCAACGAGACCGCGCCGCACAGGTGAGGCAGAAGTGAGTCTTGAATGAATGTCGCACATTCCAGGCGGCCCGCGCCGCACCATCCACCGTGCGCGTGGTGAAGCGCATGGCCGGGAGTGCGGCCGGGAGCGGGCGCCCGCTGTCGCTGATACCCTGGTACCCCGTGGACCGGTGGGCATAAGACCCCCCAAACCCTCAGCACCCCAGCGACGGCACTCCCAGGACAACCTGGGAATCAGGCCGGTGCGCACATCTCACCTCGCGACCACGGGAGCCCCCTCTTGGCGATGCCGACTCGATCCTCGACATCCGTGACGACCAAGCACATCTTCGTCACCGGGGGTGTGGCCTCCTCCCTCGGCAAGGGTCTGACGGCCTCCAGCCTGGGCGCGCTGCTCAAGGCGCGCGGCCTGCGGGTCACCATGCAGAAGCTGGACCCGTATCTGAACGTCGACCCGGGCACGATGAACCCATTCCAGCACGGTGAGGTGTTCGTCACCAACGACGGCGCCGAGACGGACCTGGACATCGGCCACTACGAGCGCTTTCTCGACGTCGACCTGGACGGCTCGGCGAATGTGACCACCGGCCAGGTGTACTCGCAGGTCATCGCCAAGGAGCGGCGCGGTGAGTACCTGGGCGACACCGTGCAGGTCATCCCGCACATCACCAACGAGATCAAGCACCGCATCCGGCGCATGGCCACCGAGGATGTGGATGTGGTGATCACCGAGGTCGGCGGCACGGTCGGCGACATCGAGTCGCTGCCGTTCCTGGAGACCGTCCGCCAGGTCCGCCACGAGGTCGGCCGGGACAACGTCTTCGTCGTGCATATCTCGCTGCTGCCCTACATCGGCCCCTCCGGCGAGCTGAAGACCAAGCCGACCCAGCACTCGGTCGCCGCCCTGCGCAACATCGGCATCCAGCCCGACGCGATCGTGCTGCGCGCCGACCGCGAGGTGCCCACCGCCATCAAGCGCAAGATCTCCCTGATGTGCGATGTCGACGAGGCGGCCGTCGTCGCGGCCATCGACGCCAAGTCGATCTACGACATCCCCAAGGTGCTGCACACCGAGGGCCTGGACGCCTATGTGGTGCGCAAGCTGGACCTGCCCTTCCGGGATGTGGACTGGACGGTCTGGGACGATCTGCTCGACCGGGTCCACAACCCGAACCACGAGGTCACCGTCGCCCTGGTGGGCAAGTACATCGACCTGCCCGACGCCTATCTGTCGGTCACCGAGGCGCTGCGCGCCGGCGGCTTCGCCAACAAGGCGCGTGTGAAGGTCAAGTGGGTCACCTCCGACGACTGCAAGACCCCGGCGGACGCCGCCAAGCAGCTGTCGGACGTCGACGCGATCTGCATCCCCGGCGGCTTCGGCGACCGCGGAGTCAGCGGCAAGGTCGGCGCGATCCGCTACGCCCGTGAGAACAAGGTGCCGCTGCTGGGCCTGTGCCTGGGCCTGCAGTGCATCGTGATCGAGGCCGCCCGGAACCTGGCGGAGATCCCCGAGGCGAACTCCACCGAGTTCGACGCGGTCACTGCCCACCCCGTCATCTCGACGATGGAGGAGCAGCTGGCCTATGTCGAGGGCGCGGGCGACCTGGGCGGAACGATGCGCCTGGGGCTGTACCCGGCGAAGCTCGCCGAGGGCTCCATCGTGCGCGAGGTCTACGGCGACCAGCCGTATGTGGAGGAGCGCCACCGGCACCGCTACGAGGTGAACAACGCCTACCGCGCGGAGCTGGAGAAGAAGGCCGGCATCGTCTTCTCCGGCACCTCCCCCGACAACAAGCTGGTGGAGTACGTCGAGTACCCGCGCGAGGTGCACCCCTACCTGGTCGCCACCCAGGCGCACCCCGAGCTGCGCTCCCGCCCCACCCGCCCCCACCCGCTGTTCGCGGGCCTGGTCAAGGCGGCGGTGGAGCGCCTGCAGGGCGCGAAGAAGTAACCGGTACGGTGGCCGGGGCGCCTGTCCAGGGAACGCATGGACAGGCGCCCCGGTTTCTTTGTGCAGCTTCTTTGTGCAGCGGGAGGACGTAGGCCATGACGATCAGGGACACCCCGGAGGAGTGGCGGGTCACGGCGACCGCGACGCCGTTCACCGGCAACAAGACCAGCGTCCGCACAGATGACGTGGTCATGCCGGACGGCACGGTGGTCCGCCGCGACTACCAGGTCCACCCCGGATCGGTGGCCGTGCTCGCCCTCGACGGCGAGGGCCGCGTCCTCGTGCTGCGCCAGTACCGCCACCCCGTGCGGCACAAGCTCTGGGAGATCCCGGCCGGACTGCTCGACGTGCCGGGCGAGAACCCGCTGCACGCGGCCCAGCGCGAGCTGTACGAGGAGGCACACGTCAAGGCGGAGGACTGGCGGGTGCTGACCGACGTCTACACCACGCCCGGCGGCTGCGACGAGGCGGTGCGGATCTTCCTCGCCCGCGAGCTGTCCGAGGCGGAGGGCGAGCGGTACGAGGTCTCCGAGGAGGAGGCCGACATGGAGCTGGCCCGCGTGCCGCTGGAGGAGCTGGTGCGGGGGGTGCTGGCGGGGGAGCTGCACAACAACTGCCTGGTGGTGGGGGTGCTGTCGCTGGCGGCGGCGCTGCGGGGGGACGGGCCGGATGCGCTGCGCCCCGCGGACGCGGAATGGCCGGCGCGGCCCTTCCACGCCTGACCGCGCCGCGCGCGGGCCTGGGCGGTGACGCGGCTCGGGCCCCCGGGGCGAGGGTTCTGCCCATGACGGGGGCTCCGCCCCCGAACCCCCGCGCCTCGGACTCCCCCGGCTGCCTCCCCGGACTCCGTCCGGGGGCGCCCCCACGGAGGCGCCCCGGGCGAGGCTGGCATGTGCTGGCCCTCCCGCCTCAATCTCCCCCAGCTACCGCTGGGAGGCGCCCCCACGGAGGCGCCCCCGGGCGGGGCTGAATTTGGCGGCCAGATTCAGCCCCGCCCGGCGCTTGAGGACACGGCCTTCAGGCCGTACGGGGTCTGGGGGCTTGCCCCAGGTGTGATGAACATCGGCTGATCCGATCGGGGGACGCCGCCGCCGCGCTCCGCACAGTTCGTCGCTCAGCGTGAACTACGCTCAAACGTGCAGTCGTGAGCGCGGACGGAACGGGAGCGTGGCCCGTGGCGGAGCAGGCGGTGGACAGGGGCGGGCCCGCCCACGGCGACCGGGCCCGGTTCTTCGGCCGGGAGCGGGAGCTGGCGGCGCTGCGCGCCGACATCGAACGCGCCGGTCTGGACACGCTCTCCGGCCGCAAAGCCCCCCGCGCCCGGGTGCTGCTGATCGCCGGCCGGCCCGGCTCCGGCCGCACCGCTCTCGCCGGGGAACTCGCGCGCCGGCTCGCCCCGGAGTACCCCGACGGCGTACTGCGGGCCCGGCTGACCGAGCCGGACGGCCGCCGGGTTCCGCTGGAGCAGGCCGCCCGCGGACTCCTCGACGCGCTGTCCGTCGCCTCGCCGCCCGGCGCGGACGAGGACCAGCTCACCGAGATGGTGCGCGAGGCGCTCGGGACGCGCCGGACGCTGCTGCTCCTCGATGACGCCGCGGGCGCCGATCAGGTCGACCCGCTGCTGCCCGACAACCCCGACTGCCTGGTCGTGGCCGTCTCCCGGGGCCCGCTGACCGGCATTCCCGATGTACGGCCGTGCACGCTCGGGGGTCTGGACGTCAAGTCCTCCATCGAGCTGCTCTGCGGCTACACGGGCTCGGTGCGGATCACCGTGGACCCGCAGGCCGCCGAGACCGTCGCCGAGGTCTGCGGCGGACAGCCCGCCGCACTGGTCCTGGTCGGCGGCTGGCTCGCGGCGCGGCCCAAGGCGTCGGTCGCCGGCACCGCCAGGCGGCTGAAGTCCCTCCCGGACGACGAGGGCCAGCCCGCCTCCGTGCGCCCCCTGGCCCGCGCCTTCCGGCTGGCGTACGAGGAGCTGCCGCAGCCTGCCGCCCGGCTGCTGCGGCTGCTCACCCTCGCCCCCGCCGGCCTCGCCGACGCCCACACGGCGTCCGCGCTCGCCGGCTGCTCGGTCTCCGCCGCCCAGGCGACGCTCGACGACTTCGCCTCCCTCGGCCTGGTCCGGCCCGTCGGCGACCAGTACGAGGTGCCCGGCGCGCTCATGCCGCTGCTGCGCTCGCTGCTGGAGGCCGAGGACCGCTCCGCGGAGGTGCAGCTCGCCAGGGCGCGCATGCTGGAGCGGACCGTGCGCCGGCTCCAGTCCTGCCGGGCGGTCACCGAGCCGGACGGCTCCCCGGCCCGTCGCAGGCTGGCGGGACTGCCGCGCGCCCTGCGCTTTCCCAACGCTCCCGCCGCGGCCCGCTGGCTGGACGCCCGGCTGCCCGCGCTGCTCGCCTCGGCGCGCCTCGCCGTCGCGGACGGCGAGCTGGACACCCTGGCCCGCCGGCTGATCTCCGCGCTGGTGCGGGCGCTGGCGGCGCACCGCGGCACGGAGGCCGCCGCCGTCGAGCTGTACGGGCTGCACCAGCTGGTCCTGGACGTCGCCGAGCGCCGCGGACTGCACCGGGAGCAGGCGGCCGCTCTGCTCAACCTCGCCGATCTGGACGCGCGGACCGGCCGCACCGAGGAGGCGCTGGCCCGCTACCGGGCGGCCCTGGACGCCGGCCGCGCCGCGCACGACCCGTATGCGACCGGCCGCGCCATGGAATCCGTAGGCGGCGCCTATGAGGAGCTGGGGGACTGGCAGCGGGCCGCCGACTGGTACGGGCGCGCCCTCGCCCAGCGGCAGGCGCGCAGCGAGCGCGCGGACGAGGCCCGGCTGTACGGGCGGCTCGCCGGGGTGCACACCTACGCCGGCCGATACGGGGAGGCGCTGCGCGCCTGGCGTGCGGCCATGGCCGGATACCGGCGGCTGGGCGATCTGCCCTCCCAGGCGCGGGCGTTGAGCGAGGCCGCCCGGGTGCAGGAGTACGCGGGCCGGCCCGAGGAGTCGCTGCACACCTGCCGTGAGGCGGTGGAGCAGGCACGGCGGGCCGGGGATGTGCGGCTGCAGGCGGCGCTGCAGCTCAGGCTGGCCGACACCCTCGACCGGCTGGGCGATCCGGCCGCCGCCCGGCTGCACCGCACGACGGCCGACCGGTTGCTGGGCGAGGAGGGCCTCGCTGAGGGGACCGGCGCTGGAACCGGAGGCTCCGCCTGCGAAATCCGTAGCGCTTCCGGCAAAGATTAATGCTTTGCAAGGCTAGACAGCGCGAAATCCTTCATTAGACTGGCTCCGCCACGTGTTCTCGTGGTGTGTCCCGGTGCGCCCCGTAGTGTCCGGGTAAGCATGGAAATACCCCCTGAATCCCCTGAGCCAAGGACCGTGATCCACGTGAAGGTCGGCATCCCCCGCGAGGTCAAGAACAACGAGTTCCGGGTGGCCATCACCCCCGCCGGCGTCCATGAGCTGGTGCGCAATGGCCACCAGGTCTTCATCGAGCAGAACGCCGGCGTCGGCTCCTCGATCACGGACGACGAGTTCATCGCCGCCGGTGCGCAGATCCTGGCCACCGCGGACGAGGTCTGGGCCACCGCCGACCTGCTGCTGAAGGTCAAGGAGCCCATCGCGGAGGAGTACCACCGCCTCCGCAAGGACCAGACCCTCTTCACCTACCTCCACCTCGCCGCGTCCCGCGAGTGCACGGACGCCCTGCTGGAGTCCGGCACCACCGCGATCGCGTACGAGACGGTGGAGACCGCGGGCCGCGCCCTGCCGCTGCTCGCCCCGATGTCCGAGGTCGCGGGCCGGCTGGCCCCGCAGGTCGGCGCGTACCACCTGATGCGCTCCGCGGGCGGACGCGGTGTGCTCCCCGGCGGCGTCCCCGGCACCCACGCCGGCAAGGCCGTCGTCATCGGCGGCGGCGTCTCCGGCTGGAGCGCCACCCAGATCGCCGTCGGCATGGGCTTCCACGTCACCCTGCTCGACCGCGACATCAACAAGCTGCGCGAGGCCGACAAGATCTTCGGCACCAAGGTGCAGACCGTCGTCTCCAACGCCTTCGAGCTGGAGAAGGCCGTCGTCGAGGCCGACCTCGTCATCGGCGCCGTCCTCATCCCGGGCGCCAAGGCGCCCAAGCTGGTCACCAACGAGCTGGTCGCCAAGATGAAGCCCGGAAGTGTCCTTGTCGACATCGCGATCGACCAGGGCGGCTGCTTCGAGGACTCCCGCCCCACCACCCACGCCGAGCCGACCTTCCCGGTGCACAACTCGGTCTTCTACTGCGTCGCCAACATGCCCGGCGCGGTGCCCCACACCTCCACGTACGCGCTGACCAACGCCACGCTGCCGTACATCATCTCGCTGGCCAACAACGGCTGGGCGGAGGCGCTGCGCCGTGACCCCGCGCTGGCCCGGGGCCTCAATGTCCATGACGGCAAGGTCCTTTACCGCGAGGTCGCCGAGGCCCACGGCCTGGAGTCGGCGGAGCTGAGCACCCTCCTCGGCTGACGCCCCGCGCAGCCGTCAGGACGTCTGTGCTGTCAGACGTCCGTTGTCAAGACGCCAGTCAAGAGGCGTCGTCAACATCACGTATCCGGCCGGACCTTGGAACGCGAGGTCCGGCCGGAGGCGTTGCGGGGGCTGTGACGAGGGCATGTGCACGTTGTGCTCAACTCGCCGTGAAGGTATGCCTTTAACCGTTTCGTCAGGCCGTGAAACCTGTGGGCGCAGACACGCCAGAGCCCCCGTGCGCTCTTGACAGAGGTGCGTTCGATTGCCGACACATCGGGCCGGGTCCGGCGGATTGTGTTGCTGCGGACCGGTGACACGCCATAGAGTCGCCAACCGTCGGCATGGTGCCACGCTGACCTATCGATAAGTTTCCTGGTCACGTCCAAGGAGGTAAGACGACTTGTGAATGAGTCGACATTTACTCCCGGGGGTGGTCAACCAGGTATGCCTGCGCCGGGCGGTCACAGCCCGCAGGCCGCCGGGGCAGAGGCTGTCGGCTCCGTCGCTGTCCGTACCTTCGCGACTCAAGCGCACACCACGCCCATGACGACAGCCCACACGATGAAGATGATGGACGGCCAACACGTGAACGCCATGGCCGGCAACGAGAGTGGCCGAGAGTCCACCCACTTCGCCGCCTACGACGAAGTCCCCGAGGGGCACTTCTACGATCCCGACGCCGAGTACGAGCCCGATCCCGAATACGCGGCCACGCTCGCCCCTGACGCCGCCCGCCAGCGCCGTGAGCGCATCGGACCCACCGGGCGGCCCCTGCCGTACTTCCCGATCCCGGGCCCGCTCACCGACCACGGCCCCGCGAAGATCATCGCGATGTGCAACCAGAAGGGCGGCGTCGGCAAGACGACGTCGACCATCAACCTGGGCGCCGCGCTCGCGGAGTACGGACGGCGTGTGCTGCTCGTCGACTTCGACCCGCAGGGCGCCCTGTCCGTGGGCCTCGGCGTCAACCCCATGGAGCTCGACCTCACCGTCTACAACCTGCTCATGGAGCGGGGCATGGCGGCGGACGAGGTGCTCCTGAAGACCGCCGTGCCCAACATGGACCTGCTGCCGAGCAATATCGACCTCTCGGCGGCCGAGGTGCAGCTCGTCAGCGAGGTGGCGCGCGAGTCCACGCTGCAGCGCGCGCTCAAGCCGCTGATGGCCGACTACGACTACATCGTGATCGACTGTCAGCCCTCGCTCGGTCTGCTCACCGTCAACGCGCTGACCGCGGCGCACAAGGTGATCGTGCCGCTGGAGTGCGAGTTCTTCGCGCTGCGCGGGGTCGCCCTGCTCACCGAGACGATCGAGAAGGTGCAGGAGCGGCTCAACCCCGAGCTGGAGCTCGACGGCATCCTCGCCACGATGTACGACTCCCGGACCGTGCACAGCCGCGAGGTGCTCGCGCGCGTCGTCGAGGCGTTCGACGACCACGTCTACCACACGGTGATCGGCCGGACCGTCCGCTTCCCGGAAACCACGGTCGCCGGAGAGCCCATCACCACCTATGCCTCCAACTCCGTGGGCGCCGCCGCCTACCGCCAGCTCGCCAGGGAGGTGCTCGCCCGGTGTCACGCCGAGTGAGTCTCCCCGGGGCCGACGAACTGTTCCGTACGACAGGAGGCATGGCACTCCAGCCGTCGACGCCACGGCGGCCGACGGCGAACGGGGAGGCGGCGCGGGTGCCCGCGCCCGCGGGGGAGAGCGACCCGGTGGACGGCGGCGCCGCGCCCGCGCAGCAGGAGCACGCCGCCGCCGATCAGGACGCCGACGCGGAGGC
>NZ_JAOWCB010000050.1 GCF_026420845.1 Streptomyces sp. PR69 | reverse complement strand
CGCCCCACCACACCGCGAGTTGCGCCGTCCGCTTGCTCTTCGGCCCGCTCAGCACGGATACCTCACGTTGACCACGGAGTAACAGACCTCCCAGGACGGGACTCTTTTGAGTGACGGGAACGGTCCGATCCTACGAGTAATCAGTCGTATTCGAATGTCAGTCGGCCAACTCCCCTCTCATCTCCTCTCTTTCGTCCATCCGCCGCAGTCGTCTCTCGAACATCACACTTCTCCCGGCTTTCCCGGAGTTCACGGAACGGTCACAACCCGGGTGTTCCTCCCTACCCCGTCGGTATCCGGCCCGGTACCGTCCGTGCTGCCGGGAGGGGTGCTCAAGGGGGAGACCGGGGGGTCGAGTTGAGCAGAGTGCAGACACACAGGCGTGCGCCCATGCGCACACAGTCGGGCGAAGCCGTGCGCATACAGGTCGTCAGACCGGATGCGCTGGGCCGGGAGGAGATAGCCGCCTGGCGGGAACTGCGCGCCGGGACCGGCGCCTCCGCCAATCCCTTCATGGAGCCCGAGTTCACACTCGCCGTCGGCCGGGTGCGGCCGACGGCCCGTGTGGCGGTGGTGCGACAGGACGGAGAGCCCGCCGGATTCTTCCCGTACGAACGCGGGCCGCTGGGCCGGGGCCGGGCCATCGGGCTGGGAGTGTCGGACTGCCAGGGCGCGATACTGCGCCCCGGGCTCGCGCTCACCTCGCGGCAGCTGCTGCGCGCCTGCGCGCTGTCGGCCTGGGAGTACGACAACCTCGAAGCGGGGCAGACGCTGTTCCAGCCCTCCGCGGCCGAGGAGTTCGGCTCACCGGTCATCGACGTGCGCGCGGGCTACGCGGCCTATGAGGACGGGCTGCGCGGCCGGTCGCCGAAGTTCCTCAAGACCACCCTGGCCAAGGAGCGCAGGCTGGGGCGGCGCGTGGGGGAGGTCCGGTTCGTCTTTGACGAGCCCGACCCGGCCGTGCTGCGCACGCTCATGGAGTGGAAGTCGGCCCAGTACCGGCGGACCGGCCGGCGCGACCGCTTCGCCAAGGAGTGGATCAGCGCGCTCGTACGGCAGCTCCACGAGAACGGCCGGGGCGGCTGCCGCGGGCTGCTGTCGGTGCTCTATGTGGCAGGGCGTCCCGTGGCCGCACACTTCGGGCTGCGCTCCGCGACCGTGCTGTCCTGCTGGTTCCCCGCATACGACCCGGAGTTCGCCCGCTACTCGCCCGGTCTGATCCTGCATCTGCGCATGGCGGAGTCGGCCGCCGCCGAGGGCATCGGGGTGCTTGATCTGGGGCGCGGCGCGGCGGAGTACAAGGACGCGCTCAAGACGGGGGAGGTCCGGGTGTACGAAGGGGCTTCGGCCAGACCCGGCGCCGGGGCGGTCGTGCACTGGCTGCACCGCGAGCCGGTGCGGCGGGCGCACTGCTATGTGCGCGGCCGGCCGCGGCTGTCCGGACTCGCGCAGCGGACGCTGAACCGGGTGGGGGCGCTGCGGGGAGCCCGCCGCCACTGAGCCTGATGGACGTACCGATCGAATGGGGCGGGAACAGCATGGCGAGCACTGCCGACGACAATCCCGAGAACACTGCAAGCACTGACATCACCGGCATCACCGACAACAGCGCTGACGGCAAAGGCAGCGTCTCCGAGATCCATGTCGCCGAACTGGATCTGGAAGGGCCCGACGGCGCGGTGCTCTCCTTCGGGCCCGCCCTCGGCGGCCCGCCCGTCCCCGCAGGCGATGTCTTCGCCCTGGTGAGACTGCGCGGCCGCCCCGTCGCCACCGTCGTCTGCCGGGTCAGGCCGGGGGAGAACCCGGGCGACGCGGTGGCCGTCGCCGCCCGCGCGAGACTCGCCGCCCGTCCTCCCGCCCGGCCCGCGGCTCCCGCACAGCGGGTCGCGCCGCCGCGCACCAGCGTCGTCGTCGCCACCCGGGAGCGCGCCGACCAACTGGCCCGGGCCCTGGACTCGCTGCTGGCGCAGGACCATCCCAACTTTGAGATCGTCGTCGTCGACAACGCCCCCGTCACCGCCGCCACCCGGGAGCTGATCGAGCACAAGTACGCCGACCGCGTGCGCTATGTGCGTGAACCCGTGCCCGGCCTCGCCATCGCCCACAACCGCGGCGTCGCCGCCGCCGACGGCGTGGTCCTCGCCTTCACCGACGACGACGTCGTCGCCGACCCGCACTGGCTCACCGCGCTCACCACGCCCTTCGCCCACGACCCCGGCCTGGGCTGCACCACCGGGCTGATCCTCCCGGCCCGGCTGCGCACCCGCGCCCAGATCCTGCTGGAGAGCCACGGCGGCTTCGCCAAGGGTTTCACCGCCCGCACCTGGGACCCGGCGCGCCCGCCCGCCGGCGAACCGCTGTTCCCGTTCACCGCCGGCAGCTTCGGCTCCGGCGCGAACATGGCCTTCCGCGCCCGCGCACTGCGCGCCATCGGCGGCTTCGATCCCGCCACCGGCACCGGCACGCCCGCCAGGGGCGGCGACGACCTGTATGCGTTCGTCGGCGTGCTGGCAGCCGGGCACCGGCTGCGCTACAGCCCCGACGCCCTGGTCTGGCACCACCACCGCGAGTCCTGGCAGGACCTGGAGAACCAGGCGTACGGCTATGGCGCGGGCCTGACGGCGTATCTGGCCGCCACCCTGGCCCGCCGCCCCGCCCTGCTGCCCGCGCTGCTGCGCAAGCTGCCGCGCGGCCTGGCCCACGCGCGCGCCATCAGCGCGCCGCGGAGCGGCGGCGACGGCGGACACGCGGGAGTCCCCGGCCAGCACGGGACGCAGACACACGCCTGGCCGTCGAAGCTCTCCCGGCTGCAGCGGCGCGGGATGCTCGCCGGGCCCCTCGGATATGTCAGGGCCCGCCGCAAGGTCCGTGGACTGCCGCGTCCCTGGGAGGAGAAGTGACGGACGGCCAGGAGCGCATCCCCGTACTGCTCTACCACGCGGTGATGGACGACCCGCCCGACTGGATCGCAGAATTCACCGTCTCCCCGAAGGAGTTCCGGGCGCAGCTCGACGCCATCGGCGCGAGCGGCCGCACCGCCGTCACCGTCAGCGATCTCGTCGGACATCTGACGGGCCGCGGCGGGCCGCTGCCGCCCCGCCCCGTCGTGCTCACCTTCGACGACGGCTTCGCCGATCTGCCGGGCCCCACCGCGGAGGCGCTCGCCAGCCGCTCCCTGCCCGCCACCGCCTATCTGACCACCGGCGCCATCACCCCCGGCCGGCGCAGTCTGCTGCCGCCCGCGCCGATGATGACGCTGTCCCAGGCGACCTTGCTGGAACAGCACGGCCTGGAGGTCGGCGCGCACACCGACACCCATCCGCAGCTGGACACCCTGCCAGCCCGCCAGCTCCGCCGCGAACTGCGCGAGCCCAAGACCGTGCTGGAGCAGACCCTGGGCCATGAGGTGGCTCACCTCGCCTATCCGCACGGCTACAACAGCCGTACGGTCCGCAGGGCCGCGGCGGACGCGGGCTATGCCTCTGCCGCCGCCGTACGGCATGCGCTCAGCTCCGCCGGCGACGAGGCCTACCGGATCGCCCGGCTGATCGTGCGGCGCACGCACACCGCCGCCGACGTAGAGCAGTGGATGGAGGGCGGCGGAGCGCCTGTCGCGCCCTTCCCCGACTCCCTGAAGACGGTGGGCTGGCGGATGTACCGGCGCGCCCGCGCGGCGCTGAAGGGTCCGGTCTTCGCGGGCTGACGCCGTGCACGGCCGGAGGCCGCGCCCTCAAGCGCCGGAGGGGCTGGGCCTCAGCCCCTCCGGCTCGCTTGAGGAGCGCGGGTCCGGCTAGAGGGCCGGCCGGCGCTGGTGGAAGAACGGGTCGGCGACCGCCTCCCGCAGCGCCTCCCAGGACGACTCCCGCGCCAGCGACAGATCACAGCCCGGCCCCGGATCGCGGTAGTTCCACTGGAGCGCGGCCTTGACCCCCTCCAGCCGCTTCACCACCTGCGGCACCTGTGCGTACCACTCGGCCTGACCCTGCGGGTTGGCCGGGTCGTCCGCGGTGCCGAACTCCGACAGCATCAGCGGCTTGGTGTCGGAGAGGTTCGCGCGGATCCAGGCGTGGCTGGCACGCTGGGTGTCCTCGAAGGTCTTCCAGCCCGTCTGATGGCACTGGAAGTAGTTGTACTGGTTGTAGCCGATCCAGTCGACGTACGCGTCCCCCGGATAGAGCCGCAGGAACAGCTCCGCATGGCCGGTGTAGCCGGTGATGATCCAGGTCCACACCACGTTCTCGACGCCCAGTTCGCGGAAGCGGTCGTGGATATGGCGGTAGGCGGCCACATACTCCTCGACGGTGCCGTTGTCCGGGACACGCGTGTCCATCTCCAGGTCGAAGGAGAGGAAGACCTTCTTCCCGTACTCCTTGATCCGCTGGGCCTGGACGTCGATGACGGTCTCGTCCAGCGCGCCGGAGGTGATCTCGGCCCAGCTGGGCTGCTGCTCGGGTGTGCCGCCCCACCACTTGCTCTCCCAGGACAGCAGCAGCATGCGCTCCTCGCCGACGCGCTGCTCCTGCTCGGTCAGCAGCTGCCCCTCAAGGCCGTCCGTGGACATGTCGTGGTAGGTGTAGACGATGTCGAGCTTGCGGCCGATCCGCTCCTCGTAGGCGAGGACCTTCTCCTCCAGCTCGGGCTTGTCATGCCGTACGTACGCGCCGAACCACGCGCCGCACTCGGGGACCAGCAGCTCGTCGGCAGCGCATTTCTCGCCGTCGACTCCGTTCGCGCCGTCGTCCCAGCCGGGCGACTTCTGCACGGCGAGCACTCCGGCGAGGAGCGCCGCGATGAGGAGCACGGGCACGCTGATCATCCGCAGCCGGTCATGGCGGGGTGTCATCACTTAAGGTGCGCCCTTCGGTGTCTGTTTCTTCTTCTCGGCAGTGGGCTCTGCGGGCTTCGGAATGTCACGCTTCTGGACGTCGGGCTTCTGGATGCCGGGCTCAGGCGTGCCGGGCTTCGTGTCTCCGGGGTTCGCGGTGGCGATGCGCAGCTCCGGGCTGCATGCGGCGGCCGCCGTCAGCGCGGTGAGCAGCAGCAGCACCCGCAGCCCGCTGAAGGCTTCGACGGCCAGCAGCGCAGTCGCACAGAGGACACTAGCGCTCACACTGAGTGAAATGGTGAGGGCAAGCTGTTCGAGTCGCCGCGAGTCCCGCTCGAAGCCGCGGTCCCAGCTCTCCGCCGGGCGGACGGCCTGGCAGCGGGCGAGCGCGGGTCTGATGAGCCGGACCAGCGCGGCGCCGGGCCCGGCGAGCAGGAACACGGCGACCGGCGCGATGCGCAGCGGCGCGGCGGCGGGCAGCAGGGTGGCGGCGGCGAGGGCGCAGCACCCCGCGGCGGGCGGCAGCAGCCGCAGGGAGAGATCGGTGCGGGGCAGGGCTCTCATGAGGTCCTCCGGAGTTCGTAGACGGCGCCCGCGCTGTTCCGGGCCACCCGCTCGAAGAGCGGCGAGGCCGCCACGGACGTCTCGATGCGGTGCAGTTCGGCGGCGGTGAGCATGCCGTTCATGTCCGAGTAGGCGATCTGGCCGCGGGTGAGCAGCAGATAGCCGCGTGCGGGGGGCTCGACGCCGGACATGTCCCGGGCGAGCGTGGCGGCCGGGTCGTTCAGGATCGCCTCCACATGGCTCCTGTCGTCGTCGAGGAACCAGTAGTGGCCGATGCGCCAGTACGTGTCGTAGGCGAGCGGGTAGTTGCGGCTGGCGGCCACCACGAGCGAGCCGTCGGGCGCGCTGTCGACGAGCTGCCGCACCAGCGCCACCTCCTGGGGAGGGAAGTAGCTCAGCTGGTCCTTGCCCGCGTAGCTCGGTACGAAGGCGGCCGCCAGCGCGAGCAGCGCGGCGGCCGGAAGCGCGCCGAACCGCAGCCCCTTGACCGGCGGCGGCTTCCCCTTGCCGTCCGGCGACCCGGCCGTCAGCGGCCTGGCGTCCGGCAGCAGCGCGGCGGCGGCGAAGAAGCTCGCTCCGGGCAGCATGAACAGCAGCACCCGGAAGATCATCTCGTTGCCGTAGTCATTGGCGGCCAGCATCAGCAGCGGCGCGGCGGCGAGCAGCAGCAGCGGGGTGGCCCGGCGCCGCAGCAGCGGGCGTCGCCAGGCCCCGTACGCCGCGAGCAGCAGCACGGACGCCGACAGCAGCCGCGACACCCAGGACATGAGCACCGGTCCGGTCCCGGTCGGGGTGGTGCCGTAGCCCGCCTCCAGATTGCCCGTCACATTGCCGAAGGAGCGGATCATCTCCGGCACCGCCTCGCGGAGGAACGGCAGGGAGGCGGTGAGATTCCAGGCCAGGAACGCCAGCAGCAGCACCGCGGGCGCCGCCCAGTCGCGGTAGCGCCGGGTCAGACACAGCGCGCCCAGGCCGACGGCCAGCATCACCGGCGTCAGCTGGTGCGCGGTGACGAGGGCGGAGGTGAGCGGGATGAGCAGCGCCGTCCACAGCAGCGCCCGGCGGCGGCCGCCCGCCGGGGGGCGTACGCCCCGGCGCAGCACGATCGCCAGCACGCTCAGGCAGAGGAACAGCGCCAGGGACTGGGGGGAGAAGTAGTCCTGACCGACCCAGTTGGCGGCGTAGAAGATCCACACGGCGGTCCAGATGAGCCGCCGGTCCTGGGTGAAGGTGCGGTAGATCAGCAGCAGCGGAGCGAGCAGCAGCAGACTGGACAGCAGCGGCCACCAGGCCATGTACGTTGCCGCGTGCTCCAGTCCGGTCAGGTCGGTGAACGCGGCCTGCGCGGCGAAGAAGCCGGGCCACTGGTCGTACACGGCCATGTCGCCCAGCTTCGCGCCGCGCTCCAGCGCGCCCGCCGTGAGCAGATGGTCGACGACCGCGTCGTGCTTCCACGCCCAGGCGTACAGCGGGGTCGGATAGACCAGCGCCTGGGTGGCCCGCTCCATCAGCAGCAGGCCGGCGGTGTACGCCAGCGGCCAGCGGTGCGCGCGCAGGGGGTCGCGCACACAGACCCAGAAGCCCGCGGTGAGCACCGCGAGCGCAACCCAGAAGGCGAGGGGCAGCGCCCCGGCGAGCCCGAAGCCGCCCAGATCGGCCGGGTCGGTACGGGCGACGGCGTATGCCCACAGGACGAGCGCCGCGGCCAGGGGGCCGCCGAGGGCCAGCGTCCGGCGCCGGCCCGACCGGTCCGGGGACGCCGGAAGATCGGCCAGATCCATCGCTGGGTCGTCCTTTGAGGTCCGCCGGCCGGGGACGGTGGCGGTTCTCCCGGCCGATGCGGCTGGCTGGTGCACATATCCCCCAGAGGGTTCAGTTATGGGCAGGAGTTGAAGGGGCGCCGGGACGCCGGCGGCCCGGCGCCCGGACAGGGCCGGACGCACCGGCGGGCCGCCGACGCCGTCAGCGTGTGGCGCGCGCGGTGTGTCTCGTACGCCGCGTACGCAGGGCGCGCAGCGCGTACAGGCCCGCCGCGGCGCAGGCGAGCAGCAACTGGAGCGGCAGCGCCAGCGGAGCGAGCTGCTGTTGCAGCGCCCAGCCGCAGACCGTGAGCAGCCACAGCGCTCCCCACTGTGCCGCGACCGGCAGCCCCGCCGTGTGCAGAATGGACAACACAGCGGCCAGCGCCAGCAGTTGACAGACCGTCGGCAGCCAGCGGAGCAGGGCTTCCGGGCCGTCGAGGGCCGCCGCGGCGGCGAGGAATTCGGCGAGTGGCCCGTACCACGCGCTGTTGACGGGCTCCGGGATCCGGCCGAGGGCGGCGGGCGCGCCGTGCAGCGCGGCGAAGGTGATCCCCAGCGTGGCGGCGAGCAGGCCGGGACGCGGCCGCAGCAGCGACAGCGCGGCGCTGTGGACGACGATCAGCAGCACCCCGGCGGTGACGGTGAGGGGCGGCAGGGCGTCCAGCAGGCGGGCCCCGGTCAGCGCCGGGTCGCCGACGGCGGGCCTGCTCAGCAGGGGCGTCCAGAACAGCCCGGCGGCCAGCCCGAGCAGCAGCCAGAGGGATGTGGCGAGGCGCGCCTCGCCGGGGTCCTCGCCCGCTATGGCGCCCTCGCTGTCGCCGGGCCCGTCCAGATGGCCGTGGGCCCGGGGGTCCGAGGGGCCGTCCGCCCGGCGGTGGGCGGGGGAGTGCCGGTGCCCCTCTGGGGGGTGTTCTGCGGGACTCTGCCCCCAGCCGCGGTCGTCGGGGCCGGGCCCCCGGCCGCCGGACAGGGCGCGGGAGCCGTACGCCCGGCCGTGCGGACCGTGCGGACCGTGCGCCAGCCCCTGAGCCGCCCCGCCCCCACCGGGACAGGCCACCGCCGCCGGGCCGCCGCCGTCCGCCGCGCCGTGCAGGTGCTCCGCTCCCCAGTCGCCCGCGGTGCCGCCCGGCAGCTCGTCGTGCCAGGCGGCGGTGGGATCGCCCAGGCGTCCGGCGCCCCAGCCGTCCGCGGTGTCGCCTGGCCGGTCCGCGCCGCAGGTGCCAGAGGTGTCGGCCGACCGTTCTCCGCTGCTTTCGGCCGCGGGGGCGTCGGCGTCATGGCCGCCGCGGCCGGGCCGGGGTTCGCCCCAGCCCGCTGCGGGTTCGTCCAGGTGCTCTGCTCCCCAGCTGCTCATGGTGTCGCCCGGCTGGTCCGCACCCGGGCGGGCTGCCGTGCTGTCCGGCCGCTCTGGGCTGCGGCTGCTTGCGCCGCCGGTCGACGGTTCGCCGCTCCGTCCGGCTGCGGGGGTGTCGGTGTCGTGGCCGCCGCGGCCGGGCCGGGGTTCGTCCCAGCCCGCTGCGGGTTCGTCCAGGTGCTCTGCTCCCCAGCCGCCCGCGGTGTCGCCCGGCAGCTCGTCGTGCCAGGCGGCGGTGGGATCGCCTGTCCGGTCCGTACCCGGGCGGGCTGTCGTGCTGTCCGGCCGGTCTGGGCTGCGGCTGCTTGCGCCGCCGGTCGACGGTTCGCCGTTTCGGCCGCCCGCGGAGGTGTCCGCGTGATGGCCGCCGCAGAGGTCGTCCAGGTGCTCCGGATCTCGGCCGCCCCCGATGCGGTCCGGCCGCTCCTGGCCCAGGTCCTCTGTGGACCCGTCTGCCACAGGGCCGCTGCGGGCCGGGTGGGGGCGGGCATCGCCCGTACGGCGGTTCCCGCACCCGCCGGGCACGCCGCCGTCCGGCGGCCCGCCGTCCCAGCCCGCCGCTGGGTCGTCCAGGCTTTCCGCACCCCAGCCCGCCGCGGGGCCGTCCGCCGCGTTCCCGCCGTGGCCGCCCGGTCCGTCCGGTTCCGGGCCGCAGGCCGTGGCGTGGGCGGGGGAGGGCAGGGAGCCGTCAGGGTGCTCATGGCCCCAGCCGGACGTCTCCCCGGCGGGCGCGGGCTCGTCTCCGCGCCACCGGCGGTGGCCCGCGCCGCCCTGTCCCCAGGGGTCGGCAGGGGCCAGATAGACCGGGATGCCGAAGGCCGGGGTGGCCGTGTCGTCGTGCACCCCGCGCAGATAGGCGGTCCTGCGCGCCCAGTCGTCGCCGTACTCCTCCGCGTACTCCGCGGCCCGGCGCGCCCAGGCAGTGCCGTACTCCTCGGTGCCCGGCCGCAGCCCTGCCCCGCCGGGGCGGCCGTCCGCGGCGGTGCGGACGCGTCCGAAGCCGGTCAGGCGGCCGAGGCGGGCGGCCTGCGACGGACCGGGCCCGCGGCCCGCGAGCGCCGCCCGCAGGCCGGGCACCGACACCAGGGCCATGGCCGTCATCGACACCAGCATCGCCAGCCCCGCCCCGGAGATCCCGGCGGGGCCCATCAGCAGCGCCGCGCTCCCCAGCACCAGAAAGCACATCGTGCCCTGGAGCGCGGCGAGCACGCCCGTGCGCCCCTGCACCCGCAGTACGCCGATGTACAGCTCGACGAGCACGCGCGGCAGCGCCGCCGCGGCGAGCAGCCGCAGCACCGTCGTGCCGTGCTGGGCGTAGTCCGCGCCGAAGGGCGCGAGGATCTGCGGGGCGAACACGACGAGCACCAGCACCACGGGCACCAGCAGCACGGTCATCCGGCGCAGCGCCCCGCGCACCCCGGAGGCCAGGCTCTCCGGGCTGTGCGAGGCGTGCGCGGTCAGCGAGGAGGCCATGTTGATGGCCATGAACTCCATCGTTCCGCCGACGGTGTACGCGATGTAGAAGAAGCCGTTGTGCGCGGCGTCGAAGCGGACCGCGACCATCACCGGAAGCAGATTGATCATCGCCAGCGAGAACAGCGCGCCGACCGAGTCCCCGGCCAGGAAGCGTCCGATGTCGCGGACCGACGGCGGTTCGCGGTCATGGTCGGCGGCGGCCTGCCGGGGGATCAGCCTGCGGAAGATCAGCCAGGCGAGCGGCAGCGTGGACAGGGCGATGGCCGCGGCCCATGAGACGAAGATGCCGAGCACCGGCATCAGGGAGGCGAAGACGATCAGCAGCAGCAGTTTGCCGACCGAGAAGACCGCGTTGCCGACGGGCACCCAGAAGGCCCGGCGCAGCCCGGTGAGGACCCCGTCCTGGAGGGTCAGCAGCGCCCAGCCCATACAGGCGGCGGTGAAGACGAGCCCGGCGGCGACTCCGTCCAGGGGCGCGTACGAGGGCCCCCACAGATCGAGGGTGAGCAGAAAGGCCAGGGCGGCCAGACAGACCACGAGCGAGCTGACCGCGTAGGCGCGCCATACCAGCGGCCCGGTGGCGCGCCCGGCGCGCGGCACATAGCGCACCACCGCGCCGATCATGGTGGTGGCGGTGAGGGAGGCGAGCAGCCGCATGGCCGCGATGGCGGCGGAGCCCTGGCCGACGGCCTCTTCGGTGTAGTAGCGGGCGGCGACGAGCCAGAAGCCGAGGCCGAGTCCGGCGGACACCCCGGTGGACAGCATCAGCGCATAGGCGTTGCGGAAGAGCGAGTCGCCGCCGCGGCGCGGCGCGGGATCGTCGGGTAGGCCGTCGTGGAGGCCGGGGCGGGAGGTGTCGTGCGGCGGGGTCCGTGACGCCCCGGCGATGTCGCCGTGGACGGGGAGGTTCTCCGGGGAGGCGGGTTCCGCTTCCGCGGGGGGCGGCTTGCGCAGCCGGGTGGTGTCAGACACGGGGTTTGCCCTGTACGGAGAGGGAGGCGGAGGTGCGGGGACGGGGCGTGGCCGGTGCGGGCGGCACGGCGGGCCGGGCGCCGATCGCGGTGAGCACGGAGATCACCTGCTCGGCGCGGAGCGGGTCGACGGGCAAGGCGTGCCGGGCGAACCACTGCGCGGGCTCGGGCGCGGGCGAGGGGTCCGTGAACTGCTCGCCCGCGTAGGCGTCCAGCGGCGGGTCGTACAGATATCCGACGGTGATGCGGCGGCGGTCCAGCGCGGCGATGGCTTCATCGCGATCTTCAACGAGCAACGGCACGCGGAACAACGGCTGTTCGGCCCCGACTCCGGGGCCGCCCCCCAATCCGGGGTCAGCTCCGGCTCCGGAGTCGGCTCCAGCGTCTGGGGCCCGCCGCGCCGCCCACGGGGTGGCCAGCAGCGTGCGGGTGCCCGCGCGGTGCCGGTCGAGGGTGTCATCGAGGCGGGAAAGGAGCCGTTCGGTGCGGCGGCGGCGCAGCCGGCCCGGCCGCAGGCGGTAGTCGTGCATGTCGACGCGTATCCAGGAGTCGAAGTCGCCGAGCGAGGGCGCGGCCTCCAGGGCGTCGCGCAGCTCCGCCGGACGCAGGTCCATCCGGATGCCCGCGCGCTCCTGGAGGCCGAGGAGACGCAGCGCGGCGCGGGCGGCGCGCACCAGCCGAAGGCCGCGCACACCCGCCTCCGCATAGGGTCTGAGCCCGTACGACAGCTCTGCGGCCAGTCTCTCCGGGGCGAGCAGCGCGTCTCTGGCGCGGGCCAGCTCCTCGCGCAGCGCGGGGTCGGCGAAGGCGAGGAAGCCGCCGGTCTTGGCCCCGGTGTGTTTGGAGAGGCTGAAGACCGACGCGTCTCCGAACGTGCCGACCGGGCGTCCAGCCGCGGTGCTGCCGATGGCGTGGGCGACATCCTCCAGCAGGGGTATCCCCAGCTGGTCGCACCGGGCGCGCAGCTGCGGCGCCGGGTCGGGATTGCCGTACAGATTCGTGGTGAGCACGGCGGACAGCGAGCGCCAGACGGGCTCCGGCACGGCCGCGGGGTCGATGGACCCGTCCGCGGCCCGCAGCGGGGCCTGCACCGGGCGCAGCCCGGCGGCGAGCACCACGAAGAAGATGACGTCGTCGTTGACGGGCGACATCAGCACCCGCCCGCCGGGAGGGCACCAGTGGCGCAGCGCCACATAGAGCCCCAGTCGGCACGACGGTGTGTACAGACATTCTCTGCCCAGGCGTCGGCGCATCAGCGCCTCCAGGCGTGCGCATCGGGCGGACGCCGCCGGGCAGCTCTCCCCAAGAGCCATGTGATTCCCCCCACTTGCCCCGGCTCAATGTGGACCAATCAGGACTGCCCCGTCAATAACGGGGAAGGGCCCATTCCTTGAGGAATGGGCCCTTCCAACGGCCTTGCGCCGAAGCGGTGTTGAGTCAGCGGCCGCCCGGCGGCGGGGCGGTCTCACTCTTCGAGGGTGAGTCCCTTGCGCAGTCTGACCAGGGTGCGGGACAGCAGCCGGGACACATGCATCTGGGAGATCCCGAGCTCGTCGCCTATCTCGGACTGGGTCATATTGGCGGTGAACCGCAGGGAGAGGATTCTGCGGTCCCGCGGCGGAAGGCCCGCGATGAGCGGCTTGAGCGACTCGACGTACTCGATGCCCTCGATCCCGTGGTCCTCGTATCCGAGCCGGTCCGCGAGCGCGCCCTCGCTGTCGTCCTCCTCGGGCTGGGCGTCCAGCGAGCTCGCGGTGTACGCGTTGCTCGCCGCCAGGCCCTCGACGACCTCGTCCTTGCTGATGTCGAGGCGCTCCGCCAGCTCCGAGACGGTGGGCGTGCGGTCGAACTTCTGCGAGAGCTCGTCACCGGCCTTGGCGAGGTCGAGGCGGAGCTCCTGCAGCCGCCGCGGCACCCGCACCGACCAGCTCGTGTCCCGGAAGAACCGCTTGATCTCGCCGATGATGGTCGGCATCGCGAAAGTGGGGAACTCGACGCCCCGGCTCAGCTCGAACCGGTCGATGGCCTTGATCAGCCCGATCGTGCCGACCTGGATGATGTCCTCCATCGGCTCGCTGCGAGAGCGGAAGCGGGAGGCGGCGAACTTGACCAGGGCGAGATTGAGCTCGACCAGGGTGTTCCGGACGTAGCTGTATTCGTGTGTGCCCTCTTCGAGCGACTCCAGACGCTCGAAGAGCGTCTTCGACAGGGCGCGCGCGTCGAGCGCGTCCACCTCGTCGAAGGGAGGGATGTCCGGAAGGCCCTCCAGGCCCAGACCCTCGACGCCGTCCCCGGTCAAAGGCGCGTCGGGCGCTTCGTGCGCCGCGTACGGCTCGGGGTCGGGGGCAGGGGCGGGGATATGGACGGTGGCGGGGGTGATTGCCGACGGCGCGGTGGGGGTACGCGATTCGTCGAGCCGGGGTGACATGGGTCTCCTCCATCGTTCTCGGCATATGGCTGCCGATGCCAATGCGTGTTGCTGCGGTGAGCGGCGCCTCCGAAGCCGGCGTGTGATTGGGTGTGTCCTTACTAGCCCTACCCGGTCCGTGCACACGGTTGCAAGTGGCATATGTCCGATATGGCTGATTTGATAGGGAGTTCGGCTACCCTCTCGCGCACGGAGGGCGTAGGGTTCTTCGGGTGCCGCGGCCGCCCTCGGGGCGACCCGCGGTGCGAGATGTATGCACTGCGCACACAGCGGACGATGCAGCGAACGACGCAGGAACGACACGGCGAAGAGGGACGGGCATGGACCGCGGGACGGTCGGCAGCGCGAACCGAGGCCGGCTTCAGGTCGAAGTTCGGACCGAGGGCCGCAGCGAGATTGTGAAACCGGTGGGTGAGTTGGATCACCACACCGCGGATTTGCTGCGGGCGCCCCTGGAGGAAGCGCTCGCCAAGGGGCGCACACGCCTGGTCATCGACTGCTCACGGCTTGAGTTCTGCGACTCCACCGGACTCAATGTGCTGCTCGGCGCCCGGCTGAAGGCCGACGCCGCCGGAGGCGGAGTCCATCTGGCCGGGATGCAGCCCGTGGTGGCCAGGGTCTTCGAGATCACCGGCGCCGGGGCGGTCTTCACGGTGCATGACTCGCTGGAGTCGGCACTCGCCGACGAGTAGCCCCGTCGGCCCCCGGGCGGGCGCCCGGTCTCCGGGCGGATGCCCCAGCGGGCGGCGTCCGGGGTGACACTGTTGCATGTGTCACGCTCCCAGTGGCGATGTCGAGGGTGTTGTCCCGATTCGGCAGGGCAGGAGAACCCCCGCGGTTCCATGCCGCGGCCCCGGGGACCGCTCGGTACGCGGGCGGCGCGCCGGCATGGAGTGCTGAGCAACTGAAATTTTGATGGTGAACTGGTGAACTGGTGAATCGGTGAGGTGAAGCGCTGATGAGCACCACCCGGCAGCAACCGCCGGGCGACCTCGGTCCCGAGCCGCACGGCGTCGGCGCCGCCGCCCCTGCCACCGGTTCCGGCGCCGACGAGGACGCGCCGGGCGGAGCGGTCCGCACCCTGGCCCTGGGCAGCGCCAGCGGGATCGTTCCTCTTGCCCGGGACTTCACGCGCCAGGCGCTGTACGACTGGGGCTGGCTGCCCGCCGCCACCGCCGACCGCCGCGCGGCCGCCGAGGATGTGCTCCTGGTCGTCTCGGAGCTGGTCACCAACGCCTGTCTGCACGCCGAGGGTCCGGAAGAGCTGCGCGTCGCCTGCGACGGGAAGGTGCTGCGCCTGGAGGTGACGGACCGGGGGGCGGGGCAGCCCGCGCCGCGCAATCCGCACCGGGCGGGGCGGCCCGGCGGCCACGGCATGTTCATCGTCCAGCGGCTCTGCCTCGACTGGGGAGTCGTCCGCACGCCGGGTACGCCCGGCAAGACGGTCTGGGCGGAACTGGCCGCCCCGGCGTGACGCTTTTGTGAGCACGCCGATATGGCTATTCGGCGTGCACGCACCTTCCCTCTCCATGGCCCCAGGCGTACTTTGAGCGCCCGATCTGATGTGCCGTCAGCAACGGCGGCGGTGCATCAGGCCGGAGATCCTCGGCGCAAGGGGGCATCGAGATGGACCAGGACCGGCACCAGGACCGGCACCGGAACCGACGCCGGAAGCGGACGGCTCGCACGCTGGCCGCCGCGGCGGCGACAGCGGCGGCAGCGGGCCCGGCAGTGCTGCTGGCCGCCGCTCCCGCGGCACACGCCGCCGTCGTGGATGTCGACTACCAGTGCGAGACGCCGATCGGGCCCAAGGGCGCGGTCTCCCCGATCGACATCACGGCCGTCAGCAGCGGCAGCGCCCACAAGCTGACCATGTCGTTCAGGAAAGGCGTCTCCTCCAGCCCGGTGGAGCTGGGGAAAGGGGCCATGAACCCCAGTGCGCTGATCGAACTCGGCGGAGCGGACAAGGGCACGGTCAAGGTCTCCGGACCGCCGAACTCCGCCGCCATCCCCGCCAACACCCCCATCAAGATCAGCGATCTGTCCGGAACCTATACGCCGAAGAAGAGCGGCAAGGTCACCTTCACCGCCGGAGTGCTGACGATCAAGGCGCTGGGCACCGTCACCACCTGCACGCCCCGGAACGACCCGAAGCCCTCGCTCGAACTGGACGTCACGGCCGCGGGCGGCGGCGCCCGGCCGCCCGCGGAACTGCCGAAGACCGGACCGCTCGACTCCGCGCAGGCCCTCGCCACCCTCGGCGGAACGGTCCTGCTGACCGGGGCGGCGGGAGTGCTCTGGCTGACCTGGCGCGGCCAGGGCGCCGGCCCCGCCCGCCGCGGCCGGCACACCGCGGGCTGACCCATGCGACGCCCGCGTCAGCCGCCCCTCTCACTCCTCGCCGCCGCGCTGCTGGTCTGCGTGTGCGCAAGCGCGGCCTGGACGGCGGCGCCCGCCGCCGCCCGGGCGGCCGACCGCGGCTGGAGCGCCGGACCGGCACACGGGGGCGGCGACGAGGTCCGGCCGTACGTCTATCTGGAAGGCGCACCGGGCACGGTGCTCGAAGACCGGCTGTCCGTGACGAACCCTGCCGGGCGGCCGCTCACCGTCACCCTCAGCACGGCCGACGGGATCGGCGGCTGGATCGCCCTCGCCGCGCAGCGGATCACGGTCCCGCCCCGCACGCGGGCCGACGTCCCCTTCTCCGTCACCCTTCCGGCGGGCGCGCCGCCCGGCGAACGCACCGCCCGCATCGTCGCGCGCGCGGACACGGCGGCAACGAGCCAGGCACAGGAGGCTCGTACGCAGCGGGCTGGTGCGCGGGGGGCCGACAGGCAGGGGGCCGGTGCGCAGGAAGCCGGTACGCGGGAGGCCGGTACGCCGGATGCCGGTGCGCAGGAGGTGCGCATCCGGCTGCGGGTCGGCGGCCCGACGCTGGCCGCGCTCACCGTCGAGGACGTCTCCATACGGGACAGGGAGATCCACTACACCCTGGTCAACCGCGGCAACACCGTCCTCACCCCCCATCTGGCCCTGCACGCCGAAGGACTCTTCGGCACGGTGCTCGACCGCACGGCCCGCGCGCTGCCGCTCCGGCTGCGGCCCGGCCAGCGCGCGGAGCTCACCGAGCCCTGGCCCGATCCGCCGTCGCTCGACTCGGTGGACGTCCGGCTGACCGTCACCGCCGCCGGCCGCGCGGCCGACGGCGTGCACACCGAGGCGGAGGCGTCTGCGGTGTTCGCGGCCTGGCCGTGGACCGCCGCCGGCTGCGCTCTCGCGGCGGGAGCGGCGTACGGGGCGGCCCGGCTGCTCCGCCGTACGACGGGCAGGGCAGCCGTCCGCCGAGGCAGGGAGGGCGACGATGTCCGGTGACGCCGTCCGGGCCCGGCCGCTTTGCCGTGTTCTGCTGCTCGTCTCCGCCCTGTCCCTGCTCCTGCTCCTGCTCCTCCTGTTCCTCCCCTTCGGCTTCGGCCGTACGGCGGCCGCGGCCGAGAAGCCCGAGGTCACGCTCTCCGCGTCCGAGGCCGCGAAGGACGGCGAGATCACCGTCAGCGGCTCGGGATGGCGGCCCAAGACCCTGCTGATGCTGCTGCTGTGCGGACAGAACATGATCGGCGGCACCAACTCCTGCGCCAACGCCGACGGCAGGGCCGTCACCACCGGCTCCGACGGGGCCTTCCGCCAGCAGCTGCCGGTCGCCGCGCCGCCCAAGCCCTGCCCCTGTGTGGTGCATGTGGCGACCGTGACCGGCGAACAGGCCGCCGTGGACGAGCCGTTCGCCGTCGCGGGCCATCCCACAGCACCCCTCCCGCAGGCTTCCGGCTCCGCGAGGCTCTCCGTGCTCGCCGGGCCCCGCCTCGAAGGCGACTCCGGAATCCTGGTCTTCTTCGGGGCCCCGCCCTCGCGCACGCTGGAGTTCACCGTCGGCAACCTCGGCAGCGCGCCGGTGAAGGACCCGGTCTTCCGAGTCGGGACCGCGCATGGCGTCTTCGCCCCGCAGTGGGAGGAGCAGCAGTGGCGGGGTGAGCTCAAACCAGGGAAGAAGGCGCTGGTCAGACTGGACGTCACACTCCCGGCCGGCGCCCACGGCGACTACGAGATCTCCGTGCGGCACGGCTCCGAGGTGCTGGTCCGCCAGCCGTGGGGCGTGGGCCGTCCGTGGGGAGTGACGGTCTTCTGGATCCTGCTGGCGGCAGTGGTCCCCGCCGCGGTGTTCCGCACCGGCATGGCGATCGTCGACCGGGTGCGCCCACGGCCGGACCGGACCGGGCCCCCTGAGCCGCCCTCCCCGCCGCCTTCCGCGGCCACGCTGCCGTGGTTCGCACCGGACTCCGCACCGAATGAGAACAGCCGTACGACGAAGGGAAACTCGTGAGTACGCAACGGAGGATGAGCGCGGCGGGCGTCGCGCTGATGCTCGGCGGTGCGGGGATTCTGCTGGGCGCCGCAAGCCCCGCTCAGGCCGCCGAGGTCTCGTACAAGACGGAGTGCGTTCCGCCGCCGATCTCGGGGCTGCCGCCCGTACAGGGCACCACCACGGTGGAGATCACCGCACCCGGCGAGGCGGAGGTCGGCGACGAGGTCGAGGTCGTGTGGAAGACCGTCGCGGCCGCGTCCAAGAACCCCGACGTCCTGGACCTGGAGAAGGACACCGTCAAGCCGACCGGTGTGATCACCCTGGGCGGCGCGGCCTCGGGCGAACTGGCGGTCGAGGGCCCGCGGCAGAACCCGCCGATCCCCAAGAACAGCCCCATGGTGCTGTCGGACATGAAAGGCACGCTCAAGCTGGAGACGGCGGGCGAGATCACGCTGACCCCGGGCGCGTACACCATCAATGTCTCCAAGCCGATCTCGACGGACACCAAGTGCACACCGCAGGAGGAGGTCCAGCCGGCCGCCACGATCAAGGTGACGGAGGGCGGCGGCGCATCGGGCGGTACGACGTCATCCGGCGGCACCGCCTCGGGAGGCACGACGGCGTCCGGCGGTACGACGTCGTCTGGGGGGAGTACCGCCTCCGGTGGCACCACGGCCTCCGGCGGCACGACCGCCTCCGGCGGCGCCGCGACCGGCGGCGGCGACGGCGGGCAGACGGACTTCCCCGGCACGCCGGTGAACGTCGTCTACGACTGCAAGCCGCCCGGCCCGCAGGGCATCAAGACCCCCATCACCGTCAACGCCAAGAAGAACGGCGGCAGCTACGACCTCACCGTCAAGACCGGCGAGAAGGTGATGGACAGCCCCGCCGCGCTGCCCGCGGGAGCGCTCAAGGGTTCGATGGCCGTGGTCCTGGGCGGCGCGGACGAGGGCACGGTCACGGTGACGGGCCAGCCCAACAAGGACCCCATCGAGAAGGACAAGCCCGTCGCGATCGGCGATCTGACCGGCGTCTACAAGCCGGGCGCCACCGGCACGGCCACGCTCAGCCCCGGCGCCCTCACGATCGACGTCAACCTGGGCGGCCAGACGCTCACCATCCCCTGCACGGTCAAGGGTTCGGCGGGGGTCTCCCTGGAACTGACCACCGAGGCCCAGCCGGGCGGCGCGTCGGGCGGCACAACCACCGGCGGCGCGACGGGCGGTTCGTCCGGCGGCACATCGGCCACGGGCGGCGCATCCGCGTCCGGCGGCGGCCTCGCCGAAACCGGCGCGGAGCACACCGGCGCCCTGCGCGCCCTCGCCCTGGCCGCGGGCACGGTGATCCTCCTCGGCGGCGCGGTGTTCACCTTCACTCCGTGGAACCGGCTGCGCGGCGAGCAGAGCTGATCGACTGGTCCACAACGCAGCGGGCCGGCACGGAGATCCCTCCGTGCCGGCCCGCTTGCCGTTCCCGTGTGCCCAGCCCGAAGCGGGACTTACTTGACGTTGCCCATAAGCGCCCGGAGCTTCTTTCCGGCGATCATGAAGGAGACGCCCGCAGCCGCGGCGATGACGGCCCACATCGTGTAGTAGGCAGCGTCACCCATCGGGGCATTGAGCCGGGTGACCCAGCCGTTCAGGGCATTGCCTGTCGCCGTGGCGAGGAACCACAGACCCATGATCTGGCCCACGAAGATCTTGGGCGCGAGCTTGGTCGACAGCGACAGGCCGACTGGGGAGAGGCACATCTCACCGATCGTCTGGACAAGGTAGACGCTCAGCAGCCAGAAGACGGTGACCTTCCCGGTGTCGCTGTTGGCGGCGGCCGCACCGGCCAGGCCCATGATGCCGAACGAGCCGCCGATCAGCAGCATCGCCAGGGCGAATTTCATCGGGGTGCTGGGCTCGCGATTGCGCGTGGCCAGCTTGACCCACAGGGCGGCGAAGATCGGGGCCAGGATGATGACTATCGTCGGATTGATCGACTGGTACCAGGAGGCCGGGAACTCCCAGCCGCCGATCATGCGGTCCGTCTTCTCGTCCGCGAAGAGTGTGAGCAGCGAGCCGGACTGATCGTAGATCAGCCAGAAGAGCACTGCGGTCGTGAAGAACCAGACGAACGCCTTGATCTTCGGACGTTCCTCCGCGGAGAGCTGCGGGTCACGGAAGATGGCGACGAAGTAGAGGATCGGCACGACGACGCCGAGCACTGCCAGCACACTCACGATGTGCTCGATGTGGTAGGTGCCGAGCACGAGATCGATGACCAGCGCGGCGACGGCCACGCCGGTCCACAACGCGACCTTGCGCAGGACCGCGGACTTCTCCTCCGGAGTCGCGGGCCTGGTTGGCTCCCGGCCGATGTCGCCGAGGTGGCGGCCGCCCAGCACGTACTGGACGACTGCAAGGGTCATGCCGACACCGGCGACGCCGAAGCCCAGGTGCCAGTTGACGTTCTCACCGAGGTATCCGACCAGCAGCGGGGCGACCCCGCCGCCGATGTTGATCGCCATATAGAACAGGGAGAAACCGGCGTCCCGGCGGGCGCTGGACTCGCCCTCGTAGAGCCCGCCGACCATCGCCGAGATGTTGGGCTTGAGCAGACCGGTGCCCGTTGCGATCAGGCCGAGGCCGACGAAGAAGGCCGCGTCACTCGGGACGGCGAGTGTGAAGTGGCCCAATGCGATGACGATGCCGCCGACAAGGACGGCCTTGCGCGCGCCCCAGAGGCGGTCCGCCACCCAGCCCCCGGGCATGGCAGCCATATAGACGACGGCGTTGTAGACGCCGTAGATGGCTGTGGCGAGCAGCTTGCGGTCCTCTAGCGGTCCGTCGAGGACTCCGGCCACCAGATAGAGCGTGAGGATGGCGCGCATTCCGTACCAGGAGAAGCGCTCCCACATCTCCGTCATGAAGAGTGTGGCCATACCGCGGGGGTGGCCGAAGAAGGTCTTCTCGGTGCCAGGAGTGCTGGCCGAATCCTTCGTCAGGCTGGACGCCATGGTCGATCCTTGTTTTGTCGGGACGCGCTGCCTCGTGAGCTCACGCGCCCGGTGGGGGCGGCCGGCACCGGCGGCGGGTCTGCCCCACCCCACGCCCGAGGGGTTCGCCTCCGCGCGCGGCGGAGAAACGCGAGGCCGGTCCGCACCGGGATCCACGCCCCGGACGCATCGTCGCGCCCCGGGCCCGGCGCACAGGTCATTCACTGGTCCGGGGCAGGCGAGGCCGGCCCCGCGCAGAAAGAAGACCCCTGGCGCGCGCAAGGCATGCCAAAGGTCCCGTGTAGTGCTACAGGCGTCTCGCCACCATACGACACGACACTGCGGCATATGGAAGGACTTGAGATATGGATCACAAGGTTTTCAGGAACCGTCCGCCCTGAATCAAAGGTCACAAGCGAGATTGCGCCATAGAGTCAGAGGCTCTCTCGATCATGCTCCGGACGGTGCGCCGTGCGGACTACCATCACCCACATGACCCGTGTACTGCTCGCCGAGGACGACGCTTCCATCTCGGAACCGCTGGCTCGCGCCCTGCGGCGCGAGGGGTACGAAGTCGAAGTGCGGGAGGACGGTCCGGGCGCGCTGAACGCGGGACTGGCCGGCGGCGTCGACCTTGTGGTGCTCGATCTGGGGCTGCCCGGCATGGACGGCCTGGAGGTCGCCCGGCGGCTGCGGTCGGAGGGCCACGCCGTCCCCATCCTGGTGCTGACCGCCCGGGCGGACGAGGTTGACACCGTTGTCGGTCTGGACGCGGGCGCGGACGACTATGTGACCAAGCCGTTCCGCCTCGCCGAGCTGCTCGCCCGGGTACGGGCCCTGCTGCGCCGCGGCTCCGCGGAGCCGGCCGCCCCCCAGGCCACGCACGGGGTGCGCATCGACGTGGAGTCGCACCGCGCCTGGATGGGCGAGGAGGAGCTCCAGCTCACCGCCAAGGAGTTCGACCTGCTGCGGGTCCTCGTCCGCGACGCGGGGCGGGTCGTCACCCGCGACCAGCTGATGCGCGAGGTCTGGGACACCACCTGGTGGTCCTCCACCAAGACCCTCGACATGCATATCTCCTGGCTCCGCAAGAAGCTCGGCGACGACGCGGCGAACCCCCGCTATATCGCCACGGTGCGGGGCGTGGGCTTCCGCTTCGAGAAGAGCTGAGCGCTCCGCGGGAAGTGCCGGGACCGGCCGTCGACCGTGTGCGGCTCCGCCGCAGCCGGGCGCGCCCACGGGCGGGGCCGCCCGTCGATGCCGCCCCGCGCCGCTGCGGGGCGCTGCCGGCCTGCGGCCCCCCAGGGCATAGGGGGCCGGGCGGCAAGGCCGCATAGGCTCGATGCGTGCCGCCGCATCGTCCGACGGCGCGCACCGTATCTCCCGCCACCCGCCCGGAGGGCACCTTGCGTCGCCGACTGATCAACTCCACGCTCGCCGTGGTGCTCGTCGTCATCGCCGTGTTCGGGGTCTCCCTCGTCCTCGTCGAGACCCGCACCATCAGCAGCAGCGCCCAGGAGAAGGTCGACTCCGAGGCCATCCGGCTCCTCAGCATCGTCGACAGCAGGCTCATCGGCGGCGAGCCCGTCACCCCCGGCGTCCTCGCCGGCCAGGGCGGGGACAGGCGCTATGCGCTGATCGAGATCCCGGGCCGGGACGCGATCGAGATCGGCGAGCGCCCGGACGGCGGTGTCATCCGGGGCGCCGCGGAGGGCGACAACGGAGAGAAGGTCACCGTCGAGGAGCCCCGCTCCACCGTCACCCGCGAGGTCGGCCGCTCCCTGCTGATCATCGGCGCCGTGGCGCTGCTCGCGATCATCGCCGCCGTGCTTCTCGCCGTACGCCAGGGCAACCGGCTCGCCTCGCCGCTCACCGATCTCGCCGAGACCGCCGAGCGCCTCGGTTCCGGCGACCCGCGGCCCCGTCACCGGCGGTACGGGGTGCCCGAGTTGGACCGGGTCGCGGACGTCCTCGATGCCAGCGCCGAGCGGATCGCCCGGATGCTGACCGCCGAGCGGCGGCTTGCCGCGGACGCCTCGCATCAGCTGCGTACGCCCCTGACCGCGCTGTCCATGCGGCTGGAGGAGATCACCGTCACCGACGATCTGGCCACCGTGAAGGAGGAGGCGAGCGTCGCGCTGTCCCAGGTCGAGCGGCTCACCGACGTCGTGGAGAGGCTGCTGACGAACTCGCGCGACCCGCGCACCGGGTCCGCGGTCGTCTTCGACCTCGACGAGGTGGTCAAACAGCAGCTGGAGGAGTGGCGGCCGGTCTGCCGCAGCGCGGGCCGGGCGATCGTCTGCTCCGGCAAGCAGGGGCTGCAGGCCGTCGGCACACCGGGAGCGGTCGCCCAGGTGCTGGCCGCGCTGATCGAGAACTCGCTGATGCACGGCGGCGGCACCGTCGCCGTACGCACCCGTGTCACCGGCAACCAGGCTGTCATCGAGGTGACAGACGAGGGGCCCGGCGTCTCCGCGGAGCTGGGCGCGCGGATCTTCGAGCGGGCGATCAGCGGCCGTAACTCGACCGGCATCGGGCTCGCCGTGGCCCGCGATCTCGCGGAGGCGGACGGCGGACGGCTGGAGCTGCTCCAGCAGCAGCCGCCGGTCTTCGCGCTGTTCCTGAGCAGGGTGGCGCGCAGCCGCAGAGAGGACCGTCAGCCCACTGTGCGGTAGGGCAGAGCCCCGGAAGAGCCTCAGCCGACCTTGTCGGGCTCGGGCTGGACCTGCTGCGCTGACGGCCTGCGCGGCCGGAGGAATGACCCGGCGGCGTCGACCGCCGTCTGCCCCGATTCCCGGATGGGCTCCGATTCCCGGATGGGCTCCGATTCCCGGATGGGCTCCGGCTCACGTATGTCCTCCGGCTCCCGCACAGCCTCCGGTTCGGGTACGGGCACGGGCAGCGCCCGGAAGACCCACGTCCGGTACGACCAGAAGCGGAACAGGGTCGCTATGCCGATCCCCAGGAACTTGAAGATGTTGGACTGCAGCCTGCTGTCCCAGCCGAAGCCGTATGTCGCCGTGTACAGCACACCGTTCTCGATCACCAGGCCGACCACGCTGAACAGCAGAAACAGTGTGAGTTCCCGGGTGCGCCCGGTCTTGTCGCGATCCCGGTAGGCGAAGTACCGGAAGCCCAGGTAGTTGAAGCCGATCGCCACGACCGTGGCGAGAATGGACGCCCGCACCACCGGAATCTCGGTGGTGTGCCGCACCAGGTTGAAGACCGCCAGATTGACCAGGAGGCCCGCGCCTCCCACCGCCCCGAACTTGGCGACTTCGCGCAGCAGCCGGTCCAGCTGCCCGCGCAGCGTTCCGCCTCGTTCACTCATCGTGAGAACTCAGTCCCATCTGATCGGCAGCGTCAACCCGGCCATGCTAACCAGCCCCTCCCGTGGACGCCTCTGGAACGCCGTGGGGGCGTCGCGCGCCGCTTCCGCGGGCGGCCGGGCCGGGCCGCCCGGGGCGGCGGATACCCTAAGAGGGTGACGTTCCCGGTAGTCGGCATGGTCGGCGGCGGCCAGCTCGCCCGTATGACCCACGAGGCGGGCATCCCCCTCGGCATCAGATTCAAGCTCCTCAGCGACACTCCGCAGGATTCGGCGGCGCAGGTGGTCAGCGATGTCGTCATCGGCGACTATCGCGACCTGGACACGCTGCGTGACTTCGCATGCGGCTGCGATGTGATCACTTTCGATCATGAACATGTGCCGTTCGAGCATCTGCGGGCCCTGGAAGCGGATGGCATCCCCATCCGGCCGGGGCCCGACGCCTTGGTGCACGCCCAGGACAAGGGTGTGATGCGCGCCCGGCTCAGGGAGATCGGCGTGCCCTGCCCCCGCCATCGCATCGTGGCGGACCCGGCGGATGTGTCGGCGTTTGCGCAGGAGGGCGACGGCTTCCCCGTCATCCTCAAGACGGTGCGCGGCGGCTACGACGGCAAGGGCGTGTGGTTCGTCCGCGGTGAGGACGAGGCCGCGGAGCCCTTCCGTGCGGGCGTGCCGGTCCTGGCGGAGGAGAAGGTCGACTTCTCCCGCGAGCTGGCCGCCAATGTCGTGCGCTCCCCGCACGGCCAGGCCGTCGCCTACCCCGTCGTCGAATCGCGCCAGGTCGACGGCGTCTGCGACACCGTGATCGCGCCCGCGCCCGAGCTGTCCGAGGAGCTGTCGGGCCAGGCGCAGGAGCTGGCTCTGCGGATCGCCGACGCGCTGGACGTCGTCGGCCATCTCGCGGTCGAGCTGTTCGAGACGGCGGACGGCCGCATCCTCGTCAACGAGCTGGCCATGCGCCCCCACAACTCCGGGCACTGGAGCCAGGACGGCGCGGTGACGTCGCAGTTCGCCAACCATGTGAGGGCCGTCCTCGACCTCCCGCTGGGCGATCCCCGCCCGCGCGCCGCCTGGACCGTGATGTGCAATGTGCTGGGCGGCGACTACCCGGACATGTACCAGGCGTATCTGCACTGCATGGCCCGCGACCCCCAGCTCAAGATCCATATGTACGGCAAGGACGTGAAGCCCGGCCGCAAGGTCGGCCATGTCAACACCTACGGCGACGATCTGGCCGATGTGCTGGAGCGCGCCCGTCACGCAGCCGGCTACCTCAGAGGAACGATCACCGAATGAGCATCTCTCCCGCAGGGACCCCCGCCGCGCCTCTCGTCGGCATCGTCATGGGATCGGACTCCGACTGGCCCGTGATGGAGGCCGCCTCCCAGGCGCTCGACGAGTTCGAGATCCCGTACGAGGTCGATGTCGTCTCCGCGCACCGGATGCCGCGCGAGATGATCGCGTACGGGGAGGAGGCCGCCGGCCGCGGACTCAAGGCGATCATCGCGGGCGCCGGGGGAGCGGCCCATCTCCCGGGCATGCTCGCCTCCGTCACCCCGCTTCCCGTGATCGGCGTCCCCGTCCCGCTCAAGCACCTCGACGGCATGGACTCGCTGCTCTCCATCGTCCAGATGCCGGCCGGCGTGCCCGTCGCCACGGTCTCCGTCGGCGGCGCGCGCAACGCGGGCCTGCTCGCCGCCCGCATCCTGGCCGCGCAGAACCCGGAGCTGCTTGAGCGGATGGTCCAGTTCCAGCAGGAGCTGAACGACCAGGCCACCGAGAAGGGCAGGCGGCTGCGGACCAAGGTGGAGGGCGCGGCGTCCTTCGGCTTCGGAAAGTGACCCGCCGGTACCGGTAAACCTCCTGCCATGGACTTCCTCACTCAGGCACGCGAACACCTGAAGCGGCACCCCGTCGTCGACGGGCACAACGATCTGCCCTGGGCGCTGCGCCGCCAGGTCCGCTATGACCTCGACGCGCTGGACGTCTCCGGCGACTGCGGCGACCGGCTGCACACCGACATCCCACGGCTGCGCGCGGGCGGCGTCGGCGCCCAGTTCTGGTCGGTGTACGTACGCAGCGATCTCGCGGGCGACGACGCGGTGAGCGCCACGCTGGAGCAGATCGACGCGGTGGGCCAGCTGCTGGCCCGCTGCCCGGCCGATCTGGCGCGGGCGCTGACCGCAGACGACATGGAGCGGGCGCGCGCCCAGGGCCGCATCGCCTCGCTGATGGGCGCCGAGGGCGGCCACTCTGTCAACAACTCCCTCGGCACGCTGCGCGCGCTGCACACGCTCGGCGTCCGCTATATGACGCTGACCCACAACGACAACAACGACTGGGCGGACTCCGCGACCGACGAGCCGCGCGCCGGCGGGCTGACGGCCTTCGGCCGGGAGGTCGTACGGGAGATGAACCGCTGCGGCATGCTCGTCGACCTCTCGCATGTCGCGGCCACGACGATGCGCGACGCGCTCGACACCACGGCCGCGCCGGTGATCTTCTCCCACTCGTCCGCGCGGGCGGTCTGCGACCATCCGCGCAATGTCCCGGACGATGTGCTCCAGCGGCTTGCGGACAACGGAGGCGTGGCGATGGCCACCTTCGTGCCCAAGTTCATCCTCCCGGCGGCGGTGGAGTGGACGGAGCGCGCCGACGAGAACATGCGCGCACACGGTCTGCACCCGCTCGACACCACGCCCGAGGCGATGAAGGTCCACCGGTCCTTCGAGGAACGCGACCCGCGGCCGGTCGCCACCGTCGCCACGGTCGCCGACCACCTCGACCATATGCGCGAGGCCGCGGGCGTCGACCACATCGGCATCGGCGGCGACTTCGACGGCACGGCGTTCACCCCGGCCGGCCTGGAGGACGTCGCGGGCTATCCCAACCTGATCGCGGAGCTGCTGCGCCGCGGCTGGTCGAAGGCGGATCTGTCCAAGCTGACCTGGCAGAACGCGGTACGGGTGATGCGCGCGGCCGAGGACGTCGCGCGTGATCTGCGCGACCGCCGTCCCCCGTCGAACGCGACGATCACGGATCTGGACGGCTGACCGGCCGCCGGCCGGGCTCCGGGCCCTGGGCGTCCCGCTCCGGGCTGCGGAGCGCCGGGGGGCCGGGGTGCCGGGCTGTGGGGTGGCGGGGGCCGGGGTGCCGGGCTGTGGGTGGCGGGTTGGGCCTGCGGGGCCGCCCTTGCCGCGCCGTCTTTCCGCGCCGCCTTTGCCGCGCCGTCCCGTTGTCGTGCGTCCCGTCGGCAGGTCGCCCGAACGCAGCACGCCGCCGCGACCCCGCGGCGGCGGCGTGCCACGGTTGCCGTACGGCCAGTGCCGGCCGGTGCTGTCGAGCGTTCGGAGCCCCAGCCATGGCAGATCTGCAGAACGACCCCCAGGTGGACCTGGACCCGGCGGCGGGAGACGCGGTCGGCGACCAGGGGGACGAGGCGATATCCGCGGACGCCTCCGACCGGTCCCCGGAGTCCGAGGAGCAGCCGGACCCCGACGACCGCGCGGAGCCGGCGCCCCCGGCCGGGCCCCGCTCCTCCCCGCCCTCCTCGCCTTTCGCACCGGGCGAGGACGCCGTGCTCGCCCAGGCACGTGAACTGCTGTCCCGCCATCCGGTGGCCGACGGCTACAGCGGACTGGCCAGAGGACTCGCCGAGTCTCCCTGGTGCGACCTCGAACACGGAGACAGCCTGCTGGAGACCGACATCCCGCGGCTGCGGCACGGAGGCGTGGGCGCCCAGTTCGTCTCGCTGCTCGTCCCGTCCGATATGACCGGCGACTCGGCGCTGCGCGCCACGCTGGAGCAGATCGAGCTGGTGCGGTCGCTGGTGGCAGGCTGTCCGGAAGGGCTGAGCCTGGCCCTCGGGGCCGATGACCTGGCCGACGCCCGCAACCGCGGCCGGGTGGCGACCCTGCTGGGACCGGCGGCGGGCGCCGCGCTCGCCGGCTCGCTCTCCGTACTGCGCGTGTACCGCAGACTCGGCGTCCGCAGCGTCACCCTGGCGGGAGCGGACCCCGGCGCCGCCCGGTCGGCGCTGACGCCCTTCGGGCACGAAGTGGTCCTGGAGATGAACCGCCTGGGCATGCTCGTCGATCTCTCCGGCTGCTCGCCCGACACGATGCGCCGTACGCTCACGGTCGCCAAGGCCCCTGCCATCCTGTCCCATCACCCGGGCGACCTCCCAGAAGAGGCCATGCGGCAGCTGCGGGCGAACCGCGGTGTGTACATGGTCATGTGCACCGGGGCCACGGTCCGCGAGACGGCCGACCGCCTCGACGGCATCCGTGACACGGCGGGCGTGGAAACGGCCGCCCTCAGCGGCGCGTTCGACACGGGCAGCCCGCACGCGCCCGGCCTCAAGGACGTCTCCTGCTTCCCCCGGCTGATCGCCGAACTCCTGGACCGGAACTGGCCGGAGACCGACATCGCGGCCATCACCTGGGGAAACACCCTGCGGGTGCTGCGGGCGGCCGAGTTCGCCGCGCGGGCTGCCGCCTGACGGCGCGCGGTCCGGCGCCGGACGGCCCACCCCCCGCCGGATCATTGGCCTGGGTCGGGGCCCCTCCAGGGCCCCCTCTCCCGGGCGTATTCGCTCAGCCTGCGCAGAGGCAGAACGGATGACCCGCGGGGTCCGCGTACACCCGCCAGGTCCGCGTCTTGTCGTCCGCGTCCAGCGGCTTCGCCCCGAGCGCGAGCACCTCCCGCTCGGCGGCGTCCAGGTCCTCGACGGTCAGATCGAGATGGAACTGCTGTGCGCCGTCCGGCGCGGGCCACTTCGGCGGTACGTGGCCGGGTGCGGGCTGGAAACCGAGCTGCGTGCCCTCGGTCCCCTTCAGCATGACCCAGCCCTCGCCGGCCTCTTCGCTCTCGCCGCCGAGCAGCGCGGCGTAGAAGCGGCCGAGGGCGACGGGGTCCGGACAGTCGAGCACGACGGCCCCCATGGTGGCGATCCCCATGCCTTCCTCCTCAACTCCTTGGTAGTTACCGGTTAGTGGCTTTAACTGGTAACTCGGTTACCGCATCATGCCGCACCGCGGGTAACGTCGCAACCATGAATGACCCAGCGTCCGCCCCCGGCGGCCTGGCGCTGATCGAAGCCCTGGTCAACACGCTCTCCATCGACACGGGCGTGGACCGCCTCGACACCGCAGAGGGCCGGGAGCCTTTCGGCATCACCGAGCGGGACGTCCCGGCGGCGCGCGAACTCCGCGAGGCCCTGCGTGCCGCCTGCCTCGCCCACGCGGGCCATCTGCTCCCGGGCCGCTCGCCCACCGCCCTCGACCGCCTGCTGGCCCAGGCTCCGCTCCTGGTGACCCTCTCCGAGGACGGCGCGGCCACCCTGCGCCCGGCGGCCCCTGACACCCTGGTCTCACGCGTGGCCGTCGCCATCGCCACGGCCTCCGCGGACGGCACCTGGCCCCGCCTCAAGGCATGCCAGGCCGACGACTGCCAGTGGGCCTACTACGACCGCAGCCCCGCCGCCCGCCGCCGCTGGTGCTCCATGTCCTACTGCGGCGCCCGCGCCAAGATGCGCACCTACCGCGCCAACAAGTCAGCCTCCGGTTGAGCGCTCCGCGGGCAGCGCCGCGATCGGCCGCCGTACATCTGCGGGTCTGCCGTGCCGGGCGCGCCCACGAGGCGGAGCCGCACAGTCGGTACAGTCCCCGCCCCCGCCCCTTGGAGCGCTGTGGGCCGGACCGGACCTCGCCGTACCCGCTTGGGCCCGGCTCCTGCC
>NZ_JAOWCB010000005.1 GCF_026420845.1 Streptomyces sp. PR69 | reverse complement strand
GACCTGGCCCTCGCCGGGCCGGACCACGGCCCCCGCCCCGAGCAGGAGAGTTTCCGGGCGGGGGCCTTCCCTGTGCCCGGCCCCGGCCAGGACGAGTCAGCGCATCGACGCGACGGCCCACTCCCCCGCGAGCGCCACCGCCACCCCGAGGCCGAGCACCGCCGTGGCCACCTTCGTGCGGCCCTGTTTGCTGAGCACCAGGGCGCTTCCGGAAAGGATCAGGGCCATGCCGTAGAAGCCCACGGTGAGCATCGAATGGGTGCTGCCGAGCCGCAGCGCCAGCACCGCGGCCGCGGCGATCATGATGAGCGCCGAGAGGACTATCCGTACCCGGCGGGCCTGCCGCGGTGTGAGGCCCTCACGCTCCGCGCCCGCCTCGGGGCCCGCCTGCGGGTGTGCGTCCGGGCCTGCATGGGCTGTGTCCATGGCTGGGTCCACGGCTGAGTCCACGGCCGTGTCCGGGCGCGCGGCCACGCTCGCATCGGGGCTCGTATTGGCTTCTGACATGGTCAGCAGACTAGTCGCCGGGACCGGCTCAGTGCGCGCTGCCCGCTCCCGCCGTCCACAGCGGCGCGGTGCCCGTGAGCTGGCAGGCGAGCACATAGAGCGGGATGGGCGGAGTGTAGGGGGCGGCGACGCCATGCGCGCCGTCGCGTGTCTCGTCGGGCCGGTGGACCAGCCGCGGACGGGTGACCGGCACCCGGGCGCCGGGTGCGTAGTGTGCGGGCAGCGGCCACACGACCTCAAGGTCGGAGCCGGCCGGAACGATCCACCACCACCAGTGGCCTTCGGCGAAGACACAGCCCGCGCGCGGCAGTCGGGCCAGCATCCGCGCGCCGTAGCGCGCGGGAAAGCCGACGGCGTCACAGCCGAGAGTGGGGGCGAGCCGGGGCGGGAGCTCCAGTTGGCGAAGGGCGGGCTGACTGCCTCCTCGTCCGCTCTGGTGTTCCGCGGCGAGGTGTTCCGCGGCGCGGCGGCTCCGGCTCAGCAGCGTCGCCAGATTCCTCAGCACGGGCGCGCCGTGCGGGGCAGTTCGGCCCAGACGACGCGGCCGGCCCCGGCGCTCGCCGCATGCGTGCCCCATGCGCTGCTGACGGCTTCCACCAGCAGCAGCCCGCGGCCGCGCTCCTCGTCCGAGACCCGGCAGACATGCGGGCCGGTGGGGGCTGCTCCCTGGTCCTGGACGGTGATGCGCAAGTGCTGTGCGTGGATGAGGAGTTCGCAGGCGACGAGCGCGCCGCCGGTGTGCACGACCGCGTTGGTCACCAGCTCGGAGACGATCAGCAGCGCCGTGTCCCGGACATCGCCGCCGATGCCCCAGGAACCGAGCCGTTCGCCGGTCAGCGTGCGGGCGCGGGCGACGCATTCGACGCGCGCGGGCAGCTCGAAGCCGTATCTGCGGCAGTCGGTTCCCGAGGCGGTCCCCGAAGACGGGTCCATGAGCTGGGCGGTGAGCGCGTCACGGTTCACGCAACCACTTTCCCGTCCCCGCACCCACCTTGGCAAGGCCCACTATGAATTTTTCAGAGTGGGCATATTCATTGTCGCGGGGCCCGTGGCACACTGCTCGCACCGGCACATGGGAGAGGATCGAAGTGGGTGACGCGAAGTGAGCGAACCGCGGTCCGCCCCCACCGTGGGCCAGGTCGTCCTGGGCAAACGCCTGCAGGACCTGCGGGAACGAGCCGGACTCCGGCGTGAGGACGCGGCGAAGGTGCTGCGCGTCGCGGCGGGCACCATCCGGCGTATGGAGACCGCCGAGGTCGCCCTGAAGATCCCGTATGTGCAACTGCTGCTCGGCGCCTACGGCGTGCCCGAGGAGGAGGCCCGGCACTTCGTCGAGCTGGCGGAGGAGGCCAACAAGCCCGGCTGGTGGCAGCGGTTCCACGATGTGCTGCCCAACTGGTTCAGCATGTACGTCAGTCTGGAGGGCTCGGCCAGCCTCATTCGTTCGTATGAACCGCACTATGTCCCCGGGCTGTTGCAGACCGAGGACTACGCACGCGCCATCATGCACAGCGGCGCCCTCGGCCAGACCGACCCGGAGGAGATCGAGGGGCATGTCGCCCTGCGCATGGAACGCCAGTCCCTGCTCACCCGGCCCGACGCGCCCAGATTCTGGGTGATCATGGATGAGACGGTGTTCCGCAGGCCGGTCGGCGGGCCGGGCGTGATGCGCGCCCAGATCGACCGGTTGCTGGAAGGGGCTCAACTGCCCCATGTCACCCTGCAGATCGCGGAGTTCAAGGCCGGGCACCACCCCGGCACCTATGGGCCGTTCGTCCTGTTCCGGTTCGCCATTCCCGAACTGCCGGACATGGTCTACAGCGAGTATCTGACCGGGGCCGTCTATCTCGACGCCCGCCCCGAAGTCGCCTCCCACCTGGAGGTCATGGACCGCATGGCGGCCCAGGCCGCGACCGCACAACGTACGAAGGAGATCCTCCGCGATCTCCGCAAGGAGCTGTGAGCTGTGACGGACGGCAAAGCCGAGGGGACGCACAACGGCGTGCGGGACGGCATCTACAACGGCATGCCCGCCTCGGAACTGGGCGAGGCGGGCTGGCTGAAGCCGTGGAGCGGAGGCAACGGCGGCAACTGCGTCGAAGCGCTCAGGCTCGCGGACGGCCGTGTCGCCGTACGCCAGTCCGCCGACCCCGACGGTCCAGCGCTGATCTACACCTCCTCCGAGATCGCGGCCTTCATCGAGGGGGCGAAGGCGGGTCAGGCGGACTTCCTGCTCACCCCGAGCCGCGGCTGACCCGCCGCCCGTCCCGCCTCCTTCCCCTGACGGGCGGGCCTATGGCGCTTCCGGGCCGTACGGCAGCGGCGGCAGCAGCGTCACCAGGAAGCTCCCCGGCTTTGAGACATTGCCCGCGGCGTCGACCGTCCGGTACTCGATCGTGTGGGTGCCGTAGTCGGGTGTGGCGTCGTCCCACGGCGCCGCGCGATGCCTGCCGAGCTTGCCGAAGACCAGACCGTCGATGACGGTGCCGCTCGGAGTGAAGCGGTATGGGGCGTCCGAGTCGGTCGGCCAGCCGTAGTACGTCTGCCAGCCGTCGCCGTCGACCCGGAACTCCCGCACCACCGCGCCCGCCCGGTCGTCCCGGGCCGAAAGCGCCATCGTGAACGGGCCGTCGTACACATACTCCACCGGCCGGCCGGGGCGGTGCACCGTGCGCAGCGGCTCCGAGAGCCGGTACGCGGCCCGCGCCGGCGAGGCGTCCACCGTCCAGCTGAGCCGGGCCGCCGTGCCCGCGATACGGGCTGTCAGGACATGGGTCCCGGGCCGCAGCCGCAGCGCGCTCAGATCCAGATCGCGGTCGTTGCCCCCATTGGCCAGCGGACGGCCGTCCAGAGCCCAGCGGACCCTCAGCGTACGGTCGACCGGATGGGTGGTGTCCGCATACACCACGCTCGACGCTCCCACCGGCGTCGCCGTGTCCGTGTGACCGGTGAAGGCGGGCGTCACCGGCTCCGGACGGGTGTCGACCGAGGTGTCCACCGTCCAGACGACCGTACGGGTCAGCGCGGCGGAGCGCCGGATCGCGGGATCGCGGACGAACGGCGTCGGATCGCTCACCGTCGCGGTCAGCGTATGAGTGCCGGGAGACAGCCGCAGCCGGCGCAGATCGACCGTGCGCGCCCCCTGCGTACGCAGCGGACGCCGGTCGAGCCGCCAGACCACGTCCAGTTCGCCGCCCAGCGGATGCAGGGTGTCCACCCAGACCGTCCGGTCGTCGCCGATCGGGGCCGTGTTGGGCGTATGGTCCTGGACGAGATCCACCTTCGCGGAGATCCTCTGCGTCAGCACCTCCCGCTCTACCTGGTCGAAGGCATAGCCCAGCGTCTTCATCGCGGAGTGCCGGCTGGGCCGCCACACCCCCGTGGTGCTGTAGAGGCCGCCCTCATGACGGCCGATGATCCCGCCGGCCTCGCTCTCCTCGCCCAGCCAGCGCCACCACTTCGCGCGCCGCTCGCGCATCTGCTCCTCGGTGAGCAGCGTATGGTGCGCGGAGTCCGGCTCACCGCCCTGGTAGCCGCCGCCGGGCACCCCGCGCTGGTAGTAGTCGTACTCGTCCTGGAGCTTGCCGAGCGAGTGCCCCAGCTCATGGGGGGTGATCAGCGCGGACAGCGCATTGCCGCCGGAGGCGGTGGCATAGCCGCCGCCCGCGCCCCCGTAGGTGTCGCTGTTCGCGAGCGCGAGGATCTGCCGGTTGGCCGGGGTCGCACCCGGCACGAGGCCGGCGAGCGCGCCCGCCGGGCCGCTGTCGACCGTCAGCAGCCGCTGTACGCTCCGCGGATTGCAGCCGCCCCAGAAGCCCATGTTCAGCGGGGTGTCGCGGCGCGGCGAGTCCAGGGACGGGTCGCAGTCCACACCGGACTCGCGGGAGGGGACCTCCACCGCCCACACATTGATGTACGAGCGGTACGAGGCGAACGGCTCCATGGACCACAGCACCTTCAGGTGCTCGTCGACGTCGGCGCGGAAGGCGGACATCTCATCGGCGGTGTAGCCGTCGCCGAGGACGACGAGATTGAAGCGCTTGTCGGCGGGGCCCGTGGTCTGGACGGGGACGACGGTCGCGGACTCGGTCACCGGACCGGCCGTGTCCTGCACATCGGCGGCGGCCGGGGGGCCGCCGCCCAGCAGACAGACGGCGACGAGCGCGCCCGCGGTGGCGAGCAGCGACGTTCTTCGGGGACGTATGCCGGGTGAGGTCATGGGCCCGGAGAGTAGAGCCGGGCTCAACAGCCCGTAAAGACAGCGGAGTTGCCGCTGTGGCACGGCTGGCCGGAAGCACGCGGGAGGCGGCGGCGAGCGCGCCCGCGCCGCGGGGCCGGGTCGACGAGCCCGCCGCGGTCAGGCGCGGCGCACTCCCGCCACGCTCACCTGGTCGCCGGGGCAACGGGCCGTGGCCGTGCTTGCCGAGCCCGGCGGCGCCCGCCGCTCGCCGCCGGCCGCGCCGAGCTCCGGCCGTACCGGCCGCGGTCATGCACGCCATGCTCGAATTGCACCGACCACTGACGTCACACGCCCGCGGCCCGGCACCCTCGACGGCCGGGCTCGCTGCCCGGCCGCGACTCGCCGGGCAGCGGCGCGGCGGCTCAGGACCGGTGACTCACGGACCGGCGGCCGAGCGTCCCGGCCACCGCCGACGACGGCCCCGCCCGTTCCCCTTCGCCCTCCACGCCCCCGCTGCGGGCCTGCCGCCCCGCACGGCGCGCCAGCGCGGCCGCGAGCACGATCCCTGCCGCGAGCCCGTACGCCGTGGCGCTCATCACCTGCGCATCCGCGCCCGAGTTGCCCGTGACGTACTTCGCCGCCCCGGCGGCGGCCACCGCCAGCCACTCCCAGCGCCCGTCCAGCGCCACCAGGGCGGCCAGCAGCAGCGCGTACCACGAATAGCCCGGAGTGGCGAGGAGAAAGGCCGCGCCCGTCACCGCCAGCGCCCCGCTCCACGGGCGCTCCGGGTCCCCGCGCAGCAGCACATGCGCCACGACCGCGAGCATTGCCACGACCAGCGCGGGCAGTGCCCAGTCGTCCGGCAGCACCAGACGCAGCAGGGCGTACCGCTGACGGGCCGAGGGATCGTCGTACCCCTCCTCCTCCGTATAGCCGCCGAGATAGCCCAGCACGGAGCTGTTCGACACCAGCAGATACGGCAGATAGGCGACGGCGGTCACCGCGGCGACGGGCACCAGCACGGCGGCCGCGTCACGCACCCGCCGCACGCCCGCCAGCGCGCCGGGCAGCACCACCGCCGGCATCAGCTTGGCCGCGACCGCCGCGCCGAGCAGCGCCCCGCCCGCGGCACGCCGCCGCCGCGCGACCAGCGCCAGACCTGCCACCGCCAACAGCACGCCCAAGACGTCCACATGGGCGTTGTTCACCGCCTCGATCGGCACGATCGGGCACCACGCCCACAGCGCGGCGAGACGGGGATCGCCGCGCCGCCGCAGCACCAGCAGCACGGCCGCCGTCACACCGGCCGCCAGGGCGACCCCGCCGACCTGGAGCCCCTTGTGCCGGGAGCCGTCCGGGGAGAGGGCGTGCACCAGCAGGAAGTAGCCCTCCGCCACCGGCGGATAGATCGTGTGAACCTGCGGCCGGTTCATCCGTGTGCAGTGCAGTTCGCCCTCCGGCCCAGGAATCCGCGCCCGCTCCGGAAGCCGGCAGGCGTCGCCCGTGGGAAACAGCCAGTCGTCGCGCAGCTTCACCAGCTCCGGGGCGGCGGGCGGATGATCGTACGGGGAGATCCCGGCCGCCTGCACCCGGCCGTCCCACGCATAGCGGAACGAGTCCGTGCTGGTCCGCGGGGGCGCGAGCAGCCCCATCGCCGCGACCGCGACGCCGCCGGCCGCGATGAGCACTGCCGCCTGACGCACCGGAGCCTTCCGCACCGTGAACACGGCCATGGCGAACAGCGCCCAGCAGGCGGCATACCACCAGGCCAGGCCCACGGGGTCAGAGACATAGCCGTCCTTGCGGACGGTCAGCGCGACAACGGCGATCAGAGCCGCCAGCAGTCCGCCGGCGGCGAGGGTACGCGGATTGATCACGGGATCAGCCTGGCATCCGGCGCGGCCGGATACGCGCACACGGCGCGCGACGTCCGCATTCCGTAAGGTGTCGCGCACCCCGCGCAGGGCCCGCCGGGGGGATGGTGGAGGTCATGAGGACCCCACGGATCCCCTGGCCCCCACGGCTCCCACGGCTCCCCGAGCACCGGCCGACCCTGCCGCCGCTGCGGCTGCCATCGCTGCGTATGCGGTCGTTGCGCATGCCGTCGCTGCGGCTGCGGTGGTTGCGGCTGCCGTCGGTGAGCCTGCCGAGGCCGCGGCTGCCCAAGCCGCCGCTGCCGCAGTTCACAGGGCGGCTGCACGAGCCCCGCACCGCCACCGTGATCGGCCGCTGGCTGGGCGTGCTGATCGCCCTGTGCTTCCTCACCGGGTTCCTCAGCCACTATGTGCAGCGACCGCCCGACTGGCTGGCCGGAGCGCTCCCCAGCAGGCCCGTGTGGGGCTACCGGCTCACCCAGGGCGTCCATGTCGCCAGCGGCATCGCCGCGATCCCCCTGCTGTTCGCGAAGCTGTGGACCGTATACCCGCGGCTGTTCGTGTGGCCGCCCGTCAGATCCGTGCGGCACGCCCTGGAACGGCTCTCCATCGCGGTGCTCGTCGCGGCCACAGTTTTCCAGCTGCTCACCGGGCTGCTGAACACGGTCCAGTGGTATCCCTGGCCGTTCTCGTTCGTGCCCGTGCACTTCGCCGTCGCCTGGGTGGTGTTCGGTTCGCTGGTGCTCCACATCGCCGTCAAATACCCGGACATCAGGGCGCACTGGAGCCGGACGTCTCCCGGCACGCTGGAACTGCCCGCGGCGGACGGGCCGGACCGGCGGTCCCTGCTGGCAGGCGTGTCGGCGGCGGTCGGCGCGGTCACCCTGACCACCGTCGGCCAGACCGTCACCCCGCTCAAGAACCTCGACCTCTTCGCACCGCGCCATCCCGACCACGGCGAACAGGGCCTGCCCGTCAACCGCTCCGCCGCCCAGGCCGGGATGGTCGGCCGGGACCTGTCCGGATACCGGCTGACCGTGCTGGGCCGCGACAGCTACGAACTGACCCTCGACGAACTCGCCGCCATGGCCCAGCACACCGTGCGGCTGCCGATCGCCTGCGTCGAGGGCTGGAGCAAGTACGCCGACTGGAGCGGCGTCCGCGTCCGCGACCTGGTCGCCCGCGCCGGGGGCCGCCCTGACGCGCTCGTCCGGGTGGTCTCCATGGAACGGCGAGGCGCCTACCGGGTGATGGAGATGGGCGGCGGCTACACCGAGGACCCGCTGACCCTGCTGGCCCTGCGTCTCAACGGCCAGGTCCTCTCCCTGGACCACGGCTTCCCGGCCCGCGTCATCGCGCCCAACCGGCCCGGCGTATGGCAGACCAAGTGGGTCGCCAGAATGGAGATCATCTGATGATGCGGTATGCCGTGGGCGCGTTCGGCGTCCTGCTGATCGCGATCGGCGGGCGGCTGCTGTGGGCGGGCGGCGAGCTGTCGGAGGTGGCGGTGTGGCTGGCCGGGGCGATCGTGCTCCACGACGGTCTCATCGCGCCGTTCGTGCTGACCGCAGGGCTGCTCGTGGCGAGCGTCCCGGCGCGCGGGCTGATCCGCGGGGTGCTGATCGTCGCGGGCGCGCTGACGGCGATCGCGCTCCCGCCGCTGCTGGCGCCGGTCCGGCGCAACCCGTCGGTGCTGCCGCTGGACTACCCCCGCAACTGGCTGCTCGCCATGGCGGCGATCGCGATCGCCACGGCCCTCATCCTGACGGCCCGCGCCCTGCGGGGCCGCCGCCCCCACCGCCCGTCCTGGCTCCGCACCCCCCGCCTCCACCGCCACCGGTGACACGGCGCGCTCTCCCCGCCCGTCCGTTTCAACGCGGCGGAGCCCCGCACCCCCTGCCGGGGCCGCTGTCCCGTCGGCAGCTAGTCGCGCGCGGTGCTGCGTGAGCCGAACCACTCGATCCAGTTCATGGCGAAGAAGACATCGCCCGAGATCTTCAGGCGTCCGTTGACGAAGGCATCGGTGCCTTTGAGTTCGCCGACCGCGAGCGCGATCAGATCGTCGAGGTCCACGCCGATCGTGGCATCGGCCGGGCGGTCCGCGGAAGCGGCCGCCGTGCAGGCGCCGGCGTCGACGACGATAAAGCGGTGGCGGACCCCGAGCGGGGTGTTGACGGCGTACCGGAAGATCCCGGAGCGGCCGTGCGCGCGCTCCGGGCGGAAGTTGGAGCGGAACCACTCGAAGACGAGCTCCAGCAGCCGGTCGACGTCGTCGGACGGGGCGCGGCCCGCGCGGGCGGCCGCGCCCGCCTCGGCGAGGACTTTCAGCCGGTGGTGGCGGGCGTCCGGGGCGTGCGGGGTCATGAGGCGGCTCCCTGGGGCGGCTGTGCGGCAGCCGCGGGCGTGGTGTGCTCGATGAGGACCGAGGCGTCCTTGTCGCCGTCGCCCGCCGCGACGACGGCGGCGAACCCGGCCCGTACGGTGTCCAGGACGGGCAGTTCGACGCCCGCGCCCTTCGCGTCGTCGATGGCGAGGCGCAGGTCCTTCTCCATCAGCGCGGAACGGAAGAAGGCGGGTTCGTAGCTGCCCTTGCGCATCAGCTCGGCGCGGAAGCGCATCACGATCGAGCTGAAGCCGCTCTCGGCGATCGCCGACAGCAGCCGGTCGCGGTCCAGGCCCGCCCGCACTCCGTAGGCGACGGCCTCGGAGAGCGAGGCGACCTGGGCGCCGAGCAGCAGATTGAAGATGAGTTTGAGGGTGGCGGCGGCGCCGGGCGCGCCGAGGTGCAGCACCTCGGAGCCGATCGCGTCGAGGATGTCCGCGACCTCGGCGACGTCGTGTTCGACGCCGCTGGTGTAGACGCGGAGCTTGCCCTCGCGGGCCTGGAGGGGGTTGCCGACGACGCAGGCCTCGACGCGCCGGAGCCCGGCGTCGGCCAGCCGCGCGGCGGCGCGCCGCGCGTACTCCGGTGAGACGGTGGAGGTGTCGACGACGATGCTGCCCGGCGCCAGGACGGGGACGATCTGCCGGAAGAGCACCTCGTCCACGGCGGCTTCGTCGCTGAGGCTGAGCAGCACGACGGAGTGCCCCCGGGCCGCGTCGGCGGGGCTGTCGGCGGCGACGGCCCCGGCCTCGACGAGCGGGCGGGCCTTGGCGGCGGTGCGGTTGTGGACGGTGAGCCGGCGGCCGGAGTCGAGCAGGCGGGCGGCCATGCCGCCGCCCATGTTGCCCAGTCCGATGAAAGCGAGGGCGGGGCGCTCCTCGCCGGCGCTTCCGCCGGCGGCCGGGGCTCGGGGTGCGGCGGCCGCCGGGGGGATCTCGTACACGACCTGAGTGGTGGTCATCTCACCGCCGGTACGGTAACGGCCGAGCCGCTTGCGGTGCCCGACGTGGGCTTCGCTGACCTCGAAGGCCCGGAACGACTCCTCGTCCGTCCAGTCGGTGATCACGTAGTAGACGGGTGCGCCGCCCTCGCCCTCCGTCGCGCGCGTCAGCGTCTGCCCCCGGTTGGCTGGCTGCCGGGCGATCGCGGAGCCCACCTCCCACCAGGTGCGTTCGAAGTCGTCCTGTGTGCCGGGCCGGATTTCCATCCGCAGGATGACGCGGAAGAGCGGAGTCGTAGCCATCGGTGAAGCCTCCATGGCGTAGGGATGCGCTACCAACGTCTCCGCCGCCGCTCGATGCCGGATCGAGGAACGGTTCCGTCGCTCAAGTTCTGCTCGAGTCGCCGGTGTCAGGGTCATGGGGGTCGACGATTGGGAGAGGTTCCTCATGAGCCACACACCGGATGTCCGCTCGGCGGACTCCCCGGCCGCCGCCTCGTCAGGGCGGGCGGCCCCCTTGTCTCCGCAGCCCGGCGCGGACGCCGGGCGTCCCGCGGTGCGCAGGGTCCGGCGCTGGCCGCTGATCGCGGTGCGCGCTCTGGCCATCGCGTTTCTGCTGCTGACGCTGGTGCAGGCGGTACTGGCCGGGATGTTCATCACGGGTGATGTGGATCTGCTGGCGCTGCACGAGGTCAATGCGCACACGATCGCCTTTCTGAGCTGGCTGATGGTCGTCTCCGCGGTGCTGCTGTGGCGGCCGGGGCGGGGGCCCTGGTGGCCGATGCCCGTCACCGTGCTGATCGCCTTTCTGGTGCAGACGCAGAGCGGCTTCGGGTACTCCCGCTCCCTGGCTCTGCACATCCCGCTGGGCGTGGCCCTGGTCGCGGGTGCGACCGCGCTGGTGTTCTGGTCGTTCATCGCCCGCGGCGGCCGCCGATGAGCGCCGGGAAGCCGATGCACCGCCGGCGGTTTCTGGGGCTCGCGGGCGCGGTCTCGCTCGGCGGGGCCGCCGCCGCGGCCGGGATCGCCGGCTGCGGCAGCCTGCACCGCGAGGTCTCCGGCGAGCTGCTGACCAGCGCGGCGAGGCTGCCGCGGCCGTACGGGACGCCGCTGCCGGTCCCGCGTACGGCCGTGCCCGTGCGGGCGGCGGGCGGCGTCGACCGCTATGAGCTGGTGCAGCGCGCCGCCGAGGTGGAGATCCTGCCGGGGCTGAAGACTGAGGTGTGGGGATACGACGGAACGTTTCCCGGTACGACGATCACGGCCCGTTCCGGCCGTCAGATCGTGGTGAACGTCCGCAACGAGCTGCCGGCGCCCACCTCGACGCATCTGCACGGCGGCATCCAGGCCCCGGCGTCGGACGGCTATCCGACGGATCTGGTGGTGCCCAAGGGGTACCGCCATCACCCCGGCGGACCGGGGAACGGCGGCGGCCATGGGAGCGGTCACGGAGGCGTGATGCATGTCGCCCCGGACGACTGGACGGTGACGCAGCTCGCCAAGGACTATGTGTATCCGCTCGACCAGCCCGCCGCCACGCTCTGGTACCACGACCACCGGATGGACTTCAGCGCACCGCAGGTGTGGCGGGGCCTCGCCGGGATGTTCCTCGTCCATGACGACGAGGAGGAGGCGCTGGGCCTGCCGTCCGGCGAGCGTGACATCCCGCTGATGATCTGCGACCGGGCGTTCGACGAGGACGGGGCGCTGCGCTATCCGTCGCTCGACCCCTCGCTCACCGGGGAGCCGGGTGTCGAAGCCGCCTATATGGAGGGGGTGATGGGCGATGTGGTGCTGGTCAACGGCGCGCCCTGGCCGGAGCTTGAGGTCGCGGCGGCCCGCTACCGCTTCCGGCTGCTGAACGCCTCCAACGCCCGCCGCTACCGGCTCGCGCTGGAGCCCGGGCCGCGCGAGGGGGCGTCCTTCACCCAGGTGGGCAGCGACGCCGGGCTGCTGGCCGCGCCCCGCTCGCATGACGAGCTGCCGATCTCACCGGCCGAACGCTATGACGTGGTGATCGATTTCTCGCGCTATCCGGTCGGCACGACGGTCGCACTGGTCAACCGGATCGGTGAAGGCTCCACGCGCCGGGTGATGCGGTTCCGGGTGGCCCGTGCGGCGAAGGACGACAGCCGGGTGCCGGCGAAGCTCGCCGATGTGGAGCCGCTGGCCGCCTCGGCCGCCGTCGCCGAGCGGCAGTTCGACTTCCGGCAGACGCAGGTGGACGGGGCGAAGGTGTGGACGGTGAACAAGAAGCCGTTCCGCTCCGATGAGTTCTTGGCGCGGCCGCGTCTGGGGACGGTGGAGCGCTGGCGGTTCACCAGCGACTTCCACCACCCCGTGCATCTGCATCTGGCCCACTTCCAGGTGGTGGCGCGCAGCGGGGGCGAGGTGCTGCCCACGGACGGGGGCTGGAAGGACACCGTGGACGTGCGGCCGTACGAGGTGGTGGATGTGCTGGCCAGGTTCTCCGGGCATCGCGGCCGCTATATGTTCCACTGCCACAACCTGGAGCACGAGGACATGGCCATGATGGCGAACTTCCAGGTGATATGAGCCTCTGGAGCAGTTCTTGATGTGCTCCGCCGCCGTCGGTCCGGCCGGTTTCCAGCCATCCGCGACCGGACCGATAGGCGGCTGCGCCACCGTCTCAGCGGCACTCACACGTGCACCGAGAGGGGTTGGGGCGAGCATGCGCGTACTGTTCACGACCTGGGCCTGGCCGTCGCATCTGTATGCGATGGTGCCGCTGGCGTGGGCTTTTAGGGCCGCGGGCCATGACGTGCTGGTCGCCAGCCAGCCGGAGCTCGCCGGGCTGACCGCGAGCACCGGACTGCCCGGCGCGTCGGTCGGCGCGGACGTCGACGCCGTGGGCCTGGTGCGCGGCTATGTGCTGCCGAGCGAGAACGGGCCGGCGGACGGCGCTGGTCAGACGCCGCGCAGCGGCAAGGGGCCACGGGCGATGCAGATGTTCTACGCCCACGCCGACTCGATGACGGACGATCTGGTGCGGCTGGCGCGGGACTGGCGCGCCGACGCCGTCGTCTTTGAACCGACCGCGCTGGCCGGTCCGATCGCGGCCGCGGCCGCGGGCGTTCCGGCGGTGCGGCTGCTGTACGGCGCCGACCTGATGGGGCGCGCCCGCGGGCTGCTGCCGCAGGTGCTGGCCCCGCTGGCGGAGCGGAACGGCGTGGGCGCGTTCGACCCGTTCGGCGCGCTGACCGTCGACCCCTGCCCGGACGGCTTCCAGGTGCCGGTGGACCATCCGCGGCTCGCGATGCGGTACGTCCCCTTCAACGGCCCCGGCGGGCCGCCTCATCCCCCGCTCGGCCCGCCGGGGCCCGGTGTGCAGCGCGTGGTCGTGACCTGGGGTCACACCATGGCGCGGCTGTCGCCGGAGCGGTTCCTGGCCGGGCAGGTCGCCCGTGCGATCGCCCGGCCGGGTCTGGAGGTCGTCCTCGCCGTGACCGCGGGGCAGCGCGCGCTGCTGGGCGAGCTGCCCGGCGAGTCCGCGGGGCTGGTGCGGGTCGTCGAGGACACTCCGCTGCATCTGCTGGTCGACGACGCCTCCCTGGTGGTGGCGCACGGCGGCGCGGGCACCGTGCTGACCGCGCTGCGGGCCGGGGCGCCGCTGCTGCTCGTGCCGCAGCTGCCGGACCATCTCGGCCACTCGGGCCGGGTGGTGGCCATTGGCGCGGGCGAGGTCCTCACCCGCGACGAGGCCACGGGCGAACGGCTGCGCGCCGAGACGGAGAAGCTGCTGGCCGGGGACGCCTGCCGGGCGGCCGCGGTGAAGCTGCGGGAACAGATGCTGAGCCTGCCCGCCCCGGCCGGGCTGGTCGCCGAGATCGAGGCGAGGGTGGTCGCATGTGCGGCATAGCGGGGTGGGTCGACTTCGAGCGGGGTCTGGCCGAGGAGGCGTCCACCGTACGGGCCATGGCGGCGACGCTCGCCAACCGCGGCCCTGACGACGAGGCCGTCTGGGCCGATGACCGGGCGGTCCTGGGGCACCGCAGGCTGGCCGTGATCGATGTGGCGGGCAGTCCGCAGCCGATGGTCGCCGAGGAGGGCGGCCGGACCCTCGCCGTCCTGGTCCACAACGGCGAGATCTACAACTTCCGCCAGGTGCGGGCCGAGCTGGCGGGCCGCGGCCACCGCTTCCGCACCGCCGGGGACACCGAGGTGGTGCTGCGCGCCTATCTGGAGTGGGGCGAGCGGTGCGCCGAGCACCTGGACGGCATGTTCGCGTGCGCCGTGTGGGATCCGCGCGCCGGGAAGCTGGTGATGTTCCGGGACCGGCTGGGCATCAAGCCGCTGTACTACGCGCGCGCGGGGCGGGGGATCGTCTTCGGCTCAGAGCCCAAGGCGCTGCTGGCGCATCCGTCGGTGGAGTGCGTCGTGGACGCGGAGGGCATGGCGGAGCTGCTGGCGTATATCGCCACCCCCGGCCATGCGGTGTACCGGGGGATGCGGGAGGTCCCGGCAGGCCATGTGGCCGTCGTGCGCAATGGGTCGTCCGTGGTCGAGTCCCGCTACTGGCAGCTGCCGAACCGGCCGCACGAGGACGGTCTGGCAACCACCGTGGACACGGTGCGCGGGCTGCTCAAGGAGTCCGTCGCCGGGCATCTGGTCTCCGACGTGCCGCTGTGCACCCTGCTGTCGGGCGGGGTCGACTCCAGCGCCATCGCCGCGTTCGCCGCCCTGTCGGCGAAGGAGCGGCCGAAGACCTTCGCCGTCGACTTCGAGGGGCACACGGAGCGCTTCCGCAAGGACTTCTGGCACGAGGACCCGGACGCTCCCTATGCCGCGGAGGTCGCCCGGCATGTGGGCGCGGACCATGAACCGGTGGTGCTGCGCACCGCGGACCTCGCCGATCCGGTCGTGGACGCGGCCGCGCTGCGCGCCCAGGATCTGCCGCGGCCCATCCCCGACATGGACCGCTCGCTGTATCTGCTGCTGCGGGCGGTGCGGCAGCGCTCGACCGTGGCCCTGATGGGCGAGGTCGCGGATGAACTCTTCGGCGGCTACCAGTCGTTCCGCGACCCGACGCTGGTCGACACGGCGAACTTCCCGTGGGTGACGATGGGTCTGCGGGTCGCCCCGCACGGCATGAGCACCGGACTGCTGGACCCCGGCTTTCTGAAGAAGATCGACGTACCCGGCTATTCGGCGCAGCGGTACGCGGAGACCGTCGCCGAGGTCCCTCGGGTGGCGGGCGAGTCGGACCAGGAGCACACCATGCGGGTCGTGGGCCACGCCCATCTGTCGCGCTGGCTGCCGCTGCTGCTGTCGCGCGACGACCGGCTGTCGATGGCGGTGGGCCTGGAGCTTCGGGTGCCGTACTGCGACCACCGGCTGGTGGAGTACGTCTACAACATCCCGTGGGGCATGAAGACGGCGGACGGCCGGGAGAAGAGCGTGCTGCGCTCCGCGGTGGCCGATCTGCTGCCGGCGTCGGTCACCCAGCGCCGCAAGAGCCCCTTCCCCATCACCCAGGACCCGCGCTACGGCGAGGTGCTGCGCGCCCGCTTCAACGCGGTGGTCGCCGATGCGTCGAGCCCGGTGCGCCCGCTGCTGGACGGTCCGGCGTGCGCGGAGCTGGCGGCCGAGGACCGGCCGATCGCCGTGGACGGCTGGGGTGAGCGGAGGAATGTGGAGATGGTGCTGCAACTGGACGCCTGGCTGCGCCACTACCGCGTGCGCCTGGACCTCTGAGACCCCGTAAGACCCCTGAGAGACTTCTGAGAAGGGACATTCCATGCTGCAGGAGGAGCTCAAGGAGCTCGCGGCGCCGGCCCTGGAGAAGGTGAAGGCGCATCCTTTCTGGAGCGGGCTGCGGGACGGCTCGCTGCCGCCTGAGTCGCTGGCGCACTTCGTACGGCAGGACACGGCGTATCTGCTGCCGTTCTACGCCCGGGCGCTGGCCCGTACGGCGGCGGCGTCACGCACCGACGACCAGGTGGCGCTGCTGGGCCGGTCCATCACCGGAACGCTGGAGGCGCGGGACCGGCTGCGCGAGGCGTACGGGGAGCTGTGCGGGGAGCTGGACGCGCCGGAGCTTGGCCCGGACGGCATGCCCGACCCGGCGACGCATGCGCACTGCGCCTTCTTCCAGGCGGCGAGCGCCCGGTCCTTCGCGGCCGGCTTCGGGGCGCTGCTGCCGATGGTCTGGTTCAACTACCAGGTGTCCAACGATCTGCTGGAGCGGCACACGCCCGGTTCGCGCTATGCGCGCTGGATCGAGGTGTACCACCCGGGCGAGGGCTACGGCTATGCCGTGAAGGCCTTCATGGGCGCCGCCGACCGGCTCGGCAAGGAGCTCGGCGACGCGGAGCGCGCCGAGCTCGTCAAGCACTTCAGCGTCAGCACACGGTACGAGTGGGCCTTTGCCGAGGCGGCGTGGTCCCGGCCGGGCTGGCCCTTCTGACAACACAAGAACTCTCTTCGCACACCTTTGACCGGAAGGGACTGCTGTGAGCACCCAGACCCCGCCCAGGTATCCGTTCGCGTGGACCCCGCCCATGCAGGTCCCCGAGGCACTCCGCCATGTGCACGACTCGTCCGCGATGGAGGTGACGCTGCCGAGCGGGGACGTCGCACTGCTGGTGACCCGCTACAAGGACGTGCGGGCGCTCTTCGCCGACAAGCGGCTCTCCCGCAATATCGCCCGCCCCGACTGCGCGCGGATCTCCAAGGACAACGACCTGTTCATGGACCCGAACATCGACCCGGACCCGCCGGAGCACACCCGGGTGCGCTCCCTGGTCACCAAGGCGTTCACGGCGCGCCGGATCGAGGCGCTGCGCCCCTACGTCCAGCAGGTCGCCGACGAACTGCTGGACGAGATGGCGGCGGGCCCGCAGCCGGCCGAGCTGAACGAGGCGTTCGCGTTCCCGCTGCCCATCAAGGTCATCTGCAAGCTGCTGGGCGTGCCGGCGGAGGACCGGGACCAGTTCCGCGCCTATGTCGACGGCTTCCTGTCGGTGACGAAGCTGCCTCCGGAGAAGGTCGGCGAGTGCCGGCAGAACCTGTGGAAGTACCTGGGCGACCTGATCGAGTCCAAGCGGGAGAACCCGGGCGACGACCTGGTCAGCGAGCTGATCCGGGTGCGGGACGACGAGGACGACAGCCGGCTGAACGAGCACGAGCTGCACTTCTGGACACAGGGCCTGCTGATCGCCGGCTATGTCACCACCGCCAGCCAGATCGGCACGGGCACCGCGGTGCTGCTGCACCGCCGGGACCTGGTGCGTGAGATCCAGGCGGACTTCTCGCTGGTGCCGTCCGCGGTGGAGGAGCTGCTGCGCACCCAGATCATGGGCTCGTCGGTGGGCACCATGCGGTACGCGATCGACGACATCCCGCTCTCCGACGGCTCCGTCATCAAGAAGGGCACCAGCGTCCTGCTCTCCGAAGAGGGCGCGAACATGGACCCCGAGGTCTTCGAGTGCCCCTTCGAACTGGACATCCGCCGCAAGGAGAACCACCACATGACCTTCGGCGCGGGCCTGCACTACTGCGTGGGCGCGGCCCTGGCCCGGATGGAGCTGCAGGTCGCCACCGAGTCCCTGCTGCGCCGCTTCCCCAACATCCGCCTCGCCGCCAAGGCGGAGGAGCTGCCGCGCGCTCTGGGCGGCTTCATGGAGGGCTTCACCGAGATCCCCGTCGAGTGGTGAGGAGGGTGACGCCATGCGAGTGACGGCCAACTCCGAGACCTGCGCGGTCAGCAGCCTGTGCGTCTACCGGGTGCCGGGGGTCTTCGACCAGGACGAGGACGGCCTGGTCCGCATCCTCGACGAGCGCCCGGCGGCCGAACTCCACGAGGAGATCCGCCGCGCGGCCCGCGGCTGCCCGACGAAGTCGATCCGCATCCACGAGGACGAGGATGCTCCGGCCGCTCCGGCGGCCCCGGCGGCCCCGGCGTGAGCCTTTCCGCACGAGGCGGCGCCCCGGCGTGAGCGTCCCGGAGGAGGCGGCGCCCCGACGATCCTTGTCGGGGCGTCGCCTCCTTTCGCTGTGGGCGGCTGACGCTGCTCCCCCCGCGCCGCCCGGCCGGCTGCTCAAGGCCCGGCATCTCCAGCGCCGAGCAGGATCATGCAGCAGCGGCGGGCGGCCGCGACCACGATGTCGGCGGTCGGGGCATGGCCCGGCGAGTTGTCGCCGTAGGTGAGCCGGAACTCCGCGGGCCGCGTGCGGGCCCAGTCCCGGAAAGTCTCCGCCACCGCGAGCAGCCGCGCCGCGACGGCCGCCTCGGGAAGCGCGTCGCGGGCCGCCTCCTGCTGGTCCGCCAGCCGGTTGCAGGTGTCGGCGGCGAGCGCGGCGATCAGATCACGCTACTTGACTCCCGGCTGGAGAACGTCCGCGTCGCCGCGCGGAGGGACCGCCGTCCCGAGTGCGCCCGCCGCCGCGTCGATCGGCGCGTCCGGCGTCCGGTCCGCATAGGCGCCCAGGGCCTGGGAGCCGCCCGCGCGACGGCGGAGGAGGTGGAGGAGGGGGCCTGTCATCGCTGTGGTGATCAGGGCCATGACGACCATCAGGGCGTACAGATCGGGGGTGAGGACGCCGAGTTGGAGGCCGATGGCAAGGATCACGATCTCGGTCAGGCCGCGGGTGTTCATCAGGGTGGCGAGGACCGTGCTCTGCAGGGGCGGGACGCCGTTGAGGCGGGATGCGGCATAGGCGCCGAGGAACTTGCCGGAGATGGCGGCCAGCAGGATGAGGGCCAGTTCGCCGAGCGAGCGGAGGCCGGTGCGGGAGAGGTCGACCTGAAGGCCCGCGACCACGAAGAAGGCCGGCAGCAGGAGCAGCCGGCTGAGGTACTCGAAGCGGTCGACGACCTGGGCCCGGAGGCGCTCGGAGGTGGTGCGGGGCATCACCACGCCGAAGAGGAACGCGCCGAAGACGAAGTGGACGCCGAGCCATTCGGTGGCCCAGCACGACAGCATCAGCCCGCCGAGGACGACGATCAGCTGGTCCGCGGTGATCTGGCCGCGGCCGCGGCGCTCGTCGAAGAGGCGGCGCAGACCCGGCCGTACCAGCAGGAACATCACCGCGAGATAGACGGGGGCGAGGAGCGTGGTCCACTGGGCGCCGCCGCCCGATACGGTGATGACGGCCGCGAGCAGCGACCAGGCCACAATGTCGTCGATGGCCGCGCTGGCCAGCGCGATGCCTCCGACGCGGGTTCTGCCCAGGCCGCTGTCCGCCAGGATGCGGGCGAGCACGGGGAACGCCGTCACGGACATGGCCGCGCCGAGGAAGAGAAGGAAGCCGGTGCGGTTGTCGGTCGGGTGGGAGCGGCTCAGATAGAGGGCCAGCAGGACGCCGAGGCCGAACGGCAGCAGCACCGAGCAGAGCGAGACGCTCGCCGCGATGCGCTCCTTGCCGCGCAGCAGGGCGAGGTCGAGTTCGTAGCCGATGACGAACATGAACAGCGCGAGACCCAGATGGGCCAGCGCGGTCAGCAGCGGGCGGATGTCGGCGGGGAAGAGGAAGTCGGCGACGGCCCCGCCGAAGAGGGTGGGGCCCACCAGCAGGCCGGCGAGGATCTCCCCCACCACGGGAGGCTGGCCGATCCGGCGCGCGCCCGCGCCGAGGACGCGGCTGAGGACCAGAATGGCGGCGAGTCCGATGAACAGCGACTCGATCTGATGTGCCGTCATACGCCTGCCCCCTTCAGCCCGCGCAGGCCGCCGGAGGACCCGGCGGCCGCTGGCACGAAGCTAAGGGGGCCTGCTCAAAGACGTGTTGAGGGCTTCAGTCGGCATCCCTCGGGGTTCCCTCGCGGACGCTCTCGGGAGCGTGCACGGTCGGCAGGGTGCCGCCTCGGTGCGCGGTGCGGCAGTCCTCGACGAACTCGCGGGAGAACATGGCCGTCAGCGTCGCCATGCCGCCGCGCACGATGCGGACCTCGCTCCGCTTGAGAACCCCGGTCAGCTTCAGCCGCCGGCCGCCTGAGGCGGAGTGCCGCTGGGCGTCCTTGACCTCGCTGCGGCCCTCGTACGCCAGCTCCCGCTCGTCGACCACCGTGCCGTCGGGGACGAGGAGCTTGAGGAGGGAGCGCTCGCCTGTGATCCGCACCTCAAGATCGCCCTCGGGGATCTGCGCGGACCTCAGGTCCAGCTGGACGGAGCCGCGGCGCGCGGTCACGTCGATCGTGCGGGCGCCGGTCCAGTGGCCCAGCCGCTTGACGCTGGTGTAGTACGCCTCGACCCGCTCGGTCTGCTCCGCGGCCTTCTCGGCAGTCTCCTGCGCGGCCTTGGTGAATGTCTGGGTGTTCATCGCAGTGTTCCTTCCGGGAACCCGGGCAACGACCCGATCTTGACTTCTCTTGGGATTCGACTAGCTTGAGCATCAAGCTATCCGATACATTTATCTTGAAGGTCGAGTTACTTGGATGTCAAGCGATAACCGGAAGAATCTTCAGCGGGAGCTCGCCGCCGAGATCCGCGCGCTCCAGACCGCCGTCGACTCCTTCGACTACGCGGCCGCGCAGCGCCTCGGCGTCAACCGCACCGACCTGCACTGTCTGGACGTCCTCATGCAGCGCGAAAGCGCCGCACCCAGCGAACTGGGTGCGGCGCTGAATCTCACCACGGGCAGTGTCACGGCCCTGCTCGACCGGCTGGACCGGCTGGGGTACATCACCCGCTCCCCCGACCCCGCCGACCGCCGCCGGTCGGTCGTACGGCCCACCGACAAGGCGCTCAAGGCCGCCGAGGAGATCTTCGGGCCGCTCGCGCAGGACGGCTTCCGGCAGGTCGCCCGCTACAGCGTCGAGGAGCTCACCCTGCTCCTGGACTTCTTCCGCGCCAGCAGAGAACTCCAGGAGCAGCACACCGAACGCATCCGGCGGTGAGCGACCGGGCCTACTCCTTGCGGGCGATCACCAGAGTGACGTCATGGCCGAGCGAGGTGCGGGTGACATCGGCATAGCCGGCCTCCCGCATCCACTCCGCGCACTGCTCGAAGCGGTAACCCTTGCCGTGCGGCGTCATCAGCTGCAGATTCAGGCTGCGGATCAGGTTGCGCAGATAGCTCTCGTCGTCCTCGACGATCACCGGGTCCCAGACCAGGAACGCCCCGCCGGGACGCACCGCCGCGAATGTGTTCTTCACCAGCTGCAGGCGCTGCTCGTCGTTCCAGTCCACCAGCGCATGACCGATCATCAGCACATCGGCCTGCGGCAGCGGATCGGCGAAGAAGTCACCGCCGTGGTAGCGGACCCGGCCCGTCATGCCGATCGAGGCCATATGGGCGGTGAAGTCCCCTTCCAGCTGTGGCAGGTCAAAGACGCGCGCGTCGAGATGCGGATGCGCCTTCACCAGGCCCGCGAGCACATTGCCCCGGCAGCCGCCGAGCTCCAGCACCGAGCTGCGCTTCGCCCAGTCGAACGACTCCGTGAGCGCCGGGATGAGCGGCCGGCTGGCGTCCTCCGCCATGCCGACCAGCCCGTCCTTCTTCTCGTCGCTCTCATACAGCTCGCCGAACATGTCCTCGCCGGTGTACGTGGCCGCCTGCGGGGCGCCGGTGCGCAGCGCCTCGCCGAGCCTGTCCCACGCCGGGTACATCACCTGGCCGGCGACCTTGAGAAAGCCGCCCAGATAGGCGTCGTCACCGGGCGTCAGGAACCGCTGCGCCACCCGCGAGTTGGCGTAGACGCCGCTCGCCGAGCACTCCAGGAACCCGAGTTCGGCGAGCGCGGCCAGGAAGTGGTCCGTGCCGCGGGTGTGCAGACCGAGCCGCCGCCTGATCCCGGCCTCGGTGTCGGGCTGCTCGGCCAGCGCCGAGAACAGCCCGATCTCGATGCCGGTCAGGACCAGCCGCGCCGGCTGGAAGGCCATCGCCTGGGCCAGCACCGCGCCCGGGTGGACGGCCTCTTCGGATGCGTGCGCCGTCATCGTCCGCGCCCCCTCACGGCGCCGGCACGGCGGCGGTCTCGGCCCCCGACGCACGGGCGATCACATCCGCCAGCACGCCGTGCGGGTCGTCGCTCGCCTCCGCGGACCGCCAGGACACAAACGCGTCGGGCCGCACCAGCACCGCACCGCCGCTGCCGACGCCGTACACGTCGGCCCAGTCCCGGTCGGCCGGCTGAAGCTCCTGCCCCGCCCCGATGACATGCGTACGCAGCGGGATGCCCAGCTTCTCCGCGACCGGCACGGCCGCCTTGGCCCACTCCCCGCCCTCCGGGCCGGTCAGCAGCACGAACGAGTCCCAGAACAGATCGATCGCAGAGATCGTCTCGTCGCCCCTCCTGAGCCAGACGTGCGGAGCGCGGGTGCCGGGCTCGCCGGTCAGCTCCAGGTCCGGGGTGAGCACCTTCGCCCCCTCCGCGCCGATGATTGACGTCGAGCGGTAGCGGTAGCCGAGTGTGATGATGACGTCGTCAACGAAGTCCGCGCGGTCCTGTTCGGTGGCGTAGCCGTGACGGATGCGGTTGCGCACCAGCGCCTGCTCCGACATGGCGGCGCCCAGCGGACGCCGCTCCGCGTCATAGGTGTCCAGCAGCACGTCCGTGCCCCAGCCGTGCTGCACCGCGGCCAGCTTCCAGGACAGGTTGTGCGCGTCATGGATGCCGGTGTTCGCGCCGAAGCCGCCGGCCGGCGGGTGGACGTGCGCCGCGTCGCCCGCCAGGAACACCCGGCCCGCGCGGAATGTCTCGGACACCAGCTGGGCGCCCTGCCACGGCACCTTCGCCATGATCTCGACGTCGATGTCCTTGCCGGCCGCACGGCGCACGATCTCCACGCACCGCTCGTCCGTGTAGTCCTCGGGCTTCTCGCCCTTCTCCGGGTAGTAGATCGGCGCGGCAAGCCACGGGTCGCAGCCATGCAGCCGCGACAGCCCCATCAGGGTGCCGCCCGCGGAGGCGTAGCAGAGGATGAACTTGGTGTCCTTGAGGAGCGTCTCAAGCTCCGGCGCGCGGAAGTAGATCGAGAGCGCGTTGAACACCGTGCCGCGGCCGACCCGCTGGACGCCGAGCGCCTCGCGGATACGGCTGCCCGCGCCGTCCGCGCCCACCAGGTAGTCGGCCCGGATGGTCAGGCGCTTTCCGGTCTTGCCGTCCTCGGCGACGGCCGTGACGCCGTCCGCGTCCTGCTCGAACGAGATCAGCTTGGTGTTGAAGCGGACGTCGGCGCCGAACTCCCTGGCCTTGGCGACCAGCACCTTCTCGTACCGGTCCTGGCCGCAGCCCATCACCCGCTCCGGGCTGACGGTCTCGCCGTCCAGGGACGGGGCCTCCAGCAGCTCGGCGTTGTCGATGTCCGAGAACGTCTCGACCTTGATGATGCCGCCCTCGAAGTAGGCGTGGGAGTCGCCCATCTCAAGCGCGCGGATGTCCTTGCCGAGCCCCGCCGCCCGGAACAGCTCCATCGTGCGGGCCTGCAGGCCCGGGGCGCGGGGGAGCATGGAGGTGCTGTCCCTCTTCTCCAGGAGCATCGTGCGCACGCCTCGCCGGCCGCTGAACAGCGCAGTGGACAGGCCGACGGGACCACCACCGACGATCAGCACCGGGATCTTCACGTCATACATGCATATCCCCTCTGGGCAAGCTGGGCTTCCGCCGGGAACTCGGTCCGCGGCACCCCTGATGGGTAGCCCCGGCGACTTGAAAGCGGCTACAGGTGCGGAAAACCCAGCCCGTTGGGGGCGCCTCCTGGGGGCACCTCCAGACGGAGTCTGGGGGAGGTAGCTGGGGGAGAAGTCCGGGGGAGTTTGAGGACACAGCAGAAGGCGCAGTCACCAGTGCCTCTCTAGGCGACCTCAACCCGCGCCGTGGATTCTCCCGCCAGCGGCCTGGCACCAGGCCATGCGCCGTGTCGGAAGGAGTCCTGCGCATGACGCACACCAGCCCGGATGTCAGCACGCCGGCCGGAATCATCCGGCTGAGCAACGCGTTCTGCGACGCCAAGGCGCTGCTCACGGCAGTGGAACTGGATCTGTTCACCACCCTGCACAAGACGGGCCCCGCCACCCAGGAGGAGATCCGCAGCGAGCTGAAACTGCACGGGCGCGGCCTGAGCGACTGGCTCAATCTGCTGGCGGCGCTCGGTCTGCTGGAGCGCGCGGACGGCGGGCGGTTCCGCAACGCCCCGGGCGCGGACACCTATCTGGTGCGCGGCGAGCGCACCTGGGTCGGCGGGTTCCTGGAGCGCTCCAACCGCAATCTGTACCCGGCGTGGGGGCGGCTCAGCGAGGCGCTGCGCACCGGCGAGCAGCAGTCGGGGTCGCACTTCGACGAGGTCGTCAAGAACCCGCACATCCTGAAGCAGTTCGTCCATATGATGGACGCGCTGACGCATGTCGTCGGCCCGGAGCTCGTCGGCAAGTTCGACTGGTCGAAGTCGAAGTCCGTGCTGGACGTCGGCGGCGCCCGCGGCAATCTCTGCTCGATCATCGTCAAGAACCAGCCGCATCTGGAGGGGCATGTCTTCGACCTGCCGCCCATGGAGCCGCTGTTCGACGAGCATGTGGAGAGCTACGGGCTGACCGGAAAGGTCCACTTCCACGGCGGCAGCTTCTTCACCCAGCCGCTGCCGGTGAAGGCGGACGTGGTGACGATGGGCCATGTGCTGCACGACTGGGACCGCGAGCAGCGCGGCGAGCTGGTCGCCAAGGCGTTTGACGCGGTCAACCCCGGCGGCGCGCTGATCGTCTACGACCGGATGCTGGACGACGAGCCGGACCATGTGGAGAACCTGGTCATCAGTCTCGACATGCTGCTGGTCACCGACGGCGGCTCCGAGTACCCGACCTCCGAACTGCTGGAGCACGCCAGGAAGGCCGGCTTCGCCTCCACCGAGGTCGCCCCGCTCAGCGACTACGACACGGTCGTCATCTGCCGCAAGGCCGCCTGACCCCGCCTCCCCGGACGATTATCGAGGAAAGGATTCCGTTTATGGGCACGACCGATCAGGAGGTTCCGGTCCTCGTCGTCGGAGGGGCGGTGACCGGGCTGTCGACGGCGGTGTTCCTCGGCTGGCACGGGGTGCGCTCACTGGTGGTGGAGCGCCATCCGGACACCCTGAGCCATCCCCGTTCGCGCGGCGTCAACCCGCGTACGGTCGAGCTGTACCGCCAGGTGGGCCTGGAGGACCGGGTGTGGTCCGAGGCGTCGCTCGCCACGGACTTCAGCAAACTGCTGATGATCCGCGCCGAGACCCTGGCGGGTCCGGAGATCTTCAGCGGTCCGACCGACCAGCCCGACCCCAGCGGGTCGGTGAGCCCGTGTGAGTGGGCCCCGATCGACCAGGACCGGCTGGAGCATCTGCTGCGCGAGCGGGCCGGGGAGCTGGGCGCCGAGCTGGCGTTCTCCACCGAGCTGGTCTCGTTCGAGCAGGACGACCGCGGGGTCGTCGCGGTGCTCAGGGACACCGTCACCGGCGCGGAGCGCACCGTGCGCGCCAAGTACCTGGTGGCGGCGGACGGCAGCCGCAGCCCGATCCGCTCCACGCTGGGCATCGAGGCGGACGGTCCCGGCGAGTTCGCGACGACCGTGTCCGTGCTGTTCGAGGCCGATCTGTCGAAGGCGGCCAGGGGCCGGCCGGTCGGGGTCTGCTATCTCGACAAGCCCGCCCCGTCCACGATCCTGTTCGCGCACGACGGACAGCGGCGGTGGATCTTCGCCACGGGCATGCCGCCGGGCGAGTCGCTCGACGACATGACCGAGGAGAAGGCGGTCGCTCTGGTGCGGGCCGCGATCGGCGACCCCGAGCTGGAGGTCGGGATCATTCCGCAGCTGCCGGCCGGCGGTGCGCAGTGGCTGAGCTTCGTCATCGGCGCGCAGGTGGCCCGCGAGTACCGCAGGGGACGGGTGTTCCTGGTCGGCGACGCGGCCCATCTGGTGCCGCCGACCGGCGGGTTCGGCGCAAGCCTGGGCATCCAGGACGCCTCGAACCTGGCGTGGAAGCTGGCCGCGGTCCTGGACGGCGAGGCCGGCGAGGAGCTGCTCGACACCTACCAGGCCGAGCGGCACCCGGTCGCCTGGATGACGCTGCAGCAGGCGCTGGGCATGATGCAGGAGCGCACCGGCGACGACGCGGACGGCCAGGACGCGGCGGAGGCGTACGGGACGACGGTCTTCGGCTACCGCTACAGCGAGGGCCCGCCGGTCGCCCCGCAGCACCTGAGCGGCGAGCCGGGCACCCGCGCCCCGCATGTGGAGCTGGAGCACTCCGGCAGGACGGTCTCCACGCTCGACCTGTACGGGCGCGCCCCCGTCGTGGTCACCCCCGAGGGGGGCCGGGCGTGGGCGGAGGCGGCGGCGGCCGTCGCCAAGGACCTGGGGGTCACGCTGCGCGCCTGCCGCATCGGCGGCGCGGACGCCGAGTACACGGGCGACGCCTTCGCCAAGGCGTACGGCCTTGAGTCCGACGGCGCGGCGCTCGTCCGCCCGGACGGCTTCGTCGCCTGGCGTTCCACGGGCGCGTCCGCCGACCCGAAGGCGGACCTCACGGCGGCGGTGAAAACCCTGCTGTCCCGTACGGGCTGACAGCGCGTCATGGTACGGGCGTGGGCCCGGGCGTCCCCTGCGGGCGTCCGGGCCCCTGCTGCGTCACATCGTCTCCATCTTGTAGTAGCGCCATGCCTCGGGCAGTTCCGCGAGGACGACGGCGGTCACCGCGACGGCCAGGACGCCGACGGCGAGGCGGACGACTGATGCGGGGATGAAGATGCCGTTCTTCATGGGGCTGCTGCCTTTCCTGCGCCGGTGAGGGACGAATGTGCAAGGAGTTCGGTGACGAGGGACTCGACCAGCGGCACGGCGCGTGACACGGCCTGGCGCACGGGGGCGCTGAGGCCGACGACGACATCGGGTTCCTCACCCGTCATGCGGACCTCGGGTTCGCAGCCGAGGACCAGGGCGCGGGGCAGCGTGCCGTCGCCCAGCCGCCGCGCCAGGGCGAGCACCCGGACCGGGTCCATGGCGTGGGCCTCGGGCATGGCGGTCTCCGGCCCGGGCCCGGGCTCGATGACGCTGAGCGTGCCGGGCCGCTCACCGTGCGGGGCCGCGTCCACGAGCAGCGCGGCCGCGTAACCGTCGAGCAGCGAAAAGGCCAGGTCCATGCCCCGGATGCCGAAGTCCACGAGGTGCACGCCGGGCGGCGCGGGCCGCTCCCTGAGCGCGGCGATCACCTCGGGGCCGAAGCCGTCGTCGGCGAGGAACATATTGCCGATGCCCGCGACCAGCACCCGAGGGGCCGGTGCACCGGCGCCGGGTCCCAGCGGCTCCACCTCCTCCGGTGTGAAGAAGAAGCGGTGGCCGATCTTGCGGCTTGCGCCCAGATCGCGCCCGGGGTCGTCCCGGACGAGGACGGCCAGATGGAGCTGTCCCTCGAAGTCCTCCTCGATCGCGTCGACTTCGGCTTCCCGGCCGGTCAGCGCCAGATCGAGGATGTCGGCCCTCCGGGACGGCCGCAGCCGTACCCGGCTGCCGCGGCCGACGGGAACGCCGTCCACGAGCACCGTCCGCGGCGCGCCGGTCACCCGTCCTCCCGTACGGGCGCGGCCGCGGGGCGGAACTCCCGGATCGCGCCGTGCAGATGGGCCATCTCGTCCAGTCCGAGTCCGGCGCAGCGGTCGAGGATCTCACGCGCCCGGGGGTCGCAGGCCCGGGCCTCCGCCTGCTCCTCCTCGGTCATGCTCAGCACGCTGAGGACGAGGAGCTGGTCGATCTCCGTGCCGTCGAAGAGGTCGCCCGGGCTCTCCGGGGCCACGGCCGGGAAATCGTACAGCGTGAGAGGCGAGGCGAGCACGGTGTGCGCCCGCCGGCCGTCCGGCCCGTCCTGCTCGCCCGCGAGGACCGGCCAGACGCCGTCGTTGGCGCAGGCCGCGGCGGCGCGGCGCAGCTGATAAGGAGGATCGAGGAGGGAGATGAACCGGGCCTGGTCGCTGTGCAGGATGAGATGGGTGGAGGCGAAGGCGTACGCCGCGGCCTCCTCGCGGGCGCGGCGGTCGCCCGGCCGGGGAGGCGGGCAGTCCGAGGTGTTCGCCACCCGGACGGTCAGCCGGTCCACACCGGGGGCGACGGGCTCGCTCGCGGCCGTCAGCGTACCGCTCAGCCGCCGCCAGCCGCGGATGACGCTGCCGGCGCGGCGTCCGTCCGCTTCGGCGAGCGGCTCGGCGGCGGAGCCCTCGGGGATGTCGACGGCGCTCGCGCAGGGGCCGGAGCCGGGCACGGCGAGCGTGAGCAGGACCTCCCGTTCGGTCGCCTCCTGCCAGGTCACATGGCGCTCTCCGGCGACGGTGAGCGCATCCGTGCGCTCCGGCCCCTCGGGGCCGTCCCGCCATACCGTGCGGTCCACGACCTGGAGAAACCTCAGGCGTACGGTCACCTCGTACGGGCCGATGCCGTGTTCCAGCAGCAGCTGCGCGGTCGCGGTGTGCCGTTCGCCGAGCGCCTCGGCGCAGCCGCCGCCCGGGAAGACCCCGCCGAACGTCCAGCGTTTGGCGTTCTTCAGCGCGGACCTGCGGTAGGGCCACAGCAGATAGCCCTCGTACAGACAGGTGCGGGCGATGGCGTCGACGCCGGTCTGCGCTGCGGTGTCCTTCATGGTGCTCCCGATCGGTCGAGCAGGGCGCGCACCGCGTCGTCGGTGCTGCCCAGTGCGTGGTGTGCGCGGTAGGCGTCCAGCCGGTCACAGGTCTCCCGGCGCAGCCGCAGCCAGGGGTCCGCGCCGTGGTAGCGCTCCATGAGCCGGGGCCACAGTCCCGCGGGCAGCGGGCAGGAGGCCTCGGCGGACCAGGGGATGTGCGCGGTGCGCAGCGCGCCGGCCACCGGCGCGGGGCCGGGGGTGTGGTAGAAGACCGTGCCGTTGAAGAGAAAGCCGAGCGGCACCTCGCCGTCCCCGGCGGCGCGCAGATACTTGGTCACGGCCAGTTCCGCGTCGGCGGCGCACGGCACGAGCAGCGGCACGGAGGTCCGCTCGTCGAACGGCGGCACCTGGACCGTGGTCTGCGTCCACAGCAGCGGCCGCATGGTCCGGCCCCACTCCTCCGGCTGGCCGAACAGCTCGGTCAGCGCCCGGCAGGCGACGGGGTCGTGGGCGCGGCGGGTCACCTCGATGCGGACGGCGACGGTCAGCGCCACGGCCCGGACCGGCCCGCCGCCGCTGCGGGCCGTCTCCAGGGTGAAGCGGAGGGTGGGTACGGCGGCATGGCGCTCCGGCTCGACCCCGGTGACGGCGAAGGTCAGTTCGGGTGCCGCGTCGATCGCGCCGTGTCCGGCCCCGGCGGGCCCGGTCGTCTGCGGTGCGGCGGCCGTCATGCGGGCGACAGATTCGGCATGTCGGGCATGATCGGCTCATGGTGCTTGGCGTTGACGCCGGTGGAGCGGCGTGCCGTGGATGTGTCGTCGCGCCGGTGTCCCGGCTGGTGTTTGCCGAGTCCGAGGTGGTTGCCCCGGCGGACGCCGCGGACGTGTGCCGCCCGGTCGACGCGGACGTCGGGCTTTCCTACGGCGATGCCCATGACGCCTCCCTGGGTGTCGTGTGCGGGGAGCCCGCGCCGGAAGCGGGGCCTGGAAGCCCCGCGTCGCGCGCGGGGCCGGGTGTGAGTGCCTGGAAGAATCCGTCGACCTGCCGCCAGACCTCGTCTCCCCCGCCCAGTCCCTTCCAGTGTGCGCGCACCAGGGCCGCGAGGCGGTAGCAGTCGTCCAGGGGGACGAGCCAGTGCCGGGGCTCCCCGCACACCCGGTTGACCAGCAGGGCCTCCACGTCCGGGGTCATGGCGGCCAGGGCGGGGCAGGCGGCCTCGGCCCCGGCCCAGCTCTCCGGGGCGACGACGGAGCGCATCAGGCCCAGCGGGCTGGGGTAGGCGGCGCGGACCGCGTCGGAGCCCGAGGGCCGGGTGAAGAAGGCCAGCCCGACGGGGATGCCGAAACTTGCCCAGGTCGCGTCGTCAAGGACGCGGCCGTCCAGTCGGCTGCGGGTGTCCGGGATCAGCCGGTAGCGGGCTCCCTCGGCGTCCGTACGGTCGAACAGCAGTGCGCAGGCGGGGCAGCCGCAGGCGATGTCGCCGCTTCCCGTCTCCAGCAGATGACGGTGGTCCGGTGCGATCGGCTGGGCGCACAGGTCGCACACCTCGCGCGTTGTATGCCCGGCGCCGCCGGGGGCCGCCAGTCGGCGCAGCCGGGGGGCCGCAAAGGCCCTGGGCGCGGTCACCCCGCCTCCCGTGCTGCGAGGGCAGGGCCGCGGAAGAGGTCGGCGACCGGGATCACGGCCTGCGGGGCGGGGGCCCGTACGGTCTCGATCTCGACCCGTTCGATCTCCGGGGCGCACCCCAGGACCGCGTCCCGCACCGCGTCGTCGGGCGGCCCGTCCGGGGAGCAGCCGCAGCCGCCGGAAGCGCCGCCTTCGGTGAGTCCGATCCGCGCCACGGGCCCTTCGACGGCGAGGAGTTCCGCCTCGCCGCCGCCGAGCGCCGGCCGCAGTTCGGCGAGTACGGCCTCGATGCGGCTGGCGACCGGGTCGGGGTGGAGGTCGTGCACCAAAAGCAGCTGGCCGATGAGCGGGTCGCCGGCCAGCCGGCGGACCGCGTCCGGGTCCGCCTCGCCGAGCTGCGCCGCGATCCTCGCCAGGCACTCTCCGTACAGGTCCACCAGCGCCTGTACGGCCTCGCGGGCGCGGGCGGCCGCCGCATGGTCGGGGAGGGTGTCCAGGGCGGCGAGCTGCTGCTCGGTCCTGACCACGTGCCGGCGGGCTTCTTCCTCGTCCCAGGGCATGGCCGTCTCCTTCAGGAGTGTGCGCCGAACGTCGGCGAGTGGGACTGCTTCAGAGTGCGGCCGCCGCCGAGGTACATATGGACGCCGCAGGGCAGACAGGGGTCAAAGCTGCGCACGGTGCGCATGATGTCGATGCCCTTGAAGCCGTCGGGGCCGTTCTCCTCGAAGATGGGGCAGCCCTGGACGGCGTCCTCGTACGGGCCGGGTGTGCCGTAGCTGTCGCGGGGGCTGGCGTTCCACGGGGTGGGCGGGTACGGGTGGTAATTGGCGATCTTCCGGTCGCGGATCACCAGATGGTGGGAGAGGACTCCGCGGACGGCCTCGTGGAAGCCGACGCCGATGCCTTCTGAGGGGACGGTGAAGTCCTGGAAGACCTTGGTGCGTCCGGCCCGCACCTCGCCGAGGGCCTTGTCCACGAAGTGCAGCGCCATCCCGGCGGCGTAGGCGACGAAGTACATGCGGGCGCGGTTGCGTTCGATGGTGTTGGGGAAGGCCGGCGGCCGCCACTCCAGCCGGACTTCCGGGCTCGACGGCGTCTTGGGCAGATCGATCTCCACGCTGTGCCCGGTGGAACGGACGTACGGCGTGCGGACCTTGCCGGCGAGGGCGGTGGCCCACAGGCGGGCAATGGGGCCGCCGCCGGTGTCCAGCGCGAGATGGTCGCCGGTGCGCCTGTCGTACCAGCGGGGGCTCATCACCCAGCTGTAGTTGCCGCCGTCGAGGTCCCGCTTCTGCGGCGCGGGCAGCGTGGTCTGGTTCCAGGGGTGGCGTCTGTCGACGGGATTGCCCAGGGGGTCGGTGTCGACGAAGGTCTCCTCGCCCTCCCAGTCCTCGTAGTACGAGCTGCCCAGCAGGATGCGCATGCCGAGGTTGATGTCGACCAGGTCGGTGGTGATGAGCTGGTTGTCGACGACGATGCCGGGGGTGACGAACATGGCGTTGCCCCAGGTGTTCATCGTCCGGTAGTCGTAGTCGACGACCTCCGGGTCCTGGAAGGCGCCCCAGCAGCCGAGCAGCGTACGGCGGCGGCCGACCTCCTCGTAGCCGGGCAGGGCCTCGTAGAAGAAGTCGAAGACGTCGTCGTTCATGGCGACCGCGCGTTTGACGAAGTCGAGGCAGCGGGTGAGCCGGACGAGGTAGTCGGTGAAGACCTGGGGGGTGGCGACGGTGCCGACGCCGCCGGGGTAGAGCGTGGAGGGGTGCACATGCCGGCCCTCCATCAGGCAGATCATCTCCCGGGTGAGCCGGCTCATTTCGAGGGCTTCTTTGTAGGTGCTCCCCTCGAAGGGGTTGTACGAGGTCATGATCTCGCCGATGGTGCGCAGGCCGTGCCGGTCGGCGCGCGGGGCGGGGGTGCGCTCGGCGCGTTCCCACACGCCGGGGTTGGTCTCCTTGACCATGCGTTCGCAGTAGTCGACGAAGACCATATTGTCCTGGAAGATCGTATGGTCGAACATATACTCGGCGGCTTCGCCGAGGTTGATGATCCAGTCGGCGAGCGGCGGGGGCTTGACGCCGTACGCCATGTTCTGGGCGTAGACGGAGCAGGTGGCGTGGTTGTCGCCGCAGATGCCGCAGATGCGGCTGGTGATGAAGTGGGCGTCGCGGGGGTCCTTGCCCTTCATAAAAACGCTGTAGCCGCGGAAGATGGACGAGGTGCTGCGGCATTCGACGACTTCCCGGCGCGGGAAGTCGATCTTCGTATAGATGCCCAGGTTGCCGACGATCCTGGTGATGGGGTCAAACGCGACATCGGTCAGTTCACGCTGCTGGGGCGGCACGAGGGTCTCGCTCGGCACGGCACGGTCCTTTCCGGGGGTGGTCGTCGGCGGGGGGCGAGCGGCGGACGGGGACGAGCGGACGGCGGGAGGCGGGCGGACGGGCGGGTCAGCGGCGGGGCCAGCGGGGGTCATAGCCCGAGGTGACCAGCTCGCGCCCGTGCCGCCACTTGGGTTCGCGGTTGGCCGCCTTGTTGGTGATCGCACGCAGGGAGCGGACGAGCGGGCCGTAGGAGGCGGAGAGGATCGCCGAGGAGAGGCTGGCGCCGGGCGCCTCGTCCATGAACGGCATGAACTTGTCGGGGAAGCCCGGCATGGTGCAGCCGATGCAGATGCCCCCGACATTGGGGCAGCCGCCGACGCCGTCCATCCAGCCGCGCTTGGTGACATTGCAGTTGACGACGGGCCCCCAGCAGCCGATCTTCACCTGGCACTTGGGGGAGTTGTAGTCCTTGGCGAAGTCGCCCTGCTCGTAGTAGGCGGCGCGGTCGCACCCCTCGTGAACGGTCTTGCCGAACAGCCACGTGGGCCGCAGCTGCTCGTCGAGCGGGAGCGGCGGGGCGAGGCCCGCGGCCTGGTAGAGCAGCCAGGTGAGCGTCTCCATGAAGTTGTCGGGCTGTACGGGACAGCCCGGCACATTCACGATCGGCATGCCCGCGGCCGAGCGGAAGTCCCAGCCGAGGTAGTCCGCGAGCCCCATCGAGCCGGTGGGGTTGCCGGCCATGGCGTGGATGCCGCCGTAGGCGGCGCAGGTGCCGACGGCGACCACGGCGAACGCATTGGGCGCCAGCCGGTCGAGCCAGGTGTTGAAGGCAATGGGCTCCCCGGTCTCCGGGTCGTTGCCCATCGCCGCCCAGTAGCCGTCGCCGTTGACCCGCTCATTGGGGACGGAGCCCTCCACGACGAGCACATACGGGCCCAGCTCGTCGCGGGCCGCCCGGTGGAAGGCCGCCATGAAGTCGTCGCCGGTCTCGTACGCCAGGACCTTGTTGTGCAGGACCACTTTCGGCAGTCCGGGGATCGCGCCGAGGACGACGTCCTCCAGGCTGGGCAGCCTGGCGGCCGTGACCGACACCGTGTCCCCGTCGCAGCTCATCCCCTCCGAGGTCCACAGGATGTGGACCTCGTCCGCGGAGGCGGCTGCCTCGGCCTCCGACTCCTCGCTTCCGGCGCTCATGGCGGTTCCCTTTCTGCCGACGGCCTCCACCGCAGGCTTTCACGCCATAACAATGCTCACAATTCGGGCATGCATGAGGTGGTGGGCACGCCGGGACGGGGCTGTTTGCGCACAAATGCCGACCGCAGAGCGTGATACGGAGCCGCTGGATCGTCAAAGATCTCCCGCATGCGCTTCAGCTCCGCCGCCCGCCAGTCGCCCAGCGGGCGGACCGCCTCATCGCGCTCCCGCGCGGCCTTCTTCGCTCCGACGCGGGAGCGGAGCGCGGCCGAAGAAGCCAGCCGCCCGGCCGAACGGGCGACCTCCGCGGCGAAGTCCTCAGGACCGCACTCCACCACCCGGTCGGCGAACCCGAGGCCCAGCGCGGCCCTGGCGCTGAGCGGCTCCGCCTCGCTCATCAGCCGCCCCGCCGTCGCCGCGCCCACCCGCCGCGGCAGCGTGTACGTCCAGTATTCGGAGCCGGTGAGCCCCATCAGCCGGTAGTGGGGGTTGAGCACACACCCGGATCTGCACCACACCTCGTCGGCGGCGAGCGCCAGCATCGCCCCGCCGGCCGCCGCATTGCCCGCCAGGGCGGCCACGACCAGCCGGTCCGTCGTGGTGAGCACCGCCTGAACCAGATCGTCCATGGCCTCGATGCACGCCCGGGACTCCGCCGCGGGGTCGGCCGCGGCCTCGATGACCCCCAGATGGATGCCGTTGGAGAAGAAGTCGCGCCTTCCGCCCAGCACCAGAACGTCCGTCGGCCGGGACAGCGCCACCCGGTAGGCGTCGAGCAGCCGGCGGCAGTGGTCGACGCCCATCGCACCGCCCGGGAACGAGAACCGCAGAAAGCCGACGGCCCCCTGTTCCTCGTAGCGGATGTCGGTCCAGGTGCGCCTGCCCGCGGGCGGCCGCAGCGGGCCGGGCAGCTCGGGCACGGCCGGCAGCCGGTCGCCGAGCGCCAGGGCCGCCGGGAGCTTGAAGGTCGCGGGGCCGCCGGGAGCGCGGCGGGGCCGCAGCTGCGGAATCCACACCGCGCCGTCCACGGTGGCCCGGCACACGGCCCCGTGCCGGGTGGCCAGCAGCTCGCCCGGCGGGCCCGTGAGGGTGTCCTCCTCATGGCCGCCGCAGAGATACCACTCGCCCCCCAGGAGCCGGTCGAGCACGCCCGGATGGGAGTCGGCGGCCCACAGCCTGCGCAGCACGGAGGCCGTCGGCTCCCGCCGCCAGTCGATCGCGCGCTCCTCCTGACGCAGATACGGGCGCGCCGACACGGCCGCCGGGGACTGCGGCGCCGGGGTGTACGTCCCCGAGGAGAAGCGTTCGACGGCCAGGACGACGGCCTCCGCCGCGGCGTCGGCGACCTCGCCCCGGTACAGATCGCTCTTGCCGACGCCCGCGGGCACGTCGAAGGCCGCCGACGCCCAGACCGGCCCGGCGTCCATCTCGGCGACCGCCTGAAGGACCGTCACCCCCCACCGGTCGACGCCGTCCTGAAGCGCCCGGTCGAGCGAGGACGGCCCCCGGTCCCCCGGCGGACCGGGATGCACGATCAGACAGGTGTACGCCGACCACACCTCCTCGGGGATCGCGCAGGTGAGCATCGGCGCGATGACCAGGTCAGGGGCGCGGCGGGCCACGGCGTCGGGGCGCACGCCCGCACGGCCGGCCAGTTCGACCGCGACGGCGTGGCCGCGGTCCCTCAGCTCGCACTGGACGCGCTGCGACAGGCTGTTGAACGCGCTGGCGACCAGCAGCACACGCATGACGGCTCCTCGGATCGGCGATCGGCTCGGTACCCGACCGCCGATGGTGGCCGCAGGGCCGCCGCCTGCCGCACGGGCGCGCCGCACATCGCGCCGGGTTTGGGCCAGCGGGTGGAATCAGGGGCCGCCCCGCGTACGCCGTCCGGAAACCGCCCTCCGGCCGTGCCTAGCGTGGGGACCCATGCACGAACTGTCAATCGCGGCCGCCGTCGTGGAGCGGGTCCAGGAGACGGCCCGCGCCCACGGTGCGGCCTCGGTGGACGCCGTACGGCTGCGCGTCGGCGAACTGTCCGGCGTGGTCGGCGACGCCCTGCGGTTCTCCTTCGGGCTGGCCGCGGAGGGCACCGCACTGGCCGGTGCGGAGCTGATCGTCGAGGAGGTGCCCGCCCGTGCCGCATGCGACAGCTGCGACATGGAATTCGCCGTCGGATCGCCGCCGCGGCTGTGGTGCCCGCGGTGCGAGCGGCCCGCCGCACGACTGCTCGCCGGACGCGAGCTGGAGCTGATCGGCGTACAGCTCACGCCGCCCGACGACGTACGCCCACCGGACCGGGAGCCGTGTCCGGCCGCGCCCCGCCCGGCGGGGCTCCCCACGGGAAGAGGAGAGGACGCCTGATGTGCCGCAGCGTCGAGGTACGGGAGGCCGTACTGGCCAAGAACGACGAGCTGGCCGCCCGTCTGCGCGCCGATCTGGCCGCCAGGGGCGTGACGGCCGTCAATCTGCTGTCCAGCCCGGGCAGCGGCAAGACCGCCCTGCTGGAGAACGTGCTGCGCCGGGCCGCCGAACGCGGACTGCCGGCGGCCGCGCTCACCGCCGACCTGGCGACGGAGAACGACGCACGCCGGCTGGCCCGCTCGGGCGCACCCGTCAAGCAGCTCCTGACCGGCGGGCTGTGCCATCTGGAAGCCGCCCAGCTGCGCGCCCATGTGACGGGCTGGCTGCCCGACGGGATCAGGGCGCTGTTCGTGGAGAACGTGGGCAATCTGGTCTGCCCCGCCTCCTACGACCTCGGCGAGACCCTCCGGGTGACGCTGATGTCCGTCACCGAGGGCGAGGACAAGCCGGTCAAGTACCCGACCGCCTTCGGCCTGGCGCATCTGGTGGTGCTCACCAAGACCGATCTGGCGAAGGCCGTCTGCTTTGACGAGGCGGAGTTCCTGGACCATGTCGAACGGATCAACCCGGGTGTGGAGGTGCTGCGCACCAGCGCCCGTCTGGGGCGGGGCGTGGACGCGTTCACCGACCGGGTGACGGCGGTGTGCGACGGAGCCGAGCCGCACCGTCCGCTGCTCGCGGCTGAGCATCTGAGCGCCCACGGCCACGGCGCGGCCGGCCGCACACACAGCCACGGGTCCGTCGGCGCGGGCTCCGCCCTGTGACGGACACGCCGACGCACACGGACACGCCGACGCACACCGTGGAGGGCACGGCGGTGCGCCGCCGGGTCCGGGTGCGCGGCACCGTGCAGGGCGTGGGCTTCCGGCCGTTCGTCTGCCGGCTGGCGAGGGGCCTCGCCCTCTCAGGCTTCGTCCGCAACGGCACGGACGGCGTCACCGCCGAGGTGGAGGGCGGGACGGCGGCCGTCGAGGAGTTCTGCCGGCGGCTGCGGGAGGAGCCGCCGCCGCTGGCGGCCGTGACCGGGCTGGACTGGACGCCCGTACGCGCCATGGGCGGCGGGGACTTCACCATCCTGCCCTCGGACGGCGACGGCCGGGACGGAGACGGTCCGGACGGGGGCGGCCCGGACGGGGGCGGCAGGACGGCGATCCCGCCCGACACCGCGCCGTGCGCCGACTGCCTCAGCGAGCTGGCCGACCCCGCGGACCGCCGCCACCGGCACCCCTTCATCACCTGTACGCACTGCGGGCCGCGCTTCACCATCGCGACGGGCCTCCCCTACGACCGGGCGACCACCACCATGGCCGCGTTCCCGCTGTGCCCGCTGTGCGCGCGGGAGTACGCGGACCCGGGCGACCGCCGCTTCCACGCCCAGCCCGTCGCCTGCCCCGGCTGCGGGCCGCGGCTCCGCCTCACCCTCTCCTCCGGCGGCCGGCCGGAGTGCCTGGGCGAGCAGGCCCTCCACCGGGCGCGGGAGCTCCTGGCGCGGGGAGCGGTCCTGGCGGTCAAGGGCCTCGGCGGCTACCACCTCGCGTGCGCCGCCGGCGACCCGGCGGCCGTGGACACGCTGCGCGCCCGCAAGGAGCGCGGCGGGAAGCCCTTCGCCGTGATGTGCGCGGATCTGGCCGCGGCGGAGCGGATCGCGCACATCAGCCCCGCGGAGCGCGCGGAGCTGACCGGCGGCCGCCGCCCGATCGTGCTGCTGCGCCGCCGCACGTCCGGAGGCGCGGCCGCGCGGGGTCTGGCCGCCGGCGTCTGTCCGGGCAGTCCGCATGTGGGGGTGATGCTGCCGTACACCCCGCTGCACCAGCTGCTGTTCGGGCTGCCCGGCGATCCGCCCGGTCCGCGGGTCCTCGTCATGACCAGCGGCAACCGCTCGGGCGAGCCGATCGTGACCGATGACGGCGAGGCGGTCCGCCGCCTCGCCGGGATCGCCGACGCCTGGCTCTGGCACGACCGGGCCATCGCCGCGCCGTGCGACGACTCCGTGGTCCGGCTCCGCCCGGACGACGGCGGGGTGCTGGTGCTGCGCCGCTCACGCGGCTACGCGCCGTCCCCCGTCGCGCTGCCGACGTCCGTCCCGCCGGCGCTGGCCGTCGGCGGCGATCTGAAGAACACGCTGTGCCTTGGGGCCGGGCACGAGGCCTGGTTCTCCCCTCATGTGGGCGATATGGCGGACCTGGCCACGGCGGAGGCCGCCGGGGCCGCGGAACGCCGGCTGACGGAGCTGACCGGCGTCGCGCCCGGCCTGCTCGCCGCCGACCGCCATCCGGGGTATCTCTCGGCGCGCCGTGCCGCACGCCGCGCGGCCGCGGCGGGCGTGCCGCTGCGGCGCGTGCAGCACCACCACGCCCATATCGCCTCCCTGATGGCCGAGCACGGGCTTGACGGCAGCGCGCCCGTCATCGGGGTGGCCTTCGACGGCACCGGCTACGGCGACGACGGCGCGGTGTGGGGCGGCGAGGTGCTGCTGGCCGGCTACCGCGGATACCGGCGGCTCGCCCATCTCGCCTACGCCCCGCTGCCCGGCGGGGACGCGGGCGTGGCCAACCCCTGCCGGATGGCGCTGGCCCGGCTGCGCACGGCGGGCGTCGCCTGGGACCCGGATCTGCCCTGCACCGCGGCCTGCGCTCCCGGCGAGCTGCGGCTGCTGGCACGTCAGCTTCAGCGCGGCCTCGCCTGCGTCCCCACCTCCAGCATGGGCCGGCTGTTCGACGCCGTGTCCTCCCTGACCGGGGTGTGCCACCGGGCGGGCTACGAGGCCCAGGCGGCCGTCGAGCTGGAGGCCGCGGCCGCCCAGGCATGGGACGGCGACGACCGCGCGTACGGCTTCGGGCTGCGCGGGAGCCGTCGCGACGGCGTCACCCTGATCGATCCCGCGCCCGTCCTGCGGGAGGCCGTCGCGGAGCTGCGCGGCGGCGTGCCCGTCCCGGCCGTGGCGGCGCGGTTCCACCGGGCGGTCGCGGCGGCGGTCACCGAGGTGTGTCTGACGGCCCGCCGGGAGACCGGGGCCTCGGCGGTGGGCCTGACCGGCGGTGTGTTCGCCAACGCGCTGCTGGACGAGGAGTGCGCCAGACGGCTGACGGCCGCGGGGCTGACCGTGCTGCGGCATGGCGAGGTGCCGCCGGGCGACGGGGGGCTCGCCCTGGGACAGCTCGTGGTGGCCGCACGGCAGCGGGACGGCACGACGGCCTAGAGGGCCTAGAGGGCCTGTCAACGAATCAGCGACGAACGGAGAACCCCATGTGCCTGGCGGTGCCCGGCAAGGTGGTCGGGCTCTTTGAACGGGACGGCACGCCGATGGCGCGCGTCGACTTCGGCGGGGTGGTGAAGGACGTCTGCCTCGCCTATGTGCCCGAGGCAGAGGAGGGCGAGTACGTCATCGTCCATGTCGGCTTCGCCCTGCAGCGGCTCGACGAGGAGTCCGCGCGCGCCTCGCTGCGGCTCTTCGGGGAACTGGGGCTGCTGGAGGAGGAGTTCGGCGATCCCTGGAGCCGTGCGGCCGCCGAGGCCGGACTGACCGACAACCCGGCCGCCGAGCGGACGGCGGCCCGCGTCCCTGAGGAGCCGCGGTGAAGTACCTCGACGAATTCCACGATCCCGGCCTCGCCCGCCGACTGCTGGAAGAGATCCACGCCACGGCCGCCACCGGCCCCTGGGCGCTGATGGAGGTCTGCGGCGGCCAGACCCACTCGATCATCCGGCATGGCATCGACCAGCTGCTGCCCGACACGGTGGAGCTGATCCACGGCCCCGGCTGCCCGGTGTGCGTGACCCCGCTGGAAATGATCGACAAGGCGCTGGAGATCGCCTCCCGGCCGGATGTGATCTTCTGTTCGTTCGGCGACATGCTGCGGGTGCCGGGCACCGGGCGCGATCTGTTCCGGGTGCGCAGCGAGGGCGGAGACGTACGGGTGGTGTACTCGCCCATGGACGCGCTCGACCTGGCGCGCCGTCACCCGGAGAAGGAGGTGGTCTTCTTCGGCATCGGCTTCGAGACCACGGCGCCCGCGAACGCGATGACCGTGCACGAGGCGCGGCGGCTGGGCGTCCGCAACTTCAGCCTGCTGGTGTCGCATGTGCGCGTCCCCCCGGCCGTCGAGGCCATCATGGGCGCGCCGGACTGCCGGGTGCAGGCGTTCCTGGCGGCGGGGCATGTGTGCAGCGTGATGGGCACACGGGAGTATCCGCCGCTCGCCCAGCGGCACAAGGTGCCGATCGTGGTGACGGGTTTCGAGCCGCTGGACATCCTCGAAGGCGTCCGGCGGGCCGTGCGGCAGCTCGAACGCGGTGAGCACCGGGTGGAGAACGCCTATGCGCGGGCCGTGCGCGAGGAGGGCAACCCCGTCGCGCTGCGCAGGATCGAGGAGGTCTTCGAGGTCGCCGACCGGGCGTGGCGCGGCATCGGCGTGATTCCCGGCAGCGGCTGGCGGCTCGCCGAGGCGTTCTGGGAGTACGACGCCGAGCGCCGCTTCGACGTGGAGTCGCTGCACACCGCCGAGCCGGCGGTGTGCCGCAGCGGCGAGGTGCTGCAGGGGCTGATCAAGCCGCACGAGTGCGAGGCGTTCGGCGCGGCCTGCACCCCGCGCACCCCGCTCGGGGCCACGATGGTCTCCAGCGAGGGGGCCTGTGCCGCGTACTACCTGTACCGCCGCCTGGACGCCCCGGCGCGGCGGCCCGCGACTGCCGAGGAGGCGACGACCGTTGGCTGAGACCACGATCACCGTACCGGAGCCGACGGCGCTGGACCCGGCCGGCTGGACCTGCCCCGCGCCGCTGCGGGACCACCCCGTGGTGGTCATGGGGCACGGGGGCGGGGGCGCGCTGTCGGGCGAGCTCACCCGGCATCTGTTCACGCCCGCGTACGGCAATGAGACGCTCGGCGGCCTCGGGGACTCGGCGGTGCTGCCGCTGCCGGGGGCCCGGCTGGCGTTCTCGACCGACTCCTTCGTCGTACAGCCGCTGTTCTTCCCCGGCGGCAGCATCGGCGATCTGGCGGTCAACGGCACCGTCAACGACCTGGCGATGAGCGGGGCCCGTGCCGCCTATCTGTCCTGCGCCTTCATCCTGGAGGAAGGCGTCGGGCTGCCGGTCGTGGGGCGGATCGCCGATGCGATCGGGGCGGCCGCGGCGGCGGCCGGGGCGGTGGTCGCCACCGGCGACACCAAGGTCGTCGAGTCGGGGCACGGCGACGGCGTATATGTGAACACCTCGGGGATCGGGATCGTGCCGGACGGGGTGGACATCCGTCCCCAGCGGGCCGTTCCGGGGGACGTCGTCATCGTCAGCGGCCCGATCGGGTTGCACGGCATCGCCGTCATGAGCGTGCGCGAGGGGCTGGAGTTCGGTGTCGAGGTGGAGAGCGACACCGCGCCGCTGGGCTCCCTGGTGGAGACGATGCTCGCGGTCACCCGCGATCTGCATGTGCTGCGCGACCCGACGCGGGGCGGCCTGGGCACGGCCCTCAACGAGATCGCCGTCGCCTCGGGCACGGGCGTCGCCCTCGTCGAACGGCAGGTCCCCGTCCCGGAGGCGGTGGCGGGCGCCTGCGGCTTCCTGGGCCTTGACCCGCTGTACGTCGCCAATGAGGGCCGGCTGGTGGCCTTCGTCCCGCGCACCGAGGCGGACGCGGTGCTCGCCGCGATGCGCGCCCACCCGCTGGGCGCGGACGCGGCGGTGATCGGCGAGTGCGTCGCCGAACACCCCGGCATGGTGGTCTCCCGCACGGGCCTGGGCGGCACCCGCGTGATCGATCTGCCCCTGGGCGAACAACTGCCGAGGATCTGCTGACGGCCCGACCGGCCGAGAGTGGACGGCCCGCCGTCGGGCGGTCTCGCCCGTGCGGTCGGCGGCCCGCGCGGCGGGCCGCTCGCCTCCCGGGACGGTGACGGCCTCCGCCCGCCTGCGAACAACGCGGCCCGGCGTCAGCCGGAAGGCCATCGGCCCGCCGTGCGCACGGACGCACGTCGTCGGCGGCGGCCACGACACGAGCCCGCCGCGGACCGCGGCGCCCCGGCCGTGGCCGAACAGGCGGGCGGGCGGACGGACGGGCTTGAGGCGTCGGCCCCGGCCGACAGCCTGCGGTACGTGCGGCGTGCACGTCGCCTCTGCCACTCGGGACGGTGACGGCCTCGCCCGGTCCCGGACCACCGGACATCCCGGAGCAGCACGGTGCGCCGCCGACCCCGCCCCGGCGTCAGCCGGAAGGCCATCGGCCGGCCGCGGACCGACCCGTACGGTCCGGACGGCGCGGGCGCGCACACCCGTCCCCGCGAAGGCAGACGGAGGTGCCCCCGCCAGGCACGCGAGCCGGGCAAGATCCGGACGCCGCCGCGCGGACAGGCGGCGGCGCGGGCACCTCCATGGCCGCCCCCGCGAGCAGCTCGCGGGCGCTCTTGCCGGGGCGGGAGAGGCCCCGCCGGGTGCACCCGGCGGGGCCTTGGTGCGCGGCGCTCGGGCCCTCAACCGAGCGTCGCGGCTGCGAGGAGTTCCAGTTGGCCCGGCTGGGCCGTGCAGGGGAACACCAGCAGTTCTCCGCAGCCCGCCTCCGCATACGCGACTGCGGTGTCGCGCAGTTGGGAGGCGTCCGTGATGACCGCCTTGGCCGCCATCTCGGCCTTGGGGCCGATGAAGGAGTAGTACGCGCGCAGATAGGACTCGGCGGTCTCACGGGCACCGGGGCCCAGGCAGGCGTACACCAGGGCGACCAGCCGCGGCGCGCCCGTGCGCCCGTGGGTCTGCCAGGTCTCGCGGGCCCGGCGGGCCAGGTCCGCGTAGGCGGTGGCGGAGCTGCCGCCGGCGATCCAGCCGTCGGCGAAGCGGGCGGCGCGGGCCATCGCCGCGGGGGTGTGGCCGCCGACGATCAGCTCGGGGCCGTCTCCCTTGGGGAAGGGGCCGATGCCGGGGACGGGGCCCTTGCCGTTCCACACCTCGCGGAGTTCGGCGAGGAGCGCGTCCAGGCGTTTGCCGCGGTCGTGGTACGGCGCTCCGGTGGCGCGGAAGTCGTCGTCGCGGCCTCCGGCGGCCACGCCGACGGTGAGCCGCCCGCCGGAGATCTCGTGGATCGTGGCGAGCTGTTTGGCCAGCAGCGCGGGGCCCGGCCGGTACGCGGCGATCAGGATGGAGGTCGTCAGCCGGATCTGCTCGGTCACCGCGGCCGCGGCGGCGAGCGAGGTCAGCGGCTCGTAACTGTCGTACACCAGACGGTCGAGGCAGCCGAGGCTGGCGAAGCCGTGGTTCTCGGCCAGCCGCGCCCAGTCGACGAGCCGGCGGCCGTCGATGTCCGGCACTGTGGTGGGCAGGCCCACTCCTATGTCCATGAGGGCTCCTCGGTCAGGCGGTCTTGCGGGCCGTCACCAGGGTGTTGCCGAGCGGCAGGGGATGCCGGGCGGTGTCGGCGAACCCGGCGACGCGCATCCACTGTTCGCAGTCGCCCGGGTGGTAGCCGGCGCCCGCCGGGGTCATCACCAGCATGTGCAGCGACGCGACCAGCGAGGCCAGGTCGGGTTTGTCGCCGGGCATGGGGTCGTACACCAGCAGTGCTCCGCCGGGCCGCAGCGCCTTGTACGCCTTGCCGATGAGCTGCTTGCGCTCCTCCAGCGAGAAGTCGGCCAGCACATGGCCGATGACCATGACGTCGGCCTCGGGCAGCTCGTCGGCGAAGAAGTCGCCTCCGGTGAAGTCCAGCCGGCCGGCCACGCCGAGCGTCACGGCGTGTTCGGCGCACGGCCCGGCGTTCTGCGGGCGGTCGAAGACCCGGCCGGTGAGCTGCGGGCAGGCCCGCAGCAGCAGCCCGGCGAGGTTGCCGCGGGCGCCGCCGACGTCGACGAGCGTCGAGTAGCTGCTCAGGTCGACGGCGTCCAGCAGATGCGGGACGAGGGGTGCGCTCAGGGCGTCCTGCATGGCGAGGAACATCCGCTGGGCGGCCGGGTCGCTGAGCATGGCCTCGAAGTCGCCTTCGGCCTGCGGGGCGCCGGTGCGCAGGGCCTGGGTGAGCTTCCCCCAGGCGGGGTAGAGGACGAAGTTCGCACCTTCGAGGAAGCCGCCCGCGTAGTCCTCGCCGCGGACCAGATGGCGCTGGGCCGCCTCGCTGTTGCGATACCGGCCGGAGGTGCGCTCCAGCAGGCCAAGCGCGACGAGCGCGTCGAAGAAGTCGGCAGCGGCGCGCGGGTGCAGCCCGAGGGCGGCGCGCAGCTCCTCGACTTCGGCTTCCCGGTCGGCGGTCTGGTCGAGTGTGGTGAACACGCCCAGCTCCAGGGCGCTGAGGAGCAGTTTCGCGGAGGCGAAGCCGAGGCCCAGCGCGGCGATGCCGGAGGGGTCCTTGGGGTGGGTCGTCGCCTGGTCTGCAGCGCTCATGCCGGGCTGTCCTCCTTGAGGGTCCTGGGGTCGGCGGGGGGTGTGCCGGGGGTCTCGGGCTCGTCGGGGGCGAGGCCCCGTACGACCGCGCCCCGGCGCAGCGCCAGCGCTCCGCCCGCCGCCAGGGCCATCCCCGCGAGCATCAGGTAGTAGGCGTACTCGGGGATGACGTCGATGAGCCGCACCATGCCGCTGCCCGCGCCGCCGCCGAGGGCGGCGAACAGCCACAGCAGGCCGAGCATATGGGCCATGAACTTGCGCGGCAGGACGAAGGCGACGGCGGCGATGCCGACGGCCGCCACGATCAGTTCGCCGCAGGCGTGCATCAGATAGACGGTCAGCAGCCACAGCGGGGAGACCTTCTCTCCGTCCGCGGCCAGGCCGGCGGCGAGCGCCATGACGAGGAAGCTCACACCGGTCAGGGTGAGTCCGATGGAGAACTTCACCGGCACCCCGGCCACTCCCCCGCCGGAGCGCAGCAGCAGCCAGGCGAAGAGGGGCGCGAGGATCAGGATGAACAGGGGCGTCGCCGACTGGAGCCAGCTGACCGGGACGTCGAAGCCGAGGACATGACGGTCCGTCGACTCCTTGGCGAAGAGGGTCAGCGAGGAGCCGTCCTGGGCGATCATCGACCAGAACAGCGTGGAGCCGAGGAAGATCCACAGGAAGGAGCGGAGCCGCCTGCGGTCGCCCGCGGTCAGTTCGCGGCTGCGGTAGAGGACGGTGTAGGCGATGACGGGGGCGAGGATGGAGGCCATGCCGACGAGCGCGATGGAGCTGCCGGGGTTGAGCCCGCCGGAGGCGGCCATGCCGGCCAGCAGGACGGCGAGGACGCCCGCCCCGATCCCGATGCGCCGCGTGGCGCGGCGGGACTCCTCCCCGCTGAGCGGCCGGCCGGGCGCAGAGCCGACGTCCCTGAACTGGTGCTGGCTCATCCACAGCTGGAGCGTGCCGAGCAGCATGGCGGTGCCGGAGACGGCGAAGCCGAGCCGCCAGTCGACGCGTTCGCCGAGGAAGCCGGCGATGAGCGGCGAGAGGAGGGCGCTGACCTGGATGCCGACGTACATCATGGAGATGCCGGCTTCGCGACGGCCGCTGTCCTTGCCGAACATCAGATTGAGCATGGCCTGGTGGTTCGGCTTGTAGAGGCCGAGGCCCGCGGCCAGCAGGATCAGCCCGACGGGGGTGGTCCACAGCCAGGGTGCGGCGAGGGTGAAGTGGCCGGCGGTGGTGACCCAGGCGCCCAGCAGCAGGGTGCGGCGGGGGCCGAGCAGCCGGTCGGCGACCCAGCCGCCGGGCAGACAGAGCATGAACGCCAGGCCGATCCACGCGCCGAACAGCGCGGCGGAGTCGGCCTTGGCGAGTCCGAGGCCGCCTTCGTCGCGCGGGGCGACGGCGAACAGCACCAGGATGGCCTGCATTCCGAAGAAGCCGAACCGCTCCCACACATCGCTCATGAAGAGCGTGCGGTACCAGGCGGGCCAGGTTCTGATGGACCCCGTGCCGGCCCCGCCCGGCCCCTGTTCGTCGCGTACGGCAGTCATGCGCTGGTCGCTCCCTCCGCGCGGGCCAGGTGCAGCCGCGGCCGGAAGGCGAGGTACAGCCCGCCGACGGCGTTCTCGGGCCGCATCGGGGCCTGCTTCTGCTCATGGACCTTGTTCAGATTGGCCAGCGGGTTGGGGTCGCCGCTCTGAGCGCCGTTGAGGTGGGCGTGGACGCGGGAGTACACGTCCTGGGCGTCCTCCAGGTCGGCGATGCCGGTGACGATGCGGTCGAAGGCGTCCTGGATGGACAGGCTCTCGCGCTGTTCGCTGGTCAGTTTCTGGGCGTTGTAGAAGTGGTGTTCCTTGCCGCGGTAGCTCTCGTAGAAGACGGAGACCAGGACCAGCAGCCGCTCGTAGGCGTGCCGGTAGACGGTCTGGTAGAACTCCCAGGCCTCCTTCTCCTCCGCCTCGCCGCGCAGCACGCTGCCGACGCTGGCGGCGGCGAGCATGGCGCTGTAGGTGGCCAGATGGACTCCGGTGGACAGCAGCGGGTCGAGGAAGCAGGCGGCGTCCCCGCTGAGCAGATAACCGGGGCCGCAGAAGGACTCGGCGGCGTACGAGTAGTCCTGCTCGACCTTCATGCCGGAGATCTGCTCGGCGCCTTCGAGGTAGCGCAGCAGATGGGGGCATTCGGCGATGGCCTTGTCATAGACCTGCTGGATGCCGCCGAGGGTGTTCTTCTTCTCGTTGAAGATGTCCCGGCCGGTGACAAGGCCGATGCTGGTGGTGCCGTTGTGCAGCGGGATGTTCCAGAACCAGCCGTCCTCGGCGGACAGCACGGCGATGGAGCCCTCGGGGCCGCGGTCGAGGGGCCTCACGTTCTTCCAGTACGACCAGGCGGCGACATTGCGGAAGATCTCGTGGTACTGGCGGTTCTTCAGATGGCGGGCGGCGAAGACGCCGCCGCGGCCTGAGCAGTCGATCACATAGTCGAAGGTGATGCGGCCGCTGAGCGCGGTGTCCTTGGCGCCGGCCCACAGCGCGGCGACGGGGCGGTCCCCGTCGAACTCCAGCTCCTTGACGACTGTGTTCTCGACGACCTCGACGCCGAGGTCGGCGGCGTGGCGCAGCAGCAGCTCGTCGAACTCGGAGCGCACCACCTGCCAGGCGTTGGCGCCGTCGTCGCCGAGGCTGTTGAAGCGGACCTCCCACTCCTCGGGGCCCCAGAAGAAGTACGCCCCGCCCTTGGACTGGAAGCCGTGGGCCTGCACCTTGTCCCAGACGCCGAGCATCTCGAGGATCGGCCGGCACGAGGGGAGGATCGACTCTCCGATGTGATAGCGGGGGAACTGGTCCCGTTCGAGCAGGGTGACCTGGAAGCCTTCCTTGGCCAGCAGTCCTGCGGCGGTGGAGCCCGCGGGCCCTCCCCCGATGACGAGGATCTGGGTGGAACCACGCATCTGTTTCTCCATTCCTCCGAAGCTCGCGAGACGGGTTCGGACCGTCCGCTGCACCGTGCCGGGGCCGGCCGGAGGCGGAGTGGAGAACTCCTCGACGTGGGGCGGGGGCGGGCCCGCGCCCTTGAGCCGGGTTCAAGCCGGGGCTGGTCGTCTTGGTGGCGCAAAGTCGGCACCGCTGCCGAAACCCGAAGGAGACGAGATGCCTTCCACCGCTGTAAGACGCTGGGCCGCGGGCGCCGCGGCGACGACGCTGCTGACCGTCGGACTGGCCGCCGGTGCGCCCGCGGGGGCCGCACCGACGGCGGAGCGGCGGCCGGCCGCCGCTGCGGCCATGGAGGTCCGGTACGGTCAGCCGGGCCTGTACGCCAGGAACATCGACACGCTGATGGCGTTCTACCGTGACGGTCTCGGCTTTGACATCCTGTACCGGTTCCCGGAGACGGGGCCCGGGGTGTTCGGCACAGTCGTCATGGGCGACTACTACATCACCGTCTCGACCTATGACGTGGTCAGGGAGGCGACGGGGATGCGGAACATAGGCCGCACCTGGCGCAAGCAGTCGGAGCTGGTGGTGCTCGTCGCGGATGTGGACGCCGCGTACAAGCAGGCGCTGAAGGCCGGGGCGAGGTCGCTGATGGCGCCCAAGGACCAGCCGTGGGGCGAGCGTTCGGCGTATGTGGGCGACCCGGAGGGCAATCTGGTGCAGCTCTCCACACACAACGAGTAGTCCGCCTCCGGCGACAAGAGGGGGCGTGCATCCTGAAGGATGCACGCCCCCTCTGCGCTGTGCGGCACCGTGCTCTACGGCCGGTCGCCGCGCCGCCCGCGGAGCGCTCAGGCGGCCCGGGCGGCGACGTTCACCGGCTGGTCCCAGTCCACGCGGTACGAGTAGACGGGGTCGGTGGCCTTGACGCCCAGCTTGAGGAAGAACGGCAGCACCAGATCGCGTACGGCCCGCTGGAAGCCGTTGGCCGCGGCCTTCTGGTTGCCCGTCTTCCGCCCCTCCTTGATGATCTTCTCGACGCGGTCCTTGCGCAGCGCCTGGAAGGCGGCGAACGCCCGCTCGGGGGTGGGCAGATCGCGCAGGCACTTGGTGAGCACGATGGAGTCCTCCATCGCCATGGACGCACCCTGGCCGACATGCGGCGAGGTGGCGTGCGCCGCGTCGCCGACGAGGCAGACGCGCTCCCGGTGCCAGGTGGGGATGGACAGCATGTCGTAGATCGGGTAGCCGATGATGCCGTCCGGCGTGGAGTCGATGATCGCGCTCACCGGGTGGTGGTCGTCCCGGTGCTTGTCGAGCAGCTTCTTCTTCCAGGTCTCGTGGGGGACCTTGTCCAGCTCGCCGCGGCCGGGCTCGGCCGCCTGGTGGTAGTTCTCGAACCAGTAGATCTCCCCGCCGGGAATGGTCTGGTAGCCGAAGAAGCCCTTGAGGCAGAACGACATCCGCATCACCCCGTCGGCGGGGGCGGCCTGGTCGCTGCGGGTGTAGCCGGCGGTGCCGATCACCCCGGTGTACTCCGGGTGCGGGGCGTCCGGCAGCACGGTGTAGCGGGTCTTGGAATGGATGCCGTCACAGCCGACGAGGAAGTCGCCCTCCGCGACTGAGCCGTCGGCGAAGTGGGCCCGCACCCCCGTTTCGGTGTGCTCCATGCTGCTGAAGCGCTTGCCGAACTCGATCGGGACGCCGCGGCCCTGCGCCGCCTCGCGCAGCGCCTTGTTGAGCAGCCCGCGTTTGATCAGCAGGGTCTGGGCCGGATTCTCCCCGAGCACCTTTCCCTTGTGGTTCAGGAAGGCGGTCGAGGTGGTGTAAGCACCGTACTTCTCGACATCGTCGAACACCCCGAGGGTCTTCAGTACCGCCATTCCGTTCGGCGCGAGATTCAGGAATGCTCCCGCGCCGTCCCTGGGCTCTTCTCCCGCCTCGTAGACAACGGCCTCAATGCCGATCCTCTGGAGAAACATGGCCAGGGTGGGGCCTGCGATGCCGCATCCGATCAAGAGGGCTTTCCTGGGTGCAGCCGTTGCTCCGCCGCCCATGTTCAACCTCGATTCCCCTGTGAAGGGAGTAGCGCTGCTGCTGATTTTCCGTGCTTGCCGTGCGCGCTCAGGATAGGAAGGGCCGCTTGCGCCTTGCTAGAGAGCGCTCCGGCGGCCCTTCCCTCACCCGTGGCGCTCTAGTCTTTCTCGAGTTCCACTCGAGGCAGCGCCTTTTCCATCCAGCGCGGCAGCGACCAGGCATGGCGTCCCATCAGCTGCATGGCGGCGGGGACGATCAGACACCGGACGATCACGGCGTCGATGAAGATGGCGACGGCCAGGCCGAAGCCGAACTGACGCAGCATCCGGTCATGGCTGAGCATAAAGGCGCCGAATACGACGATCATGATGGCGCCGGCGGCGGTGATGACGGCGCCGGTCCGGGCCAGCCCCTCGCGCACCGCCCGTGCGTGGTCGCGGGTCGCCTCCCACTCCTCGCGCATCCGGGAGATCAGGAAGATCTCATAGTCCATGGAGAGGCCGAAGACGATCGCGAAGATCATGATCGGCAGGAATGCCTCGATGGGCCCCTTGTCGACGCCGAGCCAGCCGTGCTGGAAGACCAGGGTGACCGCGCCGAGCGCCGCCCCGATGCTCAGCAGATTGAGCACGGCCGCCTTGAGCGGGATCAGCACGGAGCGGAACACCGCCATCAGCAGCAGCACCGAAAGACCGACGACGATGGCGACGAAGAGCGCCATCCGGGCGGCGACGGTGTCGGAGTAGTCCACGATGGCCGCGGTCGCCCCGCCCACCGCGAACTCCGCCCCGGTCTCGTTCGCCACCTGCGGGAGCACCTCGTCGCGCAGATCGTGCAGCAGTTCTGTGGTCTGCTCGTCCTGCGGCGAGCTCTTCGGATAGGCGATCACCATGGCGGCCTGGCCGTCCTCGGTGGGGATGGGGTCGCTGGCGCCCGCGATGCCGGAGACCGAGCCGAGCCGCTCGGCAAGCGCCGCCGCGGCCTGCTGTGAGCCGTCCCCGGCGTCGGCCACCACGATCAGCGGGCCGTTGAAGCCGGGGCCGAAGCCCTCTGCCAGCAGGTCGTACGCCGTACGGCTGGTGGCCGTCGTCGGCTCGTTGCCCGCGTCGGCAAGGCCCAGGCGCATCCCCAGGACCGGGGCGGACAGCGCACCGAGCGCCAGCACCGCCACGGTCAGGGCGGCGATGGGACGCCGCTGCACAAGCGCGCCCCAGCGCCGCCAGCCCGCGCCGTCCGCGCTCTTGCCCCGCGCGGCCTTCTTCTCCGCCCGTGCGGCGAACTGCCGGGCGAACCGCTTGCCGAAGATCCCCAGCAGCGCGGGCAGCAGCGTCAGCGAGGCCAGCATGGTGATCAGCACGGTGAGGCTCACCGCGATCGCCGTGCCGCGCAGCATGCCGAGCCCCAGCGCGACCAGTCCCAGCAGCGCGATGATCACGGTGCAGCCCGCGAAGAAGACGGTGCGCCCCGCGACGTCCAGGGCCCGCTCCGCGGCCCTGTCGGGGGCGACTCCCCGGACCAGCTCCGCACGATATCTGGCGAAGATCAGCAGGGCGTAGTCGATGCCGACGCCGAGGCCGACGAGCATCATCACATACGGGGTGAAGCTGGCGATGGTGAACAGATGCGAGGCCAGCACGATCACGCCCATGGTGGAGCCCACCGCGAACACGGCGGTGATCACGGGCAGTCCGGCGGCGATGACCGTGCCGAACATGAACACCAGGATGACGAGCGCGGCGATGATGCCCGCGCCCTCGGCCGCGCCGCCCGCCGGAACGTCCAGCTCACGGGCGGGCTCGCCGCCCAGCTCGACCGCGAGCCCGTCGGTCTGCGCCGTGCGCGCGGTGTCCAGGATCCGCTGGGTGTCGGCGATCTCCATCTCCTCGTCGGGCACATCGAGGGAGACGGTGGCGAAGCCGATCGTGCCGTCCCGGGAGATGGCCGCCCCGTCGTCGTACAGACTGCGCACCTGGCTCACATGCGGCAGCCCGGACACCTTGTCGAGCATCGCCTCGACCGCGGTGACCGTGCCCGGGTCGCGCAGTCCGGCCTCGCTGTGCAGCACGATCTCGACGGAGCCGCCGGCGCTGGCGGGCGAGTGCTCCTTCAGCAGCTCCACGGCACGCTGGGACTCGGTGTCGGGGAGGGTGTAGTCATCGCGGTACTTCTCCCCCAGCGCGGACGCGGCCGCCCACACGCCGACCAGCACGACCACCCACAGGGCCAGTGCGGACCACTTGCGCCGGCCGGCGAGCCGGGCCATCCGTGCGAAGACGCCGGCCCGCTCGGGAGGCTCGGCATTCTGTGTCGGTGTCTTCTCGTCAGGCGTGACGGTCACGGAGCCCTCCTCACACTTCGGGAGTCCATCAACCCAAGCCCGGCTCGCCGGTGACTACAGACCCGCTCAACGCCCGGCTTGAGCGAGGCTGTAGAAGCCGCTGGCAGGGTGGCCGCGCCCGTGCGGACACAGCAGGTCCGCGAGGGGCGCGCACCGCACAGCGTGAGCCGGACTGACGGAGGGCCGGATGACCGTGCCGGAGACGACCCGTACGACGGGGACGGAGCCAGAGCCGCATCCCCGCCGCCGGCTGATGCTCTCCCTGATGCTCGTGGCGATGTTTATGAACCTGCTGGACGTCACCGTGGTCACGGTGGCGCTGCCCGCCATGCGGGAGGGGCTGGGCGCGGGCTATGCGGCCTCGCAGTGGCTGATGGCCGCGTACACCCTGGCGTTCGGCGCGGGGGTGATCACCGGCGGGCGGCTGGGCGACCGGTATGGACGCCGGACGCTGTTCCTGCTGGGCGTGGGCTGCTTCACCGTCACCTCCGCGGCCTGCGGGCTCGCCCCGGACGCCGGATTCATGATCGTGGCGCGGACGCTCCAGGGGCTGTCCGCCGCGCTGATGGTGCCGCAGGTGATGGCCACGGTGTACGCGGTCTTCCCGCTACGGGAACGGCCCGGAGCCAGCGCCGCGTTCGGGGCCGTGACGGGGGTCGCCTCGGTGATCGGGCCGCTGCTGGGCGGGGTGTTCGTCACCTACGACATCGCCGGCCTCGGCTGGCGCGGACTGTTTCTGATCAATGTGCCGGTGGGTCTGGTCACGCTGGCGGCCTCCTGGGCGCTCATTCCCGACACCCGCGCCGAGCGTCCGCTGCGGATGGATCCGCTGGGCGTGGCGCTGGTGACGGCGGGTCTGCTGTGTGCGCTGTATCCGCTGGTGCAGGGCGAGGACGCCGGGTGGCCGGTCTGGCTGCGGATCTCGCTGGCGTGCGCGCCGCTGGTGCTGGCGCTGTACGCGGCGCACGCACGGGTGAAGGACCGCCGGGACCGCTCGGCGCTGGTGCCGCTGCGGCTGTTCGCGCTGCCGGGGTTCAGCCCGGCCGTGGCGGTGCTGTTCACCGTGCATATCGTGATGATCGCCTTCTTTATCGCGGTCTCGCTGACTCTGCAGAACGGCCTGGGATACACCGCGCTGCGCACCGGACTGACGTTTCTGCCGTGGGCCGTCGGCGGCGGGATCGCCTCCCAGCTGCTGCGCTGGGCCGTCCCCAGGCTGGGCCGGAACGCGGTGAGTCTGGGCGCGCTGCTGGCCGCGGCGGGGCTGCTGTGGTTCGCGCTGGCGCTGGACGCCGACGCCGCGTGGTGGCAGCTGGCGCCGGGGACGTTTCTGGGCGGGGTGGGGACGGTGGCGGTCATCGGCCCCGCCTTTATGTACGCGGGTACGGGGGTGGAGCCGGGCGACGCGGGGGCGGCGTCCGGCGCGTGCGGCGCGTCCGTCCAGCTGGGCGGCGCGGTGGGCACCGCGCTGCTGGGGGTGCTGCTGCTGGGCGGGCTGCCCGTGTCCGCGTCCGCGGGGACACCTCCGCCCGCGGGAGGCGAAGAGGCGTCCGCTGCCGCCGGAGCGTTAGCGGACGCCTTCGATGCGTTTCATCCGTACACAGTGGGGGGCCTGGTGCTGGTGGCGCTGATCGCCCAGGCCCTCCCCCGTGACGCCAAGCCCTATCGCTGATCCGGCCGTCGACGGCGGGCCGGCCGGAGCGGCATCAGGCCCGCTGGGGGCGGACCATCAGCTGCTGCGCGCCGGACAGGCCCCATCCGTACGGCTCGAACTCCTTCTGGAGAACCTCGATGTGCAGATAGCGGTCCATCAGCGCATTGAGCGCGATGGCGCCCTCCAGCCGGGCCAGCGGAGCGCCGAGGCAGAAGTGCACACCGTGGCCGAGACCCAGGTGCGCATTGTGCTCCCGCCGGTGGTCGAAGTGTTCGGCGTCCGGGAACTGCCGCTCGTCGTGGTTGGCGGACAGCAGCCAGGCCTCGATCATCTGGTCCGGCGGTATGAGCACCCCCGCGACCTCGGTCTCCTTCACGGCGACGCGCTTGGTGTGCATAAAGGGGGTGCGCAGCCGCAGCACCTCCTCCACCGCTCCGGTCACCAGTGAGCGGTCGTCGCGGACGTCGGCGTATGCGCCGGGCGTCTCGTCGAAGCAGAGCAGCGCGTTGGCGAGGAGCACGACGGTGGTGACATGCCCCGTCATCAGCAGCAGCCCGGCGAAGGTGGAGACTTCCTCGTCGTCCATGCGTTCGCCGTCGACCTCCGCGGCGACGAGCCGGCTGATGAGGTCGTCCTGCGGGCGGGTGCGGCGGCTGCGGCAGTGTTCGCCGAGGTACTCGGTGGTCGCCTTCACCGCGCCCTCGACGGCCGCGATCAGCTCGGGGTTGTTGGGGTCCGCACCGTCGGCGAACCGGATGGTCTCCGCCCACTTGCGGAACAGCGGCTGGTCGGAGGCGGGCACGCCGAGCAGTTCGGCGATGACCGTCACCGGCAGCGGATAGGCGAAGTCGCGGACGAGGTCGAACTCCGCCTTGCCGGCAGCCTCGTCCAGCAGGGTCTCGCTGATCTCGGTGATACGCGGGGCGAGTGCGTCGATGGCCCTGCGGGTGAAGACCGACGACACCAGCGCGCGCATCGTCCGGTGCAGCGGCGGGTCCATCAGGGTGAGGTCTCCGCGGGAGATGCGCTGCTGGTCGGGAACGACCCGCGTCTGATCGGCGGAGAACTCCTCGTACTCGGTGATGACACGCTGGACGTCCTTGTGGCGGAACACATGCCAGACCCCGTGCTGATCCTGCCAGACGGGATGCTCATCTCTCATGGTCTTCAGCCATGCAAAAAGCTTTCTTCCGCCGTCGTCCATGGCGGGCTTCGGTGGTGCCGGGGACTGTGCGATCACAGTGTCTGCCTCCGGTTATCCGCTGTCCGCGAGCAAGGTCACCTCGACGCTCGCTGTCATGGCTCGAACGAAACTTGAACACGAGCGAGAATCAGCCGTGCGTCTGAAAGCGCTCTCTCCAGGGTGATTCCCACGGCATTCGAGCGGGACTTGAGATCTCCGTACCAATCTGGACCGGTGACGGTCAATCATGGCGCCATGACCCATCATGCACAGGGCAACGGACAGGGAGCCGGCTCCGCCGGACGCGGCGGAAAGCAGGCCCGCGAGGGAAAACGGCCTCGCACGCTGCGACGACGGCTGTTTCTCACCGCATCGGGCGTGTTAGGCGGCGGAGTGCTGCTCGGCGGCGCCTACGCGGTCAACTTCGCCTCCGTGTACGGCGACCGGAAGATGACCAACCTCGGCACCCTGACCTTCGCCAACAAAGTCCGAATTCCCCCGCTCCTGGAAGGCACATCCGACGGCTCGGGAGGAAAGCGCTTCACCCTCACAGCGCAGGAAGGCGTCAGCAAGCTCCTCCCGGGGAAGCAGACGCCGACCTGGGGTGTGAACGGCGCGTTCCTGGGCCCCACCCTGCGCGCCCGGCGCGGCGACAGGGTCTCCGTCCGCTTCACCAACAAACTGCCGGAGACGACGACGATGCACTGGCACGGCATGCATCTGCCCGCCGTCAACGACGGCGGTCCGCACCAGTCCGTGGTGCCGGGGGCGGTGTGGCGGCCGGAGTGGGAGATCGTCCAGCCCGCGTCCACGCTCTGGTACCACCCGCATCCGCACGGCCAGACCGCCGACCATGTCTCACGGGGCCTCGCGGGCCTGTTCATCCTGGACGACGACGCCTCCGACGGAGCGGGACTGCCCAGCCGTTACGGCGTTGACGACATCCCGCTGATCCTCCAGGACCGCCAGTTCAACGACGACGGCTCCATCGAACTGCGCAACGTCTCCACCCTGGAGAGCTTCGCCGGCGTCGGCAACATCGGGGTGCTCGGCGACACCATCCTGGTCAACGGCACCTACGACCCCCATCTGAGGGTCACCACCACGCTGGTGCGGCTGCGGCTGATGAACGCCTCCAACGCCCGCGTCTTCAACCTCGGCTTCACCGACAACCGGGAGTTCACCCTCGTCGCACTGGAGAACGGGCTGGTGGCCAAGCCCGTGCCGCTGCGCCGCATCCAGCTCGCGCCCGCCGAGCGCGCGGAGGTCGTGGTGGCGGTCGAGCCCGGCGAGCGCACCCTGCTGCGCAGCTTCCCGCCGGACATCGGCGTCGGCTTCCCGACCAAGCGGCTCGACGGCGGCGAGGACACCTTCGACATGATCGAACTCCGCGCCGACAAGCGCCTGGCCCCCTCGCCCCCCGTGCCGGACCGGCTGCGGGGCGCGCCCGCCCCGATCGAACTGCCCGACTCACCCCGCGTACGCCGCTTCCGCCTCAGCGGCACCAACATCAACGGCAAGAAGATGGACATGGAGCGCATCGACGAGGTGTGCCCGGCGGGCCAGGTGGAGGTGTGGGAGGTCGAAGGCAACGCGGACGGCGTGCACAGCTTCCATATCCACGGTCTGAGCTTCAACGTCCTTGAGTACGCGGGCGGGAAGCCGGCGGCGCATCTCGTCGGGGCGAAGGACACCGTGTATGTGCCGCCGGGGGACATGGTGCGGCTGGCTGTCGCGCTGCCGGAGTACACGGACGAGAAGAAGCCCTTCATGTTTCACTGCCATCAGCTGCGGCATGAGGATCAGGGGATGATGGGGCAGTTCACGGTGGTGGAGCCGGGGGCCGAGGGCGATGCGCCACGGCAGATCATCGCGTACGCGCGGCACGAGTGACTGGGGCTCCGCCCCAGACCCCGTCTCCCGGGGGCTCCGCCCCCGGACCCCCGCGCCTCAAACGCCGGCGGGGCTTGATTGTGCAGCCTCTTGCGCCTCAATCTCCCACAGCTACCTCCCCCAGACTCCGTCCGGGGGTACTCCCCACGGAAGTGGCCCCACGGGGCCGGATGTTCGGGCCCCCGCGCCTGAACTGCCGACCGGGCTGATTGTGCTGGCCCCCCGCCTCAACCTGCCCAGCCGCCTCCCCCAGCCACCTCCCCCAGTCTCCGTACGGGCGGGACCCCCGCGGAGGTACCCCCAGGGGCACCTCTCGGACCGAGTCTGGGGGAGGTTGAGGACACGGCCGAAGGCCGTACCGGGGCAGGCGGCGCGAAGCTGCCGCCCCTGGGGGGCGCGGGGCGCCAGCCCCGCAGCCCCCTCCCCCCCCGAAGGGGGGTCTGGGGGCTTAAGCCCCCAGTTACGGGAAGCGGGGGTCCCCCCACGCCCCCAGGGCGTAGGGGGAGGGGAAAGAACCGCCCGCGCCACCAACCAACCTCACCGGAGGAAACCATGAAACCGTCCACCCCCACCGCCCTCATCACCGGCGCCAACCGCGGCATCGGTCTCGCCGTCGCCGCGCAGCTGCACGCCGCCGGGTGCCGGGTCGTGGTCGCGGCGCGCGATCGGGAGACGGCGGAGAAGGCCGCGGCGGGCATCGGGGAGGGGGCGCGGGGCGTCGCGCTGGATGTGACGGATCCCGGGGCGGCACAGCGGGCCGTGCAGCAGGCCGGGGAGGTGGACATCCTCGTCAACAACGCGGGGATTCAGCTGGACTGGGGCGAGCGCCCCAGCGATGTCGACCTGGAGCTGGTGCGCCGTACGCTGGAGGTCAATCTGTACGGGTCGTGGCGGATGGCGCAGTCGGCCGTGCCGCAGATGGTGCGCCGGGGCTGGGGCCGGGTGGTCAATGTGTCCAGCGGCACGGGCTCGTTCGCCTTCGGCATCGCCGAGATGTGTCCGGCGTACTCGGTCTCCAAGGTGTCGCTGAACGCGCTCACCGTGATGCTGGCCAAGGAGACCGCCGGCACGGGCGTGCTGGTGAACGCGATCAACCCCGGTCTGGTGCGCACCCGGATGCGGCCGGACGCCGAGCAGACCCCTGAGGCCGCGGCGGAGCACATCGTGCGGGCGGCGACGCTGCCGGACGACGGGCCGTCGGGGGTGTTCTTCCGCCGGGACGCCGTCATGGACTGGTGAAAGGGGCGTCGCGGAGACACGCGGGTGAGGCCCGGTTCCCTGGCGAAGGGAGCCGGGCCTCACCCGTACGCGGCGTGCGGAACGCGGCTCAGCGGCGCGCGTCCAGGAAGGATGTGTCGTGCTTGCCGTCGCGGAAGGCGGGATCGGCCAGCACATCCCGCAGCAGCGGGATCGTGGTGTGCACCCCGGGCCCCGAGATGCGGAACTCGGCGAGCGCCCGGTCCATCCGGTCCAGGGCCCGGTCGCGGTCGGGCGCCCAGGTGATGACCTTGGCGAGCAAGGAGTCGTAGTGGGACGGCACACGCCACCCGGCATAGCCGTGGGTGTCGACCCGGACGAAGGGGCCGCCGGGCGGGGTGAACTGCTCCAGCAGACCGGGGCAGGGGGCGAAGCCGCGCGCCGGGTCCTCAGCGTTGACCCGGCATTCGACGGCCGCGCCGCGCGGCGTCAGGTCCTCCTGGGCGAAGCCCAGCTTCTCCCCCGCGGCGACCTGGATCTGTTCGCGGACCAGGTCGACGCCGAACACCGCCTCGGTGACCGGATGCTCGACCTGGATGCGGCAGTTCATCTCCATGAAGGAGAACCCCTCGTCGTGGACGAGGAATTCGAAGGTGCCGGCGCCGGTGTAGCCGACGGCGCGGGCGCCGCGCACGGCGGCGCGGGCCATGGCGGCGGTCAGTTCCTTGTGCAGGCCGGGCCCCGGGCTCTCCTCGATCAGCTTCTGGTGGCGGCGCTGCACGGAGCAGTCGCGTTCGCCGAGGTGCAGCACCGTGCCATGGCCGTCGGCGAGGACCTGCACCTCGATATGGCGGGCGCTGTCGCAGAACCGTTCCAGATAGACGCGGTTGTCGCCGAAGACGGCCTGCGCGGTGGCGCGGGTCTGCCGGTAGGCGGGCAGCAGCTCGCTCGGCTGCCGTACGACGGTCATGCCGCGGCCGCCGCCGCCCGCCGCCGCCTTGATGATCAGCGGAAAGCCGATGCGGGCGGCGAGGTCGGCGGCCTCCGCGGCGCTGTCGACGGTGCCGGGGCTGCCGGGCAGGACGGGCAGCCCGGCGTCCGTCATCAGCTCGCGGGCCACGGCCTTGTCGCCGAGGCGGGAGAGCACCTCGGGTCTGGGGCCGATGAAGACGAGGCCGCTGTCGGCGCAGATCTCGGCGAAGTCGGGGTCTTCGGAGAGGAAGCCATAGCCGGGGTGGACGGCCTGGGCGCCGGTGCTCAGGGCGGCCTCGATCACGGCGGGGGCGGAGAGATAGCTCTTGCGGGGCGCGCCGGGGCCGATCTGCACGGCGGCGTCGGCTGCCCGCACATGGGCGCTGTCCTTGTCCGCGGTGGAGTGCACGGCGACGGTGCGGATGCCCATCTCCTTGCAGGTCCTGATCACTCGGAGCGCGATCTCGCCGCGGTTGGCGACCAGGATGGTGTCAAAGGCCACGGTCAGTCCTCCCCGGCCCCGCCCGCGGGCTCCTCCGGGTCGAGAAGCACCAGGGGCTGCCCGTACTCGACCGGGGAGCCGTCGGCGATCAGCACCTCGACGACGCGGCCTGCGCGGGTCGCCTCCAGGGGGTTCATCAGCTTCATGGCCTCGATGATGCCGAGCTGCTGGCCGACCTCGACGCGGTCGCCGGGCCGTACGAAGGGCGGGGCCCCGGGCGAGGGCGCCGTATAGAAGGTGCCGACCAGCGGCGCGCATTCGTGGTGGCCCTCGACGGTGTCCTCGATGCGGTCCAGCGCGGCGGGCTCGCGTGCGGCGGCCGCGGTCTGCTGCTCGCGCTCGTCCCATTCCACCTCGATGCTGGCCGCGCCGAGGGTGACGCGCACCCGGCGGGGGTGGCCCGCTCCCACCCGGACCACGTCCGCGATGCTGCGGCAGATGTCGGTGAGAGCCAGGGCGCTGGTGTCGTAGTCCAGACCGGCCAGTGGGTCGTCGGTGGGGGCGGTGCGGAGACTCTCCTTGGTGACTTCGCTCATCGGTCTCTCTCCGTAGTACCTGCTGCCGTTGCCGTTGTGGCCGCGGTGCGCGTGATGGCCGTTGTGGCCGTTCTGGCGGATCATGACCGCGTTCCTGAGGCGGCCGGCACGTCCTGGGCCAGACCGAAGGCGCGGAAGCGCCGGCGGCGGGCCGCGGGCGAGACGGTGACGGAGCGCAGCTCGCGCAGCGCGGCCACGGCGGCCCGGCGGATGGAGTCGCTCATGGCGGAGGTGTCCGTGTGCCCGCCGCCCTCGGGCTCCGGTATCACCGCGTCGACGACGCCGAGGCGCAGCAGGGAGGCGGCGTCCAGGGCGAGTTCGTCGGCGGCGACGGCGGCCTCGGCCGCGTTCTTCCACAGGATCGCGGCGCAGCCCTCGGGGCTGATCACCGAGTAGGTGGCGTTGGCGCACATCAGCACCCGGTCGGCGACGCCGAGCGCGAGCGCCCCGCCGCTGCCGCCCTCGCCGGTCACCACGGCGACCACCGGGACGGGCAGCGAGCCCATCAGCCGCAGACTCTCGGCGATGGCGACGGACTGGCCTTTCTCCTCGGCGGTGAGTCCGGGGTACGCGCCGGGGGTGTCGATGAGGGTGACGACGGGGACGCCGAGTTTGGCGGCGAGCCGCATCAGCCGGGCGGCCTTTCGGTAGCCGGCCGGCGAGGGCATGCCGAAGTTGCGGCCGACGAGTTCGGCGGTGGTGTGGCCCTTCTGGTGGCCGATGACCATCACGGGCAGTCCGTCGAGCCGGCCGAGGCCGCCGACGACGGCCGGGCACTCCTCGCCCGCCCGGTCGCCGTGGAGTTCGACGAAGCCGTCGAGCCAGAAGCCGATGTGCTCCAGGGCGGTGGGCCGGCCCGACTCGCGGGCCAGCTGGACGCAGTCCCAGGCGGGGAGCTGGTCGAGGAGCTGGCTGTCGCGGACGGCCGGGTCGTCCTCGCCCGCGCCCCAGTCGGGGCCGGGGTCGTCGGCGACGGCGAGCAGTCTGCTGAGCCGGGCGCGCAGTTCGGCGCGCGGCCAGACGTCGTCGACGAGACCGTGTTCCAGCAGGAATTCGGCGGTCTGGAAGCCTTCGGGCAGCTGCTGGCCGATGGTCTGTTCGATGACGCGGGGTCCGGCGAAGCCCATCCGGGCGCCGGGCTCGGCGACCACCACGTCCGACAGGGTGGCGAAGGACGCGGCGACGCCGCCGTACGTCGGGTCGGTGACAAGGGTGACGGTGAGCAGCCCGGCCTCGTCCAGCTCGGCGAGCGCGTTGGACGTCTTGGCCATCTGCATCAGGGAGAGCGCGCCCTCCTGCATCCGGGCGCCGCCGGAGGCGGTGACGATCAGCAGCGGGGTGCGGTCGGCCAGCGCCGTCTCCGCCGCGGTGGTGATCGCCTCACCCGCGGCGACGCCGAGGCTGCCGCCGAAGAAGCGGAAGTCCATGACGGCGGCGACCAGGGGGCGTCCTTCGATATGGCCGCGGACCACCAGCACGGCGTCCTGCTGTCCGGTGCGCGCCCTGGCCTGCCCCAGCCGCTCGGCGTACGGCCGCTGGTCCACGAAGTCCAGCGGGTTGTGCTGAGTGGCGGGCACCGGCACCGGCCGGGCGCTGCCTTCGTCGAAGAGCTGTGCGATACGGGTGGGCGCGTCCAGCCGGGCGTGTGCCCCGCACTCCGGGCAGACGCGCAGCAGACGCGTATAGCGTTTGCCGTAGACCAGGGAGCGGCAGCCGGAGCAGGAGACCCAGGCCGCCTGCTCGGCTGCCGCCTTCTGTGCCTTGCCTGCGGATGGAAGCGTGGTGGTCATCTGTGCTTGCCCTTCAGTAGGCCGGCCGTCAGTAGGCCGCCTCCACTTCGTAGACGCCGAACGGCGTGGCGAGCCGGGTGTCGCGGTACGGGCGCAGGGGCGCGGTGTCCTCGCGGTGTGCCGCGCCCTCCTCCCAGCGGCGGAAGGCGGCGAGGTCGGTCCAGCGGCTCACGACGACGAGCGCGGTGGGGTCCAGCGGGGAGCGCAGCAGTTCGTTGCCGAGCATGCCGGGCACTCCCGCGAGCCGCTTGCTGACCAGGTGGTATGCCTCGCGGACCGCCTGGAGCTGCTCGTCGTCGCAGGCCGCCTGGTAGACCAGGACGCGTACTTCACGCGCCATGCGAGGCGGCCTTGCCCTCGATGTGCGCCACCACCCGCATGGTGTTGAACGAGCCCTTGCCGCGGTAGGCCTGGAGACGTTCGCGGTGCGCGAGGTGGGCGTCGCTGGACTCGAAGGCGCGGAAGCCGGCTTCGTCGGTCCAGTCGCTGACGATGAAGTAGACGCTCTCCTCGTCGTTGTCCTTGGACAGCCACTGGCCGAGACAGGCGGGGTGGCCGGTGACGGCCTCGGTGGAGCCGCGCCAGGCCTTTTCGAAGCCGGCCTCCATACCGGGGTTGATCTCCATGCGGAGCAGGACCCGGAAGGCGCCCTCGCCGTTCGTCTGTGCGGTCATCAGGAGATCCCTCCGTCGACGCCGATGGTGGCCCCGGTGACATACCGGGAGAGGTCGCTGGCGAGCCAGAGGATGGCGCCCGCGACCTCGTCGGGCGTGCCGAGCCGGCCGAGCGCGGTCTTGGCGCTGTACCGCTCGACCATCAGCTTCTGCTGTTCCTCGGGCATCTTGTGCAGGTTCTCGGTCTCGATGACGCCGAGCGCGACGACGTTGAACCGGATGCCCTGGCCGCCGAACTCCTTGGCCAGGGAGCGGTTCAGGCCGACGAGCGCGGCCTTGGCAGCGGTGTAGTGGGAGCGCAGCGGGATGCCGGCCTCGACGGCCTTGGAGCCGATGCTGACGACGGACGCTCCCGCGCCGAGCAGCGGCAGCGCCTTCTGGATCACCAGATGGGTTCCCGTGACATTGGTGTCGATGATCCGCCGCCACTCCTCGAACGGCAGCTCCGCGTACGGGATATGGCTGATGGCGCCCGCGTTGTTCACGATCAGGTCAAGGCGGCCGTAGTGCTCCCTGGCGACGTCGATCAGGGCGGTCACATCGGCCGGGTCGGCGACGTCCGCCTTGACGACATGGTGGTCGCCGGCGGTCTCGCCGAGTTCCTTCTGCAGTGAGGCGACGGCGTCGCTCTCGGTGCGGTAGCAGGTCAGGACATCGGCGCCGGCCTGGGCCAGCGCCCGGACGATGCCCCGGCCGACTCCCCGGGTACCGCCGGTGACCAGGGCTTTCTTGCCCGTGAGGCCGAGATCCATGGATTGTCCTCCATCACAGTGGTCTTGTCAGAGCAGCAGGGCGAGGGCGGTGCAGTTGACCAGGAGCGCGAGGACGGTGAGCCAGCTGCGCCGGGCGTTCCAGGCGCCCCAGTTCCAGCGCGGGTCGTTGGCTTCGAAGTCGTCCGGCAGATTGTCCGGGTCGAGGGTCTGCACCCATTTGTTGACCGGGACGTTCTTGGTCAGTGAGATGGTGACGGTGACCGCGGCGAGCACGGCGCCGACGATGAACAGGGTGCGGACCGCGTTGTCCGGGGCGATCACGGCCAGGACGACATCGCCGACCAGGGTCCCGAGCAGGCACAGCGGCATCGCCGGGTCGTAGCGCGTGGCGAAGAAGGCGTGTGCGTGCACATAGCGGTCGGCGGGCAGCGCCGCGAGCAGCGGCCAGCCGCCGAGCTGGGTGCCGAAGAGCACTCCGGCGGCCAGTCCGTTGAGCAGGACGACCGCGGGGACCAGATAGGCGATCACCGGTGTTCTCCTCCGCTACCCCTGGCCGGCCGTGGCCCGGCGGGCGGCTTCGGCTTCGACCTTCTGCTTGATGAGGTTCATCTGGATGCCGGTGTTGCGGTTGAGGTGCTCGGTCATGCCGGCGTCGCTCACCGGGGCCTGGGGCTTCATATGGAAGTCCTGCACCCAGCGCATCCGCACTCCGCCGTCCTCCTGGGTGTACTCCCAGTACAGGCGCATGAATTCAAACGGCCCGGTCTCCACCCGGTAGGCGTGGACGGTGCGGGCCGCGGGGTCGGGGATGCGCCGGGAGACCCAGCTCCAGACGTTGCCGTCCTCGTCCGGGTGCATGGTCAGCCGGAAGGTGATCTCCTTGCCGTCCTCCTCAAGCACCTCCACGGAGGCGTACTCGCTGAACAGCTGCGGCCAGGACCTCAGATCGTTCGTCATATCCCAGACCAGGTCCATCGGCGCGTCGATGAGGATGCTGTTGTCGGTGTGGCCCGCCATGGCGGCCCCTCCTGCCATTGGTCTGCCGTCGGTCGGTGTGCCGTCGTACAGGTGGTGCGTGCGGTCGATGCGATGCGGTGCGGTGCGGTGCGTGCGGTGGTCAGTCGGCTGCCCGGCCGAGGACGAGGGCGGCGGTGAAGCCGCCGTGCCCGCGGGCCAGGACCAGGGCGGTGGAGAGCTCCTGGTGGCGCGGCTCGCCCAGGACCAGATCGATCTCGGCGCCGGGGGCGGGCGCGGCCGGGCCCACGGTGTGCGGGATCACCTGGTCGCGCAGGGCGAGCAGCGCGGTGGCGACGTCGAGCGGGGCCCCGCCGCCGTAGAGCCGTCCGGTGAGCGTCTTGGGCGCGGTGACGGGCACGCCGCGCGGCCCGAAGACCTCGGTGAGCGCCTCGGCCTCGGCCAGATCGGCGGCCGGCACGCCGAGCGCGTCGGCGAACACCACGTCGACGGCGGACGGTTCGACGCCCGCGTCGGCGAGTGCCTCGGCGATGGTGCGGCGCAGCGCGGGCGGACGCCCGGAGCCGGGGGCGGGGTCGAATCCCGCGGCATAGCCGAGGACCCGTCCGTAGATCTGTCCCGCGCCCCGCGCGGCGGCGGACTCGGCGCTCTCGACGATCAGCATCGCGCCGCCCTCGCCCGGCAGATAGCCGGCGGCGTGCTCGTCGAAGGGCACATAGGCGCGGGCGGGGTCCTGGACGGTGGACAGCCTGCCGGTGGAGAGCTGTGCGGTCAGCCCGTACGGGCACAGGGAGGCGTCGGTGCCGCCGGTGACGACAAGCCGGGAGCCGGTGCGGATCAGCCGCCGGGCCTGGCCGACGGCGTCCAGCCCGCCGGCCTGCTCGCAGCAGATGACGCCGCAGGGGCCGCGCAGCCCGTGCCGGATGGAGACCTGTCCGGTGGTGGCGGCGTAGAACCAGGCGATGGACTGGTAGGCCCCGACCCACTCGGGGTTGTGCTGGTAGAGGTTCTCCATCTCGTGCTGTCCGAATTCCGTGCCGCCGGAGGAGCTGGAGGTGACCACGGCGAGCTCGTACTCGGGCAGCTCGGCCGGGTTGACCTCCGCGTCCTGGATGGCCGCCTCGGCGGCGGCCAGTCCCATATGGGTCCAGTGGTCGGTCTGCTGGATGAGCCTGCTGGGCACCTGCTCTTTGGCGGTGAACCCGGGCACCTGGCCGGCCAGCCGCACCGGATAGGGCGTCGGGTCGAAGCGGCTGATCCGCCCGATGGCCGGCCGTCCGGCGAGCACGGCGGACCAGTGCGCCTCGGTGCTCAGCCCGGTGGGGGCGATCACTCCGATGCCGGTGATGACGGGCGCGGCGGTGGATGCGCCCGGCTGGCCGGGGGCCGGCAGCCCGGTCGCCGTGGTGACGGGCCCCGTGGCGACGGACGTCGTCTGGAGGTCTGCTGTGGTCACCTTCGGTCCCCTCCGTACTCGACCGCGCCCGAGCGGGCCAGCAGCATGGCGCTCTGGAAGCCGCCGAAGCCGCTGCCGACGCTGAGGACGACGTCCATGCGGTGCTCGCGGGCGGTCAGCGGCACATAGTCCAGATCGCACTCCGGGTCGGAGGTGCGCAGATTGGCGGTGGGCGGCACCACCTGGCGGTCCAGCGCCAGGGCGCAGGCGGCGACCTCGATGGAGCCGATCGCGCCGAGCGAGTGGCCCACCATGGACTTGATGGAGCTGACCGGCACCTTGTAGGCGTGGCTGCCGAGGGAGCGTTTGAAGGCGGCCGTCTCATGGCGGTCGTTCTGCTTGGTGCCGGAGCCATGGGCGTTGATGTAGTCGACGGACGCCGGGGCGAGACGGGCCCGGTCCAGGGCCACCTTGATCGCCTCGGCCATCTCCCGGCCGTTGGCCTTCAGCCCGGTCATATGGAAGGCGTTGCTGCGCCCGGCGAAGCCGACCAGCTCCCCGTAGATATGCGCCCCGCGCGCCTCGGCGGCCGTCTTCTCCTCCATGATGAGGACGGCGGCGCCCTCGGCGAGGACGAAGCCGTCGCGGTCCTGGTCGAAGGGGCGCGAGGCGTGCTCGGGGTCGCCGTTGTTGGGCGAGGTGGCCTTGATGGCGTCGAAGCAGGCCGAGGTGATCGGCGACAGCGGTGCGTCGGTGGCCCCCGTGACCACCACGTCCGCCGCGCCCTCCTCGATGAGCTGGGCGCCGTGTCCGATGGAGTCGAGCCCGGAGGTGCAGCCGGTGGAGATCAGGGCGGTGGGGCCCTCCGCGCCGACCTCCCAGGCCACCTCGACGGCGAGGGTGCTGGGCACCATATAGCCGTACAGATGCGGCACTCCGTAGGAGTGGTCGACCAGCCAGTGCTTGCCGGCGTCGCTGAGGAGGACGTACTCCTCCTCCAGGCCCATGGTGCAGCCCACCGCGCTGCCGATGCTGACGCCGATCCGCTCGGGCGGGGTGTTCGCCAGGTCGAGGCCGCTGTCGGCGACCGCCTCACGCGCGCTGACCACGGCGAACTGCGCCGCACGGTCCATACGGCGGATCTGGCGCGGGCTGAGTCCGGCGTCCGCCGGGTCGAAGTCGGCCTCGGCGGCGACCTGGGAGCGGAAGGCCGTGGGGTCGAACAGCGTGATCCGGCGGGTCGCGGTGCGGCCCGCCGTGAGCATCTCCCAGAACGGCTCCCTGCCGATCCCGCCCGGCGCCACCACGCCTATGCCGGTGATGACGGCCCTGCGGCTCACTGGGCACCGCCCACCTGGGGGTTGGCCTGATCCGGGCGCTGCACCTTCTCGGTGTCGACATGCCCGAGGTCCGGGCGCGGCGCGAGCGGGGAGAGATGGAAGGCCGCGCTGGCCGTCTCCGTGCCGGTGTTGACGAGCCGGTGGCGCACCCCGATGGGCACCAGCAGCGAGTCGCCGGGGCCGAGCGCCACGGGCTGTCCGTCCATGGTCATCTCCAGCTCTCCGGCGACGACATGGAGGAACTCCTCCGAGTACGGGTGGTAGTGCTCGGTGACGAAGTCGCCCGGCTCGAGCGTGAGCACTCCGCCGAAACCGGAGGTACACCCCACGGTCTTCGGGCTGAGCGTGGTCCGGATGTCGCCGCCGCGCCGGGTGTTGGCCTCGACGTCGTCCGCGTGCACCCGGACGGTGCGCGTGATCTCGGTGGTCACTGCCCGCCTCCTTGACGGCCCTTTATGTCCAATGGCCTGAACCGTCGCAGTCGCCCCTACAGGGCCGCTTGAAGAAACATGGACGGCGGGGCGGCGGTCCCGATCCCCCGGGAACGGCAGCCCCGCCGACAGCCCCGGCCGGGAACCGGCGGCGCGAAGCCGCCGGCCGCAGGGGCGCGGGGCGGAAGCCTCGCAGTTCCTCCTCCCCCCGAAGGGGGGGCTGGGGGCGAGTCCCCGGTGGTGGATGTACCCGTGCTCAAGGTCGGCGCGAGGGCCGTGTTCTGCCATGGCACGGCAGGAATCAGCCGTCTCACGCGTCCACGCGCGCCAGCGAGGGAGCAGCCATGCCGTTCGCCGCCATCACGTATGACATCAAGGCCGGCTACGAGAAGGAGATCACCGAGATCTTCACCGGCTTCCGCCGGGTGGGCTCCCCCGTGGTGCAGGGTGAGAACGGCGAGGAGACCGCGCGCATTCTGGCCACGGCCGTCTTCATCCGGGACGACACGATGGTGCGCGTCATCGAGTACGAGGGCGATCTGGACGCCATCGCCCGGCATATGGCCACCCAGCCGGGGGTGCGCGAGGTGGAGGAGAAACTCGCGCCCTATCTGTCCCGGCCCCGTGCCACGGACACCGTGGAGGGGTTCGTGGCCACCTTCAAGCGATCCCTGCTCACGTGTATGGCGCAGATGTCCGTACGCGATCTGCCGGCCGCGCGGCCGGCCCCGCACACGAGCTGAAACGAGGAAGACAATGGGGGAAGTTACGTGCTGAACCGCAGAAAACTGCTCAAGGCGGGCACGGCTGCCGGGGTGCTGGCGGCCGTGCCCGCCGGTCTCGTCCTGGGGGCACGGCCGGGGCGGGCCGCCGCGGCGGCGAGGGGTCCCTATGCCGTGCCGCTGCGGATTCCCCGGCCGGAGCGCCCGCTGCGCATGGGCGGATACGACGTCTACCGGCTGACCACCCGTGAGGCGGATGTGTCGATCCTGCCGGGCGCCACCTCCCGGGTCCGCACCTTCAACGGGCAGCTGAGTCCGCTGATCATGGCTCAGCGCGGCCGTCCGGTGCTGATCGAGCAGGTCAATGAGCTGCCCGAGCCGTTCTCGATGCATCTGCACGGCGGGCATGTGCCGCATCACTCCGACGGACATCCCGACAACGAGGTCGAGCCCGGCGGCCGACGGCTGTTCCACTACCCCAACAGGCAGTCGGGCTCGACGATGTGGGTGCACGACCACTCGCACGACACGCATGCGGAGAACATCTATATGGGGACGGCCGCCACCTATCTGCTGACCGACCCCGAGGAGGACGCGCTGCCGCTGCCGAAGGGGCAGTACGACGTCGTGCTGCAGATGCGCGACGCCAAGGTGGAGAACGACGGTACGTTCGTCTGGGATCCGAACGGCTTCAACGACCGTCCGGTGTTTCTGGTGAACGGCGTGCCCACCCCGTACTTCGAGGTCGCCGCGCGCAAGTACCGGCTGCGGCTGGTGAACACCTCCAACGAGCGGGCGTTCGTGCTGCGGCTCGGCGAGGGCGACGAGTTCACGCATATCGCCACGGACGGCGGACTGCTGCCTGCGCCGGTGCCCAGCCGGGTGCTTCAGCTGTGGCCGGCGGAGCGGCAGGAGATCGTGATCGACTTCTCGCGGTATCCGGTCGGCTCGAAGATCGAGCTGCACACCATGGTGACGTATCCGGGGGAGACGCCGGAGGTGATGCGGTTTGACGTGGTGCGTGAGGCGGAGGACCCGAGCAGTGTGCCGGAGGTGCTGCGGCCCGTGGAGGACCTGGGCGCGCCGACGGTTGAGCGGATGTTCGAGATGTCGTTCAGCCCGGAGACCGGTCAGCATCTGATCAACGGCAAGCCGTTCGACGTCAACCGGGTGGACTTCCAGTCCAGACTGGGCGATGTCGAGCTGTGGACGATCCGCAACAAGGACGCGGAGTTCGGGATACCGCACTCGCTGCACCCGCATCTGGCGCACTTCCAGATCGTGGACCGCAATGGCCAGGCGCCGGGTCCCAGCGAGGCCGGGTGGAAGGACACGGTCACGGTCCGGGCCGGGGAAGAGGCCAGGGTCAAGATCCAGTTCACGGACTACACGGGTCTTTTCATGTTCCACTGCCATCTGATGGGGCATCTGACGATGGGCATGATGGGTCAGATGGAGATGGTGCGCTGAGCCCTCGCCCGCGAGTGCGCGCGGGCGGCGAGCCTGTGAGACGCGCAGAACCGCGGCGGTCACCGTGTCAGGTCGGTGGCCGCCGCGGCGCTTGCGATGGCTGTGCTCAGATCCCTCAGATCATGGTGACCGCCGCCGCGTTCACCGCCAGGGCCAGCAGCGCCAGCAGGGTGCGCAGCAGATGCCAGCGACGCCACAGCGGGCGCGGGTCCTCCCAGTCCGCCGGCAGTTCCTCGGGGTTCTCGACGGCCTTGACCCGGCGGTTGATCGGCACATTGCACAGATGCGACACGGCCGAGACACCCAGCAGCAGCACCGCCGCGACGCCGAACAGCACCCTCGCCGCCCCGTCGTCGGCGGTGACGGCGAGGGCCCCGGCCAGCAGGGTCGACGTCAGGACGACGACCGGCATGGTCGGGTCCCAGTTGCGGCCCAGCAGCTTGTGCGCGTACACATACGTACCGGTCTCCATGGCGAAGAGGGCGGGCAGCACGCTCAGCGCCACGGCGAAGAGCACCCCCGCGGTGACGCCGCTGCCGAGGAGAACGGCCGTCCCCAGCACCGCGTCCATAGCTCAGGCCTGTGCCGGGTGGGTGTCGACGGTGAGCTGGGCGATGGACCGCATCGTGGCGTTCCTGAAGTACGCGGCGAAGCCGGCCGGGCTGGAGGTGTCGCGCTCCTCGGCCAGATACGGCTGGAGCTTCTCCTCCAGCGCATGCACGCCCTTCTGGGTCGCCATATGGCGGCCGATCGCGGCGAAGTCGCCCTCGTAGTGGATGACGCGGACCATCACATCGTCCTTGATGAACACCCCGGTGCCCAGCAGCCGTCCGGCGGCCTGGCCGTCCTCGCCCTTGAGGTCGGGGGTGTCCACGCGGGTGAAGCGGGAGAAGATCTCGGCGATCTCCTCCTCGTGGCCGGGCTTGACCCGGTAGGTGATCGCTGCGTACGGCATCAGATTCCTCCATCGACGGTGATCGTGGCGCCGGAGACATAGCGGGAGGCGTCCGAGGCCAGGAAGAGCACGGCTCCGGCGACGTCCTCCGGGCGGCCCAGCCGGCCCAGGGCGGTCATCGAGGCGATGCGCTCCCGCAGCGGCGGCGGCAGTTCCGGGCCGGCCTCGCTCTCGGTGACGCCCGGCGCCACGGTGTTGACCCGGATGCCGCGCGGCCCGAGTTCCTTGCACAGCGCGCGGCCGAGACCCACCAGGGCCGCCTTGGAGGCCGAGTAGTGGGCGCTGAACGGCCGGCCGCGCAGCGCCACCGAAGCGCCGATGTTGACGATGGACGCACCCTCGTCGAGCAGTTCCAGCACCGCCTGGGTGACCCGGTACGCGGAGGTGACATTGTGGTCGAACAGCCGCTGCCATTCCGCCGTGTCCAGGTCGCCGAACTTGGCGTGGCCGTCGACGCCGACGTTGTTCACCAGCACATCGAGCCCGCCGAGCCGCTCCTGGCAGGCTTCGGCGAGCGTCTTCGCGCCCTCGGCGGCGGTGACGTCGGCCCGTACCGTCAGATGGCCGACGCCGAGCCGGCCCAGATCGTCGGCGAGCGCCTCGGCCGCCTCGCCGTCCCTGCTGTGCCCGGCGATCACCTGGGCGCCGGCGCGGGCGAAGGCCAGAGCCGTCGCCCGCCCGATGCCGCGGGTGCCTCCGGTGATCAGCACACGCTTGCCCGCCAGTCCCGGGGTGACCGCGTCCTCGGCGCTCATGCCGCCTCGGGCAGGCTGGAGTTGATCATCTTCAGCAGGATGCGCGGTGTCTCGGCCTCCACCACGGCGTCGTCGGACAGCTCGACGCCGCGCTCCCGCTTGATGACCCCGGTCACCTGCAGCAGGGCCAGGGAGTCATAGCCGAGGTCGATGAAGGGGACGTCGAGCACGGCGTCGCTGTCCAGGTCGATGCCCTCGGACTCCCCCGCGCATTCCCGGAGCTTGTCGGCCAGCTCCGTCAGAGTGAACTCGCTCACTGGATCCTTCCTCCCTCTTTGGTCCAGATGTAGAAGGACTGCGCCATCGCGTCCTTGGGCTCTTTCCAGTCGGGGTCGTAGGGGGACACGCACTGGGCGAGCCGGGTGTTGATGTCGTCGTAGAGCGGGTGGCTGCGCGCCTGGTAGAGCCGCGGGCTGATGTCCTCGTCGGCCTCCACGAGATGGAAGTACAGATCGTGGAAGGTGAACAGGGTCCGCCTCGTCACACCGATCATGTGGGGCAGCTCGCTGGAGTCCGACTCCTCGAAGATCTTGGCGATGTCGCCGGCCTTGCCCGGCTCCATCCGAGCCACTATGAGCGTCCGGTGTGCCACCGTCGGCCTCCTTCGTGGAATGTGCTGAAGAGCCCCGCGATGAGCGGGTCTGGCTGAACCGTGACAGGGTGCGCTGGAGCGCCGCTCGATCCGCCGTCCACCTCTTCCCCGCCGCCCGGGACCGGCGCGGCGCGCTGTGTACGCCGCTCAGCGCAGCGGACCGGTGATGACGGCACGGCGCAGCCCGGCCTCCGCGGACAGCAGCAGCGGCCGGCCGATGAGCCGGCCGTCGCGCCGGACGCTGCTGGCGTGCACGCCGAAGCCGCCGAACGGCCGGTTTCCGTCCCTGGCGTCCAGGGCGGCGGCATTGCGGCTGAGGACGGCCGTGCCCAGCGTCTGGCCCGTCAGCCGCGGCTCGCCCAGGGCGCAGACGTACATCCCGCGCTCCAGCTCCTGCGGAGTGCGCGCCCAGGCGCGCAGCATCTCCGGGTCCTCATAGGGGACGAGGCAGAAGACGGGCGAGAACAGCTCGGGCGGATGGAAGTCCGCGCCCTCGGGAAAGACGAGCAGCGACGGCTCGACGAGCATCCGCTCGACGTCGGCGGAGCCGCCGCTGACGACATGGTCGGCGTTCTCGGCGAGAAACGCCGCCGCGCCTTCGACGGCGTCCTCGTGGACCAGGGGGGTGAGCACGGTGTCGGGCCAGCTGCGCGCCCCGACGGTGAGCACGGACAGTTCGGCGCGCAGCTGTTCCACGACGGCGTCGAGCCGGAGCCGGTGGACGAAGACGACGTCGGGGCAGAGTCCGTCCTGACCGGAGTTGTGCAGCCGGGCGCGCAGGATGGCCCGGCAGGCGGCCCCCGGATCGGTGCGGGGGCCCACGACGACCGGGTTGGGCCCGGACCCGGCGGCGAGGAACAGCGGGCGGTCTCCGACGGCGTTCATCAGGTCGCGGGCCTGGGCGGGACGTCCGGTGAAAACCACCGCGTCGGACTCGGCGCACACGGGGGCGAACTGCCGCCGGGAAATGTCGATCATTCTGATCCGCCGCGCCACGTCGGGGTCGAGCCGGCCGGTGATCATTTTATGGACGGCATATGCGGTGTCCCGGGTCAGCGCGGAGGGCCTGATGACCACCTCGTCGCAGTACAGCGCGGGGACCAGACCGTACAGGGCATAGGAGTAGAGGACATGATGCGGCGGCAGGAAGACGGAAAGCCGGGAGAGCTGCGCCGGGCAATTGCGGGCGAGTTCCGCAGGAGCGCCGGTCAAGGCTCCGACGGCGCGCAGGAGTTCATCGCGGGCGCTGCTGTAGACGGCGATCCTGGTGAGCTGGGCCAGCAGCTCCGTACGGCAGCTGAGCAGCGCGGACGCGGTGCGCATGGCCTTCTCGTGCGCGGCTTCCAGATTGGGCCAGGTGCGGGTGAACGACTCCAGCACAGGCATGGACGGATTGCTCATCGAGCTGTCTCCTCGCGGCGCGGGTCGGTCTTGAGTCGTCCTCAAGACCCCTCGGATATTCTGCTGCCGCCACCCGGCTCATCGAATGCAGAACTCACCGCGCCACCGCCGCATTTGACAGCGTAATTGAATAAACGAATAGATGTCCAGCGGTAATTGAAGTTAATTCCTGGGACGGGAATTGCTTCGATTCCAGGAGGCTGATGATGACGAGCACCGTTTCCGCCGCGGCCGGCTCCTTGCTGCCCTGGGAGCATCGCTGGTTCCGGGAGGAGGGCGGGGTCCGGCCGCGGGCGCTGCCCCGGCTGTCCGGCGCCCGGGTGCACGCCCTGCTGTGTGAGGGGACGCCGGGGCCGGGCGGCCGCCCGGCGGGCCGGGTGCTGCCCGCGCGGCCCCTGGTGCTGCCGCGCCCGTCGTACGAGGAACTGTTCGACGTCAGCCGGGTGCTGCTGGCCCTGGTGCGGCGCGCGGTGCTGGCGCAGGGTGACGGCTGGCCCGCCCGCCTGACGGCCTTCGGGCTGCAGGCCGGGGATCATCCGCTGCTGTCGGGGCGGGACAACAGCGAGACGGAGCACTGTGCGCTGGCGGCCCGCGCCGACCTGGTGATCGGGCGGCGGGGACCGCAGCTGCTGGGGTTTGACACGGGCGGCGCCTTCGACGGGCCGGTCCGCGCGCATGGGCTGACCCGCGCCTGGCGGCGTGCGTACGCCGCGGACGGCGGGCCCGCCCTCGTCGGCGGGGATCCCCTGGCCTGTCGTGCGGAGGCGTTCGCGGACGTGTGCGCGCGGCGGAGTCTGCCGAGGGCTGTGGCGCTCATCGGCCCGCCGGACGACCGTGCCGCCCGCGTGGCGTGCGACCGGTTCCGGCACGCCGGTTTCACGGCGGACTGCTTCGAGCCGCGGCGGCTGCCTCAGGCGCTGGGCCGGCCGGGCGCGCCGCGCTATCCGCTGGGGCTGCTGACGAGGGGGGTGCACGGGGGCGATCTGGACGCCGTGCTCCGGGCGCAGCGGGCCGGGCTGCTGCTTCTGCCCCCGCAGAGCAGCGCCCTTCTGGCCGACGGCCGGGCGCTGGCCCTGGTCTCCGAGCAGCGCCCCTGGATGACGCGGGCGGAGCGGCGGGTCGTCGAGCGCCATCTGCCCTGGACGCGGATCACCTTGCCGGGGCGGACGCAGTGGCGGGAGGGCGAGTACGAGCTGCCCGCGCTGCTGCTGCGCGAGCGCGACCGCTTTGTGCTGAAGCCGGGGCCCGCGGGCGGCGGCCGGGAGGCCGTCGTCGGCCGGCACACCGGCGCTTCCGCGTGGGAGGCGGCCGTCGGCCTGGCGTTCGCGGACGGGGACGGGGTGGTGCAGGAGTATGTGGAGCCGCAGCCCTGTGCGCTGGAGCTGACCGACGGGACGGCGACATGGACGGCGCGGATCCTGCCCCTGCTGAGCCCGATGCTGTTCAACGGGCGCGCGGGCGGCTGCTGGGCCCGCTTCGCCCCGGACGGCACGGCGGCCGCGGCGGACACGGGGACGGGGACGGGGACTGGGACTGGGACTGGGACGGTCGACACCGCCGTGCTCACCTGGGCGTGAGCGGGGGTTCGCCGCCCGGCCTGTGCGACGCTCCGCGGGCGGCTCGTGTCACCGCCGGAGCGCACACCGGCGCACGGAGTGACCCATGCCGTGGCACGTCGGTGAGCGGGTCCCGCCGGGGGCGCGGGCCCCCGGCCGGTCAGCGGGCCCTGAGGGCGCGTTCCACCGTCCCGGTCCCCGTGCGCACCCCGGGCTGGATCTCCAGTTCGAGCGAGGACTCCAGCATGGCGCGCTGCAGATGCTGCAGCCGCGGCGAGGGGTCGAGCCCCAGCTCCTGGGAGAGCACGGTGCGCAGCCGCTGGTACACCTCCAGGGCGTTGCCGCGCCGGCCGGAGCGGTACAGCGCCAGCATCAGCTGGCCCTGGGTGTCCTCGTGCATCGGATGCTGTGCGGCGAGACCCGACAGCTCCCCCACCAGCTCATGGTGGCGGCCGAGTCGCAGGTCCGCCTCGATGCGCTGGTTGAGGATGCTCAGCCGGGACTCCTCCAGCCGGGTCGCCTCGATCTCCAGCAGCGGCCCGCACTGCACATCGACCAGTGCGGGGCCGCGCCACAGCGCCAGGGCCCGCCTGAAGGAGTCCGAGGCCGCCGAGCAGTCGCCGCCCTCCAGGGCCCGGTGGCCGGCGCCGGCGAGCCGTTCGTACTCCTTGACGTCGACGACGCCGCCCTGGGTGTCCAGCAGATAGCCGCCGGACTCGGTGACCAGGATGGACTTGGCCCCGTTGGGCAGTTCCGGCCGGCGGGCCCCGCCGATCGCCGCCGCGATGAGGTTGCGCAGTTGCAGTATGTAGGTCTGCAGGGTGGTCTGGACGCTGCGCGGCGGGGCCTCTCCCCACAGCTCCTCCACCAGTGCGCCCACCGACACGACCTGGTCCGGGTGTATGGCGAGCAGGGCCAGGACCTTGCGTGGCTTGACGGCCGTGGGGACAACGGAAACCCCCGACTGGACGACCCGGCAGGGCCCCAGGACGCTGATGTCCATATCCGCTACTCCCTTCTGGGCTTATGAGGTTTTCAAGGCGATAAGGCTCTGACGGCGGCGTGCCGCCCGCGTGGGGCGGCGCGCCCGGGCGCGGCGGTCCGCTGCGGTGCGATGAGCCGGCTCAGTTCCGCCGCCAGCGTCTCGGGCAGCTCCGCGTCCCGTACGAAGAAGTGGCCGCCGGACAGCTGGCGCAGGGCGAAGCCGGCGGTGGTGTAGCGGCGCCAGGCGGCGACCGCTCGGGTGGTGGCGACCGCGTCCTCGACGCCCGAGAAGGCGTGCAGCGGACAGGGCAGCGGCGGGCCGGCGCCCTCCTTGAGGCTCCGGGCGAGCTGGAGGTCGTCGCGCATCGTGTCCAGCAGCAGCTTCAGCCACTTGGGCCGCTCGAAGAGATACGACGGCAGCGTCCCGTAGCGGGTGAGCGCGGCCAGCAGCCCCTCGTCCGGCAGTTCGGACTGCTCGACGAGCGGACTCGGCAGATGCGGTGCGCCGCAGGCCCCCACGGCGACCAGCTCCGGCGGCCGGCGTCCCGCGCCGGCCCGCTCCTGGGCGAACCGGTACGCCACCAGGGCGCCGAGGCTGTGCCCGTAGAAGGCGTACGGCCCGTCCAGCAACGGGCCGAGGCTGGCTTCGAGTTCGGCCAGCAGCTGCCCGGCGTCGGTGATGCGCCGCTCGCGGAGCCTGGTCTCCCGGCCGGGCAGCCGTACGGGAAGGACCTGGACGTCCGCGGGGAAGCGGGGCCGCCAGCGGGCGTAGGTCAGTGCGCCCGCGCCCGCATGGTGGAAACAGAACAGCCGGAGCCCGGGCCCCGGCAGCTCCGGGGCGCCGGGCGACACCGCGAGATAGTGGTTCACGCCGCCTCCTCACACCGCACTGGTTCTCGACTACGCGGGCCCCGATCCTCACGACCGTCCCTGGAAGGCCGCTAGATCGGAGGTGGAGTGCGGTGGGTGCGGTCCCCGCACGCCGCCGGGCGCCGGGGATGGTCCTGGCGCCGTGTCAGCCGGTCAGCTCGCCGGCGCCGCGCAGGGGACCCGCCCAGGCTTCCACGGCGTCCTCGCCCCGCAGGACCGCCTGGTGCAGTCGCTGGATGCGGGGCGAGGGCTCAAGTCCCAGCTCCTCCACCAGCGTCTCGCGCAGCCGCTTGTAGGCGATCAGGGCGTCGGAGCTGCGGCCGTCCGCGCAGTAGGCGAGGATCTGCAGCGCCCTCAGGGACTCGTGCAGCGGATGGCGTTCGCACAGTGCGCACAGTTCACCGAGCACTTCACGGTGCCTGCCGAGCCGCAGATCCGCGCCGATGCGGCGTTCGAGTGCGCCGAGCCTGCTCTCCTTCAGCCGGGTGGCCTCGATGCCGAGGTGCCGTCCGTGGGGGACGTCGGCGAGGACCGGGCCGCGCCACAGGCGAAGGGCCGCGGCCAGACTGGCGGACGCGGCCGCCATGTCGCCGATCTCGTAGGCGGTGTGCCCGGCGCCGGCGAGCCGGTCGAACTCCAGCGCGTCGATGTCGGAGGGCTCCACATCGAGGAGATAGCCGCCGTGCCGGGTCACCAGCACATTCTTGTCCCAGACCCCGGCGGCGCCCGGGATGGCGGAGCGCAGTCTGCGGCGGAGCTGGAGGATATAGGTCTGCAGGGTGGTGGGGGCGCTGCGCGGCGGGCCCGCGCCCCACAGTTCCTCCATGAGCACCGGCACCGGCACGATGTGCTGGGCGTTCAGCGCGAGGAGGGCGAGGATCTGCCGCGGCTTGGAAGCGCTGGGCAGCACGGACACCCCGGCGGCCTCGCCGCGGAGAGTCCCGAGTACCTCGACGCGCACCGTGCGCCCCCTGTTCGGCATGGCTGCTTCCTCACCCCGTCGGACGGCTCCCGAGTGCCGTGGAGCCGGTCCTGGGAGCGTCCCATGCACCCGTGCGCGACCAACAGTGAGCACGTCATAAGCACGGTATGGAGATCGCGGTGGGCGGACCTATGACATCTTCACATCCAGGGAGGTGACGTCTCCACTGTTCGATTCCAGTCAGCCGCCACCACACTGCTCTCATATGCCCAGCCGAACATCCGCACGGGAGCACTGACCGCACAGCGCCTTTCACTTCACGACGGGAGCACATGATGTCTGGTTACGCACCCATCGCAGCCGCAGCTCAAGGGGCATACAGCGGTTCGGTCGAGCATGACTGGAGATTCGCCGAACTGGTCGCCCGGAGCTGTCTGCAGCCCGAACTCGCGCTGCGGTACGCGCTGGAGCCCCGAAACGTTCTCGCCGAATTCGGCCTGACCACTGGACCGGAGAGTCCGATTCCCGCTCTGCCGACGGGTGCGGACGCCGGGGTGTGCATCATCAACCTCAGCTCGTCGGCCGCGGACCTGTCCCATGACGAAGCCGCGGGGACGCAGCCCTGCATCTGCGGCACCCGCGCCGCGCTGACGCCGGAGCCCGCGGACCGGCCCGTACGACAGGGCTCCGCCGACCCGCTGCGGGTGTGAGCCGCTGATGGAGTCCCTCTGGCCGCGCATCGGTTTTAGACGGCACCTCACCACGGCGGTGGTGCCGGGCGAGGCGACCTATCTGGTCTCCGAACAGGGCGTCACCGCGATCGAGGGCCACGCCGTCGCCGCGCTGGCCCCCCTGCTCGACGGCAGCAGGGATCTGTCCGCGCTGGTGCGGGACACCCAGGGAGTGCTGTCGCCGACCGAACTCGGCGCCGTGCTGGCGAAGCTGCGCCAGGCGAATCTGATCACCGGGTCGGCGGCGGCGCCGGCGGACGACGGGCCGGACTCCGACGCGGCGGCGTTCTGGGAGGCCGCGGGTCTGGACGCACAGCGCGCCGCGGAGACCCTGGCCGCGGGCCGGGTCCGGCTGCTGGATCTGAGCCGGCTGGACGGGGCGGATGTGCGGGACGCCCTGACCGAAGCGGGGGTCGTCCTGGGTCTCCCCTCACGTGTGGGGGGAGACCGGGGCGTCTGCGATCTGACGGTGGTGCTGTGCGACGACTATCTGCTGCCCGCGCTCGCTGACGTCGACGCGGCGCAGCGCCGCTCGGGCAGGCCCTGGCTGCTGGCCAAGCCGCACGGGGTGGAGCCGTGGATCGGCCCGGTGTTCCAGCCGGGCGCGGGGCCGTGCTGGCACTGTCTGGCGCACCGGCTTCGCTCCCACCGCAGCCCGGAGCACCATGTCTGCCGGGCGCTGGGCCTTGACGCGCCGCCGTCCCCGCCGCCGTCGGCGATCGCCGCGAGCCGTTCGCTGGCGCTGCGCGGCATCGCGCTGGAGGCGGCGAAGTGGCTCGCCGGATACCGCGACGGCAGCCAGTCGTCCATACGCGTTCTGGACACTCTGCACCTGGGCGTGCGGCCGCATACGGTGGCCCGGCGTCCGCAGTGCCCGCAGTGCGGCGACCCGGCGCTGGTCGGCGACCGGGTGCGCAGGCCCGTCGTGCTGGTCTCGCGGCCCAAGACGACGCTCAGCGAGGGCGGGCACCGGGCGCTGACGGCCGAGCAGGTGCTGGAGCGCTATGAGCATCTGGTGGGCCGGGTGACCGGGGTGGTCACCGGTCTGGAGCGGGCGCCCGGCGGGCCCGCGTTCCTCAACTCGTACCACTCCGGGCCCAATCCCGCGCTGACACACCGTACGCTTGCCGGGTTCCGCTCCTCGCTGCGCAGCCAGAGCGGCGGCAAGGGGACCACGGCGCTGGACGCCAAGGTGGGGGCGCTGTGTGAGGCGGTGGAACGTTACTCCGGCACGCTGCACGGCGATGAGCCGCGGATCCGCGGCCGCTTCGCCGAGCTGGCGGACGAGGCCGTCCACCCCAACGACTGCCAGCTCTACCACGAGCGGCAGTATGCGACCAGGCTGGAGTGGAACGCGTCGCAGCCGCCGTTCCAGTATGTCTGCGACCCCTTCGACGAACAGGCCGTGATCGACTGGACGCCGGTGTGGTCGCTCACCCGCGGCAGACGACGGCTCCTGCCCACGGCTCTGCTGTACTGCGCGCCGCCGCCCGCCAGCGGGCCGTGCTTCGCGCTCGCCGACTCCAACGGCAACGCGGCCGGCGGCAGTCTCGAAGACGCCGTGCTCCAGGGGTTCTTCGAGCTGGTGGAGCGGGACGCGGTGGCCCTGTGGTGGTACAACCGCACCCGTCAGCCGCGGGTCGACCTGGAGTCCTTCCCCGACCCCTGGATCGATGAGATGCACACCCAGTACGCCCGGCTGAAGCGGGAGTTCTGGGTGCTGGACGTCACCTCAGATCTGGGGGTGCCCGCCATGGCGGCGGTCTCACGGCGCACCGACAAGCCGGAGGAGGACATCATGTTCGGCTTCGGCTGTCACTTCGACCCGGTGATCGCGCTGCGCCGCGCGCTGACGGAACTCAATCAGCTGCTGCCGGCCGTGCTGGGCCCTTCCCCGGCGGACGACCCGGCGCTGGCCGACTGGTGCGCCCGGCGGACCGTGGCCAATCAGCCGTATCTGGGCCCCGACCCGTCCGTGCCCGCGAGACGGCGGGCCGACTATCCGTACACGCTGCGCGCGGATCTGCTGGACGACATCCACGCCGCGGAGGCGCTGCTGCGCGAGCGCGGACTCGAGCTGCTGGTGCTCGACCAGACACGGCCCGACCTCGAACTTCCCACGGTGAAGGTGGTGGTGCCCGGACTGCGGCACTTCTGGGCGCGTTTCGGTCCGGGACGCCTCTACGACATCCCGGTGCAACTCGGCCGCAGGACTCGCCCGATTGCCTATGAGGAGCTCAATCCCGTACCACTGTTTGTCTAGTAAACGCCAGTCCCATCCCCACACCCCTGGCATAGGATCGAGCCACGCGTAGCGTGCGACGGGGGTCCAATGCCTGACGTGAATTCCACCCAGGAGAGACAGCACGTGCACAGCGCACACCGCCGCGAGCCTTTCATGCCCTATCGCGGCGGCGGTGACGCGGGCCTTGCGCCCAAGATCGCCTTGAGCATTCTGGTGGTGGCCCTGGGCAGTGTGCTGGCCGCCGCCACCCTGCATCTGCTGACGGTGGAGCAGAATCCCGTCCAGCTGTTCATCGGCGCGGCCGCGCTGCTCGGCATGTTCGCCTCACAGGTCGCCCTGTCCGCGCCGCGGCGGGTCCGGCTCAGCCGCAGACAGCAGTACGCGCTGCTCGGCGTGCAGGTGCTGCTGAGCTTTCCGCCGCTGCTGCTGCTCGGCACGGCCTGGGTGGGGCTGATCGGCTTCCTCACCGGCTCGCTGCTGCTGACGCTGCGCTCGCCCTGGTCATGGCTGACGGCCGGGGCGACGACGGTCGGCACGATGGCGCTGACCACCGCCTGGTCGGGCAAGCCGGTCCTGGACGTCGCCTATATCGGCGTCTCCACGGTGATGGTGGCCAGCCTGGTGTACGGGCTGACCGCGCTCTCCGAGATGGTGCTGCAACTGCGCAGCGCCCAGCAGGAGATCGCCAGGCTCGCCGTGGAGCAGGAGCGGCTGCGGTTCGCCCGTGATCTGCACGATCTGCTCGGCTACAGCCTCTCCGCGATCACGCTGCGCAGCGAGCTGACGCTGCGTCTGGTCGAGCAGCATCCGGCGCGGGCGCGGGAGGAGCTGTCCACGGTGCTGGAGATCTCCCGCCAGGCGCTCGCCGACACCCGGCAGGTGGCGCGCAGCTACCGCGACATGTCCTTCGCCGACGAGCTGACCTCGGCCCGCTCGGTGTTCGGCGCGGCGGGCATCGCCGTCGAGGTCGACTGCACGCTGTCCTCCGTGCCCGACCAGATCGGCACGGTGCTGGCCACGGTGTTGCGCGAGGGCGTCACCAACATTCTGCGCCACAGCGCGGTGCGGCACTGCCGTATCTCGGCGCGGGACGCCGGCGACGGGCAGGCGGTGCTGCATGTGCGCAACGACGGGGTGGCGAAGTCGCAGGAGGGGCCGGCGGCATACGGGGGGAGCGGCATCGCGAACCTCAGCGCCCGGGTGGCGACGATCGGGGGCACGCTGACCGCGGAGGTGCGGGAGGACAGCTGCTTCCATCTGGTGGCGCGGGTTCCGCTGGATGTCGACGAGGCCCTGCGGGGGCGGCGGCCGCGACTGGTGGAGCCGCTGCCCGCTGAAGACTCTGAGGGCGCTGAGGCCGCCGGGGGTGCGGCGGGCGGGCAGGCCGCCAAGGGAGGGACGCGCAGCGCGGTCTGACGGCCTGTGGGCGGCCGTGCAAGCCCCTCTGAGAGCGCTTCCAGCATGGGCAGACCGGTGCGCGGAACCTCTTCAGAGCCAGCCCTGCTCGCGCGCTATGCGGATGGCGTCCACCCGGTTGCGTGCTCCGAGCTTGGTGACGACGGTGGTCAGATAGTTCCGCACGGTGCCGACGGTCAGATACAGCCGGGCGGCGATGTCCGGGGCCTCGGCGCCGTCTGCGGCCATCCGCAGCACTTCTGTCTCCCGCGCCGTGAGCGGATTGTCCCGGGCCGCCCAGGCGTCCAGCGCGAGCTGGGGGTCGATCACCCGCTCCCCCGCGGCCACGCGCCGTATGGCGTCGGCGAGCTGACTGGGCGGGGCGTCCTTGAGGATGAAGCCGGACACCTGTGCCTCCAGCGCCCGGCGCAGATTGCCGGGGCGGCCCAGACCGGTCAGGATCAGCGTGCGGCAGGCGGGCTGCTTGGCATGCACCTCGGCCGCGGCGGCGAGCCCGTCCATGCCGGGCAGATCGATGTCGAGCACCGCGACATGGGGTTCATGGAGCAGCACCGCGGGCAGGATGTCCCGCCCGGCCCCGACCTCGGCCACGATCTGGATGTCCGGTTCGAGGTTGAGCAATGCGACCAGTGCCCCGCGGACCATATGCATGTCCTCGGCCAGAACCACTTTGATCATGTGCGACGGCTCGCCCAGCACTCGGCCTCCCCCTGCCTGTCTCAGCGAAGGCCGAGGATACCTTCCCGACCCGCTCTGAACACCAGCTCCATCAGAACGCGAGTCCGCGGCGCGACTGTTCGGATATGCCTGACAACCCCACTGTGCGCAGCTACCCGCCCCCGCGGCGCTCGGCGACCGGCATCCCCGGGGAGTACGCGCGACTGCGTGAAGCAGACCCCGCGGCGGAGGTCGTCATGCCGAGCGGCGACCCGGCGTTTCTGTTCAGCCGGTACGACGATGTGCGCACCGTGCTCTCCGACTCCCGCTGCAGCCGTGCGGCGACGGTGCTCCCCGAGTCGCCGAAGCTGACGGCGGTGCCGTTCGACGCGGGCGGCCTGTTCACCATGGACCCGCCAGAACACACCCGGCTGCGCTCGCTGGTGGCCGGGGCGTTCACGGCGCGGCGGGTGGAGCTGCTGCGGCCGCGCATCGCCGAGCTGGCCGACGGGCTGCTGGCCGGGATGGCGGAGCGCGGCGGCCCCGTCGACTTCAACGACGCCTTCGCGTTTCCGTATCCGGTGGCGGTGATCTGCGAATTGCTGGGCGTGCCGTTCGCCGACCGCGAGCGGTTCCGCGCCTGGTCGGAAGGGATCGTCTCGCTGACGGCGCACACCCCTGAAGAGATGCTGGAACGCAAGCTGGCGCTGGTGGGCTATCTCCAGGACCTGGCCCGGGACAAGCGGCGGCGGCCGGGAGACGATCTGCTCAGCGCACTGGTCCAGGTCCGGGACGAGGACGGCCCGCTGACCGAGCATGAGCTGATCACCATGGCGATGACGCTGCTGGTGGCCGGGCATGAGACGACCGTCTCGGTGCTCGGCGCGTCCGTGTTCACGCTGCTGCGCCATGACGGCGGCGTCAAACTGGTCCCCGAGGAGCCGGAGCCGCTGGCCGCGCTGGTGGAAGAGCTGCTGCGCATCAACCCCATCGGCGACGGCGGGCCGTTGCGGGTGACCACGGACGAGATCGAGGTGGCGGGGGTGACGGTGCCGGCGGGCAGTGCGGTGATCGGCGCGATCTGCTCGGCCAACCGCGACGGACGCCGGTTCGGCGACCCCGACCGCTTCGACCCGGACCGCTTCGCCCCCGACCGCCGCGACGGCCCGCATCTGGCGTTCGGCCACGGCCCGCACTACTGCCTGGGGGCGCCCCTGGCCCGGGCCGAACTCCAGATAGCGCTCTCAGCCCTGGCCCGCCGCTTTCCCGGGCTGCGGCTGGCGGCTCCGGCGGAGGAGATTCGGATGCGGACGGGATTGCTGGTGAACCGGCTGGAGGCGTTGCCGGTGGAGTGGGACTGAGGGCGAACGCGGCGACCGCACCTGAGTATTCGTACTCATGCGCGAGCGATCTTGTCGCGACACACTGTGGGCCCACGACGGACCAGTGTGAGGAGCAATCGTGAAGCGCAGGGGGAAAGCCCTGGCCTGGGCGGCGCTTGCGGCCATCGGCATGACAGGGGCCACGGCGTGGCCCGCCGCCGCGTCGGCGGACGTCCTGTTGCCCCATCCGGGGCCCGACGGCCTGGTGTGGGTGAAGGAGCACACTGGAGACGGCGGCGTCGCTTCGGGCGGCGCGTGGGACGGTCTGCCGACCGTGCTCACGGTGGCGTGTGAGGGGGGCGGCTCTGTGGCGGTGACGATGGAGTCGCAGTCGGCGGACGTCGCGGCCCTCTCCGTCGACTGCCCGGACGGGGCGGTCGGCAAAGGCACCGTCACCATGGACGTCGGCGTCGTTCGGCCCGGGTCCTTCACCGTGACCGTGGACGCCTCGACGGAGACCCTTCGGTGGGCGTTGACGGTGACGCAGCCGGAGTAGCGGCGTGCGCTCCCCGCCGCCCGGACGGCGCTGCCTGGGCTATCCAAGGCCGAGGGAGCGGGTGAGGTGGGTGGTCCACCAGCGGAGCTGGGGGGCGGGGGCGGTGGCCGCCCGGCCGGTGAGGCCGGCGCTGCGGCGGAACGCCGGGCCGTACAGGGGCTCGGTGGCCAGGGCTTGGTGGAGGGCGGCGACGGCGAGCCGGGTGTCCTCGACAGGGGTGCCGGCGGCGTCGGGCCGCAGGGCGTGGAGCGCGTCGACGACCGGATCGAGCATCCCCGATCCCTCGTCCCGCCACCCGGCGGCGTGGAGTGCCACCGCCAGCTCGCCATAGCCCCGGCGGTAGAAGTCCGCCAAGGCGTCGACCAGCTCACCGAGATCGGCATCCTGGCCGAGCCAGGAATCCAGCACCCCCTCCACTCCGGTCCGGATCTTCCGGCCGCCGTGGCGCAGCAGAGCTTCCAGGAGGCGGTCACGGGTGCCGAAGTGATGGCTGACCCCCGCATCGGTCATGCCGACGCGGGCGGCGATCGCCCGGACCTGGACGGCGGCCACACCGCCCTCGGCCAGGAGCCTCTCGGCGGCATCCAGGATCAGACGCCGCGCCTCGTCGGGAGGGCGGCGCACACGCGAACGGGTCATGCCGCCCACCTTACCTTGATACATCAAGGCAGAGACCTTAACGTCTTACCTTGACTCCACAAGGCAGAGGAGGTGTCGCACGATGCGCGATCTCACCGCCCCCCGGGCGCGGCGCATCGCCCGCCCTGACGCGGTCCTGCGAGGGGAGGAGGCCGGCGCCGGCCCGACCGTCCTGCTGCTCCACGCCGGCGGCGAGCGCCGTCAGGTGTGGAAGCCGGTCATCGACGTCCTCGTCGCCGCCGGGTTCCGGTGCGTGGCCTTCGACCAGCGCGGGCACGGTGACAGCGACGGCTCGCCCCGGGCGCTCGCGCCCTGCGCACACGACGTCGCCGCCATGCTCCGCGCCGAGCCGCCGGGATGCGTGGTCGTCGGCGCCTCGCTGGGCGGGCTCGCCGCCATCGCCGCCCTGGGCGATCCGGCGGTGCGGACGAAGGCGGCGGGCCTCGTACTGGTGGACGTCGTGCCCGGCCTCGACCCCCGCCGGGTCCGCCGCTTTCTCGCCGCCGGCGGGATGCTCGACGCCCACACCGAGATCGTCGACGACATCCTCGCCCACGTGCCACAGCTGCGGCAGACCACCGCGGAACTCGACCTGCCCGTCCTGCTCGTCCGCGGCGGCAGCGGGTCGCCCGTCACCGACGACGACGCCGGCGAGCTGCTGCGCCTGGCCCCCCACACCACCGTGACCCGCATCCGCGACGCCGGACACCTCATCGCAAGGGACCAGCCCGTGGCGCTCGCCGAGACCATCGCCGCCGTCACCGCCGACTGGCCGGCGCGGGCACTCCTGCGCGCTGCCTGCGCGGGGCAGGCCGCCCACCCCGACGGAGCGCTCCTCGACCATCTCCAGCGGGTGCACGAGCTGGTGGCCAGCTGGGGCGGGAGCCGACGCACACGCCTCGCCGCGCTCTGCCACGCCGCCTACGGCACCGACGGCTTCCCCCGCGCGCTGCTGCCGCTCGACCGGCGAGCCCGCCTGCGGACGGCGATCGGCGACGAGGCCGAGGCCCTCGTCTACCGCTACGCCGCCTGCGACCGAAGCAAGACCTACGCCCGCCTCGGCGCGACGCCGCTCCCGCTCACCGACCGCTTCACCGGTGAGGTCGTCGTCCTGGCCGGGGCCGACCTCACCGACTTCGCCGTCCTCACGATCGCCAATGAGCTCGACGTCGCGCGCACCGCGTCGCTCACGCCCGAAGCCCGGCGCGAGATCCGGGCGCTTGTCGCTGCGCTGGCGGGTTATGTGCCTGACGTCGCCGCCAGGGCTCTCGCTGACGCGTGCCTCCTGTGACGGGTCGGGAGTCGGCGGCCGGTGGGGGGCCGGTGGGGCTTTCCCCTCCCCTGCCCCTACGCCCTGGGGGCGTGGGGCCCCACTTCCCGTAACTGGGGGGCTTCGCCCCCCAGACCCCCCTTCGGGGGGAGGGGCTGCGGGGCTGGCGCCCCGCGCCCCCTGGCGGGCGGCAGCTTCGCGCCGCCGCCCCCGGCACGGCCTGAAGGCCGTGTCCTCCAACGCCCCCAGCTACCGCTGGGAGGTGCCCCACAACCGGCTCAGTTTGGCTGCGCCAAGTGCCCGGCCCTCGCCGACAATCGGGGAGCACCGCAGGCCCAACTGCCGCTTGGGCGCGAGGGCCCGCACACTCAAGCCCCGGACGGAGTCTGGGGGAGGTAGCTGGGCGAGTTCGAGGCGCAAGGGCCGGAAACCCGGTCCCCCCCAGCGTGTGAGGCGCAGGGGCCGAAACTCAGCCCCGCCGGCGACTGAGGCGCAAGGGCCAGAAACCAAGCCCCACCGGCCACTAAGGCGCAGGAGCCAGAAACCAAGCCCCACCGGCCACTAAGGCGCAGGAGCCAGAAACCAAGCCCCACCGGCCACTAAGGCGCAGGAGCCAGAAACCAAGCCCCACCGGCCACTGAGGCGCGGGGGTTCGGGGCGGAGCCCCCGCACGGGGTCTGGGGCGGAGCCCCAGTTACGGGAAGTGGGGTCCCCCCACGCCCCAGGGCATAGGGGGAGGGCAGGGAAAGACCCCCCGGGCACCGCCTAGCGGCGGCGCAGGCCGTCCGGGCGGCGGGGGCCGTAGCCGAAGGCGCGGTCGACGGCGATGTGGGCGAGCCAGCCGAGCGCCGCGGTCGCCGTCGTACGGCTGCGGGTGAGGGCCGCCGCGGTGAAGAGGGCCGCGGGGACGGCGGGTGAGTGGAGGGCGTTGTAGGGGCGGACGGCGTAGCGCGGGAGGCGTTCGAAGCTCGGGGCGGCGGCGATGCCGTACAGCAGGGCCGCGTCGGGGAGCACCGCGCAGGTCCAGAGCGTACGGCTGCGGACGCCCGCGACGCGGACGCCGGCCGCCAGGGCCGCCGCGCCGACGAGGCCGCTCACGGCCCGGCCCAGGGGGGCGCGGTAGGTCCAGGCGGCGGTGTCGCGTGGCCGGGCGGCGAGCGCCGCGGCCAGGGCCGCGCGGCGCGCCGGATGGGCGGCGGCGGCGCGGAGGGCCGCGCGCAGCAGGGTGAGCCGCAGGCGCGGGAGTTCACCGGGCGCGCCGTGGTCGTCGTCGAGGCGGAGGATCTCCCGGGGGGCCCGGGGCGCGCGCAGCAGGGCGTCCGGCTCGTCGGGGGGCACGATGTCGTCGCGGAGGGCCGCGGCGTAGGTGACGGGGATGGTCAGCCGCTGGAGCTCATGGTCGGTCAGAGCCCATCCGCGCATCGTGTCGAAGACCTGGTCCGGCGGGCAGCCGATGAGGTGCGCGAGGGTGCGGACGGTGGTGTCGGGAACCCGTCGCTGCCAGTCGCGGTCGCGGAAGAAGCGGTGCAGCGGCGCTCCGACGGTGGCCACGCCGCGGATGCGGGGGTCGTCGAGGGCGGCGCGCAGGGCGAGGTGGCCGCCGAAGCTGAGCGCGATCACGGAGGTGCGGGTGACGTCGGCGCGGGAGCCCAGCCGGTCGAGGAGCGCGCCGAGCATCCGGCAGCCGTCCGCGCGGTAGGGCAGGGTGTTCTCGCCGACTCCGGGCATCTCGGTGACGGCGAGGGCTACGCCGAGGGCCTTGGCGCGGGCCAGGACGGGGGCCCACTGTTCCTTGACGCTGACGATGCCGCCCATGACCACGATCAGGGGGCGGCGCGCCGGGCGGGCGGGGGTGGCGAGCCCCGCGGTCCAGCAGGCGAACCTGCCTTCGGGCAGGGTGATGTCGAGGCGTTCGACGCCGAGTCCGGGGCGGGCGCCGCGCCAGTCGTCGAAGGTCTGCACGCAGCGGCGCTGGGCGCGCAGGCGCGGCGTGTCGCCGTCGGAGGCGTACGGGAAGCGGGCGAGGCCGTAGCAGCGGCTCGCCTCAAGCGGCCGGCCGCGGGCCGCGAGCACATCGCCCGCGCGGCTCCACACGGCGGCCCAGGAGCCCGGCCCGTCGCCGTGCGCGGCGGTCATCCGCTCCAGCAGCGCCCGGCACCGGTCTTCGGGGATCTCCTGGGCGCGGGCGTGGAGGATCGCGTAGCGGCGCAGTTCGGCCAGGGCTGGTCCGGGCACGGTGGGCACGGTGGGCTGGGTGGTCATCGTCGGGGCTCCGTCCTGGTCCTGGCCGGGCGGTCGGGCGGCGCTGTCGCGGCGGCGGCGCGGGGGAAGTAGGCGGGGGCGAGGACCCTGCGCTGCAGCGCGGGGCTTGAGTTGACGGCCCGGTAGACGGCGCGGCGCAGCGCGACGGCGGGCCGGGCGGCGAGGGTGAACATCCGCTCCTGGCGCAGCTGCAGCGCGCGGGAGCGCCGTACCGCGTCCACTCGCGCCCGCCGGAACGCGAGCGCGGCCGCGTCCAGGGCGGCCGCCCGGCGGCTGCGGGGCTCGGCGAGGGCCCGGTCGAGGAGCGGGGCGAGCGCCGCCGCGTCGGCGAGGGCGTGGTTGACGCCCTGTCCGAGGATCGGGGAAAGCGTGTGCGCGGCGTCCCCGATGAGCACCACGCCGGGCGCGGACCAACGGCCCACATCCGTGGTGAAGATGTCCAGCAGCGCGGTGTCGGACCAGCTCCGCAGCCCTTCGGCGGCTTCCGCGGCCAGTTCGGGGGCGAGCTGCCGCAGCCGGGCGTGCAGCAGCTCAAGGCCCGCGGCGCGCAGCTCGCGCAGCCCGCCCTTGGGGATGTTGAGGCCGACCCGTACGGTTCCGTCGGTGCTGGGCAGGAACAGCCCGTGCCGTCCGGAGTCGATCCGCACCCGGTAGGCGCGCCGGTCCCAGGCGTCGGGGAACGGCAGCTTCATCCAGACCACGTCCCGCTCCAGAGGAGTGCGCCGGGCGGAGTGCTCCAGTCCGGAGAGCCGCCGCACGGCGCTGTACCGGCCGTCGGCGCCGACGGTCAGCTCGGCGCGTATCTCGGCGGTTCCGCCGGGCGTCTTCGCCCGTACGCCGCGCACCGCGCCGCCCTCTTCGAGGAGTCCGACGGCGGATGCGGGCTCCAGCACGGTGCAGCCGCCGTGTTCGGCGGCGGCGTCGGCGAGGGCGGCCAGCAGTGCCGGCTGGGCGAGTTCGACGGGGCGGCGGTACGCGTGGGGAAAGATGTCGAAGCGGACGTCGAGGACGCGCGCTCCGCCGTCGGCGATCTCCAGCCGGTGCACCTCGTGGGCGCGGTCGCGTACCCGGTCGAGGACGCCGAGTCCGGCGAGCAGGCGCACTCCGTCGGGGGTGAGGGATTCGCCGCGGAAGGCGCGGGCGGCCGCCGCGCGCTGCTCCAGCAGCACGACGCGGCGGCCGAGGCGCACCAGGGCGAGGGCGAGGGCCCGGCCGCCGGGGCCGCCGCCGACCACGCATACATCGGCCGTGATGGTCATGGCGCTCCCCGTGTCGGTGTCTGGGGCGCCGGCGGCTCGGCGAGCGCCGCCACCAGGCCCGCGTCGAGCATCGTCGCGGCCGCGGTGTCGTCGGTGTCGCCGAAGCCCGCGTCGAACAGCGCGACGCTCACCGTGTAGCGGCGGTCGACGATGCAGGTGTGGAAGGTCCATTCCGCTCCGGTGCCGCGTGCTCCGTCGGGCCGCAGCACCTGCACCGTGCGGTCCTCGGGACCAAAGCCGAACTCGGTGAAGCGGAACCGCATGCCCTGTCCGATGGCCTTGCTGTACGCCTCCTTCAGCGTCCACAGCCGCACCAGCGCGCCGTTGCGCCGCTCCTCGGCGATCTGGGCGAGGGCGTGGCGCTCATGCGGGGTGCAGACCTGGTTCTCGGTGCCGAGGCCGAGCATCGGCCGGTCGCTCAGCTCGGCGTCGACGCCGATCCAGCCCCTGCGGGTGAGCCCGACGAGCAGCAGCGTCTCGGTGTGGCTGAGACTGATGTCGATCTGGTCGAGACCGCGCAGATACGGGCGTCCGCCGGGCTTGTAGGCGAGTTCCACGGACTGCGGGGACGCCTCGATGACGGCACAGGCCACATGCTTGAGCAGCAGCCTCGACGCCACGAAGCGGGACCGGATCTGCTGGTGGGTCATGGCGGCGAAGCGGGCGTGGTCGCGCCCGAGCACCGGCCGCAGCCAGGGTGCGTCGAGGTCGTCGGGCAGCCAGTCGTCGAGCTGGGCGTAGACGACCACGCTGCCGTGTACGCGCACCGCCTCGCGGACCTCATCCCAGGGTCCCTCGGGCCCGGTCACCCGCACCGGTCGGGCGAAGCCCCGCTCGGTCGCGGGGTTCACCACGGGTCCCGGAAAGATCGCCATGCCAGTCCTCCAGCCGCTTCACCACTCCGTCGAGTACATCCGCCGCGGCGGCTCCGTCGAGCACCCGGTGATCGAACGTCAGCCCGAGCCTCATCACCGGGGCCGCCGTCACCCGCCCGTCTCGCACCACCGCGCGTTCGGCGGTGCGGCCGGCGCAGAAGGTGACCGCCGTGCCGCCGTAGGAGTGGAAGACGTCCACGGCACGGTGGCCCAGCGAGCTGACGGCGAAGGTCCCCATCCGCTGTGCCCTGGCGGCGGGGGCGCGCAGGCCCAGCCGGAACGCCAGTTCCCCCACGGGCGGCGGCAGCCGGGTCAGCAGCCGCACCGCCGCCGCGCCGGGCAGGCTCCGCGGGTCGCCGTCCCGGCACCGGTCCACCCAGGTCTGGATCTCGGTCAGCGTCGCCGTGTCCATGCGCGGCAGCACGGATGTGAGCACGATGCGCTCGCCGCCGGGTGCGGTGCGGTCGAGGGCGAGTTTGGCCGTGACGCCGTCGGGGCCGCGGACGGGCAGCGGCACGGTGCGCGGCCAGAGCCGGCCGCGGGCCAGCGCACGCGCCTCGGGGCGGACGGCGACGACCCGCCCCGCGGCGTACAGCAGATAGCTGACGCGCGAGAAGCGTCCCCCGTCCGCGGTGCGCGCGGCGGCCCTGTGCTGCTCGACGCGGGTCATGTCGACGTCGGCGCACAGATGGACGGGGGCGGCGGCCCGCGCCCACGTCAGGAAGTGGCGCGTATGCCGTCGGGCGCGGTCGCGGGAGGTCTTCATGCGTGCACCGCTGTGCTCGCCGCCGCCGGATCGGGGGCTGCCGGGCCGGAGTCCGCCGTGCTCGCCGCCGTCCAGATCTCGTCGAGCGTACGCGCCTGAAGAACCTCCGCGACCGGGACCGGCCGCCCCAGCTCCGCCTCCAGCAGCCCCACCAGGCGCAGCAGATGGACCGAGTCCCAGCAGGGCACCTCGGCGAGCTCCCGTTCCGCGTCCTGCGCGGTCAGCTCGGTGCCGAGGCGCCGGTTGGCCAGCTCGATCAGATCGACGACGGATTGCATGAAGGCTCCTCGTTTTCTTGGTGGCTCGGTTCTCCTCCGGGGCGCTTCAGCGTGCGTCGACGGTCGATCATGCTCGCTCCCTCGTTCCTCGGAACCTGCGCGTGATCTCCCTTTCGACACCCGCGCTCCCCTTCGGCTCACTCGCCCGTGAGGCGAGGGGTTCTGTCCGTTCGGGGGGCGCATGCCAGTGGAATGCCAGCCGGATGTGGTCCGGGGCGGGCGGGATGCGGCGCAGGTCGTGGCGGTAGCGGATCGCGCCGTCGTCGTCGCCGTCGGGCACGGCGGTGAAGCCGTGGCCCGGCAGGAAGCCGCGCAGCGCCTCGCTGGCGGCGGTCGGCCGCCAGAGCGCGTGCACGGCGGGCAGCCCGTCACTCCGTGCCGCCTGGAGCAGTCCGGCGAGAACGGCGTCCTCGATGCCGCGGCCCAGGACCCGGCAGCTCATGACGTAGTTCTCCAGATGGAGTCCGCCGGCGCCCCGGCGCAGGAGGACCGCGCCGACGACTCCGTCGTCGCCGAAGCGGTCGGCGGCGCGGACCGCGAGGACGAGCGCGGCCGGGTCGTCGGCGCGTCGCGTCACCTGCGCGGCGGTGAGCCGGACGCCGGTGAGGTTGAAGCGGTTGGTGCGCAGGGTGAGCTGCGCGATTCTGGCGGTGTCGCCGGCGGCGGCCGGCGCGGCGGTCACTTCGATGCGGAGACCGTGCAGAAACGTTTCGTAATCCTTGGCGCCGGTGCGCTGCCGCTCCCGCCGTTCGCGCTGCCGGTAGCGGTCCGCGCGGCTGCGGTCCTCCCGGGTCAGCGTGGGCGTGTCGAACCAGCCGTCGGCGAGGAGCCGTTCGCCGTGGAGGGCGGGCTCGGCGTCCAGCGGCACAACGGCCGCACCGGGCAGGGCGGCCCGGACCGCCTCGCGTTCGAAGGCGCTGTCGTCGGCGAAGACCACGCTCGACGGTGAGATGCCCAGCTCGGCCGCGATCTTCTGGATGCCGTCCGCCTTCGGCCCCCAGTCGGCCACGACGCTGACGAAGTCGTCGGCGCTCAGCGGCCAGTCGGGGTGAGCGGCCAGGGCGCGGGCGACCGGCTCGGGGTCGTTCTTGCTGCACACGGCGAGCAGCACCCCCTGTGCGGCAAGCTGCTCCGCGATCCGCCGGAACGCGGCGAACGCCCCGGAGCGCAGCGAGCGAGCGGCCCGTATCCGCTCGGGCCCTTCCTCGGCCAGGACGCCGTCCCACAGGGTGCCGTCCAGATCGAGGACGAGGCACTTCTTGGCCGCTCCGCGCCGGGCCCTGGCCAGATGGGCGATCTCGCGGGCGAGGGCGGCGAGCAGCCCGCCCGTGCAGGGGGCGTCCGCGTACACACCGAGGCGCGGATCGTCGGCGCGGATTCCGGAGGCGGTCAGCGGCTCGGCGTCCACGACGGCCAGCCCGGCGGCCGGGTCGGCCATCCGCAGCAGATCGGCGGTGAACTCCCGCCAGACCGCGCCCAGTTCGGCACGCTGATCGAGGGAGACGAGCTGATGGGTGAAGCGGCGCAGCAGAGGGACCGTGTTCAGGACGAGGACGGCCCCTTCGGGGGCGTGCGCCCGGTGGGCGGCGGCGAGTTCCGCGAGCAGCAGCCGCAGCCGCTCGGCCTCCAGGGCGACGTCGTACGGCTGCCACGGGGCACGCAGCCGGTCCCAGACGGTCAGCGGATCGAGCAGGCACACGGTCACCCCGGGCCGGTGGGCGTACAGGCCGGACGCCGGATCGGCCAGCTCGTGCACATAACCGCCGTGCCCGCCGGTGTACGGGATCATCAGCATCCCGTGCCGGGCGAGCTGCGCGGTCAGCGGCGCGACGATCCCCGCGGCGGCGGCGCGCCCGGTCACCGCCACCCGTACGACGGGGGTCGCGGGGTGGGCCGCGAGCACCTCGCCGGGGTCGAGGCGCGCCAGCACCCTCCCTGCCCAGTCGCAGGCGTCGTCCGCGGGCCGCGTCATGGCAGCCGGCTCGTCCAGGGCCGTCAGCAGGCCGGCGAGTTCGGGGTAGGAGGCGGCGAGTGCGCCCGCTGCGTCCAGCGCGCGCAGGCGGACTTCCGCTTCATCGCGTCGCGTGGTCATGTCGTCGCCTCCACTGCGAAGCCGGCCTTGATCCATTTGCTGGACTCGATCGCGATGCCGACTGCCCGCCCCTGTGCTCCGAGCCGCGGCAGCAGCCGCTGAAGCTGGCAGAAGACCAGGGCGTTGCCGTTGTTCCCGGTCTCCGCGACACAGGAGACCTCCTCCCACTCAAGGCCCTGCCGCAGCGTCCTCGCGATGCGCTCAGTCATCCGGCCGCTGAGCTGTGGCGGGAGGACATGGCCGAGGCTCTCCGGGGGCCAGCCGAGGGTCGCCAGGAGGGTGTCGAGGACCTCGCGGGCCATGACGGGGACCTGGCGCTCCACGGCCTTGTAGTCCTCGGTGACGGCGGGCCGGCCGGTGTGCAGGTCCGCCGCGCCGAACCATTCGACACGCTGGCCGGGGGCCCGGCCGAGCCCGCTGAGCCAGTGGTCGGCCGCGGCCAGCCGGGCCTGGCGTCCGGCTCCCGGCTCGCCGCTGAGCGCCACCGCGCCCGCGCCGTCCCCGAACAGCACATAGTTGACGAGCTGGGCGGGCGGCAGCTCGCGGAAGTCCTGTGCGAGGTCCAGGTGTTTGCTGCAGACGTCGCCGCCGATGACCAGCCCGAGGGGTTTGCCGCCGGGCCCCTGAGCGGAGAGCAGCGAGCAGGCGAGCGCCAGCGCCTGCACCGCTCCGGAGCAGCCGGACTGGAGCTGGTACGCGGGCACCTGGTCGATGCCCAGCCGGTCCGCCACCAGCGCGGCCGTGGTCGGCATCAGGGCGTCGGGGGTGGCGGTGGCCAGCACCAGGAAGCCGACGTCCTCGGGGTCCGCGCCGGCGTCCGCGAGCGCCCGGTCGGCGGCGTCCGTGCACAGGTCCTCCAGACTCCAGCGGACCGCGCCGCTCGCCAGGTCGAGAGCGAAGTGCCGGCTTCTGGTGCCGATGAACGCCTCCACCCACTCCGGGGAGATGCCGAGCCGCTGGGCGAGCGCCGTGTTGCCGACCGGGTCGCCGGGCAGCGCCGTGCCCACGCCCGCCAGCCGGGTCCGCGGCCTCACCCCGCCACCGCCGCTTCCAGCTGCTCTCCGAGGTAGCCGATCAGGCTCTCGACGCTGACGAGGCTGGAGAGCATCTCCGGCATCGACAGCTCGCCGAGCTCCGGGAAGCGCGCCTCCAGCCGGTACTTGAGCTCCATCAGCATCACGGAGTCAAAGCCGAGGTCGTCGTAGAAGCGCAAGCGGTCGTCAAGGTCGTCGCAGCGTCCGCCCTTGACCAGGGCGACGGCTTCGCGCACGCCCTCGCGCACCCGGTCGGCGCGGGGCGCGGCGTCCGCGGGCCCCGCCTGTGGGGCCGCGGCCGCTGTCCCGTTCGGCTGCGGGGCGTGCCGCCAGGACCGCCACTCGGTGGAGAACGCGTGCGGAACCATCCGTGCGACCCGCCGGTCGGCGTCCGCGTAGAGGCCGTCCCAGACGGGGTCCAGCCCGTCCTGGTGCAGCCGGGCGAGCGCCTCGCCCAGCTCCCGGACGCCGGAGTCCGCGCCCCGGCAGACCGGGAGGGCGGGCATGTCGCGGGAGGCCGCGATGCGCCGGAACAGGCCGCACAGCACCGGCTTGGGCCCGATCTCGAGGAGGTGCGTGGGCGCGGGCCGCTGGGCACACAGCGAGCCGGCGGCCGCTTCGAAGAGCACGGTGGAGGCGATGTGCTCGGTCCAGTAGGCGGCGTTCAGCTCCTCGCCGGGCGCCAGAAGCCGGCCCCGTACGGTCGAGTGGAACGGCAGCCGCGGGCGGCCGGGCGGGGTCCGGGACGCCGCGCGCTCGAAGTCCCGCAGCATCGGGGCCATCAGGGGCGAGTGGAAGGCGTGGGAGACGGTGAGCGGGGTGCAGGCAAGCCCCCGCTCCTCCAGCCGGGCGCGGACCCTGCCGAGGGCGGTGAGGTCGCCGGACAGCACCGTCGCGCCGGGGCCGTTGAGCGCGCCGACGCCGACGGAGGGCTCGTCGGCGACGAGCGCGGCGGCCTCCGCGGGCCGCGCCCTGGTCGCCAGCATGCCGCCGCCTTCGGGCAGCTGCTGCATCAGCGCGCCGCGTACGGCGACGAGCCGGGCGGCGTCGGCGAGGTCGAGCGCCTCGGCGACGACGGCGGCCGCGAACTCCCCGACGCTGTGGCCGATGACCGCCACGGGGCGCACGCCGAGTTCCATGAGGGTGCGGGCGAGGGCGTACTCGACGGCGAACAGCGCGGGCTGCGCCAGGCCCGTACGGTGCACGGCCGGGTCGCCCGAGAGGATCGTCTCGCGGACCGGGGCCGCGGTGTGGGGCTCAAGCGCCGCGGCGGCCTCGTCGAGGAAGCCCCGGTACAGGGCGGAGTGCCGGTACAGGCTCGCGGTCATGCCCGGATGCTGTGCCCCCTGCCCGGTGAAGGCGAAGGCGACGGCCGGCACTTGCTCCGCCTCACGGAACTCCGCCCCGGGGAAGCCGGCGTCATGGAAGTCCCCGTCCAGGTCCGCGGCGGCGAAGAGCCGTGAGGCCAGCTCCTCGGGCGTGTCGGCGGCGGCCGAGAAGCGGTACGGCAGATGGGCGCGGGAGCGGTTGCTGGTCCAGCACAGCCGGGCGAACTCCGCCGCGCCGCGCCCGGCGACGTCCACGGCCTGCAGCCGCAGATTCCGGCGCAGCGCACGGGGGCTGTCGGCGGACAGCGTGAAAACCCCCACGGGCCGCGAGTCCTCTGACAGCGGTCCGCCTGACCGCGGTTCGCCTGACCGCGGTTCGCCTGACCGCGGTTCGCTCATGGGCGAGTGAACCGACAGGACGCCGCGGGGACCGCCGGCAGACGCTTCAGCGCCCCGTGGGGGTCCCTGCGACGGGGTCAGGGGGAGCACCGAGCCGCGGACCACATCGGCCAGCACCATGTGTGCGTTCGTGCCGCCCATCCCAAAGCTGGACACCCCGGCCGCGCAGCCTTCCGCGGGCAGCGCCAGCGGCTCGGCGAGCAGTTCCAGGCCGCGGCGGCCGAGGGCGAGCCGCGGGTTCACCCCGCCGGGCGGCGGCGGGTCGGCGGGGACGAGGCCGTGGCGCAGGGCGAGAACGGCCTTGATCAGCCCGGCGATCCCCGCGGCGCCCTCCGTGTGCCCGATCAGGCCCTTGACCGCGCCGAGCGCCAGGGGCCGTTCCCGTACCCCCGCGTCGTCGCGGAACGCATCGCCCAGCGCCAGCGCTTCGATCTGGTCGCCGAGCAGGGTGCCGGTGCCGTGCGCCTCGACATAGCGGATCTCCTCGGGCCGTGTCCCCGCACGGGCGCAGGCGGCGGCGATCACATCGCGCTGCGCGGCCCGGCGGGGGGCCATGATGCCGTTGCCGCGGCCGTTCTGGTTGACCGCGCTGCCCAGGATGACCGCGTGCACGGCGTCTCCGTCGCGCAGTGCGTCGTCGAGCAGCCGCAGCGCCACCACGCCGACGCCCTCGCCGCGTCCGATGCCGTCCGCGTCGGCGGAGAACGGCTTGCACCGCCCGTCGGGGGCGGCGAGCCCCGACTGCGCGTAGATCTCGTCCAGCACGGGCCCCGCCACGATGTTCACTCCGCCGGCCAGCGCCAGCTCGCACTCCCCGGCGCGCAGCGCGGCGCACGCCAGATGGACGGCGACGAGGGAGGAGGAGCAGGCGGTGTCCACGGTGACGCTGGGGCCGCGCAGATCGAGCTGGTACGAGAGGCGGTTGGCGAGCATGGAGCGGCCCGCGCCGGTGCCGGTGCGCGGGCTGATCCCGCCGGCGGAGGCGGCGCTCAGCAGCAGCCAGTCGTCCGACATACAGCCGGTGTAGACGCCGACCGGGGCGCCGGCGAGCCGGGCCGGGGACGCTCCGGCGTCCTCGATCGCCCGCCAGGCGCACTGGAGCAGCAGCCGCTGCTGGGGGTCCATCGCTTCGGCGTCGGCGGCGGGGACGGCGAAGAAGGCGCGGTCGAAGGCGTCGGCGTCGGCCAGGAATCCGCCGGGCGGGGAGGGCGCCGGGCCGCGGGCCGCGGGGCGTTCGCCGACGGCGGGCACGCCGCCGCGCAGCAGACGCCAGTAGGACTCCGGGTCGGGCGCGCCCGGGAACCGGCAGTCAAGACCGACCACCGCGACCGGCTGTGCGAGGGGCTGCCCGGCCGCCGTACGGGAGGCCGGGCCAGCTGGACGGCCCATGGTCACACCTCCCGCCGCCCGCCGCATGCCTTGGCGAACTCGTCGCGGAGGTGGCGGGCCAGTGCGTCGGCGGTGGGGTGGTCCCAGGCGACAGTCGGCTCCAGGTAGAGGCCGAACTCCTCCTCGATGTCGCCGTAGAGGCTGAGCGCGGCCACCGAGTCGAGGCCGTACTCGGCGAACGGGGTGCGGCTGCCGATCTCCTCGGCGGGGCGCTGCAGATACTCGCTCAGCCGGGTGATCAGCCAGTTCCGGAAGTAGCGTGCGTCGTGTTCGGCGACGGCCCCGGGCGAGGCGATGGCCCCGGCGACTGCCGACGACGCGACCGGTGCCACGGCCGTTGGCGCAACCGGTGAGGCGACCGGTGCCGCGGACGACGGACTCGGGCCCGGGACGTCCGCCCCGGGGGGATGCAGCGCCATCTGATGCTCCTCCACAACGTGCTCTCGGCGACGCGCTCTCGGCAGGGCCACGGCAGTGTCACGCCAGGTGCGCATCGCCGGCGATCGGGGTGTCGTACAGGTCGTAGCTGCGGCTTTCGTGGTAGCGGCCCAGGACTTCGTCGAGGAGCCGGCCGCCGACGCCGTCGGGCAGCGCGGGCAGCGGCCGGCCCAGCCGTTTGACGAGCCGGGTCAGGGCGGCGGCGAGCCAGGCGGGCGAGGCGAGGAACGCGTCCTCCGCCGGCTCCTGGCAGCGCCACACCCCCAGACAGGCCGCGCCCGCCAGCAGCAGCGTGTAGCGGTCGGCGACGGCGTACGCCTTGGGGCTGGCGAGGACGGTGCGGTCCTTGGGGGGCATGTCGCGGCACTCGGTCCGCAGACTGCGCAGCTCCTGCTCAAGAGCCGCTGCCAGGGCGCTCAACGCCTCGGCGTACTCCCCGGCCCGTGCCGCGTCCTGCCCCGCGAACTGCTCGGCGGCCCCCTCCAGGGTGGCGACCAGGGCGTCGCTGCCCGCGACCAGCGCCAGTCTGGCGGGGTCCAGCGGAGGCAGTGGGTCGCGCACCCGGAACAGCCCCTCGGGTGCGGCCTTGCCGGTGAACCAGGCGGTGCGGGCCAGCCGCGGCAGCTGCGGGATGATCGTCGCCTGGCAGGCGGCGGTGCCCGCGTGCCCCAGGCTGATCATGGGCAGATCGCGGACGTGCTTCTGGAACGCGCCGTATGTTCCGTCGCGTACGTAGAAGTTCGCGCCGAGCACGATCGACAGATCGTAGGCGGTCTCGGTGAGCAGCTTCGGCAGCAGATACTTGACGGCCGCCGCGTAGACGCTGGTGGCGTCCGGCAGCAGATGCACGGCGCGGGTGGCCGCCAGCGCCAGGCTGTCGCTGATCAGCAGATCGGTGAAGGCGCCGGTGATGGTGGCGCGGGCGTGCGGGATCTCCAGGACGGAGCGATGGTAGAGCCTGCGGTCCAGGGCGAAGCCGACCGCGGTGCGCAGGGCGGTGTCCCCGCCGCCGAGGATCATGGAGGGGACGACGCTGCGGGTGATCTGGAAGGAGCGCAGGGCGAGTTCGACGCCGTCGCCGAGTCGGCCGACGAGTGCGCCGGCGTCGAGCGGGCAGTCGGTGAACTCGATGCCTGCGTTCTGGCAGCCGCGGACGCCGACGGTCTCGTAGCGCGGCAGATAGCGGTAGCGGTCGGCGGGAATCCGGTCCTTCTCGACGAGCAGCACCGAGTGGCTGCGGCTGCCGGGGCTGTCGTCGGTGCGGCTGAACAGCACCAGCGCCTCGGCCCGTTCGACGTTGTTGATGACCTGCTTGACGCCGCTGAGCACAAAACCGCCGTCGACGGGACGGGCCCTGAACTCGTTGCGGACGAAGTCGTTGCCGTGGGCCAGTTCGTGGTAGGCGATGGCCAGCCGGCCGCCGCCGAGCAGCAGGTCGGCGACGCGGCGCTGCTGCCGGGGGGTGCCGGCCGCCCAGACGGCGACGGCGGCGAGGAAGGTGGTGGCCCCGTAGCCGAGACCGAGGCTGGCGTCCCTGCGGAAGACAGTGCGCAGGACGCGGCCGAGGGTGTCGACGCGGTCCAGCCTGCCGCCGAGTTCCCGGGGGGTGAATTCGGCGTTGAGCCCGAAGTCGGCGAGTTCTTCCTCGGCCTCGGCGAGGAGTTCGCTGCGTTCGTCGGCGGCGAGCAGGGCGTCGAGGCCGAGCGGATTGTGCGGGTCCGCCGGGTCGCCGAAGCGGCGCTCGAGATCGGCGACGCGCCGCTGGATGAGGACTTCTTCCTGGCTCGGGGTCAGCATGGGGGTCCTTTGGGGGGTCCTTCTGCGATACGGCCGGTCAGCAGGGAGAACAGCTCCCCCGCCTGGTACTGGTCGGTGAGCGGGCCGAGCAGGCGCTCGTACAGCTCCGCGAGTTCCGGGTCGTAGGCGAAGGGGCGGACCGGCTGGGGCCCGGTGAGTCCGGGCAGCGCCTGGTCCAGCCGCTCGGCGAGCCGGGCGAGGGCGGCGTGCAGCCACAGGCCGTCGCGCCACAGCGCCTCGGTGCGCCACTTAGGTTCCCCGGTGCGCGGGTGCGGCGCCTCGCGCCGGTTGTGCTGCCATACGCCGAGGCAGCAGGCGGCGGCGAACAGCAGGCTGTAGCCGCGGGCGAGGTCAAAGCTCTCCACGGGCGCGCCGCCGGGGGCCGGCCGCTGGGCCCGCATCCGGGTGTGCAGCCGCCCGGCCGCGGCCGCCAGGGTGCCGGCGAGGTCGGCGGCGGGGGCGAGGGCGGGCTCGCGGGACGCCTGGGCGGCGAGCACCTCGGCCGCCGTCGGCAGGGAGCCCATGACGCTGCTGCCGTGCCGGGCGAGCAGGCTGAGCCGGCCGGGCCGCAGCCGGGGCAGCGGCCGGGCGTGGCCGAAGGCGGCGGCGAGGGCCTGCCGGTCCTCGGGGCGGCCGGGGCGCACGGGGTGACGGCGGGCGAGGGTGCGGAACTGGGCGGTCAGCGCATAGAGGTTGACCATGGTGTTTCCGTCGAAGATGCCGACGATGCGGTGGTCGCGCTCCAGCTTCTGGAAGCGTCCGTGCGCGTAGTAGCGGGTGAGGTACGAGCGAGCCCCGAGCACTCCGCGCAGTCTGGCGAGGATGTCGTCGACGACGGTGGGCGCCAGGTATTTGGCGACGGCGGAGGTCACGCTCAGCTCGTCGGGCAGGGTGTGGATGGAGCGGGCCGCGACCGTGCTCAGCGCCTCCATGGCGAGCAGATCGGCGTAGCTCTCGGCGAGGGTGCGGCGCGCGGCGGGCAGATCGATGAGCCGGCGTCCGTACAGCTCACGCTCGGCGGCGAACCGGCAGGCCAGGCGCAGCCCGTGGTCCGCCGCGCCGAGCGAGAGCCCGGTGCACAGCGAGCGGGTGATCTGGAGGGCCTTGAGCACGGTCTCGGGTCCTTCGCCCTCGCGGCCGACGAGGGCGCGTTCGTCGACGGGGGCGCGGTCGAAGGCGATGCCGCTGATGTCCGCGCCGCGGATGCCGAGGGTGCGCACCTTGGGCAGGGTGCGGCAGACGCCTTCGGGCAGTTCGTTCTTGTCGACGAGCAGCAGGCTGAAGCCGCGGGGGCCGCCTTCGGGTGCGGTGCGTGCGAGCAGACAGACGAGGCGGCTGCGGGTGGCGTTGTTGATCAGCCATTTCTCGCCGCTGACGAGATAGCCGCCGTCGGTGCGTTCCGCGACGAGCTCCCCGGCCATCAGATCGCTGCCGTGGGTGCGCTCGGTCAGCCCGAGGGAGACGGGCTCCCCCGCCCTGATCAGGGACGCCAGCCGCGCGGCGCCGGCCCGGTCCTCGGCGACCCAGACGCAGACCGCTCCGAGGAAGGTCTTGCCGTGCGCGATGGCGGAGGTCAGATCGCGGCGGGCGAGCGTGCGCACGATCTGGAGCAGCTGGGGGAAGCCGGTGAGCGCCCCGCCGTATTCGGCGGGGATGTAGTAGTGGTGGACGCCGAGCGAGCCGAGCAGTTCGCAGGCGTCCGCCGGGAACTCCTCCGCCGCGTCCTCGCGCGCGGCGCGGGCGTAGGACAGCGGTCCGTCGGCTTCCGGGTCGCCGAGGCGGCGGTCGAGCTGTTCGGCGAGGCGCCAGCGCGGGCCGCCGCCGTCGTCGCGGGCGTCCGCGGGCGCGCGCAGCGGAGTGGGGGCGCCGGTCCGCTCGGTGAGTGCGGTCATCCGGCCGCCCCGCCGCTCGTCGCGCCGCCGCTCAGGGCCCCGGCCGTCACCAGGTCGCGCACCTCCGGGTGCAGTTCCTCGTGCAGCGGCTGGATCCGCCCGTCGAGGAACAGCCGGCGCATGGCGGTGCGCTGGAGCTTGCCGCTGGTGGTGCGGCGTACGGTGCCGGGGCGGACCAGCACCACGTTCTCGGCGGCGACTTCGAACTCCTGGGACACGCAGGTCCGGACGGCGGCCGACAGCTGGGCCAGCTCGGCCTCGAAGCCGGAGCCGGTGCGCACTTCCTGGACGACGACCACATGGTCGCGGCCGGACTCGACGGCGAACGCGGCGCTGGAGCCGAACAGCGCGCTGATGCGCTGCACGCTGCGCTCGATGTCCTGCGGATAGAGATTGCGGCCGGCCACGATCATGATGTCCTTGATGCGGCCGGTGACATACAGCTCTCCGCCCGCGAACGCGCCGAGGTCTCCGGTGCGCAGATAGCCTTCGTCGCCGTCCTCGGTGACGGCGTGGAAGGCGTGGGCGTTCTCCAGCGGCCGGTTCCAGTAGCCGCGGGCGACGCTCTCGCCGCGCAGCCACACCTCGCCGACCTGTCCCGGGGGCAGCTTGCGGCCGGTGTCGGGGTCGACGACGGCGATCTCGCAGCCCTGCGGGCGGCCGCTGCTGACGAGCCGCCGCTCCGGCTGCCCCACCTCGGCCGGGCGCAACCGGTGCTGTTCGAGCTCTGCGGCGTCGACGACGCGCGTCGCGGCCGGCTCGCCGACGTCGCCGCCGCTGACCAGCAGGGTGGCTTCAGCCAGTCCGTAGCAGGGGTAGAAGGCCTCCTTGCGGAACCCGGCCGGCGCGAAGCGCTGAGCGAATGCCTCCATCGTCTCGGCCCGCACCGGCTCCGCGCCGTTGACGGCCGTCTCCCAGCGGGACAGGTCGAGTCCGGCGATCTGGTCGTCCTTGATGCGGCGCAGACACAGGTCGTAGGCGAGATTGGGGCCGCCGCCGGTGGTGATGCCGTACCGGTCGACCATCTGCAGCCAGCGCAGCGGCCGTTTGACGAAGGTCATCGGCGGCATCAGCACACCGCGTGCGCCCAGCCACAGCGGGTGCAGCAGATGCCCCACCAGCCCCATGTCGTGGTGGAAGGGCAGCCAGCCGCCGACGCGGGAGTCCTGTGAGGTGCGCATCGCGCGCTGGATCGACTGCTGATTGGCCAGCAGATTGCGATGGGTGACCATGACGCCCTTGGGGTCGCTGACCGAGCCCGAGGTGTACTGGAGGAAGGCCACGTCGTCGGGGAAGAGCCCGGGCTCCTCCCAGGCGTCCGGGTCGCCCCCGGAGAAGCGGTCGGTGGCCAGGCAGGCGACCTCGCTGTGCCCGATGTCGGCGAGCAGCTGCGAGACGGCGGAGGCCATGGCGGAGTCGGTGAGGATATAGCTGACCGAGGCGTCCCGGACGATGCCCGCGACGCGTTCGACGTTCTGCCGGGAGCCGGCGGGCACGGGCGCGGGCACGGCCACCGCCCCGGCGTACAGACAGCCGAGGAAGCTGCTCATGAACTGCCGTGCGTCGCTCTGCAGGATGAGCACCCGGTGTCCGTGGGAGCCGCTGCGCTGCAGCCAGGAGGCCAGCCCCCGGGCGCGCTCTCCCAGCTCGCCGTAGCTGAGGACGTCGGACTCCAGCCCGCCCTGCTGATCGTCCCGGACGCACACATAGGCCTCGCGCTCGGCGAGTGCGGTTATCCGTTCGTGCGCGAGTTCGGTGAAGTTCCGGTGTGCAGCCATCTACGCCCCCAGAGCCGCGTACTGATGGCCAGAGCTTCGGAGAACGCTCTCAAGCCGTCCTTGAAGCCCCGTGGACCTCGTGGAAAAAGGCGTGATTCTCACCTGCCGTCGCCACGCGGCATGATCTCCGAAGGCAGCGTGTCGTGCTGCCGCACCCCGGGCACCCAGACCCAGTACATCCCGTAGGCGATCAGTGCCCTGCCCACCGGGCGCAACACCCTCACGACGACAAACTTCCGCAGCGACGACATGGCCGAAACTCCTTGGCGAGTGGTGGACCGCATGTGCCGACCATGCGCCGTCGCTCTCGACGATGGCTCTAACCGCCGGTCCGATCCTGCGCTCAGGACAGCCGCAGCGCCGTGTCGATCAGCGGCACATGGCTGAACGCCTGCGGGAAGTTGCCGACGAGCCGGCCGCGGCGGGTGTCCCACTCCTCGGCGAGCAGCCCCAGATCGGTGCGGAGCGCCAGCAGCCGCTCGAAGAGCTTGCGGGCCTCGCCCGTGCGGCCGATGAGGGCGAGGTCGTGGGCGAGCCAGAAGGAGCAGGCGAGGAAGACGCCTTCCCCGCCGGGCAGTCCGTCGCCGCCGATGTCGGCGGAGCCGTCGCCGGGCACGGGGTAGCGGCGGACGAAGCCGTCGTCGCACAGCTCGCGCTGGACGGCTTCGACGGTGCCGACGACACGGGGGTCGTCCGGCGGCAGAAAGCCCATCTGCGGGATGAGCAGCAGCGAGGCGTCGAGTTCGCGGGAGCCGTAGTGCTGGGTGAAGGTGTTGCGGCCGGGGTCGTAGCCGTGGGCGCACACATCGCGGTGTATCTCGTCGCGCAGGGCCCGCCAGCGCCGTACGGGGCTCTCCAGCGGGAGCCTGCTGAGCCGGCGGACGGTGCGGTCGGCGGCGACCCACGCCATGACCTTGGAGTGTGTGAAGTGGCGGCGCGGCCCGCGGACTTCCCAGATTCCCTCGTCCGGCTCGCGCCAGTGGGACTCAAGGTAGTTCATCAGCTTCATCTGGAGGATATGCGTGGAGTCGTCGCGCGACAGGCCGGAGGTCTGGCCGAGCCAGAGGGCGTCGACGACTTCCCCGTACACATCGAGCTGGAGCTGGTGCGCCGCGCCGTTGCCGATGCGGACGGGGCCCGACTTCTCATAGCCGGGCAGCCATGGCAGCTCCGACTCGGCGAGTTCGCGTTCGCCCGCGACCCCGTACATGATCTGGAGGTTCTGGGCGTCGCCTGCGACGGCCCGCAGCAGCCATTCGCGCCAGGCGCGGGCTTCTTCGCGGTAGCCGGTGCGCAGCAGGGAGGAGAGGGTGATGGCGGCGTCGCGCAGCCAGGTGTAGCGGTAGTCCCAGTTCCGCACGCCGCCGATCTCCTCGGGCAGGGAGGTGGTGGGCGCGGCGACGATGCCGCCGGTGGGGGCGTAGGTGAGCGCCTTGAGGGTGATCAGCGAGCGGACCACGGCCTCCCGGTACGGCCCGCGGTAGGTGCACTGTCCGGTCCAGCGGGCCCAGAAAGCCTCGGTTCCGGCGAGCAGCGCGGCGGGGTCGGGCCGCGGCGGGGCCTCGCCGTGGGACGGCTGCCAGCTCAGGGCGAGCGCGACACGTTCGCCTGGGGCGACGCTGAACGCGGCGTGGGTGGTCAGATCGCTGCCGTAGGTGTCGACGTCGGCGTCGAGCCACAGCGCGTCGGGGCCCGCGACGGCCACCACCCGGTCCCGTCCGCCGGGCCCGTGTTCGCGCTGCACCCAGGGCACGATGCGCCCGTAGCTGAACCGCATGCGCAGTGCGGAACTCATCCGCACCCGCCCGGAGACGCCCTCCACGATGCGTACGAGGGTGGGCGCGGCGTCCGGCCGGCCGCGCCCGGCGTCCCTCGGCGGCATGAAGTCGACCAGTCGAACGGTGCCTTCGGGCGTGTCCCACTCCGATTCCAGCACCAGCGAATCGCCGCGGTAGCGGCGGCGCGTGGCGGGCAGGGGTTCCCGGGCGCCCGCTGTGGGGGCGAGCCGCCAGAAGCCGTGCTCCTCGCCGCCGAGCAGCCCGGCGAAGACGGCGGGCGAGTCGAAGCGGGGCAGACAGAACCAGTCGACGGAGCCGTCCCTGGCGACCAGGGCGGCGGTCTGCATATCCCCGATCAGTGCGTAGTCCTCGATGAGCGCAGCCACTCGAACTCCCGAACGCCGTCCCAGCCGTCCAGACGGGGGGCCTGTTCCGCCCGCCCCCGTCTCCCCCGCGGAACACAGGGGATTCGGGCACGTTACGCATCGCCCCTCGAATCTCGGCTGTTTGCCGGACCCGTCGCGAGGGCGTCCGCAAGACGCGCGTGGGGGACAAGGGGCGCGCGGCCCCCGCCGTTTGCGCGGTGCGAACATCACCTTATTTGCGCTGGCAAGGCGTCGGGATACTCATCGGCGCACGTTGGCATGCCCGCGCCCATCCGCGCTCGGGCCCAACCCCCCCTCTGGAGGTCAGAGGTGACACACCGATACGCGTCCGTCCGTCGTTCCGTCGCCGCCGTCGGAACGGGCGCCGCGATACTCCTGGCCGCGCTCCTCTCACCGAGCGCCGGCGCCGCCCCGGCCGGTGCGGCCCTGTCCTCTGCTCAGGCGGGCGGCCTCGCCCACCGTCTCACCTCCGCCGAGGCGGGCGGCGCCGCAGGTGCGTACTACGACGCGACGGCGCGGAAGCTGGTGGTCAACGTCGTCGACGGGGCCGCCGCCGACCGGGTGCGCAGGGCCGGCGCCGAGCCCAGGACCGTCAAGTACAGCCAGGCGCAGCTCGAATCCGTCCGTACGGCCCTGCGGAACACGGCGAAGACGCCCCACACCTCCTGGGCCGTCGACGTCAGGGCCAACAAGGTCGTGGTCACCGCGGACCAGAAGGTCGGCCCCGCCGCGTTCGAGAAACTTCAGCAGGCGGCGAGCGCGTACGGGGACAAGGCGGAGGTGCGCCGCACGGCGGGGACGTTCCGGCAGTACATCAGGGGTGGGGACGCCGTCTACGCCAATCTGCAGAACGGGGAGGTGGGACGCTGCTCGCTGGGGTTCAACGTGGTCGACTCCTTCGGCACGCCGTACTTCCTGACCGCAGGGCACTGCACGGACGCCACCGCGAGCTGGTCCGACTCGCCGCTGGGCGGCGAGATCGGCACCACCGCGGGAGGCAGCTTCCCCTACGACGACTTCGGGATCGTGCGGTACACCGCGCCAGTGGACCATCCGAGCGAGGTGAATCTGTACGACGGCTCCGCACAGCCGATCCACTACGCGGCCGACGCCTATGTGGGCCAGCATGTGTTCCGCAGCGGCAGTTCGACGGGGCTGCGGGACGGCGAGGTGCTCGCCCTTGACGTCTCGGTGGACTACGGCGAGGGGAATGTCGTCCACGGGCTGGTCGCGACGAACGCCTGCGCCGCGCCCGGCGACAGCGGCGGCCCCTTCTTCGCGGGGGACGCGGCGCTGGGCCTCACCTCGGGAGGCGACGGCGACTGCGTGACCGGGGGCACGACGTTCTTCCAGCCGGTGACGGAGCCGCTCGCGGTCTACGGCGTCCACATCGGCTGAGCCGGCCTGCCCCGCCGTTCCGGGCGGCAGGCTCAGCCGCCCGGAACGGCCCGCAGATGGGAGGGGCCGCGCCGGGAGCCCGGCACCGCCGCCGGGCGGGTCTCGCGCAGCACCAGCGTCATCCGCGTATAGCCCTTGTCCTGGAGGGTCCTGGGCGTTTCATCGACGATGCGGCAGTCCGTGCGGCCCCAGCGCGGGTCGGGGTGCCACAGCGGCCGCACCGCCCCGTCGTGGTGGAGGGCCGCCGCGCCCACGGCGCTCATCCAGTGCGGAAGGCCGCAGCGATAGGCGGCGTCCATGATCGGGTCGTCGGCGATGTCGTCGCGGATGGCCCGCAGCACCCGGTCCTCGCCGTCGCTCTCCAGGGCGGACTCCAGCTGCGCCATCAGCGGCAGACACCAGCTGGTCTCATGGTCGGCGAGCACGGTGGCCGCGTCCGGGTGGAAGAGCACGAACCGCAGGAAGTTCTGCGTCGGCATGGCGGTGGGGTGCGGTGCGACATGCCGGAACAGCGCGTCGAAGGCCGGGTTGGCGTGTGCCACGTCCCAGCGGCGGTCGAAGAGCAGCGACGGCAGCGGCACCGCGTCCATCATCGCGGCGTAGTCGCGCAGATAGGACTGCGTGTCGGGGACGACGACGGGCGGGGCGGGGCGGGCGGGCCGGGCATCCGGCCCCGCGGGGCAGGCGGGGGGCCGGTACGGGGGCACCGGTCCGGACGGACGGGCCGGTCCCGCCGGGCGGGTCGGCACGGCCGGACGGCGGGGGCCGGACGGCGGCACCGGCCCGGAGGGACGCAACGGCGCGCCCGAGGGGCGCGGCGGAGCGCCGGTGAAGCGGAACACCTCGTGCCCCCCGGCGGAGGCGATCAGCCGGGCGTTCCCCGCCTCGCTCAGCTCCGCCTGTTCCACGGCGTCGAGCAGAGCCCGCAGCTTCGCATCAGGGCGTCGCGCGGCCTGCCCGCCACGGCGGCCGTGACGCTCCCGCTCCGGGCGCTTCCCGCCGGGGTATGCCCCCGGGGCGACCGCAAGCCGCCCGGACATCTCTTCCAGGCTCAGCGCGAGTTGCCCGCGACGCCGCCTCAGCGCCTCGGCCAGCCGCCGGGACCGCAGCGTCCCACGGGTCGCGCCGGCGCATCCGAGCCGCCTCTGGACACCGGGCTGCTCCATGCCCGCCTCGTGTGTCATCGAGAACGCCCCCCTTCTCGAAGTCGCCTCGCGGTCTTTCGAAGTTCGTGAAGCTCTTTTCGCAAAGCCTTGCCGTGTCGAAGTCGCCCTTGCCGGTGGTCAGTTCGCCGGTCAGTTCGTCCGGACCAGAACGATCGTTTCGATCTTCAACCGCGTGGCGATCCTGCTACCGCACAGGCGGTCATGTCAACTATCGTGGCATTCCGCGTCGTTGAACGACCAGAACGCGCCACAGCTGTGGCAAAACCTGGCTGTATTTACTCGGAGCGGCTAGTCTCGCGGCAGCCCACTGTCTGCGGAGCGAACCCGCGTGATCTAGGAGACCTACTGGTGACAGACGGCTTCTCGGTTCCGGGCCCGACGACCACAGGCCCTCTTGCGGCTACCGTTGCCCGCGTCGCGGACCTCGCCGGCAAGCTCGGTTTGAGCCATGGCGACGTCTTCGACGCCGACCAGCTCTCCGAGGCGTCCGGCGTGCCCGCCGATGTCGTCGCCGCCCTGCTCGACGGGCAACCGGCCGGCGAACCGGACCTCCAGACCCGCTTTCTGCAGCGCTTCGACCTGCTGCGCAGAACACGGCTGAAGCCCAACGGCCGCCGCTACACCCAGCAAGAGATCGCCGACGGCGCCGGGATGTCCCGTCAGCAGGCCGGAGCCCTGATCAACGGCGACCGCCGGCCCACCATGGAGCACTGCGATGCCATCCAGAGGTTCTTCAAGGTCCACGCCGGGTTTCTTACGGCCGACGACGCCGACGCGCTCAACGGCGCGCTCCAGCGCACCGAGCAGCGCCTGCTGCAGGACTACGCCGGCGACGGCGATCCGCTGGAGCGGCTGCTGCAGGACCACGGCGTACGCGGCATCGCCTGGCGTGCCGCCCAGCTGCCCACCGACAAACACCGTGACAAGGTCACCGAGTGGCTCGACATGCTGCTGGAGAGCGTCAAGCCGACCGGCCCCGACGGCTCCCGGTAACCCCGATTTCCGGACAGCGTCGGCCGCACACGTGTCCGCCCAGACGCTTCAGGGGAGAGGAGAACGGTGAGCATAGGCAAAGAGATGCGCCGGCTGTGCGGCGAGCTGGTCTCCGGAATCGATCTCCCCGCTCCGGCGGAACCCGCCGATCTCTACGCCGCCCTGTGCGAAGGGATGGCCAGACACCGCGGCAGGCCCGTGCGCTACCGCACGGCCTCCTTCCCTCCGGGGACGGCCAGCGGCCTCTGGCTCGACATGACCGACCAGGATCTGATCGTCATCGAACGCCGCACCGCGCCCTATCACCAAGTCGTCATCCTCGGCCATGAGCTGTGGCATATGAAGGCGGGGCACTGCACCCACCACGTCGAGGGCGCGGCCGTCGCCGCCCGGCTGCTGTCGGACGCGGCGGACATCCAGGACACCGTGCTCAAGGTGGCCGCGAGGACCCGCTTCGACCAGGCGGAGGAGAACGAGGCCGAGAGCTTCGGCCTGCTGCTGGGCAGCAAGTGCCGCGCCTGGCTGGCCGACGGCTGTACGGGGAAGGGCCCGGTGAGCCGTGACGGGCTGGCCGGCCGCATCGAGGCGTCCCTGGGATACCGCGGTCCGCAGGGCTGATGCGTGGACGGGCCCGACTACTACATCCCCGCCGCCGCGCTGGGCCTCGCGCTCGCGTTCAAGCTGCCGGGGATGCGGCGCAACTGGCGTGATCCGCTGCTGCGCTCGGTGTGCGCGCTGCTGGCGCTGGCCGCGTCCACGTTCTTCTTCGCGGCCCCGCCGACCATCACCGCGGTCAACCGCCTCGTCGGCGTGCCCAACTTCTCCGCGCCGCTCGTCTACAGCATCCTGACCGCCCTCGGCGCCTCCTGTCTGGTGCTGCTGGTCAACTGGCGCGGCGGCCCGCCCGAACAGACCCGGACGGTGGCCCGGCGCTGGATGTACGGCTACGGGGCCGTCGTCGTCGCCCTCAATGTGCTGTTCTTCCTGGGCGACGCCCCCGTGGAGCGGCTGCGCGACCTGGACACGCACTACGCGGGCACCCCGTACATCCGCGAGATGATCGTGCTGTATCTGGCCGCCCACAGCGTGGCGGCCGCCGCCATGACGGCGATGTGCTGGCGCTGGTCCCGCAAGGTCCGCGGCTGGCTGCGCACCGGGCTGGTCACCATCGTCGTCGGCTCGCTGTTCAGCCTCGGCTACGGCTTCTGCAAGAGCGCGGCCGTCCTCGCCCGCTGGGCCGGAGCCGATCTGGACGCGCTGAGCACCTCCGTCGCCCCGCCGCTGGCCTCGCTGGGCGCCCTCCTCAGCGCCGCCGGGTTCGTGCTGCCGCTGCTGGCGCGGCGGGTGGGCGACCACTGGTCGGCCTGGTACGCGTACCGGCTGCTCGGGCCGCTCTGGCGTGAGCTGCGCGCCGTGGTCCCCGCCTCCACGCCCTCGGTGCGGATCCCCCGGTGGGCGCCGGCGGATCTGCGCGTCACCCAGCGCGAGTCGGACATCCATGACGGACTGCTGTTTCTGCACCCGTACTTCGACCGGGCGCTGCGGGCCGAGGCGCACCGAGCCGCCCTCGGCTCCGGCGTCTGCCCGGAGCAGGCGCGGGCCGTCGCCGACGCGGCGATGATCTCCGCCGCGCTGCGGGCGCGGGCCGCCGACCCGGAGGGCAGGGTCATCGCCTCGGCCGCGGGGGCTCCCTCCGCCGAATCCGGCCCCGCCGCGTCCTTTGAGGCGGGCGAGGGGCCGCATGATCTGGTGCGCATCTCCCTCGCGCTGCGCCGTTCACCCGTCGTCGCACAGTCCCGCAGAACCACGGCCCCGGCAGGCGCGTAGGCTCGATCGTGCGATGAACGACATGAACGGCAGTGCCAGGGGCGGCCGGACGTCCCTGGGTCCCAAGGCCGACCGCGACACCGTGCGACGCCACAATCTCAGCCTGGTGCTGCGGGCCGTGCGCGACGAGGGGGAGGCGACCCGCGCCGGGGTCGCGGCACGGGTGGGGCTGACCCGTGCCGCCGTCTCCTCGCTGGTGGAGCAGCTGCTGGACGGCGGGTTCCTCACCGAGTCCGGAAAGACCTTCAGCGGGCACGCGGGACGGCCGGGCACCGTCCTGAAAGTGTCCCGCACCGGAGTGGCCGGAGTCGGCGTCGAGATCAACGTCGCCTATGTGTCCGTGTGCGTGGCGGATCTCGCGGGCACCGACCGGGTCCGGCTGGTGGAGCACCTCGACAACCGGGGCGCGCCTCCCGGGCAGGTGCTGGGGCGCGCGGCGGACATCGCCGCGCGTGCGCTCGCCTCGGCGGCGGAGCAGGAGCTGCGGCCGGTGGGGGTGCGGCTGGCCCTCCCCGGCCTGGTGCACGCGGGGACCGTACGCGAGGCCCCCAACCTCGGGTGGCGCGGCGTCGAGGCGGCGGAGCCGTTCGCCCGGGAGCTGTCCGCGGCGCGCCCCGCCGCGCCCCCGCTGCCGGTGTCCGCGGGAAACGAGGCGGACCTCGCCGCGCTGGCGGAGCTGTGGTTCGGCGGCCTCGGATCCGGCGGCCTCGGCGAGGTGCGCGGCTTCCTCTATCTGACCGGCGAGATCGGGGTCGGCGGCGCGCTGGTCCTCGACGGCGAGCTGCTCGGCGGTGCGCACGGGTTCGCCGGGGAGATCGGACATATGACGGTCGATCCGCAGGGGCGGCTGTGCCGGTGCGGGGCACGGGGCTGTCTGGAGCAGTACGCGGGACAGTCGGCGCTGCTGCGGGCCGCCGGACTCGACGGGGAGTCCGGCGCGCCGGGTGTGGCGGAGCTGGAGCGGCGGGCCGCGGCCGACGACGCGGCCGCGGTGGCCGCGCTGGAGCGGGCCGGCGGGGTGCTGGGCCGGGTGCTCGCGGGCGCGGTGAACCTCTTCGACCCGGACGCGGTCGTCCTCGGCGGGATCTACCGCCCGCTGTTCCCCTGGCTGGCCCCGCCCGCGGAGGCGGAGCTGTCCACCCGCGTGGTCTCCGGCCTCTGGCCCCCCGGCAGCGGCCGCCTGCGGCCCGCCTCCCCCACCACGGACGCCTCCCGCGGCGCGGCGGGCCTGGTCCTCCAGTCGGCGCTCGCCGACCCCGCGGCCTACGCGCCGTCCTGATCTTGCGCCCCGCGTGCACGCGGGGCGTACCGACTGGGGCTCCGCCCCCGCACCCCCCTTCGGGGGAGGGGAAAGACCCACCGGCACACCGCCTCAGCCGCGCACCCCCACCAAATGCTCCAGCGCCAGCTGATCCAGCACCTCGTACGCCATCCCCCTCTCCCCCACCCCCTCCGCGTCGAAGTCCTCGTACGCCGTGCGGTCCGCGAGCAGCCCCGCCAGGCCGTCGTCCGCCGTGGGGCGGCGGAGGCCGTCGAGGCGGGCCGCGCGCAGGGCCTCCCGGACCGCCGGGTCCGCGCGGAAGGCGGCCGCGCGGTCCCGGAGGATCAGATAGGTGCGCATGCATCCCGCGGCCGAGGCCCACACCCCCTCCGCGTCCTCCGTCCTCGGCGGCTTGAAGTCGAAGTGCCTCGGCCCCTCGTACCCCGCCCCCTCCAACAGGTCCACCAGCCAGAACGCCCCGCGCAGATCGCCCGCGCCGAAGCGGAGGTCCTGGTCGTATTTGACGCCGCTCTGGCCGTTGAGGTCGATATGGAAGAGTTTGTCCGCCCACAGCGCCTGGGCCACCCCGTGGCTGACGTTGAGTCCGGCCATCTGTTCATGGCCCACCTCGGGGTTGACCCCGTACAGCTCGGGCCTCTCCAGCCGCTCGATGAAGGCCAGCGCATGCCCGACCGTCGGCAGCAGGATGTCCCCGCGCGGCTCGTTGGGCTTCGGCTCCAGGGCGAAGCGCAGTTCGTAGCCCTGCTCCCGCACATACTGGCCGAGCAGGTCGAACGCTTCCTTCAGCCGGTCCAGCGCGGTCCGCACATCCTTCGCCGCCCCCGACTCCGCCCCCTCGCGACCGCCCCACGCGACATAGACCCGGGCGCCCAGCTCGGCGGCGAGGTCGATGTTGCGGAGGGTCTTGCGCAGCGCGAAGCGGCGCACCTCGCGGTCGTTGGCGGTGAAGGCGCCGTCCTTGAACACGGGGTGGGTGAAGAGGTTGGTGGTGGCCATCGGCACGGCCATGCCCGCCGCGTCGAGCGCCCTGCGGAAGCGTGCGACACGCCCCCGCCGCTCGGCGTCGGAGGCGCAGAAGGGGATCAGGTCGTCGTCGTGGAAGGTGACGCCCCACGCCCCGAGGGCGGCGAGCCTGTCGACGGTCTCGACCGGGTCGAGCGGCGGCCGGGTGGCGTCTCCGAAGGGATCCCGGCCCTGCCAGCCGACGGTCCACAGGCCGAAGCTGAACCGGTCCTCGGGGGTGGGGGTGAAGCTTTCCGACATCGGGCAACCGCCTTCGCCAGAGGAGACATGGACGGATATGGGCAATCCTATTTTGTTGTCTATATGAACTAATTATTCCACGGCACCTGAGGCCCAGGGAAGGCTGTCAGACCTTTTCCTCCGGCGTCACCTGGCGTAATTTGTTCCCGCCACAGCCAAATGGCCAGCGAGGAGAGTAGGCAATGCCGACACACCGGGTCGTCATCGGCGTGGACAGCTCCACGCAGTCCGCAAAGGCGGCGTTCACCGACGTCGGCACGGGCGCCGTGCTCGCCGTCGGGCGGGCCCCGCACGAGGTCGGCGGGGCGGGCGGGGCGCGCGAGAGCGACCCGGAGGTGTGGTGGCGGGCGCTGCGGGAGGCGGTGGCCGGCGGGCTCAAGGAGTCCGGTCTCCCCGCCTCCGCGGTCACCGGCATCGCGGTCGCGGGCCAGCAGCACGGACTGGTCGTCCTGGACCGCGCGGGCCGGGCCCTGCGGCCCGCGCTGCTGTGGAACGACACCCGTTCGGCCCCGCAGGCCGCGGCCCTGACCGAGGCCCTCGGCGGCGCGGACGCCTGGGCCGCGCGCACCGGCTCCGTGCCCGTCGCCTCGATGACGGCCGCCAAGTGGCAGTGGCTGCGCGAGCACGAACCGCGTACGGCCCGGGCCGCCGCCGCGGTGCGGCTGCCGCACGACTTCCTCACCGAGCGGCTGGCCGGCACGCCCGCCACGGACCCCGGCGACGCCTCGGGCACCTGCTGGTACTCGACCGCCGACGGCGCGTACGACCCCGAACTGCTCGGCCTCGTCGGGCTCGACCCGGCCCTGCTGCCGCCGGTCGCGGCCACCGGCGGCGTACGGGTCGGCTCGCTGACCGCCGAGGCGGCCGGGGACCTCGGGCTGCCCGCGGGGATCGCGGTCGCCGCGGGGACGGGCGACAACATGGCCGCCGCGGTCGGTCTCGGGCTCGGCGGCGCGGGGCTGCTGGACCACCCCGTGCTCAGCCTGGGCACCTCGGGCACCGTGTTCGCCGCCACCCGCACCCGTCCCACCCGCCCCTCCGTCGCCGGGTTCGCCGCCGCGGACGGCGTCTTTCTGCCGCTGGCCTGCACCCTCAACTGCACCCAGGCGGTCGACAAGGTCGCCGCCGTCCTCGGTCTGCACCGGGACGCCGCACAGGCGGGCGGCGAGGTGGTGCTGCTGCCGTATCTCGACGGCGAGCGGACCCCCGATCTGCCGTCCGCCTCCGGTCTGCTCACGGGGCTCCGGCACGGCACCACCCGGCATCAGATCCTCGGCGCCGCCTACGAGGGCGCGACGGTGACGGTGCTGCGGGCCCTGGACGAGGTGCTGCGGGCGTGCGGACTCGACCCGGCCGATCCCGATGTCGCCTCCCGCCCGCTGCGGCTGGTCGGCGGCGGGGCGCGCGGACGCCACTGGGTGGAGACGGTGCGGCGGCTCTCCGGCCGCCCTCTGCTGATCCCGCAGAACGGCGAGCTGGTCGCCCTCGGCGCGGCGGCCCTCGCGGCGGCGGCCGCCTCGGGCGAGGACCCGGTGGCGCTGGCGGCCGGCTGGCAGAGCGGGCACACCGCCGAGCTGCCGCCGGTGGAACGCGACATCGAGACCTGGAACCGGGTGACGGACGTCCTCACACGCGCGACGCCGACGCTGCTCACCTGACCAGGCCGGGGACGGCCGCGCAACGCGTCCGCCAGGCCGCGACACAGCGGTCGGGCCGAGTCACGGCCGCCAGGCCAGGACACGGCCACCGGACCGGGACACGGCGGTCGAGGCGGGTCAGGGTCACTGGCCGCGCGGGGGCTGGACAGCCGCGGAGCGCAGCCGCCGGTACGCGACACAGCGAGCGGATCGGGACACGGCCGCCGGGCCGGACACGACGGCCGGACCGGGGCAGGGGCACTGGCCGCCGGGGCGGACAGCCGCGGCACACGGGCCGCCGGGACGCGTCTGTCACGGCGGTCGGGGCGGGCACGACGAGCAGTCCACGGGGAGCCGAGCCGAGGGGCGTACGGTGCATCACCCATCCGTGTCCCAGGAGGCCCCATGTTCACACGAGCACGGCGACACACCACGTCCGCCACAGCCGCCGGACTCGCTCTGCTGACCGCCGCCGCGCTGCTCACCGGCCTGGCGCCCGGCGCGGCGACGGCCGCCGGCCCCGCAGCCGACGCCACGGACTCCGCAGCCGCCGCCCATGGCCGGGCGGAGGCGGCGTCCGCGGAGCACCGCAGAAACTCGTACGCCATCGTCGCCACCGCCGATGACTTAGTCGTACCGGCCATGGCGCGCCCCGGCCCCGCGACCTTCGCGGTCTCCACGACCGACGCGACGGCCGGACAGGTCGGCCTCGTCCGGCTGCGCAGGCCCGACGCGCTTGAGGACTTCCGCACCGGGCTGCGGAAGTCGTTCTCCGACGACCGGGCGGAGAGCGTACGGGGCGCGGCGCTCCTGAGCGCCTCGGCCGAGCTGCTGGGCGGCGGGCTCACCAAACCGGGGCACCCGGTGACCTTCACCCAGCTGCTGCGGCCGGGCAGCTATCTGGTGATCGAATACAAGGACTTCCAGAACACCGAGCTGCCCGTCGGCGAGGAGCGCATCCGCACGCTCACGGTCTCCGGCAGCCCCGCCGGACGGCCGCCCGGGCCGCGCGCCGTCGTCGCCTCATACGACAGGCCGGGCGCCGGGGCGCGCTATCTGACGCCGCGCACCCTGCGCGCCGGGGAGCCGCTGCTGTTCTTCAACGCGCTGGACCAGGTCAACGAGGCCGCCTTCTACAAGCTGTATCCGGGCAAGACGGAGGAGGACGTGCACCGGTTCTTCGTCGGGGTCGACAACCACGACTGGTCCGTGCCGCCGCCCTTCCCGCTCGGCAGCGTCGGCACGCCCCCGGTCTCCCCCGGCCGGTCGGTCATCGTCCAGGTGCCGTTCACACCGGGCGAGTACGCGCTGGTCACCTGGGTGGCCGATGTGCGCGACGGCCACAAGCTGGCGGCGAAGGGCACGCATACGGTCGTCACGGTCGAGTGACGGGCAGTCGAGAAGTCGGTCAGCCGATCAGTTGAGCAGACGGGCGGCGGGCGGGGCTCACCGCGAGAGGAGGGCCACCCCGGCGTACGAGACGCATGCGACGAGCGCCCAGGCCGCCAGCCCCAGCGCCGCCGCCCGGCGGCCGGTCCGGGCCAGCGAGGGCAGGTCGACCGCGCTGCCGAGCCCGAACAGCGCCGCTGCGAGCAGCAGTTCCCGTGCGCGGCCCGCCGCGTCCAGCGCCGCGGGGGGAAGCAGTCCGGTGCTGCTCAGCGCCGCCATGGCGAGGAAGCCGACGACGAACAGCGGCACGACCGGCGGCCGTGCGCCGCCCGCGGAGCCCTCTGCCGCGCGGCCTGCCTCCCGGCCGGACCCATCGGACCTGTCGTCCGCCCCGGGGGCGGCACGGCCGACCCCGCGCGCCGAGCGCCACCCACCGCTCCCGCAGGCCGAGCGCCACCCGCCGGACCTGTCGTCCGCCCCGGGGGCCGTACGGCCGATCCCGCGCGCCGAGCGCCACCCACCGCTCCCGCAGGCCGGGAGCCATCCGCCGGTCCCGCGGGCCCGGTGCGCGGTCCATGGCCACGGAGGCCGGGCATGTGCGGGCCGGGCCCGGCCGTCCGCCGCCGCCGTACGGGCGTGCCGCACCCGGCCCCGTACGGACAGGGCGACGGCGGCGGCCAGCGGCGCGAGCAGCGCCACCCGCATCAGCTTGACGAGCACCGCCTCGTCGAGCGCGCCGGGGCCCGCGGCCTGCGCGGCCGCGACGACCTGTCCTACGTCATGGACGCTCGCCCCGGCCCACCGGCCGAACTCCGCGTCGCTCAGCTGCAACGGCTGCTGCAGCAGCGGCAGTACGACGATGGCCAGCGTCCCGCACAGCGTCACGAGGGCGACCGAGGCGGCCGCGTCCCGCTCGTCGCTCCGCCGTGCCTCGCTGACCGCGCCGATCGCGGACGCGCCGCAGATCGCATATCCGGCGGCGATCAGCAGCGGCTGGTCGCCCGGCAGGCCGAGCCGCCGGCCGAGCCGCCAGGTGCCGAAGAAGGTGGCGGCGACGACGCCGAGCACCACGGCGAGAGTCGCCCAGCCGGCCCCGAGCACGGCGTCAAGGCCGAGCCGCAGCCCGAGCAGCACGATGCCGATGCGCATCAGACGCCTTCCCGCGTACGACAGTCCGGGACGGGCCGTGGCGCGCACCGCCGTGCGGACGCCGGGCAGCTGGGCGGCCACGATGCCGAGCGCCACCGACGCGGTGAGCAGGGGCACGTCCGGCAGCAGCAGATGCACGCACCAGGCGAGGAGAACGCCGAACGCGGCGAGGGCGAGTCCGGGGGCGAGACGGGGGCGCGGCGGACGCGTGGTCAGGGTGGCCGTGCGCTGGCGCGGGAGCGCCATCAGCGGTCGGCGGGGAGCCGGTAGACGCGGCGGACGCTGGTGCCGAGACGGGAGATGTCCGCGCCGTACACATGGAGGGATATCGCCTTGCCCGGGCCGGGGTTCCAGACGCGGTGGATGTCTCCGGGCGGGGCGAAGGCGGCGACTGTGCCGGCTTCCCCGACGGCGTCGGACATCTCGGCGAGCCGTGCCTGCCCTCCGCCGTCCGCGGCGGCCGGGACGAGCCGGTAGCGGCGTTCGTGTTCGACGCCTTCGTACACCCCGGTGGTGCACCACGCCACATGGTCGTGGACGGGGGTGCGCTGGCCGGGCAGCCAGACGAGCGCGACGATCGAGAAGCCGCCGTCGGGCTCGGCGTGCAGCAGATGCTGACGGTAGCGGCGGGGGTCGCCGGCGCGCTGTCCCGGCGTGAGCAGATCCGCGGCGGCCAGATGAGGGGCGAGGCGCTCCGCGACCAGTCGGGCGGTCAGGTCCGGCGGCATCCCCCGCCCGACGGCCTCGCGGATCTCGGCGACGAGGGAAGTGAGGCGTTCGGTGGCGGCGGAGTGGGGGGTGGGGGCCATGGGTGCCGTCATAGGGGCAGCGTCGAGCCGTCCGGCCCCTGCGTCCAACGAGGGTTTGTTGGCCGCTCCCCAACAGAGGCTTATGGGCCGGCGGGCAGCGCTCGGCGGTCCGGAGTCTGCGGTCGGGTGTCTGCGGTCCGCGGTCGGGGGTCCGGGGTCCGCGGTCGGGGGTCCGGGGTCCGCGGTCGGGGGTCCGGGGTCCGCGGTCGGGGGTCCGGGGTCCGCGGGTCAGCAGCCGACCTTGTTGGCGGAGACGGCCCTCAGCTCGCCGAGCACCAGCGCCGTCGCGGGGACGCGCAGATGCTCCCGCAGGACGTAAGCGGAGATCTGCCGCCTGGACTGGGGCTGCAGCGCCCGGCCCGTGACCTTCCGGTGGCACAGGAAACCGAGGATCAGCGCGGGCGTCATCGCCACCCCGAGGCCCTCCGCGACCATGGACTGCACGACAAGGTTGTCGTCGGTGCTGAAGGCGACGTCCGGGACGAAGCCCTGCTCGGCGCACTCGTGCAGCAGATTGGCGCGACAGCGTAAGCAGCCCGCGATCCAGCGCTCCCCCGCCAGGTCCGCCAGTTTGACCGCGCGCCGCCGGGCCAGCGGATGCCCGGCAGGCAGCAACACGGTGAGCTGGTCCTCCAGGAGCGGTATCTCGACCAGGGCGTCCGGCACCTGCTCATGGAGTCCCGGATAGGTGAAGGCCAGCGTGACGTCGCACTCGCCGCGCACCACCCGGTGCAGCGACTCGGGGGGCTCGCTCTCCAGCAGTTCCACCCGTATCCCCGGATGGCCGGCGGCCAGCCGGGCGAGCGCCTCCGGGATGAGCGAGGCGTTGGCGCTGGGAAAGCCGCAGAGCCGCACCCGGCCCGCGCGCAGCCGGGTCAGCGCGCCCATCTGCTGCTCGGCCGCCGACAGGTCGGAGAGGATGACGGCCGCGTGCCGCGCCAGCGCCTCCCCCGCCTCGGTGAGCCGCAGCCCGCGTCCGACCCGGACGAACAGCGGCGTGCCGACGTCCCGCTCCAGCGCCTTCATCTGCTGGGTGATCGCCGGCTGCGTATAGCCGAGCACCCGGGCGGCGGCGGAGTACGAACCGGACAGGACGACCTGATGGAACGTCTTGATGTGCCGAGAATCGAACACCCGCGCATCATAAGCGGATTTTGGGGTGCGGTCAGAGCCCCTGCGACGGCCCCTTGCGCCCGACGCCGCCGTAGAGCGACACCGCCTCGTCCCCGTCCCCGCGCTCTCCGGCGTCCGGCTCGGGCCGCCACTCGGTGAGCTGTACGAGCCCCGGCTCGACCAGTTCCAGACCGTCGAACAGCCGGGCGATCTCCGCGTAAGGACGCGGGGCGAGGGTCACGCCGCCCGCCGCGTACATGTCGACCCCGCGCTGCACGGAGAGCGGATCGAAGTCGGCGGTGAGCTGGGAGACGACGAGATGGCTGCCGGAGGGCAGCGCGTCGACGAGGCGGCGCACCAGGTCGTGCGGGTCGTCCTCGTCGCCGACGAAGTGGAGCAGCGCCACCAGCGACAGGGCGATCGGCCGGGTGAAGTCGAGCACCTTGGCAGCCTGTTCGAGGATGCGGTCCGGATCGCGCACATCCGCCTGGATGTAGTCGGTCACGCCCTCGGGTGTGCTGCGCAGCAGCGCCGCCGCATGGGTGAGCACGATCGGGTCGTTGTCGGCGTAGACGATCCGCGACTCGGGCGCGATGCCCTGGACTATCTGGTGCAGATTCGGCTCGGTGGGGATGCCGGTGCCGATGTCGAGGAACTGGCGCACCCCGGCCTCGGCGGCCAGCCAGCGGACGACCCGGTGCATAAACCGCCGATTGGTCTGTGCGACATGCTTGGCGCGGTTGTCGATGCTCATGATCTGCCGGCCGAGCTCCTCGTCGACCGGATAGTTGTCCTTGCCGCCGAGGAACCAGTCGTAGACCCGGGCCGGATGCGGCCTGCTGGTGTCGATTCGGCCGAAGGGCGGCTCGGACCCCGTCATAGCTGTCTCCTGGCTGCTCGCGGCTCACTGGCGATGGGCGGATGGGCGGATGGGCGGATGGGCGGATGGGCGGATGGGCGGATGGGCGGATGGGCGGATGACGTGATCATTGCAGGAGCTCCCTGCCCCGACAAGGGCCGGGCAGACCCGGCGGGTCCGCTCCGCAGGCCGGCGGCCCGGCGGCTCCGTAGACTTGATCGCACTCTCCAGGGTCCGGCCTTCCCCCATGGCGACCGGCCCCGCGCCTTGGGAGGCGATCATGACCACACGTCGTGTCTCACTGCCCGGAGTCGGCGTTCAGTACGACTTCACCACGGAGCACGGACGGCGTCTCTCGGTCGTCGTCCACAGCGACGGCCGTCGCTTCCTCGGCTTCTACGACGCCGACGACCCCGACTCCTGCGTGCTGTCGGTGCCCCTCTCCATGGAGGAGGCCGCCGCGATGTCCCACCTTCTCGATCCCGGTCCCATCGAGGCCGTACGCACTGACGGCATCGACCTGGTCACCGAACACATCCCCGTCGGCTCCCGGTCCCCTTACGCCGGACGGCTGCTCGGCGACACCCGGGCGCGCACGCGCACCGGGGCGTCCATCGTCGCCGTGCTGCGCCGCACCGGCGCCTTCCCCTCCCCCGGGCCGACATTCCGGTTCGCCGCGGGCGACACCCTGGTCGCGGTCGGCACCAGGGAGGGCGTGGACGCTCTCGCGGAGATCATCACCGGAGGCTGACCTTGCATGACACGGCCGTCCTGCTGATCGAGCTGGGGATCATCGTCCTCGGTCTCGGACTGGTGGGCCGGTTCGCCGGACGGTTCGGGCTGTCGCCCATCCCGCTCTATCTGCTCGTCGGGCTCGCCTTCGGCCGCGGCGGGCTGATGCCGCTGGGCGAGAGTGAGGACTTCATCGCCGTGGGCGCGGAGATCGGCATCATTCTGCTGCTGCTCATGCTCGGCCTGGAGTACAGCGCCACCGAACTGGTCGGCAGTCTGCGCACGCAGTACCCGTCGGGGGCCGTGGACTTCGCCCTCAACGCCCTGCCGGGCGCGATCGCGGCGCTCCTGATGGGCTGGGGGCCGCTGGCCGCGTTCGCTCTGGGCGGCGTCACCTGGATCTCCTCCTCCGGCGTGGTCGCCAAGGTGCTGACCGACCTGGGGCGGCTCGGCAACCGGGAGACGCCCGCCGTCCTGGGCATCCTGGTGATCGAGGACCTCTCGATGGCCGTCTATCTGCCGCTGCTCACCACCCTGTTGGCCGGCATCGGACTCGCGGGCGGCACGGTCGCCCTGGTCGTCTCGCTGGGCACGGTCGGGGTCGTGGTCTATCTGGCCCTCCGCCACGGCAGGGTGATCAGCCGTGCGGTCTCCTCCGACGACCCGGAGATGCTCCTGCTGGTCGTGCTCGGTCTGACGCTCCTGGTGGCGGGGCTGGCACAGCGGCTGCAGGTGTCGGCCGCCGTGGGCGCGTTCCTGGTGGGCATCGCGCTCTCCGGCGAGGTGGCGGAGGGAGCCCGCAAGCTGCTCAGCCCGCTGCGGGATCTGTTCGCGGCGGTGTTCTTCGTCTTCTTCGGGCTGTCGACCGACCCCGGCGCGATTCCGCCGGTGCTGGTCCCCGCGCTGCTGCTGGCGCTGGTCACCGCCTTCACCAAGATCCTCACCGGCTGGTACGCGGCCGGCCGCGCCCTCGTCGGTGCGCGCGGCCGGCTGCGGGCGGGCGGGGCGCTGGTGGCACGCGGCGAGTTCTCGATCGTCATCGCGGGTCTGACGGTCGGGGCGGAGCCGCGGATTCGGCCGATGGCCGCGGCGTATGTGCTGATTCTGGTCCTCCTCGGGCCGGTTGCCGCGCGGTGGACGGAGCCCGCGGTGACCCGGCTGCTGAGCCGCGTCTTGCGGCGCACGGGTCCCTCGTGGCCCCACGCGCCGCCGCCGGCGGGGTAGCCGGAACCACATCTTCCGTAAACCTGCACACCGAACACCCAACCGCCGCACACGAACACCCCTCCATCCCCCGGCCCTGCCGTATCGCTGGCCCTTCGTTCGGGAGTGTCCGATTCGCCTCCGCGCCCGGTCTCCGACCGTTCGGAATCCATGCGGTGAAGCATGTGAAGGAGTCGAAACCGGCTCGTGGACACACCTGCACGCAGGCGTAATTGAGCGCCGCACGCAGCACACGGAGACCGCCGTCGGATTGGCTGTCCGGCGCGTCGGCGTGCTTTGATCCTGCGCACCGCGGGAGTTGCGTGAAAAGGGCCCTCATATCGGCTTCGCACGACCGCAGTTGCGGCCGCTCGGCATCCGGCGGACTCCGGCTGGCCGCCGCCATTGAGAAACATCCACACGAAGGGAAGCTCGATCATGGACTTCACCCCCCGGATTGAGACCGCGGAGATCTCCGACAGCGACCTCGACAGCGTCTCCGGCGGTCTGCAGTGCAACCTCGCCGACGCCGTGGTGGCCAACGTGACCGGCGCCGTTGACGGCATCGCCCCGGTCACCGGCGTCTCCGGCTCCGCGGCCGGCTGCGTCGAGTCGGCTGCCGGCCTCAACACCGCCGCGGTCACCGGCTTCGTCGCCGGCCTGTAAGAATCACCGCTCGCAGGCCCCGGAATCCCTGATGTTCCGGGGCCTGCCGCGCTGCTCGCGCATCAGTGGGAAGAGTTTATGCAATTCCGTCAGAAAGCCCTTGCCAAGCTGCAGTCGCCGGAGGACACGGAGCTGCCGGTGCGGTTTGCACGCCCACAGGGATGGCTTGTGCTGACGGTCACGGTCGCGGCCATGACCGCGGCCCTTTTGTGGGCGATGTACGGCTCTGTTTCCTCAACGGTCAAAGTGCCGGGAATTCTCACCTACGGGCAGGGCAGTTATGTGCTGCAGAGTCCGGTAGCGGGGCAGATCACCGAAGTCCTCGCCGAAGAGGGCGAGCGGCTGCCCGCGGGCGCGCCGCTGCTCACCGTGCGCACGGACGGGAGCCGTGCACCGGCGTCCGACAACGACGACGGCGAGGGCGACGGCACCGGCACCGGCACCGGCACTGGCGCCGGTCACGCCGACCGCACCGTCCGCACCATCGCCGCCGGCCGGCTGACCTCGCTGGTCGCCACCATCGGCGCGGTGGTGACCACCGGTGCGAACGTGGCGGTCGTGGAGGTCGTCGACGACGCCGACGCGCCTCTGCGGGCCATGCTGTATCTCCCGGGCGGGAGCGGCCCGCCGGTGTCTGTCGGGGCACGCGTCGATCTGACCGTCCAGTCCGTCCCGGCACAGCGGTACGGCGTGCTGCGCGGCCGTGTCGCCTCCATCGGCCGGACCGCCCAGACGCAGCGGCAGATCACGGCGTTCCTCGGCGACAGCCAGCTCGGGGAGGAGTTCTCGCGGCAGGGCCGGCCCGTCCCGGTGCTGGTGGAGCTGGAGCGGTCGGACGCGGGCGCGTCCGGCTACGTCTGGTCGTCGGACGGGGCTCCTCCGTACGCGCTCGCCTCCATGACGCCCGCCGTCGGCTCCGTACACCTGGCCGAACAGCGTCCCGTCGACTGGCTGCTGCCATGACCGCGACCGAACAGCCCACGGAGGGCCGCGGCGCGCCGGCGTCCCGCCGCTCCCCCGGCGGACGGCGAGCGGCGCCCTCCGGGCGGTCCCCGTCGCGCAGGTCCCCGTCGCGCCGCTCCCCGTCCCGCCGGGCGCGGAAGACGGCGTCGCCGGTGCGGCACAAGACCGTCCGCACCCCCACCGTTCTGCAGATGGAGGCCGTCGAGTGCGGCGCGGCGGCGCTCGCGATGGTGCTGGCCCACTACGGACGCCATGTCCCGCTGGAAGAGCTGCGCATCGCCTGCGGCGTCTCCCGCGACGGCTCGCGGGCGAGCAACATCCTCAAGGCGGCCCGCAGTTACGGCCTGACCGCCAAGGGCATGCAGATGGAACCGGCGGCGCTCGCCGGGGTGCGGGCCCCCGCGATCCTGTTCTGGGAGTTCAACCACTACGTCGTCTACGACGGGGCCGGCCGCCGTCTCGGCCGCCGCGGCGTCTATGTCAACGACCCGGACAAGGGCCGCCGCTTCCTCTCCGAGGAGGAGTTCGACACCAGCTTCACAGGCGTTGTGCTGGTCCTGGAACCCGGCGACGGCTTCCGCCGCGGCGGCCGCAGGCCGGGGGTGCTGCGCACCGTGCCGGCGCGGCTGCGCGGCACGGCGGGCACGCTGTTCGCCGCGCTGCTCGCCAGCCTGCTTCTCGTCGGGGTCGGCGCGGCGCTGCCCGCGCTGAGCCGTGCCTATGTCGATATGTTCCTGGTAGGGCAGCAGACCTCGCTGCTCGGGGTCCTGTTCACGTCGATGGCCGCGCTGACCGCGCTGACCGCGGTGCTGACCGGGGTGCAGCAGGCGAATCTGCTGCGCGGCCGGATCATCTCCTCCACGCTCAGCAGCGCCCGTTTCCTCCGCCATCTGCTGCGGCTGCCGGTGACGTTCTTCGCCCAGCGCAGCCCGGCCGATCTGGTGCAGCGGCTGCAGTCCAACGACGCGGTCGCCGAGACCCTGGCCCGGGATCTGACGGCGTTCGGCGTGGACGGCATCGTCGTCGTCCTCTACGCGGCGCTGCTGTGGGCGTACGACCCCCAGCTCACCGTCGTCGGCGTGCTGATCGCCCTGCTCAACGTGGTCGCGATGCGGATCGTCGTACGGCTGCGGGCCACCCGCGCCCAGAAGCTGCGCGCCGATGCGGCCCGGCTGACCACCACCTCGTACACCGGCATCCAGCTGATCGAGTCGATGAAGGCGACGGGCGGCGAGAGCGGCTACTTCCGCCGCTGGGCGGGACAGCATGCGACGACGCTGGAGGAGCAGCAGCGGCTCGGCGTGCCCAGTGCGGCGCTCGCGGTGGTCGCGCCAACGCTGGCCACGCTCAACAGCGCGCTGATCCTGTGGATCGGCGGGCTGCGGGCGGTGGAGGGTCATATCTCGATCGGTCTGCTGGTGGCCTTCCAGGCGCTGGTCACCCGCTTCACCGCGCCGATCACCCGGCTGAACGGCATGGCGAGCCGCATCCAGGACTTCGCGGCCGATGTGGCCCGGCTCAAGGACGTCGAGGGCTTCCCCGCCGATCCGCTCTACACCCGCCGCGGCCCCTCCCCCGCGCTGCCGGACACCCGGCGGCTGCACGGCCATGTGACCCTGGAGAACGTCACCTTCGGCTACAGCCCGCTCGACAAGCCGCTGCTGACGGGCTTCTCCCTCGCGGTCGGACCCGGCCGGCAGGTGGCGCTCGTCGGCGGCTCCGGCAGCGGCAAGTCGACGGTGTCCCGGTTGATCGCCGGTCTGTACGCGCCCTGGGAGGGGACGATCCGGATCGACGGACAGCGCCTCGACGAGATCCCGCGCGGCAAGCTCGCCGCCTCCGTCTCCTTCGTCGACCAGGACGTGTTCCTCTTCGAGGGGTCGGTGCGGGACAACGTCGCGCTGTGGGATCCGTCGGTCCCGGACGAGGATGTGATCGAGGCGCTGCGCGACGCCGCCGTGTACGAGGTGATCGCCCGGCGGCCCGGCGGCGTCCACGGCCGGGTCGAGCAGGACGGGCGCAACTTCTCCGGCGGACAGCGGCAGCGTCTGGAGATCGCCCGTGCGCTGGTCCGCCGCCCCAGCGTCCTGGTGCTCGACGAGGTGACCAGCGCGCTGGACGCGGAGACCGAACGGGTCATCATCGACAATCTGCGGCGGCGGGGCTGTGCCTGTGTGGTGATCGCCCACCGGCTGAGCACGGTCCGCGACAGCGACGAGATCGTGGTGCTGGACCAGGGCACGGCAGTGGAGCGCGGCCGGCACGAGGAACTCCTCGCGGCCCGGGGCGCGTACGCCGCGCTGATCAGGGAGCGCTGAAGTGATCCCCGTACCGCACTCCCCCGCCGCGCCCGGCGGCGACACGGTGCTCGCCGCGCTGGGTTCCCTCGGCGCGCCCGTCGACTGCGCCGGGCTGCGCAGTGTGCCGCTCGAAGGCCCTCAGGTGCTGTGGCTGGTGGCCGGCGGGGCGCTCGATCTGTTCGCGGTGGACGCCGCGGCGCAGGGGCACTGGCACTTCCTCGGCCGGCTGGAGGCGGGCACGCTGCTGCTCGGGCCGGTCGAAGGGCCGCGGCACACGCTCGTCGGCCGCCCCGCGCGGGGGTGCGAGCTGCGGCGCATCCCGCTGCGGGAGCTGTGCCGCCCGCCGGAGCAGAGCGGCTTCCCCGGCGCGTACGACAGGGTGTACGGCGTTGTGTACGGCGGTCACGACGGGATGCTGAGCCTGCTGGAGCAGGCCGTCGCCCTCGGCGTGGGCCGCGGTCAGCGGGTGCTGTTCGAGGCGCCGCTGGACGGCCGGGCGGCCGCCGACGAGCCGTCGGCCGCCGACGACGACGTGCTGTGGCCGCCGGTGGGCCCCGGCAGTGTGCAGTACGGGGCGGCCTTCAGCGCGGACGCGGCCGGGGAGCTGCTCGTCGACGGCGCGCTGTGGCAGCAGCTGGTCGATCAGCAGTACCGGCTGCTGGCGGGTCTTGACCGGTGGATCGAGCGGCTGGAACGCGCCCATGAGGACCGGGCGGCTGCGGGCATCAAGGCGGGCGAGGAGGTGCGGGCCCGGGCCGATCAGGCGCTGCTCGCCTCGATCGGCGGTCCGGGCCGCCGTACGGCGGCCGCCCGCACTCCGGCCGCTTCCGACGACGCCGTGTACGCGGTGTGCCGGGTGGTCGCCTCGGCCTGCGGGATCGCGCTGAGCGAGCCCCCGAAGGGCGACCCCGCCGACGACCGGACCGGCGCGGTGGAGCGCATCGCGGCCGTCTCCCGCATCCGCACCCGCGCGGTGCGGCTGGAGGGCCGCTGGTGGCGGGAGAACGCCGGCCCTCTGGTGGGCTGCCGGGCCAAGTCCGGTGCGCCGGTCGCGCTGTTGTGGCGGCGCGGACGGTATGAGGCGGTGAATCCGGCGAGCGGCACGCGGGTGCGCATCGACGAGGACAGCGCGGAGGAGTTCGAGCCCCGCGCCGTCATGTTCTACCGGCCGCTGCCCGAACGGCCCGTCGGCGTCTGGCGGCTGCTGCGGTTCAGCCTCTTCGGCGCCCGGCCGGAACTGCGCCGGCTGGCACTGGCGAGTCTGGTGTCCGTCGCTCTGGGCGCTCTTGTGCCGATCGCCACGGGACAGATCCTGGGCGTCTATGTCCCAGGCGGGCAGACCGGCCTGATCGTGCAGGTGTCGGTCGCCGTGATGGCGGCCTGTGTCGTCTCGGCCGCCTTCATGCTGATGCAGAACCTCACCGTGCTGCGTCTGGAGGGCCGGATCGAGTCCGTCCTGCAGCCGGCGGTGTGGGACCGGCTGCTGCGGCTGCCGACCCGGTTCTTCGCCGAACGCTCCACGGGCGAGCTGGCGAGCGCGGCGATGGGCGTCAGCGCGATCCGCAGAATGCTGTCCGGCGTGGGCCCGGTCGTGGTCCAGGCGAGCGCGGTCGGCACGATGAACCTCGTCCTGCTGCTGTACTACAGCGTGCCGCTCGCGCTGGCGGCGCTGACGATGCTGCTGGTCATCGGCGCGGTCTTCCTGGCCCTGGGGCTGTGGCAGCTGCGCTGGCAGCGCCGCCTGACAGTCCTCGGCAACAAGCTGAACAACCAGGCTTTCCAGACGCTGCGCGGACTGCCGAAGCTGCGGGTCGCGGCGGCTGAGAGCTTCGCCTACGCGGCGTGGGCGCGGCAGTTCGCCCGCAGCCGTGAGCTGCACCGCAGGGCGGGCCGCGTCAGAAATGTGCTCACGGTCCTCGACGCCGTCTATCTGCCGCTCTGCTCGCTGATCATGTTCATGCTGCTGGCGGGCCCCGCGCGCGGCAGTCTGACGGCCGGGGAGTTCCTCACCTTCCATACGGCGGTGACGATGATGCTGGCCTCGGTCACCCAGCTCACCGGCGCCCTCGTCTCGGCCGCCGCCGCGCTCCCGGTGTTCGAACAGATCAGACCGATCCTGCGGGAACTGCCGGAGGTCCGCGGCGCCAGCACCCAGCCGGGCGCGCTCACCGGCGCGATCGAGGCCCGCAAGCTGTCCTTCCGCTATGCCGACGACGGTCCTCTCGTCCTCGACGGCGTCTCTCTCGACATCGCCCCCGGCGAGTTCGTCGCCGTCGTCGGCCCCAGCGGCTGTGGCAAGTCCACCCTGCTGCGCCTGCTCATCGGCTTCGACCGCCCGTCGTCCGGCAGCGTCCTGTACGACGGCCAGGACCTCGCCGCCCTCGACCAGTCCGCGGTGCGCCGCCAGTGCGGCGTCGTGCTGCAGAACGCCCAGCCCTTCACCGGCTCGCTCCTCGACTGCATCCGCGGCGCTGAGCCCTTCACCGAGGAAGAGGCCTGGCAGGCGGCCGAGATGGCGGGCCTGGCCGATGACATCCGCCGTATGCCCATGGGCATGCACACCATGATCTCCGCTGCCGGCGCCGTCTCCGGCGGCCAGCGTCAGCGCCTGATGATCGCCCAGGCGCTGATCCGCCGCCCCCGCGTCCTCTTCCTCGACGAGGCCACCAGCGCCCTGGACAACGCTGCCCAGCGCCGCGTCATCGACAGCACCCGCGCCCTGAACGCCACCCGCGTGGTGATCGCCCACCGGCTGTCCACGGTCCTCGACGCCGACCGCCTGCTCGTGATGTCGGACGGCCGTATCGTCGAGCAGGGCCGCCCCGCGGAGCTGCTCGCGGACCCGGGCGGGCGTCTGCACGAGCTGGTGCGTCGGCAGTTCAGCGGCTGATCGGCCAGAAGAGCGAAGGCTCCGCGGGGCCCTGTAAGCGCCGTGGGCCTCCGTGAGCGCCGTGGGAGCCGTGGGCCCCCGTGGGAGCCGTCCAGGAGAACACCCCCGCGGCTCTCCTGGACGACACGGGAAGCCGGCCGCGCACCTGGTGCGGCGGCGGTTCGGCCGATGACGCGATCTTCACACACGGGATTTGGGGCGATGTTGAGGAAAGCTTGAATCAGGCCAGGCCGCCGGCTGCGGTCAGCGTCGCAAGCAGGGCCGTCGCCCGCTCCTCCCGGCGGCTGTCCCCGCGGGAACGGTGCTGGTCACGGGCGCGCTGCCAGTCGCGGTGCGCCTGGTCCAGATCGCCGAGGGCATGGTGGATCTCGCCCCGGGACAGCAGCGCTTCGGCCAGGTGGACGTCGATCCGGCCGGCCGCGAACATCGCGACCGCCGCGTCGTAGTGGTGCAGGGCCTCGTGCAGACGGCCGCTGCGGGAGGAGATATAGCCCAGGCTTTCGCGGATATGGCCGGTCAGCAGTCGGGTCGTGCCGTCCGGCAGGCGGTGCAGCGCCTGCTCGCAGTGGGTGTAGGCGTCCTCGTACATGTCGAGCTGGGCCAGGCACCAGCCGACGGTGTTCAGGCTCATGCCGACGATGAGGTCCATGCCGAGCTTCTCCGCGATGGCGAGGGCCTCGCGGGCATGGGACAGCGCCGTCTCATGCTGTTCCAGCGACGACGTCACCGAGCAGAGCGCCCACCGCGCCTGCACCCTGACCAGTGCGTCGTCGGCGGCTTCGGCCGCGATGAGGCCCTCGTGCAGCGACCGCAGCGCCGCATCGTCGTCGCCGGTGGCCGAGAAGAGGGCGAGGCCGAGCATCTGGTGCGCCTGGCTGACCGCGGCCTGGAGGCCGAGGCGCTCGGCGGCGAGCAGCGCCTTGCGGCTGGAGGCGAGGCTGGCCTCGGTGTGGCCGCGCATCAGCTGGTGGTAGGCGATGGGCAGCGCCAGCATCCACAGCGGCTGCTGCCAGCCGTGATCGTGGGCGATGGACTGCGCGGTCCGGAGGGAGTCGTACTCGGCGGTGAACCAGTCGACGAGTGTGTCGCCCTCCGTATGGTTCTCGACCACGACGTCCGGGGCGGGGCCGGCGTCCCCGTCGAAGTGGACGGCCATGCGGAGATAGGCGGAGTCGCGGTAGACGCTGAAGGCGTAGTGATCGGTGAACCGGCGCAGGGCCGCGGCCCCTTCCGGAGAGTCCGGGTCCGGGGCGAGCTCCGCCGCGTACAGCCCCGTCAGATCGTGGAACCGGTAGCGCCCGGGTGCGTACTGCTCCAGCAGATGGGCGTTGAGCAGCTCGCGCACCGCCCGGCGGCAGGCCGCGGGCGGCAGGGCGGCCAGGCTTGCCAGCGGGTGCAGCGCCCAGTCCGCGCCGGGTATCAGCCCCATCAGGGCGAAGACCCGCGCCGTCTGCGGGGTGAGGGCGCTGACGGAGGCCGTCAGCACGGCGCGGAGGCCGGAGTGCAGTTCCCCGGTGTCGAGCGCGTCGAGCCGGGTGCGGTCGTCGCTCAGTTCCGCGGCCAGCGCGGCGAGCGGCAGCTCAGGCTCCGCGGCGGCGCGGGCCGCGAGGATGCTCAGCGCCAGGGGCAGTCCGCCGCAGTGGGCGACGAGTGCGGCCCGTGCGCCGGGATCGGCGTCGAGCCGCGCCGGGCCCAGCGCTCCGACGAGGGTGGCATGGGACTCTTCTGCGCTCATCGCGGAGAGGGTCAGATGCGCAGCGCCGGACTCGGTGACCAGGGCGGTGAGCCGGTGGCGGCTGGTGATCAGCGTGGTGCAGCCGTCGCCGCCGGGGAGCAGCGGGCGGACCTGTGCGCTGTCCCGTGCGTTGTCGAGCAGCACCAGCATGCGCCGGTTCGCCAGCAGGCTGCGGAACCGCGCGGTCCTGCCCTCGAGATCCGGCGGGATGGCGTCCCCCGGCACTCCGAGCGACTCCAGCAGCCGGCGGAGGGCCTCCGCGGGCGGTGTGGGCGTGTCGCACGCGTCGAAGCCGTGCAGGTTGACATAGAGCTGGCCGTCGGGGAAGGCCGCACGGGCGCCGTGCGCCCAGCGCAGGGCGAGCCAGGTCTTGCCGACGCCCCCGGGACCGCTGACGACGGTGACGGGCATGGCCTCGGAGAGCCGGGACAGCGCCTCGTCCCTGCCGGTGAAGCCGCTGGGCCGCGGCGGGAGCTGACGCGGGACCGGCGGCTGGGACAGCGCCGCCGCGGGCTGCGGCCGGGTGAGCAGCGCGGGGTCGGCGGTGAGGATCTGCCGGTGCAGTTCCCGCAGCTGGGGCCCGGGGTCGCTGCCGAGTCGTTCGGCGAGGGCGCGGCGCAGCCGCTCGTAGGCGTCGAGCGCCTCCGCCTGCCGTCCGCCGCGGTAGAGCGCCAGCATGCACTGGGCGGCGAGGCGTTCGTCGAGGGCGTCGACGCCGTCCTCTCCGGCGAGCTCCGCCAGTACGGCGGTGTGGTCTCCGGCGTCGAGGAGGGCGTCGTTGCGGTCCAGCCGGGCGGCACGGCGCTCGGCGGCGAGCGCGGCGCGGGTGTCCAGCAGCCAGGGCAGATCGAGCCCGTCGAACGCCGGCCCCCGCCACAGTGCGAGCGCCTCGTCGAACAGCTCGACGCGGGACCCCTCCGCGCTGCGGGCATGCGCCGTCAGCTCACGGAACCGGTGCAGATCCACGGTGCGGGGGTCGACGCTCAGCAGGTAGCCGCCGGCGCGGCGCTCGATATTCACATCCGGGGCGGCGGCCAGCGCGCTGCGCAGCCGGGACAGATAGCTGTGCAGGGTCCGCGGGGCGCCGGACGGCGGATCGTACGGCCAGAGCCGGTCGCGCAGCCGGTCCGCGGTGATCACCCGGTTGGCCTCGGTGAGGAGGATGGCCAGGACGGCTCGCTGCCGGGGGTGTCCGATGTCGACTTCCCGTCCCGCGTGATGCGCTTCGACAGTGCCGAGCAACCGGAACTCCATGTGTCCGTCCCTTGTCGGAATCGACCCCCGGCGCCTGGTACGGCTGGTCCATCTGGTCATACAGAAAAACCCCAGATGCACTGGGGTCTTAGCTGGTGTCCGAGGGGGGACTTGAACCCCCACGCCCGATAAAGGGCACTAGCACCTCAAGCTAGCGCGTCTGCCATTCCGCCACCCGGACTTGGTGACCGCCCGCGGTCTCCCGCGGCGACATGGACAACAATACCAGGGGTTCCGGGTGCTCCTCACCTGCATATCCCGTGGTCAGCGGGGTGCGGCGGGGGGAAACCGGCGACTGGGCGGCGGTGTGCACCGTGTGTGCCGAGGCTGTCGCTCTTCGTGGGGATAGCGTCGGATCGTGGCTTTTCGTTCGCGGCGTTCGCACCGCTCCCCTCGTCTTCGGCGGCCCCGCACGCTTTCTCCGCTGCGGGAGCATCTGCGGGACACCCTCTGGTTCACGCCGACCGCCGGCCTGGTCGCCGCCGCGATGCTGTGGTGGGCGGCGGCGGAGGTCGACAGGGAGTTCATCGAGTTCCTCCGGGAGCGGGGGGACTTCGCGGCGATCGCCGATCTGGTCGCGTTCGCCGACGACGCCAGAACGATCGTCACGACCGTCAGCTCGGCCATGATGACGTTCATCGGCGTGGTGTTCAGCATCTCTCTGGTGGCCGTGCAGATGGCGAGCGGGCAGTTCACCCCGCGGATCGTACGGATCTTCGTACGGAGCAGGATCACCAAGCTGACGCTCACGGTCTTCCTGGCCACCTTCGCGTTCTCGCTGCTGGTGCTGACCTCGTATGAGAGCGAGATCCCGCTGGAGCGGGTCACCTCGGTGCCGTTTGTGCAGTCCCTGGTGACGCTGGTGCTGGTCGGGCTGAGTCTGCTGCTGTTCATCGCCTATGTGACGGCGACACTGCGGCTGATGCAGGTGGGACCGGTGGTGGACCGGATTGCCCGGGAGTCGTTCCGGACGCTGCTCCGCCATCCGGGCGGACCGCTGCAGCGGGAGCCGCTCGCGCCGGAGAGCGCGGTGATCCTCTACCGGGGGCGGGCCGGAGTGCTGCGGGATGTGAATGTGGCGCGGCTGGTGCGGGCGGCACGTCGGCAGGGAGTCGTGCTGCGGCTCATTCCCAAAATCGGGGACTATCTGGTCCGCGGCATGCCGGTGCTGGCCGTGCACGGCGGGGGCGAGCCGCCGCGGCGGATGCTGGCGTACACGGTGTCCGTCGGGGTGGACCGGACCTTTCACCAGGACCTCGGGTTCGGGCTGCGACAGCTGTCCGACATCGCGCTGCGGGCACTCTCCCCCGGGGTGAACGACCCGACCACCGCCGTGCAGTGTCTGGACCGGATCGTGCAGTTTCTGACGGCGCTGGCGGACCAGCCGCTCGGCGCGGTGCACCACCGGGATGCGCGGGGCGCCGTGCGGCTGGTGCAGAGCGTGCCGGGGTGGGCGGATCTGGTCGATCTGGGGCTCGCCGAGATCCGTGGCTGCGCGGCGGGGAACCCGCAGGTGTCGCGGCGGCTGCTGGCGGGGATCGACGATCTGCTGCGCATCGCGCCCGGGGACCGGAAGGAGCCGCTGCTGCGGCATCGCGCGCTGCTGGTGCAGGCGGTGGCGCGTACGGCTCCGGAGGCGGCCGAGCGGGAGTTCGCGCTGCTGCCCGACCGCCAGGGCATCAGCTGAGGGCCGCCGGGCGGGCCTGTACGGGGATACGGCATGAGGCGGTGGTCGGGGAAAATGCCGGCAGCCGTTCGCCTGCTGCGGGGCCAGTCGCCGGTACGTCGACGGGCGGCTGTGGATAACTCCTCGCTGTCGGCGGTGTGTGGTTCAGTGGAATCCGGCTTCGGTTGAGGCCGGATTCAGTGGAGGCCGGATTCAGTGGAGGCCGGCGAGTCGGAGCAGCAGTGTTTTGACGTCGGTGGCCGCGATGCGGCCCGACAGGGCGCGGGGGGTGGAGCACACGATGAGCGGACCGTTGCCGGTGTCGTCGCCCGTGGGGAGGCGGCCGTGGCTGCCGCGGATAGGTGACGGGTCCAGGGGGACCACCGCCATGCGGTAGCGCATGCCGAGCTTCTTGCGCGCGAGGGCGGCGGCGGCCCTGAGGCGTACGCAGGGGTCTTCGGGGTCGAGGAAGAGCTCAGCGGGGTCGTAGCCGGGTTTGCGGTGGATGTCGACGAGCCGGGCGAAGTCGGGGGCCCGGGCGTCGTCGAGCCAGTAGTAGTACGTGAACCATGCGTCGGGCTCGGCCAGGGCGATCAGCTCTCCGGAGCGCGGATGGCCGAGGCCGTGGGCCTTCTTGCCTTCGTCGTCGAGGAGCCGCTCCACACCCGGCAGGGCGGCGAGCGTCTCGCGGGCGGCTGCGAGGTCTTCGGGGCGGCGGATGTAGACATGGGCGACCTGATGGTCGGCGACGGCGAAGGCGCGGGACGCCATGGGGTCGAGGTACTCCATGCCGTCCTGGGCGTGGACCTCCAGCAGGCCCGCGCGGCGGAGGGCGCGGTTGACGTCGACGGGGCGGCTGACCGGGGTGATGCCGTACTCGGACAGCGCGACGACGGTGCGGCCTTGCCGGGCCGCGTCGTCGAGGAGTGGGGCGATGACGGCGTCCAGCTCGGCGGCGGCGCGGTGGGAGCGGGGGTCGTCGGGGCCGTAGCGCTGGAGGTCATAGTCGAGGTGAGGGAGGTAGCAGAGCGTCAGATCGGGATCGCGGGTGCGCATGATGTGGCGGGTGGCCTCGGCGATCCACCGGCTGGAGACCAGGCCGGCGCCGGGTCCCCAGAACTGGAAGAGGGGGAAGACGCCGAGTTTCGCGGTGAGTTCGCCGTGGAGGGAGGCGGGCCGGGTGTAGCAGTCGGGCTCCTTGCGGCCGTCGGCGTAGTAGACGGGCCGGGGGGTGACGGTGATGTCGGTGTCGGCGCCCATGGCGTACCACCAGCAGATGTTGGCGACGGTGTAGCCGGGGTGGGCGCGGCGGGCGGCGTCCCAGATCTTGTCTCCGCCGACCAGCCCGTTGTGCTGACGCCACAGCAGGATGTCGCCGAGTTCCCGGAAGTACCAGCCGTTGCCGACGATGCCGTGTTCGGCGGGGAGCGCGCCGGTGAGGAAGGTCGACTGGACGGTGCAGGTGACGGCGGGCAGCACGGTGGTCACAGGGGCGTGGGAGCCGGTGCGGGCCAGGGCCTGGAGGCGGGGCATACGGCGCAGCAGGCGGGGGGTGAGGCCGACGACGTCCAGGACGAGGAGGGGAGCGGGGCGGCGCGGGGTGTCGCTCACAAAGGCTCCTTCACGGTGTCTCAGGGGAGTTCCTTGAGGCCGAGGCCGGTCAGCAGCTCGCGGGCCAGGGAGAGTTCGGCGGCGATTCCGTCGGCGAGCTGGGCACGGGTGCGGGGGCGTGAGCCGGGTGGCAGCGCCTGCCAGGTGTAGGTCTCCACCTCAAGATGGCGGGTGAGCGGGGCGGGCCCGCCGACCAGCAGGGCCAGCGTGTCGTGGAGCACGGGGAGGGTCGAGGTCAGCGGCGGCGCGGGCGGCGCGTGCAGCGGGACATGGAAGTGGGAGCGCCAGGGGGCGGTGTCGGGCAGGGCCCCCGGGGTGAGGGCTTCGCCGAGGTCGTCGGCGCCGCGCAGCCCGGCGGCGGACGGGGTCTCCCCGGGCCGCAGGGGCCGGGTGAGGGTGCGGGTCTGGTGGAGGAAGCGGGGTTCGGCGAAGGCGGCCAGCGCCTGGCGTACCTCGGGCCGCCGGGGGTGCTCGGCGTGGAGTGCGGCGGACAGCTGTGCTTTGGGGACGGTGATGGCGGCGGCGGTCAGCGCGTCGAGGGCGGTTTTCGGATCTTCGAAGGAGGTGGCGAGATGACAGATGTCGAGACAGAGGCCGATACGGGGGCTGGCCAGGGCGGCGAGGGGGGCGATGGCGTCCGCGGCAGTCTCCACCGCGCAGCCGGGTTCGGGTTCCAGGGCGAGGCGGATGGCGGCCCCGGTGAGCTCTTCCAGGGTGTCGAGGCGGTCGGCGAGGGTGGCGAGCGCCTGGTGCGCCGCCCGGGAGGCGGCGGTGTCGTACCGGGTGCGCCAGGCGAGCGGCAGGGTGGAGACGGACCCTTCCGTGACGTCGGCGGGGAGGAGGGCGGCGAGGAGACGCGCCAGGTCGGCAGTGTGGGCGAGGCGTGCGGGCTCGGACCAGTCGGGCCGGTACACGCGGTACTTGACCTGCTGCGCGTCGAATCCCTCATAGGGGAAGCCGTTGAAAGTGACGACCTCCAGGCCCCGCCGGTCGAGTTCGTCACGCAGGGAGCGCAGCGCGGCGGGGTCGGCGACGAGCGCGCGGGCGGCGTCCTTGGCGAGCCAGAGGCCGATGCCGAGCCTGTCCCGGCCGAGGCGTCTGCGGACCGGCTCGCAGTGGTCGCGGAGCTGGGCGAGGACGCCGTCGAGGGTCTCGGCGGGGTGGACATTTGTGCAGTAGGAGAGATGGACGGTCGTGCCGTCGGGGTGCCGGAAGCGCATCGGGCCGGCTCCCTATTCGCCGCCGCGGAGGATGGAGTTGCCCTCGTGGAGGGCTCCCGGCTGGCAGGCGTCGAGCCGGAGACGGCCGCTGAGGCCGTAGAAGGCGACGGGGTTGCGCCACAGGACCTGGTCGACGTCGGCGTCGCCGAAGCCGGCGGCGAGCATCGCGTCGCCGACCCGCCGGGTCTTGAGGGGGTCGCTTCTGCCCCAGTCGGCGGCCGAGTTGACCAGGATCCGCTCGGTTCCATAGGTCTTGAGGACGGCCACCATGCGGTCCTCGTCCATCTTGGTGTCCGGGTAGATGGAGAAGCCGAGCCAGCAGCCGCTGTCCGCGGCCTGCTTGACCGTTGTCTCGTTGAGGTGGTCGAGCAGGACGCGGTCCGCGGGCAGCGCGGACTCCCGCAGTACGTCGAGGGTGCGGTGCAGTCCGGCGAGCTTGTCGCGGTGCGGGGTGTGGACGAGCGCGGGCAGGCCGTGGTCGGCCGCGAGCTGCAGCTGGGCGGCCAGCGCGGTGTCCTCGGCGGGCGTCATGGAGTCATAGCCGATCTCGCCGACGGCGACGACGGAGTCCTTGACGAGATAGCGGGGCAGGGCGTCCAGGACGGGGGTGCAGCGGAGGTCGTTGGCCTCCTTGGGGTTGAGGGCGAGGGCGCAGTGGTGGGCGATGCCGTGCTGGGCGGCGCGGAAGGGCTCCCAGCCGAGGAGCGCGTCGAAGTAGTCGAAGAAGCTGGCGGGCGAAGTGCGGGGCTGGCCCAGCCAGAAGGAGGGCTCGACGAGGGCGCGCACTCCGGCCGCGTACATCGCCTCGTAGTCGTCGGTGGTGCGCGAGGTCATATGGATGTGCGGGTCGAAGATGCGCATCAGTCCTCCTTCGCGGGGGCGAGTGCGAGGTCGAGTGCCCGGTGCAGATCCGGGGGCACGGGACGGCCGGCGGCGGTGCGCTCCGCCGCGTAGTCGGTGAGCATGCGGGCCAGCTCGGCGTCGCCGCGGGCGCGCAGGGCGAGCTGGTCGACATGGTCGAGCGAGACCCCGGTGAAGAGGCACTTGAGGACGGCCTGCCGCCAGGAGTGGGGGTCCAGGTGGGCGGCGGCATAGGGGCCGAGGGCGGCGGTGAGGAGGCGGGTGTCGTTGGTGCGCAGGGCGTCGTCCACGAGCGGGAGGGCGGCGGGCGATTCGACGAGCAGGGGGAGGGAGAGGAGTACGGCACGGCGTTCGGCGGCGGCGCCCTGCCGGTAGAGACGGGTGAGGGTGTCCAGGTCCGCGTGGGCCTCTTGGAGGAGCAGGGTGCGTACGGCGTCGGCGTGCTCCGGTCCGCAGCAGCGGCCGGCCGCTGCGAACCGCACCTCCCACAGCGGGATGCGGGACGGCGGGGCGGGCGGCGCGGCGGCGGCAGTGATCTTATCGGCCCCGGCGGCCCCGGCGGCCGCGTGGGCGGCGGCTTCGGCGAGCGCGTCGTCCAGCCAGGCGCTGGCGGGCCCGTCCAGCCGGCCGGCGAGTTCTGTATGCGTCAAAGGGTTCATGTCTGGGCTCCGTTCATGCGGCGGGCGGCACGGGCCGCGTCCGCCGCGCGGAGGAACTCGATCGAGCGGCGGGCGAGTCCGGGTCCCGCGTGGGAGTGACGGGGAAGTTCGACGACGGTGAGGCCGCGATACCCGGTCGCCGCCAGGGCGTCGAGGACGGGCGGGAAGTCGATCTCACCCTCGCCGAAGGGGAGGTGTTCATGCACCCCGCGGCGCATGTCCTCGATCTGGACGTGCCGCAGCCAGGGCGCGGCGGCGCGAACGCAGTCGGAGGGCGGCAGCGGCTCCAGGCACTGGCAGTGGCCGATGTCGAGGGTCAGCCCCAGCGGGGCGGGGCCGCCGAGGGCGCGGCGCAGACGGTGGAAGTCGTCGAGGGTGGAAAGGAGGTGACCGGGTTCGGGTTCGACGGCGAGCGGGACGCCGGCGGCGTCAGCGGCGGCCAGGACGGGGGTGAGGGATTCTTCGAACCGCTTCCAGGCGGTGTCCGCATCGGTGTCGTCGGGGGTGATGCCGCTGAAGCAGTGCACGGCGTGTGCGCCGAGGTCCGCGGCGACGCGTACGGCGGTGGTGAGGAGTTCACGGCGGGCCGCGCGGTCCGCCGGGTCCGGGTCGAGAAGGGAGGGGCCGTGTTTGCGGCGTGGGTCGAGCACATACCGCGCGCCGGTCTCGACGGTGACGGTGAGGCCGAGGGCGTCCAGCCGCCGGGCCAGCCGGGCGGTGCGGACGGCGAGATCGGGGGCGAGCGGGTCGAGGTGCATATGGTCGAGGGTCAGTCCCACGCCGTCGTAGCCGAGGTCGGCGAGCAGGGCGAGGGCGTCGTCGAGCCGGAGGTCGGCGAGGCCGTTGGTGCCGTAGCCGAGCCGCAGCGGGATCATGTGGGGCTCACCTTCTGCGCGAGTCTGCGGGCCAGGGGGGCCAGGCCCATCAGGGCGGTCCCGGAGATCCGGGCGCCTGCCCGGGCGGCCAGTGCGGCCTGGAGCGGGATCATGGCCCGGATGCCTCCTGCGACGGCCCGCTGGGTGAGCTGCGGCGAGGGGTGGAGAGCGGCATGCAGCAGTGGCGTCCCCGCGGTGCGCAGATAGACGCCCGCCAGGGCGCCGGGCAGCACGCCCCGCAGGACACCGGGCAGCGGGGCCCGCGCGAGGTGCGCCGCCGCCCCGGCGGTGGCCGCCAGCGCGGCGAGCGGCGCGGCCGTGGACCCGCCGTGCGCCTCGTGCCGGGACACGGCGGTGACGGCGTACGTATGGGCGGCGAGGGTGAGCGCCGCGCCGAGTACGGCCCGTGCGCGGGGTGCGTCCGGGATGGTGTCCACCGGCCATGCGGGCGGGACGGGGGTGGCGGTCGCGCCCAGGAGGAGGTCGAGGGCGCGGGCCGCGGCCATCGCGGCGGGGGCCGCGGGGGTGTGTTTGAGGCAGAGGTCGTAGGACCAGGCCGTGGCCGTGAGGGCGGTGGCCACGGCGAGAGGACGGCGGCCTGCGCGGGCGGCGCACGCCAGACCGGCCGCGGTGAGGGCGACGGCGGCGGTGAGGGCCGCGGCGGGGGTGACGCGGCCGGAAGGGAGGGGGCGGTGGGGGCGGTCGAAGGCGTCTTCGTCGCGGTCGGCCCAGTCGTTGAGGACCATGCCCGCCTCATAGAGGCACAGGGAGGCCCCGATGGCGTGGGCCGTGCCGCGGCCGGGGTGCAGTCCGGCGGCGGCCGCACCGGCCAGGGCGTCGCCGGGGACGGTGAACGCCGCGGAAAGGCGCAGGAGTTCCGCCCAGGCGCGCAGCCCCGCGCGGGCCCGCCGCCTCATCGGGCGGCCCTCTCAGGCGGGCCCTGCACGGCGGCTGCCTTCAGGCGTTCGGCGAAGGCCAGCAGCCGGGTGTGCTGTGCGGGGAGGCAGGCCGGGCCGCCGTCGGGGTCCTTGAAGTAGTAGCCGAGCTCCGGCAGCGGGCCGGTGAGGCCTGCCTCGTGGGCGCGGGCGACCAGGCGGGCCAGGTCCAGCACCAAGGGTGCGGCGAGGGCCGAGTCACAGCCCTGCCAGATGGTCTGGAGCACCATGCGGGAGCCGAGGAAGCCGTCGAAGGCGATATGGTCCCAGGCCGTCTTCCACTCGCCGAGGGCGGGGACGTCGTCGATGTGGACCTGCCCTTGGGGGATGTGGCCGAGGGTGTCGGCGAGGACGCGTTCCTTGCCGGAGTTCTTCGCGGCGGCCGCGGCCGGGTCGGCGAGCGCGGCCCCGTCCCCGCCGCCGAGGAGGTTCGTTCCGGACCAGGCCCGTACGGACAGGGCGCGCTGCAGGAACATGGGCGCGAGCACGGAGCGGAGCAGCGTCTGGCCGGTCTTGCCGTCGCGGCCCGCGTGGGGAAGACCGCGGGCTGCCGCGGCCTCGGTCAGGTCGGGGGTCCGCAGCCCTGTGGAGGGGGTGAAGTTGACATAGGGGCAGCCGGCGCGGATCGCGGCGGCCGCGTAGAGGGAGCTGGGCGGCAGCCGTGCCGCGTCTGCCGCGGGCGTCGGCTCCGTCGAGGCCACATGCACGACGACGACGCGGGCGAGGCCGTGGCGGCCGCGGAAAGCCGCCATGTCGGCGGCGAAGGCCGCGATGAGCTCCTCGTCGTCGCGGCGGTCGCCCGGCAGCGGCCCGCCGGCGCGGATCTCCGTATCGGCGGCTTCCAGTTCGGCCCGTACGGCCGCGGCCAGGCCGGGTGGCAGGACGCCCGCGCCGGTCAGGGCTTCCGCCCGTTTGGGCAGCGGACAGCCGGCCGTGTCATGGCCGCCGAAGACGAGCGACGGCAGGGCCGGCAGCCCCGCGTCGGCGAACGGCTCGGTCTCGGTCACCATGCCCGTCGGCGGCTGGAGCCCGGCGGCGACGGCGGCGCAGCCGGCCATGGCGGTGGTGGCGACCGAACCGCGCGCTCCGATGAACCAGACTCCGGCGCCGGACGGTGCGCTCGTTGCTTGCTGCACGTGCTGCCTCCCTGCCTCTTCGCCCTGCCTGCTGGCCTCAATGTCCGGCCGGTGGGGGCGGCGGGCGGGGGTACGGCGCCTCCCCGCCCGCCGCCGGCTGCCGGAAGCCGCTACGAGGGCAGCTCCTTGAGTTTGATGTCGCGGAAGGAGACCTGGTCGCCGTCCCCGTGGTTCTGGATGCCGAGGTGGCCGTCCTTCAGGCTGCGCGCGGGGTCGGCATTGACGAAGTCATTGATTTTGACTCCGTTGAGGAAGACCTGCAGACGCTCGCCGCGGACCCGGATCTCATAGGTGTTCCACTGGCCGGGCGGCCGCAGCGCCCGGTCGCGGGCGGCGATGTCCGCCGACTGGAAGCCGTAGATCGCGCCGGTGGTGCGCTCCGGTGCGTCGGTGGCGTCGATCTGCACCTCGTAGCCGTTGTGCACGGCGGACCAGGGGTCGTCGGAGGCGGGGAAGCCCACGAAGATTCCCGAGTTGTCGTCGCCCTCCAGCTTCCAGTCGAGGGTCAGGGAGTATGCGGAGAACTCCCTGGCCTGGTACCAGAGCAGGCCCATGCCGCCGCGGGAGCGCAGCTCGCCGTCGACGACGTCGAAGCCGCCGGGGCCGGCCTGCCGCCAGCCGTCCAGGGTCTCGCCGTTGAAGAGCGGCCGGTAGCCCTGCTGCGGCCGGCAGTCGGCCTTGACCTGCCCTGTCGCATAGCGCAGCCCGCCCAGCAGATGCTGCCGGAAGGCCGGTTCTGCGTAGGCCTCCTTGGTGTGGCCGCCTCCGGTGTAGAAGGAGCGGCCGCCCTGATGGCTCTGGCACCAGGCGATGGGGTGGTCCCCCTTCATCGTGCCGCCCTGATAGGTGGTTTCGTCGAGGGTGGCGAGGACGCGGACGGCCCCGCGGGGATTGGCGCGGTAGTTGTACCACTCGTCGGTGCGCTGCCAGGAGGCGTCCAGATGGGAGGTGGCCGGATGGGCGCGGTCCTCCAGCCGCACGGTGGCCTGCTGGATCTGCGGGTGTGAGGCGAAGTACGCGCCGACGAGTCCGCCGTAGAAGTCCCAGTCGTACTCGGTGTCGGCGGCGGCGTGGACGCCCATATAGCCGCCGCCCGCGGCGATGTACTGCTCGAACGCCGACTGCTGCGCGGCGTTCAGCACATCGCCTGTGGTGTTCAGGAAGACCACGGCGTCATAGCGGGCGAGGTTGCCGGTGGTGAACTGGCGTGCCTCCTCGGTGACGTCGACGGTGATATCGCTGTCGCCGCCCAGCTCCTTCAGGGCCGCGATGCCCGCCGGGATGGAGTCATGGCGGAAGCCGGCGGTCTTGGAGAAGACCAGGACGCGTTGGGCGGTGCGGTCGCGCGGGGTGTCGGAGAGAGTGAAGTCGTCCACGTCGTAGAGGGCTCCTTGGCCGCCCTTGAACACCAGGTACAGGTCGGTGGTCTGCTGCGGGACGCGCCGCAGGGGTACGTCGACGTCCTGGAAGGTCTCCCAGCCGCCGGTGACCGGCACGGGCGCGGAGCCCAGGAGCCGTCCGCCGGCCGATCCGGCGCGCACTTCGAGGAAGCCGCCCGCCCCGGCCGAGGAGATCCGGGCGGTCAGCGTGGTGGCCTTGTCGAGCAGATAGGGCGTGAAGGAGATCCAGTCGCCGTTGTGGATGTCGCCCACGGTCTTTCCGCCGTGCGCGGTGTCCTTGTCGTAGGTCCTGATGCCCGACGAGTCGCCGTAATGCTCGGCCTGCCGCTGCCGGGGCTGGAGTTTGGCCTGGTCTCGGCCGGTGAGAGCGTCCTGTCCGCCGCCTCCTTGATCCGTGTACTCGGCGGTGAGGACGCCGAAGACATCGGCGTCGGGGTCATGGCCGCCGTCCGAGGACGTTCTGATCACGCCGCTGCAGCCCTGGGCGGAGGTGATGGGGTGGCCATGGCTGTCATGGTCGAGGATGTAGTGCACCGTGACCTCGGCGCAGTCGATGCCGCCGTCTTCGGGGTCGGTGACCTTGACCTCGAAGGGGATCTCGTCGCCGAACTCGAACAGCTGCCCGTCCGCGGGCAGTTCCAGCCGCACCGTGGGGGCGGTGTTGCCGACGACGACGCGTACGCTCGCGGAGCCGGTGCGGCCGCCGGGGTCCTCTGCGGTGACGGTGGCGGTGTACGTGCCGTTCGCGGTGTACCGGTGGACGGGGTGGGGCTCGGTCGACGTGGTCCCGTCGCCGAAGTCCCAGCGGTAGACGAGCGGATCCCCGTCGGCGTCGGAGGTGCCGGCCGAGGAGAAGCGGACTCGCAGCGGCGCCTGTCCTGAGACTCTGTCGGCGCTGGCCTCGGCGGCCGGGGAGTGGCCCGCGGAGGCGTTCTCGATGCGGTAGAGGCCGGAGTTCTCGTCGCCGCCGAACCAGGAGGTGCCGTAGTCGAGGACATAGAGCGCGCCGTCGGGGCCGAAGGCCATGTCCATCACCTGGGTGCCTGTCCAGGGCACATCCGCGATGGAGTGGACGACGCCGTCCGCGGCGTGCTCGATGCGCTTGATCCAGCGGCGGCCGAACTCCCCGGCGAAGAAGTCGCCGTCGTACGCCTCCGGGAACTTCACGGGGGAGGCGGACGCGGGGTCGTAGCGGTAGACGGGCCCGCCCATGGGGGATTCGGAGCCGGCGCCGAACTCCGGCACGGAGCCGTCGTCGTACGGAATCCAGGCGGGCTGCGCGGGCGGCAGCTCTGCCAGCCCCGTGTTGTGGGCGGAGTCGTTCCGCGGGGCCGCGCAGTCGAAGGCGGCGCCGGAGCTCTGGGTGGCGAAGTCATAGTCGGCGTAGGCGTCGTTTTCCCCGGTGCAGAACGGCCAGCCGTAATTGCCGGGGCCGGTGACACGGTTGAACTCGACCTGTCCCGCCGGGCCGCGCGCGGGGTCGGCGGTTCCGGCGTCGGGCCCGTAGTCGCCGACGTACAGAATGCCCGTCTGCCGGTCGACGGTGAAACGGAAGGGGTTGCGGAAGCCCATGGCGTATATCTCAGGCCGCGTCTTGTCGGTGCCGGGCGGGAAGAGGTTGCCTTCCGGGATGGTGTACGAGCCGTCGTCCGTCACCGTGATCCGCAGGATCTTGCCACGGAGGTCGTCGGTGTTGCCTGAGGTGCGGCGGGCGTCGTAGGCGGGGTTGCGTCCGGGCCGGTCGTCGATGGGCGTATAGCCGTCGGAGGCGAAGGGGTTGGTGTCGTCGCCGGTCGACAGATACAGATTGCCGGCGGCGTCGAAGTCGATGTCGCCGCCCACGTGACAGCAGATGCCGCGGGTCGCGGGGACGTCGAGGATCTTCTTCTCGCTGGCGTTGTCGAGGGTGCCGTCGGCTTTCAGGACGAAGCGGGAGAGGCGGTTGACGCCCTCGTACGGGGCGAAGTCCTCTGGGGTTCCCTGGCCCGGGGCGTCGCCCGCGGGGGTCTGAAGCGGGGGCGCGTAGTACAGATAGACAAAGCGGTTCTCGCTGAAGTCCGGGTCGGCGGCGATGCCTTGGAGGCCCTCCTCGTCATGGACGTAGACGGGGACGACGCCGATCACGCGGGTGTTGCCGGCGCTGTCCGTCATCCGGACTTCGCCGTCGCGCGAGGTGTGCAGCACGCTGCGGTCCGGCAGGACGGCGAGCGACATGGGCTCGCCCATCTCGGGCTCACCCTTGGCGAGGGTGACCTGCTGGAAGGAGCCCGCCTGCGGGCCGCGGGCGTCCCCTGTGGGGGCGGGCGCGGTGGCGGAGGCCGGGGCGGAGGCGGGAGCCGCGGCTGCGGGCGAGAGGGAGAGGGAGGCGGCGGCGAGCAGACCGCCGGTGAGGAGTGCGAGCACCTGGTGAGCCCGGCGTCGCCGTGGGCTGTGGTGGCTGTTGTGCACGAATGTCCTCCGGAAGTGGCCGGTCGAACGGGCGGGTTGCCGTGGAACCGGAGTGCGCCGTCACGCCGGTGGACCACCTGTGTCGTGTACGCAACATGGGACGGTAGCGGGCTTCGTCCGGAGCGGAAAGTCCTTGTGCGGGGTTGAAGTTGGACTTCTTCCTGAGCGAGGACAAAGCGCGCGGGGCAGGTGGGGTGGGGAAAACGCCCCGCAGGGCGGGCCCTACTCGCCGCGCGCGAACGCCGCGTCGAACGCTGTCCCCGGCGGCGGGAAGTCAAACCGCTTCAGCGCACCCAGCGCCTCCCTCGCGCCCGTCATGCGGTCCATCCCCGCGTCCTCCCACTCCACCGAGACCGGGCCGTCGTAGCCGATGGAGCGCAGCATCCGGAAGACGTCCTCCCAGGGGACGTCGCCGTGCCCGGCGGAGACGAAGTCCCAGCCGCGGCGCGGGTCGCCCCAGGGGAGGTGGGAGCCCAGCCTGCCGTTGCGGCCGTCGAGGCGTGTGCGGGCCTCCTTGCAGTCGACGTGGTAGATCCGCTCGCGGAAGTCGTAGAGGAAGCCGACGGGGTCGAGGTCCTGCCACACGAAGTGGCTCGGGTCGAAGTTGAGCCCGAAGGCGGGCCGGCGGTCCACCGCGTCGAGGGCCCGCTGGGTGGTCCAGTAGTCGTACGCGATCTCGCTGGGGTGCACCTCGTGGGCGAAGCGCACTCCCTCGGCGTCGAAGACGTCGAGAATCGGGTTCCACCGTTCGGCGAAGTCCTCGTAGCCGCGCTGCACCATCCGCTCCGGCACCGGCGGGAACATCGCCACCAGATGCCAGATGGAGGATCCGGTGAAGCCGACGACGGTGCGCACCCCGAAGGCGGCCGCGGCCCGTGCGGTGTCGGCGAGTTCGCGCGCCGCCCGCCGCCGTACGCCTTCGGGCTCGCCGTCGCCCCACACGCGGGCCGGGACGATGGCCTGGTGCCGTGCGTCGATCGGGTCGTCGCAGACTGCCTGTCCGACCAGATGGTTGGAGATCGCCCAGCACTTCAGCCCGTATTTCTCCAGCAGCGCGTGCCGCCCGGCGAGATAGCCGGGTTCGGCGAGCGCTCTGCCGACCTCGAAATGGCCGCCCCAGCAGGCGAGTTCGAGGCCGTCGTAGCCGAAGTCGCGGGCGAGGCGGCAGACCTCCTCCAGCGGCAGATCGGCCCACTGGCCGGTGAACAGCGTGAACGGTCGAGGCATTGCTGTCTCCTATGCCGGTACGGGGACGGGGGTGTAGACGGCGTTCTGCTGAGCGCTCTCCTCCACCGCGGCCAGCACCCGCTGCACCTGGAGCCCGTCGGCGAAGGACGGCGTCGCGGGCGCGCCGCCGGCGACGGCGAGCAGCAGATCGCGGGCCTGGTGGACGAAGGTGTGCTCATAGCCCAGGCCATGGCCGGGCGGCCACCAGGCGTCCAGATACGGGTGGTCCGGCTCGGTGACGAGGATGCGGCGGAAGCCGGAGGAGGCCGGAGGCTCGGTGTGGTCGTGGAAGGAGAGTTCGTTGAGGCGCTCCAGGTCAAAGGCGAGCGAGCCGCGCGCCCCGTTGATCTCCAGCCGCAGGGCGTTCTTGCGCCCGGCCGCCATCCGGGTGGCCTCGAAGGAGGCGAGCGCCCCGGAGGCGAGCCGCCCGGTGAACAGCGCGGCGTCGTCCACGGTGACCCGCCCCCGCCTCGCCGAGTCCCCCGCCGGCAGCGGACGTTCCCGTACGAACGTCTCCGCCAGCGCCGACACTCCGGCCACCGGCTCCCCCGCCAGATGCTGTGCGAGGTCCACGATGTGCGCGCCGAGGTCGCCGAGGGCGCCCGAACCGGCGTGCTCGCGCCGCAGCCGCCAGGTGAGCGGGAAGCCGGGGTCGACAAGCCAGTCCTGAAGGTAGGTCAGCCGCAGATGGCGCAGCGCTCCCAGCCGCCCCTCGGCGATCAGCCGGCGGGCGTAGGCGAGCGCCGGCACCCGCCGGTAGTTGAAGCCGACCATCGCCGTCTGTCCGCGGGCACGTGCCCGTTCGGCGGCGGCGGCCATGGCCTCCGCCTCCGCGACGGAGTTGGCCAGCGGCTTCTCGCACAGTACGTGCTTGCCCGCCTCCAGGGCGGCCACCGCGATCTCCGCATGGCTGTCCCCCGGCGTGCAGATGTCGACGAGCTGTACGTCGTCCCGGTCCACCAGGGCGCGCCAGTCGGTCTCCGCGGCGGCCCAGCCGTGCTGGGCGGCGGCGGCGCGTACAGCCGCTCCGTCCCGTCCGGCGACCGCGGCGAGGCGCGGCCGCAGCGGCAGGTCGAAGACGCGGGCCGCGGTGCGCCAGCCCTGGGAGTGGGCCGCGCCCATGAAGGCGTATCCGACCATGCCGATGCCGAGGGTCGGCGGCGCTTCCGCCCCGTCGGCGGCGGGTGCGGCGCCGGTCCGGCTGCCCTGGCTGTCCCGGCCGGCCCGGTGTCCGGTACGGGGCTGCTCCATGCGGTACCTCCTCGTCGTACGTGCTCGATGGGGACAGCGGCCGGGGACGTCGGCCGGGGCGGGCGCGTCAGCTGAACCCGGTGGGCAGATACGCGTCGACGTTGTCCTTGGTGACGACGGCCGAGTAGAGCGTGACCGAGGCGGGGATCTCCAGTTCCGCCATGCCGCCCACGCCCTTGTGCTGGCCGAGCGCGCGGGCGAGGTCGATGGCGGAGGCGGCCATGGTCGGCGGGTAGAGCACGGTGGCCTTGAGCACGCCGTCGTCGGCCTTGATGGCGTCCATCGCCGACTTCGCTCCCGCGCCGCCGACCATCAGGAAGTCATCCCGTCCGGCCTGGGCGACGGCGCGCAGCGCGCCCACGCCCTGGTCGTCGTCGTGGTTCCACAGGGCGTCGAAGGCGGGCTGCGCCTGGAGCAGCTGAGCCATCGTGGCCTGCCCGGACTCCACGGTGAACTCCGCGGCCTGGCGGGCCACTTTGGTGATGTTGGGGTAGTTCCTCAGGGCGTCGTCGAAGCCCTGGGTGCGCTGCTTGGTGAGTTCCAGATTGTCCAGGCCGGCCAGTTCGACGACCTTCGCGTCCGGCTTGTCCTTGAGCCGTTCGCCGATGTAGCGGCCCGCGTTGAGGCCCATGCCGTAGTTGTCGCCGCCGATCCAGCAGCGGTACGCCTGTGGGGAGGCGAAGACCCGGTCCAGATTGATGACGGGGATGCCCGCCTTCATGGCCTGCAGGCCCACCTGGGTCAGCGCCCTGCCGTCCGCGGGGAGGACGACGAGGACGTCGACCTTTTTGTTGATCAGTGTCTGGACCTGGCCGATCTGTGCGGCGGTGTCATTGGAGCCCTCGGTGATCTCCAGTGTCACGTCGGAGTAGCGCGCGGCGCGTGAGGTGGCGTTCTCGTTGATGGCGTTGAGCCAGCCGTGATCGGCCTGGGGCCCGGCGAAGCCGATGGTGACGGGGGCGCCCGGCCGGTCGTCCGCGGCGGGCGCGGTGTCGGCGTCCGACCGGGTGCTCCTGGGCTCGTTGCCGGTGCAGGCGGCGAGGAGGGCGCCCGTCGACACGGCGGCGGCGCCGAAGAGCAGTCCTCTGCGACTGGATTCTGGCATGGCGGAAGGACCCCTTTGCCTAGGGTGTGTGTGGGGGGGGCGTATCGGCAGGCTGTCGGCGGGCGGCAGTCATCTCGCGCCGTCGCGCAGGGTGCGGCGCTGGACCAGTACGGCGGCGACGATGATCGCGCCCTTGGCGATCTGCTGGACGTCGCTCTGCAGATTGTTCAGGGCGAAGATATTGGTGATCGTGGTGAACACCAGTACGCCCAGCACCGAGCCCGTGATGGTGCCGCGGCCGCCGCTGAGCAGCGTGCCGCCGATGATCGCGGCGGCGATGGCGTCGAGTTCGTACAGATTGCCGTTGGTGTTCTGCCCCGACCCGGACAGCACGATCAGCAGGAAGGCCGCTACGCCGCAGCACAGCCCGGAGAGCAGATAGAGATACAGCCGCTGACGGCGTACGTCGATGCCGGCCAGCCGTGCGGCCTCCGCGTTGCCGCCGACGGCCACGGTGCGCCGGCCGAACGTGGTGCGGTTCAGCAGCAGCCAGCCGATGACGGTGACCCCGGCGAAGACCAGCACCAGCGGCGGCACGCCCAGCACATAGGCGTCCGGGACGCCGAGGTCCAGCACCGCGTCCACCGTCACGATCTGCGTACTTCCGTCGGTGATCTGCAGTGCCAGGCCGCGGGCGGAGGCGAGCACGGCGAGCGTCGCGATGAACGGCGCCATCCCGCCGTAGGCGATGAGGAGGCCGTTCAGCAGCCCGCAGCCCAGCCCGACCGCGGCGGCCGTGAAGAGGATGCCCGCGAAGCCGTACTCCTGGGTGGCGACGGTCGTGGCCCATACCGAGGCCAGTGCGACGATCGCCCCGACCGACAGATCGATCCCGCCGCCGGTGATCACAAAGGTCATGCCGACCGTGACAACGCCGATGACCGACGCCTGGGTGAGGACGAGCTGGAGGTTGGACACGGCGAGGAACTGATCGGGCCGGGTGAGGCCGCCGACCACGACGAGCGCGGCGAGCACGCCGAGGAGGGAGAGACTGCGGGCGTCGGCCCGCGGTCCGAGGGCTCGCCGGCCGCCGCGCGCCCCGTCCTGCGGGCCGGCGGACGGCTGGGCGTCCCGCGGTGCCACGGGAGCGGGCTGGGTCATGGAGCTGCACTTCCTTCCGTTCCTGCCCGTCCTGCCTTTTCTTCCGTTCCTGCCCGTCCCGCCCGTCCTGCCTTTTCTTCCGTTCCTGCCGGTCCTTCCAGCACGAGGTCGAGGACGCGGTGCTCGTCGAGCTCCCGGGCGGGCGCGGTGTGCACGACACGGCCTTCGCGGAGCACCAGCACCCGGTCGGCGAGGCCCAGCACTTCGGGGATCTCGCTGGACACGAGCAGCACGGCGAGTCCGTCGTCCGCCAGCCGCCGGATGACGGCATAGAGCTCGGCGCGGGCGCCGACGTCCACACCGCGGGTGGGCTCGTCGAGGAGCAGCACCCGGCAGCCGCGCAACAGCCAGCGGGCGAGTACGGCTTTCTGCTGATTGCCGCCGGACAGGGTGCGCACGGGTGCGTCGGGGTCGTCGGGGCGCAGCGACAGGTCCCGGGTCGCGGTGCGGGCCGCGTTCCGTTCCGCCGTGCGGTCGATCCATCCGACCTGTGAGAAGCGTTCCAGGGACGCCGCCGAGACATTGCGGGCAACGGACTCAAGCATCAGCAGCGCCTGGGACTTGCGCTCTTCGGGAGCGAGGCCGAGGCCCGCGCGCACGGCGGCCCGTACGCTGCCGGGGCGCAGGGGCGCGCCGTTCACCAGGACGCGCCCCGCGCTGGGGCGTCGTGCGCCGTAGAGCGTCTCCACAATCTCCGAGCGGCCGGAGCCGACGAGTCCGGCGAGGCCGACGATCTCCCCCGGCCGCAGCTGGAGGTCGAGCGGTGCGAACTCGCCTTTCCGCGCGAGGCCTTCGGCCGTCAGCACCGGTGCGGCCCCGGACGCGGCGGGCGTGTGGCCGCGGCTCTCGGGGAAGAGGTGTTCGACGGCGCGGCCGGTCATCATGGCAACGATGTCGTGAGTGGGCGTCTGCTTCGCGGGCAGTCCGCGGGCGACAGCCCGTCCGTCTTTGAGCACGGTCACCCGGTCGCCGATGCGGCGGATCTCCTCCAGGCGGTGGGAGATATAGACGACGGCCACGCCGTCCGCCGTCAGACCGGCGACGACACGGGAGAGATTGCCGACCTCGTCCGGATCGAGGGCGGCGGACGGCTCGTCCATGACGATGAGGCGCACCTCGTGGGAGAGCGCCCGCGCCATGGAGACGATCTGCCGCTGTGCGGCGGACAGCCGGGCGACGGGCCGGTCGGGTGCGATCTCAAAGTGCCCCAGCCTGGCCAGCAGCCGGGCCGCGGCGCTGCGGGCCCGGCCGCGCCGTACGAGGCAGCGGGCGGCGGTCGGCTCATGGCCGAGGAAGACGTTCTCGGCGACGGTGAGGCCCTCCACCAGGTCGAGTTCCTGGTAGATGGTTGCGATCCCGAGGCGCATGGCGGCGCTGGGCGAGCGGAGCGCCACCCGCCGGCCGCGCCAGCGGATTTCGCCCCGGTCGGGCTGGTGGGCCCCGGAGAGCACTTTGATCAGCGTGGATTTGCCGGCGCCGTTCTGGCCGAGGAGGCAGTGGACCTCCCCCGCCTGGACTTCCAGGTCGACGCCGTCGAGGGCACGGACGCCGGGGAACGACTTGACGATGCCGTCCATGGTGAGCAGGGGCGGTGGTTCTGGTGCCATGGCGAATCCCCTCGGCTGTACGGCCGGTGAGCGGAGAGAAGGGGCGGCGGGGGTGCGGTACCAGATGCGCTGTACGGACGCTGTACGGAGGCTTTACGGCGACGCGGGCGGTCGGGGTCGGCGGTCAGGCGGGGGAGAACAGATGGTCGCTGATGAGGCGGGCCGCCCCGATGACTCCGGCGGCGGGTCCCAGCTCGCCCAGCACGATGGGGAGGTTTCCGGTGGCCAGCGGAAGCGACTGCCGGTAGACCTGGGTGCGCAGACTGGCCAGCAGATTGTGGCCAAGCCCGGTGACTCCGCCGCCGATGACGACGAGCCCGGGGTTGAAGAAGCTGACGAGCCCGGCGATCACCTGGCCGACGCGGTCGCCGCCATCGCGGATGAGAGCGAGGGCGGCGGGATCGCCCGCTGCGGCTGCGGCGGCCACATCGACGGCCGTGAGCCGCCCGGTCGTCTCCAGCCGTCCGGCCAGCTCAGGCGAGCGGCCGGAGCGGGCGGCCTCCTCCGCGTCGCGGGCGAGCGCCGCGCCGCTGAAGTGGGCCTCCAGACAGCCTCTGTTGCCGCAGGGGCAGGGGCGGCCGTCGGGGGTGACCTGGATATGGCCGATGTCGCCCGCGCTGCCGGTCGTGCCCCGGTAGACCTCGCCGCCGACGACGATCCCGCAGCCGATGCCCGTGCCTATCTTGATGCAGAGGAAGTCGGCCACGGTGCGGGCGACGCCCGCGTGCTGCTCCCCCATCGCCATCAGGTTCACATCGTTGTCGACCATGACGGGACAGCCCAGATCCTGGCTGAGGGCCTCGCGGACGGGGAACCCGTCCCAGCCCGGCATGATCGGCGGGGCCACCGGGACGCCTTCCGGATAGCGGACGGGGCCGGGGACGCCGATGCCCGCGCCGTCGAAGCCCTCGGCGAGGCCCGACGCCTTGAGCTTGCCCGCCATCGACAGCACCTGGTCGAAGACGGCGACCGGCCCCTCGCGGACGTCCATGGGGTGGTTGAGATGCCCGAGCACCTCCAGTTCGGCGTTGGTGACCGCGACGTCGACGGAGGTCGCGCCGATGTCGACGCCGAGGAAGCGCAGGGCGGGGGCGAGCCGGATGTTGTGGGAGCGGCGTCCGCCGCGCGAGGCGGCGAGTCCGTCCGCCACCACGAGCCCGGTCTCCAGCAGCCGGTCCACCTCGACGGCGAGTTTGGAGCGCGATAGGTCCACCCGGTCGCCGAGCTGGGCGCGGGAGCTGGGGCCCTCGTCGCGCAACATCCTCAGCAGGCGCGCCTGATGGGCGTTGGCGGGTCGGGCGGTCATACGTCTCACGTGCCCCTCCCCTCCCCTGGCCTGCGGCGCGGGGACCCCGGTGACCGGCTCCTGCACGGACTCTCACCCGCATTCGCGGACTTTCGAGGGGAACGTAGCAGCACTCTTCCGAGTGGGGAAGAACTTGCGCAGCGTTCTCCGTCAACTTTTGCCACTCAGAGGACAAAGCGGGGGCAGGCTTCAGAGCGCTTCAGCTTCCCTGCTCCCCCTGCTCCCCCTGCTCTCCGCGCCCCTCACGCCCCTCACGCTCCCCCTGCTCCCCGTGGACAAGGGCGTCGAGACGGTCGAGAAAGACCCGCTGACCGGTGACCAGCCGGGGCCGTGCCGCCTGGGGCGACAGCCACTCCACCCGGTCGAGTTCGGGGAACTCCGCGACACGGCCCGAGCGCGGCGGCCACTCCATCGTGAAGCTCCCCGGCCGGACCAGCGCGATGTCGAGGTCCGCCTCAAGCGCCCACAGCGCGACGGTCTTGCCGCCCGGCTGACGGGCCTCCCCGAGCGGCAGCCACTCGCCGTCCGGCGGCTCGACCCCCAGCTCCTCGGCGAACTCCCGGCGCGCCGCGGCCCGCGGCTCCTCGCCCTCCGCGTACTCCCCCTTGGGCGCCGACCAGGCCCCGGCGTCCTTCGACTGCCAGAAGGGCCCGCCCATATGGCCGACGAGAACCTCATAGGCGCTGCCCGCGCCGTCCCGCCGGGTGCCGCGCCTGCGGAAGAGCAGCAGTCCCGCGCTTCGCTTCGCCGCCGTGGCCATGGGGCCAGTCTGCCCCTGAGTGCGTCACCGGGGCATGTCGCGGGAGCCGTCAGGGGCAGCGGATGACCTGGCCCGCGTACGAGAGATTGCCGCCGAAGCCGAAGAGCAGGGCAGGCGCGCCGCTTTCGACCTCACCCCGCTCGATGAGCTTGGACAGCGCCATCGGGATGGAGGCGGCCGAGGTGTTGCCCGAGGCGACGACATCGCGGGCGACCACCGCGTTGACCGCTCCGATCCGCTGGGCGACCGGCTCGATGATCCGCAGATTCGCCTGGTGCAGCACCACCGCGGCGAGCTCCTCGGGGGCGACTCCGGCCCGCTCGCACACCTGGCGGGCGATCGGCGGAAGCTGTGTGGTCGCCCAGCGGTAGACCGCCTGGCCTTCCTGGGCGAAGCGGGACGGGGTGCCCTCGATGCGTACGGCGTGGCCCATCTCCGGCACGGAGCCCCACAGCACCGGGCCGATGCCCGCCGGTGTGCCGTCGCCTCCGTCCGCGCCCCCGTCCGCGCCGCCGTCCACGGCTTCGACGACGGCCGCCCCCGCTCCGTCGCCGACGAGGACGCATGTGGTGCGGTCGGTCCAGTCCGTGACGGCGGTCATCTTGTCGGCCCCGATGACCAGAGCCCGGCGTGCGGCCCCGGCGCGCAGCGAGTGGTCGGCCATGGCCAGGGCGTGGGTGAAGCCCGCGCAGACGACGTTGAGGTCCAGCACGGCCGGGGACGCCATGCCCAGCCGGGCCGCGACGCGGGCGGCGGTGTTCGGGGAGCGGTCGACGGCGGTGGAGGTGGCGACCAGCACCAGGTCGATCGCGTCGGGGGTCAGGCCCGCGGCGGCCAGGGCCTTGGCGGCCGCGTGCGCGGCGAGTTCGTCCACCGGTTCGTCGGGTCCTGCGACATGGCGGGTCTCGATGCCGACGCGGCTGCGGATCCACTCGTCGCTGGTGTCCACCAGGGCCGCCAGGTCCTCGTTGGCGAGCACCTTGGCCGGCTGGTAGTGCCCGAGCGCCACGACGCGTGAGCCGGTCATCGATGGTTCCCCCTCCGGAGCCGATGCAGCGGTTTGCAGGAACATCCAGTGTTGGCGGCTACCGATCGGTACGACGGCAGGTGATCCCACAGCGTCGCGGCCAGGACTTTGGAGCTTCCGCACGTGCGATGCCGGCGGCCGGCCCCCCGCGGCCGGACAAGGGCGCTCCCGCGCACAGGAGATCGCATACAAGCGCAGACAAGTGCATGCAGGCGCATGCAGGCGGCATACACGAGAGCGAATGCAGGAGAATGAACACCGCACACGGCCGCCGAACAGCCGCGGCGACCGGGACGGAGGCTTCACACACCATGGGACGCGTCACCGAGCGCCGACGCACGCTCCGCATCCGGGACGGCGCCGTCACCGCCCGCCCCGACACTCTGGTGGCCGAGGAGCCCCTGGAGATCCGGCTGAACGGCAAGCCCCTCGCCGTCACCATGCGCACCCCGGGCGATGACTTCGCGCTCGCGGCCGGCTTTCTGGTCAGCGAGGGCGTGATCGGCGCGGCGGACGAGGTCCGCTCGATCGTGTACTGCGCCGGGGCCGACGACGAGGGCGTGAACACCTACAACGTGGTGGACGTACAGCTCGCCCCCGGTGTGCCGGTGCCGGAGACGGGCCTGGAGCGGAACGTCTACACCTCGTCCTCCTGCGGGCTGTGCGGGAAGACCAGCCTCGACGCGGTGCGCACCGTCGCCCGCTTCCCCGTAGCCGACGCCCCCCGGGTGCGGGTCTCCCCGGCGCTGCTCGCAGAGCTGCCGGGCAGGCTCCGCTCCGCGCAGCAGGTGTTCGACCGGACCGGGGGGCTGCACGCGGCCGCGCTCTTCTCGGAGACGGGTGAACTGCTGGACGTACGGGAGGACGTGGGCCGCCACAACGCGGTCGACAAGCTCGTCGGACGCGCGCTCCAGGACGGCCGGCTGCCGCTGTCCCGGGCGATCCTGCTGGTGTCCGGGCGCGCCTCGTTCGAGCTGGCGCAGAAGGCGGTGATGGCGGGTGTTCCGCTGCTGGCCGCGGTGTCCGCGCCGTCCTCGCTCGCCGTGGACCTGGCGGCACAGAGCGGTCTGACGCTGGTCGGCTTTCTGCGCGGGCCGCAGATGAACGTGTACGCGGGAGAGGAGCGGATCGCCCTGGAGCCCTCGGCGCCCGAAGGCTGAACCCGAAGGCTGAGAAGGCGAGCCCGAAGGCTGAACGGGGCGTCAGCGGGGCGTCAGGGGCGCGGGCGGCGGCTCGGCGGCAGCGGGACGGGCACCCGCTGGAGCTCCAGCGCCGGCGAGGGCTCGGCGACGCCGGGGCCGCCCGCCGCCGCCCAGGCCAGGATGTCGTCGGTCGCGTCGTCGTCCAGCACCCAGCCGAACCAGGCGGCCCGCGCGCCGCGGCGGCGGCCCTCGGCGGACGGCTGGACCACGACGACATTCGCCTGCCCGCAGGGCCCGAGGCATTCACTGGTGCGCACCGCCATCCGCCCGCCGGAGGCGTCCGCGGCGGCCCGCAGCCGGGCCAGCTGGCCTTCGTGGTCGACGTCCGGGTGCTTGCGCGGACTGCCGCAGCAGCAGCCCCGGCAGACGACCAGGGTGCAGGGGCGCTCGGCGAACGGCCGTATCGGATGCGGGCCCGGAGGCGAACACGCCGAATGTTTGGGATCCGTCGGATGCACTGTCACCCGACGATCTTGCCAGGCCCCCCGCGCCGTGGAAACGGCGCACTGCGGGGCGCGGGGCCCTGCCCCGCGAAGGACTGGGCGCGCCGGGTGGCGATGACGGCGCAGACCATCAGCTGCATCTGGTGGAAGAGCATCAGCGGCAGCACCGCCAGGCTCGCCTGCGCCCCGAAGAGCACGCTCGCCATCGGCAGCCCCGCCGCCAGGCTCTTCTTCGAACCCGCGAACTGGATCGTGATCCGGTCCTCGCGCGGGAAGCCGAGCCGCCCGGCCCCGTACCAGGTCAGCGCGAGCATCACGGCGAGGAGCAGCGCCTCGACGCCGAGGAGCGCGCCCAGCCGGGGCCAGGTGACCTGGTTCCAGACGCCCGAGACCATGCCTTCGCTGAAGGCCGTGTAGACGACGAGGAGGATCGCGCCCCGGTCGGCGTAGCCGAGCGCCGTGCGATGCCGGGCGAGCCACCCGCCGATCCACCGCCGGAGCAGCTGCCCCGCGAGGAACGGCACAAGGAGCTGAAGCGCGATCCCCAGAAGCGAGTCCGCGGAGAACCCGCCCGCGGCGCCGCCGATCAGGGCGGCCGCGAGCAGCGGGGTGAGGAGGATGCCGACCAGGCTGGAGAAGGAGCCGGCGCAGATCGCGGCGGGGACGTTGCCGCGGGCCATCGAGGTGAAGGCGATGGACGACTGGATGGTGGACGGCACCAGGCAGAGAAAGAGGAACCCGCTGTACAGGTCCGGGGTGAGGACGTACGGCCGCAGTCCGCGGGCCGCGAGCCCCAGCAGCGGAAAGACCAGGAAGGTGGCGGCGAGGACGGTGACATGGAGCCGCCAGTGCCGCAGCCCGTCCAGCGCCTCGCGGGTGGACAGCCGCGCTCCGTAGAGGAAGAACAGCAGCGCCACCGCGCCGGTCGAGGCGCCGCCGACGGCGTCGGCCGCCGTGCCCGAGGCGGGCAGCAGCGCCGCCAGGGCGACCGTGCCGAGCAGCGCCAGCAGATAGGGGTCCAGCGGCAGCCAGGACGGCAGACGCGGACTCAGGCGCGATGCGGGGCGGCGGCTCATGGTGCTCACTTGCTTTCGGGTCCGGCGGCTCCGGACGTGCGTTCCCATGATCCGCCGCAGGACAGCGATCGGGAATCCCGTACGCCGCACTGACTGTCATCGCCATTCGTGATGAGCGCACTACGCTTGAAGCATGTACGACCCGGTTCAGCTGCGTACGTTCCTCGCCGTCGCCCAGACCCTGAGCTTCACCCAGGCCGCGGGCCGCCTCGGGGTGCGGCAGTCGACGGTGAGCCAGCATGTGCGGCGGCTGGAGGAGGCGACGGGCCGCAGGCTCTTCACACGGGACACGCACAGCGTGGAGCTGACCGAGGACGGGGAGGCGATGCTCGGCTTCGCCCGGACGATCCTGGCCGCGCACGAGCGGGCGTCGGCGTACTTCACGGGGACACGGCTGCGCGGCAGGCTGCGGTTCGGGGCGTCGGAGGACTTTGTGCTGACCCGGCTGCCGGAGATTCTGGAGTCGTTCCGGCGGGACCATCCCGAGGTCGATCTGGAGCTGACCGTCGAGCTGTCCGGCACCCTGCACGAGCGGCTGGCGGCGGGCCGGCTCGATCTGGTGCTCGCCAAGGGCGGCGCCCAGCGGGACGGCGGCGGCGCGGGGCGGCTGGTCTGGCGCGACCGCATGGTCTGGATCGCCGCGGAGGGGGTGCGGATCGAGCAGGACCGCCCGGTGCCGCTGATCCTCTTTCCGCCCCCGGCGGTCACCCGCGCCCGCGCGCTTGAGGTGCTGGAGCGTCATGGCCGCCCCTGGCGGATCGCCTGTACGAGCGGCAGCCTCAGCGGGCTGGTCGCCGCCGCCCGCGCGCGGCTCGGCGTGATGGCGCACACCCGTGGGCTGATTCCGCCGGGGCTGGTGCAGGTTCCCGAGCGGGCCGGTCTTCCGGAGCTGGGTGCGGTGGACTTCGTCCTGCTGCACGGCCGCCGCCGCGGTCCGGCGTCGGGGGCGCGGTCGGGGGCGCAGGAGGCGGCGGACGCGCTGGCCGCGGCGATTCTGGCGAGCGGCGATCGGCTGCACAGCGGAGGCGCCAGGTCCGTACCAGGGGGCGTACGCCCGTAGAGCGCGCGTGTTCAGGAGGTACAGATTCGGTGGAGATCGCTCCGGCGCGAACTGACTCCACGGTAAGAACGTCCATAAAGACGTCCATTCTGTGGTCGACCATCAGCCGCTGACCTGTACCGACGCCATTTGTCCACACTTCGCCCGGGCTCTGACCCACGTCTCGATCGACTGGGGTACCGTCGCGGCGCTGTGCGGGGAGCGCCACGAGGAGCAGCCATTGCGCGAGTTCACTGTCCCACCCCTGGCCGCGGCGCCCCAGGTCGGGGGACTGGCGGATGCGGTGTTCGACCATGCCCTCGACGACCCCGGGCATATCGCTCTCGGGCGCAAGGACGCGGACGGCCGCTGGCGCGACATGACCTCCGGCGAGTTCCGCGACGAGGTGCTGGCGCTGGCCAAGGGGCTGCTGGCGCAGGGGGTGCGGTTCGGCGACCGGGTGGCCCTGATGTGCCGTACGCGCTACGAGTGGACGCTGTTCGACTTCGCGCTGTGGACGGTGGGCGCGCAGTCGGTGCCCGTGTATCCGACCTCGTCCGCCGAGCAGGTCTCCTGGATTCTGCATGACGCCGGGGTGACGGCGTGCGTGGTGGAGCATGAGGACCATGCGATGACCGTCGGGTCGGCCTTGGGCCGGCTGCCGCGGCTGCAGCGGCTGTGGCAGGTGGACGCGGGGGCGGTGGCCGAGCTGTTCGCGGCGGGCGCGCATATCGACGACGAGGTGGTGCACCGGCACCGGCGCGCGGTCACACCCGATTCCATCGCCACGGTGATCTACACCTCGGGAACCACCGGCCGCCCCAAGGGGTGTGTGCTCACCCATGCGAACTTCATGTTCGAGACGGACACCCTGATCCGCCGTTGGGAGCCGGTGTTCCACACCAGGCCGGGCGATGAGCCGGCGACGCTGCTGTTTCTGCCGCTGGCGCATGTCTTCGGGCGGATGGTGGAGGTGGCGGCGGTCCTCGGCCGGGTCAAGCTGGGTCATCAGCCGGTGCTTCAGGCGACCGCGCTGCTGCCCGATCTGGCCGCGTTCCGGCCGACGTTCATCCTGGCCGTGCCGTATGTCTTCGAGAGGGTCTTCCACGCCGCGCGGCGCACGGCCGAGGCGGAGGGAAAGGCGGCCGCGTTCGACAAGGCGGTCGCGGTGGCGGTGAAGTACGCGGAGGCGCTGGAGGCGCGGGCCTTCGGGCTGGGCTCCGGCCCCTCGGCCGCGCTGCGGGTGCAGCACCAGCTCTTCGAGAAGCTCGTCTACGGCAAGGTGCGCGAGGCGATGGGCGGGCGGGTGCGCCATGCCATGTCCGGCGGGTCCGGGATGAGCCGCCGGCTGGGGCTGTTCTTCGAGGGCGCGGGCGTGCGGGTCTTCGAGGGGTACGGGCTGACGGAGTCGACCGCGGCGGCGACGGCGAACCCGCCGGAACGGATCCGCTACGGCACGGTGGGCCAGCCGGTCCCGGGTACGACGGTGCATATCGCTCAGGACGGGGAGGTGTGGCTGCGCGGCCCGCAGATCTTCTCCGGGTATCTCAACGACCGCGAGGCCACCGACGCGGTGCTGCGGGACGGCTGGCTGGCGACCGGCGATCTCGGGACCCTCGACGAGGACGGCTATCTGACCATCACCGGGCGGAAGAAGGAGATCCTGGTGACGTCGGGCGGCAAGAGCGTCTCGCCGGCGGGGCTGGAGGAGCGGGTGCGTTCCCATCCGCTGATCGCCCAGTGCATCGTCGTCGGCAACGACCGGCCGTTCATCGCCGCGCTGGTGACGCTCGACCAGGACGCCGTCGAGCACTGGCTGGCCATGCAGCACAGGGCGCCGCTGCCGCCCGCGGCGATGGTGCGCGACCCCGATCTGGAGAGCGAGATCCGGCGGGCGGTGGTGGCGGCCAACACCCTGGTGTCACAGGCCGAGTCGATCCGCACCTTCCGCATACTGGCGCATCCGTTCACCGAGGAGCACGGGTTGCTGACCCCCTCGCTGAAGCTCAAACGGAAGGCGATCGAGGCGGCGTACGCGGCCGAGGTGGACGCCCTGTACGGGTGACGCCCGGTGCGGGCGGGGCTTCCCGGAGGCGCGCGGGAAACAAAAAGATCGCTTCGTACGGGAATGCGCCGCGGGCTGGCATCGTTGGGCAGGCATGTGACAACCGACGACGTTAGGACTCGACCGCTCGTGAGCAAGGTCCCCTCCCTCACCCTCAACAACGGCAACACGATGCCGCAGCTCGGCTACGGCGTCTGGCAGGTGCCGGACGACGAGGCGGCGCAGGCGGTGGGCACGGCCCTCAAGGCCGGCTACCGCAGCATCGACACCGCGGCGATCTACGAGAACGAAGAGGGCGCCGGCCGCGCCGTCGCCGACTCCGGGCTGCCCCGCGAGGACCTCTTCATCACCACCAAGGTCTGGAACAGCGCTCAGGGCTATGACACGACGCTGCGCGCCTTCGACGCCTCGCTGTCCAGGCTCGGCCTCGACTATGTGGACCTCTATCTGATCCACTGGCCGCTGCCGTCCAGGGACCTGTACGTCGACACGTACCGGGCGCTGGAGAGGATCCACGCGGACGGGCGGGCCAAGGCCATCGGCGTCTCCAACTTCCTTCCCGAACATCTGGAGCGGTTGATCGGCGAGACGTCCGTCGTCCCCGCCGTGAACCAGATCGAGCTGCATCCGCAGCTCCAGCAGTCCGAACTGCGCGACTTCCACGCCCAGCACGGCATCACGACCGAGGCCTGGTCCCCGCTGGGGCAGGGCAGGGGCCTGCTGGAGGTGCCGGCCGTCGTCGCGGTGGCGCAGAAGCACGGCAGGACGCCGGCGCAGATCGTGCTGCGCTGGCACCTCCAGCTCGGGAATGTGGCGATCCCGAAGTCCGTGACGCCGTCCAGGATCGCCGAGAACATCGACCTGTTCGACTTTGAGCTGGACGCCGACGACATGGCGGTGTTCGCCGCGCTGGACGAGGGCAGGCGGCTGGGCCCGGACCCGGCCGCGTTCGACGGCGCGTAGCCGTCACCCGGAGACTCCCCCGCCGGCCCCGGCCCCGGTCTGCGCCGTGAGCCGGTAGGGGACGTCGATCACGACCACGGACGGGTGGAACAGCAGCCGCGCTTTGAGCCGCAGCGCGCTCTGGTTGTGCAGCGGCTGCTCCCACCAGTGCCGGACGACGTACTCCGGGATGACGATGGAGACCAGCGCCTGAGGATCGGCCTCCGCGGCCTCCCTGATGTGCCGCAGCACCGGTGCGATCAGCTCCCGGTACGGGGAGTGCAGGACGGTCAGCGCCACCTCTGGCGCATGCTCGGCCCACTGCTCCCGCAGCCGTCGCAGCTCGTCCGGGTCCGAGCCGACCGTGACCGCCTCGATCGTCGACGGCCGCATGGCCATGCCCACTTCCAGCGCCCGCAGCGTCGGGGCGTGCACATCGGCGACGAGCACGATCATGCGGTGCCGGGCCGGGGCGCGCAGCCGCCGCCCCTCCGGCACCGCCACCTCCGCGGCGACCTGCGCATAGTGGCGTCGCACCCCTTTCATCCCGGCGAACAGCAGCGGCATGGCGACGACCACGAGCCACGCCCCATGGGTGAACTTGGTGACCACCACAATCACCAGCACCAGCGCGGTGAGAAACGCGCCGACCGCGTTGACGGCCATCGAGCGGCGCATCCGCGCCCGCCGGGCGGCCGGCAGGCGCTCCCGCAGCGCTGCGCGCCAGTGCCGCACCATCCCTGCCTGGGAGAGCGTGAAGGAGACGAACACGCCGACGATGTACAGCTGGATCAGCCGGGTGAGCGAGGCGTCGAAGAAGACGATCAGCCCGATGGCGGCCAGGGCCAGCAGCATCACTCCGTTGGAGTAGACGAGCCGGTCGCCGCGGTGGTGGAGCTGGTGCGGGACATAGCGGTCGCGGGCCAGGAACGAGGCCAGCATCGGGAAGCCGTTGAACGCCGTGTTGGCGGCCAGGACCAGCACCCCCGCGGTGAACGCCTGCAGCAGATAGAACAGCAGATGCGCATCGCCGAAGGTGGCGCGGCCGATCTGGGCCAGGGCGGTGGACATGGGCGTGTCGGGGGCGAGGCCCAGTTCGGCGGGTTCTGCGGCCACATGGACGTCGTATGTCATGGCGAGGGCGGTGATCCCGCCGAACATGGTCACCGAGAGCAGCCCCATCACGGCGAGCGTGTTGGCGGCGTTGCGGCTCTTGGGCTTGCGGAAGGCGGGGACGCCGTTGCTGATGGCCTCGACGCCGGTCAGCGCCGTACAGCCGGAGGCGAAGGCGCGCATCGCCAGCAGCACGACGGCGATCCCGGTGTAGTCGCCTTCCGCGTGGATGGGCAGATCCGCGGACTCGGCACGGATCACAGACCCGGTGGCCAGCCGGTAGACCGCCACCGCGAACATCAGATAGACCGCGGCGACGAAGCCGTAGGTGGGGACGGCGAAGACACGCCCCGACTCCCGGACGCCGCGCAGATTCATCAGGGTCAGCAGGATGACGAAGCCGACGGACAGCTCCACATGGTGGCCGGCGAGCGCCGGGACGGCGGAGGTGATGGCCGCGACGCCGGAGACCACGGAGACGGCGACGGTGAGCACATAGTCGATGAGCAGCGCACTGGCCGCGGTCAGCGCCGCGTTGGGGCCCAGATTCGCCCTGCTGACGGCATAGGCCCCGCCGCCGCCCGGATAGGCGCGGCAGGTCTGCCGGTAGGAGGCGACCACCACGATCAGCAGAAAGACGATGGCCGCCGCCGCGTACCAGGCCAGATGGAGCAGCGCGACCCCGCCGAGGGCGAGGATCAGCAGGATCTCCTCCGTCGCATAGGCCACGGAGGAGAGCGGGTCGCTGCAGAAGATCGGCAGTGCCAGCCGCTTGGGGAGGAGGGTCTCCCCCAGGCGCGCACTGTCGAGCGGGCGTCCGACGAGGAGCCGCTTGAGGTAGATCGAGGACGGCATACGCCACAACGTATGCGCACTTCACCCCATTTGCCGGTATCCGTCCATCGGGCGGCGGCCAGCCAGCTGTCGGCGGCCGTCCATGCCGCCGACCGGCTCACCCCCGGCGGGCGGCTCACCCCCGGCGGGCGGTGTGCACCGTGTGGGCGGCGAGCAGATACGCATCGGGCCGCCGGGCGAGCCCCTGCGGGTCCTCGGGATCCAGCAGCCGGTCGAGCGCGGCGATGTCGTCATCCGCCAGCCGCCCCTCCAGCGCGGTGCGGCTGCGGGTGAAGAAGGTGTGCAGATATTCACGTACAACGGGGGTCACGGGGGCGGGGATGTCGAGCAGGAAAGAGCGGGCGCCGCTGGGCGTGAGACCGGCCGCGGCGAGCAGCGCCCGCCAGTCCTCCGTCTCCCGTGCGAACCCGGGCAGTTCGGCGCGCATCTCGGCGAACCACTCGGCCCGCACGGCTTCCAGTCTGCTCTCCAGACCGGGCCGGCCCAAGCCGATGTCGCGGGGCAGATGGCGCTCCGTGAGCCCGCCCTCGACGAGTGCGACCAGACCGCCGGGGCGCAAGCGCCGGGCCAGGCCCGCCAGCGCGGCGCGCTGGTCCCCGATGTGGTGCAGCGCGTTGCCGGACCAGATCAGATCGGCCTCGCCCAGTGTGTCGATGTCGCCGGGCAGTTCGGCGTGCCGGGTCTGGACGCGGTCGGCGAGTCCGAGGCGCTCGGCGCGGGCCCGGGCACGTTCCAGGAGCGGCGGCGTGGCGTCGACGGCGACGACCTCCGCGTACGGGAACGCCTCGGCGAGCAGTGTGGTCAGCACGCCCGGTCCGCTGCCGACGTCCAGGATGCGGCGCACCGAGGCGGGCGGCGCGAGCTCGCCGAGCCAGGCCGCGGCCTGCCGGTAGACGGGGGTGCCGAGTTCGGCGCCGCGCTCAAGCATCGGGGCCATCTCGGCCCAGTCCATCTGAGTGGTGTCATGGTGGTGACGGGTCATGGGGTCAGGGTCGCGCGGAGCCGAAGGTCAGCGCGAGCTTTGTTGCGGTTGTGGCAAAGACTGACCGTACGGGGCCGAGCGGCGGCTCACGGCCCGGTGCTCCCGCGGACTGATGCCGCGCACCCGTTTGAAGGCCGCGCTGAGGGCGAACGCGCCGCTGTAGCCCACCTTTCCGGCCACGGCGTCCACGGTCGCGTCGGTCTCCCGCAGCAGATCGGCGGCGAGCGCGAGCCGCCAGCCGGTGAGGTACGCCATCGGGGGCTCGCCGACCAGCTCGGTGAATCTGCGGGCCAGCCCGGCGCGGGACACGCCGCATCGGGCCGCCAGCGAGGCCACGGTCCACGGATGCGCCGGATCGTCCTGGAGCAGCCGCAGGGCACGGCCCACGACCGGGTCGCCCAGCGCCCGGTACCAGGCCGGGGCGCGGGCGTCGGGCCGGGAGAACCAGGCACGCAGGGCGGCGATCAGCAGCAGGTCCAGGGTGCGGTCCAGTACGACGCTCTGGCCGGGCTCATCGCGGGTGATCGCCTCGTCGAGGACGGGCAGCAGCGGACAGGTCCAGGAGTCGCCCGGCAGCCACAGCAGCCCCGGCAGCGCGTCCAGCAGCCGTCCGCCGACCTCGCCGGGCATCTGGTAGGCGCCGATCAGCATGCTCACAGGCCCGTCGGGGGCGTTGCCCCAGGTGCGCACCCCGAGGTCCATCGACTGGGCGAGCGGCTCGCCCCGGAGCGTGCGGCAGCTCCCGCCGGGCCCGGCGACCGCCTGCGGCGGGGTGTCCGGGTCGTCGGCCACGGTGTACGGGGCCGGTCCGCGAGCGATGGCCAGATCGCCGGGGCGCAGCAGGACGGGGTCGCCGGATTCGGGGACGACCCAGGCCTCGCCACGGTCGACGCACATCAGACAGAGCGGCGCGCGGTCCTCGACCCGCACGGACCACGGCGGGGCCATGACCATGCGCAGCAGAAAAGCCCCTCGGGCGCGGGGACCGTCGAGCAGCCCGGCGAGTGCGTCCATGGCCGCCATCGTAGACGCGCCATCGTAGACGTACGCGTATGGAATTGAGCCTGTGGAGCATGGAGAGTCCATAAGCGCCGAGGGAATCTGGGGGCATGACAGAGAACCTGACACAGACGCAGAACACCACGGCGCTGGTGACGGCCGCGACGGGGAAGACCGGCCGTCGGGTGGCGGACCGGCTGCGGGCGCTCGGGCTCACGGTGCGGGCAGGATCGCGCCGGGGCGAGGTGCCCTTCGACTGGGAGGACGACTCCACCTGGGCCGCGGCGCTGCGGGGCGCGGACGCCGCCTATGTTGCCTACTACCCGGATCTCGCGGCCCCCGGCGCGGACGGGGCGATGCGGACCTTCGGCCGGCTCGCGGAGCGGGCCGGGGTGCGCCGGCTGGTGCTGCTCTCGGGGCGCGGCGAGCCGGAGGCGGCCAAGGCGGAGTCCGCGCTGCGGGAGTCGGGGGTGGCGCTGACGGTGGTGCGGGGCAGCTTCTTCGCGCAGAACTTCAGCGAGGGGCTGATGTACGAGGGGGTGTGCGCGGGCGAGTTCGCCTTCCCGGCCGGTCAGGCGGCCGAGCCGTTCATCGACGCCGACGATCTGGCGGACGTGGTGGCCACGGCGCTCACCGGGGACGCCTTCGCGGGCGAGACCCTGGAGCTGACGGGCCCTCGGCTGATCACCTTCGCCGAGGCCGCCGAGGAGCTGGCCCGTGCGACGGGCCGCGCGGTGCGGTACCGGCCGGTGTCCGGCGAGGAGTACGCGGCGATGCTCGGCGGCCAGGGCCTCCCGGCGGCGGAGGCCCGCTGGGCGGCGGAGCTGTTCGCCTCGCTCCTGGACGGACACAACGCGTCCCTGACGGACGAGGTGAAGCGGGTGCTGGGCCGTGAGCCGAAGGACTTCTCGGCCTTCGCCGGGGATGCGGTGCGCGCGGGCGCGTGGGGCGTTTGACGGCGGGGGGCTCCGCCCCCGTTACGGGCCCGGCCGCTACACCGCGCCGTGGGACGGGGCGATCTGTTCGACGCGTTCGGCCAGGGCGAAGTCCTTCGCCGTCACCGCGCCGCCCGCGTCGTGGGTGTGGACGGACAGACCCAGGGTGTTGTAGCCGAGGGTGAGGTCCGAGTGATGGTTCAGCTCGTCCTGGATCCGGGCGATGTGCACGGCCATCGCGGCCGCCGCAAAGTGGCTTTCGAGCCGGTACGAGCGGACGATCCGGTCGCCTTCCAGGGACCAGCCGGGAAGCTCCCGCAGCCGGTCCTCGATCTCCTTCTGCGACAAACGCTCGGTGGGCATGGGCGCATACCTTCCTGGGTCGGGGCCGGCTGCGGGCGGTGGCAGCCACCCTAGGCGGTATCGGCGGATCTTTCGCGCCGCCCCCGGACCCCGCGCCTCGCGGAGATCCGTCGCCCTCACGCGGCCCCGCGTGCGGCGAGGACCTGTTCGACGGTGTCGGCCTCGGCCGCGGGCTTGTCGGGGCGGTGGCGCAGTACGCGGGCGAAGCGCAGTGTGACGCCCGCGGGGTAGCGCGGGGAGCGCTGGACGCCGTCGTAGGCGATCTCCACGACGAGCTCCGGGCGTACGGTCACGGTGAACCCGTCGTCGTCGAGGGCGAGTTCCCGCAGCCGGTCGGTCTGCCAGCGCAGCATCTCGTCCGTGAGCCCTTTGAACGTCTTGCCGAGCATGACGAAGCCGCCGTCGGCGGCGCGTGCGCCGAGGTGGAGGTTGGACAGCAGCCCGGTGCGTCTGCCGTGCCCCCATTCGGCGGCGAGGATCACCAGATCGAGGGTGTGCACGGGTTTGACCTTGAGCCAGGAGCGGCCGCGGCGGCCTGCGCTGTAGGGGGCGGCCAGCGACTTCACCAGGACGCCTTCATGGCCGCGGCGCAGGGTCTCGGCGAAGAACTCCTCGGCGGCGGTGATCTGCTCCCCGGAGGCGGGGTCGTCGACGACGGTGCGGCGCACCCGCATCGGCTCGGGGACGAGCCGCGCCAGCACGGCGTGGCGCTCGGCGCCCGGCCGGTCGAGTACGGGCTCGCCCTCGGCGGCGAGCACGTCGAAGAACACCGGCGAGAGCGGCAGCGCCGCATGGGCCGCGAGCACGTCGGCGCGGGAGCCCACACGGGAGGCGACGTCCTGGAAGGCCGCCGGCCGTCCGCTGTCGTCGAGTGCGATGACCTCGCCGTCCAGGATGAACTGATCCCCCGCCAGCCCGGCCGCGGCGGCGCGGACGTCCGGCAGCCGCTCGGTGATGTCGTCGAGCGAGCGGGTGTAGATCCGCACCTCGCCGCCTGACCGGTGGACCTGGACGCGGATGCCGTCGAGCTTCTCCTCGACGGCGCAGGCGGCGTCGAGGGTGCGTACGGCTTCGCCGACGGAGGCGGCGGTATGGGCCAGCATCGGCTGCACCGGGGTGCCCACCCGCAGCCGGAACCGGGCGAGCGCGCCCGGCCCCTCGGCGAGGACGGCCCGGGCGACGCGGGGCAGCGAGCCCTCCAGCATCACGGCGCGCCGCATCTCGTCCGCGGATGCCCCGGCGGCCTGGGCGACGGCCTCCAGTGCGACGGCGTCCAGGGCGCCCTGGCGCACCTCCCCGGTGAGGAGGCGGTACAGAAACCGCTGCTCCTCCTCGGTCGCCGCGCCCATGAGCCGGGCGACCAGCCGTTTGCGTTCGCGCTGTGCGCCGGGCCCGGATACCCGGGCGAGGGCGTCGAGGGAGGCGTCCACCTCGGCGACGGTCAGCGAGGGAGCGGCGGCGGGCGGCACGGGGTCCTTGAGGGTGCTCCAGCCGACGCCGATGCGGCCCTGCGGCACGCGCCCGGCGAGATACGAGATGACGAGGGGCGTCTCCTTGGGCCCCGCCGCGGCGAACAGCCCGGCCAGCACGGCGGTCTTCCGCGATCTGGCCGGGGCGGCGGCGACCTCACGCGAGACCTCGGCGAGGCGGGCGAACAGCATGCGCCCATCGTGACCTGCGCCGCGCCTGCCCGCACGCCGGACGCCGCCGTCTCGCCGCAGCCGCCCCCGCCCCCCTCCGCACCGCGCCCGCCTCACCCGCCCGCACCCCCGCCAGCGACCGCGGATGGCCGGACCCTTCTCCCGATGTTCACGCAACTCGCTTACGATTCCGTCGACTTGGGGGGAGACATGAGCACCTCAAGGCACCCGCATTCCATCGACGTACAGACAGGGGACCCATGGGGAAGCTCTCGCGCGCCGCCGTGACCGCCGCCGCGACCGGACTGCTCACCGTCGCACTCGCACCCGCCCAGGCCGCCGCCCCCCGCGCCGCACACCCCGGCGAACTGAGTTACGCCGCATCGACCTGGGTCGGCGTGCACAACGCATACGAGAAGGACAAGTACGGCTACTTCGCCGACGCCCTCGACTCCGGCGCGGGCATGCTCGAACTCGACGTATGGACCAATGGATTCGGCCGCTCGTGGCGCGTCTCGCACAGCAACCCCTTCGGCAATGACAACAACTGCGAGAACGCGGCCCATGCGGACCAGCTGCGCACACGGGCCAGAAACCAGGACCTCGGCGGCTGCCTCGCCGATATGCGGGCCTGGCATGACGCCAACCCCGGCCACCGTCCGATTCTGGTCAAGATCGAGATGAAGGACGGCTTCCAGGGGAACCACGGCCGCGGCCCCGCCGCGCTCGACGCGCTGCTCACCGACCGCCTGGGCGACGCCCTGTTCCGCCCGGCCGATCTGGCCGGCGGCCACCCCGATCTGGACACCGCGGTCCGGGCGGACGGCTGGCCGAGCCGTTCGGCGCTGGCGGGCAAGTTCGTGATCGAGCTGATCCCGGGAACGCTTGAGGAGCAGAACCCCTTCGACTCACTGTGGACCGACCGTGAGTACGCGATGCACCTGCGCTCCCTCAAGGCGGCGGGCCGGCTGGGCGAGGCGGCCGCGTTCCCCGCGGTGCACGGGGCCGCCTCGGGCGATCCGCGCACGCGGTACGCGGACGCCGGGCTCCGGCCCTGGTTCGTCGTCTTCGACGGCGACGCGAGCGCGTACGCAGGGGGCTCGATCGACACCGCGTGGTACGACCGGAACGGCTATCTGGTCGTCATGACCTCCGCCCACAATGTCGCCCCCGCCATCGACGCGGTCAGCCCGACGGAGGCCGAGGCCCGGGACCGGGTCACCCTGCTGGCCGGGCGGCACGCCAGCGTCGTCTCCGCCGACTGGTACCCGCTCCCGTCGGTGCTGGCCACGGTGGTCCCGAGGGGCGAGCAGCCATAGCCCCTCCCCCGGGCGCAGCGCACCGCACCATGATGGTTTAAGCTTCACCTACTCAGACCGCCCCGGCCGGTGGCCCCCGTGCCGGCCGGGGCTTCTTCGTTGAGTGATGCACATCACATCACCTACTCATGGGTCGCATGTAATCGCTCCGCCCTCCACGGCGTCGTAAGGAGAACAGGGTCAGTTCGCCCCTGTGGACCTGCCTCACGGACGCCCGCAGCCAAAGGAGCGAGTCGATGTCCTCCACCGTCGCGCAGTCGGCCCCGGCCCGGCTCATCTGCGATGCCGCCCCGCAGACCGGCCCCGCCATCCCGGTGCGGCTGCGCTACACCGCCGAGGACCCGTACGCGGTGCGCATGGACTTCCCGGCCGAGGCATCCCTCGCCGACACCGGCGTGACCTGGGTCTTCGCCCGCAGCCTGCTGGAGTCCGGGCTGAGCGGCCCATCGGGGGCCGGCGATGTGCACATCTGGCCGTGGGGCCTGACCCACACCATGGTCGAGCTGCGCTCCCCCGAGGGGGTGGCGCTGCTCCAGTTCGGCTCGGCGGCCATGCGGCACTTCCTGGCCCTGTCGTACGGCGTCGTGCCGGCCGGCGGCGAAGCGGACGGCATGGATGTGGAGGAGGCGCTGGCCCTGCTGCTCGGGGAGGCCCACGGCTGATCCGCACACCCCGCCCCGCGGAGTCCCTTCGTACTACGGTCGGGCCATGACCATCGCCGAAACCGCCCGCTCCGGCCGGGACATCGCCCCCGGAGCGGGGCCGCTGCTGCGCGAGTGGCGTGAGCGACGGCGGCTGAGCCAACTGGAACTGGCCCTGCGCGCCGACTCGTCGGCGCGCCACATCAGCTTCGTCGAGAACGGCCGCTCGCGCCCCAGCGAAACGCTGATCCTGCGCCTCGCCGACTGCCTCGACGTGCCCGTGCGCGAACGCAACGCCCTGCTGCTGGCAGCCGGTTACGCGCCCCGCTACACCGAGACGCCCCTCGACGCCCCCTCCATGGCCGTGGTGCGCGAGAGCCTGGAGCAGCTGCTCCGCGGGTACGAGCCCTATCCGGCGCTCATCGTCGACGGCTCATACCGGGTGCTGGCCGCCAACCGCGGGATCGGCATGCTGCTCGCCGGACTGCCGGAGCATCTGCTCGCCGAGCCCCTCAACGCGCTCCGCGTCACCCTCCACCCCGAGGGACTCGCGGCACGCATCCGGAATCTGCGCGAGTGGCGCGGACATCTGCTGGCCCGGCTGGAGCACCAGCTCACGCTCGTCCGGTCGCAGGCCCTGCGCGAGCTGTACGACGAGGTCGCCGCCTATCCCCTGCCGGAGCTGACGGACCGGACGGACGGGCCGTGCCCGCCGCCGCATCCCGCCATCGCGCTGCCGCTGCTCATCGAGCACGAGGGGCGGCTGCTGTCGTTCGTCTCGTCGATCTCCACGTTCAACACGCCGCTGGACGTGACGGTCGCCGAACTGGCCATCGAGACGCTGCTGCCCGCCGACCCGGCGACCGCCGAACACCTCCGGACGCTCAGCTCCTAGCAACGCCGACCGCGCGCAGGGCCGACCACTGGAGTACGGCGAAGCCCGCCACGACCAGGGCCTGCAGCAAAATCCACACCGCCCCCGCCGCGGTCGGCGTCAGCCACAGCGCCAGGGCGAAGAGGCTGACCGCCGCCCACGCCAGATTGATCTCCACCACGGCCTGCACCGCCAGCCGCGGCGGACCGGGCCGCAGCGCGAGCGCCCCGACGCCCGCCCCGTACACGGCCAGCAGCGGGCCCAGCCCGAGCAGCAGTCCGGCGTCGACCCCCAGAAGCCGTCCGAGCGGCCCGGACGCCGCGAGATAGGCCAGCCCGTTGACACCGGTCACCACGGCGTCAAGGGCCAGGAAGCGGCGCAGCGCGATCTGCGGTCGTGTGGTGCGGGCGAGCCCCGTGAGCAGGGTGGTCGACATGGCGCATCAGCCTTTCGTCCGGTCGGATCGGGCGAGGTCCGTCCCCGGCCCCCGGTGCGAGGCCGGGGCCGGGACCGGTTCCGGGGCCCGGACGGAGTGCGCCGCCCGGGACCCGGTGAGGTCAGCGTGGCGGAGTGGGGTGGGGGGCGTCGATTACCTGCGAGGTCATGGCGGTGGCCCTGCGGGGGCCGCGGGGCGGAGCCGCATGCCGGATGCAGCCCCCTCCCCGCCCCTTCCCGAAACTGGGGCAAGCCCCAGACCCTACGCCCACGGGGCATGGGGGACCCCCCAATGCCGGTAAGTAGGGGCTCTGCCCCCAAGCCCCCCTTCGGGGGGAGAGGCTGCACGATCAGCCCCGCCGGCGATTGAGGCGCGGGGCCCGGAAACCCAGCCCCGTGGGGACACCTCCGTGGGGACACCTCCGTGGGGGCACCCCCGGACGGAGTCTGGGGGAGGTAGCTGGGGGAGGTAGCCGGGGGAGATTGAGGCGCGGGGGTCCGGGGGGCGGAGCCCCCCGGGGAGGGGTCAGGCCCCGCCCGGGGCCTGACCCGGTGGGCGACCGCGGCCGCGGGTCAGCCGATGCCCGCCGACTCCCGCAAGCGCCGCGAGCACACCGCCCACGGCCGTCCACACCCACCGGTCGCTCCACCAGCCGGAGGACCGCTCGTCGCCCTCCGGGCTCTTCCCCGCGCCCGGCGCCAGGGGCGCGGCGAGGGCCCCGTCCACCGCGTAGGCGCCGCCGCGGTCCGTGGAGGTCGCCTCGATCCGGGCGGTCACCGGCAGGCCGAGGTCCTCCTCGGGCAGCCGGGCGACAGTGAGGCGGATGTAGTACGTGCCGGGGAGCGGCTCATTCGACCAGGTGTCCGCCCAGGAGCGGACGGTGCGCAGGGTGCAGGTCAGCTTGACGGAGGAGGCGTCCTGCGCGGCCGTACGGCTGGGCATGCCGTACTTGCACGGCTGGTGACGGCGCAGCCCGTCGTAGACGTCGAGCCGCCAGGTCGCCGCGCCCTGGCGGCTCGCGGCCTCGGGCAGTGTGACCTCGGCCTCGACGACAGGGCGCTGCCCGGCGTCCGCGGGGAAGGACCAGTAGAGGTAGTCGCCCGTGGACCCCTGCGCGGTGGCGGGCTGCCCCTGCCTGACCGCCGTCGCGGTGCGGAAGGAAGTGCCCGCCTCCGTCGGTTCCGTCGGTTCCGTCGGTCCCGCGGCCAGGGCGGCCGGTGCGGCCGCGGTCAGCAAGGCGGCCGCCGCGAGGGACAGTGACGCCATTCGGGTGAACACGCGCATCAGTGGGTCCTCCAGACAGCGACGCGCCAGCGTGAGATCCAGCCCCAGAGCAGTCCGGCGAGCAGTCCGGCGAGGGCGAGGACGGCGAGCAGCCACCAGCCGCGGCCGAGGCCGAAGGCGGCGACGTCGGACGCCTCGTCGGGACCGTCCACCAGGTCGATCGCCAGCTCGACCGGCAGGCCCGGGGACTTCTTGACCGCGTCGGGGGCCGAGAAGGAGCTGCTGACTTCCAGGCAGACGGTCTCCGCCGCCGGTTCGCCCGCCTCGCCGGAGCCGTTCGCGTCGTCCTCGTCGTCGAGCGGCGGCTTCGGATAGCGCAGCCCGGTGGAGATGACGTCGGTGCGGCCGCTGCCCGCCTCCGCGCCCCGTACGATTTCCCGGCCGTGCACGGTCACGGCCCGCAGGAGCACTCCGTAGTCATCGTCGACGGCGCGGTCGGCCGCGATGCTCACCGAGGCGCGCAGCTCCTGGCCGGGCGGTACGTCCACCCGGTACCAGCGGTGCTCGCCGAACTCCTCGCGGTCGGCGTAGAGACCGGGCTTGAGCTGCGGCGCGTCCGTGCACTGGGCGGCGCCCTCCGTGGCCACGGGGGTGACCACGGGGTCGGCGGCGCGTTCGACGAGCTGGCTGACTCTGCCGGACAGTTCGTCGGTGTGCCGCACGGAGGTGTAGGTGCCGCCGGTGGCCTCGGCGATGCAGGTGAGCTGTCGGCGGGTCTTGGCGTCGGGGACGAGCCCGAGCGTGTCGATGACGAGATGTACGCCCTTGGCGGCGATGTCCCGGGCGACTTCGCACGGGTCGAGCGGCGCACAGGTGTCCTCGCCGTCCGTGATGAGCACGATCCGCCGGGTGCCGTCGCCTCCTTCGAGGTCCTCGGCGGCGCCGAGGAGCGCCGGTCCGATCGGCGTCCAGCCGGTGGGGGCGAGCGTGCCGACGGCGGTCTTCGCCTCGGTGCGGTCCAGCGGTCCGACCGGGTAGAGCTGCCGGGTGTCCTTGCAGCCGAGTTTGCGGTCCTCGCCGGGGTAGTTCGCGCCGAGGGTGCGGATGCCGAGCCGCACCTCTTCCGGGACGGCGTCGAGCACCTCGTTGAAGGCCTGCTTCGCGGCGGCCATCCGGCTCTGTCCGTCGATGTCGCGGGTGCGCATGGAGCCGCTGACGTCGAGGACGAGGTCGACCTTCGGAGCGGGTTCTGCGGAGGACTTGGCGGGAGGCACGGCGTCGGCGGCGCCGGCGGCCGCGCCGGAGGGGAAGAGCCCGACGGCGAGGGTGGCGAGCAGCCCGCACACCCCGGCCGCAAGCCGTTTTCTAATGATCATCCGCGGATCGTATTGACGATCCCGCCCCGGTCCAAAACCGGCGTCACATCCCTCGCGGACCGGGTCAGTTGGCCGCTGTCGTCTCCAGTACGCGGTCCGCCGCCGCGGGGGCCGGCTCCATGGGCAGCTGCCTGGCGGGCAGCGGCTTGAACTCCCGTACGGCGTCGAGCGGAACGAGCGAGGAGCGCGGCACCCGCTGGGCGGCCTTCACCCGTCTGCTGAACCAGATCACCTTGCCGGTCGCGGTGGCGCAGGTCCCCCAGCTGTCGCTGAGGGCGGCGACCGTGGCCAGCCCGCCTCTCGCCGGATGCGAACTGGTCAGCTTGGGCATCCGGCGGTCGGTGTCCGCGACGGAGGCGATCACATGGCGGCCGGTCCAGCGGAGCTCCACGACACAGCTCTTGTCTCCGGTCACATGCCATACGACGTTGGCGACGAGTTCGTCGACGGCGCGGCAGACCGGAGCGATGTGCGCCTCAAGGCTCCAGTACCGGAGGTGCGCCGCGAGAATGCGCCGGATCTGTGGGATCCGCTCGATGGATGCCTGCACGTCCAAGGTGTAGCGGCAGGCGGACTGGTGGTCCATGACCAGCTCCTCACCGCGACCTGCCACCCGTTCGGCTCTGGGCCCCGAGTACGAAGAGTGAGCTTGTGTCGCTTCTGGGTCACTCTCAGGGTGACGTCACACGGTCGCCCGCGCAACACAGAGCGTTCGCCGCGGCGCGCTTGCCGCGACGGGCTTATGGTGACGTCGGCGCGGGAGTGGAGGGCTCGGCCGTGCCCGTATCACCCGTAACACCCGCATCACCCGTGTCACCGGCGTCGCCCGTATCGCCCGCGGTGGAGATCCGCGGCCCGTGCCCCTCCCCCAGCCAGCGGCGCAGCACCCTGTGCAGCTGCTCGGCGCCGACCAGTTCCGCGCCCTCGGCCACCGGCGCGGACAGCTCCGCCGGGTACAGCAGAAAGGCATGGGACTGCTCTCCGCCCAGACCGCCGTGCGAGCCGATCTGCGGTTCGAAGGCGTGCACCGTGCCCGTACCGGGGTCGTACATCGAGTTGACCATGATGTCGGCGACATGCGGGAAGGCGTCGGTGCGGCGTACGGCGGCGGCCGCGCCGCGCCCGAAGCCCGTCAGGGGCGGTGCGCCGTCGGCGAGTTCGGCCAGCGGCGTGGCCGTGCCGTCCCGCCCCAGCGCCACCGAGCCGTGCTCCTCGCTGCGGACCAGCAGGAACCCGATGCCCGGATGGTTGGCCAGGGTCCGCAGCAGCGCGGGGTGGCGGCGGTCGATCTGCTCGCGGCTGAGCCGTTCCTCGGTGTCGGGGAAGGAGATCAGCGCCAGATTCCCGGAGGCGAGCACGACGGGCTCAGAGCCGGTGGCAGGCTGCTCCTCCGCGCCCTGGTCAAGCGTGCGGTGCAAGGCGCTGCGCAGGGCGTCGCGGGCCGCGTCACGCGCCTCCGCGCCGCTCTTGGAGCGCTCGGCGCGCCGGGACACCGGCAGCCCGCAGCCGGCCCGTACGAGATCCTTCAGCGTCAGCCCGTACGCGGCTTCGAAGGTCTCTCCGGGGCTCTGGCCGTGGTCGGACAGGACCACGATCCGGTAGCGGCGCGGGGCGTGCTCCGCGACCTTGGCGATCAGCGCGAGCGAGCGGTCGAGGCGCTCCAGCACCATCGAGGCGTCCTTGCTGTGCGGCCCCGAGTGGTGGGCCACCTCGTCATAGGCGACGAGGTCGGCGTAGACGGCGCTGCGCCCGGCCAGCATGTCGCCCATCACGGCGGCGACCACCACATCGCGTTCGACGACGGTGGCGAAGGCCCGGATGAAGGGGTAGAGCCCGCCGCGGCCGACCCGCGGCCGGTCGCCGCGCAGCCGCGACCGGGTCGACTGGCCTATCTCGCGCAGCACTTCGGCGATGAAGGACACCGCGGTGCGGACCGCGTTGGCGGGGTCGGAGAAGTAGGCGAAGTAGCCGGCGCGCGAGCGGTTCGCCCGGCCGCGGCGCGCCGCCACGGACAGGACGAGGGCGACCTGGCCGGCCCCGCCGCTGAACAGATTGCCGCGGCTGGCCCCGTCGGAGGCGAGCAGCCCGGCGTCGCCGGTGCGTTCGACGGCGCGGCGCTGGAGCTCGCCCGCGCTGGCCGGCCGGTTGCTGACCATCAGCCGGCCGCGGTCCTTCTCGTACCAGCGGAAAGCGGGCACATCGTGGTTGGTGCCGTGCAGGATGCCGAGCTGGCTCGCGCCGGTCTGGGAGGACCAGTCCGTGTGCCAGGGGGTGAGGCGGTGCGTGGTGTCCAGCCACTCGGCGACGGTGGGCATCACTCCGTCGGCCGCGGCGCGCCGCAGCACCTCGCAGCCGACCCCGTCGAGCTGGACGAAGACCGTGCCGGGCGGCTGCTCCCCGCCGTCGCCCGCCGCGCGGGGGCCGCGGCGGTGGGCGAGCCGGTAGAGCCTGCGGCGGTAGGCGTCGTCGTCGCGCACGGCGAGGGCGGTGGAGGTGGCGGAGGCCACCGCGGACATGACAGCCGCGACGACGACCGCGGTCTCCGGTTCGGCCGCCCCGCGCCCGTCCGGGATCAGCCAGAGGGCGATCAGCAGCAGCGAGCCGTTGAGGAAGAAGACGAGCAAGCCCAGGACCAGGGCGGGCACCAGCAGCAGCGCCCGTACGACCACCGGCCACACCAGCGCGGTGAGCAGGCCGAACGCGCCCGCGCCCCAGGCGGCGGTGACGGCCGTCCTGGTGATGCTGTCCCCGCCGGGAGACTGCAGCTGGAAATCGGGGAGCGCACCGGCGAGCGCCAGCATGGTGAGCGTGGACACCGCCCACACCACGGTCACGCGCAGCAGGGCTCTGCCCGCCGTCCGCCATCGCCCTGCGCCGCCCACGCCCGTCTCACCCCGCCTCTCGCCGCGCGCCGCTGGCTTTCGCACTCCGCCAGCCGCTCTCCAGCCTGGCACAGCGGGGGCCGTGATCCGGTGGAGCGGTGTACGGGGAGACCGACACCGCGTTCACATGTTCGAGCCCCGCGCCTCAATCTCCCCCAGGCACGGTCAAGGCCAGCGCATGCAGCCCTCCCCGGAAGGGGCTGCCGGGCGGAGCTCTCGCCGGACACGGCTTAGGGAGTGTCGTCCGCCCGGCGGACGGGACTTTGACGGCACGGCCTAGTCTCGTAAGAGAGGACGCCGGGGCCGGCGTCCGGCGCTACGGCGAGGAGGCGCGCTCGTGCCGGTGGAGATCACCTGGTGGGGTCATGCCACCTGCACCATCGAGGACTCCGGGGTCCGGCTGCTGACGGACCCGCTGTTCGTGCGCCGGCTGGCGCATCTGCGCAGACGGCGCGGTGCGCTGCCGCCGCCGCGGGCGGCGGCGGCCGAGGCGGTGCTGGTCTCCCATCTGCACGCCGACCATCTGCATCTGCCGTCGCTCGCCCGGCTCGCCCCTGGCACCGCGCTGATCGTGCCGAGCGGGGCGTCCCGTGCCGTGCCCGGTCTGCGGCGGCTCGTGCACAGTGCCGGACTGCGGGTCACGGAGATGGCTCCGGGGGATGAGGTGACGGTGGACGGGGGTGTACGGGTGCGTGCCGTGCCCGCGCTGCACGACGGGCGGCGGCTGCCGGTGGGGCCGCGCCGCTCGCCGGCGCTCGGCTATGTCGTCGACGGGGAGGCGCGGACCTACTTCGCAGGCGACACCGGGCTCTTCGACACGATGGCCAAGGAAGTGGGCCCCGTGGACGTGGCGCTGCTGCCGGTGGGCGGCTGGGGCCCGTACCTGGGCCACGGCCATCTGGACGCGGCCCGCGCGGCGCAGGCGCTCGCGGCGCTGGGGCCGGCCGCCGCCGTGCCGGTGCACTACGGCACGTACTGGCCGATCGGGATGGACGGGGTCCGGCCGCATGAGTTCTACGCTCCGGGTGTGGAGTTCGTACGCAAGGCGGCGCGGCTGGCCCCGGATGTGACCGTCCACCGGCTCGGGCATGGCGAGCGGGTCCGGCCGGGGGCCGCCCGGTGAACCCAGTGCGCATGGCCCAGAGCGCGTCCGAGGGGCTCTGGCAGCTCTCCGAGACGGTGACCCGGCTGCCGCCGGAGTCGACGCAGCAGGCGGTCGGCTATCCCACCCTGTTTCTGCTGGTGGCGCTGGGCTCGCTGGTGCCGGTGGTGCCGACGGGAGCGGTGGTGAGCTCGGCGGCGGTGGTGGCGTTTCATCAGACGGCCCCGCTGGCGCTGCTGTTCGTGTTCCTGGTGGCGGCGTTCGCGGCGTTCCTCGGCGATGTGGCGCTCTACTGGCTCGGCGGGCGGGGCGTCCGCTCGAAGAACGGCTCGCGCTGGCTGGCCGCCCTGCGGGTGCGGGCCGCCCCCGACCGGCTGGAGCAGGCGCGGTGGAAGCTGCGGGAGCACGGGGTGACGGTGCTGGTGCTGTCCCGGCTGGTGCCCGCGGGGCGGATTCCGGTGATGATGGCGTGTCTGCTCGCCCGGATGCCGATGCGGAGGTTCGTGCGGGGCGATGTGCCGGCGTGTCTGGCCTGGGCGGCGACGTACCAGCTCATCGGGATTCTGGGCGGGTCGCTCTTCGACGAGGCATGGCAGGGCGTGCTGGCGGCGGTCACGCTCGCGCTGCTGATCAGCGGGGTGCCGACGCTGTGGCGGAGGCTCCGCGGAGCCGGCGGCCACGGCGGCGACGGCCCGGATGGCGGTCCTCCGGGCCCCCGCACGCGCAGCCTCCAGCCGGACGGCCCGCAGTCCGGCGACTGACGCCGCGCCGCGCACTTCGGGGGCCGGGCGGGGGCCGGGAGTCCCGTACGGCCTGCGGCCGCGCCGCCCGCGGCGCAAGCGCGGCCGCCGGGCGAAGCGGGCGAAGCCGTGGCGTCCGGCCGCCCGCGTACAGGAGCGCCGGACGACAGGCGGCTCCCGGCCCGCGACGAGGAGCTCTCGGGGCGCGGAGCCCCCGGGCAGGGCGACGCGGGCGGGCGACGCGCCGTCGCTTGTGCGAGCCCCGTGGTGTTACGGGAGCACCCGTGAGCCTCCCACCGGCAGGTCCCACAGTTCGTCGCGCGGGCGGCCCGTGCGGGCCCAGGCGGCGCGTACGCGGGTGAGGGGTTCGAGGACCGGCTCGGCGGAGAGCACGAAGGTCGCCCAGTGCATGGGCGCCATGTTCCGCGCCCCGAGGTCCTCGAAGGCGCGCACCGCCTCCTCCGGGTCGGTGTGCACATCGCCGAGCCACCAGCGCGGCTCATACGCGCCGATCGGCAGCAGCGCCACATCGAGGCCGGGGTGGCGGCGGCCGATCTCCTTGAACCAGTGTCCGTAACCGGTGTCGCCCGCGAAGTACACGGAGCGGCCGGAGGAGGAGGTGAGCACCCAGCCGCCCCACAGGGAGCGGCAGGTGTCAGTGAGCGTCCGCTTGGACCAGTGGTGGGCCGGCACAAAGTCAAAGCGGACCCTCCGCCCGCCGGGCGCGGGCAGTTCGGCCCCCTCCCACCAGTCGAGTTCGGTCACCCGGCTGAAGCGGCGGCGCCGGAACCAGCGACCCAGCCCCGCGGGGGCGAACACCGGCGTGCCGTGCGGCAGCCGCCGCAGCGTGGGCGCGTCCAGATGGTCGAAGTGGTTGTGGCTGATGACGACGGCGTCAACGCGCGGCAGGTCCTCCCAGCGCACCCCGACGGGCGTGAGCCGGGCCGGGGTGCCGAGGATGCGGTGCGACCAGACGGGGTCGGTCAGGACGGTCAGCCCGCCGATGGACAGCACCCAGCTGGCGTGGCCCGCCCAGGTGACGGCGAGGCCAGAGGGGTCCGCGGCGGGCAGCGGACCGGGGACGAAGGGCAGCAGCGGGGTGTCGCGCAGCCCTTCCGCGCCGGGGCGCACGGCGCCCTCCCTGGCCAGGCGCGCCAGCGCCCGTACGCCGGGCAGCGGCGCGGTCAGCCGGTCGGCGAAGGAGCGGGGCCAGCGGCGCAGCTCGTACAGCGGGCGGGTGACGGAGCGGGACCGGGAGCGGGGCGGCGGCGACTCGCCCGGTTCCCCGGGCTGCTCCGGTCGCGGCCGATGCGGGGGCTCCGTACGCTCCGCCTGTTCCGTCATCGCGGCTCCGTTCAACGCCGTTCGTGCGACGCCGGCCGTCCGGCGCGGTGTCGTCGGCTCAGCGCGTCGCTCAGTTCGTCGTTCAGCTCGTCGAAAGCCGATTCAAGAATCCTCAACGCGTCCGCGACGTGCGGCAATTCCAGTGGCGTCCGTGAGGTGAGGGATTCACACCGCTGGTCGTGAGCAGTTCCCAGCAGCGGTCCCGTGGCCAGCCGCACACGCAGGGCGCCCAGTTCGTCCCCGAACCGGTGCCCGCCCGGCGTCGGCGTGCCGAGCCGCCGCGTCAGATACTCCTCCAGCTCCATGGAGTCGGTGACGCCCCGCTGCGCGAGCGGGGCGCGCAGCGGGCCCAGATCGGCGTAGAGATGGCGGCCGGCCTGCGGCGGCCGGGCGAGCGCGCCGGAGCCGAGCACGGCGCGGTGCACGGCGGCGGTGATCCGGGCGTGCAGCGCGGCGGCGCGTACGGCACGCTCGGCGACCGGCGGGGGTTCCCCGAGGGCGTACGCGGCGGCGGCCGCGACCGGTCCCGCCGCCTCCGCTCCCAGCGCGGTGAGGATGTCGAGGGTCCTGGCGCGGCGCGCGGCCGCCCGGTCGGTGTGCGGAAACCGGGCGACGGCGACCGGCCAGGCCGCCGGGAGGAGCGCCCCGGCGAGGTCGCTGATGACGGTGACCTCCTCCGGCCACATCTCGGCGGGGCTGAACAGCACGGTGTCGTGCGGACGGTGGAGGGTGTCGCGCCAGGTCTCGTCGCTGATGATGTGCAGCCCCTCGCCGACGGCCGCTTCGCAGGCCTCCCGGACGGTCTCCGGCGGGGCGACGGTGGCGGTCGGGTCGTCGACGACGGAGAGCAGCAGCAGCCGCGGGGAGCCGCCCTCGGCACGCACCCGGCGCACGGTCTCCAGCAGGGCGTACGGATCGGGCACGCCGCCGCACTCGGCCGGGGTCGGCACATGGTAGGCGGGCCTGCCCAGCAGCCGCGCCTGCGGGGTCCACCAGGCGGGGCAGGGGCGGGGCATCAGCACATCGCCGCCGTATGCGGCGAGCAGCGCGAACAGCAGCGGCTGGGCGCCGGGGGCCGCGGCCACCTCCTCGGGACGGGTGCGCAGCCCGCGCCGCTGCCAGTAGGCGCAGGCGGCCTCCCGCAGCGGCAGGCCGCCGCCGGGCGGCTCGGCGGCGTGCCCAGCCGCGGCGGCGAGCACGTCGGCGAGCTCGGGGAGGACGGGCAGCCCGGTCTCGGGCGCGGAGGGCCCGTAGCGGACGGGCCCCCGGCCTTCCGGAGCCGTCTGCCGCATGCCGTCACCTCCGCCGTGCCTGTGCCGCCGTACCTCTGCCCCGTCCATGCCCCCTTTATACGAAGCTTCGCGTCATCCCGCCGGGCGGGCGGGCGCGCACGGCTGTGTGGGCGTACCGGGCGCACTCCTGCGTTCCCGCGGGAGTTGACGGCAGCTCTCCGCCGCCGCTGTCCGTCCATATAACAAGACACACATCTCGCATTGTGGCCAACTGGCGTACGGTGGGCCTCACATCGGACCCCAGGCCGCCAGGGCCGGGGCAGCGGAGAGGAGCCGGCCGTGCCGAAAGAGACCGCCGTCTACACCCATGGGCACCATGCGTCCGTGCTGCGCTCGCACCAGTGGCGGACCGCCGCGAACTCGGCCGCGTATCTGGCCGGCGAACTCCGGCCGGGCATGGAGGTGCTGGACGTCGGCTGCGGTCCCGGCACCATCACCGCCGACCTCGCGGAACTGGTGGCGCCGGGCCGGGTGACCGGCGTCGACGCCGCCGAGGACGTACTGCGCCAGGCACGCGCGACCGCGGAAGTCCGCGGTCTGGACACCGTCCGCTTCTCGGTCGCCGACGTCCACGCCCTGGACTTTGCCGATGACTCGTTCGACGTGGTGCACGCCCATCAGGTGCTCCAGCACGTGGGGGACCCGGTCGGGGCGCTGCGCGAGATGCGGCGTGTGTGCCGGCCGGGCGGGATCGTCGCCGCGCGCGACAGCGACTACCAGGCGTTCACCTGGTTCCCCGAAGTGCCCGCTCTCGACGCATGGCAGCGGGTGTACCGCCAGGTGGCCCGCGCGAGCGGCGGCGAACCCGACGCCGGCCGGCGGCTGCTGTCCTGGGCCCGGCGGGCCGGGTTCACGGACATCACGGCGTCCGCCGACGCCTGGTGCTTCGCCGACGAGGAGTCACGGGCCTGGTGGAGCGGCCTGTGGGCGGAGCGCACGACCCAATCCGACTATGCCCGCCTCGCGGTCGAGGGCGGCCACGCCACCGCCGAGGACCTGGCCGCCTTCGCCGACGCCTGGCGCGCGTGGGGCCGGGCGGAGGACGCGTGGTTTCTGGTGCCGCACGGTGAAATCCTCTGCCGCGTGTGAACTGCCGGGGGGGTGGGCCCCCGGCCCTCTCCGGGGGGTGTGGGAACCCCCCTTCCCGCACCTGGGGGCTCCGCCCCCTGCCCCCTTCGGGGGTGCGGGCTGCGGGCCTGCCGCCCCACGCCCGAGAAGCGGCGGCTTCGCCCCGCCCGCCCCTGTACGGCCTGAAGGCCGTGTCCTCAAACTCCCCCCGGACTCTGCCCGGGGCTGCCCGCACGGAGGCACCCCCAACGGGCTGGGTTCTCCAGCCCCGCCTGGGGGTACCCCCAGACGGAGTCTGGGGGAGGTAGCTGGGGGAGCCTGAGGGCCGAGGGACCAGAAGTCCAGCCCCACCGAGGCTTAAGACGCAAGGCCGGAAATCAAGCCTCGCCGCCGATCGAGGCAGGGGCCGGAAACCCAGCCCCGCCGACGCTTGAAGCGCGAGGAGCCGCACAATCCAGCCCCGCCGGCGATTGAGGCGCGGGGGTCCGGGGGCGGAGCCCCCGTAAAGCGGGGTCTGGGGCGGAGCCCCAGTTACGGGAAGGGGCGGGGAGGGGAAAGCCCCCCGAAGAGGCCCTACGCTCACAGGTATGGAGATCCTCGGTACCACGCTCCGCATCTGCGTCGACGACCTGGACACCGCAGCCTCGTTCTACGAACACCTCACCGGCGCCCCCGCCCATCGCTTCGAGCGCGGCGGCGTCTCCGCGGCCGCTGTCGGCTGCTTTCTGCTGATGAGCGGCCCGGAGTCGGAACTGGAAGTGCTGCGCAAGGTGTCGGCGACGATCGCGGTCCGCGATGTGGAGCAGGCGTGCGCCACACTGGAGGCGGTGGGCGCGCGGGTCGTCGCGGGCCCGGTGCCGACCCCGGCAGGGCGGAATCTGATCGCCGTGCACCCGGACGGCTCCGTCTTCGAGTATGTGGACCGCGGCCCGGCGGCCTGACGTCACTGTGCGTCACCGCGCGCCACCGCGCCGCATCACCGAACATCACCGCGTCATCGCATCGGCGGTCATCTCCCTGGTGATCGCCCAGCGTTCGTGGTCGCGCCACGCGCCGTCGATGAACAGATAGTCCGGCGAGAAGCCCTCAAGCCGGAAACCCGCTCTCCGGACGAGCGCGATGGACGGCGCGTTGCCGGGCTGGATGTTGGCCTCCAGCCGGTGCAGGCCCATCGGGCCGAAGGCATGGCGCAGCACCAGTCGCAGCCCCTCGGACATCAGCCCGCGGCCGACGGCGTGCGCGAACGCGCCGTAGCCGAGGAAGCCGCACTGGAACGCACCGCCGATGATGCTGTTGACGTTGACGAAGCCGGCGATCGCTCCGCTGTCGCGCATGCAGACGAGGAATCCGGCGTGTGCCGGGTCCTCGATGAGCCGGCCCGCGTAGGCGGCGTACTTCTCGGCGGTCTCGGGCGGAAACAGCCAGGGCCGGCAGTGCTCCGCGCTCTCGCGGGCGCGGGCGGTGAACTCCCGGCCGTCGCCGTAGGAGATGGGGCGTATGCCCACGCGGGGGCCGACGGCGAGGAAGGCGGCGTGGGCGGCGGGACGGGGGGCTGACGGTTCGTGCATCGCGGCAGCCTAGCCAGTGGTGCAGCCCTGACGGCCGCTCATCGCTCCCGTCTGCGGAAGAAGTAGCTTCCGCACAGCACGCCGACCGCGAACATCGCGAGCAGCGCCAGATAGAGCGGCATGGAGACCTCGGGGATCAACAGCCGGATCTTGACCTGGCGGGTGTTCTCGAAGATGAAGATGATCGCGAGGAGGGCGATCACCAGGACGGTGACCCTGGCCGGGGTGAGCCAGTCACGGATGCTGCCGCCGCGTCGCCTGCTGCCGCCGCTGCTCGATGCTTCCCTGGGGCTCATGGGACCAGGATGGACGGATCCCGGTCCCATGAGCGGCTGGGGCGGGCCATACGGGTGACGGGGCCGCGCAGCCTGGTCGTCGCGGCGGCCCCGGTTCCCGGCGGGCCCGGCTGAGGGGGCGGGTCAGTGGTGCGCGAGGATGAGACGCGGCTCGTCCTCGTCCTGATCCTGTGCGGACCCCGGCGTGCCGTCCTCGTCCGGCCGCTGGATCAGCAGCGAGGACACCACGCCGAGCGCCAGCAGCGCGAGCGCCGCGTACATCGCGTGCTGATAGCCCGCTTCGGTCGGCCCCTGCGCATCGCTGCCCGCCGTGATCATCGCGGAGGCGAGGGCGATGCCCAGCGACGCTCCGATGCCGAAGCAGGCGCCGTTGAGGCCGGAGAGGGAGCCCGGTTTGTCCTTGGGGGCGGTGGTGACGGCCAGGCCGTTGAGACCGGTCAGCATGAAGCCGCCGTAGGTGACGCCGAGCGCGGCCAGCGAGGCGATGAGGACCCACTCGTGGTGCAGGAAGAGCGTGGCGAGGAGGAAGATCGCGAAGTTGGCGACCGCGCCGGCGACCACGACCGTACGCCAGCCGATCCGGGGCCCGAGCCGCCCGGTCAGCGGCGCGGAGATGACGCCGATCAGCTGGATGGGGGTCAGGAACAGCACGGCGGCGGCGACGGCGGAGAGGCCGAGGCCCACGCGTGCGTCCTGCGAGAACAGCGGGATGGTCAGGGCGATCGCGCCGAACGCGCCGCCGAGCGTGCACACGGTGGTGATCAGCAGCGGCCAGGCGCGGCGCGAGGCCAGCACCTCGATGTCGATGACGGGGTTGGGCGCGCTCTTCTGCGAGAGGACGAAGAAGACGAGGGAGGCGAGGCCGCCGAGCAGGAAGGCGGCGGTGAGCGGCGAGGTCCAGCCCCAGCTCGCGCCCTGCGCCAGGCCGACGAGCACCCCGGTGAGGCCCAGGGCGAGGGCGGTGATGCCGCGCGAGTCGAAACGGCCGTCGGCGGCGGTCGGCGGGACGTCGGGGACGTACCGGCGGACGCCGATCAGCCCGGCGACGGCGATCAGCGTGGAGCAGACGAAGATGCCGCGGAAGCCGATGGTGTCGGCGATCTGGCCGCCGGCGATGGCGTCAATTCCGGCGAGACCGCCGTTGACCGCGGTGATGATGCCGGCCGCCTTGCCGAAGCCCGCCGGGCTGAGCAGCTGGTTCAGGGTGAGGAAGGCGAGTGTGAACATCGCCGCGGAGACGCCCTGGAGGATGCGGCCGGCGATGAAGATCTCGATGTTGGGCGCGAAGACGCAGAGCAGATTGCCGGCGATCAGGACGAAGGCGCAGACGATCATCATCGGCTTGCGGCCGCGCTGGTCGCTGAGGCGGGCGAGGGTGACCTGGCCGATGGCCGCCATCAGGAAGAACAGCGTCTGGGAGAGGCCGGCGGCCGCGGTCGAGGTGCCGAGGCGCTCGATGACGTCGGGCAGCGCGGGGCTGAGCATCGTGGCGTTGATCTGATAGCCGAGAACGGCCAGCACCATGGCGAGCAGCATGCTGCCGCGGCCTGTGAGATCGGATGCGGCCCCGGACGGTGTCCGGCCCAGCCTGGTCGACATGTCGGCCCCTTTGCCTCGGATGTCGTGTGACGTCTTGCTGTCTTGCTGTCTTGCAAAATTTCCGCTGCTCGTCACTTGTCTGACAAGTTGCGGCTCACACAGAGTGGAATCTACGTGCGTAGAACGTCAAGACCTTCCGGGCCGTGAATTGCGCAGCACCCTCGATTTGGGCTGAAATCCCAGCTCGGGACGGGCAGACGGCGACGCGTCGGCCGTTGCCCGGCCGCGGGAACCGGCATAGCGTGGCGATCAGAGCTAGCTGACAGGTTGGGCCGAGGAGGAGCAGTGGCAGTCAGCGCACAGCAGCGCAGACCGGTCGTCGCGCTGTACGAGCGGATCGCGGACGCCATCCACGACGGCACCTATCCGCCGGGCTCCACCCTGCCGTCCGAGCCCCGGCTCGCCGGCGCGCTGGGGGTGAGCCGACCCGCCCTGCGCGAGGCGCTGCTGCTGCTCCAGGAGGACGGCCTGCTGACGGTGCGCCGCGGCGTGGGCAGAACGGTCAACGACCGTGTGCCGCGGCGGGGTTACGAGCGTGTCCAGCCGCTTGAGGAGCTGCTGTCGGCGGGGGCCGCGCTGCGGGTGCGGCCGCTGCTGCGCGCGGTGGAGGAACCCACCGACTTCACCGCCCAGCATCTGCTGGCCGCGGCCCGCGCGGAGCTGCGCTTCTGGGAGTCGCTGCTGACCGGGGAGGGCACGGCGGCGGCGCTCAGCCAGGAGTGGGCCGCGGAGGAGGAGGTGCTGGAACGTGTCCATCCGGCGTTCGCACAGGCCCTGCGCGCCGAGCCCGCCCCTGCGGCGTCCATGCTCTCGGTGCTCGCGGGGGCGTCCCGGGGCATCCAGCTCACCGGGCACAGCGCCGTGACGGCGACCGTGCTCGGGCAGCGCCGCGGCGAACAGCTGGACCGCTCGGCGGACACGCCCGCGGTGCTGGTCACCCAGGTGATCCGGGTCGCACAGACGCCGGTCCTCGCGGCCAAGCACATGCTGCCGACGGGCGCGCCCGCCCTGCCGGTGCTCCACACGACATAACCGGGGGCTCCGCCCCAGGCCCCCCGCCCTCAAACACCGGCAAGGCTTGAGCTTGGCGTGCCGTACACTCAGCGGGTATGCACTTGTCTGACATCCTGCGCGCACCCAAGGCCGTCCTCCACGACCACCTCGACGGCGGTCTGCGCCCCGCCACCATCATCGAACTGGCCCGTGAGTGCGGTTACCGCGGGCTGCCGACCGAGGAGCCGGAGGCGCTTGGGGTCTGGTTCCGCGACGCCGCGGACTCCGGGTCGCTGGAGCGCTATCTGGAGACCTTCGCCCACACCTGCGCGGTGATGCAGACCCGTGAGGCGCTGGAGCGCGTCGCCGCGGAGTGCGCCGAGGATCTGGCGGCCGACGGCGTCGTGTACGCCGAGGTGCGGTACGCCCCCGAGCAGCACCAGGAACGCGGTCTGACGCTCGACGAGGTCGTGGACGCGGTCAACGCCGGCTTCCGGGAGGGCGAGCGCCGCACCGGCGGGCGGATCACAGTGCGGGCGCTGCTCACCGGCATGCGGCACACGGACCGTTCCCTGGAGATAGCCGAGCTGACCGTCGCGCACCGTGAGCGCGGGGTGGCGGGGTTTGACATCGCGGGCGGCGAGATCGGCAACCCGCCCGCCCGCCATCTGCCCGCCTTCCAGCACCTGAAGCGGCACAGCTGCCACTTCACGATCCACGCGGGCGAGGCGGTCGGCGCGGAGTCGATCCACGAGGCGGTGCAGATCTGCGGCGCGGAGCGCATCGGCCATGGCGTGCGCATCACGGACGACATCACCGTGCACGACGACGGTTCGGCGACGCTGGGCCACCTCGCGGCCTACGTCCGCGACAACCGCATCGCCCTGGAGGTCTGCCCGACCTCCAATCTGCAGACGGGCGCGGCGAAGGACTACGCCACGCACCCCATCGACCTGCTGCGCCGCCTCGGGTTCCGGATCACGCTGAACACCGACAACCGCCTGGTCTCCGGCACCACGATGAGCCGGGAGTTCCAGCACATGGCGGAGGCGTTCGGCTACGGCCCCGAGGTCTTCGAGGAGTTCACCGTGGCCGCGGTCGAGTCGGCGTTCCTGCCGCTGCCGGAGCGCCGCCGGCTGATCGACGAGGTGATCCGCCCGGGGTATGCGGCACTGCGCGAGGCGGCCTCGTCGAAGTAGCGCGCGCGGGGTCAGAGCCGGGCGGGCGGGGTCAGAGCAGGGCGGGCTCGTCCAGCGTCAGCGTGCGGGCGTCGGCGTCCAGTACGGCGCTGACGCCGAGGGGCACCGTGAGCGCCGGGGAGCCATGGCCGAATCCCAGTTCCTCCACGACCGGAACGCCCAGCCCGCCCAGCCGGTCGCGGAGCACCGCCCGCACTCTGTCGTACGGTCCGCACCGCGCCCATGACCCGAGGGCGACGCCCATGACGCCGTCCAGGGTTCCCGCGCGCAGCAGCTGGGTGAGCGCCCGGTCGATCCGGTAGTCCTCCTCCCCGACGTCCTCGATCAGCAGCAGGCCGCCGTGGGCGGCGGGGCGGGCGTGCGGGGTGCCGGCGTCGGCCGCGAGGAGGGTGAGGCAGCCGCCGAAGGTGACGCCCCGCGCGCGGCCGGGCACCAGGGTGCGGGCGGTATCCAGCCCCAGCACGCGGACCGACTCCGGCTCGAAGAGCGCGGCCCGCAGCGACTCCCGGGTGGCCGGGTCGCCGAGGAAGCCGGGCGCGCCTGCCATGGGGCCGTGCAGCGTGGCCAGGCCCATGCGCCGGGCGAACGCCTCGTGCAGTGTGGTGATGTCGCTGTATCCGACGAAGACCTTGGGGCCCGCGGCCCGTATCGCCGTCCAGTCGAGCAGATCGGCCATGCGGGCGGCGCCGTAGCCGCCGCGGGCGCAGAGTACGGCGGACACGGACTTCTCGCACCATGCCTCGGTCAGCTCGCGCGCCCGCACCGCGTCGGCGGCGGCCAGATAGGGCAGGTCCGGGTGGCGCCCGCGGACGTGGGGCGGTGTCACGGGGTCGAGCCCCCAGTCACGCAGGACGGCGAGCCCGGACTCCAGCCGCTCCTCGGGCACGGGCCCCGCGGGGGCCACGACGGCGACCCTGTCCCCCGGCCGCAGCCGCCGAGGGCGGGTCAGGGACGGCGATGACGCGGTCACTTCCTCAGCTCCAGCACCGGGGTGTCGGGCCGCTCGATGCCGAAGGTCTGGAGATACAGGGAGAGTTCGGCTTCCAGTGCGCGGATCAGGGTGTCGGCTCTGCGGAAGCCGTGCCCCTCCCCCTCGAAGGCGATGTACGCGTGCGGGATGCCGCGTCCGGCCGTCCGCTCCAGGAACCGCTCGCACTGCGCGGGCGGGCAGATCACATCGTCCAGGCCCTGGAGCAGCAGGAACGGCACGCTGATCCGGTCGACGTGGTGCAGCGGCGAGCGCTCCCGGTAGCGGCCCGGCACCTCTTCCCGCGGCCCGACCAGCGACCGCAGATACTGCGATTCAAAGTCATGCGTCTCGCCGTCGGCCCAGCTCGCCAGATCGAGGATGGGGTAGCTGACGGCCCCGCAGGCGTAGACGTCCGTGCCGGTCAGGGATGCGGCCGCGGTCCAGCCGCCGGCACTGCCGCCGCGGATGGCGAGCCGCGCCGGGTCGGCGGTGCCCTCGGCGGCGAGGGTGCGGGCGACCGCCGCACAGTCCTCGACGTCGACCACGCCCCACTGCTCGCGCAGCCGGTCGCGGTACTCCCGTCCGTATCCGGTGGAGCCGCCGTAGTTGACCTCGACGACGCCGAAGCCGCGCGAGGTGAAGTAGGCGATCTCCAGGTCGAGTACGGCCGGGGCATGGCCGGTGGGGCCGCCGTGGGCGCGCACGACGAACGGCGGGAGTTCGCCGTCGGGGGCGACCCGGTCCGGGCTGTGGGGCGGATAGACATGGGCGTGGATCTCGCGGCCGCCGGGCCCGGTGAAGGTGCGGAGCTGCGGCTCGGGGTAGTACGCGGGGTCGACCGGGTCGTCATGGGCTGAGCCCAGGACGCGGGTGCGCCCGGTGCGGGTGTCCAGTTCCACGACCTCGGCGGCGCTGCGCGGGCTGGCCGCGACGCCGATGACGCGCTCGCCGTGCACGGCGAGCGTGGGCGCCCATGCGGTCCAGGGGCCCGCGGCGTCGACCAGTTCGCCGGTCTCGGGGTCCAGTATGCCGAGGGCGGTGGCGCCCTTGCCGTGGATGACGGCGATCAGCCCGTCGGCCAGCGGGGCGAACCAGCTGAGGCCGATCTTCCACAGCGGTCCGCCGAACTCCTCCTCCCGGCCGGGGCACAGCTCTGTGCGCGGCAGCGGCTCCTGAGGGGTGGTCGCGGGCGGCGCGGGCGGCGGCTCGGCTCCGGGGGACGACGCGGCCAGCGTGTGCGCCGCGATGCGCTGCGGCTCCCACCAGCCGCCGCGGTCGGAGACGAGCAGCAGCGAGCCGTCGGGGGCCCAGTCGACCTGGGCGACCGACTCGTCGGCTCCTCCGGCCACACAGCGGACCCCGGTGAGCCGCGCCCCGCCGGCGGCGTCAGCGGTGCCGCCGCCGGTGACCTCGGTGCTGTCCGCCCCGTCGGTGCTGTCGGTGATATCGGCGATGTCGGCGATGTCGGCGATCAGGACCGAGGTGCCGTCCCACGGCATCTGCGGATGGTCCCAGGCGAGCCAGGCGGCCCGCCTGCCGTCCGGGGAGAGGCGCGGCCCGGTGATGAAGCGCCGCCGGTCATCGGTGAGCTCCCGCAGCGCGGCGCGGTCCGCGGCGGCGGACCCGTCCAGCGGCACAGCGGCGATCACCCGGCGTACGTCGGTGGGCCGGGGGCCGGTGAACTCCTCCAGCACGCACCAGACCTCGCCGTGCTCCGCCCGGATGCGCGGGTCGGCCCAGCGCAGCCCGCCCCCGACGTCCGACACGGGCGTGAGGGGCCGCGGCGTCGCGCCGGGAGCGTCGGGCTCGTAGGCGTACAGCCGCTGGTCGGGGAAGTGGACGAAGACCACGAGGGGTCCGCGGCCGCCGGGCTGCGGGGTCCCGGCCCAGGGCTGTCCGCCGTACTCGATGACTCTGCTGCGGACGTTCCACGGCGCGGGCAGCGCCGACTCCTCGCCGCCGTCGGCGCGCCGGCGGACCAGGGTCCGCCGGCCGCCCTCGGCCGGGCGCGGCGCGGTCCACCACACCTCGTCGCCGACCATGCCGAGGAACTCCGGCCGACCGTCGTGCGAGGCGGCGAGCGCCGCGCCGATCGGCGACGGCCATGTCCCGTACGCCCCCGTGGATACCATGCCCAACTCCCCCTATGCGGACTTCAGATAGTGGTCCAGCACGTCCACGCCGAAGTGCAGCGCCTCGACGGGTACGCGTTCGTCGACTCCGTGGAACATCGCCGGGTAGTCGAAGCCTTCGGGCAGCTTCAGGGGTGAGAAGCCGTATCCCTCGATGCCGAGCCGGGCGAAGTGCTTGGCGTCCGTGCCGCCCGCCATGCAGAACGGCACAACGCGCGCGTCCGGGTCGAACCGCTCCAGCGAGGCTCTGAGCCGGGCGAAGGTCGGGGAGTCCGCCGGGGCCTGAAGCGGAATCTCCCGGTGGTGGAACTCCCACTCGACGTCGGGGCCGGTCAGCCGGTCCATGGTGGCCGCGAACTCCTCCTCGTGGCCCGGCAGCGTCCGCCCGTCCACAAAGGCGACGGCGCGCCCCGGGATCACATTGATCTTGTATCCGGCGTCCAGCATGGTCGGGTTGGCGCTGTTGCGCACGGTGGGGCGGACGAGCGCCCCGGCCGGGCCGAGCTTCTCCAGCAGGGCCTCCACGTCAAGGTCGCGCGCGTGGAGGTCCGTCTCGATGCCCTGGAGCGCGGCCAGCTCCGTCAGTGCGGCCCGGACCGTCGCCGTGAGCCGCACGGGCCACTCGTACTCGCCGATCCGGGCGACGGCCCGGGCCAGTTTTGTCACGGCGTTGGCGGGGCTGGGCTTGGAGCCATGGCCCGCGTTGCCGTGCGCGGTGAGCTTGAGCCAGGCCGTGCCGCGCTCACCGGCCGCCACCGGGTAGAGCCGCAGGCCCCGGCCGGCGTGGAAGGTGAAGGCCCCCGCTTCGCCGATGCCTTCGGTGCACCCTTCGAAGAGGTCCGCGTGGGCGTCGGCGAGGAAGGCCGCGCCGTCGGAGCCGCTGTCCTCCTCGTCGGCGGTGTAGGCGATCACGATGTCGCGCCGGGGGGAGATTCCGGCCCGCGCCCAGGACCGTACGACCGCGAGCACCATCGCGTCCATGTTCTTCATGTCGACCGCGCCGCGGCCCCACACCACGCCGTCGCGGATCTCCCCGGAGAACGGGGGCACGGTCCACTCGGAGGCGTCGGCGGGCACCACGTCGAGATGGCCGTGGACGAGGAGTGCGTCGGCGGAGGGGTCGCTGCCGGGGATCCTGGCCACGACGTTGGCACGGCCGGGTGTGCGTTCCAGCAGGACGGGTTCGAGCCCCGCTCCGGCGAGGCGCTCGGCGACATACTCGGCGGCGGGCCGCTCCCGGCAGTCGCCTCCCCCGCGGTTGGCCGTGTCGATGCGGATGAGGTCGGAGGTGAAGCTCACCGCCTCCTCGTACGCCTGCGCGTCGACGGGCGGGGCCGCTTCGGCACGGTCGGGGTGGGCGTGGCGGGCTGTCACATCAGCCATACTGCTCCTCCATGGCCGCGGAGACGATCGTTGTGACCGCTTTGAATGTGCGAATGGCCTCATACATCGTCCCGCTGTCATAGGCGACGCGCCGCTCACCCTCGGATACGACACCGGGCACCACCGTGGCCGCCGCCCCGAGGTGCTCGGCGTCGAACTCCAGAGCCACCGTGAACGGCCCGCCCCGCACCGGCTCATGGCGCACCGCGAGCGCCGCGGCCTCCTTGGCCGCGGCGCGGATGTCCGCTGCCGTGCGCGCCGGGGTGCGGCACACCGCGGCATAGCGGGACACGCAGTCCTTGACCGCGGCCTTGCGGGCGGCGGGCGCATAACCGTCCGCGTCGGCGCAGGTCAGATCGTCCCCGGTGATCAGCACCACCGGGACGCCGTACTCCGCGGCCACATGCGCGTTCAGCAGGCCCTCGCTGGCCCGCACGCCGTTGAGCCACACCCCGGTGACGGCGTTGGGCAGGTAGGTGTGGGCGAGCACGCCGTCCATGCCCGCGCCGGTGTGGTAGCCGACGAAGGCGATGCCGTCCACGTCGCCGTGCTGCACGCCCTCCACCATGGACAGGGACTTGTGCTTGCCGGTGAGCATCTGCACCCGCTCGTCGAGCTGCTCCAGCAGCAGATTGCGCATGGTCCAGTGCGCTTCGTTGATCAGCACTTCATCGGCGCCGCCGTCGAAGAAGCCCAGCACCGCCGCATTCACATCGGAGGTGAACATGGGCCGGCAGCGCTCCCACTGAGGGGTGCCGGGCAGCACATCGGCCGGCCAGGTGACGCCTGTGGCGCCTTCCATGTCGGCGCTGATGAGGATCTTCATGCCCTGCCACGTTACGCGCCGCGGAAGCGGCGGGCCAAGAGGCGGTGTCACGGCCGGGCGGCGTTGGGCTCGCACCGCGGCCGTGTACGAGCGGGAACGGCGGCGGCTCGGGGCAACTCCCCCCTGTGTGCGGATAGTTGGCGGAACATGGCATGATCCTTCCCTCATTACCGGAAGGTAATGACCGCCACCCCCCGACACTCCGCCGAGGATCCATCGTGCGCACCACAGCCAGGAGATTACTGGTCCCCGCCCTCGCCGCTCTCACCCTCACGGTGAGCGGATGCTCCACAGAGGGGCAGCCCGACGCCGCCCCCGCCGCGCCCTCCGTCCCCGTCTCCGTCTCCCCCGGTGCGACGCCGGGGTCTGACACCTCACGGGAGCTGGAGGTGACACCGGCTCAGTCCGGCTCCGCCACGCCCGCGGCGGTGGCCCGCTCGGGCCGGAAGGTGGGGCAGGGTGCGGGCGCGCAGCGGAGCGCCCTGAAGGTCGCCTCGTACGACAGCAAGACCCGGCGGGCCGTCATATCCGCGCCGCCGCAGGGCGGCAGGAATACGTCCGGCCCGACCGGCCCCGATGCGAGCCCGACCGCTCCCGGCACCGGCCCGGACGGTCCCACTGCGAGCCCGGACGCCCCCGGCACCGGCCCGGACGGTCCCGGCGCGGACACGGACGGTCCCGGCGCGAGCCCGGACACCCCCGGCAAGAGCCCGGCGTCGCCCGGCGGAGACGCCCCGGTGGCCCCCGGCGACATCATCGCCAGCGCGCCCGCGCCCGGCGCGCCCGACGGGCTGCTGGCCGAGGTGACCGAGGTGCTGGCGCAGACCGGCCAGGGCACCGAGGTCGCCACCAGGCCCACCACGCTCGCCGCGCTCCTCGACGACGACAAGGCCGAGGGCCGGATACCCGTCGATCCCTCCTCGGTCGACGTCGAACCCCTGCTGAAAGGGGTGAAGTTCTCCTGGGCCAAGCCGGGCGGGGCCCGCTTCGGCCCCAACGCCGGCCGGCTGCCCCTCGGCAGTCTGCGGCTCGACGTCGGCACATCCGTGGCCACGGCGGAGGGCGCTCCCGTCTCGGCCTCCGCGTCGGTGTCCGGTTTTGTGCAACTGGCCCCGGAGGTGGCGTTCTCGTACGACGGCAGCTCCGGTCAGCAGCAGAGCCAGCCGGACAAGCAGGGCCCCGGCGCCGCGTTCCTCGGACTGTCCGGCGACTGGACCTCGCAGTGGTCCTTCAAGGGCCGGGCGGCGGCCGCCGCCGAGCCGCTGCGGATCCCCTTCGCCAAGCTGCACGCCGACCCGGTGATCCAGGTCGGCCCGGTGCCGGTCGTGGTGAACCTCGACCTCACCTGCTATCTCCAGGTCGAGGCGGACGGCCGGGTGACGCTGGACGTCACCCAGGACGTCAAGGGCGACTTCCGGTTCGGCGGCAGCTATGCGCCCGCCACAGGCTGGACTCCGGTCGCCGAGTCGCAGACGAAGAGCTCCCCGGTCACGGCGTCCGTGACGGCCGCGGGCCAGGCCAAGGCCGTGCTGGGCGCGGAGGCCTCCGTCGGCCTGTACGGCACGGTCGGCGTGACCGCGGACTTCGCGCCGTACGTCCGGGCCGGTGTCACCGCGGGCGCCGAGGCCTCGGTCACCGGCGGGGCGGACGCCTCCGCCTCGGCGTCCGCCGCCTGGCGGCTGCACGGCGGCTTCGCCCTGAGCGGGCATCTCCAGCTCCAGCTGTCCGTCTTCGGCACGCCTGTGCTGTCGCACCGGATTCCGCTGGGGCGGGTGGAGAAGGAGTGGCTGCTCACCGACGGCGAGGTCGGCGTCGCGACGAGCTGACGGCTTCCGTGGCTGTCGCGTGCCGGGGGCAGGGCCCGGCACGCGGCCTGCCCGGCCGGCCGTGTCCTCATCCGCGAGCGGACGGGGACACGGCCGGCCTCAGGGCCTTGCCCTGCCGCCACTCAGCCCGGCACCTCGGCCCGCCGCTCAGCCGGGCGTCTCAGCCCGCACCTCAGCAGGCGCGCAGCCGACGCCTCAGCCCGGCGTCTCACCCCAGCCCTCAGCCGACGCCTCAGCCGACACCTCGCGGCACCTCGCCGAGCGCGGTTCGGCTCGCGCGGTTCGGCGAGACGGCTCAGCCGTTGTCCCGGGCGCTGGCCCGCCCCACCACCAGCCATCTGGAGGGCAGTTCCAGCCGGGAGCCGTCGGACGCATGCTCGGTGGTGGCGAGCGGCAGCTCACCCTCGGCGATCACATCGAGCCCCGCGGCGGCGAAGAGCCGGCCGACCTCCGCGTCCGCGACCGCGCCCGGCGCGATGCCGTGCCGCAGCACCGGCAGCAGCTTGGCCGGCGGTCCCGCCGCACGCTGCGCCAGAGCCATAAGCCGCGCCCCCGCTTCCTCTCCAAGCTCCACCACGAACGCCCTGCCCCGCTGCCCCACAAGCGTCGCAATGGTGTCGGCGAGGGCCTGCCGGTCCTTGTCCACGCACTGATGCAGCACTCCGCGCATATAGACATTGGCGTCGCCCAGCTCGGCGTGCAGCTGGGCGACCGCGTCCGAATCGACGGCGTCGAGCTCTCTGAAGCGCTGCTCCCCCGAAGGATCCTGTCGTCTGGCGCGCTCGACCGCGGCCGCCGAGAGGTCCACGCCCAGCACCTGGTGGAAGCGGTCGGCCAGAAAGCGGGTCTGGGTGCCGTTGCCGCAGCCCAGGTCGACCAGGGTCAGGGCGGGATCGGCGAGATGCGGTTCGAACAGCGCGAGGTGCGCTTCCGCGGCGAGGGCGGGCTCGGTGTCCCAGAAGACCTCTCCGGGCACATCGGGGGCCTCGCTCCAGAACCCCTCCCAGGCGTCCTTGTAATGATCCGTCACGCTCATGACCGCTCCCCATGGTCGGCACCTTGTCAAGATCGGTCTACCTGCCCCGGGCGCGGACGACAAGCACCGGGACCGCCGGCCGACCGTTCCTTCACGAGGAGTTCGAGCAGAGCGCCGAAGAGCAGGCTGCCTGGGAGCCGCCTATGACAGGGACAGTTCGAACCAGACGGTCTTGCCCTCCGGTGTGTGGCTGGTGCCCCACTCCCGCGCCAGGGTGCTCACCACATGCAGTCCGCGCCCCCGCTCGTCGTCCGGGCCCGCGTCGAGCAGGGCGGGCAGCGCCGGGTCCGCGTCGGCGAGTTCGCACACCAGGGCGTCCGCCCGCACCAGGCGCAGCGTCGCGCGGGTGCCCTTGGCATGGCGTACCGCGTTGGCCGTCACCTCGCCGACCAGCAGTTCGGCGGTCTCGGCCACGCTGTGCAGCTCCCATCTGGCCAGCTGTTCCCGGACGAGCAGACGCGCCCGGCGTGCCTCGCGCGGATCGAGCGTCAGCTCCCAGGAGGCGACTGAGCCTCCGTCTATGCCGTTGAGCCGGGCCATGAGGAGGGCGACGTCGTCCTTGCGGCCGCCGCGGGTGTTGAGGGCGCGGATGATCGTGTCGCAGGCCGCGTCCATGGAGGCGGCGGGGTGCGCGGCCGACTCGCAGAGCGTCGCCAGACCGACGCCGATGTCCTCGCCCCGTACCTCCACCAGTCCGTCGGTGCACATGATGAGCCGGTCCCCCGGCGACACCGGGACGCGGACGCAGCGGAACGGCACGCCTCCGACGCCGATGGGCGCACCCGTGGGCAGATGCAGCAGTTCGCTGCGTCCGTCGGCGGCGCGCACCAGCACCGGAGGGACATGACCGGCGTTGGCCATGCGCAGCTCGTGGCGGATCGGGTCGTAGACCGTGTACAGACAGGTCGCCAGATAGTGCTCGCCGAGCCGCTGGGCGAGATCGTCGAGATTGCGCAGCAGCTGCTCGGGCGGCAGGTCGAGGGCGGCCATGGTGTGGACGGCGGTGCGCAGCTGCCCCATCATCGCGGCCGAGTTGAGGCCGTGGCCCATGACGTCGCCGACCACCAGGGCCGTCCGGGAGCCGGGCAGTTTGACGGTGTCGAACCAGTCGCCGCCGACCCGGCCGAGCATGGCGCCCGGCAGATAGCGGGTGGCGGTGTCACAGCCCGGCATGCGCGGGGTGACCTGCGGCAGCATCGAGTCCTGGAGGGTCTCGGCGACGGTCTCCTGGTAGGTGTACATCCGGGCGTTGTCGAGGACGAGCCCGGCGCGGGCGGCCAGTTCGGCGCCGGTGACCCGGTCCATGTCGTTGAAGAGGGGGCGCTCGGGGTGGCGGAGCAGGATCATAAAGCCGAGCACGACGTTGCGCGCCTTGAGCGGTACGACGAGCATCGAGCGGCCGTTGATCAGCGGCCGGATGTCGCGTTTTTCGAACTGTGAGGCGATGGCGGTGCCCATCTCCTCGCTGATCCGCGGCACCAGCACGGGCTCGCCTGTGGTCATGCACTGGAAGAAGGGCGTGTGCACGGGGAACGGCATGGCCTCGCCGACCGGCACCACATCGTCCCAGCGGCCCGGCTCGTCCACATGCTCGACGGCGACGCGGTGCCACATGGTGGTGGCGTCGGGCGGCCCGTCGGGGAAGCCTTCGCCTGCGATGACCTGCTCGCGCAGATAGGTTCCGGCGACATCGGTGAAGCGCGGCACGACGGCCGCGCTGACTTCCTGGATCGTCCGGGCGAGGTCGAGCGAGGAGCCGATGCGTCCGCTGACCTCGTTGAGGAACTCAAGCCGTTCGCGTACGGCGGCGTATTCGAGGTCCTTCGCCAGGTCGGCGGCGTCCACCTGCTCTCCGGCGGCGGCCGCCTGCCGGGCCGCGCGGCGGCGCGCGGTGCGTTCGGCGCGTTTGGGCACGCCCCAGTCGGGGGTGACGGGCACCCGGTCGTGGTGGCTGAACTCCAGCACCGGATAGCCCAGCTCCAGCACCTGGGAGACGATGCGGGAGGACTCCTGCACGCTCATGCTGGGCAGGATCTCCGGCAGCCGCAGCGCGAGTTCGTCGAAGCCGGGGAATTCGGTGTGCAGGGCGAAGCCGGGTGCGATGCGCTCGGCGGCGCTTGCGTCTGCGGCCGCGCGGGGGCTTGCGTCTGCGGCCGCGTCGGCGCTCGTGTCGTCCGTCGCGAGCCTGGCGGCGTCGGCGGCGAGCACGAGGAGCCGCCCGGTGCCGGGGCCGATCAGCGGGTAGGCCCACCAGAGCACGTCGACGCGGTCGTCGCGTCGTCCGTCCTCCGCGACGCGGGGCTGCCGGGAGATCCGGGCCCGTCCCGCGGCGGGGTAGGCGGTCAGCCCGTGCAGGGAGGCGTCGAGCCCGGGGCCCAGTGCCGCCGGGTCGTACGGGGACGGCTCAGGGCCGTACATGCCGGGCTCGCCGTCCGCGGAGAGGGCCCCGGAGACCGGGAGCAGCTCGACGACCGGCTGTCCGACCGCCTCCTGCCTGTCCGGTCCGAACAGCCGCCGCGCCCCGGTGGACCAGTGGGACACCAGCCCGCTCCCGTCCACGACGACCACGGCAAGCGGAATCCGCCCGGCTGCGGCGCGCGACTGCGGCTCCGGCGGAACACCACTGTCCATGGGTGTCAGGCTCCTTCCCCGCGGCCCTGGCCGCGGCCTCGCCACCACCGTACGGCTCTTGGTCCGCCATGCGCGGGGCAACGCGGGAATAGGTCGTGCGCCCGCGCGAATCCATGGAGAACGCGAATCCATGGAGAAGCTGACGAAGAGCCAGTCTCCGGGCCCTTCCTGGAGAGCGCCCGCGGCCCGTGGCGCTGACGCGCACCACAGGCCGCGGGGAAACCACTCGAACCGGTGAGCCCGATGGCTACTTCTCAACCTCGGCGGCGAGCTTGGCGAGCACCAGGTCGTAGATCCGGGCGAGGCCCTTGGGCGCGAAGGTGCGCTCGAAGAAGCCGCCGATGCCGCCGGCGCCGTTCCAGACCGTGGTGACGACGGCCTTCGACTTGCCCTCGCCCGCGGGGGTGACGATCCAGGTGGTGACCATCGAGGAGTTGCGGTCCTTCTCGACGAGCTGCCCGTCGGTCGGCTCGGTCACCTCAAGCAGGCAGTCGCGGACCCGCTTGCTGGTGGCCTGGAGCTTCCAGTGGACGACAGTGCCCTCGCCGTCGCCGCCTTCCTTGACCTCGTACTCGCTGAAGTGCTCGGGCAGGAGCTTTGCGCGGGTGTTCTCGTAGTCGGCCAGCGCATCGAACACCGTCTCCGCGTCCGCCGAGATGATCCGTTCTGTGGTGGCCTCGACCTGCGCCATTCCTGTTCCTCCAGCATTCGGTTGTTGCTCGGGCAGCGCTAGCCAACCACCTCGGCTGCGGCCGCCCAAATCAGGGTTGCGGCGATCAAGGGAACATGTGTTCTATTCTGTGGCCAGAGCGACTGAGGAGGCGCCCATGCGCTGGGACCATCTGGCCGAGAACCCCGCGGCAGCCGCAGACCCCGCGCTGTTCAGCGCCTCGGCGGTGACCACCAGAACCTTTGACACCCCGGAATTCCGGGGGATCACCTTCCATGAGATCCGGGCGCGTTCGATTCTGAACCGGGTGCCGGGGGCGTCGCAGATGCCGTTCGAGTGGACCGTCAACCCGTATCGCGGCTGTACACACGCATGTGTGTACTGCTTCGCCCGCAAGACGCACAGCTATCTGGACCTGGACACGGGCCTCGGGTTCGACAGCCAGATCGTGGTGAAGATCAACGCGCCGGAGCTGCTGCGACGGCAGCTCGCCGCGCGCGGCTGGCAGGGAGCGCATATCGCCATGGGCACCAACGTGGACTGCTATCAGCGGGCGGAGGGCCGCTACCGGCTGATGCCGGGGATCATCGAGGCGCTGCGCGACCGGGCGAACCCCTTCTCGATCCTCACCAAGGGCACGCTGATCCTGCGGGACCTCCCGCTGCTGCGGCAGGCGGCCGATGTGACGGACGTGGGGATCTCCGTCTCCGTCGGCTTCACCGACGGCGAGCTGTGGCGCACGGTGGAGCCGGGCACCCCCTCGCCCGAGCGCCGCCTCGACGTCGTACGCGCGTTCGCCGACAGCGGCATCGGGTGCGGGGTGCTGATGGCCCCGGTGCTCCCCTTCCTCTCAGACCGCCCGGACCAGCTCCGCGCGACCGTTCGTGCGATCGCCTCGGCGGGCGCGTCGTCGGTGACGCCCCTGGTGCTGCATCTGCGGCCGGGGGCGCGGGAGTGGTTCATGGCGTGGCTGGCGCGGACGCATCCGCAGCTTGTGGGGCGGTACGAGCGGTTGTACGGGGACGGGGCGTATGCGCCGCGGTGGTACCAGCGGCGGGTTACACGGCAGGTGCATGAGCTGGCGGCGGAGTTCGGGGTGGGGCCCACGGCGGGCCGCGGCGGGTCTCGCGGCAACGCCCGCCCGGTGGCGGAGCCGGAGCGGGGCACGCAGCTGACGCTCCTGTGAGCCGGTTCCGCCTGCGGCGTGCGTTTTCCCCCACCCCGCCCTCCCCCTACGCCCAGGGGGCGTGGGGGGACCCCCATCCCGAAACTGGGGGCTTAAGCCCCCACACCCCCTGTACGGCCTTCGGCCGTGTCCTCAAACGCCGGACGGGCTGAATTTGGCTACGCCAAATCCCAGCCCCGCCTGGGGGTACCTCCCAGCGGTAGCTGGGGGAGATTGAGGCGCGGGGGTCCGGGGGCTTAAGCCCCGGGTCAGGACAGCCGGGCCAGCGCCGCCTCCGCCGCCGCGCACAGGCGGGGATGCGTCCGCGCCGTATCCAGCAGCGGCGCCGCGCGCTTGTCGCCCAGCGCGCCCAGCCCCTCCACGCACGCCAGCGCGACCTTCCAGTACGGATCGCCGGGCGCCAGCCGGCGGCGCAGGACGGTCATCAGGGCGGGGGCGGACTCCGGGGCCCGCAGCCTGGTGAGCAGGCGCACGGGCAGTAGCGCATAGGCGACGCGCAGCTCGTTCGTGGCCAGCGCGGCGGCCGCCTTGGGGGTGCGCGGGTCGTTCAGGCGGGACAGCGCGACGGCCGCGGAGACATTGCGGGCCGGGTCGCGGTGGTTGAGCAGCAGCACCAGCGCCTCGAAGGCCCGGCTGTCACCGGCGCAGCCGAGTCTGAAGGCCGCCATCTCCCGCGCCCACAAGGGGCGTTCGTGTGCGGTGAGCACATCCGCGAGTTCCTCCCCGTCCTCGGTGACGAGCAGCCGCTCGTACTCCTCGGAGCCCCCCGACTCCTTCCGCAGCCGCTCCGCCAGTGACCGTAACTCCGCGTCCATGACCGTCAGCCTATCGGCGTCCGGCCGGTCGCGACCCAGATCACACCCGCCCGGCACTGGCGCGCTCGTTACCCGCGAGTTAATCTCAAGTGAGCGGGTTACCCCCGCTCGGCTCCCGGTGGCCTGGTGACGCAGCCGCCGAGAGTGCAGTCGGTTTCGGCACGCAGTACGACGGGACTCCGGGACAGAGTCCGTCGGCCCTTCGCCACGCACTGCCCTGCGCCGCGTGGCCGCGTTTCCCGTGCGCCGCGCGCGCCTCACGGCGTTCCCCTCATACGCCGTTCATCAGTCGTCACTCATCCCTGGAGTCCTGTGATGGACACGCCTTCGGACACCCCTCTGCGCACCGTCGCCGTCGTCGGCCTCGGCACCATGGGCACCGGCATCGCCGAGGTGCTCGCCCGCGCCGGCCGCGAGGTCATCGGCATCGACATCAGCGACGTCGCCGCCCGCAAGGCGGTCGACGCCCTTGAGGCAGCCACCGCGCGCGCCGTGGAGCGCGGACGCATCACGGAGGAGGAGCGCCGCAACACCCTCGCCCGTTTCCGCACGTTCTCCGATCTCCAGGCCGCCGCGGACGCGGACTTGGTGATCGAGGTGGTCCCGGAGTCATACGAGGCCAAGCAGCAGGTCTTCCGTGCGCTGGACGAGATCGTCCGCCCCGGCGCAATCATCGCCACCGGCACTAACGCCCTCTCCGTCACCCGGCTGGCCGCGGACTCCGAGCACCCGGAGCGGGTCCTCGGGCTGCACTTCTTCAACCCGGCGCCGGCGATGAAGCTGGTCGAGGTGGTCTCCTCGGTGCTGACCGCCCCGCACGCCGTGGAGGCGGTCACCGCCCTCGCCCGCGAGCTGGGCAAGGAGCCCGTCGCGGTGGGCGACCGGCCCGGCTTTGTCGCCGACGGGCTGCTGTTCGGCTATCTCAACCAGGCCGCCGCGATGTATGAGGCCAAGTACGCCTCCCGCGAGGACATCGACGCCGCGATGAAGCTCGGCTGCGGGCTGCCCATGGGCCCGCTGGCGCTGCTCGATCTGATCGGCGTCGACACCGCGCGCACCGTGCTGGAGGCGATGTACGCGGCCTCCGGCGACCGGCTGCACGCGCCCGCGCCGGTTCTGAAGCAGCTGAGCGAGGCGGGGCTGACGGGCCGCAAGGCGGGCCGCGGTTTCTACACCTACGCCGCGCCGGGCACCGATGTGCTGGTGGCGGACGAGCTGACGCCCAAGCAGCGGGCGGCCGAGGCCGTGGACACCCGTGATGTGCGCTCGGTCGGCGTGGCGGGCTCCGGGACGATGGCGAGCGGCATCGCCGAGGTGTTCGCCAAGGCCGGCTATGACGTGGTGCTCGCGGCGCGCAGCCAGGAGAAGGCGGAGGCGGCCAAGGCCCGTATCGCCAAGTCGCTCTCCCGCTCCGTCGACAAGGGCAGGATGACGGCGGAGGCGCGCGACGGCGCACTGGCGCGCATTGCTCCGGCCGGCACGCTGGACTCCTTCGCGGACGTCGATCTGGCGGTCGAGGCCGTCGCTGAGGACCTGGCGGTCAAGCAGCAGCTGTTCGCCACGCTGGACAAGGTGTGCAAGGAGGGCGCGGTGCTCGCCACCACCACCTCCTCGCTGCCGGTCGTCGCCTGTGCGCGCGCCACCTCGCGCCCGCAGGACGTCATCGGGATGCACTTCTTCAACCCGGCCCCGGCGATGAAGCTGGTCGAGGTGGTCCGCACCGTGCTGACCTCGCCCGAGGTGCATGCCACGGTCCGCGAGGTGACCGCGAAGATCAAGAAGCATCCGGTGGACTGCGGGGACCGGGCCGGGTTCATCGTGAACGCGCTGCTCTTCCCGTACCTCAACAACGCGATCAAGATGGTCGAGGACCACTACGCCTCGCTGGACGACATCGACGCGGCGATGAAGCTCGGCGGCGGCTATCCGATGGGCCCCTTCGAGCTGCTGGACGTGGTCGGCCTGGATGTCTCGCTGGCCATCGAGAAGGTGCTGCACCAGGAGTTCCGCGACCCGGGCCTGGCGCCCGCGCCGCTGCTGGAGCACCTGGTGGCCGCGGGCTGCCTGGGCCGCAAGACGGGGCGCGGCTTCCGCGAATATGCCCGGCGCTGAGCCGTACGGGGGCTGGGGCGGGCTGCTCGATCCGGCGGCCGAGCCGTCGGCGGGCGGCCCCGCCCCCGGCGGCCCGGCCGGACCGCCGGGCCCGCTCCCGGCCCCTCAGGCGCGCTCTCCTGCACGAATGCAGTACGTTCAGGGCATGTCCCAGCCGTCCAAGTCCGCGCCGCCCAAGTCCGCCCAGACGACCGCCGCCGCACCCGGCGCCGCCGAGAGCACGGCGGGCGGCCGGGCCGCCGCACAGCGCCTCAAGATGCGCCGTGAGCTGGCGGCCGCGGCCATGGAGCTGTTCGCCACGAAGGGGTACGAGGCGACGACGGTCGATGAGATCGCGGCCGCGGCCGGGGTCGCCCGCCGCACCTTCTTCCGGCACTTCCGGTCGAAGGAGGAGGCGATCTTCCCGGACCACGACGACACGCTGGTGCGGGCGGAGGCGGTGCTGAACGCGGCCCCGGCCCATGAGCACCCCCTCGACACCGTGTGCCGGGGCATCAAGGAGGTCATGCGGATGTACGCGGCCTCCCCCGCGGTCTCCGTCGAGCGCTACCGCCTCACCCGCGAGGTGCCGACGCTGCGGGAGCGGGAGATCGCCTCGGTGGCCCGCTATGAGCGGCTGTTCACCCGCTATCTGCTGGGCCACTTCGACGAACGCGACCACCACGACGGCAATGACGATCCGCTGCTGGCGGAGGTGGCCGCGTCCGCGGTCGTCACCGCGCACAACCATGTGCTGCGGCGCTGGCTGCGCGCGGGCGGCAAGGGCGATGTCGAGGCGCAGCTCGACCACGCTTTCGCGATCGTCCGGGAGACCTTCGGCACAGGCATCGGCGTGGGCCGGGGACTGGCGGCCAGAAGCCCGAGGGGCGCCGAGGGCGCGGAGGCCGTGGAAGCCATGGAGGGCGCGGAGGCCGCCGAGCCCTCGGAGGCGGCGGCCGAGTCCCGGGACGTGGTGGTGACGGTCGCCCGGACGGACGCGCCGCTGGAAGAGGTCATGAGCGCCATCCGGAAGGCCCTCGCCGGGGACTGACCTCTCGCGCACAACAGCACACCGTCCGCAACGGCCGCCCCGACGGGGCGGCCGTTGTTGCTCATGCGTGCCCGCGGGATGACAATTGAGAGAAATTGTTGGCACGCAGTGTCTTGTCACCTGGCACGCCGTGCCATACGTTGAGGTTGTCCGGGCGGCCGGCGTGCAGAGACCTCTCGTACGCCGACTGTCCCCGCAGACCATCTGTGCGCCCGGACGCCTGCGTCACAGGCACCTTTGCCGCGCCCACAGCGCGCTGCCACAGCACCACCCGCCGAACCGACGGCACACCACCTCCACAGCAGCAGCAAGCAAAGCTCCGACGTACCCCTCTGCGTTCCCTCAACGCACCGTTTGCCGGAGGCAACACCGTGAAGGAAATCCTGGACGCGATCTCGTCGCCGGAGAGCACCTCCGACGACTTCGCCGCACTGCCGCTCCCCGAGTCGTACCGCGCGGTCACCGTGCACAAGGACGAGGTCGAGATGTTCGCCGGCCTCGAAACCCGGGAGAAGGACCCCCGCAAGTCCCTCCATGTCGACGACGTCCCGCTGCCGGAGCTCGGACCCGGCGAGGCGCTCGTCGCGGTCATGGCCAGCTCGGTGAACTACAACTCCGTCTGGACCTCGATCTTCGAGCCGCTGTCCACCTTCGGCTTCCTGGAGCGCTACGGACGGCTCAGCGAGCTGACCCGCCGCCATGACCTGCCGTACCACATCATCGGCTCCGACCTCGCGGGCGTGGTGCTGCGCACCGGACCGGGCGTCAACGCCTGGCAGCCGGGCGACGAGGTCGTCGCCCACTGCCTCTCCGTCGAGCTGGAGTCCTCCGACGGCCACAACGACACCATGCTCGACCCCGAGCAGCGCATCTGGGGCTTCGAGACCAACTTCGGCGGACTCGCCGAGATCGCGCTGGTCAAGTCGAACCAGCTGATGCCCAAGCCCGGCCACCTCAGCTGGGAGGAGGCCGCGGCCCCGGGCCTGGTGAACTCCACCGCGTACCGCCAGCTGGTCTCCCGCAACGGCGCGCAGATGAAGCAGGGCGACAATGTGCTGATCTGGGGCGCGAGCGGCGGACTCGGCAGTTACGCCACCCAGTTCGCCCTCGCCGGCGGCGCCACGCCGATCTGTGTCGTGTCGAGCGACCAGAAAGCGGAGATCTGCCGCTCCATGGGCGCGGAGGCGATCATCGACCGCAACGCCGAGGGCTACAAGTTCTGGAAGGACGAGCAGACCCAGGACCCCAGGGAGTGGAAGCGCTTCGGCAAGCGCATCCGCGAGCTGACCGGCGGCGAGGACGTCGACATCGTCTTCGAGCACCCCGGCCGGGAGACCTTCGGCGCGTCCGTGTACGTCACCCGCAAGGGCGGCACCATCGTGACCTGCGCCTCCACCTCCGGCTACCACCACGAGTACGACAACCGCTATCTGTGGATGTCGCTCAAGCGCATCATCGGCTCGCACTTCGCCAACTACCGTGAGGCGTGGGAGGCCAACCGCCTGATCGCCAAGGGCAAGATCCACCCCACGCTGTCCAAGGTCTACTCCCTCGACGACACCGGCCAGGCCGCGCACGACGTCCACCGCAACGTCCACCAGGGCAAGGTCGGCGTCCTCTGCCTCGCCCCCGAGGAGGGCCTGGGCGTGCGCGACGAGGAGATGCGCGCCAAGCACCTCGACGCCATTAACCGCTTCCGGAACGTTTGAGGTTCCTACCATGACAGAGCGCAAGAGGGACCGGCCGTGGCTGATGCGGACATATGCCGGTCACTCCACGGCCGAGGCGTCCAACAAGCTCTACCGGCGCAACCTCGCCAAGGGCCAGACGGGTCTGTCGGTGGCGTTCGACCTGCCGACGCAGACCGGCTACGACCCCGACCACGTCCTCGCCCGCGGCGAGGTGGGCCGGGTCGGGGTCCCGGTCTCCCATCTCGGGGACATGCGCCGGCTGTTCCAGGACATCCCGCTGGAGCAGATGAACACCTCCATGACCATCAACGCCACCGCCATGTGGCTGCTGGCGCTCTATCAGGTGGTCGCCGAGGAACAGGGCGCCGACGCCGCCAAGCTGTCGGGCACGACGCAGAACGACATCGTCAAGGAGTATCTGTCGCGCGGGACGCATGTCTTCCCGCCCGGCCCCTCACTGCGCCTGACCACCGACATGATCACGTACACGGTGGCGCACATCCCCAAGTGGAACCCCATCAACATCTGCAGCTACCACCTGCAGGAGGCCGGGGCCACGCCCGTCCAGGAGATCGCCTATGCGATGTCCACCGCGATCGCCGTCCTGGACGCGGTGCGCGACTCCGGGCAGGTGCCGCGGGAGAAGTTCGGCGATGTCGTCGCCCGTATCTCCTTCTTCGTGAACGCGGGCGTCCGCTTCGTCGAGGAGATGTGCAAGATGCGCGCCTTCGGCCGCATCTGGGACCAGGTCACCCGCGAGCGATACGGCGTCGAGAACCCCAAGCAGCGCCGCTTCCGCTACGGCGTCCAGGTCAACTCGCTCGGGCTGACCGAGGCGCAGCCGGAGAACAACGTCCAGCGGATCGTGCTGGAGATGCTGGCGGTGACCCTGTCCAAGGACGCCCGCGCCCGCGCGGTGCAGCTTCCGGCCTGGAACGAGGCGCTGGGCCTGCCCCGCCCCTGGGACCAGCAGTGGTCGCTGCGCATCCAGCAGGTCCTCGCCCATGAGAGCGATCTGCTGGAGTACGAGGACATCTTCGCCGGCTCGCATGTGATCGAGGCCAAGGTGGACGCCCTGGTCGAGGAGTCGCTCGCGGAGATCGCGCATATCCAGGAGATGGGCGGCGCCATGGCGGCCGTCGAGTCCGGCTATCTCAAGTCGCAGCTCGTCGCCTCGCACGCCGAGCGCCGGGCGCGGATCGAGGCCGGCGAGGAGAAGATCGTCGGTGTGAACTGCTTCGAGTCGACCGAGCCCAACCCGCTCACCGCCGATCTGGACACCGCGATCATGACGGTGGACCCGGCGAACGAGGCACGGGTCGTCGCCGCGCTGCACGAGTGGCGTGCGGGCCGCGACGAGGCGCGGGCCGCCGAGGCGCTGTCCGCGCTGAAGAAGGCCGCGGCCGGCACGGAGAATCTGATGGCCGCCACCGTCGAGTGCGCCCGCGCGGGCGTCACCACCGGCGAGTGGGCCTGGGCGCTGCGCGATGTCTTCGGCGAGTTCCGCGCCCCGACCGGGGTCTCCAGCGCCCCCGTCGCGGTGGCCGCTGAGGCGGGCTCGCCGCTCGCCGTCGTACGGGAGAAGGTCGCCCGCACCGCCGAGGAGCTGGGGACCGGCCGGCTGCGGCTGCTGGTCGGCAAGCCCGGTCTGGACGGCCACTCCAACGGCGCCGAGCAGATCGCCGTACGGGCCCGTGACGCCGGCTTCGAAGTGGTCTACCAGGGCATCAGGCTCACCCCCGAGCAGATCGTCAGCGCCGCGCTCGCGGAGGATGTGCACTGCGTGGGCCTGTCGATCCTGTCCGGCTCGCACGCCGAGCTGGTGCCCGATGTGCTGCACCGGCTGCGCGAGGCCGGGGCGGCCGCTTCCCCTGGGCCAAGCGGCCCGGGAGATACCCCTATTCCGGTCATCGTCGGCGGGATCATCCCCAACGCCGACGCCGCCGAACTGAAGGCGGCGGGCGTCGCCGCCGTTTTCACCCCGAAGGACTTCGGCATCACGGAGATCATCGGCCGTATCGTCGACGAGATCCGCACAGCGAACAAGCTCAGCCCTCTCGAAAACACGGAGGTCCCCGCATGACTACGCCGCCTGTGAACCGGCTGCGCCCGCGCCGCTCCTGCCTCGCGGTGCCCGGGTCCAATCCCCGCTTCCTGGAGAAGGCCCAGGGGCTGCCGGCCGACCAGGTCTTCCTGGACCTTGAGGACGCCTGCGCACCGCTGGCCAAGCCCGAGGCGCGGCACACCGTCGTCAAGTTCCTCAACGAGGGCGACTGGACGGGCAAGACGCGGGTCGTCCGGGTGAACGACTGGACGACCCACTGGACGTACCGGGACGTCGTGACGGTCGTCGAGGGCGCGGGCCCGAACCTCGACTGCATCATGCTGCCCAAGGTCCAGAGCGCCGAGCAGATCACAGCGCTTGATCTGCTGCTGACGCAGATCGAGAAGACGATGGGCTTTGAAGTCGGCCGGATCGGCATCGAGGCGCAGATCGAGAACGGGCAGGGGCTGAACAACGTCAACGCGATCGCGCAGGCGTCTCCGCGCGTCGAGACCATCATCTTCGGCCCCGCCGACTTCATGGCGTCCATCAATATGAAGTCGCTGGTCGTCGGCGAGCAGCCGCCCGGCTACCCGGCGGACGCGTACCACTACATCCTGATGAAGATCCTGATGGCCGCCCGCGCCAACGACCTCCAGGCGATCGACGGCCCCTACCTCCAGATCAAGAACGTCGACGGCTTCCGCGAGGTGGCCGGCCGCGCCGCCGCGCTGGGCTTCGACGGCAAGTGGGTGCTGCACCCCGGCCAGGTCGACGCGGCCAACGAGGTCTTCTCGCCCTCGCAGGAGGACTACGACCACGCGGAGCTGATCCTCGACGCCTATGACTACTTCACCTCGGAGGAGGGCGGCAAGAAGGGCTCCGCGATGCTCGGCGACGAGATGATCGACGAGGCCAGCCGGAAGATGGCCCTGGTCATCGCGGGCAAGGGCCGCGCCGCCGGCATGACCCGCACATCGAAGTTCGAGAAGCCGGAGGCCTGAGCACCATGCAGTTCGGACGCACCTACGAGGAGTTCGAGGTCGGGGCGGTCTACAAGCACTGGCCGGGGAAGACCGTCACCGAGTACGACGACCACCTGTTCTGTCTGCTCACCATGAACCACCACCCGCTTCACATGGATGTGAACTACGCGGAGAAGACGACGGACTTCGGCAAGAACGTCGTCGTGGGCAACTACATCTACTCGCTGCTGCTCGGCATGTCCGTGCCGGACGTCTCCGGCAAGGCGATCGCCAATCTGGAGATCGAGTCGCTGCGGCATGTCGCCCCGACCTTCCACGGGGACACGATCTACGGCGAGACGACCGTGCTGGACAAGACGCCCTCGAAGTCCAAGTCGGACCGCGGGATCGTGTATGTGGAGACCAAGGGCTACAAGCAGGACGGCACGCTGGTCTGCGTCTTCCGCCGCAAGGTGATGGTGCCGACCGAGACGTACATCAAGGACCGGGGCGGGGAGCAGCCGGGCAGGCCCGAGCTGGCCGAGCCCTCGAAGAAGGCGGAGAAGTAAGCCATGACCCGACTCGCCCAGACGCACGGGCTGACCGACGTCCAGCAGGAGATCCTGGCCACGGTCCGGGACTTCGTCGACAAGGAGATCATCCCGGTCGCCACCGAGCTGGAGCACCGCGACGAGTACCCGACACAGATCGTCGAAGGGCTCAAGGAGCTCGGCCTGTTCGGGCTGATGATCCCCGAGGAGTACGGCGGACTGGGCGAGTCGCTGCTCACCTACGCGCTGTGCGTGGAGGAGATCGCCCGCGGCTGGATGTCCGTCTCCGGCATCATCAACACGCACTTCATCGTGGCGTACATGCTCAAGCAGCACGGCACGCAGGAGCAGAAGGACACCTTCCTCCCCCGGATGGCGCTCGGCGAGGTGCGCGGCGCGTTCTCGATGTCCGAGCCGGGGCTCGGCTCTGATGTGTCGGCCATCACATCGAAGGCGGTCAAGGACGGCGAGGAGTACGTCCTGAACGGCCAGAAGATGTGGCTGACGAACGGCGGCTCCTCGACGCTGGTGGCCGTGCTGGTGCGAAGTGACGAAGGACACCCCGCAGGCGCCCCGCCGCATAAGTCGATGACGACCTTCCTGGTGGAGAAGGAGCCCGGCTTCGGCGAGGTCCGGCCCGGACTGACCATCCCCGGGAAGATCGACAAGATGGGTTACAAGGGCGTCGACACAACCGAACTCATCATGGACGGACTGCGCATTCCGGCCAATCGGGTGCTCGGCGGGACCACCGGCCGAGGGTTTTACCAAATGATGGACGGGGTCGAGGTCGGGCGCGTCAATGTCGCGGCACGTGGCTGCGGCGTCGCACAGCGTGCGTTCGAACTGGGTGTCTCATATGCCCAGCAGCGTCATACTTTCGGCAAGCCGATCGCCCAGCACCAGGCGATTCAGTTCAAGCTCGCGGAGATGGCTACCAAGGTCGAGGCCGCTCATGCGATGATGGTCAACGCAGCTCGCAAAAAGGACTCCGGGGAACGAAATGACCTGGAGGCAGGGATGGCGAAGTACCTCGCCTCCGAGTACTGCAAGGAAGTCGTCGAGGACGCCTTCCGCATCCACGGCGGCTACGGCTTCTCCAAGGAGTACGAGATCGAGCGCCTCTACCGCGAGGCTCCGATGCTGCTGATCGGTGAAGGTACCGCCGAGATCCAGAAAATGATCATTGGGCGTCGGCTGCTTGAGGAGTACCGATTCCAGGGATGATTGTCGCGTTTGAGCCGGTTTGGCCGCGAAGAAGATCACACCCTGTTATCCGCTTCCGGCCGCCGACTCGACTTCTGGCTTTCCCAGTTGCGGCCCGCACCCGATAACATCGCCGGAAAGCCGCCGTCCCCCCGTTGCCAGCGCGGCATCATCCGCTACGAAGGTCATCCATGCCCCACAGCCAAACCTCTGCACCTCGCGACAGCCTCCTCGGCGTACGCCTCGCGCGCGGAGCATCGCCGTGGCTTCTGCCGACCGTCGCCACCGCGGCACTCAGCCTGGCGCGCTCGCGCCGTTCCAGGCGTGCCGCGGCCATCGCCGTGCCTGCCACCGCCCTCGCGGCGGGCATGCTGTGGTTCTTCCGCGACCCCGAGCGCGAGATCGCCCAGGGCCGGGTCATCTCGCCCGCCGACGGCGTGGTGCAGAGCATCATGCCGTGGAAGGACGGACGCACCCGCGTCGCGATCTTCATGAGCCCGCTGAACGTCCACGTCAACCGTGCTCCGCTCGCGGGCACCGTGACCTCCGTCGAGCACATCCCCGGCGGATTCGTTCCCGCTTTCAACAAGGAGAGCGAGAACAACGAGCGCGTCGTATGGCATTTCGACACCGAGCTCGGCGACATCGAGATGGTGCAGATCGCCGGCGCCGTGGCCCGCCGGATCGTGCCGTACACCCCCCAGGGCGCCAAGGTCGAACAGGGCGAGCGCATCGGACTCATCCGGTTCGGCTCGCGCGTTGACATCTACCTCCCGGAAGGTGTCGAGGTCGCCGTCGAGGTCGGGCAGACCACGACCGCGGGGGTGACTCGCCTTGACCGTGATTGACCCCGACACACAGGCGGCCGGCTGGGCGGCGGACACCGAGGAAGAAGACGACACGGAGGACATGCCGCTGTCGCTGCGGCTGTCGATAGCGGACACCCTCACCCTGGGCAACGCCACCTGCGGCTTCATGGCGGTGTACTTCACCACCACCGGCATTCTGATTCCGCACCTCACCGGCAGCGATGAGACCGGCATGGCGCGGCACTCCGCCGCGACGGCCGTGATCCTGATGCTCTGCGCGGCGATCTTCGACCTGTTCGACGGTCTGGTCGCGCGCAAGCTGCGCAGCTCGCCGATGGGCGCGGAGCTGGACAATCTGTCCGACCTGATCAGCTTCGGGCTGGCGCCGGCATACTTCGTACTGGTCTACGGCATGGTCGCCGACGACGCGCACCAGCGGGTCTCGGCGGTGGCGGCGATCGTGGTGCTGCTGGCGGTGGTGCTGCGGCTTGCCAGATTCTCCTGCGTGACGATGAAGGACGGCATGTTCCAAGGCATGCCGTCCCCCTTCGGGGCGCTCACGGTCGTCTCGATCGTGCTCCTTGAGCTGCCCTTCATCCCCACCCTGCTGGCGATCATCGGCACCGCCTGGCTGATGGTGAGCCGAGTCGAGTACCCCAAGCCGCGGGGTGTCCTCGCGGTGGCGATGCTCGGCTGGATCGTCTCTGCGATGGGCCTGCTGGCAGCCTGGGCGTTCGACGCCCCGGGCGGCCAGCTGCTGCTGCAGACGGGCTGCGCGCTCCAGGTGGTGCTGGGCGCGGTGATCCCGCTCTTCGCGACGGCGCGCCGGGTGAACACGTTCCGCTACAACCGCCGCGAGGCGAGGGCGGCGGCGTCGCAGCTGCCGTGACGTGACGGCGACACGGGGTGGGCCCCCGGCGCGCAGTATCCACTGTGCGCCGGGGGCCCACCCCTTTCGCCTCCGCCCCTGCGACGGGCCGGGGCCGACGCCCCGCAGCGCCTCCGCGGTGTGCGGCCCGTGCAACGCCGCCGACCCAGCGCGAAGCCGCCGAGCGGGGGCCGGGCTCCGCCCGCCGTACCAGCTCAGCCACCGGCCCACCGGGCCCCAACCCCCGAACGGGGCCAGACCCCAGCCACCAGGCCACCCCCGCCGACAACTCCCAACCCAAAAACCCCGAACAGCGCCGGACTCCGGCCACCGGACCAGCTCAACCACCGACCCACCGGGCGCACCAACCCCCGAGCAGGGCCAGACCCCAGCCACCAGACCACCCCCGCCAACAACTCCCAACCCCAAAACCCCAAGCACCGCCGGACTCCAGCCGCCGGACCAGCTCAGCCACCGGCCCACCGGCCGCCAAACCCCCGAACGGGGCCAGACCCCAGCCACCGGGCCACCCCCGCCGACAGCTCCCAACGCCGAACCCCCTGGCGGGGGCCAGAGCTCTGCCGCGGACCGGGGCGGCCATCACCCCCGGCTCGGAGCCGCCGGGAAGCGGGGTGCGGGGCGGCAGCCCCGCAAGCGCTCCCCCCGAAGGGGGGCTGGGGGCGGAGCCCCCAGTTGCGGGGTGGGGGTCCCCCCACGCCCCCTGGGCGTAGGGGAAGGGCGGGGTGGGGGAAACGCCCCCTCAGCCCAGGAAGTCCCACGCGATCGTCTCCGCCACCCGCTCCAGCAGCGGCCCCGCCTCCGCCATACAGCGGGCCGGGTCGGGCTCCAGGTCGAGGAGAGGGTAGGCGCGGCGGATGCCCGCGCGGCCGAGGGCCGCGGGGGGCAGGGCCAGGCGGCCGCAGACCGCGACGACCTCGACACCCCGTGCGCGGGCCGCCGCCGCCACGCCCGCCGGGGCCTTGCCGTGCAGGGTCTGCTCGTCGAGTGAGCCCTCACCGGTGATGACGAGGGTCGCGCGCTCTAGCGCCGGGGCAAAGCCGAGCACGTCGAGCATGACCTCGATGCCGGGACGGAAGCTCGCGCCGAGCCCGACCAGCGCCCCGTAGCCGATGCCGCCCGCCGCGCCCGCCCCGGGCGCCAGCGCGCACTCCGCCGCCCGCGGACCGATCGCCGTCTCCAGCACGGACGCGTAATGGGCCAGCGCCGCGTCCAGCGTGGCGACGTCCTCCGCGCTCGCCCCCTTCTGCGGGCCGTAGACGGCCGGCGCGCCCTTGGGCCCGGTCAGCGGATTGTCGACGTCGCTGGCGAGGACCAGCTCCACATCCTTGAAGCGGGCGTCGAGACCGGACAGATCGGCCATGGCGAGCTCCCGCAGCCCGCCGCCCCCCGGCGGCACCGGCTCACCCCGCGCATCGAGGAAGCGCGCCCCGAGCGCCGCCAGCATCCCCGCCCCGCCGTCCGTCGTCGCGCTGCCGCCGACGCCGAAGACGATCGTGCGCGCGCCCGCGTCCAGCGCGGCCCGCAGCAGTTCCCCGGAGCCGTACGTCGTCGCAGTGAGGGGGGCGAACACCCCCTCAGGCAGATGCTGCAGGCCGGACGCCTCGGCCATCTCCACCACCGCGGTGCCGTCCCGGAGCGCGAACGCCGCCGTCAGGGGCTGCCCGAGCGGCCCGGTGACCCGTACCTCGCGCCGCTCGAAACCGGCCGCGACCGCCGCCGCGACGGTGCCGTCCCCGCCGTCCGCCACGGGCAGCGTCTCGACCGCGAGCCCCGGAACCGCCCGCCGCAGGCCGGTCACCACGCGTTCCGCGACCTCCACGGCCGTCAGCGAGCCCTTGAACTTGTCAGCCGCGACCAGCACGCGCGCAGGCTGAATCACTGCTCCGTCCGTCACCTTGCATCCTTTGCTGTCGAACAGGCAGTCGCGCCGCCCCGACCCTATCCGCACCCCCAGACGGCGTGCCACCCCACCATGCCCGGACTTGGCACACCATAGTGTGACGCCATGAGCACGGAACCGATCGATCATCTGAAGCCTGAGGAAGCCAGGCCCGATCACACCATCGTCGGCATCGGCGTCGTGGCGGTCGCGGCGGTGGTCGCCTGGGCGGCGTTGGGCAAGGACTCCTTCGACGACGCCTCCTCCACCGCCCTGGGCTGGGTCCTCAACAACTTCGCCTGGTTGTTCGTCGTCGCGGCCGACATCTTCCTCGTACTGAGCGTCCTGATCGCCTTCAGCCGGTTCGGCCGGGTGCGCCTCGGCAGCGACGACTCGGAGCCGGAGTTCACCAACCTCGCGTGGATCGCGATGATGTTCAGCGCCGGCATGGGCATCGGTCTGATGTTCTTCGGCGTCGGCGAGCCGCTCCAGCACTTTCTGAGCCCGCCTCCCGCGAGCGGCGCCGAGGCGCGGACCGACGCCGCCGCGGCCGCCGCGATGGAGACCTCCTTCTTCCACTGGACGCTCACCCCCTGGGCGATCTACGGCATCGCCGGGCTCGCCCTGGCGTACGCGGGCTTCCGCAAGGGCCGCGGCAATCGGCTCAGCGCGGCGTTCGTGCCGCTGATCGGCGCGCGCCGTGCGGTGTCCTGGCAGGGCAAGGTGATCGATCTGCTCGCCGTGTTCGCGACCGTCTTCGGCACCGCGACCAGTCTGGGCCTGGGCGCGCTCCAGGTGGCGAAGGGCCTGAACCTGACCGCCGATGTCACCGACGACATCTCCACCGAGCTGACGATCATCGCGGTGCTGGGCTCGGCGTTCGTGGTCTCGGCCTTCTCCGGGCTGCACCGGGGCGTGAAGTGGCTGAGCACGATCAACATCGTGCTGGCCGCCGTGCTGATGACCTTCGTCTTCCTCCTCGGCCCGACCGTCTACATCCTGGATACGATCCCGGCCTCGATCGGCGGCTATCTGAACGACCTGCTGCCGATGGCCACCCGTACCGGAGCCTTCACCGACGCCGAGTGGATGGGCGCGTGGACCATCTTCTACTGGGCGTGGTGGCTGTCCTGGGCGCCGTTCGTCGGCACGTTCATCGCCCGCATCTCCCACGGCCGCACCGTCCGGGAATTCCTGATCGGCGTGCTGCTGGTGCCCAGCGGCGCGACCGTCGTCTGGTTCTGCGTGATGGGCGGCACCGCGATCCGGCTGGACTCGACCGGCCAGGAAGACCTGGGCGCGACTGTCGCCGAAGGCGTGGAGGCCTCGCTGTTCGGGATGCTGGACGGGCTGCCGCTCTCCACGGTCACCTCCTATGTCGCCATGGTGCTGGTGATGACGTACTTCGTCACCAGCGCCGACTCCGCCTCGCTGGTGATGGGCTCCCTCACCAGCCGCGGGGCGCTGCACCCGCCGACCTGGCTGGTCGTCATCTGGGGTGCGCTGATGGCGTCGGTCGCCGCGGTGCTGCTGGTCGTGGGAGGACTGAGCTCGCTGCAGACGGCGACGATTCTGGTGGCGCTGCCCTTCGTGATCGTGATGCTGGGGCTGTGCTGGGCGCTGCTGACAGAGCTGCTGACCGATCCGGGCGCGGGGCCGCCGCGTCATCACGCCCTGCACGGGCTGCGCGACGCGGTCAAGGCGATGGTCGGCGAGGCGATCACCGAGCAGACGCCGGACCGGCACCACCGGCTGCGCCGTGCGGCGAAGTCCCGCTCCGAGACCGACGAGCGCGACGACCGGACGGGCTGAAGGAGATACGGGCTGCGCCGGATACGGCTGCACCGGCTGGCGTCAGGACGCCGCGGGTGCGGGCGCCGCCCGCACCGGCTGCCGCCCGTGTCCTACGCTGCCAGGTGTGACCAGCGCTTCCGGCCCTTCCGGCCCGTCTGCTCCGTCCGGCCCGTCTGCTCCGTCCGACCTGTCCGCCTCGTACGCCGCGTACATCGCCTCACTGCCCCGCGTCCTGGCCGGGGCGGCCGCGCTGTTCCGGGACGAGGAGGGCCGCGTACTGATCGTGGAGCCCAACTACCGTCCCGGGTGGGCGCTTCCCGGCGGGACCGTCGAATCGGATCACGGCGAGAGCCCACGCGAGGCTGCGCGCCGGGAGACCCTGGAGGAAATCGGCCTCGATGTGGAGCTGGGCGCACTGCTCGCGGTCGACTGGGTGCCGGGGCCCGGGCGGCCGCCGATCGTGGCGTACGTGTACGACGGCGGGGTGCTGAGCGAGGCGCAGCTCAAGGCGATCCGGCTGCAGGAGGAGGAACTGCTCTCCTGGCGCACGGTCTCCCGGCCCGAGATCCCCGCCCATCTGCCGGGGGCGCTGGGCCGTCGCGTACTGGCCTCACTCGACGCGCTTGAGGCGCGGACGGGCCCGGTGGAACTGGAGAACGGACGGCCCCCGGCCGCGGGCCGCGGCTGACCTGGCGGCGGCGGGCGGCTACTCCGGCCACCGGCCGCTGCATGCCGACAGCCGGTGTCGGACGGACGGCCGCCGCTGAACAGGCCCGCGGGCCGCGGCTGCGGTCCTTCGAGGTCGCCGTCCGCAGTCGACGGCGCGCTCCGGATAACGGCTCGCCGTCGCCGCCCGGCCCTGCGTACGCTCGCGGCATGACTCTCGTCGCCATCCTCAGCGGCGCCGGCCTCTCCACGGACTCCGGCATCCCCGACTATCGGGGCCCCCAGGGCCTGTGGCGGCGTGATCCGGAGGCCGAGAAGCTCGTCACCTACGACTGCTACATGGCCGATCCCGAGATCCGCCGCCGCTCCTGGCTGATGCGCCGGGAGAGCGCTGCCTGGCGGGCCGAGCCGAACGCCGCGCACCGAGCCGTCGCCGAGCTGGAGCGGCAGCCCGGCGTCTCGCTGCGGGTGATCACGCAGAACGTCGACGGGCTGCACCAGCTGGGCGGCATGCCCGAGCGCAAGGTGCTCGAACTGCACGGCACCGCGCGGACGGTGGTGTGCACCGGCTGCCATGCCCGTACGCCGATGGCCGAGGCGCTCCGGCGGGTGGCGGCGGGCGAGGCCGACCCGCCCTGCCTGGACTGCGGCGGCATCCTCAAGTCGGCGACGGTGATGTTCGGCCAGCGGCTGGACCCGGTCGTCCTCGGCCAGGCGATGTCGATCGCCAAGGCCTGCGAGGTGTTCATCGCGGTCGGCTCCTCGCTTCAGGTACAGCCCGCCGCGTCCCTCGCGGGCATCGCGGCGGAGCACGGGGCGCGGCTGATCATGGTGAACGCGGAGCCGACGCCGTACGACGAACTGGCCGCGGAGGTTGTCCGCGAGCCGATCGGCACGGCGCTTCCGGCGCTGCTGAAGCGGATCGCCGCAGTGTAGCGCCCGGGGGCTCCGCCCGCGGTCCACCGCTCCGAAGCCCCCCGGACACCGCATGTCGGCGTCGTGCCCTGAACGAAAAAACGCGCCGCGCCTGTGAGTCGGCTCGTCTCCTAAGCGACCGTGAGCACGATCTTGCCTTGGATGTGTCCTCGGGCTGCGCGTTCGTGCGCCGCTCGGGCATCCGCGAGCGGATACGTGCTGTCTATCGCCACCCGGACCGTGCCCGCGTCGAGCAGGCCTCCCAGTTCAGCGAGTTGCGCGCCGTTCGAGCGGACCTGGGTGCCTGAGACCGTGACGCCGAGCTTCGCGGTCTCTTCGTCGTCGTATTCGCCGAAGAACACGGGGAACAGGGCGCCGCCGCGCTTGAGCGTGCGCAGGAAGCGACTGCTGTCGCGGCCGCCGACGGTGTCGAGGACGAGGTCGACGCCGTGGACGAGTTCCTCGGGACGACTCCTGGTGTAGTCGATGAACTGGTCGGCGCCGAGCTCGCGCAGGAACGATTCATGAGCGCCCGATGCCACCGCGATGACATGTGCGCCCTTCCACTTCGCCAGTTGCAGTGCGAAGTGCCCCACGCCGCCCGCGGCGCCGTTGACGAGCACCATCGTGTCGGCGCCGAGGGCCGGCGGACGGTGCCGCGCCGCCTGGAAGGGGGACGGGTGATCGTGTCCGAGCTTGATCAGGAACTGCCACGCCGTCAGCCCGGCCATAGGCGCCCCGGCGGCGTGCACATGGTCGATGCCGGCCGGCTTGCGTGCGAGGTCCGACGCGGGCGCGGCCACGTACTCGGCATACGCCCTGCCGTCGAAGCTGGGAAACCGGAGGAGACCGAAGACTTCGTCGCCTATGGACAGGCCGTCCACGTCCGCGGCGGCGGCCACCACGACGCCCGACACGTCCGTCCCCGGAATCACGGGCAGGTCGAACTTCGGCCTCGTCTCCGGAGGCAGGTTGGTCAGCCCGTCGCGCAGGTACCAGTCGGGAGGGTTGACACCGACCGCGTGTACGCGAACGAGCACCTCCCCCGGCCTCGGCTCGGGGATCGGCACCTCGTCGTAGCGCAGAACCTCAGGGCCGCCGTGCTCATGCAGCCGGATCGCTCTCATCGTGTGTGTCGGCATCGTCTTCTCCAACCCCCGCCAGGGGATACGCTTATTCGGATCAGCGATCCACATTATCCGGATCACTGATCCGAATATATGGATCAGTGATCCGGATAGTCAAGAGGGACAGATGCGTGCCGACGCCAGGAAGAATCGTGACCACCTACTCGCCATTGCGGGCGCCGTCATCACCGAGCAGGGCGTCGACGCATCACTGCGCGACATCGCGCGGAGGGCCGGCGTTGGGCTCGCCACGCTGCTCCGGCACTTCCCGACGCGCGAGGCGCTGCTCGATGCCTTGCTCCGCACGAGCTTCGACGAGCTGACGGCAAGGGCGGGCGAACTTGAAACGTCGAGCTCGCCGGAAGACGCACTCGTTGCGTGGCTGCGCGACTGCGTCGCCTGCGCACATGAGTACCGGGGCGTTGTGGCGCTGCTGACGGCCGCCATCGAGGACACCGAGTCCGCACTCCATGCCTCGTGCGTCACCATGCGCGCGGCCGGCACACGGCTCCTCGCCCGCGCTCAGGCCGCGGGCACTGCGCGGACCGACATTGACGGCACCGATCTGTTTGCGCTGGTAGCGGCGCTCGCATGGCTCGGTGATCAGCCCTCGCTCACGCCACGCTCCGATCACCTCTTCGATGTCGTCGCGGGCGCGATCCTGGCAAGCGCAGAGAACGGCGACGCCGAGGAGAAGCGCCGCCCTCAAACCCGTGGCTGAAACCGCCGCGGGTCCGGCGAACCCGGCCGCGCGTTCGGCAAGGGGCGGTCCGACGCCCGGTCGGAGCGCCCCGGGCTCAGCCGGACGTGCCGCTCTCGAACGCCAGCAGCCGCCGCTTGCGCTCCAGCCCTCCCCCGTAGCCCACCAGGCTCCCCGACGCGCCGATCACCCGATGGCACGGGACGATGATCCCGATCGGGTTCTTGCCGTTGGCGAGGCCGACGGCGCGGGAGGCGCCCGGTTTGCCCAGGGCCTGGGCGAGTTCGCCGTACGAGCGGGTCTCGCCGTAGGGGATCGTCCGGAGCTGCTGCCACACGCTGCGCTGGAACGGCGTGCCCTCCAGGTGCAGCGGCAGGTCGAACTCCGTGAGTTCGCGGGCGAAGTAGGCGTTCAGCTGGCGGATCGTCTCGCCGAAGGGGCGCGGGTCCGGTTCGCCGAAGGTCTCCTCGGGCGGGCGGTGCCGTTGGTGCTCCATATGGAGGCGGGCGAGGACGCCGTCGACGGCGACGAGGGTCAGGGGGCCGTAGGGGCTGTCGATGACGGTGTGCTGGCGGTAGCTCATGGGGAGGGTCCAGGGTCCTTATACGGGAAGGAAGTTGATGGGGTGGCTGTCTGTGGCCCATAGGTACTGGACGGCGTAGGCGCGCCAGGGCCGCCAGGCCGCCGCTCGGGCGGTGAGCGCTGCGGGGGTGGACGGCAGGCCCAGCTCCGCGGCGGCGCGGCGCATGCCGAGGTCGGTGGGGAGGAAGGCGTCGGGGTCGCCCAGGGCGCGCATCGCGATCACGTCGACGGTCCAGGGGCCGAAGCCGGGGAGCGCGGTGAGCTGCCGGCGGGCGTGGTCCCAGTCGCTGCCGGGGTCGAGGGAGAGTGCGCCGCCGGCCAGTGCCGCGACCAGCGTGGTGAGGGTGGTGCGGCGGCTGCGCGGCAGGGCGAGGCTCTCCGGGTCGAGCGCGGCGAGCTGCTGTGGCGACGGGAAGAGGTGGGTGAGTGCGCCCTCGGGGTCGTCGACGGGCTGCCCGTGGGCCGCGACGAGCCGGCCGGCGTGGGTGCGGGCCGCGGCCGTGGACACCTGCTGGCCGAGGACGGCGCGGACGGCGAACTCCGCGGCGTCGACGGTGCGCGGCACCCGCCGCCCCGGCTCCTTGTCGACGAGCGGGGCGAGCAGCGGATCGGCGCGCAGCCGGTCGTCGACGGCGGCCGGGTCGGCGTCCAGGTCGAGCAGCCAGCGGCAGCGGCTGATGGCGATGGTGAGGTCACGGTGGTCGGTGAGGGAGAGCCGGCAGGCGATATGGCCGGGCCGCGGGGTGAGGGCGACGATGCCGTGCCCGTACGGGAGGGTGAGCGTGCGGCGGTATGCGCCGTCGCGCCATTCCTCGACCCCGGGGACGGCGGTGGCGGCGAGATGCCCGAAGAGATTGCTGGGGGTGAGCGGGGTGCGGTACGGCAGCCGCAGGGTGATCGCTCCGGGCGTCCGGGCCGGTGCGGCGTCCGGGGAGCGGCGGGCGGCGCGGGTGCGCAGTTCGCCGGGGGTGAGGGCGAAGACCTCGCGGACGGTGTCGTTGAAGGCGCGGATGGAGGAGAAGCCCGCGGCGAAGGCGATGTCGGCCATCGGCAGGGACGTCGTCTCGATGAGCAGCCGCGCGGTCTGGGCGCGCTGGGCGCGGGCGAGCGCCAGCGGCCCGGCCCCCAGCTCGGCGCGGAGCTGCCGTTCGATCTGGCGGGTCGAGTAGCCGAGGCGGGCGGCGAGGCCGGGGACGCCCTCGCGGTCGACGACGCCGTCTCTGATCAGCCGCATGGCGCGGGCGACGGCGTCGGCGCGGGCGTTCCACTCGGGGGAGCCGGGGGTGGTGTCGGGGCGGCAGCGTTTGCAGGCCCGGTAGCCGGCCTGCTGGCAGGCGGCGGCGCTCGGGTAGAAGGTCATGTTCTCCGGCTTGGGCGGCACCGCGGGGCAGCTGGGGCGGCAGTAGATCCCCGTAGTGCGCACGGCCGTGAAGAACCAGCCGTCGAAGCGGGCGTCCTTCGACTGGACGGCGCGTACGCAGCGTTCCGTGTCGGTGTGCATGGCTCAAGCATGGGGCACGGCCACCGGGCTCGGCTGGCGGAAAAACGACATCAGCCTTCCGCTGCCAGGGCCGTCTCGAATTCCCGATAGGCGTGTTCATCGAAGAGGACGAACCGCACCTCCTCGATCGGCGGGGCGGCCTCCGCCCGGACGGTGCGGATGGCGATGCGGGCGGCGTCGTCCATGGGCCAGCGGTATACGCCCGTGGACACCGCGGGGAAGGCCACCGTCCGCGCGCCCAGCCCGGTCGCCACGCGCAGGGACTCGCGGTAGCAGGAGGCCAGCAGCCCGGAGCGGTCCTCGGAGGCGGACCACACCGGGCCGACGGTGTGGATCACATGATCGGCGTCGAGGTTGCCCGCGGTGGTGGCGACGGCCTGGCCGGTCGGCAGGCCCTTGCCGTAGCGGGAGGCGCGCAGGGCGCGGCACTCGGCGAGGATCTCGGGGCCTCCGCGGCGGTGAATGGCCCCGTCCACTCCGCCGCCGCCCAACAGGGAGGAGTTGGCGGCGTTGACGATGGCGTCGGCGCGCTGGCGGGTGATGTCGCCCTGGACGAGCGTGATGGCAGCCATGGGGCCATCATCCCTCCGCCGGTTCTCAGCGCGCGGTGCGCAGCCGCCGCCAGACCGCTTTTGCCGCATGGTGGCCGGACATGCCGTGTACGCCGGGGCCGGGCGGGGTGGCCGAGGAGCAGATGAAGACGGAGGGGTGCCGGGTCGCGTATGGCACACGGGCGAGGCGCGGCCGGATGAGCGTCTGAAGGCCCGCGAAAGCGCCGCAGGCGATGTCCCCGCCGACGTAGTTGGCGTTGCGCCGGGCCAGCTGCGGCGGGCCGGAGACGGCGCGGGCCAGGATGAGGTCGCGGAAGCCGGGGGCGAAGCGCTCCAGCTGCCGTTCGATCGCCTCGGTCGCGTCGCCGTCCCAGTCCGCCGGGACATGCCCGTACGCCCAGAGGATGTGTCTGCCCTCCGGGGCCCTGGACGGGTCGACGACCGTGGGCTGTGAGGTGATCAGGAACGGTCTGTCCGGGGCGCGGCCGGTGACGGCGGCGCTGAGGGCCGCCTCGATCTCCTCGGCCGTGGGTCCGAGGTGCACGGTGCCCGCGGTCCTGGCCTCCTCGGCGGTCCATGGCACCGGTCCTGACAGCGCGTAGTCGATCTTGAAGGCGGCCGCGCCATAGCGGTAGTGGCGGTAGGCGTCGCCCAGCCCCGCGATGCGGGCGAGCGCGGTCGGGGAGGTGTCGAAGACATACGCCCGTGCCGGGGGCAGTTCGTCGAGCCGCTTCACCTCGACGCCGGTGTGGATCCGGCCGCCGTGGTCGCGCAGAGCGGCGGCGAGGGCGTCGGCGATGGCCTGGGAGCCGCCGCGGGGCAGCGGCCAGCCCCTGGCATGGGCGGCGAGCGCGAACATCAGGGCGATGCCGCCGGTGGCGAGCCCGCTGGTGGGGGCGATGGCGTGGGCGGCGAGCCCGGCGAGCAGGCCCCGCGCCCGCTCGCCGCGGAACCGGCGCGCGAGCCAGCTCGCGGGCTGGATGGCGGCGAGGCCGAAGCGTGCGAAGCGGTACGGGTCGCGGGGCAGGCCGTCCCAGGGCGTGCGCAGGAAATCCCGCGCGAGCGTGTCCCAGTGTCCCAGGTAGGGCTGGACGAGCCGGCGGTACGCCCCCGCGTCCTCGGCCCCCAGCGACATGGCGCTCTCCCCCAGCGAGCGGGTGAGCACGGCCGCTGTGCCGTCCGGGAAGGGGTGGGCGAGCGGCCGCTCGGCGTGCAGCCAGTCAAGTCCGTACCGCTCCAGGGCCAGCTCCGCGAAGACGGGTGAGCCGATGCCCAGCGGATGCACCGCGGAGCATGGGTCATGGCGGAAGCCGGGCAGGGTGAGCTCCTCGGTCCTGGCACCTCCGCCGACCGTGTCGAGGGCCTCGAACACCTCCGTGCGCAGGCCGCGGCGGGCCAGTTCGACGGCTGCGGTCAGCCCGTTGGGTCCCGCCCCCACCACGACGGCGTCGAGCATCGACGGCACCTTGGGACTCCTTCGTCTGCCGATGGCCAAGAGGTTCCCAGAATAGGCCGCCGTGGAGGAGGGGGAGACAGCAGATCTGGCTGGGTGTCAGCCCCCGGCCGCCGCAGGGGGCCGTCAGCCGGCCAGCAGCTCGCGTACGCGCCGGGCCGTGGCCGCGTCGCGCGCCGCCGTGAACGGCAGGGCGTTGCCCCCGAAGAGGCGGAAAGGCTCGCCCGAGAGCGTCAGATTCGCCCCGCCCGCCTCGGCGACGAGCAGCAGTCCCGCCGCATGGTCCCAGGCCAGCTCCCAGGAGAAGGCGACCGCGTCCAACGCGCCCCTGGCGACGTTCAGATACTCCAGTCCCGCGGAGCCGCACACGCGGGTGTGCACACCGGGCGCCCGCAGCCCGAGCAGGGCGTGCTTCTCCTCGTCCGTCGTGAAGTCCGGGTGCGACATGGCGACCTCCAGCACCGCGCCGGGCTCGGGCGAACCCGCCCGCAGCGCCTCGCCGTTCAGCCGCGCGCCGCCGCCGCGGACCGCGACGGCCATCTCGTCGAGCGCCGGGGCGTATGTCCAGGAGGCCAGCGTCTCGCCGCCCTGCGCCAGGGCGACGAGCGTGCAGAACTCCGGCTCGCCGTGCACGAACTGACGGGTGCCGTCGACCGGGTCGACGATCCACACCGGGGCGTCGCCGCGCAGCGCCTCGTATACGGACGGGTCCGCGTGCACCGCCTCCTCGCCGACCACGACCGAGCCGGGGAGCAGCTTGGTGAGCGAGGCCGTCAGATGCTCCTCGGCGCTGCGGTCGGCGATGGTCACCAGATCGTGCGGCCCGCTCTTCTCGACGATCTCGTGCTCGGCGAGCTGCCGGAAGCGGGGAGTGATCTCGGCGGCTGCCGCCTTGCGGAGCGCCTCCTCGACGTCGGTCAGGTGGGCGCTTGCGAAGTCATCGATCATACGTCCAGCTAAGCATGGTCCGCTGACAACCGTCGGTGCGGTCAGCGCCCCACCGCGTAACCCTGCATTCCCCTGGGGTTCGCCGCGGCGGACAGGACCCCGGTGCGCGGGTCGCGGGCGACCGCGCAGAGCCGCCCCTCCGACCAGGGGCCGCCGATGGTGACGTCATGGCCGCGTCGCCGCAGTTCGGCGAGCGTCTCGGGGGCCATGCGCGACTCGGCGGTGACGCTGCCGGGGCGCATGCCGCGCGGGTGGAACGAACTGGGAAACGCGTCGTTGTGCCAGTTCGGGGCGTCAATCGCCGCCTGGAGGCCGAGACCGCCGTGGGCGAGCGCCAGGAAGAAGTGCAGCTGCCACTGGTCCTGCTGGTCGCCGCCGGGGGTGCCGAAGGCCATGACCGGCTCGCCGTCGCGCAGCGCGAGGGACGGGGTGAGCGTGGTGCGGGGGCGGCGGCCTGGGGTGAGGGTGCCCGGCAGCCCGGGGTCCAGCCAGGTCATCTGGAGCCGGGTGCCGAGGGGGAAGCCCAGCTCGGGGACGACGGGGTTGGACTGGAGCCAGCCGCCGCTGGGGGTGGCGGCGACCATGTTGCCCCAGCGGTCGACGACGTCGACATGGCAGGTGTCGCCGCGGGTCGCGCCGTCGGCGGACAGGGTCGGCTCACCGGCGCCCGGGCCGCCGGCGGGTCCGGGGAGCGCGGTCGCGTACGGGCTGAGGCGGGGTGTGCGGCCACCGGGGCTGCCCGGCCGCAGCTCGTACGAGGCCTTCTCGCCGATCAGCGTGCGGCGGGCGGCGTTGTACGAAGGGGAGAGCAGATCGCCGAGCGGGACGCCGGCGGCGTCGCCGTACCAGGCCTCGCGGTCGGCCATGGCGAGTTTGCAGCCCTCGACCAGGAGGTGGACATACTCCCCCGAAGCGTACGGGGGCAGTTCGTCCGGGAGCAGTGCGAGCTGCTGGAGGAGCACCGGGCCCTGGCTCCAGCCGCCTGCCTTGCAGAGGGTCCAGCCCCGCCAGTCGTAGCTGACCGGGGGCTCGTACGACGCCGAGAAGCCGGCCAGGTCGCCGGCCGTCAGCACGCCGGTGTGGTGGGCGCCGCTGGTGTCCAGGGTGGGCCGGGCCGCCTGCCGCACAAGCGCCTCGGCGATGAACCCCGCCCGCCAGACGGCGCGCGCCGCCTCGATCTGCGTCTCGCGGCCGGGGCCGGCCGCCTCGGCTTCGGCGATCAGCCGCCGCCAGGTCGCGGCGAGGGCGGGATTGCGCAGCAGCCGGCCGGGGGAAGGGGCGTGCCCGCCGGGCAGATAGACCTCGGCCGACGAGGTCCACTCGGTCTCGAACAGCTCGCGGACGGTCTCGACGGTCTCGCCGATGTGGGGGACCGGGAGGTGCCCGTGGTCGGCGTACTCGATCGCGTACCGCAGCACCTCGGCCAGGGACTTGGTGCCGTGGTCGCGCAGCAGCAGCATCCAGGCGTCGAACGCGCCCGGCACGGCGGCGGCGAGCGGCCCGGTGCCGGGCACCAGGTCGAGCCCGAGCGCCCGATACGCCTCGGCGCTCGCCCCGGCGGGCGCGGGCCCCTGCCCGCACAGCACCCGCACCTCGCCGCCCGCCGGCGCGACGATGACCGGCACCTCCCCGGCGGGCCCGCACATATGCGGCTCCACGACATGCAGGACGAATCCCGCGGCGACGGCGGCGTCGTAGGCGTTGCCGCCGTTTTCGAGCACGGCCATGGCGGATTGGGAGGCGAGCCAGTGCGTGGACGAGACCATGCCGAAGACCCCGGTGAGGGTGGGGCGGGTGGTGAACACGGGGTGGGGGCTCCTGTGGGTGCGGGTGGCTTGGGGGTTTCTCCCCAGCCCCGCCCCATCCCGAAACGGGGGCTCCGCCCCCGGACCCCCATACGGCCTGAAGGCCGTGTCCTAGCTGAGGGAGTTCGAGGCGCGGGGGTGCGGGGGCGTAGCCCCCGGGAGCGCGCCGCGCGCCAGGAGGAGCAGCGCGTCCACCAGGTCCTCCGCGGGCGACCCCGTGGCCAGTCGCCGGAGCTGGAGGCCCATCACCAGCGCCACCGTCGTCGCCGCCAGGCGCTCGGCGTCGGGGACGCCGAGGCCGCCCAGGATCTGCGCGGCCAGGCGGTCATACGCGGCGAACGCCTCCGCCGCCGCCTCGCGCAGCCGCCCGTCCCGCCCCGCCTCCACATAGAGCTCGAACGGCGCGATGTGTTCGCTGTCGAAGGCCATGCCGCCCGCCACCTGCCCCGCCAGCGCCGCCGCTCCTTCGATGTCGATGCCCTCCTGCTGGCAGGCGTCGGCGAGTTCCGTGAAGCGGCGGGTCTCCTCGCGGACGAAGTGCAGCAGGCTCTCCCTGAGCAGTTCGTGCTGGCTGGCGAAGTGGTACGTGACGGAGCCGAGGGAGACCCCGGCCTCCTTGGCTATGCGCCGGTTGGTGACCGCCGCGACTCCGCCCTGGCCGATGATGTGCAGGACGGCGGCGATGATGCGCTGCCGGGTGACCGGGGCGGAGCGAACGGCGTGGGACATGGCGGTCATTGTTCCACCGGTGCGCTCCCGTTGATCGCGGGGGCGGGCGGCCGCTTCTCGTGCCAGCGGAGGTCTGCTTCCAGCTGGGCGGCCAGCGAGATCAGGCGTTCCTCGCCGCCCGCCGGGCCGAGCAGCTGCGCGCCGACGGGCAGGCCGTCGCGGGTGAGGCCGGCGGGCACATTGACGCCCGGCCAGCCCAGGACGTTCCAGGGCCAGGCGTACGGGCAGGCGGCGATCATCGTGGAGTCGGTGCGCCAGGCGCTGAGCCCGTCGAACGTCCCGACGCGGGGCGGCGGCGCGGCCGTGGTGGGGGTGAGCACCACATCGTACGCGTCGAAGATCGCGCCGATGCGGCGCTGCTGCCGCGCCTCCATGGCGCGCGCGGCCCGGACCGCGCGACCGGAGAGGGTACGGCCGCCGAGCGCCCGTCCGCGGCGCACGGCGGTGCGGGTGCGCGGATCGAGGAGCGCGGGCTCCGGGTGGTGGGCGGCCACCTCGGCGATGCCCGCGCTGGCACGGGTGACCAGCGCAAGTCCGACCAGCCCGTAGCGGGGCCTGGCCTCTTCCACATGGTGGCCGAGGCGGGCCAGGGCTTCGGCCACCTCGCCGACGGCGCGCCGGACTTCAGGGTGCGGCGCGGCGCCCGTGAGGGTCATCGGGGGCCGCCAGGCGAGCGCGACGCGCAGCCGTCCGGGCTCGCGCCGCGCGGCCGCTGAGGCGTCGACGGCGCCCGGCCGGTGCCGGTCCTCTGGCCGGGCCCCCTGGACGGCGTCGAGGAGCAGCGCCGCGTCGGCGACCGTGCGGGCGAGCGGGCCGTTGACGGCAAGTCCCTGGAAGGCGTCCGCGTACGGGTGCAGGGAGACCCGGCCGCGCTGCGGTTTGATGCCGACGAGATGGCACCAGGCGGAGGGAATGCGGATGGAGCCCGCGCCGTCCGAGCCGAGGGCGGCGGGCACGAGTCCGGCGGCGACGGCCGCGGCCGAGCCGCCCGAGGAGCCGCCGGGGGTGTGGGTGAGCGACCACGGGTTGCGCGTCGCGCCGAAGGCGGGCCCTTCGGTGAAGGCCCACTGGCCCAGCTCGCAGGAGTTGGTCTTGCCGACGATCACGGCCCCGGCGGCGCGCAGCCGCCGTACCGACTCGCCGTCCGCGGCGCTCGGCGGGAGTTCGCCGCGGCAGCCGAAGAGGGTGGGCAGCCCGGCGACGTCGGTGTCGTCCTTGACCGCGACCGGCACTCCGAGGAGCGGCAGCCGCTCCCCCGCCGCCAGCCTGCGGTCGGCTTCCCTCGCCTCCTCAAGGGCTTGCTCACCGCGCACCCAGCGGAAGGCGTTGACCGTGCTCTGGCTGGCCTCGATGCGCCGGATCGCTCGGGCCGTCAGCTCTTCGGAGGTTGTATGACCCTCCGTCAACTCTTTGGCGCTTTGCGCCAGTCCGGTGAATGTCCCGGTGGACATGACCGCCCCGCCTCCCTATTGTTCGTTCGAACGAACAGAACTGGAGGGTAACCAGATGCGCATCACCGGAGCAACGGTTCTGCTCACCGGAGTCACCGGCGGCATCGGCAGCGCACTCGCCGCCGAACTGCACGCCCGGGGAGCCGAGTTGATCCTCTCGGGCCGCCGCAAGGAGGCTCTGGAGCCGCTGGCCGCCGTCTACCGCGCGCGTACCGTCACGGCCGATCTGGCCGACCCCGACGATGTCGAGCGCCTCGCCGCCGAGGCGTCCGGCGCGCAGATCCTGATCGCCAACGCCGCCCTGCCCTCCAGCGGCGATCTGCTGGACTACACCCCGGGCCAGATCGACCGCGCCCTCGCCGTCAACCTCCGTGCGCCCGCCATGCTGGCCCGGCTGCTGGCGCCCGGGATGGCCAAGGCGGGCCGGGGCCATCTCGCCTTCGTCGGCTCCATGTCCGGCAAGACCGCGACCAAGGCGGCCGCCCTGTACGGCGCGTCGAAGTTCGGGCTGCGCGGTTTCGCGCTGGCGCTGCGCCAGGATCTGCACCACACCGGGGTGGGCGTCTCCATCGTCCAGCCCGGTTTTGTGCGAGACGCCGGGATGTTCGCCGCGACCGGCGCGGCCACGCCGGGCGGGCTGCGCACGGTCTCGCCCCGTCAGGTCGTCAGCGGGGTGGTGCGGGCCATCGAGCAGAACCGGGCCGAGGTCAATGTCGCGCCGTTCGAGCTGAAGCTGCTGACGGCGATCGGCGGCCAGTTCCCGGCGCTGTCGGAGCGGGTCCAGCGGCGGATGGCGGGAGCGGACCGCACGATGCGCCAGATCGTCCAGGCCCAGCGGCACACCCGCTAGCCGGCGCGACCGGGGGGGGCTCCGCCCCGGCCCCCCCCGCGCCGCACACGCCGGCGAACCGCTCAGCGTGGTCGCCGCGTCACCGGGGCCATCAGCGCCAGATACAGCGCCAGCGACACCCCCAGTCCCACCGCCCATCCGTAGTCGGCGAGCGGCTTGAGCAAGGGGATCAGCCCGTCCTCGGGGAACGGCCCCTTGCCCGGCGCGGAGTGCGAGCCGCCCACCGCGAGCACCGCGCCCGCGGCGAAGGCGGTGACCGCGCGCCGGTTCCAGCCGGAGGAATACCAGTAGACGCTGCCCGCCGTATAGAGCCCGGCCAGCTCCAGACGGGTGCGGCGCAGCAGCCAGTAGTCGGCGATGAGGATGCCCGCGACCGTGCCGAGCAGGCCGCCGACGGTGCCGAGCCAGGTGAAGATATAGACGTCCGGGTTCTCGATCAGCTTCCAGGGGAAGATGACGACGCCAATGACGCAGGCGATCAGCGCGCCCGTGCGGAAGGTGATCAGCTTGGGCGCGAGATTGGACAGATCGTAGGCCGGGCTGACGAGATTGGCCGCGATGTTCGTGGACAGCGTCGCCAGAAGGATCACCAGCAGCGCGAAGACGACGCCGGCGGTGCTGTCCATCCGTGCCGCCAGCTGGCTGGGGTCCCAGATCGGCTCGCCGTACACCGCCTGCGAGCCCGAGGTGACGAGCACCGACAGCAGGGCGAAGGCGGCCATGGTGGTGGGCAGTCCCAGGCTCTGGCCCCACACCTGGGCGCGCTGGCCGGCGCCGAAGCGGGTGAAGTCCGGGATGTTGAGGGAGAGCGTCGACCAGAAGCCGACCATGCCCATCAGCGCGGGGAAGAACACCTTCCAGAAGTCACCGCCCCAGCCGAGCTGTGAGGGCTGGTCGAGGAGCGGGCCGAAGCCGCCGGCCTTGTCGGCGATCCACCACAGCAGCGCCAGGGCGCCCGCCAGCATCAGCGGCGCGGCCCAGTTCTCCAGTCGGCGCACGGCCTCCATGCCGCGAAGGATGATGACGATCTCGATCGCGAAGAACAGCAGGAAGCACAGCCACTGGGTCCAGGGGTATCCGGCGACCGTGCCCGCCCCGGTCCACCAGCCGCCCGCGCCGAAGATCCGGCCGGCCAGGAAGTAGATGGACGCACCGCCGATCCAGGTCTGGATGCCGAACCAGGCGCAGGCGACCAGTCCGCGCAGCAGGGCGGGCAGATTGGCCCCGCGCAGCCCGAAGGAGGCGCGGGCCAGCACCGGGAAGGGAATGCCGTATTTGGGCCCGGCATGGCCGGTGAGCAGCATCGGCAGCAGCACGATCACATTGCCCAGCGCGATGGTGAGCACGGCCTGCTTCCAGTCCATGCCGAGGGCGACCAGACCGGAGGCGAGCGTCCAGGAGGGGATGTTGACGGCCATCCCGATCCAGAGCGCGGCGAAGTTATAGGTGGTCCAGCGCCGTTCGGCCAGCGGCACGGGGTGCAGATCGGCGTTGGCGAAGGGGCTGTCGGCCGGATACGCGCCCGGGGCGAGCTCCACCCTGCCGTCGGCGGCGGTCGCCTGGGGGGATGGGGATGCGGATGGGGATGGCGAGGATGACGGGGATGACGGGGATGACGGGGATATGGGCGCGGGCACGTCGGACATAGGCATGCCGTTCTTCGTATGCGGCGGGGAGAGAGCCGGGGACGGGGGCGGACGGGCGCGGGCGGTCGGCCGTGCGGGGCGGGCTCAGGCGAACGCGGGGATGACCTTCTCCCCGTACGCGTCGATCACGGCTTCGCGTGCGTCGTGCATGGCGTACACCGCGAACTGGTCGACACCCAGCTCCCGCAGGGCCCGCAGCTTCTCGATATGCGCCTCGGCCGGCCCCAGCAGACAGAACCGGTCGACGATCTCGTCGGGGACGAAGTCCGTGGAGGGGTTTCCGGCGCGGCCGTGATGGCTGTAGTCGTAGCCGTGCCGCTCCTTGATGTACGCGGTGAGGGCCTCGGGCACCATGCCGGAGTGCTCGCCGTAGCGGGCGACGAGATCCGCTACATGGTTGCCGACCATGCCGCCGAACCAGCGGCACTGCTCCCGGGCGTGCGCCAGATCCTCTCCGACGTACGCGGGGGCGGCCACGCAGATCGTGACGTCGGACGGGTCGCGGCCCGCCTCGGCGGCCGCGGACCGCACCGCCTTGACCATCCACTCGGTGAGGAAGGGGTCGGCGAGCTGGAGGATGAAGCCGTCGGCCTTCCGCCCGGCCAGCGCCAGCGCCTTGGGTCCGTACGCCGCCATCCAGACGGGCAGCCTGCCGTCCCTCACCCAGGGGATGCGCAGCCGCTGCCCGTCGACCAACGCGTCCCGGCCCTCCGCGAGGTCGCGGATGACGTCGATCGCCTCGCCGAGCCGGGCGAGGGTGTTGGGCTTGCGCCCGGCGACGCGCATCGCGGAGTCGCCGCGTCCGATGCCGCAGACGGTGCGGTTGCCGAACATGTCATTGAGGGTGGCGAAGGTGGAGGCGGTGACCTCCCAGGTGCGGGTGCCCGGGTTGGTCACCATCGGCCCGACGGTCATCCGCTGGGTGTGTTCGAGGATCTGGCTGTAGATGACGAAGGGCTCCTGCCACAGGACCGCCGAGTCGAAGGTCCAGCCGTAGCGGAAGCCGTTGCGCTCGGCGCGGCGCATCAGGGAGACGACCGACGAGGCGGGCGGATCGGTCTGCAGGACGAGTCCGAAGTCCATGGCGTACGGCCTCCTCAGTTCAGGTACTGGCAGGTGGAGCGCGGCGTGTAGACGCCGTGTCCGGCGTGGCCGGTGTAGGTGCGCCGGTCGATGACGACCTCGCCGCGCGACAGGACCGTCTCCACCTGCCCGGTGACCGTCTTCCCCTCGTACGCCGAGTAGTCGACGTTCATATGGTGGGCAGCGGCCGAGAGCGTCTGCTCGGCGTGCGGGTCGTAGATCACGACGTCGGCGTCGGCGCCGGGCGCGATGGTGCCCTTCTTCGGGTAGAGCCCGAACATGCGCGCCGGGGTGGCGCAGGCGACCTCGATCCAGCGGCGGCGGGTGAGACGGCCGTCGAGCACGGCCTGATGGAGGAGATCCATCCGGTTCTCCACGCCGGGCAGTCCGTTGGGGATCTTGGAGAAGTCGCCGCGGCCCAGCTCCTTCTGTCCGCTGAAGCAGAACGGGCAGTGGTCGGTGGAGACGACCTGGAGGTCGTTGGTGCGCAGTCCGCGCCAGAGCGCCGCCTGGTGCTCGCGGGGGCGCAGGGGCGTGGAGCAGACGTACTTCGCGCCCTCGAAGTCCGGCTCCGCGAGATTGTCCGCAGACAGGAACAGATACTGCGGGCAGGTCTCGCCGAAGACGGGGAGCCCCCGGTCGCGGGCGGCGGCGAGTTCGGCGACGGCCTCTTCCGCCGAGACATGGACGACATACAGCGGGGCGCCGGCGACCCGGGCGAGCTGGATGGCCCGGTGCGTGGCCTCCGCCTCCAGCAGGACCTTGCGCACTTCGCCGTGGTGGCGGGGGTCGGTCTCGCCGCGCGCCAGGGCCTGTTCGACCAGGACGTCGATCGCGATGCCGTTCTCCGCGTGCATCATGATCAGCCCGCCGTTGGCGGAGGAGCGCTGCATGGCCCGCAGGATCTGTCCGTCGTCGCTGTAGAAGACGCCGGGGTAGGCCATGAAGAGCTTGAAGGAGGTGATGCCCTCCTCCACCAGCAGATCCATCTCCTTGAGCGTCGACTCATTGACGTCGGAGAGGATCATATGGAAGGCGTAGTCGATGGCGCAGACGCCGTCCGCCTTGGCGTACCAGGCGTCAAGACCTGCCCGCAGGGCCTGCCCTGCGGTCTGGACGGCGAAGTCGACGATGGTGGTGGTGCCGCCCCAGGCGGCGGCGCGGGTGCCGGTCTCGAAGGTGTCGGAGGCGAAGGTCCCGCCGAACGGCAGCTCCATATGCGTATGGGCGTCGACGCCGCCCGGGATGACGTACTTGCCGGTAGCGTCGATGGTGCGGTCGGCGGTCCAGGACTCTGCGGCCGCCGTGCCGTGTGCGGCGAGCGCGGCGATCCGGCCGTCCTCGATGAGCACGTCGGCGTGGGTCTCGTCGGCCGCGGTGATGACCAGGCCGCCGCGGATCAGGGTGCGGGTGCTGCTCATGCTGTGCGCTCCCTTGAGTCTCTATGCTCAGGTGCTCAGGTGCTCAGGTGCTTGCGTGCCCAGGTGCTTGCGTGCCCAGGTGCTTGCGTGCCCAGGTGCTTGCGTGCTCGGGTCAGATCTCGTGGAGGGCCCGTTCGAGGATGGCCGCGCCCTCTTCCGCCTCGGCGACGGTGAGGGAGAGCGGCGGTGCGATCCGCAGGACGGTGGTGCTGTGGCCGCCGCCCTTGCCGATGAGCAGCCCGCCCTCGCGGGCGGCCTCCATGACGGCCGCGGCCGCTTCGGGGTACGGGGCGTCGGTCTCCGGCCTGGCCAGTTCGACGCCGATCATCAGCCCGCGGCCGCGGACCTCGCGTACGGCGGGGACGGCGGCGCCGATGGCGCGCAGCCGCTCGATCAGCAGTCCGCCGACCCGGCGGGCATTGCCCTGGAGGTCGTGTTCCAGCAGATACGAGAGGTTGGCCAGACCCGCCGCCATGGTGACCGGGGAGCCGCCGAAGGTGGAGATGGAGTTGGCGTCCAGACAGTTCATGATCTCGGCGCGGGCGACGACTCCGCCGACGGACATGCCGTTCCCGATGCCCTTGGCGAAGGTGAGCATGTCGGGCGGGCCGCTGTCGGCGTGCGCCTGCCAGCCCCAGAAGTGGTCGCCGGTGCGGCCCCAGCCGGTCTGCACCTCGTCCGAGATCCACAGCACGCCGTGGCGGTTCAGGACCTCGCGGAAGGCCGCGTACAGCCCGTCCGGCGGGGAGGTGAAGCCGCCGACGCCCTGGATCGGCTCGGCGATCAGCGCGGCGGGGTCGCGGGTGTGCCCGAGGAGGTCTTCCAGGTCGGCGACGCACGCCTCGGTGAACCGGTCGTCGGTGAGCTGCGCGTACGGCCCGCGGGTGCGGACGCCCCCGTGTACATACAGCGTCTGCAGCGGGGAGAGGCCGGTGGTGGACCAGGAGCGGTTTCCGGTGACGGAGACCGTGGAGAAGGAGCGGCCGTGGTAGCTGTTGCGCATCGCCAGGATCTGGTTGGAGCCGCGGTAGGCGGTGGCGAGCAGCAGCGCCGTGTCATTGGCCTCGGTGCCGGAGGTGGTGAAGAAGACCCGGGCGTCGGGGATGCCGGAGAGGGACGCGATGCGCTCGGCGAGCTCCACCATGAGGCGGTTGAGGTAGAGGGTGGAGGAGTGGATGAGCCGCCCGGCCTGTTCGCTGACCGCCTTGGTGACTTCCGGCAGGGCGTGGGCGGTCATGGTGGTGAGGATGCCGCCGAAGAAGTCGAGATAGCGGTTGCCGTCGGCGTCCCAGACATGGCGGCCCTCGCCGTGGGTGAGTTCGATGGGGCGCTCGTAGAAGAGGGCGATCCAGTCGGGGATGACGGCGCGGTGGCGCTCGTAGAGGTCGCTCACGGCCGCACCAGCCCCTCGTATGCGTCGGGCCTGCGGTCCCGGTAGAACGCCCACTGCTGTCGCACTTCGTCGATGAGGTCGAAGTCGAGGTCCCTGACGACCAGTTCCTCCTCCTTGTCGCTGGCTACCTCGCCGACGAACTGGCCGCGCGGATCGACGAAGTAGCTGGTGCCGTAGAAGTCGTTGTCGCCGTACTCCTCCTGGCCGACGCGGTTGATGGCGGCGATGAAGTACTCGTTGGCGACGGCGGCCGCGGGCTGTTCGAGCTGCCAGAGATAGGCGGACAGACCGCGGGAGGTGGCGGAGGGGTTGTAGACCAGCTGGGCGCCGGCCAGACCGAGCTGCCGCCAGCCCTCCGGGAAATGGCGGTCGTAGCAGATGTAGACGCCGACCTTGCCGACGGCGGTGTCGAACACAGGCCATCCGGCGTTGCCGGGCCGGAAGTAGAACTTCTCCCAGAAGCCCTTCACCTGCGGGATATGGTGCTTGCGGTATTTGCCGAGGTAGGAGCCGTCAGCGTCAATGACGGCCGCGGTGTTGTAGTAGAAGCCGGCGCCCTCGATCTCGAAGACCGGGACGACGATCACCATGCCTGTCTCGCGGGCGAGCGCCTGCATCCGGCGTACGGTAGGGCCGTCGGGGACCGGCTCGGCCCAGCGGTAGTGCTCCGGATCCTGGACCTGGCAGAAGTACGGTGCGTTGAAGACCTCTTGGAAGCCGATGACCTTGGCGCCCTGCCGGGCCGCCTCGCGGGCGTGTTCCTCATGCTTGGCGATCATGGATTCGGTGTCGCCGGTCCAGGTGGCCTGGACGAGCGCGGCGCGTACGACTTGGGCCATGGGTCGCTCCTTCGACGGCGCGTCAGAGAGCCTCTACGCACGTAGACAGTGCGTAGGAGGAGAACGTAAGCCCCGTCACACAGCGGGGCAAGACCATCGTCGTTAACCCGCCGAGTCGATCATGTTTCGACGCGGATCGGTCAGGGGTGAGCATGGATGGGCGGAGTCCGTCAGCGGGCCGGACGCACTGATGGGCTGTGGCCTGACTGTCCGGCGGGCCGGCGGCCTTCAGGCGAGATGGCCCGCCACGCGCAGCGCGTGCACCAGATCGCGCTCGCGTGCCGCGGAGACCGCGCGGGCGGCGTCGAGCAGACGCGGCACCAGCCGCCGCGGAGCGGTCTCGGCGATGCTCGCGGTCTCCTCGGGCGTACGGCTCCGAGCGAACGCGGTGAGCAGCGCATGGGCCTCGGGCCCGCCGCCCTCGTCTTCCAGCGCCAGCGCCGCGGCGGCGATGTCGGCCGCCGGGCGCGCGACGCCCTGGCGCAGGAGCTGACGGCTGTCGTCGGCCCGGCCGGCCGCGGCCAGGGCCGAGGCGGCCGCCGCGAGCCGCGGGGCGGGCTGCGAGGCGGCCTCCCACAGAAGGGTCGCCCAGTCGGCGGAGAGGCCCGCGCGGCACAGCTCCGCGGCGAACACGGGGAGCCAGTCGGCGGGGCGGGCGGCGGCCTCGCAGAGAACGACGTGCGCTTCGCCGCTGCGGCCCTCCGCGCGGAGCCGCCCGAGGGCGGCGACGGTCTCCCGGGCGGCGTGCCGGGCGGCGTCGGGGACGGGTGGCGCGGCGGGCGCGGGAGCGTCGGCCGGGGAGCCGCCGAAGCGTGCGCCGCGCGGGGTCGCGGACGGAGCGGCCGGCAGCACGGGCACGGCGGCGGCCCCCTCCGGCGACGCGTCATCCGCCGCCTCCGCCTCCATCCCGGCGTACCTGGCTCCGCGAGGCCGCCGCGGCTTGCGGGAGCGTGCGGGCTCGGCGCGAGGCCCGGAGTCCGGCTGAAGCTGAGGCTGGGGCTGGGGATGCGGTTTGGCCTCCGGCTCGCGCTGAGCCTCCGGGTCGGGCCGTGCGGGGCGGAACCAGTCGGAGGATTGGTGCGCAGAGGGCTCGGGCGCGGACGGCGCGGGCGCGGACGGCGCGGGCGCGCCCAGCGTCGGGGCTGTGGCGGCCGTGGGGCCCGCCTCATCCCGGTGGGCGGCGAGGCGGCCGCGGAACTCCGCGACTCGGGCGGTGGCCCGTGCATGGTCGTCACGCGCCCAGGCCAGGTCCGTCGCGAGCCGTTCGGCCTCAGGCCCGCCGTCCGGCTCCGCGCCCATCCGGCGCAGCAGCTCCTCCGCACGGTCCGCGGCATACGTCTGTTCACGGAGCATCAGCTCCAGCCGCTCCACCAGCGCCTCGCGGCCCCCTGGCAGCCGGTCGTACGCCGCGGCCGCCGCGGAGTGCAGCTCCCGCGCACGTACGGACGCGAGCTCTGCGGCCTCCGCGCCCCTGACCCCCGCGAGGTCGTGCAGCAGGGCCTCCACCACATCCCACGGCGGAACCTCGACGCCGTCGAGACAGGCCCGCATGCCGCCGGGATCGCGCTGCCAGAAGACGCCGCACCAGCCGGCGGACTCGTCGAGCAGCGCCGTCAGCTCACTGAGGTACCGCGCGAAAACCTGCGTTTCCAGCGGGAGTTGATGTTCTGTCATCGCCGTCCCTGCCCTCGTTGGAACCGCAGGCATTGGACCGCATCCGTGTTACAGGACGGCTACGCGGCGTTTTCGGATGGGCTCCCAGACGCCTACGGACGGCGGCGCGGCGCGGAGAGGACGGGCTCCTTAACCGGGGGCTCCGCCCCCGGACCCCCGCTCCTCAAACGCCGGAGAGGCTGGATTTCTGCCCCCCGCGCCTCAATCGCCGGCGAGGCTCAAAAGAGCCCGTCCGGGCGGACCCCCACCCCTAGCCGGCAGGCGCAAGCACGCATCGGGCGGCCAAGTCGTCCATGGACAACCCCAGCGCCGACGCAAGCGCCGCCACCGTGAAGAACGCCGGTGTCGGCGCCCTGCCGGTCTCGATCTTGCGCAGAGTCTCGGCGGAGATCCCCGCCGCCGCGGCGACCTCGGCCATGCTCCGGCCACCGCTCGCCTCACGGGCCTCGCGCAGCAGCCGCCCGAGCCGCTCGCCGCGTTCGCGTTCTTCGGGGGTGAGTGGGGTGCGCACCATGACCCGATTCTAATCACGGTATTCTTATCCCGGTATTTGAATAACGGTGATCTCATCGGTGGAGGCGTGGACGTGGTGGAGCTGAAGAGCGATGCGTCGATCGAGGCGATGCGGGAAGCGGGCCGGACAGTGGCGCGGGCGCTGGCCGCGGCGCGGGAGGCCGCCGCGCCGGGGGTCGGCCTGCGGGAGCTGGACCGGGCGGCGCGGCGGGTGCTGGCCGAGGCCGGGGCGGAGTCGCCGTTCCTCGGATATCACCCTGGCTGGGCGCCGACGCCCTTCCCCGCCGTCGTGTGCACATCGGTGAACGACGCGATCGTGCACGGCGTCCCCGGCGGATACCGGCTGCGCGACGGCGACCTGGTGAGCGTGGACTGCGGGGCGGTGCTGGACGGCTGGGCCGGCGACGCGGCGGTCAGCTTCACCGTGGGGCGGGGCCGCCCGGAGGACGAACGGCTGATCAGGACCGCCGAGGAGGCGCTGGCCGCGGGCATGGCGGCGGCGGTCGTCGGCAACCGCGTGGGGGACATCGCCCATGCGGTCGGGCAGGTGTGCCGGCGAGCCGGCTATGGCATCCCGGCGGGGATGGGCGGCCACGGGGTGGGACGGCGGATGCACGAGGACCCGGCGGTGCCGAACGAGGGGCGCGCGGGTCGGGGCATGCCGTTGCGCCACGGCATGGTGCTGGCCATCGAGCCGATGCTCATCGCGGGCGGGGGCGACGGATGCCGTACGGCGGGGGACGGCTGGACGGTCCGCACGGCAGACGGGACGCGCGCGGCCCACGCGGAGCACACCGTCGCCGTCACCGCCTCCGGCCCGAGGATCCTCACAGCCCTGTGACCCCCGGTCACGTGCGGGATGCCCATGGCCCGGGCAGGCGCCGGAGACCCCGCGTACCCAGCACCTGTCCGGTGCACTGGGGCCGGGTGACCGAAGCCGCCCGGGCCGGAGGGGAACGTGCCCCCAACGAGGGCGGACCCGCCCGGGAAACCCCGGGGCACGGAGCGAAGGGCCGCACGGAGCGAAGAACCGCACAGGGCGAAGCCCCCGCACGCCGCGGCGGCGTCACTCGTCCGCCAGGAATCCCGCCGCCATCGCCGCCCCCACCCGCGCCGCCTCCGCCCGGTCCTCGATCGGGGAAACCCGTGTGTTCTTGAAGACGATGTACGTCACTCCGGACGGCACTCCCCCGCCCCGGGGGTCCGGGTCGATCCCCAGCGCCTTGGCCGCGGCGTAGGACGCCTCGCCGATGACGGTGGTCGGCCCGGTGTCCCCCACCACCGCGTACTGGACGCGGTCCCGGTAGATCACCGCCGCGGCCGACCCGCCCCGGATGCCGTGCGCGCGGTAGTCCCAGATGCGGCTGGGCGCGGGCACCACGATGAACGGCAGCTTCTCGGCGTTCAGATGGCGGCCGTCGGACTGCCGGAAGGCCGTCGTGGCGTGGAACCACGGGTCCGTCCGGCTGTTGCACTTCGCCGTGGGCACCCCGTCGCAGTCGATGTCCATGTCGGCCTTCCAGAAGACCGCCCCGTCCGTCCCGCACACCGGGATGTCCGCCCGCGCCCCCGCGTCCTTGCGGTATTTCCCCTTGGAGATCTGCCGACACCGCTGGACCTTGGCGAGCAGGGCTCTCGCCTCGGCCGGGGCGGCGGCGGTTCCTTCTTCACGCTCCTCCGCCCAGCGGTCGTCCTCGGCCAGGTCGGCGGTCCGGTAGGACCAGGGTCCCGGCTCGGGCGGGGCCACCGCGGGCAGGGCGGCGGCGGGCAAGGCTGCGACGGCCAGCAGGACGGCGCCGCCGGCGACGGCGAGAGCGGTTCTTCGAGTGCGCACCAAGGACCCTTTCTCTGGAGAAACAGGTCCTTACCCGGTTATATGACGATCTTCTCGCCATACCCGCCGTACGGAGTAAGCGGACGCGCACCTCGGCGTGGTCGCGGCTGGCGTAAGCGCGCGCGTCGGCTGTGACGAGAGAGGCGCTCACCCCGCGCCCAGAGCCAGCGGCAGCGATGTGAGGCCGTTGATGAAGTTGGAGACGAGACGGCGCGGCGGGGTGTCCGCGGGTGCGAGGAGGGCAGCGCGCGGATCGCCTCCTCGTGGAGGACCCGCAGCTGGAGCCGGGCGAAGTGCGCGCCCAGACACACATGGGGCCCGTCTCCGAAGGAGACATGGGGGTTGGGGGTGCGGGCCAGGTCCAGCCGGAGCGGGTCGGTGAAGACGGCGTCGTCGTAGTTGGCGGAGGCGTGGAAGACGACGACCTTGTCGCCCGCGCGGATCGGCTGCCCGGCCAGCTCGGTGTCGTACGCGGCGGTCCTGCGGAAGGACAGCACGGGCGGATGCCAGCGCAGCAGCTCTTCGACGGCGCTCTGCGGGCTCACCCGGCCGGCGCGCAGTCCGCGCTGTTCGTCCGGCCGGCCGGCGAGCACCAGGAAGCCGCCGGGCGCGGCGCTGCGGACGGTGTCGTTCCCGGCGACGGTGAGCAGGAAGAAGAACATCTCCAGCTCCCCGTCCGACAGCTCCGACTGGGCGAGCACGGTCATCAGATCGTCGCCGGGTGCGGTCCGCTTGTGCGCGGCGAGCTGCCTGGCGTAGGCGAACATCTCCTCCAGCATGGCGGGCGAGCGCGGATTGACGGGTCTGCCGTCGGCGTCCACGACGGGCGGGGACTCGGGGTCCTGGTAGGCGATGACCCGTTCGGTCCAGTCGAGCAGCGCCCCGCGGTCGCTCTCGGGGACGCCGAGGAGGTCGGCGAGGTTGAGCAGGGCGTAGTCGTCGGTGACGGTCTTGACCAGATCGACGACGGGCCCCGCGTCCCGCGCCGCGGCGAGCAGCGTCCTGGCGCGTTCGCGTGCCGCCGCCTCGAAGCGGCCGGTCCGCCCCGGTGTGAAGGCACGGCTGACCAGCCGGCGCAGCCGGCCGTGGGCCGGGGGATCCTGATTGAGCATCATGCGGCGGATGAAGGGCAGATCGGCGGGGTCGGGATCGCGGATCTGGGTGGCGCCGAGGTACGAGGAGAAGGCGGCGGAGTCCCTGAGCACCCGCACCACGTCGGCATGGCGGGTCACCGCCCAGAAGCCGGGTCCGGACGGCCAGCCGAGCACCTCGTACTCCTCCTGCCAGCACACGGGCCGGTGTGCGCGCAGCCATGCGAAGGTCTCATGCGGCAGCCCGCGCCCGTAGATCCGCGGGTCGAAGACGTCGGGAGAACCAGGAGAACCAGGAGGACCGGGAGACCCGACAGGCTCGACAGGCTCGGGAGAACCCGCAGGCTCGGGAGACCCGGGAGGTCCAGATGACATCATCACGCCGCCGGGTGCGCCTCAGCCGTCCGCGCGCAGGAAGTCCTCGACCGTGCGGACGAGTTGCAGCGGCGTCTCGTCCATGGCGTAGTGCCCCGCGCAGCCGAGCTCCGCCAGCTCCGCCTCCGGGTAGCAGCGCATCCAGGTCTGCCGCATGAGGTCCGCGGTGATCGCCGGGTCGAGCGCACCGGTCACGGCAAGCGCGGGCGTTCGGACTCCCTCCACTTTCGTCCGGAAGTCCTCACCGGACCAGGAGTCGAGCCAGGCGCGGAACGCCTTGGGGTCGGTGCGGGTCTGCGAGCGGTAGACCATCCGGTCCAGCCAGGCGGCGGGGCGGCAGGAGCCGGTGGTGCGGTCGATGATGATCCGCCGGTTCTCCGGCTTCTCCGCGGCCGAGGCGAACAGCTCCCACTGGCCGGGCGGCATCTTCAGCCCGCACGCCGGCACGGGCGAGACCCCGACGAGGCGTCGGACCCGCTCCGGCGACACCGCGAGGACCCGCTGGGCGACCGACGCGCCCATGGAGTGGCCGATGAGCGAGAAGGTCCGCCAGCCCAGTCCGTCGGCGAGCGCGACGAGATCGGCCGCGCCTTCCGCGGTGCTGTACTGACCGGCGGTGGCCCGCGCCTCGCCGTATCCGCGCAGATCGACGAAGACGTAGGTGAAGCTCTCCCGGTCGAGGTCGGGCAGGGTGGCGGCGTAGTCGGCGCGGTCGGCGAGCCAGCCGTGCACGGCGATGACTTTGTGCGGGCCGGAACCGTGGAGTGAGTAAGGCAGGGGGAAGGGGGCCACGGCTTCTCCGATCGCCGGCACGGTCATACGCCACCACCACGTTGGCCGCAACGCCGCGGGCGGGCAAGTCCGGACGCACGGCCTTCTGTTGCCCGCTGGCGCATTTCGCGCGCCCCGGGGAGTGTCACCGGCGCGTTCGGCCGGGTCGCCATGGGGAGTTCGGCTGGATTGCGGCCGCGCGCCGTTGTCTCGAAACGCCGCCTTGCGCGCCAGGGCGCTGGGCGGCGCCCGGCCGCGCCGGGGCGGCTGACGGGACTTCCGCCCCTGCCGAGGGGGGCCAAAGTCCTTCAACCTCTGCGTTTCTTGTCACACCGGAGTTTCCGGGAAATCGCACATGTACTGCAACCAGTCATTGCGATGAGGACTCTTCATCTCAGAACGAGATCCCATCGGAGGTAGACCGTTGAGCCTCAGCCGCATACGCCCGCTCCCCCGCCGTGGCCGCCGCCCCGGCCGCCCTGCCCGTACGGGCCGCGCCGCGCGCGCCGCTCTCGCCGCTTCGGCGGCGACCCTGGCCGCGGCGCTGACCGCGTGTTCCGGCGGCGCCTCCGCCGACACGGGCAGCGCGGCGAACGCCGGCGGCAAGAAGCGGACGGAGATCTCGGTCAATCTGACGGGCAAGCAGGCCAAGGCGGGCGAGCCGGTGAAGGTGACGCTGGGCGAGGGCAGGCTCGCGGAGGTCACGGTCACCGACTCCAAGGGCGCGCAGCTCGCGGGGAAGATAGCGGCGGACGGCAGAAGCTGGACGTCTCAGCGCGGTGCGGCGCCCGGCACCGCGTACTCGGTGCGGGCGAAGGACGCGGACGGCGGAAGCGCGAGCGCGGAATTCGCCACCGCGGAGCCGGAGAAGGTCAACAAGCTGACCCTGGCCCCCGGCAAGAACACGACGGTGGGCATCGGGCAGCCGCTGTCGATCGTCTTCGACCACCCGGTGAAGAACAAGGCCGCGGTGGAGAAGCAGCTGAAGGTCACCACCTCGAACGACACCAAGGGGTCGTGGGGCTGGATGCAGGACTGGTCCGGCAAGGACCGGGTGGACTGGCGTCCCGAGAAGTACTGGCAGCCGGGCACCGAGGTGACGCTGAACGCCGATCTCAACGGCGTCGACTCGGGCGCGGAAGGCGGCTGGTTCGTCCGTGACTACACCACGACGTTCACCATCGGGAAGAACCAGATCGTCAAGATCGATCTGGACGGCCACCGGCTGAAGCTGCTGCGCGACGGCGCGGAGGTCAAGGACGTGCCGATGTCGGCGGGCACTCCGGGCGGCGAGAAGGCCTCCTGGCGCGGCAAGACGGTGCTGATGTCGAAGGAGGGCACGATCAATATGCGCTCCGAGACGGTCGGCCTCGGCAATGCCTACGACAAGATGGTCGACTACTCGATGCGGCTGACCTGGTCCGGAATGTATGCACACGCCGCCCCGTGGAACGCGGCCTACTTCGGCAATGCGAACAAGAGCTCCGGCTGCATCGGGATGAGCGACGCCGACGCCAAGTGGGTCTACGACAACGTTCAGATCGGCGACCCCTTCGAGGTCACGGGCGACGACGCCAAGGGCACTCAGGCGCTCAACAACGGCTATGGCGAGTGGAATCTGAGCTGGGAGGAGTGGCAGACGAAGAGCGCTCTGCGCTGACGGGACGCCGGCGGCCGCACCCATGATTGTTACTCTTACGTAACATACCGACTGGTTACCACGGGTAAGTCATCGCGGTTACCTTCGGGTCACTTTGCTGACACGAGTGAGGAGTGACCCGTGGCACTGACGCGCACCGCTCTGCGTACGGCCGCGATCGGCACGGTTTCCGCGGCACTTCTCGCGGGACCGGCCGTGGTCAGCGCGCCTGCCTCCCCCGCCGCGACCGCCTCAGCGGATGTCCGCGGCATGGACGCCTACGGCACATCAGGGGCGACGGGCGTGCGGTTCGCCGACATCGAGGGCGACGGCGGCACAGTCCTCAAGGCCAATGCCGTCGTCCCCGCCGACTCGGACGGCCACCGCCGCTATCCGGCGATCGTGCTGCCGACGAGCTGGGCCATGCCGCAGATCGAGTATCTCGCCCAGGCCCGCAAGCTCGCCGACTCCGGCTATGTGGTGGTGAGTTACAACACCCGCGGCTTCTGGCAGTCAGGCGGCCGCATCGAGGTCGCCGGCCCCCCGGATGTCGCCGACGCCTCCCGGGTCATCGACTGGACGCTGGCCAACACCCCGGCCGACCCCCAGCGCATCGGAGTGGCCGGGGTCTCCTACGGCGCCGGCATCAGCCTGCTGGCCGCCGCGCATGACAAGCGCATCAAGGCCGTGGTGGCGCTGAGCGGCTGGGCCGATCTCATCGGCTCCATCTACAGCGGCCGCACCCAGCATCGCCAGGCCGCCGGGCTGCTCGGCGGGGCCGGCTATCTCACCGGCCGGCCCAGCGAGGAAATGCAGCGGATTCTCAAGGACTTCCTCGGCTCCAACCTGGCCAGGGAACAGCAGATGACCGACTGGGGCTGGAAGCGCTCCCCCGCCGCCTATCTCGACCGGATCAACGACAACGGCGCGGCCGTGATGCTCGGCAACGCCTGGGGCGACACGGTCTTCCCGCCCAACCAGTACGCGTCCTTCTACGAGAAGCTGACCGGCCCCAAACGGCTGGAGTTCCGCCCCGGCGACCATGCCACCGCCGAGGCGCCGGGGCTGCTCGGGCTGCCCAACGACGTATGGAGCAGCGCCCACCGCTGGTTCGACCGCTATCTCAAGGGCGTCGACAACGGCATCGACCGGGAACAGCCCGTCCAGCTCGTCTCCCGCACCGGCGGCGGCTACGAGGGATACCCGGACTGGAAGTCGGTCGGCGCGACCGAGCGGAAGATCGCACTGGACGGCCGCAAGAGGATCTACGCGAACGTCGACTCAGGGGCGAACGGCGGGACGGTGATGCTGTCCAACACCCTCGACCAGTTCCTGAAGCTTCCGCCGATGGCCGTGGTCCCCTTCCTCCCGCGCTCCTTCGCCGCCGTCTGGCAGTCCGAGCGGTACGGCTCCGAGCAGCGGCTGCGCGGCACGGCGAAGCTGCACACCACGGTCACCAGCACCAAGGGGAGCGGGACGCTCGTCGCCTATCTGTACGATGTGGGCCCCCTCGGCATCGGCAAGCTCATCAGCAACGCGCCGTACACCTTCCACGGCAGGACACCGGGCACGCCGTTCAGCGTGGATCTGGAGCTGTTCTCCACCGCGTACGACGTGCCGGCGGGCCACCGGCTCGCCCTGGTCGTCGACACGGTCGATCCCCTCTATATCGAGCACAACCCATCCGGCGCACAGCTGACCTTCTCCTCGTCCGCAACCGATCCGTCGTATCTGTCGGTTCCGCTGCGCAAGGAGTGATCATCGGCTGCCGCCGGGGGTCCGGGCGAGCTGTCCTCCGCAAACTATCCGCCCCGAAAAGGGACTTCGCTCAGGACACGCATAAAGGGGGCATAAGCCGTATTAATCCTGGCCCGCCCGGCGGACAGTCCCGCTCTACGCCTCGGCCGCCTCGGCATAGACCAGAGACAGCTCCGGCGCGCCCGCCATCGCCCAGTCGAGCCCCGCCTCGACCACATTGACGGCGCGGCCGGAGGCCAGCTCCACCACGGGGTGCCCGCCGGGGCGGATGTGCCAGTGCGCGCCGGGCACCGTACGGACGATCACCGTGCCGAGGTAGAGGCCCGCGTCATTGCCCAGCCAGGGCAGCTCCTCGGGGTCCTCGCGCCAGCGTGGCGGGAGCTGGTCGAGGGCGGCCAGTGAGTCCGGCGAGTCGTCCAGGGCGAGCCCGGCCTCCCCCGCCCGGACACGCAGCAGCTCGCACTCCGCGAGCAGTTCGGCCACGGCCGCCGCATGCGCGGGGTCGTCCACGCGGGGAGACGCGGCCGAAGTCCCGTCTTCCTGGTCACCGCCGAGACGCTTGAGCCAGCTGTCCAAGAAAGGGATGTTCATACCACTCACCCTCGCATCCCGGCAGCCGCGCGCACCACCAGGCGCGCGTCGGCAACCGTCAGACGTCGAGATCGACGACCACGGGCGCATGGTCCGACGCGCCCTTGCCCTTGCGCTCCTCCCGGTCCACATAGCTGTCCTTGACGGCCCCCGCGAACGGGCCGTTCCCATACACCAGGTCGATGCGCATGCCGCGGTTCTTGGGGAAGCACAGCTGGCGGTAGTCCCAGTACGTGAACGGGTGGTCGTACTTGAGGGGGCGGGGCACCACATCCGAGAGCCCGGCGGAGCGGAGGGACTCAAGCGCTCCCCGCTCGGCGGCGGTGACATGGGTGGAGCCCTCGAAGGCGGCGATGTCCCATACGTCCTCGTCGGCGGGCGCGATATTGAAGTCCCCCAGCACGGCGAACGGCCGCTCTGCCGCCGCGTCCTGCGCGACGGCCGACCTCAGCGCCTCCAGCCAGCGCAGCTTGTAGGTGTAGTGGTCATGGGCGACCTCCCGGCCGTTGGGCACATAGACCGACCAGAGGCGGACCGGGCCGCAGCTCGCGGAGATCGCGCGGGGCTCCTGCACCCCCTCGTACGCCGGACCGCCGGGGAGGCCCATGACGACGTCCGAAAGACCGACGCGGGAGACCAGCGCCACCCCGTTCCACCGGCCGTCGGCGTGGACGGCCGATTCATAGCCGAGCTCGCGCAGCTCGTCGGCGGGGAACTGCTCGGCGGTGCACTTGGTCTCCTGGATGCACAGCACATCGGTGCCGCTGCTCTCCAGCCAGGCCAGCAGCCGGGGCAGCCGAGCGGTGATCGAGTTGACGTTCCAGGTGGCGATGCGCATGGACCCCACCCTAACGGCGGGGTCCGACAGTCACCGGCGGGCTGCGCTCCCGATCCGGACGACAGTCCCTCAGCGGGGGCCTGTCGTCACAGGTCCGTGCTCTCGCCCGGCGTCAGCCGGCCGTGCTCCGCACCGCCGAGCGCGCCGATCTGGCTGTCGTAGATCGGCCGCGCGAGATCGGTGAGCAGGGCGTCATGGATGTCGACGGCGCGCCGCGGCTTCACCTCGCGGACATAGTCGATCACTTCGGAGATCTTGTTCCAGGGCGCGTGCACGGGCAGCATCAGCGTGTCGACCGGGTGCTCGGGGACGGTCAGCGCATCGCCGGGATGGAAGACGGAACCGTCCACGAGATAGCCGACATTGGTGATCCTCGGAATGTCCGGGTGGATCACGGCGTGCAGCTCGCCATGGACCTGCACATCGAATCCGGCGGCGGTGAAGCGGTCGCCGTGGCCGACCGTGTGGACCCTGCCGGGGAAGGCCCCCGCCATCTGGCCGGCGACGCTGCGCAGGGTCCACAGGGCCGCGGCCGGATTGGCCTCCAGGGCGGTGCGCAGCCGCTGCTCGTTGAAGTGGTCGATGTGCTCGTGCGTGACGAGGATGACGTCCGCGCCGAGCGCCGCGTCCTCCTCGGTGAAGGCGCCGGGGTCGATGACGAGCGTCTGCCCGTCCTTCTCCAGCCGGATGCAGGCGTGCCTCTTCTTGGTGAGCCTCATGCCCCCATCCTGCTATGGACGGGGGCCCGTCTCCTCCCGGATGACCGCCTGTGCGACACGGAACGCCGCATTGGCCGCGGGGACCCCGCAGTAGACGGCCGCGTGCAGCAGCACCTCGCGGATCTCGGCGGGGCTCAGCCCGTTGCGCAGGGCGGCGCGGGTGTGGAAGGCCAGCTCGTCGAGGTGGCCGCCCGCGACGAGCGCGGTGAGGGTGACACAGCTCCGGGTGCGCAGGTCCAGGCCGTCACGGGTCCAGATCTCGCCCCAGGCGTAGCGGGTGACCAGGTCCTGGAAGTCACGGGTGAAGTCGTCGGCGGCCGCCGTCGCCCGGTCCACATGGGCGTCGCCCAGCACTTCGCGGCGTACCCGCATCCCCGCCTCGTACGGATCGGGGCGCATCGGCCCGGTCACGCCGGCGGCGGTCCCGGCCGGTCCGGGCTCGGCCGCCGGGACCGCGGGCGCGGCGGGCGCGGCAGGCGCCGCGGACACGGGCCCGGGGGGCTCGGGCGGAGGGGCGTGGTGTACGGGCCCGGGGGGCGCGTCCACGCCCGCGGGGGCGGACTGCCAGGCGGTCGCGAAGTGGTGGACGAGCAGCTCCGTGACGGCCGCGGGCTGCTCGACGGGGGCCAGATGAGAGGCCCCGGGCACCAGGGCGAGCCGGGCGTCGGGGATGCCCGCGACCAGTGTGCGGGCCTCGGCGGGCCCGGTGATCTGGTCCTCGGAGCCGACGACCACCAGGGCGGGCACGGCGATCCGGCCGAGTTCCGCGGTGACGTCAAAGGCGGCGAGCGCCTCGCAGGCGGCGACATAGCAGCCCGGATCGGTGGTGCGGACCATCTGCACCGCCCACTCCACGATCGCGGGCTGAGAAGCGGCGAAGGAGTGGGTGAACCAGCGCTCGGGCGCGCTGCGGGCGATCGGGTCAAGGCCGTTGGTGCGGACGACCACCCCGCGCTGGCGGAACTCGTCGGCGGTGCCGAAGCGCGGGGAGGCGGCGACCAGCGCCAGCGCGGCAATCCGGTCGGGGCGGCGCAGCGCCAGCTCGATGCCGACCGCGCCGCCCACCGCGCAGCCCGCGTAGCCGAAGCGCTGGACGCCCAGTTCGTCGAGCGTGGCGAGCAGCCGGTCCGCGAGGTCTGTGATGGAGGCGGCGGGGTGCGCGGGCGCTCCGCCGTGGCCGGGCAGATCGAAGCGCAGCACCCGCCACTGGCGGGTCAGCTCGGCTATCTGCCGGTCCCACATATGCCAGGTGGTGGCGAGCGATGGCCCGAGGACGAGTACGGGGGCGTCGTCCGGGCCGTCCCACCGGTGCTGCAGGGTCTGCGGGGGCGTATGCGTCTCACTCACCCGACCCACGGTAATGACTGCGTGGCATGGTCCGTTCAGGGGCCGGGCATTCAGGGGTTGGTGGCGGAGACCACGTACACCCAGGGGCGGTCGGGTTCGGTCAGATCGACCGTGATGTCCCTGGTCGGCCGGGGGGCCTGCTGCTCTTGGACGATCCCGCGCCAGTCATGGCCGGGCACGTCGAAGTCCCAGCCGACGGTCTCCGCGTCGCGGTCGCTGATGGCGACCTCGCCGTCGGCCAGTTCCGCGCGGCTCGTCCCGACGTCCTTCAGGAAGGCGTCCAGCCCCTGGGGGGACGTACGGAACTGCACATACAGCCGGCTGGTCTTCCAGTTGCTGGTCTCGTAGTAGGCGACGTGGGCGGAGCCGGAGGGGATCGGCACCTCGAAGATGCGGCGCTTCATCAGCGAGGGCCAGACTTCGCGCAGACCGGTGGCCGAGGACTCGGCCTCCTTGTCACGGCCGCTGGCCCGGCTCTGCTGGGCGGAGACCACGAGATAGCCGGCCGGGACGCCGATCAGCAGCAAAATGATGACGAGCGTCAGCAGACGGCGCAGGACCATGCGGCGACGGGTCTCGGGCTCCGGAATCTGGCCGGACTCCGGGCGCCGGGCGGGCGGGGGCGCGGACGGCGGCTGGTGGGGCAGGGTCATGGCTACGGTTCCTGGGTGGGGCGGGCAGTGCTCGGGTTGCGGAGCGCCTGCGCATAGCGCTCGTACCGCTCATGGCGCTCCACCCGGCGCCGGGTGGCCCGGCGGAAGCGGCGCGCCACCAGCCTGGCGAGGTCCGCGGCGCCGACCATACCGGCTTCGGGGCCGAGCTGGGCCTTGGCGATACGGGCCTCGGGGCGGTAGCCGCGGCCGGTGAGATGGCGGCGGAAGGCGTCGCGTGCGGGACCGATGAGGAGGTCGTCGGCGGCGCTGACTCCGCCGCCGATGACAAAGCAGGAGGGGTCGAGGGCGGCGGCGAGGTTGGCGATGCCCACGCCGAGCCACTGCCCTATGTCCTCCAGAAGCTCGACGCACATGGCGTCGCCTTCCCGGGCCAGCTCGGTGATCAGCGGGCCGGTGATGTCCGGGATGTTCCCCTTGACCCGTTCGATGATGTTGTACGCGACCGGGGAGTCCGCGGCGGCCAGCTCACGGGCCTCGCGCACCAGGGCGTTGCCCGAGCTGTACTGCTCCCAGCAGCCGCGGTTGCCGCAGGGGCAGCGATGACCGCCGGGCACCACCTGCATATGGCCGAACTCGCCGGCCACCCCGTACTTGCCGCGCTTGACCCGGCCGTCCTCCAGGATCGCGCCGCCGATGCCCGTGCCGAGCGTGATCATGACGAGGTGGTCCTCGCCGCGGCCCGCGCCGAAGCGCCACTCCGCCCAGGCGGCCGCGTTCGCGTCGTTGTCCACCAGCACGGGGACGGCGAGGCGGCCGGAGAGCGCGTCCCGAAGGGGCTCGTTGCGCCAGGCGAGATGGGGGGCGAAGAGCACGCTGGAGCGGTCTGCGTCGACCCAGCCGGCCGCGCCGATGCCCACGGCGTGCACGTCATGGCGGTCGGAGAGGTCGAGCACCAGCTCGCAGATGACGTCCTCGACGACCTTGGGGCTCTTGGACTTGTCCGGCGTCTCCGTGCGGACCTTCTCCAGGATCACCCCGTCGGCGTCGACGACGCCCGCCATCACCTTGGTGCCGCCGATGTCGATCCCGACGGTCGGCACCCGCGGCGCGGACAGATGCGAGCGGCGCTCGCGTGTCCCCACGGTCCGCAGGACGGTGGCGCGGGCGGAGCCTCGGTTCGCGAAGTCGCGGTACGTACTCATGTCCCCTGGGGGGTTGGGGGCGGACGGCGGTCAGGAACCGATTCTGCCATCGGGAGCGGGCGGGGGGCGGGTCCGCCTGCGGCGGGCCGTTCCCGAAACTGGGGGCAGGCCCCCGGACCCCCCGTACGGCCTTCGGCCGTGTCCTCAATCGCCGGACGGGCTGAATTGGCGCAGCCAAATTCCAGCCCCTCCGGCGTTTGAGGAGCGGGGGTCCGGGGGCGGAGCCCCCGGGAAACGGGATTCGGTCCGGGGCTTCAGCCCCGGTTGTCACCCCTGCCGCTCCAGCTCGTGCCGCAGGTCGTCCAGCTCGCTCCCGCCCGCCATCTGCCGCGTCAGCTCATCCAGGCTCACCGAGTCCTTCGTGTGGCTCGCCGTCATCGCGCCCCGCTTCAGCAGGACGAAGCGGTCGCCGACCAGATAGGCGTGGTGCGGGTTGTGAGTGATGAGCACCACGCCCAGTCCCGCGTCCCGCGCCGCCGCGACGTACTTCAGGACGACACCGGACTGCTTGACGCCGAGCGCGGCGGTCGGTTCGTCGAGGACGAGGACCTTCGCGCCGAAGTAGACGGCGCGGGCGATCGCCACGCACTGGCGTTCGCCGCCGGAGAGCGTGCCGATGGGCTGGTCGACGTCGCGGAGGTCGATGCCCATCCGCAGCAGCTCCGCGCGCGTGGTCTCCCGCATCGTGGCGACGTCGAGCCGTTTGAAGGGTCCCGCGCCCTTCGTCGGCTCGGAGCCGAGGAAGAAGTTCCGCCAGACGGGCATCAGGGGGACGACGGCGAGGTCCTGGTAGACGGTGGCGATGCCCCGGTCCAGCGCCTCGCGCGGGTTGGCGAGGCGGGTGTCCTCGCCCTCGATGCGGAAGGCGCCCGCGTCATGCTGGTGCAGACCCGCGATGATCTTGATGAGGGTGGACTTGCCCGCGCCGTTGTCGCCCAGCACGCAGGTGATCTGCCCGGCGTCGACCCGCAGGGAGACGCCTTCGAGGGCGCGGATGTTGCCGTAGTGCTTGCTGACGTCGGTCAGCTCGACGAGGGGGGCCGGGACAGCGGTCGTCGTCGTCATTTCGTCGCCTCCGCGCGCTTGCGGACCCATGCGTTCAGCAGGGTGGCCAGTAGGAGCATCGCCCCGAGGAAGAACTTGAACCAGTCCGGGTTCCACTCCGCGTAGACGATCCCCTTGCTGGTCATGCCGAAGATGAACGCGCCGACCGCGGAGCCGATCGCCGACCCGTAGCCGCCGGTGATCAGACAGCCGCCGATGACGGCCGCGATGATGTACGTCAGCTCGTTGCCGACGCCCTCGCCGGACTGGACGACGTCGAACGAGAACAGCAGATGCTGCCCGGAGACCCAGGCGCAGAAGCCGACGCCCAGATACAGCCCGATCTTGGTCTTGACGACCGGCACGCCGACCGCGCGCGCCGCGGGCGCGTTGCCGCCGACCGCGAAGATCCAGTTTCCGAAGCGGGTGCGCAGCAGAATCCAGGTGGCCAGGGCCACCAGGGCGAACCACCACAGGATCGTCACTTTGAGGCTGATGTCACCGATGGTGAGCTGGGAGGCGAACAGCGACTTCGCGGATTCAAAGCCGTCCATGTCGGCGATGGACTTGGTGGAGACCGTGCCGCTGATCAGCTTGGTGAAGCCGAGATTGAGGCCGGTCAGCATCAGGAAGGTGCCGAGCGTGATGATGAAGCTGGGCAGCTTGGTGCGGGTGAGCAGCAGCCCGTTGAAGACCCCGACGGCCAGGGTGACCAGCAGCGACACCAGCACCCCGACCCATACGTTCGCGGTCAGCTGGTAGCTGACCATCGAGGAGACCAGCGCCGAGGTGGTGACCAGGACGCCCGCCGACAGGTCGAACTCCCCGCCGATCATCAGCAGCGCGACCGGCACGGCCATGATGCCGAGCGTGGAGGCCGCGTACAGCACGGTGGAGAAGCTGGAGGTCTGCAGAAACGAATCTGCGACGACCGAGAAGAAGATGAAGACCGCGACGGCGCCGACGACCGAGCCCAGTTCCGGGCGGCCGAGCAGCTTGCGCAGCGGTGAGGTGTGCAGCAGCCGCTCGTCCGCGGTCTTCTGCGGTGTGGCGGCAGGTGGTGCGGTCGCGCTCATCGGGTTCCCCGCTCCGTGTAGTCACGCAGCTCGGCGGCGTCGTCGCGGGTGACGATCTGCGGCCCGGTCAGCACCGGACGTCCGCCGCCGAGCACCTCGGCGTTGTACTTGTAGAGCCACAGCAGATCCACGGCCTGATAGCCCTGGAGATGGGGCTGCTGGTCGACGGCGAAGCCGAGCGATCCGGCCTGGAGGGCTGTGGCGACTTTCTCATTGAGGTCAAAGGTGTCGATCTCGGCCTTGCTGCCCGCGCTCTGCTTGGCCTGGACGGCGGCGTCCGCGAACGGCGCGCCCAGGGTCACGACGGCGTCGATCGAGCGGTCGGACTGCAGCTTGGCCTCGATGGCCGCCCGTACGTCGGGCATGTTCGTCCCCTCGACGTACAGGCTCTGCATATCGCCGTCGAAGGCCTTCTCCGCTCCGGCGCAGCGCTGCTCATGGCCGACGTTGCCCTGCTCGTGCAGCACGCACAGGGCCTTTTTCTTCCCGCGCCGGTCAAGCTCGTCGCCGACGGCCTCGCCGGCGATCGTCTCGTCCTGGCCGACATGGGTGAGGGCGCCCAGCTCCTTCGACTCGGCGGACCCGGAGTTCACGGTGATCACCGGGATGCCTGCGGCGACGGCCTTGCTGACGACGGACTTCATCGCATCGGGCTTGGCGAGCGTGACGATCAGGCCGTCGACGTCCTTGTCGATGTACGACTGGACGAGCTGCGCCTGCTGCTGTCCCTCGTCGCTGTGCGCGTACAGGAAGTCGATGTTGTCCTTGGCGGCGGCCTGCTTGGCCCCGCTCTGCACGATGTCCCAGAAGGTGTCGCCGTCCCCGGAGTGGGTGACCATGGCGAAGGTCCACCGGGGGGTGGTGACGGCGGCCCGCCCGGCGGCCTGCTGCGCCTTGCGGGCGTCCTCGGCGCGCTTGCCGCCGGTGCTGCTGCATGCGGTGAGGGTGGCTCCGAGTACCGCCGCGAGCACCGCGCCGAGCGCGCGTACCCCTGTCCTTGCCCTTGCCACGACGCCGTGCCCTTCTTGCTGTGCGACCTTGACGGCCTGTGCTTCTCGGTGCGGCCGGTGGTCGAATCGCCCCGGTCCGGCCGCCCAAGTATGGTTCACGGCGATGGTGAGCGCGGTCATCGGGTGCCGTCGGCCGTGAGCTTCTCCAGCGCCGGCACGTCCTTCTCGGTGATCAGGGCGGGCCCGGTCAGCACCGGCTTGCCGCCGCCGATCACATTGCCGTTGACCTTGTGGAGCCAGAGTTCGTCGACGGCGAGATAGCCCTGGAGGTAGGGCTGCTGGTCTACGGCGAAGCCGATCTCCTTGGCCTTGAGCTGTCTGACCACCTCGGCGTTGAGGTCAAAGGTGTTGATCTCGGCCGTGGAGCCCGCGCCGTTCTTGGCCTGGACACAGGCGGCGGCGAAGGGCGCGCCCAGCGTGACGACGGCGTCGATGTCCTTGGAGCTCTGCAGCTTGGCCTCGATGGAGGAGGTGGAGGCGGGCATATTGACACCCTCGACGTTGAGGTTCTCCACCGTGCCCTGGAAGGTCTTCTTCACTCCGGCGCAGCGGGCTTCGAGGGAGACGTTGCCCTGCTCGTGGATCACGCAGAGAGCTTTCTTCTTGCCGCGTCTGTTGAGCTCCTCGCCGACGGCCTCGCCCGCCACGGACTCGTCCTGGCCGATATGGGCGAGCGCGCCCAGCTCCTCGGAGAACTCCGCTCCGGAGTTGATGGTGACGACGGGGATGCCCGCGGCGACGGCCTTCTTGACGACGTCCTGCATGGCCTCCGGCTTGGCGAGGGTGACCACGATTCCGTCGACCTTCTGGTCGATATAGGTCTGGACGAGCTGGGCCTGTTCCTTGCCCTCCTTGTTGGCGGCGTACAGGAACTCGACATTGTCCTTGCCCGCGGCGACCTTCGCGCCGCTCTGGACGATGTCCCAGAAGGTGTCGCCCTCGCCGGAGTGGGTGACCATCGCGATCTTCATTCGCTCGGTGGCGGCGGGCTTGCCGCCGCCGGCCGCCGCGCCGTCGGAGGGCTTGTCGTCGGCCGCCTTGCCGCCGGAGCTGCTGCATCCGGCGGTCGCGGCGAGTGCGAGTGCGGCGAGCAGGGCTGCTGCCGTACGGGCTCGATGGGGTCTCAGGGCTGTTCGGACATTGCGCATGGTGGGTCCCGCCTTCTCTCCCGGCCGCCCTGTGGCGGCTGAGGAGAGTTTCTACGCAGGCGACCCCGAGCCGTCAATACTTTGTCCGAACATTCTGACGCGGAATGGCCGAGACGGTGACGCCCCTACGGGCGGACGAGGAGCTGGAACTCGAAGGCGTACCGCGAAGCGCGGTAGATGTGCGTGCCGAACTCCACGGCCCGGCCGGTGTCGTCGAAGGCCGTACGCCCCATGGTGAGCACCGGCGCGCCCGGCTCCTCGGTGAGCAGCTCGGCCTCGGCGGCGGTGGCGGCGCGCGCGCCGACCGACTGGCGGGCGCTGTGCAGGGTGATTCCCGCGGCCCGCATCATCCGGTACAGGCCGGTGACCTCCAGCTGCTCGCTGTCGCAGTCGACCAGTCCGGCGGGCAGCTGGTTGCGCAGCAGGGCCATCGGCTCGCCGTGCGCATAGCGCAGCCGCTCGATCAGCTGGACATCGCTGCCCTCGGGGACGCCGAGGGCGGCCGCGGCCTCGGCGCCCGCCGGTTCGAGGGCGTTGCGCAGCACGATGGTGGCGGGGCGCTGGCCGGCCGCCTCCAGGTCGTCGTAGAGGCTGCTCAGCTCCAGAGGGCGCTTGACCTGGCTGTGCACGACCTGGGTGCCCACCCCGCGGCGGCGCACCAGCAGCCCCTTGTCGACAAGGGACTGGATGGCCTGGCGGACGGTGGGGCGGGACAGACCGAGGCGGTTCGCGAGCTCTATCTCGTTGCCGAGGAGGCTGCCGGGCGTGAGACTGCCCCGTTCGATGGCCGCCTCAAGCTGCTGGGCGAGCTGGAAATAGAGCGGGACCGGGCTGGTGCGGTCCACGCTGAGCTGGAGTGACGAAGACGCGTCCGCCGTGTGTCTGGGCTGCTTGGGCACAGAGGTGAGCGTAGTCGGGCGGGGATGTTGACGGGAAGTCGTGAAGTTCGGTTGTCAGGACAAAGTCTTGACACGATGGCATCGCGGGCATCACCTTTAGGCGCATGCGCATCGGACTCATCGGAACGGGACGTATCGGGAGCTTCCACGCGGGCGTGCTCAGCCGCCACCGGGATGTGGGCTCCCTGGTCGTGGCGGACACGGACGCGGGACGCGCGGCCCAGGTCGCCGAACGCACCGGGGCGACGGCGGCCCCAGGGCCGGACGAGATCTTCACGTGGGGCGTGGACGCGGTGGTCATCGCCTCCGCCACCGCCGCACACGCCGAACTGATCGCCCGCGCCGCGCGGGCCGGGCTGCCTGCCTTCTGCGAGAAGCCGATCGCCCTCGATCTGCCGGGCACGCTGGCCGCGCTGAACGAGGTGGAGAGCGCGGGCACGCTCCTCCAGCTCGGCTTTATGCGCCGCTTCGACGCGGGGTACACAGCCGCACGCGAGCTGGTGCGCTCCGGCCGGCTCGGCCGGCTGCACACCGTACGGGCCGTCACCTCCGACCCCGCGCCGCCGCCCGCCGCGTATCTGCCGCTCTCCGGCGGCCTGTACCGGGACTGCCTGGTACATGACTTCGACATCCTGCGGTGGGTGACCGGTCGCGAGGTCGTCGAGGTGTACGCGTATGGCTCCGACGCCGGCCCCGCGATGTTCCGTGAGGCCGGCGACGTGGACACCGCGGCCGCGCTGCTCACCCTGGACGACGGCGCGCTGGCCACGGCGACGGCCACACGGTGCAACGGCGCGGGCTACGACGTGCGGATGGAGCTGGCGGGCGAGCTGGACCAGGTGGCGGTCGGCCTCGACGACCGCACCCCCATCACCTCCACCGAGCCCCAGGGCCCGCCCCGCGCGGACAAGCCGTGGCCCGGCTTCCTGGAGCGGTTCGCCCCCGCGTACGAGGCCGAACTGGACGCGTTCGTACGCGTGGCGCGCGGCGAGGCGGACAACCCGTGCGACGGGCGCGAGGCGCTGACGGCTCTGCGGATCGCCGAGGCATGCGAGCTGTCCCGGCGGGAGCGGCGGCCGGTGCGGCTGGAGGAGATCCCGGCGGATTGACTTCCGCTCCCCCGGCTAAAGCCGGGGGATTCCTGCCACGGTCGGCTGACCGTCTCGGTGGGTTCCTGTTTCACCGCGCTGCGCCGGGACGAGTCCCGGTCTTACCCGCGCTCCGCAGGCTGACACGGCCAGTCCGGCCGCCTTGGCGACGTTAACCGCCGCGTTGATGTCTCGATCGAGGATGGCCCCGCAGGCTCCGCACTCCCACACGCGGACGTGGAGGGGCTTGGGGCCGTCCTCGACGCCGCACTGCGAGCACACCTGAGACGTCGGCTCGAACCGGCCGATCTTGACGATGGTGCGCCCGTACCGGGCGGCCTTGTATTCCAGCATCCCGATGAACGCCGACCATCCGGCGTCGTGGATAAACTTGGCCAGGCGTGTACGGGCGAGTCCCTTGACCGCCAGGTCCTCAACGGCAACCGCTTGGTTCTCACGGATGATCTTCGTTGAGAGCTGGTGGTGGAACTCGCGCCGTGCGTCGGCCACCTTCACGTGAGCGCGGGCGACCTTGAGCCGGGCCTTTCCTCGGTTGTTGCTGCCCTTGGCCTTGCGGTTGAGGGCTTGTTGTGCGCGCTTGAGGCGTTTCTGAGCCCGGCGCAGGAAACGCGGACTGTCGATCTTCGTGCCGTCCGACAGGATCGCGAAGTGAGACAGGCCCAGGTCGATGCCGACCTGGGCGGCCATCTCGGGCAGCGTCTCGTCCGCCTCGGTCTCGATGACGAAGGAACAGAAGTACCTTCCGGCCGCGTCCTTGATCACGGTCACCGTGGACGGTGTGGAGGGCAGGGGTCGGGACCACTTCACCCGCACATCGCCGATCTTCGGCAGCGACAGGTCACCGCCGGTGGTGATCTTCCAGCGGGCGTTGGCGGTGAACCGTACGGCCTGCCGATTGTCCTTGCGGCTCTTGAGCCGGGGCGCTCCCATGCGCGGGCGCTTGCCCTTCAACCCGTCGAAGAAATTCCGATAGGCAGTGTCGAGGTCTCGGAGGGACTGTTGCAGGACGACGGCGGATACCTCCCCGAGCCAGGCCCGCTCCTCGGTCTTCTTCGCCTCGGTGATCAGCAGCTAGGACAGATCGCCGGTCTTCGGGAACGCTTCGCCGGCGGTGCGGGCGGTCTCACGAGCGCGAAGCGCGTCGTTGTAGACCACCCTGGCGCACCCGAACGCCCTGGCCAGCGCCGAGCGCTGGGGACTGTTCGGGTACATCCGGAAGGCGTACCTGAGCTGCACGACGATCACCATACTACAGTTGGTTTATGACTGATTATCAGAACATCAGGACAGGGAGACACTGTGCGTTCGCCATGCACGCGCACTTGGTCTTCGTGACGAAGTACCGGCACAAGGTGTTCAACGACGCACACCTGACGCGCATGGAGGAGATCATGCGGGCCGTCTGCGCCGACTTCGAATGCGAACTGGTGGAGTTCAACGGCGAGAACAACCACGTTCACCTGCTCGTGAACTTCCCGCCCAAGGTCGCTGTCTCCAAGCTGGTCAACAGCCTCAAGGGCGTCAGCTCCCGCAGGCTCCGCCAGGAATACCCGGAACTGGTCCGGCACTACTGGCGGGCGCAACGGCTGTGGTCCGGCTCCTACTTCGCCGGATCGGTCGGCGGGGCTCCGCTGTCGATCGTCCGTCAGTACATCGAGCAGCAAAATCGCCCGCTCTGATCTGCGATCTGTCAGAGCAGCTCTCAGAATCGCAGTGCTCCCCCGTAAACGGGGGAGCACTGCGATTAGTCCCGGTAGCGGCGCGCTGCCGCCTGCGGCGGCGGGTCCGGGCGGCCGGGGGGCCGGGGGCCTCGCCACAGCCCTGTGGCCCGGGGCGGGCCGGGCAGTCGCGGCCGGGCGGACGGCGCGACGACAGGGGCCCAGAGCGGGCCGCGGCCCGGCGGCCAGGGCAGCGAGGCCCGGCGGCATACCGCCGGGGAAACTCGTCACAGCCCCGTGGCCCGGGCCGCCCAGGTGGTCGCGGGCGCGGTCGGGTCGGGAAACCCGCGGGGGCGATCGGAGGGAGCGCCGTGTCGGCCGAGGCCCCCGCGGCAGGGGTGCTGGAGCAGCTCGCAGTGGGTCCCGATGCCGGGGCGGCGATGCGGGCCGTTGGCCCGAAGGGGCGGGCGGGTCGGTCACCAGGCGACCGGAAGGCTCAGCGGGCCGCGGATGAGCATGCCGGGGCGCCAGGTCAGGGCCTCGGGATCGGCGTCCAGGCGGAGGCCCGGAAAGCGTTCGAGCAGGGAGCGGAGCGCGATCCGGGCCTCCAGTCTGGCCAGCGGCGCACCCAGGCAGTAGTGGATGCCGTGGCCGAAGGCCAGATGCCCCCGGCTCTCGCGCCGGATGTCGAAGCGGTCCGGGTCCGCGAAGCGCGCCGGATCGCGGTCGGCGTCGCCGAGCGCGACCAGGACCAGTTCGCCGCCGCCCGGGATCACCGTGTCGCCGACCAGATACGCGTCGGTCGTGAAGCGGTACGTGGGCGTCTCCAGCGGCCCGTCATAGCGCAGCATCTCCTCCACGGCCCCGTCGAGCAGCGAGAAGTCGGCTCGCAGCGCGTCCAGTTGCGCGGGGTGGGTCAGGAGCGCGAGCACGCCGTTGGAGATGAGGTTGACCGTGGTCTCGTGTCCGGCGACCAGCAGCAGCCAGGCCATGCCCAGCAGTTCGTCTTCGCTGAGCCGGTCACCGTCCTCGTCCGCGGCATGGATCAGGGCGCTCATCAGGTCGTCGCCCGGCCGCCGCCGCTTGTCCGCGACGAGGCGGACCAGATACCCCTTCATCGCCGCCGAGGCGTCGACGCGGTCCTGGGGGTCGGTCCCGGACAGCGCCGTGTTGGACCAGGCGCGGAAGGAGTCGCGGTCCAGGAAGGGCACGCCCAGCAGCTCACAGATCACGGCGATGGGAAGCGGGAACGCGAAGGCGTCCACCAGATCGGCCCGGCCCGCCGGGGCCATCGCGTCGAGCAGGCCGTCGGCGATCTCCTGCACGCGGGGCGCGAGCCGCTCCACGCGCCGCGGGGTGAATTCCCGGGCCACCAGCGTGCGCAGCCGGGTGTGCAGCGGCGGGTCCGCGCTGAGCATCGTCACCCCGGCGGCGATCCGCCGGACCGCCAGGTCCGGGGCGGCCTGGCGGAAGTCCTTGGCCAATCGCGGATCGGCGAGCGCGGCGCGCCCGGCCTCGTAGCCGACGATCAGCCAGGCGGGGCGGCCTTCGGGCATCTGGATGCGGTGGACGGGGCCTTGTGCGCGTAAGGCGGCGTAGACGGGATAGGGGTTGCGGGTGAAGTTCTCGCCGAGCGCGGCGAGGTCGACGGTGGGGGTGTCGTGGACGGGCATGGGGGCCTCCTTGTGTGCATCGGGCACCTTTCGCCTTGCGGCGGGCCTCTTCCCCTCCCCGCCCCTTCCCGAAACTGGGGCTCCGCCCCAGACCCCGCTTTACTGGGGCTCCGCCCCCGAACCCCCGCTCCTCAAACGCCGGCGGGGCTGGATTGTGCGGGCCCTCCCGCCTCAAACTCCCCCAGCTACCTCCCCCAGACTCCGTCCGGGGGGACCCCCGCGGAGGTGCCCCCAGGCGGGGCTGAGCGTGCAGACCCTTGCGCCTCAAACGCCGGCGCGGCTGGATGGTTCTGGCCCCCGCGCCGCAAACGCCGACAAGGCTGGGATTTGGCGCAGCCAAATCAAGCCCGTTGGGGGCACCTTCTGGGGGCGCCTCCGTGGGGGCACCCCTGGGGCACCTCCGTGGGGGTACCCCCAGACTCCGTCCGGGTGAGGTAGCCGGGGGAGTTTGAGGGCACGGCCTTCAGGCCGTACAAGGGGCGGCGGCGCGAAGCTGCCGCCCGTCAGGGGGCGTGGGGCGGCAGCCCCGCAGCCCCTCCCCCCGGAGAGGGTCTGGGGGCGGAGCCCCCAGTTACGGCCTCGGCTCGTCCTCGTCGAGCAGCCCCGCGTCATGCACCAGCAGCGCGATCTGCACCCGATTGTTGAGCTCGAGCTTGGCGAGGATGCGGGAGACATGGGCCTTGACGGTGGGGACGCTCATATAGAGCTCCGCGGCGATCTCCGCATTGGAGCGGCCGTGGCCGACGGCGACGGCCACCTCGTGTTCACGTTCGGCGAGCGCGTCCAGCCGCGCCCGTGCGCGCAGGGCGCGCTCGTCGCCCGCGCTGTCGGCGACATGCGCCATCAACTGCCGGGTGACGGCCGGGGAGAGCACCGGCTCCCCCGCCGCGACTCTGCGCACCGCTTCGACGATCTGCCCGGGCGGCGTGTCCTTGAGGACGAAGCCGGCGGCCCCGGCGCGCAGCGCCCGGAGCACCTGTCGGTCGGCGTGGAAGGTGGTGAGGACCACGACTTCGGGGGCCTTCGGCAGGCGGCGCAGTTCCTCGGTGGCGGTCAGGCCGTCCACGGTCGGCATCCGGATGTCCATGAGGACCACGTCGGGGGACCGTTCCTCGACGAGCGCGGGGACCTCCGCGCCGTCCGCCCCCTCCCCCACGATCTCGATGCCGTCGGCGCCGCCGAGCATCAGGGAGAGCCCGGCCCGTACGAGGGGGTCGTCGTCGACGACGAGAAGCCGGATGGGAGGGGTGGTCTGTGCGGTCATGGGGGCCACGGTAGCCAGGCGTGGACGCGGAACCCGCCGTCCGGGTCCGGTCCATGGTCGAGACGGCCGCCCGCGAGGGCGGCGCGCTCGGTCAGTCCGATCAGCCCCTGTCCTGAGCCGGGCACGGCCTCGACGTCGCCGGCGGGGGCCGGGTTGACCACCTCGACGGTGAGCCCCTGTCCGCGCTCGCCGGCGACGCGGACGGTGACCTCCGTTCCCGGAGCGTGCTTGCGCGCATTGGTCAGCGCCTCCTGGGCGATGCGGTAGACGGTGCGTCCGGTGGCCGCGGGCACGGCGGAGGGGTCCGGGACGCGGTTGTCGAGGGTGACCTTCATCCCGGCCTCCCGTGACTCGGCGATCAGCGAGTCCAGGGTCGCCAGGGTGGGCTGCGGGCGTTCGGCGACGCCGCCGCCCGCGGCCGCCTCTCCGGGGGTGCGGAGCACGCCGATGATCTCGCGCAGATCCTGCAGGGCCTCATGCGCGCTGTCCCGGATCACTCCCGCCGCGCGGGCGATCTCCGCGGGCTTCGCGTCCGGCCGGAACTCCAGCGCGCCGGCGTGCACGCTGAGCAGGGTGAGCCGGTGGGCGAGCACATCGTGCATCTCGCGTGCGATGGCCTCACGGGCCAGCCGCTGGGCTCGCTCGGCGCGCAGCTCCGCCTCGCTCTCCGCGCGCATGGCCCGTTCCCGCAGGGCGATCACCAGCTGTCGGCGGGCGCGTACGAGCATGCCCCAGCCGATGGCGAGCAGCACGAACACGGCGCCCAGCACGATCGAGCCCCAGAGGGACAGCGTGGGGTCGGGGCGTACGAACGGCTGGACGACGCTGGCGGCGACCGCCAGGGCCGCCACGGCGGCGACCGGCTTGAACGGCCGGTGCACCGCGACGCTGAACAGGGCCACCAGCATCGCGCCGCCCGCGGCCGGGGCCAGCGTGCCCACCACCACCAGCGTCACGGCCAGCCCCATGGGCCACCTGCGCCGCAGCCAGACCGCCAGACAGGCGGCGAGCCCGGCGATCAGATCCAGGAAGATCACGATCTCGGCGTTGTCGGCTTCCAGGACCGACTCCAGGGCGACCAGTCCGATGAAGGCGGCGAACACGAAGGCGCAGGTGTCGACGATCCAGTCGCGTACGGTCCGCCGCGGCCGCTCCCGGCCGCCCCGGTCGCCGGGCAGCTCGGGGTCGCTCAGAGCGGAGGGGAGCAGCCAGGGATACTCCGCACGGGAGACGCCAGGGGCGGGGGTGGCGCGAGTCATATCGATAAATCTACGCAGGCAGGGGCCGGGGCCGGGGCAGCGGAGAGAGACGCGCTGCTTGAGTCGCGGACAGTGCGGACTTTCGTCGGGCTCTCGGCGTACCTTCGGCCCTGGACCGTGTTCCGACGGCCGAAGCGGGGCCGTGCGCACCGCGTCCACCATCGCCCCATGAAGAAGATTCTGGAGTTCGCCGGGACGGCGCTGCTCGTGGTGGGCGGTTGCGGAGTGATCCGCGAGCTGACGGGCTGGTTTCCCTTCCTCGGGTTCACCCGGTACGCGGTGGAGACGTTCGGCTTCCTGGACGGCAAGGAGCTCTTCGCGTACGCGGTCTACGCCGTGGTGGGCTTCGGGATGCTGATGGTCGCGGACCGCGCCGGAAGGGGCGGCGGGTTCTGAGCCCGGGAGTCAGCGCCCCGGCTCAAGGCCCGGGAATCACGGGATTCAGGCGCCGATCGTGCCGAACGTCGCACGCCCCGCGGGCCGGTAGGTGTGAATGGCGACCCCGGCGGCCGTCGTGCGGTGGTCGGTCAGCTCGAAGGCGGTCGGCAGCGGCAGGTCCTGGAAGAGCCGCTGCCCCTGGCCCACCGCGACCGGATAGACGAGCAGGTGGCACACGTCGATCAGGTCGCGGGCCAGCAGCGACCGCGCCAGTGTGGCGCTGCCGTGGATCTGGAGCTCGCCTTCCGGCTGCTCCTCCTTGAGCCGGGCCACCTCTGCCGCCACGGCGTCGTCGTCGCCGCTGACGATCGCAGAGCCCTCCCAGTCGGCGTGCCGCAGCGTGCGGGAGACCACGTATTTGGGCAGGTGGTTGAGGCGGGAGGCGATGGGGTCGTCTTCGTCGGTCACCCGGGGCCAGTAGGAGGCGAAGATGTCGTACGTCCTGCGGCCGAGGAGGAAGGCCCCGGCGCGGTCGAAGACCTCGTTCACAAAGCGGCCCATGTCGTCGTCGGCGAAGGGGACGAGCCAGCCGCCGTGTTCGAAGCCTCCGCTGCGGTCTTCGTCGGGGCCGCCGGGCCCCTGGTAGACGCCGTCGAGCGTGAGGAACTGAATGAATGTGAGCTGCGCCATGGCGGGGCTCCCTTGTGTGGAGTGGCAGTCGGTGCAGTGTCGACTCCACTGTCGCCCCGGACTCATCGGCGGGCGGGCGCGGCGCGCGGGGCGCGCCGGTGCTGTCAGCCGGTGCGCCCCGCGTCTTGGGGCCTTTTCGTTCGCGCGAAAGGCCCGGCCCCCGCGACCACAGCGGGGGCCCGGGCGGTGTCGCCGCCGCCCGGGTCTTGATCGTCGTGCTCGCTCAGCCGCCGAGCTCCTGGTGGCGGGCGGCCAGCCGGTTCGCGCCCTGCTCGGTCAGCGAGCCGTACAGCCGCAGCCGGGAGAACCCGCCGTCCGGGTAGATGTCGATGCGGACCTGGCGGCCGACGGCCGGGGTGTCCAGCACGAAGCGGTGGTTGGTGTCCGGCTGGAGCCGGGTGCGGGGCAGTACCTCGGTCCACTCGCCCGCCTCGCCTTCCCCGCCGTCCCGTACGGACAGCGCCGCCCAGCCCGCGCTGTTGCCCTTGAGGCAGGCGGTGTCGATCTCGATGGCGCGGATCTCGGACTGCTCGGCGAGCCGGTAGCGGATCCAGTCGTTGCCCTTGTCCCGGCGGCGGCGGGTCTCCCAGCCGTCGTCCATCTTGCGGGAGCGGCCGGGCTGGATGGTGTTGGTCGCCGGGGAGTAGAAGCGGTCGGAGGCGTCCTCGACCTGCCCGCCGTTCTCCAGGGCCGCGAGGTCGAAGGTGCCGAGGGCCTTCAGCCAGGCGGGGTCGGGGGCGACTTCGCCGTACACGCGGAGCCGGGCGATGCCGCCGTCGGGGTGCTGGTTGACGCGCAGATGGGTGAAGCGCTGCTCGGCGTCGACGGCGAAGCCGTTGGCGGCGTGGCCGCCGATGGCGGTGCGGGGGACGAGGGTCGTCCACTTGACGCCGTCGCCGAGGAGCTGCTCGGGCGAGGGGGTTCCGGGGACGGACGTGGCCTCGATGGAGACCGCCTGCGGATAGTTGCCGCGGAAGTGGGCCGTGTCGACGACGACGCCGCGGATGACGCCGGGCGCGCCGAGCCGTACGAGCGCCCAGTCGTGGTCGCCCTCGGCGGGGTGCGGCCGCTCCGCGGAGACGCCGCGGCGGCGGCGGGTCTCCCAGCCGTCCATGATCTTGCCCTTGTGGCCGAAGTGCTCCGGGTCGAACTCCGCGGGCTCGGGCTTGAGGAGGTTCTCCCGCTCGGCGAAGAACTCGTCATTGGCGGCGATCACACCGGCGCCGAGCCGCCGGTCGGCGAGGTCGGCGAGGTGGGTGAAGGGGAACTCGGCCGTGCGGTAGTCCGCGTACGGGTCGCCGCCGCCGTAGGGACTGGCGTCGCCGGTGAAGGAGGGTATGGACACGGTTTCAGTTGTTCCTTTCGAGCAGCCGGCCGCTCGGCGCGGCCAGGGTGCCGTTCTCCACGATGCGTCGGCCGCGCAGCCACGTCGCGGTGACGACTCCGTGCAGGGTCTTGCCCGCGTAGGCCGTGACCTGGTTGCGGTGGTGGAGTTCGGCCGGGTCGACGGTGAAGGTCTCGTCGGGCGCGAGGACCGCGAAGTCGGCGTCCCGGCCGGCTTCGATGACGCCCTTCCGGCTGAGTCCCGCGAGCGCGGCGGGGGCCGCCGCCATCCAGCGGACGACGTCCTCAAGGCTGTGGCCGCGCTTGCGGGCCTCGGTCCAGATCGCCGGCAGCCCCAGCTGGAGGGAGGAGATGCCGCCCCAGGCGGACGCGAAGTCGGGGGTCTTGAGGTCGGTGGTGCACGGGGAGTGGTCGGAGACGATGCAGTCGATTACGCCGTCGGCCAGGCCCTGCCACAGCGCGTCCTGGTTCTCCCGCTCGCGGATGGGCGGGCAGCACTTGAACTCCGTCGCCCCGTCGGGGACCTCCTCGGCGGTGAGGGTGAGGAAGTGCGGGCAGGTCTCCACCGTGATCCGCACCCCCTCCCGGCGGGCGGCCGCGATCATCGGCAGGGCGTCGGAGGAGGACAGATGCAGCACATGGACGCGCGCGCCGAGCCGCCGGGCGTGGCCGATGAGGCTCTCGATGGCCGTGTTCTCGGCGTCGCGGGGGCGCGAGGCGAGGAAGTCCGCGTACTGGGGGCCGGCCTTCTGGGGGGCGGCGGCGAGATGGTGCGGGTCCTCGGCGTGCACGATGAGCAGTCCGCCGAAGCCGGCGATCTCGGCCATGGCGCGGGCGAGCTGCTCCTGGTCGAGTTCCGGGAACTCCTCGACTCCGGAGGGCGACAGGAAGCATTTGAAGCCGAAGACGCCCGCGTCGTGCAGCGGCCGCAGATCCTTGAGGTTGGAGCCGATGGCGCCGCCCCAGAAGCCGGTGTCGATATGCGCCTTGGGGCGGGCGACCTCCTGCTTGGTGCGCAGATGGCCGACGGTCGTGGTCGGCGGGAGGGAGTTCAGCGGCATGTCCAGCAGGGTGGTGATGCCGCCGGCGGCCGCGGCGCGGGTGGCGGTGTAGAAGCCTTCCCACTCGGTGCGGCCGGGGTCGTTCACATGGACGTGGGTGTCGACGAGACCGGGCAGCAGGACGTGGTCGCCGACGTCCTCGACGCTCGCTCCGGCGGGCGGCTCCGCGTCGTACGGGAGGACCGCGGCGATCGTCTCGCCGGCGACGGCCACCGAGGCCGGCCGCATGCCTTCCGGGGTGATGACGCGCGTCGAGCGCAGCACCAGATTGACGTCCACCCGTACTCCTCCCGAAATTCAACGAACTGTTGAAGGAGTCTTCATCCACGGGACTGCTTCAGTCAAGGGTCACCGGGCGTACCGGGACGACCCTTGTGCGCTTCCACAAAGTGAAAGTACAATTCCACTAAGCAGAAGGTTGCTTCCGCCAAGGAGAGGGCGCAAGACCGGCCGGTACGCTGCTGCCTCGCCCTGCCTGCCCGAAAGGACCGCCCGTGCCGACGTCCAGCGCCAGCACCACCGACGCCGCCAAGACCGCCAACAGCGGCGGCGTGCAGTCCCTGGAACGCGCCTTCGACCTGCTTGAGAGAATGGCCGACGCGGGCGGCGAGGTCGGACTGAGCGAGCTGTCCGCGGCGAGCGGGCTGCCGCTGCCCACCATCCACCGTCTCATGCGCACGCTCGTCGCGTGCGGATACGTCCGCCAGCAGCCCAACCGGCGCTACGCCCTCGGCCCCCGGCTGATCCGCCTGGGCGAGTCCGCCTCCCGCCTGCTGGGCACCTGGGCGCGGCCCTATCTCGCCCGCCTCGTCGAGGAGACCGGCGAGACAGCCAACATGGCGCTCCTCGACGGCGACGAGATCGTGTACGTGGCGCAGGTGCCGTCCAAGCACTCCATGCGCATGTTCACCGAGGTGGGCCGGCGTGTGCTGCCCCACTCCACCGGCGTCGGCAAGGCCCTCCTCGCCCACACCCCGCCCGACGAGGTCCGCGCGCTCCTGGCCCGTACGGGCATGCCCGCCGCCACCGAGAAGACCATCACCACGCCCGAGGGCTTCCTGGCCGCCCTGGAGCAGGTCCGGCAGGCGGGTTACGCGGTCGACGACAACGAGCAGGAGATCGGCGTCCGCTGCCTCGCCGTCTCCGTGCCCGAGTCGCCCACGGCCGCGGCGATCTCCATCTCGGGCCCGGCGGGCCGGGTGACGGAGGCGGCGACGGAGAAGATCGTCCCGGTGCTCCAGGAGGTCGCGCGCGATCTTTCCGCGGCGCTGGCCAGCACGGGGAGCCAGGGCTGACCCGGGGGCTCCGCCCCCGGACCCCCGCGCCTCAATCGCCGGCGGGGCTTGGTTTCCGGCCCTCGCGCCTCAATCTCCCCCGGCTTACCGCTGGGCGGCACCCCCAGGCGGGGCTGGAAAATCCAGCCCCGCCTGGGGGCACCTCCGTGGGGTCCCCCCGGACGGAGCCTGGGGGAGGTAGCCGGGGGAGCTTGAGGACACGGCCGTCAGGCCGTACGGGAGTGCGGGGGCGGAGCCCCCAGCCGCCCGTCCCGCATCGTCGCCACCCGGTCCGCCCTCCCGGCATGTCCCGCGTCATGCGTGACGACCACCGTCGCCACCGCCCGCTCCCGCGTCAGCGCCAGCAGCAGGTCGATCACCTCCGCGCCCCGTTCCCGGTCCAGCGCGCTGGTGGGTTCGTCGACGAGCAGCACCGCGAGGTCGTTCATCAGGGCCCGTGCAATGTTCACGCGCTGGCGCTGACCGCCGGACAGTTCATGCGGGCGGCGGCGGGCCAGAGCCGCGAGGCCGACGGCGTCGAGGAGGTCGCGGGCCCTGCGTCGTACCGAGGGGGATATACGGCCGGTCAGATGGGCCATCACCTCCAGCTGCTCCGCCGCGGTCAGCGACGGCAGCAGGTTCGGCTGCTGGAAGACGATGCCGATGCGCTCGCGCCGCAGCGCGGCCCGCGCCGTGCGGTCCAGGCCGCCGGCGTCGACGCCGGCGACGGACACCCGGCCGCGGTCGGGGCGCACGAGCGTCGCGGCGACGGCCAGCAGGCTGGACTTGCCGGAGCCGGAGGGGCCGACGACGGCGGTGAGCGATCCGGCGGGGACATGCAGGCCGACCGCGTCGAGGGCGGTCAGCCGCCCTTCGCCGTCGGGGTAGGTGAGGGTCACATCGTCGATCAGCAGGGTCATCGGGCGCTCCCGAGGGCGGTGAGGGGGTCGACGGCGGTGATCCGCCGGATGGCGAGCGCCGCGCCGCACGCGCCGAGGGCGATCAGCACCCCCGCGGGCAGCAGCACCGTCGCCGCGTCGAGGACGAAGGGCACATCCGTGCCGCCGATCAGCGCCCCGGCCCCGGCGGCGAGTGCGGCGCCCGCGAGGGTGCCGCCCGCCAGCAGGGCGACGGCCTGCCCGAGGGCGTCCCGCAGCAGATAGGGCGTGGACGCGCCGAGCGCCTTGAGCACGGCGACGTCGCCGCTGCGCTGGATCGTCCACACGGTGAAGAACGCGCCGGTCACCAGCGCGGAGATGACGAAGAGGAAGCCCCGCATCAGCTGCAGCGAGCCGTTCTCGGCCTGGTACGAGCCGATGGCGGTCAGCGCGTCGTCCACGGAGAGGGTCGTGGTCCCGGCGGCCTCGTCTCCCGCGGCCAGGTCCGCGCCGCTCCCGGCCCGCAGGGCGATCACCGTGGCGTCGTCGCCGTCGAGCGGGGTCCACACGACCGGGGTGTGGCTGTACGAGGCCTCGCCCGCCACTGCCGCGACCACGGCCTCCCGCTCCCCCAGGCGTACGGTGTCGCCGACTCCCGCGCCCAGTTCCTTCGCGGCCTTCGCGGAGAGGACGACGCGGCCGGGGCCCACGCCCCGCGGCGCGAGCCCGGAGTCCGGTGCGGCGGCGAACGCCGTCACCGACGCCGTACGGTCCCCGGCAGCGGCACGCAGCGTGCGGATGCCCAGCGGCTGCGCGCTGCTCACGCCCGGCTGCCGCTCCCAGGTCTCCCACTGCTCACGGGACACCGCCGAATCGGCGAAGGACACCGCCCGGCCATCCTGCGGGGCCGCGAAGGCGAGCCGGTCGGCGGGCAGACCGGCCACGGCGGAGACGTTCTCCCGGGCGAGCCCTTCGGTCAGCCCGGACACCAGCCCCACCAGCAGGGTCATCAGCACGACGACCGTGCCCATCAGCGCGAATCGCCCCTTGGCGAACCGCAGATCTCTCCATGCGACGAACATGCCGACCAGCGTGCGCGCACCCCGGCCCGCCGGGCATCGAGCCTGCGTGCACGCTCGTATCAACCTTTTGGTTGACCCGGTGCGGGGACGGTCCGCTTACGCTGGACGGGCCATGGATTCCCGCCCCCTCACTCCCGTACTGCGTGCGCTCCGCTGGTGTCTGCACGCCCTGCTGCTGGGTCTGCTGGCGCTGACGGCCGTCCGCGGGGCGACGCCCCTGGTTGTTGCCGCCACGGCGGCGATGGCGGCCGTGTACGGGTACGGCGTCCGCTCCCCCGCCGTGGACCGCTCGGCGCGCGCGGCCGGGCTCTGGCTCGCGGCCCTCGGCGCGATGTGGCTGGTGCTGCTCGCTCTCTCCCCCGACGCGCTGTGGGCGGCCTTCCCGCTGTACTTCCTCCAGCTGCATCTGCTGCCGGTGCGCTGGGGGCTGCCCACGGTGGCCGTGACCGCCGCCTCGGCCATCGGCAGCTTTGTGCTGCATGCGCAGCGGGTGACGCCGGGGGCCTTCCTCGGGCCGCTGCTCGGGGCGGCCGTGGCGGTCGCGACCGTCCTGGGCTACCAGGCGCTCTACCGGGAGAGCGAGCAGCGTCGCCAGCTGATCGAGGAGCTGGTCTCGACGCGCGCCGAGTTGGCCGACGCGGAACGGACCGCCGAGCGCGCGGCGGGGACGCTCGCGGAGCGGGAGCGGCTGGCTCGGGAGATCCATGACACCCTCGCGCAGGGGCTGTCGTCCATTCAGCTGCTGCTGCGGGCCGCCGAGCGGGCGCTGCCCGGGGACGGCCCGGCCGCCGCGGTGCACGTCCGGCAGGCACGGCGGGCCGCGCAGGACAATCTCGCCGAGGCCCGCCGCTTCGTCCGCGCCCTGACCCCGCCGGACCTGGCGAACGGCTCGCTGACGGGCGCGCTGGAGCGGCTGTGCGCGAAGTCGCCGGGGCCGCCCGCCGTGCGGTTCTCGGTGAGCGGCACACCGGTGGAGCTGCCGACCGCCTACGAGGCAGCCCTGCTCCGCACGGCCCAGTCGGCGCTGGCCAACGCGGTACGCCACGCACAGGCCGGACGCGCCGAGATCACCCTCAGCTTCATGGACGCCTCCGTCTCGCTGGACGTGGTCGACGACGGCCGCGGCTTTGACCCCGCGGCGGTCGCCGGGGGCGAGGGCTTCGGCCTGCCGGGGATGCGGTCCCGGGCGCGGACGCTTGGCGGCACCCTGAGCGTGGAGTCGGCCCCGGGCGAGGGCACGGCCGTCGCGCTCACCCTGCCGCTGCCCACGCGGGCGGCCGCCGTATGAGCGCGCCGCCGACGGTCCGGCTGCTGCTCGCCGACGACCACCCCGTCGTACGGGCGGGGCTGCGGGCCGTCCTGGACACCGAGCCGGACTTCGCGGTGGTCGCGGAGGCGGCGACCGCGGAGGAGGCCGTACTGCGGTCTGCCGGGGGCGGTGTCGACGTGGTGCTGATGGACCTTCAGTTCGGGGCGGGGCTGCTGCACGGCTCGGAGGCGACGGCGCAGATCAGCGCCCTGCCGGACGGTCCGCGGGTCCTCGTGCTGACCACATACGACTCCGACGCCGACATCCTGGCCGCGGTGGAGGCGGGCGCGGCGGGGTATCTGCTGAAGGACGCCCCGCCCGAGGAACTCGCCGCGGCGGTCCGCACGGCCTCGTCCGGCGGCTCGGCCCTCGCGCCCGCGGTCGCCCACCGTCTGATGCACCGTATGCGCGCCCCGGCGGCGGCGCTGACGAAGCGGGAGCTGGAGGTGCTTCAGCTGGTCGGCGACGGGCTGTCGAATCTGCAGATCAGCAAGCGGCTCTTCCTGAGCCAGGCCACGGTCAAGTCCCATCTGGTGCATATCTACGCGAAGCTGGGCGTCGACTCCCGCACGGCGGCGGTGGCGGCGGCGACGGCCCGCCACTTGATCCGCCGCTGAGGAGCGGCTCCCGGGCGCGCTGAGTGCCGGGAGCCGCACGGGCTGGACGCCGGGGGCGCACGGGCTGGAGGCCGGTCGCCGCACGGTCCGCTGTCTGCGGCCGACGTCAGCAGCCGGCGCCAGCGGCCGGCATCAGTGGCCGATGTCGTGGACGCCCGCCTCGACGAGGCCGCTCTCGTAGGCGAAGATCACCACCTGGGTGCGGTCGCGCAGCCCCAGCTTCACCAGGATGCTCGACACATGCGACTTGACGGTCGCCGCGCCGATGCGGAGGTCTCCGGCGATCTCCGAGTTGCTGGCCCCGCGCGCGACAGCGGCCGCCACTTCGCGCTCCCGTTCGGTGAGCCTCTCCAGCCGGGCGGCGATGGCCGCGTTGACGGCGGGGCGCTCGCTGAACCTGCCAATGAGACGCCGGGTGATGGACGGCGCCAGCAGGGCTCCGCCGTCCGCCACGGTGCGGACCGCGTCGGCGAGTTGCTCGGGAGGGATGTCCTTGAGCACAAAGGCGCTGGCTCCCGCGCGCAGCGCCCGGTAGACATACTCGTCCGGGTCGAACGTGGTCAGGATCAGCACCCGAACGTCCCAGTCCGCTTCGGCGAGGATGCGGGAGGTGGCTTCCAGCCCGTCCATCTCGGGCATCCGGATGTCCATGAGGATCACATCGGGCCGGTGCCGTCGTGCCGCCTCGACGGCTTCGAGGCCGGTTCCGGCCTCGGCGACCACCTCGATGTCCTGATGGACCCGGAGGATCATCGCAAAGCCTCCGCGGACCAGTGCCTGGTCGTCGACGACGGCGACGCTGATGGTCACGCCGGCTCACCTCCCGACGGAAGCCGGGCGACGATCCGGAAGCCCCCGCCGGGGCGTCGGCGGGCGTCCAGGGAGCCGCCCAGCAGCAGTGCCCGCTCCCGCATCCCGACCAACCCGTGGCCCGGGCCGTCTCCCTGGACGGGGCCCGCGCCCTGTGTGACGGCCGTGCCGCGCCCGTCGTCCAGCACCTCGATGACGATCGCCTTGCGGTCGACGCCGAGCCGCACCTCCGCGCGGGCGCCGGGGCCAGCGTGCTTGAGCACATTGGTCAGCGCCTCCTGGACGATGCGGTAGGCGAACAGGTCCACGCGCGCGGGAAGGCCCGAGAGCGCGGTCTGCGCCTCCCGGGCGCCGTCCGCCAGCGAGACGTCCACGCCCGCCGTGCGGATCTGCTCGACCAGCCGGTCGAGGTCCGCGAGCCCCGGCTGGGGGCCGAGAGCGTCCAGGCCGGTCTCCGGCCGCAGGACGCCGAGCAGATGGCGCAGCTCGTCCAGCGCCTGCCGCCCCACCTCCTCGACCGCCGCCATCGCCTTGAGCGCGCTCTCGGGGTCCTGTGCCGCCACGGTCTTGGCGGCGCCCGCCTGCACCGTCATCATGCTCACCCGGTGGGCGACCACGTCGTGCAGTTCGCGTGCGATGCGGGTCCGCTCCTCGGCGACGATCCGGCGGGCTTCGGCGGCCTGCTCCTGGAGCAGCCGAGCGGCACGTTCCCCGCGCTGCCGCATCCGTCGCCCCACGTACCACGCGCCGAAGAGGACCACGACGCCCGCGACGGCCTGCTCCGCCCACGGCACGGGTTCGAAGAGACCGTCGACGCCGACCACGACGAGGGCCGCGGCCACGCCGGCATGCGCCCACCGGTCGTCGTCGGCGTACCGGCCCGTGCTGTACAGGGCGATGACGGTCCCCCAGCCGAGGTCCGCGTGACCGCTTCCGAGCAGTGCGACCCAGCCCGCCAGGTTCACACCGAGAGCGACCAGCGGAGCGCTCCGGCGCCGGTACAGCGCGGCGGCGGCCGCGGCGAAGACCAGCGGAGCGATCAGGGGGAGGTCGCCGAAGGACCGGATGACCAGGGAGTCTCCCGGGCCTTCCGTCACGAGCAGCGTGGTGAGGAAGACCGTGACGGCGAGGACCCCGTCCGCGGCACGGGGCCAGCGGGCGAAGGGCCCCCTGTATCTCCTCGGGGCGGTCCCCCGCGGCGTCGGGGACGGCCACGCCGCGGTGTCCAACGCCGTGCTGTCCAGCGCCGTTGTGCTCACCTTCTCACCGTCGCTCCGCTTCTCACCGTCGCTCCACGCCAGGACGTTCCGTGGTCCCGGGCGGGCCGCCGAAGCAATCCGCACACGATAGGTCAAGCCCCGCGGGGCGGTCATCAGCCCGGAGGCGGATGCGGGTCTCCGTCGCACGGGGGGAGACGGCGGCCCGGACCGGGATGCGCCGTCCGCCGCGAGAGGGGTGAACGGCTGCGTCCGCGGGCGGGCGACCTGCGGGGCCTAGGCGAGGAGAGTCAAGCGGCGGCGGCCCGCCAGGCAGGCGTCCGCCGTTCGAACCGCTTTGTCGGCCGTCTTCTCGGCCGTCTTCTCGGCCGTTCCCTCCGCCGTTCGATCCGCTTTCTCGTCCGCACCCTCGAAGGAGCACCCGTCGTGCATCGCTTCATCCGCCGCATCGGCGACGCCAGCGCCCGCAGACCCTGGACCGTCATCGGAGCGTGGCTGACGGCCGCGGCCCTCGTCCTGGGGCTCGCGGGGACCGTTGGCGGCGCGTTCAGCGACGATCTCGTCGCCCCCGGCAGCCAGAGCGAGAAGGCGATGCGGCTGCTTGAGGAACGCTTCCCCGAGGCCGCGGGCGGCAGCGCCAAGGCGGTGTTCGCCGTCCCGGAGGGCGGACGGCTTGAGGACAGCCGGTCCGCAGTCGACGCCGCGGTGGCCGAGATCGCCGGTGTGGAGCACGTCACGGCGGTGGCCGATCCGTTCGCCGCGGGCGCGGTGTCGGCCGACGGCCGCATCGGATACGCCGAGATCGCCTTCGACACGCCGTCGGCGGAGCTCGGTCCCGAGCCGCTCGACGCCCTCACGGCCGCGCTGGAACCGGCACGGGCGGAGGGGGTGACGGCCGAGCTCGGCGGGGACGCGGCGTTCATCAACGCCGAGACGGAGACCTCCGGCGCGGAGGCCGCCGGCCTGCTGGCCGCGCTGGCCGTGCTTGCGGTCGCCTTCGGCACGGTCGTGGCCGCGCTGGTCCCGGTCGTGCTGGCGCTGGTGGCGGTGGCCGCCGGGCTGGGCGGCATCCTGCTGCTGGCCGGGGCGATGGACGTCTCCAGCGCGGCGCCGACGATCGGGGCGATGATCGGGCTCGGCGTCGGCATCGACTACGCCCTGATCATCGTGGCCCGCTACCGGGAGAACCGAGCCGCGGGCCGGGACAACGCCGTCGCGCTGTCGCAGGCCATGGCGTCGTCCGGCCCGTCCGTCGTGTTCGCCGGAGGCACGGTCGTGGTGGCGATGGCCGCCCTGGCCTTGACCGGGCTGGGCTTTCTGACCTCGATCGGCCTGAGCACCTCGCTGGTCGTCCTGTTCGCCGTGGCCGCCTCGCTCACCCTGCTGCCGGCGCTGCTGGCCCTGCTCGGCGACCGCGTGGACGCCGGGCGGCTGACGGGCCGCCGCCGGGCCGGCAAGCCCGAGGCCACGGCGTGGAAGCGGTTCGCCCACCGCGTCGCGGGCCGGCCGTGGCCGTATCTGATCGTCGCCGCCGTGGCGCTGCTGGCGCTGGCCGCCCCGGCGCTGAAGATGCAGACGGGCTTCCCGGACGCCGGAGACGACTCGGTGAGCACGACGCACCGCCGCGCCCACGATCTGCTGGCGGAGGGCTTCGGCCCCGGCGTGAACTCCCCGCTCCTGATCGTCGTCGATCTGCACAGCCCCGGCGTGGACGCCTCGGGCATCCCCGCGCTGTCCGAGCGGATCGCCGCCGACCCCGGCATCGCGGAGGTGAAGGCGGCGCAGGAGTCGCCTGCCGGGGACACGGCAGTGCTGCCGGCGGTGCCGGCCACAGCCGCCGCGGACTCGGAGACGTCCCGCACCCTCGAACGGGTTCGCGGTCTGGCGCCCGCGAATGTCGCGGTGTCGGGCCTGACCGCGATGACCGTCGATCTGACGACGCAGCTCACCGACACGCTGCCCGTCTTCATCGCGGCGATCCTGGTCATGTCGTTTCTGCTGCTGACCCTGGTCTTCCGCTCCGTCGTGGTGCCGCTGAAGGCCGTCGTGATGAATCTGCTGTCCATCGGCGGGGCGTACGGGGTGGTGGTGGCCGTCTTCCAGTGGGGCTGGCTCCAGGGCCTGTTCGGACTGGAGCAGACGCTGCCGATCGCGTCCCCGCTGCCGGCCATTTTCTTCGCCGTGCTCTTCGGCCTGTCCATGGACTACGAGGTGTTCCTGCTCTCACGCGTCCGCGAGGAGTACGAGGCCACCGGAGACAACGCCGAGTCGGTGGCCCGCGGCATCGCGGGCACGGGCCGGGTGATCACCTCGGCTGCGCTGATCATGACGGTGGTGTTCCTCAGCTTTGTCGTCCATCCCTCACCGCTGGTGAAGATGATGGGCCTGGGACTGGCGACGGCCATCGTGCTTGACGCGACGGTGGTGCGGATGGTGGCCGTACCCGCGGCGATGGCGCTGCTGGGCCGCGCGAACTGGTGGCTGCCGCGCTGGCTCGACCGGCGGCTGCCCCGGCTGGGCACGGCGGGCGGCGCGCCCGTGCAACGCCCCGAGCCGCTCCCGGAGGAGGCCTCCGCACACGGCTGACGGCATCCGGGGCTGTCGGAGCGCGCAGCGCAAGCCCCGAGGCGACCACGCGCCGGCCCGGGCCGGCCGACCACGCGTCAGTCCGGGCCGGCCGACGTCGAGCCGGACCTGGCCGGCCCATGCGCCGAACGGCTCCGGCCGTCCGGCCGTGGGCGTGCGCCGGACGACTCCGGCTGCCCCGACACCCCAAACGCACGCCGGACGACTCCGGCTGCCCCGGCCGTGGGCTCGGGCCCGCCCGGCGGCGGCCGTCAGCCGCCGAGCGCCGCCGCGGTGACTCAGCCGCGGCCCCGCGGCGCCTCGCCGAACAGGTCGACCGCCTGGCGCACCTGCATCAGCGCGGGCCCCAGCGCGCTCACCGACCCCACCGCACCCGCGATCAGAAGCAGTGACCGCCGCATGCGCGGGATCTCCGGCTGCCCGCCAGCCACCATCGCGGCCAGCACGGCCAGTTCGTCCTCCGCGATGCCCCGGTCGGGGAAGTCGACCGGATGACCTGCCAGTTCACGGCGGAGCCGGGAGACGGCAGCGCGCAGCTCCGTCGCTCTCGAGTCCTCGCCGCTCCCTGCCAACCGCGTCTGCCCCACGCTCCGCAACAACAGCCCTCCCCCTCGCACATCGTCGTGCCCGGCACACACCGGCCCGCGACCCTCGGGTGATGGTCGGTCACCGGGGGTCGCGGGCCAGTTAACGGCATGGGCGCGGTGCGCGCCACTCCGCGGACGGAATTCAGGACGTGGGTTCCACCGGGTTGAGCGCGTTGCGCCACACGGTCACATCGAGGGTGATGTAGCGGCTGGGGTCGGAGTCGGGGGACTTCCCCTGGTAGGTGACCACGCCGACATGGCCGGAGTTGGTCAGCACGCAGAACCTTGATCCCTTGGACAGTCCGTTGAGCTTGAGCCGGGTCGCGTACCGCGTCTCGTTCCGGCAGGTGTCGAGGTCTCCGGTCTGGCCGTTGCGCAACAGGATCAGCCGGGCGTTCGCGACCTCGATCCGGCCGAGGCTCCAGTCGTAGCCGACGTCGGCGTTGGAGTTGTCGCCGATCGGCTTGATCGGGTCGTCGTCGAGGGTGAGGTGGTACTCGTCGACGACGTTGAGGCCGTCGTACGTCGCGGGCTTCGGATCGGCGACGGGCTCGGCGGGCGGCGCGGCGGGATCGGAGGAGTCGGCGGGGTCGGCGGGGTCGCCCTGGCCGTCCGCGGCCGGACCGGGTGCGGCGGTCTCCTGCTGCGGCGGGGAGGAGGACTGCCCGCCGGACGGCGTGCCCTGGCCCTGGGCAGAGGTCTTGTCCCCCTTGTCGCCGCCGGAGAGGGCGAGATAGGACCCGGCTCCGGCGAATCCGGCGATGACGAGGACGGCCAGCACCGCGAGGGTGACATTGCGGCCGGTCTTCTTCTTGGGCGCGGCTGGAGGTGCGGGCATGGGCATCGGGCCCGTCTGCTGGTACGGCTGGGGCTGCGGATAGCCGTACGCGGCCTGGGGCGGCGGGCCGAAGCCGGGCGGCGGGGTGGCGGGCGCGGCCGCCTGGGTGGGCGGCGGCACGGGCGCGCCCGC
>NZ_JAOWCB010000049.1 GCF_026420845.1 Streptomyces sp. PR69 | reverse complement strand
TCCGGCACCCGCAGCCCGAGCCGCCGCCCGAGGAGCCCGCAGACGACCTCGGCGACCAGGGTCTTGCGGCCCTGTCCGGCCCCGGTGAACTTCATGACGTACGTGCCGAAATCGTCGGCTTCGACGATGCCCGGAAGCGAGCCGCCTTCACGCAAGGGCGTGACATAACGGGTCGCGGTGACTTCGGAGAGCATTGCCCCACAGTAGCCGGGAACGGGTTCCTTGATCGTCCGGTTTCCGGGCTGCCGCGGCCCGTGCACAGGCCGCCGGCCGGCTTCCTTGAGAAATCCTTGAGGAAGTGAACAGCGCGGCCCCGGCGCTCGTACCTCTTGGTGAGACTGGCCGAAAGCACACCATGGGATCGCCGAGGCGCCGGCGTGGAATCGCCGTGGGATCGCCGCGGAAAAGGGGAGTTCAGCATGACACTGACGCGTCGTACGGTCGTGACGGCGGTGGGCGGAGCAGGGCTCGCGGTCGCGCTGACCGCGTGTGGTGGATCGGATGACCCGGCGGCGCAGACACCGGCGGACGGGGCAGGCGGCGAGGCTGTCGGCGGCGCGGGCGGTGAAGCGGGCGGCGGGAACGGCGCGGGGTCGGAGCTCGCCAAGACCGCCGACATTCCCGAGGGCGGCGGCAAGGTCGTCGGCGATGTGGTGATCACTCAGCCCGTGGCGGGACAGTTCAAGGCGTTCTCGTCGAAGTGCACCCACGCGGGGTGCGCGGTCAAGGACGTCGTCGACGGCACGATCAACTGCCCTTGCCACGGCAGCAAGTTCGACACCGCGGACGGCAGCGTCAAGGCGGGCCCGGCCACCGCGCCGCTGCCTCCCGCGTCCATCACGGTGCAGGGGGACGCGATCACGCTCGTCTGACGCGGCGGGGCCGCTTCCAGCAGGCGAGGATCTCGTCCGTCGTGGTCACCGTGGCCACCAGGGCGAGGGTGTTGCGGACCATCGCGGGGGTGTAGTCGGCGGGCACCCCCGCGATGGCGTCCCTGGGCACGACCGCCGTGTATCCCAGATTGACCGCGTCGAAGACGGCGTTGGGGATGGCGACGTTCGCCGAGACTCCGACGACGACGAGCGTGCGGCAGCCCAGATTGCGCAGCAGCGCGTCGACGTCCGTGCCGGAGATCGGTGAGAGCCCGTGCAGCCGGCGGACGATCAGATCCTCGCCGGCCACCTCGATGGGCGGAGCGACCCGGACGGCGGTGGTGCCGGAGTGCTGCTGCACGGGGAGGCGGGCGGCTGCCGTGAACAGCCGTGCGTTGCTGCTGGAGCCCCGCCCGTCGGGGCGGCGCTCGGCGATGGCGTGCAGCACCTGCACGCCGGCCTCATGCGCGCCCGCCACCAGCCGTGCGACATGGTGCAGCGCGCCCGACGAGCGTGCCTGGGCGGCGAGTTCGGGCAGCGCGCTGTCCGCTCCGACCACTCCCTGCTGGCATTCGACGGTGAGCAGCGCGGCAGTGGCCGGGTCCAGCTGCTCGGCGAGGTCTGCGGGCGGCGGCACGGCTCCCTCCTCAAGGCGGCACGATCACGGGCGGGCGATCACGAGCGGGCGTGGGCGTGGGCGGCGACAGTAACCGGCATTGCGCGACGGCGGAAGAGCGCCCATGATTTCCGGCATGATTCCTGACATGCCGTCAGAGATATGGAGGGCCTGACAGATGGCCGTCACACAGCGCCGCAGCCGTCGCATCATGATGAGCCCCGCCGAACTGGACGCCTTCCTCACCGAGCAGCGCACCTGCCGAGTGGCGACGGTCTCCGCGGACGGCCGCCCGCATGTCAGCCCGCTGTGGTTCGTCTGGGACGCGGGCTCGCTGTGGCTGTACTCGCTCACGCGCAGCCGCCGCTGGGCCGAGCTGCGCCGCGACCCCCGGCTGGCGGTCGTCGTGGACGCCGGCGAGGAGTACGGCCAGCTGCGCGGCGTCGAGCTGTCGGGGACGGCGGTCTTCGTCGGCGAGGCCCCGCGCACCGGGGCGCCGTGCCCAGAGTTGGCAGCCCCCGAGCGGCTGTTCGCCCGGCGGCACTTCGGCCTGGACGCGATGCCGCACGACGGCCGCCACGCATGGCTGCGACTGACGCCGGACGCCATCGCCTCATGGGACTTCAGGAAGCTGTAGGGGCGGAGGACTGCTCGGCCGCCGCCTCGCGAAGGGCCTCGACAGCCGCCCGGATGGACGGCCGGCGGTCGGCGTCCGCGCGCCACACCGCGTACACATGACGGAGCATCCGCTGCCGTACGGGGACGAGCGCGACGCCCTGAGGCACCGGGCCGCGCCCCAGCCGGGGGGTGACGCACACGCCGAGACCCGCCGCGATCAGCGCGAGCTGGGTGTGATGCTCGGCCGCGAGGTGCGAGATGCGCGGTTCGATGCCCCTCGCGCGCAGGGTGAACACCAGCCAGTCATGACAGAACTCGCCCTCCGGCCAGGAGACCCAATCGTCGTCCGCGAACTCCTCCAGACCCACCTCCGCCCGCCCGGCGAGGGGGTGCGCGGCGGGCATGGCGACGTCCGGGGCGTCGTCGACGAGCTGTGCCTGGGCGAGCCCGGCGGGCACGGGCAGGCGGCGATTGCTCCAGTCGAGCACCACGGCGAGGTCGAGATCTCCGCGCATCACGGCCCTGATGCCAAGCTCGGGCTCCAGCTCCCGCGTCCGCACTCGCAGATCGGGATGGGCGGTGCGCAGCCGCGACACCGCGCCGGGGAAGAGTCCGCGCGCCGCCGTCGGGAACGCCCCTATCCGCACCTCGCCGACGACCTGGCCGCGCTGCGCCTCGATGTCCGCCTGGGCGAGCTCCACCTGGGACAGAATGCGCGCGGCATGGTCGGCGAGCAGCTGCCCGGCGTCGGTGAGGCGGACCCCGCGGCCGTTCTTCGCCACCAGCTGCTGGCCGACTTCCCGCTCCAGCTTGGACATTTGCTGGGAGACCGCGGAGGTGGTCACATGCAGACCCTCGGCCGCGCCGCTGACCGAGCCGTGCCGGGCGAGGGCATCGAGGGTGCGCAGGCGCTCCAGATTCAACATGTAAGCAATGCTACGCGAAAAGCTGAAACAAATCTCGCTTGTTCTAAAAGTTCTTGGCCGTGATGCTGGACGCCATGACCGTGAACTGGCGCATCCGCTTCGCCCTGCTGTGCCTCGTGTGGGGCTTCAGCTTTCTGCTCATCAAGATCGGCACTGAGGCGTTCCCGCCGCTCCAAGTGTCCTTCGGGCGCGTCTTCTTCGGCACGGCGGTGCTCGCGGTCGCGATGGCGGTGCGGCGGCAGCGGCTGCCGCGCGGGGTGCGCACATGGGGGCATCTGGCCGTCGCCGGCTTTCTGCTGAACGCCTTGCCCTTCTCCCTCTTCGCCTATGCCGAGCAGACGATCCCCTCGACGCTGGCGGGCATCTGCAACGCCACCTCGCCGCTGTGGGGCATGGCGCTGTCGCTGGTGGCCCTGTCGGAGGACCGCCCGACCCGCCGCCGGGTCGCGGGCCTCGGCCTCGGCTTCCTCGGGGTGCTGACGGTGCTCGGCGTCTGGCAGGGCTTCACCGGACTGGAGGCGGGCGGCACGGCCATGGCGCTGCTGGCCTCGCTGAGCTATCCGATCGGCTGGATCTACGTACGCCGCACCCTGGCGGGCAGCAGCCACTCCCATCTTTCGCTGGCCGGAGCGCAGCTGCTGCTGGCGACGGCGCAACTGGCGGTGGTCACCCCGCTGTTCACCACGCCGCCGACGGCGCTCCCTGCGGGTCCGCTGCTCGCCGTGGTCGCCCTCGGCGCGCTGGGCACGGGCCTTGCGATGCTGGTCCAGTACGGCCTGGTGGCGGAGGTCGGCCCGACGACGGCGCAGATGGTCACCTACTTCATCCCGGTCATCGCCACGGCGGCGGGCGTGGCGCTGCTGGGCGAGCGGCTGAGCTGGAACACGCCAGCAGGCGCGCTGATCGTGCTGGCGGGTGCGGCGCTGACGCAGAGCGGCGCGAAGGGCCACGCCGCCACGGGCCCGCGGCCACAGCGGCCCGCCGCCCCGCTCCGGCCTTCCGCGGCCAGCCCGACCGACCGCCACACCCGCCGCGCTCCGGCCGGAACGGCCGCGCCGGGACACGCTCCCGGCCCGGGCGCAAGGCCCTCGGGGCTGCCACCCCGCGCCCCCGCACGGCCTCCGGCCGTGTCCTCAAACTCCCCCGGACAGGCTGGATTTTCCGCCCCGTTGGGGCACCTGCCTGGCCGCACCGCCAGCCCGCCGACGTCTGACAGGACCAGAACACCCAGCCCCGCCGACGACTGAGGCACAGGTGCGCCACAAGGTGGCGTCCCGCCGAGTGGTGTAGCCGGTCAGCCTTGGCGGCTTCGCAGGTGGCGGCGGGTCTGGCCGGGCCCGGGGCCCTGGCCGGCTCGCGCGGCGGCGCGGAGCTTCGGCCGAGCCGACCGATCACAGGCCATCCGCCACACACCAGCCCCGTGGGGGTCCCCCTGGGGGCACCTCCCAGCGGTAGCTGGGGGAGGAGTCTGGGGGAGGTAGCTGGGGGAGGAGTCCGGGGGACACTGAGGCGCAAGGGCCAGCGCAATCAAGCCCCGTGGGGGTCCCCCCGGACGAAGTCTGGGGGAGATTGAGGCGCGGGGGTGCGGGGGCGGAGCCCCCGTGAGGGGACCGGGGCGCGCCCCGGTCAGCCGTAACTCCGCACCGCCCCCGGCTCCACCGCCCCCGCCACCGCGTCCGCCGCCGCCCCGACGTCGTCCATCGTGAGATCCGAGACGGTGAACCGCAGCCCCGGCGGCGAGGCGATCCGAAAGCGCGCCCCGGGCGCGACCGCCCAGCCCGACTGCAGCAGCCTGGCGACCGCGCCCGTCTCGTCGGAGACCGGCACCCATACGTTCATCCCGCTGCGGCCGCTGGCGGCCACCCCCCTGGCGGCCAGCGCCCGTACGAGAGCGTCGCGCCGCTCCCCGTACGCGCGCGCGACGGCCCGCGGATCGACGGCCTCGGTCGCCCACAGGTGGGCGACGGCATGCTGCAGCAGCCGGCTGACCCATCCGGGGCCGAGGCCGAGCCGGCCCATCACCCGGTCGACGGTGACGGCGTCACCGGTCAGCACGGCGACCCGCAGGTCCGGCCCGTACGCCTTGGCCGTGGAGCGTACGAACGCCCAGCTGTCCGTGGCCCCGGCGAGCGGATGCAGGGGCTCGTCGACGAAGGCGTGTCCGTGGTCGTCCTCGATCAGCAGGGTCGCGGGGTGGCGGGTGAGCACGGCGCGCAGCTCCCCAGCGCGGTCCGGCCCGATGACGGCGCCGGTGGGATTCTGCGCCCGGTCAGTGACGATCACCGCCCGGGCTCCCGCGGCGAGCGCCCGCTCCAGCTCCTGGGGCAGGGGCCCTTCCTCGTCGAGTGCCACCGGCACGGGCTTCATGCCGAGCGCCGGGATGAGATCGAGCAGACTCCCCCACCCGGGGTCCTCGACGGCGACCCGGTCGCCGGGTCTGAGATGGGCCGAGAGCACCCTCTCGACGGCGTCGAGCGAGCCGGACGTGACCGCGAGGGGCCCGCCCGGCACGCCGTCGGCGTCCAGCGCCGCACGGGCGAGTGCGGCGAACCGGGGGTCGACGGGGTCCTGCCCGTACAGCCCCGGCCGCTCGGCGTACTGCCGCGCGGCGGAGGCGAGCGCCTCGTGCAGGGGCGGCAGCAGCGATACGTCGGGGTTGCCTTGGCCCACATCCCGCACTCCGGGCGGGGCTTCCACCCTGATCGCGCCCCGGGCGGTGCTGGCGGGCCGGGAGCGGATGCGACTGCCCCGGCGTCCGGCCGTCTCGATCACCCCGCGCTCGCGAAGCGTCCGGTACGCGGCCGCCACCGTGTTGGGGTTGACGCCGAGCTGTGCCGCCAACTCCCTCATGGGCGGGAGCAGTTGCCCCGGCTTCAGCGTTCCGGCGCCGACGCCGTGCTCGACCGAGGCCGCGATCTCCGATGCGCGCCTGCCAGCAATCCTATACTCTCCTAGCACAAAAACAATTATGCACTAGTGCAATGGAGGGGGCAATGGAGACGTACACCCCGACCGAGCGGACGATCCCCACACGCGCCAGGGAACGGGCCCGCTACGACCGCGAGCTGGTCCACTCGATACTCGACGAGGCCTTCGTCTGCCATCTCGGCTTCGTCCGCGACGGCGCGCCCGTGGTGCTCCCGACGCTCTACGCGCGCGTGGGCGACCGCCTGTACGTCCATGGCTCGACGGGCTCCCGCCCGCTGCGGACGGCCGGGCACGGCGACCCCGGCGGGCTGCCCGTCTGTCTCACCGTGACCCATGTCGACGGCCTGGTGCTGGCCAAGTCCGCCTTCCACCACTCGGTCAACTACCGCTCGGTCGTGGTCCACGGCACGGCCCGCCAGATCACCGACCCCGCCGAGAAGCGCACGGCGCTTGACGCCCTCGTCGACCATGCGGTCCCGGGCCGCGCCGCCGACTGCCGCCCCGCCGATCCCAAGGAACTCGCCGCGACCGCCGTGCTCCGCATCGACCTCGCGGAGGTCTCCGCCAAGATCCGCACCGGCGCCCCCAGCGACGACCCGGAGGACCTGTCCCTCCCTCACTGGTCGGGTGTGCTCCCTCTGAGCCCCCGGTACGCCGCTCCCGTCCCCGCGGAGGTGGACGAGGGCACGCCCCTGCCGTCGTATCTGCCCTCCCGCTGACCGACTCCCCAAAGGGGGTTGGGGGCACCCCAACCCCCTCCTTCAGGCGGCGCGCGCCTCCGCGGCCGCCAGCCCCGCCACCGCCCCCAGGAGCAGCGCCGCGCCCGCCGCCAGCGACAGCGTCAGCCGTTCCCCCAGCAGGGCGACCCCGAGCACGGCCGCGCTGACCGGCTCCAGGAGCATCACCACCGAGACCGTCGCGGCGCGCACGACCGCCGCGCCGGCGAAGTACAGCGCGTACGCCAGGGCGGTCGGCACGGCGGCGACATAGACCAGCAGCCACACCACGCGCACCGGCTCATCCGTCGTCGGCAGCAGCCCCTCCGCCAGCGCCATGGGCAGCAGCCCCACCGCCCCCACGGCGAACGCCCACGCGGTCGTGGTCAGCGCGTCCCCGCCGCGCCCGGCCCGGCCCAGCCACCGCGTCAGCAACGTGATCGCCGCGTATCCGGCGGCCGACAGCAGCGCCAGGGCCACCCCCACGGGCCGTACGGCCGTCCCGCCGTCGCCGAGCACCAGCACACCCAGCCCGGCGAGCGCACCGCCCACGGCGCACACTCCGCCGGCCCCCAGCCGCTCGCCCAGGGCCAGGCGGGCGCCAAGTGCGATCAGCACGGGCCCCGACCCGAGGGTGACCACCGTGCCCACGGCGAGTCCCGTCGCTTCGACGGCGGCGAAGTAGGCGCTCTGGAAGACGGTCAGTCCGATCCCGGTCGCCGCGATCCGCAGCACGCGCCGACGCCTGGGCTCGGCGACGGCGGCAACGGCGGCGGTGCCAAGAGCGGCGGCGCCGAGGCCGGCACGGGGCGACGCGCCCCGCCTCCGCACCGCAAGGACGGCGAGCAGCAGCGCCAGCCCTCCGGCGCAGCGCCAGAACGACAGGGCCAGCGGACCGAGATCGCTGGATTCGTAGACCAGCGAGGCGGCCGCGCCCGCGGTCCCCCACGCAATGCCCGCGACGACGAGAAAGGCGAGGCTGCGCCCCACGGGCACCGCGCCGACAAGCGCATACGACGACGAGGACGCCGAGGACGCCGAGGATTCCGACATGTGACTTCTCCGATGAAGAACAGAAGGGCTGGTCGTGTGGCTCCGGCACACGGGCAGCGACAAGCCGCTCGGGGACACCCCGAGCTCTGTCCTCAGTGGGAAGTGGCCGCCGCCCGCGTCAGGCGGCAGGAGGCGGAAGCACAGTCGAATGCATGGTCGGCACCTTATGAGCCGGACCGCTCGCGGGCCAACTGGGTTTCGGCGGCGGGGTCCGCGCCGTCGCCCGTGCCGCTTCCCGCCACCGGGCCGGACGGCGGCCGCGGCGTCTGGGACTGGGCGATGAAGGCGCCCGCCAGGACGACCGCGCCGCCCAGGATCTGCGGCAGGGACAGATGCTCGTGCAGCAGCACCCATGCCAGCACGGTCGCGATGACCGCTTCCAGACACGCCACCACGCCCGCCACCTGCGGCGAGAGCCTGCGCACCGCGACGACTCCCGTGATGTACGCGAGCACCGTGGCGATCAGCACGACCCAGCAGAGCAGCAGCACCGCGGGCACCCGTGTCCCGCCGAGGTCCGCGCTGCCCATGAGCAGCCGCCACTCCATGGCCCAGGGCCTGGCGATTACGGTCAGCACCGCCGTTCCCACGAGCAGGCCGTAGGCGATCACCCCCAGCGGGTCGGCCCGGTTCGTCGCGTCGCCGCCCTGGCCCAAGTCACCGCCCTGGCCCGAGTCACCGCCGTGCTCCGAGCCACCGCCCTGGTCCGAGAGGACGAAGTAGCCGACCTGGCAGCAGGCCGCGCCCAGCGCGAGCAGCAGCCCCACAGCGTCGAAGCCGAGCCCCGCCCACACCTCGACCACACACGCCAGTCCGCCGACGGCGAGCACCACGCCAACGGCCGCGGCACGGGTGACCGGCCGTCGCTGGACGAAGCGGACCCAGCCCAGCACCAGCGCGGGGGCGAGATACTCGATCAGCAGCGCCACACCGACCGGAATGCGGGAGATCGCCGCGAAGTAGCAGGCCTGGACGCCCGCCACGGCGAGGAGTCCGAACCCGGCGAGCAGAGCGGGCCTGCGCCGGACGAGATCCCGGTGACGCCAGGCCAGCGGCAGCATCACCAGCGCCGATCCGGCCACCCGCAGCCACACCGTGTGCAGCGGGTCGAGGCCCGCCTCGATCAACGGCTTGGCGGCGACACCCGAACCGCCGAACGCAAAGGCGGAGCCCAGGGCGAGCCCCAGGCCCGCGCTCCTCTTCTCAGACGCGTGCATCGGCACATCATGGCAGCGCCCGTCAGGACCGTCACCCCTGTGACACATGTCGAGACGGCTCCGGTGGGGGCGGTTCAGCGATGCGCCTGCGGTCCTCCGGCGATCCGCTCCGTGAGCAGCGCGGCATCCACGCCCGCCCGGCCGAGCACCTCGACGGCCCGGCACTCCGGGTCGGCGGCCAGGCAGACGAGCAGATCGACGCCGTCGGCGTACCCGGCGTTCCGGAGCCGCGCGCGCTCCCCCGCCGCCCTCATCGCGGCTGCCGCCGCGGGCGACCATCCGGGGCACCCGCGCCCGTCCGCCGCCCCCTTCACCACCGGCAGGGCGCCGGAGTCCTCCACGGAGCCCTGCCAGCGCAGCCCGTAGCCGATGCTGCGCTGGACGAGATAGCCGAGCACCCGTGCGATCTGCTGTTCACCGCCCAGCGCCGCCCTGGCGTCGGGGTCCCACTCAAGCAGCGAGTGCAGCAGGTGCGCCGTGTCAATCTGCCGGTCCCCGTCGCGCTGCGCCCTTCTGCGCGCCCCCGCGACCACGGTCGCCAGCTGGGCGTCGAACGCATCGGAGCAGACGCCGTCCTGGGCTGGGCGGGAGGCGGGCCGACCGGACGTCCGCGGGGTGGGGAAGTGCACACCTCCCACCCCATCAGCTCCACGCGGCCCATACGTCCGCGCGCGGAAGCATTTCGTCCTCCCACAGAAGTCGTGCACGGCCGACCGGTTCCTCCTCCTTGCGGATGAGATCCCGCCACTTCTCCCCCAGAGGCGCTCATCGCCCTGCCGTGCGCCCTCAGGGCAACCGGGGCGCACCCGGCGCGCGTCCCTGCGGGCATGTTCTGGATGGTCGCACTGCTCGCCATGGACGGACGGCAGTACGTCTACCGGGTCTACGCACCCTCCGACGCGCTGCCCGCCGATCTGTTCTGGGCCGCCTTCCACCGCCATGACGAAGGCCCCCATCCGCGGGCCTGCGACCGCTTCGACTCGGCCGAGATCTGGCGGCCGGGAGCGTCAGATTCTGCCGGTCCGGCCTGCCGAACGAAGCTGACACCGCATCAGCCTTGTGTGTTGCCGCCGCCCCGGCTACGGTCCGCCGCACCGCAACCCGCCGACGGAAGAGGTGGTCGCATGGCCGAGGTCAGCGCCGAGGCGAGGATCGGGGCGCCGGCCGAGAAGGTATGGGCCCGGCTCACCGACTTCTCCTCGTACGGCCAGTGGAGCGCCACGCACACCGGCTTCCCCGACGGCGGTCCCGCCACGCTGGAGATCGGCGCGGGCTTCACGGAGAGCATGAAGCTGATGGGCTTCCCGGCGGAGGTCGCCTGGACGGTGTGCGAGCTGGAGCCTGCCCGGGTGTTCGCCACCAGGGGCAAGGGGCCGATGGGCATCAGCCTCGGCATGCGCTACGCCCTCACCCCCGACGGCGAGGCCACCCGGGTCCGCGTCGAGGGCGAGTTCACCGGCGCGGCCGTCTCTCTGATGGCGGGCAAGCTCAAGGACTCCGCCACCGCGGCCATCGACGAGTCGCTGCGGAAGCTGGCCGCCCTCGTCGGCTGACGGACAGCCTCTGGCCGAGCGCCGTCAGTGCTCGTCGGCGAGGATGAGATAGAGCTTCTTTCGCGCCTCGTTGATGACGGCGACGGCCTTCTGCCGCTGGTCGGCGTCCCCGGTCTTCCAGACCTGCCCGAACGCCTCCATCAGACCGAAGCCGGCCTGCCGGATCTCGTTGACCGTGTCCCAGTCGACTCCGCGCCCGGCCTCCTCCCAGGGGGCCTCCGGCCCGGATTCGGCCTCGGCCCGGCCGGACTCGGTGAGCGTGAACAGCTTCTTGCCGCCCTCGCTCTCGCTGACGATCAGCCCTTCGTCCTCCAGGAGCTGGAGCGTCGGATAGACCGAACCGGGACTGGGCCGCCAGGCCCCGCCGCTGCGCTCACCGATCTCCTGGATCATCTCGTAACCGTGCATCGGCCGATCCTTCAGCAGCGCCAGGATCGAGGCGCGCACATCACCGCGCCGCGCCCTTCCCCGGCCGCCGCCGCGACCGCGGCCGCTTCCGAACGGGCCCCCGAAAGGCCCGCCGAACGGCGGCCCGAACGGACCGAAGGCCCCGCGCCGCCCCTCGTACTCGCCCCAGCCCTGATGGCCGGGCCCGCAGTGTCCATGCCCGCGGCCATGACCATGTCCGTGTCCCTGCGAACGCATCACGCACTCCTTCCATCGTTGATCTGTCGCGATGCGTCAACGATATATCGGGATACTTCTTACGGCAAACCCCGATGCCAGTACCGCCGAATTGGCCTTGGCCCACGGCTGCGCCCCGCGTCTACGGTCCTCCCCATGCGGATTCGAATCGTCGACGCGTTCACCGACCGGCCCTTCACCGGCAACCCCGCGGGAGTCGTGCTCTTCGGCCCCGAGGGCTTCCCCGACGACGCCTGGCTGCAGAGCGTGGCAGCGGAGGTGAATCACTCCGAGACCGCCTTCGCCCACCCCCTGTCGCCGGGCGGCGAGGCGGACTGGGCGCTGCGCTGGTTCACCCCCGTCACCGAGGTCGACATGTGCGGCCATGCGACGCTGGCCACGGCCCATGTGCTGCGCACCACCGGCGCCGCGGCCGGCACGGTGCGGTTCGCCGCGCGCTGCGGCGTCCTCTCCGCCACCGCCGATGACGACGGCACCCTCACCCTGGACTTCCCCACCTCGCCGGTGACGCCGATACAGACCCCGGACGGTCTGCCCGAGGCGCTCGGCGCGAAGGTGATCTCCGTCCACGGCACCGCCCCGCACATCGGCGATCTGCTCGTGGAACTGGCCGACGAGGAGGCTGTACGGAGCCTGGCACCCGATTTCGCGGAGCTGACGCCCTACTCCGAGCGGGGAGTGATCGTCACGGCGGCGGCCGCGGACCCGGCCGCCGGCCATGACTTCGTCTCCCGCGCGTTCTTCCCGCTCATGGGCATCGACGAGGACCCGGTCACGGGCAGTGCGCACACGGCACTGGCCCCGTTCTGGTGCGCGCGGCTCGGCCGGGACGAGCTGACCGGCCTGCAGGCTTCCGCCCGCTCCGGCCTCGTCAGGACCGCACTGCGCGGCGACCGCACCCTGCTGACCGGCCGCGCCATGACGGTGATCGACGGCGAGCTGCTGACGGCGCCCTGACCGAATGCCTCGGGGGCGTACGGTCCGGATGCCGTACGCCCCCGAGGCCGCCCGCCCGCATCACGTCAGGCGGTCGGCAGCCAGCTCACCCTCCCCGCCAGCAGCGCGTACCCCACGAACGCCACGATGTCGAGAAGCGCATGGGCGACGACCAGCGGTCCGACGCGCCCCCAGCGCCGGTACAGCAGCACAAACACCACACCCATGGCCATATTGCCAAGGAAGCCGCCGATCCCCTGGTACAGGTGGTACGAGCCGCGCAGAACCGAGCTCGCGACCAGCGCAGCCCATGGCGTCCACCCCAACTGGTCCAGCCTGCGCAGCAGATAGCCGACGACGATGACCTCCTCGACGACGGAGTTCTGCAGCGCGGAAGCGATCAGCACGGGGAACTTCCACCACACGTCGGGCAGATTCTCCGGCACGACCGTCAGATTGAAGCCGCCCGCTCGGGCGCCCAGATAGAAGGCGAGCCCGGTGCTGCCGATGCCCGCCGCGATCAAGGCGCCCCGACCGAGGTCGGAGAGCGGCCGCGCGAAGTCGAAGCCGATGGCGCGTATCCCGGCCCCCTCCCGGAGCAGCAGATGCGCCACGAGCGCCACCGGCACCAGCGCGGTCGCGATGCCGAAGAGCTGCCAGGCCAGGTCGAGCCACGGCCGCCCGGGCGCATACGAGGAGTTGAGCGTGGCCGCCTGCTCCTTGAGCCCGCCGGGCCTGGTGACCGAACCGACAAAACTGATCAGCGCCGACACCGCGCTCGCGCCCAGCGAGAGCGCGAGCACCAGGATGGTCTCCTGCGTCAGGATGCGTCGCCGGACGCCGTCGTGAAGAGATGTCTCAGCCACCCGTCCCGCCGCTCTCCGCCGCACACGTGCCTCCGAAGCGTAGTCCCGTCCCGGTTCCCCGGGAGGTCACAGCTTGCCCGACGGCGACGAGGACCACTCACCCGGGTGCGGCGTCCCACTAACTGGGGGCTCCGCCCCCAGCCCCCCTTCGGGGGAGGGGGCAGCGGGCTGCCGCCCCGCGCCCCAGGGTGCGGCAGCTCCGCGCCGCTCGCCCCGGTACGGCCTGAAGGCCGTGCCCTCAAGCTCCCAGCCACCTCCCCCGGCTCCTTCCCGAGACTCCGTCCGGGGCACACTCACGGCGGTGCCCCCAGGGGCCCCTCGGAGGAGCCGCCAGGGGCACCCCTGGGGAGACCCCACGGGGGTTGATTTACGGGGGCTTCGCCCCCGGCCCCCCGGTACGGCCTGAAGGCCGTGTCCTCAAACTCCCCCAGACGGGCTGGAAAACCCAGCCCCGTGCGGCCACCTCCCAGCAGTAGCTGAGGGAGCCTGAGGCGCGGGGTCCAGAAACCCAGCCCCGCCGACGCTCAAGGCGCGGGAGCCAGAAATCCAGCCGCGCCGGCGATTGAGGCGCAAGAGCCAGAAACCAAGCCTCGCCGGCGATTGCGGCGCGGGGGCCCGGGGGCGGAGCCTCGCCGACGCTTGAGGCACACGAGCCACAAACCCAGCCCCGTGGGGTGCCCCCGGAAGGCGCGGGGGCCCGGGGGCGGAGCCCCCGTAAAGCCCCGGGGCACAGCCCTACGGCGGGCCGATCGGCCAGGTGTGCACAGGCCCGCCCTCGCGCGCCAGCTCGCAATACCACCGGGTCACGGCCGCCAACGCGGCCTCCCGCTCCAGCCCGCCCTCCACCGCACGGTAATAGCACTCCGTCTGCCACGACGCCCCATTGACCCCCCGCCTGCAGCGCTCCTCAATGACGCCCAGATACAGATCGCGGTCGGCGGGCTCGACATTCCACGCGTCGAGCCCCGCGGCCGCGAGCGGCAGCAGCTCATCGAGCACGAGCTTCACCGCCGGCACCGTGGTGACGCCTCCGCCCCGGCCGGGACGCGGCCAGCGCAGCTCCGCGTCGATGCCGTGGCGGCACGCGAGGTCGAAGTTCTCGGCCGCCGCGGCGAAGGGCAGCCGGTGCCACACCGGCCGTGACTCGTCGGCGAGGGCGCGCACCAGTCCGTAGTAGAAGGCGGCGTTGGCGATGACATCGGTGACCGTGGGCCCCGCGGGCAGCACCCGGTTCTCCACCCGCAGATGGGGGACTCCGTCGACCACTCCGTACACCGGACGGTTCCAGCGGTAGACGGTGCCGTTGTGCAGCGCGAGTTCATACAGCTTCGGCACGCCTCCCGCGTCGATGACGCGCAGCGGCTCCTCTTCGTCACAGATCGGCAGGAGTGCGGGGAAGTAGCGGAGATTCTCCTCGAACAGCTCGTACGGGGATGTCACCCAGCGCTCGCCGAACCAGGTCCTGGGGCGTACGCCCTGGGCCTGGAGCTCGGGCGGCCGGGTGTCGGTCGCCTGCTGGAACAGCGGCGGGCGGGACTCGCGCCACAGCTCCCGGCCGAACAGAAAGGGTGAGTTGGCTCCCACCGCTATCTGCACGGCGGCCGCCGCCTGCGCGGCGTTCCACACGTCCGCGAAACGCGCCGGCGTGACCTGGAGATGGAGCTGTACGGAGGTGCAGGCGGCTTCGGGCGCTATCGATGTCGCAGTGCAGCTCAGCTGTTCCACTCCGGCGATGTCGAGTGCGAAGTCCTCACCGCGCGCCGCCACGATCTGATCGTTGAGCAGGGTGTACCGATCGGATTCCGAGAAGTTGGCGGAGACCAGATCGTGCTGCGCAAGGGTGGGCAGAATGCCGATCATCACGATTCCCGCGCCGAGTTCCGCGGCTTTGCGATGCGCGTATCCAAGTCCCGTGCGCAACTCCTCCGCGAGCTGGTCGAGAACACGTCCGGCGAGCCGGTGCGGCACGATGTTCACTTCGAGATTGAACATCCCAAGCTCGGTCTGGAAATCGCGACTTGCGATGCGCTCCAGCACTTGAGCATTCATCATCCTCGGCAGGCCGTCGGGGCCCGCAAGATTCAGCTCGATCTCAAGCCCCATGAGATTCCGGGGGCGGTCGAACCTCTTCTGGTCCAGCAGTCTGCCGAGCCCCTCAAGACAGTCATGCAGCTTCCGCCGGTACATATGCCGATCGTGCAGGTCACATCCCTCGACCCTCTCACCCATCGAAGCGTCCCTCCCCGAGTGGGCAGCCACGCGGCACAGGCCGCTCGCGTCACGGACGATAATGCCCAGACTGACTGATCGATAACGCCCCGCCGAGGGCCGGCGAACGGTAGGCTGGAAGAGGGGCTCAAGGGGCACATTCCAGCGGCATGATGGGATGTGCACATACAGGTGCCGAATGCCAAGTGAATTGCACCGGTTGATTTCGGCCTACCACGCCGGAGCCGACCTGGCAGGCCATCACGTCAAAGCCTTCGGAAAATCCGCAGAAATGGTGCGTTCCGCAGGCCGGATCCCGCCTTGACCGCAATATGCGCGAGCGCTAGCCGAAACACCCTGTGAACACGTGTCGTATAAACTTCGCGAACGAGGCAGAGAGTTGGCGTCCCGCCGAGGGCCCGATGGCTCTTTCCGGCCCCCTCTGACCCCGCACTCCGACAGCGCCGTCCGCACGTGCCCCCCGCTCCACCGTGTCTCCGACGTGAGAGGCGACCCACCATGCCGCTGCACATCCCCCCGGCCCCCGCCCCCGCCCTGCGCAGCGTCCTCGCGGCACTCGGTTCCCCGACCGCCGTCCGTGAGGACCGCACCCCCGCCCTGCGGTCCGCACAGGGACCGCTGACCCCCGAACTCCCCCTGCCCGTGCACGTCCTGGACCAGATCGCCCCAGCCGGGCGCACGCCCAGCACCCGCCTCGCCGGATGGCGCTTCCTCATCCGCGGCGGCGGCCGTGCCGTGGCCGCCGCGGAGACGATGCTGACGCCCGACGGATGGGCGTTCTCGCACTTCTTCGAAGGGCCCTATCTCGGCTCCACCGAGCGGGCGCTGCGCCAGGCCGAATCCATGGCCGAGTCCATGGGCACGCCTTTCCAGCCGCGTCTGCTGTCCGTCCCGGAGCTGTACATGCTCACCCTCTGGCTCCACCAGGACACGGAAGCCGACGCCTCGGCGGGCGTGCCCGCGCCCACTGACGTCCTGGTGCCGCTCGCCCCCGCCCCGCCGGGCATCGCCGCACACCGGCCCCGCCGGGTGGCGGATCTGCTGCCCGTGATGACGCTCCGGCTCACGCCGGGTCCGCTGCTCGGCCAGACGGCCTGACCACCCCCCCTTATGCGCCCCGCGGCCCGACCGGCACGACCGGCCGCGGGGCGTACGCCTGTCCGGCGCGGGTCACCCCGCAGGACGGCAAAGGACTAGCCCGTACCGACCACTGTGAACCATCCGAAAGGACAGTGCAGTTGAACTGAACCGTCCGCGCGGGTGACACGTCACTACGCAGTAGGAAGCGCTGTCGCGAAATCCCTGCGGATTGACGCCCGTGGGGCAACACTGGGAGCAGACCGACACACACACGGGGGACGGCATGAACAGCTCCGAGATCCGCAGCACAGACACCACACCGCAGCGAAAGATCCCCGCCATGTGCCAGCACCAACCGCCCTGCCCGTCTGCCGACTCCGCCGACCGCGAGGCGGCACGACTCGTCGCACACCACCCGGAGCAGGGGTGGAGCCTGCTGTGCAACGGCGTGCTGCTGTTCGAGGACACCGGCGAGCTGCTGCCGGACGGGCAGATCATCGCACCGCACCGGCCGCTGGCAGCGGGCACGGTGATGACGGCCGCCTGAGCGGACCGCCGCACACGACGAGGGCCGGCCCGGAGTGACTCCGGACCGGCCCCTATCGCTGCGTGCCGGGCGGCGCGTCAGCCGTCGTACTCCTCCAGTGGCGGGCAGGAGCAGACCAGATTGCGGTCGCCGAACGCGCCGTCGATCCGGCGCACCGGCGGCCAGTACTTGTCCGCAGCGCTCACCCCGGCCGGGAAGACCGCCTCCTCACGGCTGTACGGATGCTCCCAGGCGCCGCCCAGCGCGGCCGCCGTGTGCGGGGCGTTGCGCAGCGGGTTGTCCTCGGCGGGCCACTCGCCGCCGGCGACCTTCTCGATCTCCCCGCGGATCGCGATCATCGTGTCGATGAACCGGTCGAGCTCGGCGAGGTCCTCGCTCTCGGTCGGCTCGATCATCAGCGTCCCGGCGACCGGGAACGACATCGTCGGAGCGTGGAAGCCATAGTCGATCAGCCGCTTGGCGATGTCGTCAACGCTGACGCCGGTCGCCTTGGAGATCGGCCGCAGGTCCACGATGCACTCGTGGGCGACCAGCCCGGCGGGGCCCGTGTAGAGCACCGGGTAGTGCGGCTCAAGACGCTTGGCGATGTAGTTCGCCGCGAGCACCGCCACCTGGGTGGCGCGCTTGAGACCCTCGCCGCCCATCAGCCGGACGTACGCCCAGGAGATCGGCAGGATGCCGGCCGAGCCCCACGGGGCGGCCGAGATCGGGCCGACGCCCGTCTCCGGGCCGGCCGTCGGCTGCAGCGGGTGGTTGGGCAGGTACGGGGCGAGGTGGGCGCGCACGCCGACCGGGCCCACGCCCGGGCCGCCGCCGCCGTGCGGGATGCAGAAGGTCTTGTGCAGATTCAGATGCGAGACGTCGCCGCCGAACTTGCCCGGCTTGGCCAGCCCGACCAGCGCGTTGAGGTTGGCCCCGTCGACGTACACCTGGCCGCCGGCGTCGTGCACCTGGGCGCAGATGTCGGCGACGTGCTCCTCGAACACGCCATGCGTGGACGGGTACGTGATCATCAGCACGGCCAGTTCATCGCGGTACTGCTCGATCTTCGCGCGCAGGTCCGCGACATCGATCTCGCCGTCGTCCGCGGTCTTCACGACGACGACCTTCATCCCGGCCATCACGGCGCTCGCCGCATTGGTGCCGTGGGCGGAGGACGGGATGAGGCAGATGGTGCGCTGCTCGTCGCCGCTCGCCCGGTGGTAGGCGCGTACGGCGAGGAGTCCGGCCAGCTCGCCCTGAGAACCGGCGTTGGGCTGGATGGACACCTTGTCGTAGCCGGTGACCTCGCTGAGACGTTCCTCCAGCTCATGGATGAGCGTGAGGTAGCCCTGGGCCTGCTCCACGGGGGCGAACGGGTGCATCTGGCCGAACTCCGGCCAGGTCACCGGTTCCATCTCGGCCGTCGCGTTCAGCTTCATGGTGCAGGAGCCGAGCGGGATCATGCCGCGGTCCAGCGCGTAGTCGCGGTCGGCGAGCCGGCGCAGATAGCGCAGCATCGCGGTCTCTGAGCGGTGCTGGTGGAAGACGGGGTGGGTGAGGTACGCGTCGCCGCGCAGCAGCGCGGCCGGCAGCCGGTCCTCGGTCGTGGCGTCCAGCGCCTCGGCGTCGGCCTCCACGCCGAAGGCGGACCAGACGGCGGCGAGCTGGGCGCGGCCGGTGGTCTCGTCGCAGGCCAGGGAGACCTGGTCGGCGTCGACGAGGCGGAGGTTGACACCCGCCTCGCGGGCGGCGGCGACTGCCTCGGCGGCGCGGCCGGGGACCCTGACGGTGAGGGTGTCGAAGAACGCGCTGTGCACGACCTCGACGCCGCCCGCCGTCAGGCCCTCGGCGAGCAGCGCGGCGTAGCGGTGGGTGCGCCGGGCGATGGTCCGCAGGCCCTCGGGGCCGTGGTAGACCGCGTACATGCCGGCCATCACGGCGAGCAGCACCTGGGCGGTGCAGATGTTGCTGGTGGCCTTCTCCCGGCGGATGTGCTGCTCGCGCGTCTGCAGCGCCAGCCGGTAGGCCTTGTTCCCGTCCGCGTCGACGGAGACGCCGACGAGGCGTCCGGGCAGGCTGCGGGCGAACTTCTCCCGGACGGCCATATAGCCGGCGTGCGGGCCGCCGAAGCCCATGGGGACGCCGAAGCGCTGGGTGGTGCCGACGGCGATGTCCGCGCCCAGCTCGCCGGGGGAGGTGAGCAGGGTCAGCGCCAGCAGATCGGCGGCGACGGTGACGATCGCGCCGAGGCCCTTGGCCTGCTCGATGACCGGCCGCAGATCGCGGACCGCGCCGGAGGCGCCCGGATACTGGAGCAGCACGCCGAAGACGCCGCGCTCGGCGAGGTCGGCGGGGATGCCGTCGCTCAGATCGGCGGCGACGACCTCGACGCCGGTCGGTTCGGCACGGGTCCGCAGGACCGCGAGGGTCTGCGGCAGGGTGTCGGCGTCGACCAGGAAGACGCCGTCCTTGACCTTGCCGATGCGGCGGGAGAGCGCCATCGCCTCGGCGGCCGCGGTGCCCTCGTCGAGCAGCGACGCGCCGGAGGTGGGCAGGCCGGTCAGATCGGCGACCATCGTCTGGAAGTTCAGCAGCGCTTCCAGGCGGCCCTGTGAGATCTCCGGCTGGTACGGGGTGTACGCGGTGTACCAGGCCGGGTTCTCCATGACGTTGCGCAGGATCACCGGCGGGGTGAAGGTGCCGTAGTAGCCCAGGCCGATCATGGGCGTCAGGACCTTGTTCCGGTCCGCGAGGGCGCGCAACTCGGCCAGCACCTCGGCCTCGGTGCGGGCGCCGGGGAGGTTCAGCGCCTCCGCGCTCTTGATCACGTCGGGTACCGCGGCGGCGGTCAGCTCGTCGAGGGAGCCATAGCCGACCTGGGCCAGCATCTTGGCCTGAGCCTCGGCGTCGGGTCCGATGTGGCGCTGCTCGAAGGGGGTGCCGCGCTCCAGCTGGGAGAGCGGAATCCGGTTGGCGGTCATGAAGGAGGCCTCCTGGTCTGACACGACCTGCGAGGGGCATCGCGGCACGGATGCCCGGACGGCCTCCCCCTCTGTCATCTCAACCTGAGAGCTTCACCGGCTCGCCCGTGTCCGGGCGCCCCGGCTTTCACCGTCGGTGAGAGCGGATGCCGTCCGACGTCCGCCCTTCTTTCCAGAGTGACCTCGTCCGCGCGGTACTGGTTGCCTGAGAGATTCCGGGGAGGATTTGCTCCTTCGGCGCCGCCGGCGGGTTTCACCGGCGGACTCTCCCGCGCGGGGTCAGCAGCCGTTTGCCAGCGTACCAGCGCGGTCCCTCGCCGATCGCTCAAGTGGCCGACGCCCCGGATATGCCGTTTTGTGGTGGTAGCGAGCAGTTGCGACCTGTTGGAGGGACCGTGCAGACCGATATCGATCCGCGCAGCCTGATCGGGCGCAAGGCGTACGACCGCGATGGCGCCAAGATCGGGACCGTGGACGAGGTGTATCTCGACGATGCGACGGGCGTGCCGGAGTGGGCCGCCGTGCGCACGGGTCTGTTCAGCCGCGACGCCTTCGTCCCGCTGGAGCCGAGCGAGGTGGTCGGCGACAGCCTGCACGTCCCCTATGAACGCTCCCTGATCAAGGACGCCCCTGATTTCGGCGTCGGCCGCCATCTCTCACCCGAGCAGGAGCTGGAGCTCTACCACCACTACGGCCTCCACCTCGCGGGGCCCCCGCAGCCCCCGGCTTCGGGCGACCGCTCCTTCGGCCACGTGGCGGGCCAGGAGGACTGACGGGGGTTTCCGGGGGCTTCGCCCGCGCGGAGCCACCCCGCCACCCCGCCCCGGAGACGTCCCAGAGCGAAGCCGCCGCACTTGAGGTACGGGGGCGAGCCCCGCGCCCCAGACCGGGGAGAAGGCCTCGGCTCCGGGGAAGGGACGGATCGCCAGCCCCCGCAGGGGCTCCCCGGAGCAAAGCCCCGCGCTGGAGGTACAGGGCGACAGCACCTGCCATCCCGGAGGCGGTCCGGGGACGAAGCCCCCGGGGCGGAAAACGCCCTGAGCCCGGTCTGACGCGCGCGTCGCGCCTACGCGGGGATACCGCGCGACGCCGCCGAGGCCCCCGGCGGCAGACCGCCCCGCGGCGGCGCGCCCGGCTCCGGCGGCGGGCGGAGCAGCGGCAGCGGCTCCGCCGGCATCAGCTCGGGGTCGTCGACCGCGAACGTCCGCACCCGCCCCGGCGGCGACCACGGCTCCTCGAAGCGCACGGTCACCCGCCCAAGGCCGCTGCCCTGCACCCATCCCGCCCCATAGCGCGCATGGCGCACATCATGTCCGGCCAGCCAGCGCCGCCCGGCAAGCGGCCCCGGCCCCGGCTCCGCTTCCGCTTCCGTCGTCGGCCCCGCGCCCCCCTCCCGCGGCTCCGCACACGCCTCCACCCCGTCGTCCTCTCCCCCGTGTGCCCCGGCCGCCGCCTGGGCGAAGAGATCCTCCTGCGTATAGTCGGCCAGCCCGCTCACGCCGACACCCAGCAGCCGCACGCCCCCGGTCGTGTCCACGGACTCCAGCAGCCGCGCGGCGGCCTCCCGCACCACGGCGGGGTCATCCGTCGGCCCCCGCAGCGTCTCCGAGCGCGTGAGCGTCGAAAAATCGAATCTGCGGACTTTCAGCACGACCGTCCGCCCGGACCGCCCCGCGGCCCGGAGCCGCTGCACGCACCGCTCAGCGAGCCGCTCCACCTCACCGCGCACCCGCACCCGGTCGTGCAGATCCACATCGAAGGTGTCCTCCACCGACACCGACTTCGCATCCCGCTCCGCCACCACGGGCCGCTCATCGTGCCCCAGCGCCATATGGTGCAGCGCGGTCCCGTGCGCCTTGCCCAGCAGGCGCACCAGCTCGTCTTCGCCGGCCTCCGCCAGATCCGCGACCGTCGTCATCCCGGCGCGCCGCAGATGCTCACCCGTCGCGGGGCCGACCCCCGGCAGCGTCCGTACGGACAGGGGGCCGAGCAGCTCCCGCTCCGTGCCCGGTTCGATGAGCACCAGACCGTCCGGTTTCGCCTGCTCGGAGGCGATCTTCGCGAGCATCTTGGAACCGGCCAGGCCGACCGAGCCGGTCAGCCCGGTGACCCGGCGGATGTCGGCGCGCAGCCGCTCCCCCGCCGCCCTCGCCGACGCGCTGTCGTCCGCGCTGCCGCCGGCTTCCAGGTCGACGAACGCCTCGTCCAGACTGAGCGGCTCCACCAGCGGCGACAGCGCCGCCAGCAGCTCCATCACCTGCTCGCTCACGGCGCGGTACAGGGAGAAGCGGGGCACCAGATACGCGGCGTTCGGCGCGAGCCGCCTCGCCTGAGCCATCGGCATCGCCGAGTGCACGCCGAAGCGCCGTGCCTCGTAGGAGGCGGTGGCGACGACGCCGCGCGGGCCGAGTCCCCCCACCACCACGGGCTTGCCGCGCAGACTCGGCTTCGCCGCCTGCTCGGCTGCGGCGTAGAAGGCATCCATGTCGAGATGCAGAATCGTCGGCGCGGTTCTCACACCACCGATGCTCCCCTACACCACTGACAACGGCGTCCACGCCGACATCGGCGTCCGGGCCGTCGGCTCCGCCGGAGGTCAGACCGCCCGGTCGCGTCTGCGCCTGGCCAGCTCATCGCCGGGATTGTGCCCGACCAGCGTCTCGCCCGTGTCGACCCGCTCCCCGTGGAGCTGGGAGAGCGCGGCCTCCACATCCCGCCACACCACGCCCACGGCGATGCCGAACACGCCCTGGCCGCCCTGGAGCAGATCGACGACCTCGTCGGGCGAGGAGCACTCGTACACCGTCGCGCCGTCGCTCATCAGCGTCATACGCTCCAGGTCCCGAAAGCCGCGATCCCGCAGGTGCTGCACCGCGGCCCTGATGTTCTGCAGGGCGACACCGGTGTCCAGGAAACGCTTGACGATCTTCAGGACGACTACGTCGCGAAAGCTGTAGAGGCGCTGAGTCCCCGATCCATACGCTGGCCGCACGCTGGGCTCGACCAGTCCGGTGCGCGCCCAGTAGTCCAGCTGCCGGTAGGTGATGCCCGCCGCGGCACACGCGGTGGGCCCCCGGTAGCCGATGGTGTCCGGCGCGGGGTCGGCGGCATCGGCATGAGCCGCGCCGTCGTGAAGCGGATACGGCCCGCTCTTCCCCAGACTGCGTCCGGGGCCGCCCCCAGCCGTACCGTCGCCGCTGTTTCTCACGCCGACCTCCGTCCTTGACCTGCCTTCTCGACGGTAGGCAGTCGCCAGGGGTGCGTCAACGATCGCCACACTCGGCACGCCGAGTGATAATCACCCTGAGAGTGGTTTTCCGTACCCCAAGCCGGGGAACGGCTTTTTGGATGCGCTGTCGAGCCACACGGCCGCCCTGCAATCCCTGCCGTATACGGCTCCCGACAGGGTCACCTGCGGCCGGTGCGGGTCACTGGCTGTTGGTGCCGAAGTCCTCGGGCGAGATCTGGTCGAGGAACTCGCGGAACTTCTCCACCTCGTCCTCCTGCTCGTCAGGGATGGCGATCCCCGCATCGTCCAGCACGCCGTCACTGCCGTAGATCGGCGTCCCTGTGCGCAGCGCCAGCGCTATGGCGTCGGACGGCCGCGCACTCACCTCGACACCGCTGGCGAAGACCAGCTCCGCGTAGAAGACGCCTTCCCGGAGGTCGGTGATGCGTACTTCGGTGAGCTCCTGGCCCACCGCCTCCAGCACGTCCTTGAAGAGGTCGTGCGTCAGAGGCCGGGCAGGAACCATCCCCTGCTGCGCGAAGGCGATGGCGGTCGCCTCCCCTGGTCCGATCCAGATGGGGAGGTACCGGTCGCCTCCCACTTCTCGCAGGAGCACGATCGGTTGGTTCGAGGGCATTTCAACCCGGACACCCACAACGTCGAGCTCGTTCACACAGTAACCCTAGGACGTGCTCGGCAGGTTTGGATAGTCGGGCCCTCACAAGATCAGTGAAGCCTTACCCTGAGCGCGCTCTGGACAAGCGCCGCATGGAGCCGTACAGAGAGCGCGGCCAGTTCTCTGGCAGTGGCCTCCGCATGCGCTCTGGTCTGCGGATTCCGGTGCCGCCGCAGCGGGGCGACCACTTGTTCGAGAAGTCCGGCCTCGCGTTCCGCGGCGGCCTTCATGGCGCGAAGATGCCGTGGCTCCAGTCCGAATCTGCCCAGGTCCGCGATCAGCCGCGCCGCCGTGACCGCCTCGGCCTCGAAGCCGCCGTCCTCATCCGGGGCGATCAGCCCGTACGAGACCCATTCGTCCAGCTCCCCGGCGCTCACCTCGGCGGCGGCGAGCAGCTCGGCGCGGCCCACCCGGGCGGCGGTGGGCCGTGCCGTCTCGTCCGTCCGCCAGGCGTCGCCGTCGAGCAGCTCGCGCGGCGCGGCGGGCCCGGGGAGCCGGACCTCCTCGCCTCGGCTCTGCGCCTCGAGATGCTCGCGGATGACTTTCAGCGGAAGATAGTGATCACGCTGCATGCGCAGCACCTGCGCCAGCCGCTCCACGTCCTGCGGGGTGAACTTGCGGTACCCCGAGGGTGTGCGCTGCGGCTCCACCAGCCCTTCCGCCTCCAGAAACCGGATCTTGGAGATGGTGACCTCGGGGAACTCCTCACGCAGCCGCCCGAGCACCGTGCCGATGCTCATCAGCCGGTCGGCCTCGGCAGCGGCGCCGTTCCCGGCGCCGCCCGTGGGTGTGCGCAGCATGTGCCTTCCCTGACGGGTGTGACGGGCCTGGCAGGCTTGGCGGGCTTGCTTGGCGGGCTTGGCGGGTTACAAGCTCCGCTGGCTCCCGTAGAAGACCAGCCGGTACTTGCCGATCTGGACCTCGTCGCCGTTCGACAGAAGGACGGAGTCGATCCGCTCGCGGTTGACATATGTGCCGTTGAGGCTGCCGACGTCCGCGACGCTGAAGCGCCCCTCGGCGTCCCTCTTGAACTCCACATGACGCCGGGACACCGTCACATCGTCCAGAAAGATGTCGCTCTCCGGATGACGGCCGGCCGTGGTCAGCTCACTGTCCAGCAGGAAGCGGCTGCCCGAGTTCGGGCCCCGCCGCACCACCAGCAGCGCCGAGCCCGGAGGCAGGGCGTCGACGGCGGCCTGGGCCTCGGGCGACAGGGGCGGCAGCGCCGTCTGCCCGGTCACCTCGGAGTCGTACGCCTCAAGGCCGGAGATGGAGATCGTCGACGTCGTCTCCGAGGCGCGCTCCGCCGGTGCGCCTCCGCGCAGGGGCGCGCCGCAGTTGGAGCAGAAGCGGCTGGCCTCGGCATTGCGGTGCCCGCACCTGGTGCAAACCGGCAGTGCCGACATGGACGGGTCCTCCTGCCGCGGCGCGGCCGCGTGGGGATTGGTCGCATACGGGTCGGCGGCGAACTCTCCACCCGTACCCGAGCTTGACGGTTCCCCGAAACCTATGCGTCCGGCACCGGCAGGGTCAACAGGCGACGCGCCCGGCCTGCCCGAAATGTCACCGTCACCGTTGATCTCGTCCCGGAACAGCGGCCGCTCTCCGCGCTGCTCCTCCGTCTGGCCATGGCGCGGTGCGCGATGCCTGGCGCTGCCGCCGTCTTCGCGAGCGCTCTTGCCGAACAACTTCCCAAACAACTTCACGGGCGTTTCCCCTTGACCGAAATAGACCCGCCCGTGGGGCAGGACGAACTCCCGACGAACACACCTGCCGACCCGGACACCCTCACAACGTCCGTATCCACCCGACAGTTTCCACCACGCACCACTTGTGTGATGCGGCGACCCCCTGCTACCTCCTGCCCGGGTCCAGAGCCCCCCATGCTCCCCCGCCTCACCGCGACGACGACCGAGCGTAGTCAGGCCGCTTCTCGGGTCGCAAGGCGTTCACAACGATCTTCTCCGACCGCGTCACAGTGGCGGTGGCCTGCTCCTTCTCCAAGGTCTGCACCACTCCGCCCGGGATGTTCAGAGCGGGCTCCAGGTCCTGCGGCTTGCCGATGACCTTGAAGCGGTACGGGGCCGTCACCGGCTTCCCGTCCACCTCGATGGCGCCGCCCCGCCCGGAGAGATACGTATCGGCTGCCACGCGGACGTCATCGATCTGGATGGCCTCCGCACCGGCCGCACGCAGCTCCTGGATGGCGTCCAGCAGCGCGTCGGGCTCGACCGCGCCGAGCGTGTCATCGATGGTCAGCGTGATGCCGGGCCCCTGCGCGGCCACCGTGCCGGCCAGGATCGCCAGCTGCTGCTCCTTCTGCCGCGTCTGCCTCCGTGCCTCTTCCGCCTGGTCGGAGCTGTTCTCCAGTTCGGCGCGCTGGTCCTCCAGCCGCTGCTTCTCCTCTTCGAGCCGCTCACTGCGGTTGTCGATCTCGTCGAGGATGCGCACCAGGTCCTCCTGGCGTGCACCGCGCAGCGCACTGCTGTCGCTCGTGGAGCGCACCTGGATGGCCAGACCGAGACCGAGGACGAACAGCAGGACGGCGACGATGAGTTGGGCGCGGGTGACGCGCGGCGGCCACAGCCCTTCGCGCAGCCGCTGCCGGCCCGTCCGCTGCGGTTCTTCCTGGTCCGACGGGGGCTCCGGCGCGGGCGCGCGGTCGGGGGCGGGGGCGGGGGCTTCCGACGGCTTCTCCGGGCCCGTGCCCGTGCCGCCGGCCGTCGCGGGGTGCGCCTTCGACAGGTCGAAGGGCGCCGGCTGCTCCGCGGCCCCGGGGGTCCCGGCGTTCTCCGGGTTTCCGCTGTTCTCCGGGTTTCCGGGGCTCCCCGGGGTCGCGTCGAGCGGGCGGTCCCGGTCGCCGCCTCGGTTCTCGTGGTTCTCGCGGTGCTCGCGGTTCATCGGCCTCACGCCCGGAAGACATGCCGCCGGATCGCGGCCGCGTTGGAGAAGATCCGGATGCCCAGCACCACGACGACGCCCGTCGACAGCTGGGCGCCCACGCCCAACTTGTCGCCCAGGAACACGATCAGGGCGGCCACCACCACATTCGACAGGAACGAGACGACGAAGACCTTGTCCACGAAGATCCCGTCGAGCATGGCGCGCAGACCGCCGAAGACGGCGTCGAGAGCGGCGACGACCGCGATCGGCAGATAGGGCTCGACCACGGCCGGCACCTCGGGCCGGATGAACAGTCCGACCACGACTCCCACGACGAGGCCCAGTACGGCGATCACGATGTGCCCTTCCCTGTCTCTTCCGCCGCTCGCCCGTCGCTGCTCCCGGCGTCGGCGGACTGCGGCTCTGCTATGCGTACGATCAGGCTCGTCGCCGCCGGCAGACTCACCCTGTCCTGGTCGGAGATCTTGGACCGGATGCCGAAACTCTCCTTCAGGACATGCAGGTACTGTCCGTCGGCGCTGTCCTGGAATGCGGTGCGCAGCCTCTTCCCGTCCCCCACCGCGAGCACCGTGTACGGCGGCACCAGCGGCCTGTTGTCGACCAGTATGGCGTCGCCCGCGGCACGGATCGCCGACAGGGCCGTCAGCCGCTGCCCGTTGATCGCCACAGCCTCGGCCCCGGACTCCCACAGCCCGTTCACGATCCGCTGCATATCGCGGTCGCGCACCCGGCCCGTGTCAGAGAAGCTGCTGCTCTCCCGTGGCCCGCCGCCTCCCTGGTCGGACGACTCGGCGTCGTCGACGACCAGCTTGACGCCGGGCCCCTCCACCGCGGTCGCACCGGACAGCAGCGAAACCAGATCCCCCTGCTCTCCGCCCTGCGTCCGGAGGGCTCTGCGCTGCCGCTCCTCCACCTGGGCACGGAGGTGCTCCACATCAGCTTCGAGATCGTCGGCCGCCGCGGTCTCGGCCTCCACCCGGTCGATGAGCTCCTCGCGCTCCTTGGCCACGACCGGCGCCGATATCCGCGCCTGCGCCGCACCCACCGTGACCACCGCGGCGGCCAGCACCAGCCCGGCGGCGAGGCCGAGCTTGGCCCGCAGAGTCCGGGGCAGACCGCCGCCCTCCGCATCCCGGCGCGCCGCGGCCTCCGCATACCCGTCGTCGAGGCTGTGCTCCATGACATTGGTCAGCAGCGACATCGACGCATCGGGGCGCGTGGGCGGCGCGGAGCCAGTGCTCCGAACGGGGGGCTGCTGCGACATGCCGCACATCGTCGCACGTCGCAGCCGCTACCGCCGAATGGCCCCACCGGTACGCCGGAAGCGGCCCCGCGCTCCCTTCCGGCGTACCGGTCTCACGGCTGGGTGTTGCGCTAGCGACCTGCGCTGTCGACGACGGCGGACCACTCGTCGAGCAGGGACTGGGCCGACGCGTCGTCGGGGCCCTCGGCCCACAGATGGGTGACGGCTTCGGCCGGGTCGGGGAGCACCATCACCCACCGTCCGTCTGCCTCCACCACCCGTACGCCGTCGGTGGTGTCCACATGCCGGTCCCCCGCCGCCTCGACGACCCTGCGCATCACCAGCCCCTTCACGGCCCAGGGGGTCGCCAGATCCCGCTTGAGCACATGGGCGCGCGGAATCCGCGCGTCGATCTGGCTCAGTGTGAGCTGCGTACGGGCGACCAGTCCGATCAGCCGTACAAAGGCCGCGGCCCCGTCGAAGACGCTGCTGAACTCCGGCACGATGAAGCCGCCCCGGCCGTCACCGCCGAAGATCGTGCTGTCCTCCCGTCCGACACGCGTCAGATCATCGGGGGACGTGGTCGTCCACTCCACCTGAGTGCCGTGGTACGCGGCCACCTGCTCGGCGATCCTGGTCGTGGTCACCGGCAGAGCCACCCGACCGCTGCGCCGCTCGGCCGCCACCAGGTCGAGCATCACCAGCAGTGCACGGTCGTCCTCGACGATCTCGCCCCGCTCGTCCACCAGGGAGAGCCGCTCGCCCACGGGGTCGAAGCGCACTCCGAAGGCGGCGCGCGCCGAGGCAACGATCTCGCCGAGCCGCACCAGTCCGGAACGCCGGGTCTCGGCCGACTCCGTTGGCCGGGACTCGTCGAGCCCCGGATTGATCGTCAGCGAGTCCACTCCAAGCCGTCCGAGCAGGCTGGGCAGAACCAGCCCGGCGCTGCCGTTGGAGGCGTCGATGACGACCTTCAGCCCCGACTCGGCGATCCCCGAGGTGTCCACGTTCCGCAGCAGGGAGCCGGTGTACGAGTCGAAGACGCTCGACGGGAAGTGCAGATCCCCGATCTCTCCGGGGAAGGCCCGCCGGTACTCCTGGCGGGCATAGACGCGGTCGAGCTTGCGCTGCCCGGCCTGCGAAAGATCCGCGCCGCGCTCGTCGAAGAACATGATGTCCACGGAGTCGGGCACACCCGGCGAGGTCCGGATCATGATGCCGCCGGCACTGCCTCGTGCGGTCTGCTGCCGGGCCACGGGCAGCGGGACATTCTCCAGATCGCGTACGTCGATGGCGCTGGCCTGCAGCGCGGAGATCACCGCCCGCTTGAGGGCGCGTGCGCCACGTGAGTGGTCACGGGCGGTGGTGACCGTGGCCCCCTTCTTCAATGTCGTCGCATACGCCCCGGCCAGCCGCACGGCCAGCTCGGGAGTGATCTCGACATTGAGGATTCCGGACACGCCACGGGCTCCGAAGAGATGCGCCTGTCCTCTGGACTCCCAGATGACCGATGTATTGACGAAGGCGCCGGCCTCGATGGTCTTGAACGGATAGACCCGCACATTGCCCTGGACGATCGATTCTTCGCCGATGAGGCACTCGTCCCCGATCACGGCGCCGTCCTCGATGCGGGCAGCACGCATGAGGTCGGTGTTCTTGCCGATCACACAGCCGCGCAGATTGCTGTGCTGACCCACATATACGTTGTCATGGACGACGGCCTTATGAAGGAAGGCGCCGCTCTTGACGACCACATTGGAGCCTACGACCGTGTGCTCGCGGATCTCGACATCAGCCTCCACCTTGGCGTAGTCGCCGATGTAGAGCGGTCCGCGGAGTACGGCATCCGGGTGTACCTCGGCCCCTTCCGCCACCCAGACGCCCGGGGAGATCTCAAATCCGTCGATCTCCACGTCGACCTTGCCTTCGAGCACATCCGCCTGTGCTTTGACATAGCTCTCGTGCGTGCCGACGTCCTCCCAGTAGCCCTCGGCGACATAGCCGTAGATCGGCTTGCCTTCCTTCATGAGCTGGGGGAAGACATCGCCCGACCAGTCCACCGGAACATCCGGCTCGACGTAGTCGAACACCTCGGGCTCCATGACATAGATGCCGGTGTTCACGGTGTCGGAGAAGACCTGTCCCCAGGTCGGCTTCTCCAGGAAGCGCTCGACCTTTCCCTCTTCGTCGACGATGGTGATGCCGAATTCCAGGGGATTCGGCACACGAGTCAGACACACCGTGACAAGAGCGCCCTTCTCCTTGTGGAAGGAGATCAGATCGGTGAGGTCGAAGTCGGTGAGCGCATCACCGGAAATGACGAGGAAGGTATCGTCCTTCAGCGCCTCCTCGGCATTCTTCACACTGCCTGCCGTGCCGAGAGGCTTCTCCTCGTTGGCGTAGGTGAGCTCCATTCCAAGCTCTTCGCCGTCGCCGAAGTAGTTCTTGACCAGCGACGCGAGAAACTGCACGGTGACGACGGTCTCGTTGAGCCCATGCCGTTTGAGCAACCGCAGCACATGCTCCATGATCGGCCGGTTGGCGACCGGCAGAAGCGGCTTGGGCATGCTCGAGGTCATCGGGCGAAGGCGGGTGCCTTCGCCTCCGGCCATCACGACGGCCTTCATGTCGGAAGCGTCCTCCTTGAAGAGACGACGGTTAGCCGACTTCGCCCGCCCGGGAAGCTCCTCTGGCGTCATGCGCGGCCGGCGACACTGCACGGCACCGCATCGACGAGGTCAATCGGCCACTGCGTCCGCCTTGACGAGTCGGCGGACCTGGACCACGTAGAGGATCCCTGCCCACCAATACAGAGTTGTACCCCATCCAGCGAACGCCCATCCGAAAATCGCGGCGAGTGACGAAAGCCACCCCGTCCCATCGCTGAGGAGGAGCAAGGGGAAGGCATACATGAGGTTGAAGGTGGCCGCCTTGCCAAGGAAGTTCACCTGGGGAGGCGGATAGCCATGGCGGCGGAGGATTCCCACCATCACCAGCAGCATCACTTCTCTCGCCAGCAGAACCACGGTGAGCCAGAGCGGAAGAATTTCCCGCCATGTGAGCCCGACCAGGGTGGACAGGATGTAGAGCCGGTCCGCGGCGGGATCCAGGATGCGCCCCAGGCTGCTGATCTGGTTCCAGCGGCGGGCGAGCTTGCCGTCGAGATAGTCGCTGACGCCGCTCAGCGCCAGTACCAGCAGCGCCCAGCCATCACTCTTGGGCCCCCCGAACTCGGGGCGGAGGATCAGCCACAGGAAGAGCGGGACGCCGAGGAGTCTCGCCATGCTGAGGATGTTGGGGATGGTGAGCACCCGGTCCGTCTGGACCCGAGTCTCCTGGACCTCCACCCGGGGGCCTCCTGTGGGGAACGTGCCTACGATGCCCCCTGACCTTACCGGCAGCCTCGCCGACCTCATACGGTGGGGTGTGTAACGCCCACACCCGCAATA
>NZ_JAOWCB010000048.1 GCF_026420845.1 Streptomyces sp. PR69 | reverse complement strand
TGAAGAGCGGTAGCGGAGGGATTTGAACCCTCGGTGACTTGCGCCACACTCGCTTTCGAGGCGAGCTCCTTCGGCCGCTCGGACACGCTACCGGGAGAGATCCTAGCCCAAGGTGGGCCGTGCGCCGAAATCGATATGCCTGCGGGGCCGGCTGAAGCGGCCCGGGACGGGGGGCTCAGCGGTCCCGGAAGAAGGCGCTGAGCTGCTGGGCGCACTCCTCGCCGAGAACGCCGAGGACGACCTCGGGGCGGTGGTTGAGCCTCCGGTCCCGTACGACGTCCCAGAGTGAGCCCGCCGCGCCCGCCTTGTCGTCGCGCGCCCCGTAGACCAGCCGGTCCACACGCGACTGGACGATCGCCCCCGCGCACATCGTGCACGGTTCCAGCGTCACGACGAGCGTGCAGCCGGTCAGCCGCCACCGGCCGAGCCGTTCGGCGGCCCGGCGGATCGCCAGCACCTCGGCATGGGCGGTCGGATCGCCGGTCGCCTCGCGTTCGTTGTGCCCGGACGCGAGGAGCGTGCCGTCGGCGGCCAGCACAAGGGCGCCGACCGGCACATCGCCGGACAGCGCGGCCTGCTCCGCCTCCTTGAGGGCGAGGCGCATCGACGCCTCCCACGGTCCGCGTACGGGGTCGTGCGCACGACCGGACGGGTCGGGCGGCGGAGGTGTCGCGGGTGGTGCGCCGGTCACTAGCGAACGGTCTCCAGGACCTCGGAAGCGCCGAGCGCCTCGGCGATGACCATCAGCCCGTCCTCCTCGATGGACAGCAGTTCCTTGGCCGAGACCCCGAGGTCGCCGAGGATCTCGCGGTCGCCCAGCGGACCCACCGGGGCGGCCCCGGCCGGGGAGTCCGTCAGATCGTCCTCGCCGGCCGCTTCCGGCTCGCCGTCCTCGGTGCCGTCGAGGTTCAGCGCGTCCAGTTCATCGGCCGCGTCGTCGTCGTCCCCGCCGAGCAGTTCGTCGGTGAGGATCTCTCCATACGAGGAGCGCGCGGCGGCGGCCGCGTCCGAGACGTAGATGCGAGGGTCGTCCTCGCCCTCCACTCGGACGACGCCGAACCACGCGCCCTCCTGCTCGATGAAGACGAGCACCGTGTCCTCGTCCACCGAGACCTCACGGGCCAGCTCGGTCAGATCCGACAGGGTCTCCACATCGTCGAGCTCTGTGTCGCTCGCTTCCCACCCGTCTGGAGTGCGCGCGAGCAGTGCGGCGAAGTACACCGTGACTCTCCCACTGATCAGAGGTGTGACGACCGGCGGTGCGCTGCTCATGCCCCGCCCACTCGGAATCGTGGCAGAAACCGGGCCGATGCGAGAGGTCTTCCGTCGTTGCGTCGTCCACCAGTTCTCACGAGTGCGGTTTCCATACTGCCGTCCGGATGCCTCCCGGACCGCTTTCCGGACTGCTTTCAGGCGGTTGCGGGGAGGCGCGGGCCGCTACCAGCGGAAGGTCCGCATGCGCATCTGCTGACGCATCCGGGCGGCCCTGGCGCGCCGCGGCTGGACCCGGTCGCGCAGCGCCCGCGCCTCGTGCAGCTCGCGCAGAAACTGGGCGCGCCGCCGCCGGCGCTCCGCGTCGGCCTCCAGGGCCGCGGCGGCCTCGGGGTCCTCAAGGCCCCGGGAGCCGCGCTCCCGTCTCGCTTCCGCTTCCGGCTCTGGTTCTGATCCCGGCTTCGGCATCGGCCGCATCACCCCACCACTGGGTCCCTGTTGCTTCCACCTTCCCTCTGTGGCCTCGGTTGATGCGAGCCCCGCTAGTGTGGACGCCATGCGGATCCATGTCGTCGACCACCCGCTGGTGGCGCACAAACTCACCACGCTGCGCGACAAGCGCACCGATTCCCCGACCTTCCGGCGGCTCGCCGACGAGCTGGTGACCCTGCTCGCGTACGAGGCCACCCGGGATGTGCGCACCGACCAGGTCGACATCGAGACCCCGGTCACCGGGACGACGGGCGTGAAGCTCTCCCATCCGCGGCCGCTGGTCGTGCCGATCCTGCGCGCCGGTCTGGGCATGCTCGACGGCATGGTGCGGCTGCTGCCGACGGCCGAGGTGGGGTTCCTCGGCATGATCCGCAACGAGGAGACGCTCCAGGCGTCCACCTATGCCACGCGGATGCCGGAGGACCTCTCGGGCCGGCAGGTGTACGTCCTCGACCCGATGCTGGCCACCGGCGGCACGCTGGTCGCGGCGATCCAGGAGCTGATCAAGCGCGGCGCGGACGATGTGACCGCCGTCGTGCTGCTCGCCGCCCCCGAAGGCGTCGAGGTGATGGAGCGCGAGCTGGCGGGCACTCCGGTCACCGTGGTCACCGCCTCGGTCGACGAGCGGCTGAACGAGCAGGGCTACATCGTGCCGGGGCTCGGCGACGCCGGCGACCGGATGTACGGCGCGGCCGAGTAGCACGCGGCGGTACGGGGCACTGACGCGGCCGCGCGCCGTCGCGCGCGGCCGCTTTCGGCGTCAGTCCGCGGGCTTGCAGGAGGGTCGCGGCGCGGGCCTGGTCAGTTCGGCCAGTGCCGCGTCCGCGTCCTTCTTCGCCGTCAGATTCCTGAAGGCCGTGCCCAGGATCAGGTCCACATCCGCCGTCTCGCGGGTGTCGGCCTTCAGCTGTGCGCCCTGGACCTGGGTGGTGAGCACCCGGAAAGCGCCCTCGTACGACGCCGGCGCGCCCAGCAGTATCGCGGTGCCGGTGACCTTCTTGTCGTACTCCTCAGTGGCGTTTCCGACCTCGCCGATCGCGAAGCCGCGCTTCTTCAGCTCGTCCGCCGCCCCCTGCGCGAGGCCCGTGCGCGGAGTCGCGTTGTAAACGTTCACCGTGATCTGCCCCGGCTTGGGCGGCGCGGGCGCGGCCGAGGGGGCGGGGACGGGTACGCAGTCGGACGCACGGCCGGAGGCGGCCTGCGGCTTCTTCTCGTCCCCGCCGCCGAACACATCGATGAGCTGCAGCGTCCCCCAGCCGGCCAGACCGAGAGCGACCGCCGTGGCGAGGGCGGCCAGAACGATCCTGCGGCGGCGCCGGGGACGTCGCATGCGCGGGTACGCGTCCCCCGTCACGCGGTACTTTCCGCCCATGCCGGGGGGTGTGAGCATGCTCATGAGGCGCAGCGTAGTGCGGGCGGTCGGCGATGCCTACTAGATGATCAATGGCGTGCGTCCGTACGGTGCGGAAAGGGTCCGAAAGGGGCATCCGTATGGTGCGTGCGGCCGACAAACTCCCGGGGCGGAGCCCCAGGTTTCTAAAGACCCGCGGTCAGCCCAGTTCCAGCACGCGCGCGTGCAGCACCTGGCGCTGCTGGAGCGCCGCCCGCACCGCGCGGTGCAGGCCGTCCTCAAGGTAGAGGTCGCCCTGCCACTTCACGACATGGGCGAAGAGGTCGCCGTAGAACGTGGAGTCCTCGGCGAGCAGGGTTTCCAGGTCCAGCTGGCCCTTGGTCGTCACGAGCTGATCGAGGCGGACCGGCCGTGGCGCGACATCCGCCCACTGCCGGGTGCTTTCCCGGCCGTGGTCGGGATACGGCCGCCCGTTTCCGATGCGCTTGAAGATCACACGGAAAGCCTACCGGTCAAGGCGCTCCGGGCGCAGCCAGGAGACTCGAGTGCAATCCTGGGCAAGCGTGTCTTTTCCGGCAATCGGCGTGGGGAGCAGGGGTTTCATATGAGCGCGAGCGAGCACATCGCCCCGGAGCTGCCCGAGGCCGCACGGAAGATCGCCGCCGGGTATGCGCCGGCCGGAGAGGCGGTCGAGCTGGGCGCCCTGCTGTGGGAAGGCCAGTGCCACGCCGACGCCCCGATCCGCCTCCCGCTGGCCATGCTCAACCGCCATGGGCTGGTCGCGGGCGCGACCGGCACAGGGAAGACCAAGACGCTCCAGCTCATCGCCGAGCAGCTCAGCGACGCCGGGGTGCCTGTCTTCCTGGCCGACGTCAAGGGGGACCTGTCGGGGATCAGCGCACCGGGCGAGACCGGTGAGACCGGTGAGCAGGGCGAGGCGGCCGGAAAGGTACGGGAGCGGGCCCGGCAGGTCGGACAGCGCTGGGAGGCCGAGGGCTTTCCGTGCGAGTTCTACGCCCTCGGCGGCCATGGAGCCGGGATCCCGCTGCGCGCCACAGTCACCGACGTCGGGCCGCTGCTGCTGGCGAAGGTCCTCCAGCTCAACCGTACGCAGGAGCAGTCGCTGGGGTTGATCTTCCACTATGCGGACTCCAAGGGCCTGGAGCTGGCGGATCTGAAGGATCTGCGGGCCGTGGTCGCCTTTCTCGTCTCCGACCTGGGCAAGGACGAGCTGCGGGGGATCGGCGGGCTCTCCACCGCCACCGCCGGGGTGATCCTGCGGTCCCTGACCGCGCTGGAGCAGCAGGGCGCGGGCGGCTTCTTCGGCGAGCCCGCGTTCGACACGCGCGAGCTGCTGCGCACGGCGCGGGACGGCCGGGGGCTCGTCTCCGTACTGGAGCTGCCTGCCGTGCAGGACCGGCCGCGGCTGTTCTCGACGTTCCTGATGTGGCTGCTGGCGGATCTCTTCCACGATCTGCCGGAGGCCGGGGATGTCGAGCGGCCGAAGCTGGTGTTCTTCTTCGACGAGGCGCATCTGCTGTTCGACGGGGCGAGCAAGGCGTTTCTGGAGTCGGTGGTGCGGACCGTGCGGCTGATCCGCTCCAAGGGGGTCGGCGTCTTCTTCGTCACGCAGTCCCCGCAGGATGTGCCTCCGGAGGTGCTCGGACAGCTCGGCAGCCGGGTGCAGCACGCGCTGCGCGCCTTCACCCCCGATGACGCCAAGGCGCTCAGGGAGACGGTCAAGACCTATCCGCGCTCCGAGTACCGGCTTGAGGAGGTGCTCACCCAGCTGGGCACCGGCGAGGCGGTGGTCACCGTGCTGAGCGAGTCGGGCGTGCCCACTCCGGTGGCGGCGACCCGGCTGCGGGCGCCGCGGTCCCTGATGGGGCCCGTCGGGGCGGATGCGCTGGAGCGGGCGGTGAAGTCCTCGCCGCTGTACGCGCGCTATGCGGAGGCCGTCGACCGGGAATCCGCGTATGAGCGGCTCTCGGCCGAGCAGCAGGCGGCCGAGGAGGCCGCGGTGCGTGCGGCGCGGGAGGTGGAGCTGGCCCAGGAGGCGGAGGCGGGCACGGCCTCGGCGTCCGAGCCGCCCGAGGAGGAGCCGTCGGCGGCGCAGCAGGTGGTGGGGAGCGCGGTCTTCCGCTCGCTCGCCCGGTCGATCGGCGCCCAGCTGGGCCGGGAGATCGGCCGCTCGCTGTTCGGCACGGCGGGCCGCAGACGGCGGTGAGGGTGGGCGGCTGACGGCAGCCGCCCACCCTGAGGACTTACTCGGTGACCTCGTGGCCGTGGTCGTCGTGCAGACCGCCGCCGCTGCCCTCGTCGCCCTCGGTCGGGACGGACTCGACGGGCTTGCGCAGCGAGCTCAGGTCGTGGGCGTAGGTGCCCACGGCGTTGGCGATGACGTCGATGTTGGCGTCGAAGGCCGCCATGTTGATGTTGCTCAGGTCATCGCACTCCGCGTGGTAGCACTTGTCGTACGCCACCCCGGCCTCGCCGCCGAACTTCGCGGCCTGCTTCTCGGTCTTGACGCCCTCCGCGCCGGTGAACGTGCCGCCGGACGGGATGCCGACCTCGATGAACGGGCCGTAGTCGGAGCGGCCGGTGAAGTCCGTGCCCTCGTGCGGCAGTCCGCGCGCGTCCATGAAGTCCGTGATGTCGCGCTCAAGTTGTGCCGAGCCCTTGGGGCCGGGGCCCGCGCCGACGCCGTCGGAGTCGTCCCCGTCGTACACGAAGAGGCCGTAGTTCGGCGAGGCGATCATGTCGAAGTTGAGATAGAGCTTGACCTCTCGGCGGTCGAGGCTGCTCATATTGGCGACATAGTGCTCGGAGCCGAGCAGTCCGTTCTCCTCCGCGGACCACCAGGCGAAGCGGACCTTGTTGGTCGGCCTCTTCTCCTTCTTCGCCAGCTCCTGGGCGACTTCGAGCAGACCGGCCGAGCCGGAGCCGTTGTCGTTGATGCCCGGGCCCGCGGTCACGGAGTCGAGGTGCGCGCCGAGCATCACGGTGTTGGCGGCGTTGCCGTGCCGGGTCTCCGCGATGACGTTGTTGGTGGCGCGCTTCTCCTGGAGCTGGCGGATCTCCAGCGAGAGTTTCACCGCGCCCTTGTCGAGGTCCGCGGCGAGCTTCTCGCCCTCGGCGAGCGTGATGCCGCCGGTGGGGATCTTGCCGGCGCCCGCGTCGCCGAGGGTGCCGTTGAGCGGGCCCTCTGCGTGGTTGTAGACGACGGCGGCCACGGCGCCGGCCTCGGCCGCGGTGGCCTGCTTCTGGGCGAAGGTGCAGCCGCCGCGCTTGATCAGGGCGATCTTTCCGGTGAAGGTCCCGGAGGCGTAGTCGCCCGGCTCACAGCCGGTGGTGCCGTCCTCGTCGACCGGCACCGCGGTGAGGTCGGCCTCGATGCCGCCGACCGGGGTGGAGGCGGTGTACGTCATCGCGTTGATCTCGACGTCGCGGGACTCGGGCGCGACCACGGAGAGCTTCTCGGCCTGCGTCTCCGTGTACATGAACTCGAACTGCTGATACGAGACGTTGTAGCCCCACCTCTTCAGCTGCTGGTACACATACGCGGCCGAGGCGTCGTGCCCGAGAGAACCCGCGGCGCGGTGGCCGCCCGCCGAGTCCGCTATCTGCTGGAACTTCTCCAGGTGCCGGTAGGCGTCCTCGGCGGACGACTTCCGCACCAGCTTCCCGGCCAGCTTCGACGCCTGCTTCGCGGCGCGCTCCCCGGGGTCGGGGCGGTGCGCGGCGGAGGGGGAGGCGGAGGCCAGCAGGAGCGGGGTCGCAAGTGCGGCTGCGGCCATGGCGGCCACGGCTCTGCGATGGGATGAGTTCACAGAGTTCCTTCCCGTGTGGTCAGAGTTGAGGGGAAGTTAGCGATCTCCGAGTGTTCTGTGAACACTTGTGCCGCAACTCACTGCACATTTCCTCTCATTGACCTCCCTCGGCGGGTCGGCTCCGGCCGGTCAGGACGCGGGCGACGCTTTCGCCTCCTTCGCGGCGCGCTTCATCTCCTGCTTGTAGGCGCGCACCTTGGCGAGCGACTCGGGCCCGGTGATGTCGGCGGCCGAGCGGTACGCGCCCAGCTCGCCATAGGCGCCGGCCGCCTCGCGCCAGCCCTCCGGGCGCACCCCGTACTGCTTGCCGAGCAGCGCGAGGAAGATCCTCGCCTTCTGGTCGCCGTAGCCCGGCAGCGCCTTCAGCCGCGCCAGCAGCTCCGCGCCGTCGGCGGCATCCCGCCAGATCGCCCGCGCGTCGCCGTCGTACTCGTCGACGACGTACCGGCACAGCTGCTGCACCCGCTTGGCCATGGAGCCGGGGTAGCGGTGGACCGCCGGCTTCTCCTTCAGCAGCTCGGCGAAGGCGTCCGGGTCGTATGCGGCGATCTGCCCGGCGTCGAGATCGTCGGCGCCGAGGCGCCGGGCGATGGTGTACGGGCCGGTGAACGCCCACTCCATGGGGATCTGCTGGTCCAGCAGCATCCCGACGAGCGCGGCGAGCGGGCTGCGGCCGAGCAGCTCGTCGGCCTCGGGCTGCTGGGACAGATGGATCGAGGTGGTCATGGACCGATGATCACCCCGGGCGGCGCAGGTCGCCAGTGAGGCACGGCCCGCCAGTGCGGCACGGGCCCGCACGATCGCTTGAGAGGCGCTGGACGGAGAGTCGGATTCCGGGGCCTTCGGGTTCCCGGAGGGGCTGTGGTTGTTTCTCACAGCCGCTGGGGCTTCGCGGGCGGGCTCATACCCCCGTACGGTATGACTCCATGAAGACTGCGAGCTCTCTCCCGGCTCTGGCGGGCTTTGTGCTTCTGCTGCTGGCGCTGACGGCCGTCTCGTACGCCGTGGGCCGTGCCGCCGGCCCCGTCTCGCCGGGCCTGCACCAGGTGGAGGAGGGCGAACGCTGGGACGGGCCGGGCGGCGCCGGAGGGCATGACCACGGGATGCGGGCGCCCGGGGCGGTGCGGCCATGAGCGAGACGCTCGGCGCCTCCGCGGCGACCGACACCGATCTGCTGGTCGGCGGGATGACCTGCGCCGCGTGCGTCGCCCGCGTGGAGAAGAAGCTCAACCGGGTCGAGGGCGTGACCGCCACGGTCAATCTCGCCACCGGCCTCGCCCGGATCGCCCACCCGCCAGAGGTGGGCGTCGAGGTGCTGATCGAGACCGTGGAGCGCGCCGGGTACACCGCCGAACTGCCTCCCGCGGAAGACGACGGGGAGATCGGCGGAGACGGCGAGGACGGCGGGGACGGGGCGGTCGCGGCGGAGTCCGACGCATACGACGAGGAAGCCGAGGAGCGCGAGCGGCTGCTGATCACCGCGCTGCTCGCGACCCCCGTCCTGCTGCTGTCGATGGTCCCCGCCCTCCAGTTCGACTACTGGCAGTGGCTCTGCTTCACCCTCGCCGCCCCCGTGGTCGTCTGGAGCTCGCAGCCCTTCCACGCCCGCGCCCTGGCCGGACTGCGGCACGCCACGGCGACGATGGACACCCTCGTCTCCCTCGGCGTCATCGCGTCCTTCCTCTGGTCCGCGTACGCGCTCTACTTCGGCGGCGCGGGCGACCCGGACATGCGGATGCCGTTCACCTGGCTGCCAGGCGACGGCGGCCACAGCGGGGCGCATCTCTATCTGGAGGCCGCGGTCGGCGTTCCGCTGTTCGTGCTCGCCGGGCGGCGGCTGGAGGCGCGGGCCAGACGCGGCACCGGGTCCGCGCTGCGCGCCCTCGCCGAGCTGGGCGCGAAGGACGTCGAAGTCCGCGGCCCCGACGGGCGTTCCGGGGAGCGCATCCCCATCGCGCGGCTGCGCACCGGGCAGGAGTTCACCGTCCGGCCGGGCGAGAAGGTCGCCACGGACGGCGAGGTCGTCGAGGGCAGCTCGGCGCTCGACCTGTCGCTGGTCACCGGCGAGTCCACGCCCGTGGAGGTGGGCCCCGGCAGCAAGGTCGTGGGCGGCGCGGTCAACTCGGGCGGGCTGCTCGTCGTCCGCGCCACCGCCGTCGGCGCGGACACCCAGCTCGCCCGGATCACCCGGCTGGTCACGGACGCCCAGGCGGGCAAGGCGCGGCTGCAGCGGCTCGCCGACGCCGTCGCCGGGGTCTTCGTACCGGCGATCGTGACCGTCGCGGCGTGCGTCCTCGGCTTCTGGCTGGGCGCGGGCGGCGCGCCCGAGGCGGCGGTCACGGCCGCTGTGTCCGTCCTCGTCGTCGCCTGCCCCTGCGCGCTGGGTCTGGCCATCCCGACCGCCTTCCTGGCCGCGACCGGCCGGGGCGCGCAGCTGGGCGTGCTGATCAAGGGCCCGGAGGCGCTGGAGCGGCTGCGCGGCGTCGACACCGTGGTCTTCGACAAGACGGGCACGCTCACCACCGGCCGGATGACGCTCGTCGGGACGGCGGTTGCGGACGACGGGCCGGACGCGGCGACCGTGCTGCGGCTCGCGGGCGCGGTGGAGTACGGCTCCGAGCACCCCATCGGCCGAGCCGTGGCGGCGGCCGCGGCCACGGCCGGCGGCGGGGAGCCACCGGCCGCGCTGCCGCGGGTCTCCGGCTTCCGCGCGGTGCGCGGCGAGGGCGTCTACGGGCGGGTGGACGGGCGCGAGGTCGCCGTACGGCGTCCGCGGGAGGACGCCGAACTGCCCGGGGGGCTGCCCGGAGAGCTGCGCAGCGCCCTGGAGCGCGCCGAGTCGGCCGCGCAGACCGCGGTCGTCGTGGAGTTCGACGGCCGTCCGGTCGGCGTGCTGGCGGTGGGCGACAGCCTGCGGCCCTCCAGCCGGGACGCGGTCGCCGAGCTGACCGCCCTGGGCATCGAGCCGATCCTGGTCACGGGCGACGCCGAGGCCCCGGCGCGGGCCGCGGCCCGCGAGACCGGCATCGGGACGGTGCACGCGGGCGTCACACCGGAGGGCAAGGCGGAGCTGGTCGCCGCGCTGCGCGCCGAGGGGCGGCGGGTCGCGGTGATCGGCGACGGCGTCAACGACGCGGCCGCGCTGGCCACGGCGGATCTGGGCATCGCGATGGGCGGCGGCACGGACGCGGCGATCGGGGCGGCCGACATCACGCTCGTACGGGAGGACATGTCCGCGGTCGTCGCCGCCGTACGCCTCACCCGGCGCACGCTGACCACGATCCGGGCGAACCTCGGCTGGGCCTTCGGCTATAACGCGGTCACCGTGCCGCTGGCGGCCACGGGCTGGCTCAACCCGATGTTCGCGGCGCTCGCGATGTCCGCCAGCTCGGTCCTCGTCGTCGGCAACAGCCTGCGCCTGCGGGCGTACGGGGCGGGGGAGGGGCGTCCTGCGGGGGCGGGGCGCCGGGCGGCCAACTCCGGTGCCGCTGCCGCTGCCGCTGCCGGTGCGGGTTCTGGTTCCGGTTCTGGCTCCGGCCCGAGGGAGGGTTCCGATGACCTCAGCCTCCGCTGACAGCTCCGGCGCGGCGTCCGGCTCCGGCGGCGGCCGGCGGCGAGTCGCCGCGCTCGCCGGGGCCGTGGGCGTGCCCGTGGGGACATGTGTCGTGACACTCGGGCTGCTCACCGCGTATACGTCCACCGGGGCCGCGGGTCAGCCCCCGGCCGAGATCAGCGTGGTCCGCGCCCGTGTCGTGCAGCCGATCGACTCCCAGGACACCATCGCGTACATCGATCTGCGCAACACCGGCGGCACGGACGCCACGCTTGAGTCCGTGGAGGCCCCGCTGACGGGGACCGCGAGTCTGCTCTCGCGCGATGTGATCACCAATGACCAGGGGCTGATGAAGGCGGTCCCGGCGCTCCGCATCCCGGCGGGCGAGGAGACGAGGACCCGCCCGTCGGTGGCGGATGTGATGATCGAGGACCCGCCCGCGCTCGCGCTGGGCGAGACGGTCGAGTTTCTGCTGCGCTTCCGCGACGGCAGCACGGTCAGCGCTCGCGCCGTGGTGGTCCTGCCCGGCTCCTGAGGCAGGCGCGTCAGCTCCCGCCGCCAAACCGACGGTCCCGTGCGCGGTTCTCACACGCCGCCCACCGGCGGGGAGTCCGGGATGGGCCGGATGACCACCGGATACTCGGGCACGCCGTCCGGCACGGGGCACCGCGACACCCGCTCGGCGATCTCGGTGACCCGCTCCAGGCTCGCGCAGTCAAGCACCCAGTACCCGGCGAGCACCTCCTCGGCCTCCCCGTACGGCCCGTCGGTGATCACCGGCTGCCCGTCCGGCCCACGGCTGACGAACCGCGTCTGCGCGGGCTCGGCCAGCCCGTTGCCGTCGATCAGCTCGCCGGACTCGGAGAGGTCGTCGTTGATGGTCTGCATATAGAGGAACATCGTCCTGAGTTCCTGCTCGCTCCAGGCCAGGCTGTACGCGGACGCCTTTCCGTTCATCGCGTCATAGTCGGCCTGCGCGCCCTGCACCATCACTAGATACTTCATGGTTCACACACTCCTCGGCTGTGGGCGTCGCCCTTGCAGGCAACTCTCACAGGGGACGTCGGAGCGGGCGGAGCGTTCTCGACACGGCGCGCGGATTCTTCCGCAACCACTCGTCGGGACGAATGAATGACATGACTCACAGAAGAATCAAAGCTTCCATGGGCAACTGTCCGGGTTCATGGACTTTGCGCATGATCAATGACGGTGTGAGGGCCGGATGAGGCGGTATTCGGCTGTTCCCGGCCCGCCGCGGAGTCATACGATCAACGCTGTTTGTGATTCCGCCTTTCGACCAAAGGGCTCGCGTGAACCTTCGCCGCACTGTCTCCACCGCCGTCGCCGTCGCCGTGACCGCGCCGTTCGCTCTGCTGTCCGCCGCTCCGGCGCTCGCCGACGACAAGCCGTCGGCGTCCGCCGTGCAGTCGGAGACGGGGGAGAAGAAGGCCAAGCCGTCGATCGCCGAGCTGGAGAAGGCGGCGAAGGAGGCGCAGGAGGCGTACGACAAGGCCGTTGCGGCCGAGGAAGCCGCGCAGAAGGTCGTGAAGGAGAAGCTCGACGGGGACACGCCGCTCACTCAGGCCCGCAAGGCTGCCATGAAGGAGGCGAAGGCCGCCAAGGCGGCCAAGGACGCCGCCGACCAGCAGCTCGCCGATGCCCAGGCCGCCCTCGCCGCGCTGCCCGAGTCCGCGACCGCGGAGGAGAAGACAGCAGCCGAGCAGGCGGTTGCCGAGGCCGAGGCCGCGGTCGCGGCAGCCGCCGAGAAGAAGGCCGCCGCCGATGCCAAGTCGAAGGCGGCTGATGACGCTGTGTTCGACGTGTTCAAGGAGCTGGGCAAGGTCCAGGGAGCGCTGAAGCAGGCGCTCGCCGACAAGCAGGCCGCCGACAAGGCCCTCGCCGACGCCAAGAAGGCCCTTGAAGAGGAAGAGAAGGGCCAGAACAAGGGCGACGACGCCACGGCCGAGGACGGCAAGGGCGAGAACAAGGCCGAGGACGGCGACGGAGGCCACGGCAAGGGCGAGGACGCCAAGGCCGACGAGGCCGACGAGGCAGACAAGGCTGACAAGTCCGACGCGGCTGTGAAGGAGCAGGGCGGCACGTCCGGCACGCCGGCGGACACGACGGCGTCCGGCAGCATGGCCAAGACCGGTTCGTCCTCCGCCCTGCCGCAGATCGCCCTCGCGGGCGGCGCCGCCGTGGCGCTGGGCGCGGGCGCGGTGTTCGTCGTCCGCCGCCGCAAGGCGGGCGCCGACGCCTGAGGCTGACGACAGGCAGCAGGCAGCAGGCAGCTGCGGAAGGGCCCCGACCATACGCCGGTCGGGGCCCTCTCCCGTACCGCCGCGGGTCCGCCGGGCGCGTCCGATGGCATCCGCGGCCGCCGTGCGGCAGGTTGCCGCCATGACCGCTCAGTCCGATGACAGCTACGCCGACCTGCGCGCCCTCTTCGTCAACTGCACCCTCAAACGCTCGCCGGAGGTCAGCAACACCGAGGGCCTGATCGACAAGAGCCGGGCCGTCATGGAGCGGAACGGCGTGACTTCCGAACTGATCCGCGCCGTCGACCATGACATCGCCACCGGCGTCTGGCCGGATATGACCGAGCACGGCTGGGCGTCGGACGAGTGGCCGCAGCTGTACGAGAAGGTGATGGCCGCCGACATCCTCGTCCTGGCGGGGCCGATCTGGCTGGGCGACAACAGCAGTGTGATGAAGCAGGTCATCGAGCGCCTCTACGCCTGTTCCAGCCTCCTCAACGACCGGGGGCAGTACGCCTACTACGGCCGGGCCGGCGGCTGTCTGATCACCGGGAACGAGGACGGCGTCAAGCACTGCGCCATGAACGTCCTCTACAGCCTCCAGCACCTCGGCTATACGATCCCGCCGCAGGCCGACGCGGGCTGGATCGGCGAGGCGGGCCCCGGGCCGTCGTATCTCGACCCGGGCTCCGGCGGTCCCGAGAACGACTTCACCAACCGCAACACCGCTTTTATGACCTGGAACCTGATGCATCTGGCGCTGATGCTGAAACGGGCCGGAGGCATCCCCGCCCACGGCAACCAGCGCTCCGTGTGGGACGCGGGCTGCCGTTCCGACTTCCCGAACCCGGAACACCGCTGAACACCGCCGCATATCACTGAGCTCCGCTGAGCATCTGAACAGCGCGGATGCGCCAACTCCCGCTCGTCCCGCACTGGCCGCCGTCCGGCCTGACATCATGTGGCGAATCGGTGAACGAGATGTGCAAGGGGGTTCGATGGCGGAGGCGACCAGCGGTGCGACCGGGGCGGCCGGGACGGCGGGGACAGCCAGTACGACGGGGGCGGCCGGGACGGCCGCGGCGATGACCGCGCGTGAGGCGCTGGAGCGGTTGCGCGGGGCGCAGAAGGCGGCCAAGGGGGTGTCGCTCTACTCACGGCTGGTGAACCGGCCCGCCGGGCGGTATCTCGCCGCCGGCTCCTATGCCCTCGGCCTCACCCCGAATCAGGTCACGCTGGTCAGCGCGGTCTTCAGCTTCTCTGGGGTCGCGCTGCTCGCGCTCGCCGCGCCCGCCTGGTGGTCCGGCGGGCTGGTGTGGCTGGCGCTGGCGGTCGGCTTCGCCTTCGACTCGGCCGACGGCCAGCTGGCGCGGCTGCGCGGCGGCGGCAGCCCGGCGGGCGAGTGGCTGGACCATGTGGTGGACTGCGCCAAGATCACGGCACTGCACACGGCCGTGCTGGTGGCGTTCTACCGCAGCCCTGAACACTTCGGCGTGGACGGCTCGGACGGCTGGCTGCTGCTGCCGCTGGGGTTTCTGTTCGCCACGGTCGTGACGTTCTTCGGCGGGCTGCTCACCGAGAAGCTGAAGCCCCGGCCCGCTCCGGGCAGTGCGCCGCCCGCCCCCTCGACGCTGCGCGCCGTTGCGCTGCTGCCGGTCGATCACGGCGTGTTCTGTCTGGTGTTCCTGCTGCTGGGCGGAGGGCCGCTGTTTCTGTGGGGGTACGGGCTGCTGGGCGCGGCGGCGGCGCTGTATCTGCCGCTCTTCCTGGCCAAGTGGTTCCGCGAACTGGACCGTCCCGCGGTCCACTAGACCTGCCCCCCGTGTTCCGGCCACCGCCTGCTCGGGAAGCGCCGGTCCGCCGTACGCCCTGGCGCGTGCTCTCACCATCGGGGCTGCCGCCGCCGCGGCCACCCGACAGTGTGGCACTCAGCTCGGATGGCGAAAGCGTCACCTACGGCCACAACCGCATCGCCAAGAGCAGCCAGACCGGTTTTGTCTTTGAACCGCGCCGCGTCTGACAGTCTGATCACGTCGGACGGGGCACCAACTGCCCCGTCCGACACAGGCGTTACCACACACGTTCGGAGGCTCTGGTGCAGCAGCGTCACATCTATCTGGAAGACACCTACCACGTCAGCGCGGACACCCAGGTCATCGACGCAGGACTCAGTGAACACGGGCCTTGGGTCACGCTGGAGGACAATATCTTCCACCCCCAGGGCGGCGGTCAGCCCAGCGACGCCGGGACCGTCGGCGAAGCGGCCGCGCGTCCGTTCAAGGCCCCCGACACCGATCTCCACGTCGTGCGTCTGGCGTGTGAGAAGACCTTTGACGTGGGCGCACAGGTCACCGCCCGCGTCGACCCGGAGCTGCGGCGCCGCCATGCGGCACTGCACACCTGTGGGCATGTCGTGGACGGCTTCGTCCGTGAGCTGGGCTTCCGGCACCGGGTCAGCAATCACTTTCCGAACCAGGCGCGCATCGAGTTCGACGCCGGTGCGGACAAGCCCGACCTGCAGAAGCTGGCGGCCGTCGTCGAGGAGCGCACGCGCGAGATGATCGCCGCCGACCGGAAGGTGTACGCGGAGCACCGGGGCGATCAGCGCATCGTCGGCATCGACGGACTGCATGAAGACCCATGCGGCGGCACTCATGTTGCCTCGCTGGGGCAGCTCGCGGGGTTCTCCCTGCGCTCGATCAAGGTCAAGGGCGGCGTGCTGAAAGTGGGTTACACCGTTGAGCACGCAGAGTAGCCGGGCCACAGGGGCGTTCCCGGCCGCTGGCGCACTTGCCGACGGCCCGCCCACCGCTGTTCGCCGGGGATCCCCTGCTGGCCGACGCCCGGGAAATCGAGGGCGCAGCCGTCCGCTTCGGCGGCATCGCCCGTCAGGTCCTTGAGCATGAGCAGCTGCGCGAGCGCGCCGTCAAGCTGCTCCGGTCGGACTTCGCGGTGTGCGACGACTTCGTCGCGACGCTCGGGCACACGGTCACGGAAAGCGATCTGGTGGTGTGCTGCGGCACGGACGACGTGTACACCGAGGACCAGGTCCGCGCTTGGACGCTCAGCTCCACAGCCGAGACCGCCGTGCACTGGCTGTCCGGTGGACACTTCTATCTCGGCGAGCATACGTCCGCCCTCGCCCGCCTGATCGGTGAACGGCTGGGCTCCGCCGCGCCGGCGGCGGGCGCGGTCGGGGCGCCGTCGGCCCGCGACCGGGGTGGAAGTTAGCCGTGCTCGGCGCTCTGGACCGCGGTCGCCGGCTCCGTCGGCGGCTGCGTCAGGGTGTCGAGCGCGCGCCGGAGCTGGGTGCTGGAGGTGTGCACGGTGTACGGGAAGTAGACGATCTCGACCCCGACCGTGGCGAAGTCCCGCTCCAGTTTGTCGCCCTTGGGGGTGCCGCGCCAGTCGTCGCCCTTGAACAGAACGTCGAAGCGGACCTGCTGCCAGGTGTCCAGTTTGTTGGGGACGGTCTCCACGAAGGCCGCGTCCACGTACTTGATGTTCCGGACGATTTCCAGCCGTTCGATGAGCGGTATCACCGGGCGGCGGCCCTTGGCGAGTTCTGCCATCTCGTCGGAGACCACTCCGGCCACCAGATAGTCGCAGTGCTGCCGGGCGTGGCGGAGGATGTTGAGATGGCCTATGTGGAAAAGGTCATAGGCGCCGGGCGCGTATCCCACCCGGTACGGCTTGCGTTCCTGCTGCACGTTGAATTGCCCCCTCTGGACCGGTCGCTCCCCGTGCGTCCCGGCCGACATTACCGTGCACACTACGTGAGGCATGCGTGAACGATTAGGGTTCACGGGCGATCGTTCGTCAAAAGGGGGCCCTGTGATGAGGCTGCTGCTGGTGTCGACCAACTATGCGCCGGAGCACACCGGCATCGGTCCGTACGCCACTCAGATCGCCGAACACTGGGCGGCGCAGGGCCATGAGACGCATGTGCTCGCCGGGATGCCGCACTATCCCGCGTGGTCGGTGGACCCGGCCTACGCGGGGATGTGGCGGCAGACGGAGCTGCGTTCAGGAGTAACGATTCACCGCAGACGGCACACGGTGCCGCGGCGGCAGACGGCGGTGCAGCGCGCGCTGTTCGAGGGCTCGGTGCTGGCTCACTCGCTCGCCGCGCCGCCGAGGATGGAGCGGCCGGACGCCGTCGTCGCCCAGCTGCCCAGCCTGGCGGGCGGGGTCGCGGGCGCGCGTCTCGCGGCCCGCTGGAAGGTTCCGTACATCCCCGTCGTCCAGGATCTGATGGGCGCGGCCGCCGAGCAGAGCGGCATCCAGGGAGGGGACCGGGCGGCCGCCGTCGCCGGGCGGGTCGAGGCGTACGCACTGCGCAGGGCGACGCTGGTCGGGGTGATCCATGAGACGTTCACCGAGCGGGTGGCCGCCATGGGCGTGTCGCGGGAGCGGATACGGACCGTGCCCAACTGGTCGCATGTGTCCGCCCCGTCGCGGCCCCGGGAGGAGACGCGTGCGCGGCTCGGCTGGGCGCTGGGCGAAACGATTGTGCTGCACTCCGGGAACATGGGCCTGAAGCAGGGACTTGAGGTGCTGGTGGAGGCCGCCCGCCTCGATCCAAAGACACGTGTGGTGCTCATGGGGGACGGCAATCAGCGGCAGACGCTGGAGCGGCTTTCGGCCGATGTGCCCAATCTGGAGATCATGGAGCCGGTCGGGGACGAGGACTTTCCCGAAGTGCTGGCGGCGGCCGATGTGCTGGCCGTGACCCAGCGGGCCTCGGTGCTCGATATGAGCGTGCCGTCCAAGCTGACGTCGTACTTCGCCGCCGGACGGCCGGTCGTCGCCTCGGTCGCGGACTCCGGCGGCACCGCCCAGGAAGTACGGCGCTCGGGCGCGGGCGTGCTGGTGCCGCCGGAGGACCCGGCGGCGCTGCTGGCGGCCGTACGCGAACTGATGGACGATCCGGACGCGTCCCAGAGGCTGGGGGCCGCCGGTCCCCGCCATGTCGCCGCCCATCTCAGCCGGGCGGCGGGGCTGGCCCGCTATGACGCGCTGATCGAAGAAGCGGCAAGGGAGTCGGACAGGTGACGGACGCACACAGCGGCCACAGCGGTCACAGCGGCGGCCACGGCGGCCACAGTGGTCACGGCGGCGGCCCTGGCGGCGGCCACGGCGCGCCCCACGCGCCGCGCGACCCCGCGCCCCGGCAGATACCCGTGCACACCCCCGTCGTCTCCGCGACGGAGGACGAACCCGATCTGCTGAGGGACCAGTTCCGGCAGCTCCTGCGCTACCCCCGGCTGATCGCGGGCGGTGTGCTCCTCGGCCTCCTCGGCGGCGCCTGGCTCGGCTACAGCACCGCCGACACCTATGTCGCCACCAGCGATGTGGTGCTCCGCACTCCGACCGAGGACCCCTTCAACCCGAGCATCGCGATCGACAAGACGATCAACATGAACTCGGAGCGGCAGGCCGCGATGAGCAGCCGCACCGCCGAACGCGCCGCCAGGGAACTGGGCTTCGCCGGCACGGCCGCCGAGCTGACTTCCGGGCTCCAGGTCACCACCCCGCCCCAGTCGCTGGTGCTGCGCTTCAGTTACACCTCGAACGACCCCGACAGGTCGGCGCAGCGGGCCAACGCGCTGGTGCAGGCGTATCTCAAGGACCGCGAGGAGCAGACGGAAGCCACCCGCGACACCATGATCAAGGGGCTGCAGACGCAGCTCGACCCGATCTCCAGGCAACACGACGAACTGGCCGAGAAACTGGAGGGCCGCACGGTGTCCTCCGAAAGCGAGGCGGACTACACCGTCAAGGCCAACCTCCTCAACCGCATCACCGAGCTGAGCAACCGCATCAGCAAGCTCAAGGCGCTCGACATGACCCCCGGCAAGGTGATCCGGGTGGCCGACGCGCCCAAGTCGTCGGACGGCCCCGGCTGGGCGCTCTCCCTCGGTCTCGGCGGGGCCGTCGGCGTCGCGCTCGGTCTGCTGATCGCCTGGGTACGGCTGGTCTTCGACCCGGCGGCCCGCTCCGAGGGCGATGTGGCGCGCGCCCTGCGTGCCCCCGTCCTCGGCTCGCTGCCGCGCGCCCACGAGAGCGATCCGCCGCTGGCCGAGGACCGCGAGGAGTCCCCGCTCGCCGAGGAGTACCGCTCGATCGCCTATCGCCTCGCCTACGACCAGCGGTTCGCCGACCGGCGGCGGCTGCTGGTGGCCGCGCCGCGCGGCTCCAGCCGCACCGCCGCGGCCGTGGCGGTGAACCTGGCAGCGTCCTTCGCCGAGATCGGCAAGCGCGTGCTGATCGTGGAAGCCGATCTGCGCACGCCCTCCCTGGAACGGCAGCTGGACGCCGAGGAGGTCAGCCGTCCGGCGTGGACGTACGAGGGCCACGGCGGCCGTGGGCACGGCGGGCGGGGACAAGGCGGGCAGGGGCACGACGGCGATGCGGACAGCTGGCCGGGGCGGCGTCGGCTGGCCGTGGACGCGGGCGAGTCCGGCAGCTTTGAGCTGGTGCCGGGCGCACATGTACGGAATGTGGCGCGGGCGCTCACCTCGCCCGAGATGTCCCGGCTGGTCGCCGAGGCCGACGACCCGCGGGTGACCGTGATCGTGCTGACGCCCCCGGTGTTCGCCTACGCGGATGCGCTGGCGCTGGTCGACCGGGTGGACGGCGTCCTCGTGGTGTGCGACCCGCGCGGTGTGCACCGCTCCCAGCTCGCCCGGCTGCGCGATCTGATCACTGGCGCGGGCGGCACGGTGCTCGGCACGGTGATGCACCGGGGCGAGCGCCCCGGCCAGCGCCGCGGACGGAACGGCGGGGACGGCGGGGCCTTCGGGAAGGCGAGCGGCAAGGCGAGCGGCAAGCGAGGCGGCGGCAAGCGCGGTGCGACGGCGGAGAACTCCGGGCGCAGGGCAGTCCCGGCCGCGTCTCCCGGCGCCGCCGCACCTGACCGCGCCCAGCGGGAGCGGGACCCGGAGCCGGACCTCGGCGACGGCACCGCCACCGTGACGCTGCGCGCCGCCGTGCCGCCTCGCAACCGCTCATGAGGCGGGGGCGGGGCGCGGGCGCGGCGCTCGCCTCGGTGCTGGACCAGGCGGCGACGGGCCTGACGAACATCCTCGTCCTGGTGCTGGCCGCACGGCTGTCCACGGCGTCCGGATTCGCCCAGTTCTCCATGGTGTACCTGGTGTTCACCGTGCTGCTGGGGCTGTTCATGGCATACGTGGGCCAGGCGCTGGTCCTCGTACGCGGCGAGTCCGCCGACACCGCGTCTGCCTGCCGCTCGGCGCTGGGCTTCACGGCGGCCGCGTCCCTCGCCGCGGGGGCGCTGCTGGCGGCGGCGGGCGCGGTGCTCCCCGGCCCGGGGGCGGGGCTGGCCGCCCTCGGCGCCGTACTGCCCCTCGTCCTGCTGCAGGACGGCTCCCGCTACTGCTTCTCCGTGCTGACCCGTCCGCACCACGCGCTGCTGGCGGACACGCTGCGGCTGCTCGGCACGGTGGCGGCGCTCGCCCTCCAGCCGCAGGACTCCTCGCCCGCCCGGCTGGTCCTGGTCTGGGGTCTGGCCACACTGCCGAGCCTCGCGGCCGCGGCGCTGCTGCTGCGCCGCCCGCTCGCGGGGGCGCGCATGGATCTGCGCCCCTATGTGCGCCGCGGCCATCTGGGACAGCGTTTCGTCGTCGAGTTCGCCGTCGGCAACGGCTCAAGCCAGCTGGCCGTGCTGGGCCTCGGCGTCTTCGGCAGCCCGCTCGCGGTGGGCGCGCTGCGCGGCGCGTCCACGCTGTTCGGCCCGCTGAACGTCCTCTTCGGCTCCGCCAACGCCTTCGGCCCGCCCCTGCTCAACCGGCTGGGCGGCGGGGGCCGCGCGGTCGTCCGCGCCACGGCCGTGCTGGCCGCGGCCCTCGCGGCGGCGGCCGGGGTGTGGGCGCTCGTGTGGGGGCTGCTGCCCCGGGGCTGGGGCCGTCATGTCCTCGGCGACACCTGGCCCGCGGTCGCCGAACTCCTCCCGGCGACGGGCGCGCAGTACGTCCTGATGGGCCTCGGCGTCAGCGCGCTGCTCACCCTCCGCGTGCTGAGCCCCCGGGAAACCCTCTCCGTCCAGGTCGTCTTCTCTGCGCTGTCCGTGGCCCTGCTCGCCCTGGGGTATGTGTGGGGCGGGGCCCTGGGCGCGGCCTGGGGCCTGGCCGCGGGCTCCGCGGCGAAGGCGGCGGCCGCTTGGTGGCGGGTGTCCCGGGTCCGGCGCCGCCCGGTGCCGCCGACCGCGCCGGACGCGCCGGAAGGCGCGAGGGAGCGCATTCGCGACCGCTGAACGCGAGCCGTTCGTGCTGCTGTTTCCGTCTTTGGGGTGAGTGTCCGGAAGCACCCGAATGGCTCCCTCGGAGCAGGGGCAGCTTGCTCGTGCCCCGTCCGCGGCCAAGGGCGGGACGCCCCTGCCGGTCCGCCCCACAGGAGTGCCCATGCTCCGTACGTTCGCCCTGTCCGCCGCGGCCGTCCTCACCGCTCTGACGCCCGCCCTCGCGTCTCCCGCGCCCGCGTCCCCGGCCGCGCCCGCGGGGGAGCGCGGCCCCGGGGAGGTCTGCTTCTGGACCAAGCCGGGCCAGCACGGCACCGGCTGGTGCTACAAACCACCGGGTTACGCGGACGTCCCCGAGTCCCACCACGACAAGACCGCGTCCTTCCGCTCTGATGTGAACCAGAATGTGTACGCGATCGACTGGGGCAGGAACGGCTGCCATTACCGGCTGATCCGCCCGTACGACTTCAGCGACAACTGGTCCTGGGGCTCGCGCATCGACGGCGTCTCCCACACCAGCGAGGGCTGCGAGGCCGCCTGAGACATGTCCCGTTTATCGCCTCTTCCGGTTCGCGCGCTCTGCGCCGGAGCCGCGCTGGCCGCCCTGGCCGCCGGCTGCACTTCGACACCCGGGGACGTACGGGCCCCCGCCCTCCCCGCCACGGAGCGAGCGAGGGACGATCTCCTCAAGTCCGCTTACCAGACCCTGATCACCCGGTGTCTCGACGCTCAGGGCCTCACCCTCGAACGCAAGGCGGCCTCCGCCGCCGAAGACCGCCGACTCCAGGCCGCGCTCTTCGGCACAGGGCCCAGCGAGCTGTCCCTCACCCTCTCGGCCGGCCATACCGTCACCGCCCACACCGACGGCTGTCTCGCCGAAGCCCGGCGCACGCTGTACGGCGACGGCGACGATGAGCAGCGCTGGTTCACGGCCGAGGTCACCGTCAACAATCTGCGCGCCGAGGTCGGCGTTCGGATGGGCGAGGACCCGGACTTCCGGGCGGCGCTCGCCCGGTGGAACCGCTGCACGGCCGCCGCGGAGACCGCCGCCCCCGAGCGTTGCGCCCGGCGGGAGGCCGAACTGGCCGGGATCAGATCCCGGCTGGAGCCCGAGCTGCTGGCCGAGGTCCGCGCCCTGCGGGACAAGGAACTCACCGCTTACCGGCAGCTGCGCAACCGCGCACTCCATCGCGCGCTGGACGTCGTCCTCGCACGCTCCTGACGCACCTCTGGACGTACCACCTCTGGACGTACCACCTCTGGACGTACCACCACTGGACGTACCACCACTGGACGCACCATCACCGGATGCACCGCCGACCAGGAAGGCCTGAACCTCCCATGAAGCTGCTCACAAGGACCCTGATCCCGGCCGCCGCGGCCGCCCTGCTCCTCACTGGCGCCCTGGCCACAGCCGTCCCGGCCGGCGCCGCCGACTGCCCCAGCGGCCACTTCTGCGCCTGGGAGCACGCGAACTTCGACGGCCAGCGAGCCAACTGGTCGGGCGATGACGGCTGGTGGGAGAGCTGGATCGCCGACGAGGACTCCTCCTGGGCGAACCACGGCATCTCGGGCCCCGGAATCCCCGACCATGTGCAGGTCTACTCCCGGGCCCACCAGGGCGGCCATATGACCATCTGCCTCACCCCCGGCCAGGAGGTCGCCTACAACGGCGCCGCCAACGACGACGGGGACTCCCACACCTGGGCGATGAGCTGCTGAGGAGCGGGGGCTCTGGAAAGGGGCCGGGCCGAGACCGCTGCCCCGGTCTCGGCCCGCCTCCTCCGTAAGCCTTGCGCCGGGCGGCGCGGCGGCGGTGTGGCGCTGTCGACGCGGTCAGCTGATCCGTGCTCCCCAGTCCTTCTTGTACGTCGCGATCAGCGCGATGCACATCGCCGCGATCGCGACCCGTCCCATCGCCTGCAGCAGCGGCCCTCTGATGAGGATGAAGGAGTAGCCCGCGAGGAGCGGGGCGACGATCAGGATCAGGCTGCCGGGTGGGGAGCGGCGGACCGCGCGGCGGGCGATGCGGCGGTCGCCGCGGGCGGCCGCATAGCCGATGGCGCCCAGGCCCACGGTCATGCCGACCGGGCCGAAGTCGATCCACAGCTCGGCCCATACGGGGGAGGAGAGGTTGGTGTTGCGCGCGCCCATCCATTCGCCGACCGTCACACCGGTGTCGGTCGGCTTGTCCGGCCAGGCCGAGCGGGGCACGGCGAAGAGGAGGGAGCCCGCGAGCTGGTACCCGTAGGAATGGCCGTGGCCGGACTCCACATACGTGATGGTGTTGGCGAACATGCCGACTTGGTCGTAGTCCTTGAGAGCCAGCGGTTCCAGGAAGGACGTGGACTCGATCTGCCGGGTGTTGTTCTCGTCGTAGCGGAAGCGGTCGGCGAACGGGAAGAGCAGCAGGGCGACGATCACGCCCAGGCTGAGCGACGCCCGGTACATCGCCGCGCTCACCGGAAACGCGGTGAACAGCAGTGCGAACATCACCGTCAGAAACCAGTAGCGCGGGTTGGAGACCGGGTTGTTGACGATGCCGTTGAGGACGACCAGCGCGGCGAAGACGGCGATCACCGACCAGGTGCGGCGGGCGCGCCGTGAGGTGATCAGCCAGCGGGTGTAGACGAGCAGCGCGATCAGCGGCGGCACGGTGCCGAAGCCGCGCAGGAAAGCCTGGCCGGCCTGGCCGCCGTCGCCTGAGACGCCCGCTTCCTCGATGCCGGCGATGATCTCCTGGCGGCTGGAGAAGAAGACCGAGGGACCGCCCAGCTTGACGATCAGCAGACCGCCGCAGACGAAGGCGAAGAAGGTGAGCACATACAGCCGGCGGCGGTGGATCAGCAGCGGCGGACGGTCGGCCTCCGGATCCCGGGCCCGCTCCCTGGTGCGTTCGTCTCCGTGAGCGTCTCCGTGAGCGTTTCCGCGGGCGTCTCCGTGACCGCCCGTGCGGGCCGTGCGCCGGTGGCGTACCGGCCGGTGCCGGGCGATCAGCGCGCCCACGTCGAAGGCGAAGCAGCCGAGCAGCACCAGCGAGACCGCCTGGACGAGGTCCTCGCGCGGGCCGACGACCGGCGTGGGCACCTGCCCCAGAACGGCCTGAGCGAGCGGGGCCACGCCCATCGCCATATAGCAGAAGAGCCAGAAGGAGCCCTGCAGGAGCTTGCGGCGGCTGGTGAGGATCATCGCGCCCAGCCGCACTCCGCAGTACACGGTCAGGGCGAGCTGCAGCCAGAACGCCGCGTCCCGTGCGCCGCCGCCCGGCTGGGAGATGACCACCAGCGGCATAAACACCGACAGGCCGAGCACCAGCGGCACCGCGAGGGCGCGCGAGAGCAGCGTGCGCGGCGCGAACGGCGGGGGCAGCGGGACGACGGCGCCGGGCCGCACCGCCGGTGGGGCCCCGTCGCGTACGTCTGTCGACGTGCTGTCGGCCGTCACTGGCGATTTACCCCTCGATTCGTCCCGTTCGGCGCAGTCTAACGATGCGGACAGTCAACCGTTAGCCTGAGCTGTTCATGGCCGCAGCGGGGGATCCAGGGCGGAGAAGCGTAAGTTGGGGGCAGTATGAGGGATTTGTCGGCTTTCACGCTGGCCGGATACGACAAGGGCCGCGGCAAACTCACCCAGGCACTCTGGTTTGCCGTCATGAACACCGTCTTCATGGCCTGGTGGTGCCCCGCCCGGCTGCGCACCAGGCTGCTGCGCGCGTTCGGCGCGACCATAGGCGAGGGTGTGCTGATACGGCACAAGGTGCGGATCCTGTGGCCATGGAAGCTGACCGTCGGCGACCACGCCTGGATCGGCGAGGGCGCCTGGCTGCTCAACCTCGAACCGATCACCGTCGGCGCACACGCCTGCGTCTCCCAGGAGGCGCTGCTGTGCACCGGCAGCCATGACCACCGGGCCGCCGACTTCCGCTACCGCAACGCCCCCATCGCCGTCGGGGACGGGGCCTGGGTCGCGGCCCGCGCCACCGTGCTCGCCGGAGTCACGGTCGGCCGGCACGCCGTCGTCGGCGCGGGCGCGGTGCTCCACAAGGACCTGCCCGAACTCACCCTGCACACCGCCGACGGCGAGCGCCGCGCGGTCAAGGAGCCCGCATGACCTCCCGAGCACCGCTGCGCGTGCTGCACGCGGTCACCCTGCACTCGCCCACCGGCGCCTTCGGCGGCCCGGTCCGCGTCGCCCTCAACCTCTCCCACGGGCTGCGCGAGCGCGGGCACGAGCCGCGTCTGATCGCCCTGGCTGACGGCTTTGACGGACCGCCGCCCGCCGACGTCGAGGGCGTCCCGGCACGGCTCTACCCCGCCCGCCGGCTGCTGCCGCTCGGCTTCAGCGGCATCGCGTCCCCCGCCCTGCTGCGTCAGGCCGGCCGGCTGGTGCGCGGCGCGGACGTCGTCCATGTCCATCTGGCCCGCGATCTGGTGACCTTGCCGCTCGCGCTCGCCGCGCTGCGCGCGGGCATCCCGCTGGTGCTCCAGACTCACGGCATGGTGGACCCCAGCGACAAGATCCTCGCCAAGGCGCTGGACGCGCTGGCCGTGCGCAGGCTGCTCCGCCGCGCCGACGCCGTACTGCATCTGACGGCGCATGAGCGGCGCGGCCTCGACGCCGTGCTCGGCGTGCCGCTCGACAACGCCGTACGCCTGGTGAACGGCGTGCCCGCACAGCCCGTGAGCCCACGGCCGCCGTATCCGCCCGAGGCCCCGCCCCGCATCCTGTACGCCGCCCGGCTCCAGGCCCGCAAGCGCCCGTGCGACTTCGTCGCGGCGATCCCGGAGATCCTGCGCACCCACCCCGACGCGCAGTTCGTCATCGCCGGCCCGGACGAGGGCGAACTGCCCGCCGTGCAGCGCCTCGTCGACGAGCTTGGCGTCCGGCAACGGGCCGTCTGCACCGGCGCGCTCACCTCCGCCGAGGTGCTGGACGAGCTGCGCCGCGCCCATGTCTACGTACTGCCGTCCGTGGACGAGCCGTTCCCCATGTCCGTCCTGGAGTCCCTCTCCGTGGGCACCCCCGCCGTGGTGACCGTCTCCAACGGCCTGGCCGCCGACGTCCGCTCCGCGGGCGCGGGCCGGGTCGTGGACGACGCGGCGGGGCTGGCGCCGGCCGTGCTGGAGCTGTTGGAGCCGGGGGCTGGGGAGGCGGCGGGGGCGGCGGGGCGGAAGCTGGCGGCCGACGCGTTCTCGATGGGCGCGGTGGTGGACACGCTGCTCGGCGTCTACGACCGCGCCCAGGCGCGCGCGGCGTCCCGCGCCCACGGCTAGCGCCTCCGGCGAAGCTCTGGGGGCTCCGCCCCCAGACCCCCGCGCCTCAAACGCCGGCGGGGCTCTTTTTGAGCCCGTTGGGGGCACCTCCGTGGGGGTACCCCCGGACGGAGTCTGGGGGAGGTAGCTGGGGGAGATTGAGGACCGGGGGTTCGGGGCGGAGCCCCCGAAACGGGGCCTGGGGCCTGCCCCAGTTTCGGGAAGTGGGGGTCCCCCCCACGCCCCCAGGGCGTAGGGGGAGGGGCAGGGGAAACTCAGCCGCCCGCCCGCGCCCAGGCGTAGCACCCGTTCGAGGTGAACTCCTTCGCCCCGGACGGGATCGTCACCTCGTGCTGCTCGCCCCCACCGGGCCCGGGGCCCGACGCCGCTTCCCTGCCCTTGGCGTCCGTGACGGACCAGGTGCAGCCCGGCCCTGCCGTGAGGGTGCGGTAGCGGCCCGGCGCCGGGCCGGTGTGGGAGCCGTCCGGGTAGCCGCCCTTCGCCGCGTCGAGTACCGGCTTCTGCTCCGGGCAGAGATGGTTGACGGCGTCCTCGGCGTTCCTGATCTCTCCGGCGATCACGGCCGCGACCGTCGCGTCCTTGTCCCGCTTGGCCGTGCGCTCGATGCGCTGGCAGGCCTCCTTGCCGATGTCGAGGACGGCCGCGGGCTCGATCGACTTGGGGACCCGGCCCTTCAGATACTCCTTCTCCTCCTTCGAGAAGGAGCCGGTCGCGGGCTTGAGTTCCGAGTCGGGGCGTACGGGACCGGGGGCGGCCGACGCCGAAGCCGAAGGCGAGGGACTCGCCGTCGTCCCGTCCCCGCCGGCTCCGCCGTCCTGCTCGACCTGGTCCTCGACGCGTTCGGCCGCCGACCGCTCGGAGGCGGACGCCGACGCGGACGCCTTCGCCTCCTCCTTCCCGGACGATGAACAGCCGGTCACGGCCAGCGCCGCCGCCAGCAGCAGGGACGCCGCGGCCGGGCGTCGGAGGTGGGTGCGTCGCATGTCGTGCTCCTGCTCGTGGACGACTGCGCGGCGGGGCGGCGCCGGCGACGCCGCCCCGCCGCAGCAGTGCGGTGGTGACCTTAAGTGTGCGAGAAGGTGAGGATCAGCTTCGGCGTGCCCTCCGAGGCCGACGCCTCGGTCGACCACAGCCACAGCGAGTCCGTCCCCTCGGCCGTCAGGGCCAGGTCGTACTCCCCGCCGAGCGCCGCCTTGACCGCCGCCGTGTCCAGCGTGACGGAGGCCCTGGCGTTCGGGCCGGCCGGCGAGGTCAGCGTGCCCAGCGCCTGCGAGCCCAGGGAGGGCTTGGTCGCGTAGGTGACCTCGCTGCCCGACCAGTCGCCGGTGACCGGCCGGATCTGCACCGGGTCGGCAGAACCGGCGTACGACGCCGAGTTGCTCTTGACCTCCAGCGCGGCCCCGACGAGCTCCGTCCCGGCGGGCGCCTCGGGCAGGGTGAAGCGGAGGTACGACTCATAGGCCGAGGCGCCGCGCACCGCGAGCGACGTCGAGGCGCCGTAGTTGGCGCTCGGCGCGCCCGCGTTGACATAGGTGTCCTCGGTCGGCTGGACCGTGGTGACGGTGTCGCCGGGCTTGGACGCCAGGGCGTAGTGGGCGGCGACCCGGTCGGCGGACAGCGCCTTCGGGTAGACGGCGGTCTCGTCGAGCTGGCCGTGGAAGTAGTTGCTCCACGGGCGGGACGGCCAGGAGCCGAGGTTGTCGCCGCCGACGTGCCAGTAGCCCGCGTACTGCTGGTGCTCGCTGTAGCCGTTGCTGCCGACGCGCTCGCCGTCCACGTACAGCGTCATGCCGCCGGGGCCCTGGGTGCCGACGACGTGGTGCCACTTGCCGTCGTTGTACGAGCGCCAGGTGGAGATCGTGCGGGTGCGGCCGTCGTAGGCGCCGAAGACCAGCCGGCCCCAGTTGGTCATATAGATGTGCTTGTCATAGCTGCGGCTGTTGCGCGTGGTGTTGTCGCCGAAGCCGATCAGCTTGCCGCCGCTGCCGGTGGTCGTCTTGAACCAGGTCTCGATGGTGTACGAGTCCCCGACCGTGCCGCGGTGATCGCTGTAGATCTTGTCGTTGGCGCCGTCGAAGCCGAAGGCCTTGCTGTCGCCGGCGACCGCGCCGGGTCCCTGGCCGAGCGCCGGACCGCCGGACTGCACACCGCTGTGGTCGCCGGGCGACGAGTCGGCGACATACGGGCTGACCTTGTCGTCGTAGCGCCAGTACAGCTCCGCCCCGTCGGCGATGACGGCGGAGGCGTACGGCTGCGGGGAGACGGCGACCGAGACGGTGGCGGTGGCCGACAGGCCGCTGACGTTGCCCGCGGCGTCGGTGGCGGTCACCCGGTAGGAGTGGGTGGAGCCGGGGGCGAGGCCGGTGTCCGTGAAGGAGGCCTGCGGGCGCTCCCACGGCAGCGACTCGGCGTCCACCGTGCCGATCGGGGTGGCCGAGCCGTCCCGGTAGACCTTGTAGGTCAGCCTGCTGTCGTCCAGGTCGAGGCTGGTGCGCCAGCGGACCTGCACCTCGCCCGGCTTGACGCTCTCCGCGCTCGCCACCGGGGTGGTGGGCCGGCCGGTGTCGCCGGTGGAGGCGAAGCGGGTCAGACCCTGGGCGGCGGCGCCGTTGACCGTGGTGAACTCGCCGCCGGACCAGAGGTATTCGACGCCGTCCTTCGCGGAAATGGTGATCGCGCGCGGGCCGATGCCCTCGCCGAGGCCGTCGTTGGTGTCCGGGAACCAGCCGAGCTTGCCGGTACTGGTCGTCGGCTGCGCCAGGAAGTGGTAGCGGCGGCCGTCGGCGAACTCGCCGACGCTGGAGCAGTCGTGGGCGTGCGAGGCGCTGTAGAGGACGTCGTCATGCGACTCGACGGCCTGTGTCGCGCCCAGGCAGGTGTCGCGCCAGCGCTGCTCGAAGCCGTTGAGTTCGAGCGCGATGCGGCCGTCGAAGACGCCGCCACCGGTGCCCTCGTTGCCGGTGTAGAAGCCGGTCGCGTCGGTGTCGATGTCCTTGACGACCGACCGGCGGTCGATGAAACCGGTGGGGTACGCCTTCGCCAGCGCGCCCGTGTCCGCGTCGACGACGGCCAGAGCGTGCGAGTCCGCGCCGTTGACCTCGAAGAAGTCGCCGCCGATGAGGACATGCTCGCCGTCGGGGGTGACCTCGATGGCGCGGCCCGGCTCGTCGGCGTTCGCCGTGAACGGGCGCAGCGAGCCGTCGGCCGCGTCGACCGCGGCGAAGCGCTGCCGTGTCTCGCCGTTGACCTGGCCGAAGTCGCCGGCCGCGTAGACGGTGTCGCCGGTGACGGCGAGTCCGCGCACGGTGGCCGGGAAGGCGGCGTTGAAGCCGGTCCTCGGGGTGCAGGTGGCGATGTCGATGGCGGCGAGGCTGGAGACCGGGACGTCGTTGACCGCGCCGAAGTAGCCGCCCGCGTACAGCGTCTTCTTGTCCGGGGACACGGCCAGCGCGCGCACGGTGGCGGTGCCGGAGGAGACCGTGAACGACAGCTCGCAGTCGGCAGGCGCGCCGGTCGCGGCGTCCAGGGCCGCGAAGTTCAGGGCGCTGCGGGCGTTGCCCGGGGCGCCCTGGGGCGGCCGTACTTCGGAGAAGGTGCCGCCCGCGAAGACCACGCCGTCGGCCTGGGCCAGCGCCCAGACGATGCCGTTGGTCTGCCAGGTGGGCAGATCGTCCGCGGTGAAGCCGACCGGCTCGGTGAGCGCGGCGGCCTGCGGTATCGCGGCCGCGCCGAGGCCTGCGGCCATTGACAGGACGAGGGCAGCGCTCAGCCCTCTTGACTTCTTCATGTACCCCCCAAGGCAGGTCGCCTTGACGTCGTGGCGGCGTGCGGGCGGCGGCTCAGGCCCGGGTCACCCGCTCGGGCTTGGGTCACCCACACGCGTGAATGAAGCGAAGGGTAACGGTTCTTCAGCCATTTCTGGCCATCATCCGACTAAAAACAAGGGCAAACAGGGGCACCAGGCGTCACAGGTTTGTAACCGGCAGAGTGTGGAGCCTCTCCGGGCACGCTGTGAAGCCCCTGCGAAGGCTCTCCGTGGGCTCTCCGCGGCCCCGGACGAGGCCGCGGAGAGCCCGGCGGAGTCAAGTGCCGTGCACATCCGCTCTGTTCAGCGGTCGACGCGGACCGCGACGCCCGCGAGCTGGTCCTCCACCAGCTTCACATCGGCGTCCACCATGATCCGGGCGAGGTCCTCGACCATCACTTCGGGCTTCCAGCCCAGCAGCTCCGCGGCCTTGCTCGCATCGCCGATCAGCGCGTCCACCTCGCTGGGCCGCTCGTACTTGGCGTCGTAGCGCACATGCTCCTGCCAGTCGAGGCCCGCGTGCGAGAAGGCGGTCTGAAGGAACCGCCGCACCGTGGCCGGGACGCCGGTGGCGACGACATAGTCGGTCGGCTCGTCCTGCTGGAGCATCCGCCACATGGCGTCGACGTACTCCGGGGCGTAACCCCAGTCCCGTACCGCGTCCAGATTGCCCAGATAGAGCTCGCTCTGCAGACCGGCCTTGATGCGCGCCACCGCACGCGTGATCTTGCGGGTCACAAAGGTCTCGCCGCGGCGCGGGGACTCGTGGTTGAACAGGATGCCGTTGACGGCGTACATGCCATAGGCCTCGCGGTAGTTGACCGTGGCCCAGTAGCCGTACACCTTCGCCACCCCGTAAGGGCTGCGCGGGTGGAAGGGCGTCTGTTCGTTCTGCGGCGGCGGGGTCGAGCCGAACATCTCCGATGACGACGCCTGGTAGACACGGGTGTCGATGCCGGAGGCGCGGACGGCCTCCAGCAGCCGCAGCGAGCCGAGGCCGGTGACGTCGCCCGTGTAGAGAGGCGCGTCGAAGGAGACCCGGACATGGGACTGGGCGCCGAGGTTGTAGACCTCGTCGGGCTGTATGTCCCGGAGCAGGTTCACCAGGGCCACACCGTCGGAGAGGTCCGCGTGGTGGAGCACGAAGGAGCGCCCCGTCTCCTGCGGGCCCTGGTAGATGTGGTCGATCCGCTCGGTGTTGAAGCTGGAGGAACGCCGCACCAGACCGTGCACCGTGTACCCCTTGGACAGCAGCAGCTCGGAGAGGTACGAACCGTCCTGCCCGGTGACGCCTGTGATCAACGCGGTCTTGGTCATCGTGGCATCCTCTGTGTGTTCTCTGACGATCTCAACTGATCTTGTGATGTATACGGAAAATCATGGGTACGGGCAGATGCGCGGCCGGTGTGCCTGGCATGATCCCGCTCATGACCGATTCGCAGACGCCGCCGCCCGCCGGACCTGACGGACCTGCCGGGCCGACCGAACCTGCCGGGCCGACCGAGCATGTGCCGCCGAACCCGCCCGACTCGCCGTATCTGCCAGCCGGCGCCCGCATATTCGTCGCGGGCCACCGCGGGCTGGTGGGCTCCGCGATGGTCCGCAGACTGGCCGCCGACGGCCATGAGGTGATCACCCGCGGCCGGGACGAACTCGATCTGCGCGACGCGGCGGCCACCGCCGCCTTTCTGGCGGACGCCCGGCCCGACGCCGTGGTGCTCGCCGCGGCGAAGGTCGGCGGCATCATGGCCAACAGCACCCAGCCGGTGCCGTTCCTTGAGGACAATCTGCGCATCCAGCTGAGCGTCATCGCCGGGGCGCACACCGCGGGCGTGGCCCGGCTGCTGTTCCTCGGGTCGTCCTGCATCTACCCCAAGCACGCCGCGCAGCCGATCCGCGAGGACGCGCTGCTGACGGGCCCGCTGGAGCCCACCAACGAGCCGTACGCGCTCGCCAAGATTGCCGGGATCTGCCAGGTGCAGTCGTACCGGCGGCAGTACGGCGCGGCGTATATCTCCGCCATGCCGACCAACCTCTACGGCCCCGGCGACAACTTCGACCTGGAGACCTCGCACGTCCTGCCGGCCCTGATCCGCCGCTTCCACGAGGCGCGCGAGGGCGGCCTGGACGAGGTGACCCTGTGGGGCTCGGGCGCCCCGCGCCGCGAGTTCCTGCATGTGGACGATCTGGCGGACGCCTGCGCCACGCTGCTTGCGCGTTACGACGGGGAGGCGCCGGTCAACGTCGGCTGCGGGGACGACCTCACGATCAAGGAGCTGGCCGAGACGGTCGCCGAGGTGACCGGCTACACCGGCCGCATCGCCTGGGACACCGGCAAGCCGGACGGCACCCCGCGCAAGCTGCTGGACGTCTCCCGGCTGGCGTCCCTGGGCTGGAAGCCCAAGATCGGCCTGCGGGACGGCATCGCGTCGACGTACGCATGGTGGCAGCGGTCCCTCGCCTGACGCCGCCGCCGGTGCCGACGCCGGTACGACGACCGCGGTCGCGCCGCCACGGGGCGCGACCGCGCCGCCGGGCCGCCGCCGCGCCCGGCGCGCTTCTGCGGGGACGGCCTTCGCGCCGTGCACTGCCCCGTGCGCCTTAGCGGGGACGGCCTCCACGTGCCGACCCGTGCTCCTAGGTCGTGTCGTCAAAGTCCCGTCTGCCAGGCGACGC
>NZ_JAOWCB010000047.1 GCF_026420845.1 Streptomyces sp. PR69 | reverse complement strand
GACGAAGGGCCTCGAAGGGCAGGTCCTTGGTCCTTAAAGATTCGGTCAGCTCGGTTAGACTCACGCGACTGCGCGGGGCAGGTGATACGGCAGGGGAGCAAGAGACTGATGGTGCAAGCGAAGAAGATATCGCTCTACCTCCTGGCCGTCTTCATCCTGTACACGATCATCACCTCCCCCGACCGGGCGGCGGAACTGGTGCAGGTAGGGTTCGAGGGCATTTCGAGCGCCGCTCAAGGCGTGGGAGACTTTATGACCGAGCTGGTGAACTAGGAGCCCCGTTGATCCGCCATCTGGTCCTTTTCAAACTCGGCGAAGGCGTCTCGCGCGACGAGCCACGCGTGATCGCCGGAGTGCGGGCGTTCCAGGAGCTCGACAAGCTGGTTCCGGAGATCGAGTTCTGGGAGTGCGCCTGGAACATCACGGACCGGCCGATCGCCTATGACTTCGCCATCAACTCCGCCGTGGCGGACCGCGACGCCCTCAAGCGCTATATCGAGCACCCGGCCCATCAGGCGGCAGCCGCGCAGTGGCGCGAGTTCGCCACGTGGGTGATCGCCGACTACGAGTTCTGAGCGGACGCCGCCCCGGCCCCCTGCCCCTCGCCCGGACGGCGGGGGGCTTTCACATGCCGTCAGCCGCCGTGCAGCTGCCGTCGGCCGCCGTGCAGCGGCCCATGCCGTCAGCCGAATGTTCCGTCAACACGGCGTAATGCGATGCTTGCACACAGTGGACATGTCTTGTGATGCTATGACCGCTTTTGATGGATGAGTTGACCGTAAACGACCGCAAAGGGGTGGCGTAATACCGTGCCGGCCAGTACTGCGCCTCAGGTGCCGCCCCAGAACGAGCGGCCGGACGACGCATCCCCGTCCGGAACGCCGGAGGCGGATCACCCGCAGACGGATTGCCCGGAGCCGGTCCGCTCGCCGGCGGACGGCCCCCAGGGCAGGGGCAACGTCCGGAGCCGGGGCGCGGACACCCGCGCGCTCACCCAGGTGCTCTTCGGCGAGCTCAAGGCCCTCGCCCCCGGCACCCCGGAGCACTCCCGGACCCGCGCGGCGCTCATCGAGGCGAACCTGCCGCTCGTGCGGTACGCGGCCGCCCGGTTCCGGAGCCGCAACGAACCGATGGAGGACGTCGTCCAGGTCGGCACGATCGGCCTGATCAACGCGATCGACAGGTTCGACCCCGACCGAGGTGTGCAGTTCCCGACCTTCGCCATGCCGACCGTCGTCGGCGAGATCAAGCGGTACTTCCGGGACAACGTCCGCACCGTGCACGTGCCGCGCCGGCTGCACGAGCTGTGGGTCCAGGTCAGCGGCGCCACCGAGGACCTGACGACGGCTCATGGCAGGACTCCGACGACGGCGGAGATCGCCGAGCGGCTGAAGATCTCCGAGGACGAGGTGCTCGCCTGCATCGAGGCGGGCCGCTCGTACCACGCCACCTCCCTGGAGGCGGCCCAGGAAGGCGACGGCCTGCCGGGGCTGGTGGACCGGCTCGGCTATGAGGACCCGGCGCTCGCCGGTGTCGAGCACCGCGATCTCGTACGCCATCTCCTCGTACAGCTGCCCGAGCGAGAGCAGCGGATCCTGATGCTCCGCTACTACGGCAATCTGACGCAGTCCCAGATCAGCCAGGAGCTGGGCGTCTCCCAGATGCATGTCTCCCGGCTGCTGGCCCGGAGCTTTGCCCGACTGAGATCCGCAAACAGGATCGATGCCTAACTCAGACGGGTAGACCGTTTCGGAGCTGATTTTGACGGTGTAAAAGGCGCAGACCCCCTGTTTCCTGCGCACTTCCACCCGGTACTTGTCGACATGTCACTACAGCGTGTTGCCGACATGTGACATTCTGCTGGAACCGCGTTTGCCGCAGCTCCGCCTCCGGTATTCAGGTGGAGGCTGCGTTCCTCCGATGGTCGCGGCCGCCGCGACCGTCCCGCGACCTCAAGGGGGTGGCATGTCCGCAGAACAGGGCAGCTCGAAGGTGCTCACGCTCACGAAGAGCGCACCCGCGCCTGTCGTGCCTGACGGCTCAGGAGCCATCGACACCCGTACTCTGTCCCGTTCCCTGTTCCTGCGGCTACGCGCGCTGGACGAGCAGGGCACCGGGGAGACTCCGGAGCGCACCTATGTGCGCGACACCCTGATCGAGCTGAACCTCCCCTTGGTGCGGTACGCGGCAGCCCGCTTCCGCAGTCGCAACGAACCGATGGAGGACATCGTCCAGGTCGGCACGATCGGTCTGATCAAGGCGATCGACCGGTTCGACTGCGAACGGGGCGTGGAGTTCCCGACGTTCGCGATGCCGACCGTCGTCGGCGAGATCAAGCGCTTCTTCCGCGACACCTCATGGTCGGTGAGAGTCCCGCGCCGGCTCCAGGAGCTGCGGCTCGCGCTCACCAAGGCCAGCGACGAACTGGCGCAGAAGCTCGACCGCTCCCCGACCGTCCCCGAACTGGCCGCGGCCCTCGGGGTGTCGGAGGAGGACGTGGTCGACGGGCTGGCCGTGGGCAACGCCTACACCGCCTCCTCGCTGGACTCCCCGTCCCCCGAGGACGACGGCGGAGAGGGCTCGCTTGCGGACCGCCTGGGCTACGAGGACAGCGCCCTGGAGGGCGTCGAATACCGCGAGTCACTCAAGCCGCTGCTGGCCAAACTCCCGCCGCGCGAACGGCAGATCATCATGCTCCGCTTCTTTGCGAACATGACCCAGTCGCAGATCGGCGAGGAGGTCGGCATCTCGCAGATGCATGTCTCCCGGCTGCTGACCCGCACGCTGGCGCAGCTGCGGGAGGGTCTGATCGCCGACTGACGCCCGGAGGCTTCCTTATTGACGATCCGTCAGACACACTGACGCGATGCGACGAGGACGAGGAGCCCACGAGCGACGCGGCCGGGGTGGACGCCGCCGTTCCGCCGCGGGGGCGGTCGTCGCGCTCTGTCTGGGCGGCGGGGCCCTGACCGCGTGTACGGGCGGCCCCGGCGACGGCTATGCGGCCGTCGCCGCACCGGACGACGCCCCTGCGGCGGCGGCGCCCCCGAAGGGAGATGTGCTGCTCGTCCCCCTGGACGAGCAGCGGCGGGAAGGCCGGACCGGCGGCGCGGAGGGGAGGCCGCCGGAAAGCACGGCCCCGGGCGGCGGGGAGAGCAGGACGTCTGTCCCCGTACCGCCGTCGCCTGAGGGAAGCGGAGGCCCCGCGAAGGCGACGCCGAGACCTTCGCCTTGGCCGTCGCGCCCCTCGCCGCCCTCCGCTGCTGCTCCGCCGCCTGAGCCATCCCCGCCCGCATCTCAGCCCTCCCCGTCTGGGCCGTCCCCATCTGGGCCACCGCCGTCTGCGCCGCCTCCGTCTCCGCCGCCGCCCGCAGGCCCGGCCGAGCTGCGGATCGGCGCGACCGTCCGCGCCCCGCTCGACAGGCGCTGGTGCGAGAAGGTGACAGTCGAATTCCGCAACACGGGCGGCTCCGCGGTGACATCGGGGCAGGTCGCGTTCGGCACCCACATCATCGGAGCGCTGGGCATCGACTGGGCGACGGTCGAATCGACGCAGCCGCTGCCGACGCCGATCCCGCCCGGGACCGCGCGCCAGGCGTCGTACACGGTGTGCGTCGACGCCTGGCGGGTGCCGCTGGGCATGCACATCGAGACACGGGACATCAGCCCCGCGGGGATATCGGGGAAATGAGCGAGGCGTCAGCCCAGGGCGAGCCAGGCGACCGCCGCGACGACGGCGATCACCGCGACGACGCCTGCGATCAGACCGACGCGCGGGCCGGCGGACTGGGCAGCCGCCGCCTGACGGCCCTGCGGGGCGCCCTCGTCGACGAAGGCGCGGAACATCTGGGTGTTGCCCGCGGGGTCGTGGTTGCCCTCCGGGCCCTGGCCGTGCTGGGGGTTGTGTGCCATGGGGCAGGACCCTAGCGAACCACCGGTTCCGCTCCCAAGCCCGGGGCGCGCGTGCGCGCGTGTAGCAGGAGCGGTCGGATGCGCGCCATGGCGGGAAGCATGTGAAGCCTTTTGGCTTCCTTTACTCCGCAATGCTCGTTTTAGTTTGCCTGTAGCAACCAATGGCTTCTATGGTTGCCCTAAGCAACAAGACGCGAGACGGCAGGACGAGGCCGGGAGGGCGACCGTGGCCGCACAGCCTGAGCAGTACGCGGAACTCGCCCGGCAGCTCAGCGCCATCGGAGCCGTCAAGCGGGGCATCGCACGAATGCTGCCCGTCGAGTGCCCGTCCGGGTCGGCCGCCGTCCTCACCCTGCTTGACCGGCACGGCGAGATGCGGATGAGCCGCCTGGCCGAACTGATGGCCGTCGATATGTCGGTGACCAGCCGGCATGTCGCCCATGTCGAGGAGCGCGGCTGGATCGAACGGCTTCCCGCCCCCGGCGACCGGCGCTCCCGGCTGCTCCTGCTGACCCCCGCGGGCCGGGACACGCTCGACGACCTCGCACGGCGGACCGCGGACATGTTCGCCCGCACGCTCGACGACTGGTCCGGCGACGAGATCGGGCAGCTGATCGCGATGCTCGCACGGCTGCGGGAGTCGTTCGGCGACTGCCGGGCCTCCGCGTGACCGCCTGACCGACGTACAACGAAGGATTTCCATGGCTACAGCCACACCGGCCGGTGCGGCGCGGGCCGGGCACGCCGAGCCCGGGGGCCCGCCGCCCGAAGGCCCGACGATGACACATCGCCAGATCATGGAGGCGCTCTCCGGGCTGCTGCTCGGCATGTTCGTCGCCATCCTGTCGTCGACGATCGTCTCCAACGCCCTGCCGCAGATCATCACCGACCTCAGGGGCGGACAGAGCGCCTACACCTGGGTGGTGACCGCCTCGCTGCTGGCGATGACCGCGACCACCCCGCTGTGGGGCAAGCTCTCCGATCTCTTCTCCAAGAAGCTGCTCGTCCAGATAGCCCTGGTGATCTACGTCCTCGGCTCGGCGGCGGCCGGACTCTCCCAGAACGCGGGCACGCTCATCGCCTGCCGCGTGGTCCAGGGCGTGGGCGTCGGCGGGCTCTCCGCGCTCGCGCAGATCGTGATGGCCGCGATGATCTCGCCGCGGGAGCGGGGGCGCTACAGCGGCTATCTCGGCGCGACCTTCGCCGTGGCCACGGTCGGCGGCCCCCTCCTCGGCGGCGTGATCACCGACACGGACTGGCTCGGCTGGCGCTGGTGCTTCTACGTCGGCGTGCCCTTCGCCGTGATCGCCCTGATCGTGCTGCAGAAGACCCTCAAACTGCCGGTGGTCCGGCGGGAGGTGAAGGTCGACTGGACCGGCGCGTTCCTGATCAGCGCCGCGGTGTCGCTGCTGCTGATCTGGGTGACCTTCGCGGGCGACAAGTACGACTGGCTCTCCTGGCAGACATACGTGATGACCGGCGGCGCGGTCCTGCTGGGCGTGCTCTTCCTCGCCGTCGAATCACGGGCGAACGACCCGATCATCCCGCTCCGTCTGTTCCGCAACCGGACCATCGCGCTCGCCTCGGTCGCCTCGCTGTTCGTCGGCGTCGCGATGTTCGCGGGCACGGTCTTCTTCAGCCAGTACTTCCAGCTCGCGCGGGACAAGTCCCCCACCATGTCCGGCGTGATGACGATCCCGATGATCAGCGGACTGTTCCTCTCGTCCACCGTCTCCGGCCAGATCATCACCAAGACCGGCCGCTGGAAGGCGTGGCTGGTCGTCGGCGGCGCGCTGACGACGGCGGGGCTCGGTCTGCTGGGCACCATGCGATACGACACCGACTACTGGCATATCGCGCTGTTCATGGCGCTTCTCGGCCTCGGGCTCGGCATGATGATGCAGAACCTCGTGCTGTGCACCCAGAACCAGGTCGCCCCCGAGGAGCTCGGCGCGGCCAGCTCCGTGGTCACATTCTTCCGCTCGCTGGGCGGAGCGGTCGGCGTCTCCGCGCTGGGCGCGGTGCTGGGCAACCGGGTCACCCACTACGTCAAGGACGGCCTCGCCGCCCTCGGCCCGCAGGGCGCGGCGCTGGGCCACGGCGGCACGGGCGGAGGCGGCATCCCGGACCTCGACCTGCTGCCGCCGCCGGTCCGCACGGTGATGGAGAGCGCGTACGGGCACGGGGTGGCGGATGTCTTTCTGTACGCGGCGCCCTGTGCGTTTCTGGCGTTCCTGGTGACGCTCTTCATCAGGGAAGTCGCGCTCAAGACGAAGGCGCACTGATCTCCGGGGCGGCGGCCCTGTAGCGGAGGCGGCCGCCCCGGTTCCTTTCCCCCGCCCACCCACCCCACCAGACGCGGGGGCCCGGCCCCCGCCGCCCCGAGCGCCAGCCACCGGACCGCCCGCCGGACGTCCGTCCGCCCCAGCCGCCCGGCGAAAGGCAGCGCGGCGAGCACCACGGCCGAGGCCAGCCCGCACCCCAGCACCGTCCCGCGCAGCCACGGCAGATAGTCCGGCGTCCTGCCCAGCAGGACGTACGCCCACGCGGCCGTCACCGCGACCGTGCCGCCCAGCGCCGCCGCGGCTCCTTGTGCCTGGCGGGCGGCGGGAGATCGCCGGGCACGGCCGGAGGCCCGGCGGCCCTGGCCGCGACCGCGTCCAGCTGACCGTCCAGCTGCCCGTAGAGATATGTACGGAAGGCGATGGCGGTGACCGTCCCGATCACGGCCGCCACGACCGCGATCAGCGCCACGGCGGAGACGACGAGCCGGGTCCGCAGCGACTGCGGACGCCCGCCCATGGCACGCTCACTCCCCGGGCTTGATCAGATACCCGGCTCCCCGACGGGTGTGGATCATCGGCGGCCGCCCTGCGTCAATCTTCTTCCGCAGATATGAGATATAGAGCTCGACCACATTGGCCTGACCGCCGAAGTCATAGCTCCACACCCGGTCAAGTATCTGCGCCTTGCTGAGCACCCGCCGCGGATTGCGCATCAGATAGCGCAGCAGCTCGAACTCGGTGGCGGTCAGATGGACGGCCTCGCCGCCGCGGGAAACCTCATGGCTGTCCTCGTCGAGGGTGAGGTCGCCGACCGTGAGCAGCGAATCGCCGCGCCCGGCCGCGGCTCCCGACCTGCGGATCAGCCCGCGCAGCCGGGCCACGACCTCCTCCAGCGAGAACGGCTTGGTCACATAGTCGTCGCCGCCGGCCGTCAGGCCCGCGATCCGGTCCTCGACCGCGTCCCGGGCGGCCAGGAACAGCACCGGCGCCTCCGGCAGCTCCCGCCGCAGCCGCCCGAGCACGGCGAGCCCGTCGATGTCGGGCAGCATCACATCGAGCACCACGGCGTCCGGCCGGAACGCCCGCGCGCACCGGACCGCCTCCGCGCCGTCTCCCGCGCTGCGCACCTCCCACCCCTCGTAGCGCAGCGCCATCGACAGCAGCTCGCTCAGCGCGGCTTCGTCGTCGACGACGAGCACGCGGACGGGGCCGCCGTCGGCGCGGAGCAGCTCATGACGTTTGAGGCGCGGCTGATCGACGTGCTGCTGACCGAGACGCGGGTGGGAGGAGATCGCAGTCATGACATCTGACTCTGCGCGCCCGGGGTGAGAGCCGCCTTGCCCGACTCTATGAATTCCCTGAGAAACTCCCGGGAGAACGTCCTGGGGAAAGCCCGGGGAAGAGCCGGGCCCCGTTCTCATGGCACACCCGCCGCAGCCAGTCGTCGCCGAGCCCCAGCCGCTCAAGGGCCTGGAGCTGATGCACGTACGGATACGGGATGTTCGGAAAGTCGCTGCCGAGGAGGATACGGTCCCCGAGGGCCGCGAGCCGGGGCAACTCCTGTTCGGGGAAGGGGCACAGGCGCTCGCTGAAGTCGGTGAACGCCATGGTGGTGTCGAGGCGGACCTCGTCGTACCGCTCGGCGAGGTCGAGGAAGTCGGCGTACTCGGGCATGCCCATATGGGCGACGATCAGCCGCAGCCGGGGGTGGCGGGCGAGCAGCCGCCCGATCGGCTCGGGCCCGGTGTGCTTGCCGGGCACGGGCCCCGACCCGCAGTGCACGACGACGGGGGTCGCACTCTCGGCCAGCACCCCCCACACGGCGTCGAGCAGCGGGTCGTTCGGGTCGTACTGCCCCACCTGCAGATGGGCCTTGAAGACCCGCGCGCCGCGGTCGAGGGCCTTCCCGGTGTACGCCTCCACGCCCGGCTCGGGGAAGAAGGTGGCGGTGTGCAGACAGTCGGGGGTACGGGCGGCGAAGCCGGCGGCCCACTCGTTGAGCCAGGCGGCCATGCCGGCCTTGTGCGGATAGAGCATGGCGGTGAACGCGGTCACCCCGAACTCCCGCAGCAGCTCGACGCGCCGCTCCTCCTCGTGCCGATAGGTGATCGGCCACTCCATCCCGGTCAGCGGCCCGGCTGCGTCGAAGTACGCCCACACCTTGCGCAGTACGCGCTCCGGCATGAAGTGGGTGTGGACGTCGACGAACCCGGGTATTCCGAGGCGCGCGGCGAACTCCCTGCTCAAAACAGTCCCTCCTGCCTGTCCTGCCCGTCCTGCTTGCCCCACCCGGCCTGCCTGCCCTGCTTGCCCGCGGTCTCGACGGGCACGGTGAGCGCGAGCCCGGCATCCGCGCCGGTCAGCTCCCACCCCACCACCAGCCGTGTATCGCACACCACCATGCGCCCGCCGGCCGTCTTCAGATGGAGATCGGGCCCGGCGACGGCGGCCGGCGTCCCCGCGACGACCCCGCCGTCCACCAGCTCCCGCACCACCCCGTCGGCGGGGACCAGCCCCTGAAGCCCGAAGACCTCCGCATGGTCGACGGCCTCGAACTCCAGCGGCTGCAGCGTCTCCGCCCACTCCGCCCGTCCGCTCGCCCTGCGGTGCAGCGCCTCGACCTCCGCGGCCCGCTCCGGGGCAGGGGGCAGTCCGGCCCGGGCGGCGCGCTTGGCGGCGTACGGAATGCGGTCCGGCACTCCGAGCGCCGCCCGCACGACCTCCTCGGTCCGCCGCGCTGCCATCAGCGGCCCCCGCCCCAGCCAGCTGAACACCACGGCCCCCTGCTCCAGCAGCCGCGCGCTCCCCCGCTCCTCGGCGGTGATGCCCACCTTGACCATCCCGGGCCCGAACCACGCGAGATACACCCGGTACGTCCGGGGATCGTCTGCCGCGGTGTCGGCCGCCACGGAGTGCGCCCGCGCCAGCCGCGCGCACTCCCCGCACCGCGGATTCATCACGCTCCCCGCGACCGCGGCCCGCCGGGCGCACACATGCCCCCGCGCCCCGACACACCGCCGCTCCCCGACGGCCCGGAACCCCAGCGCCCTCCCGACGCTCAACGCACTCTCCCGACCGCCCTCCCAGCGCAGAAAGGCCCCGTCTTCCCGCCATACGACCCCGGCACACCGCCAGCCCACCACACGCCCCTCACAACGCTTCGCCCCCCCGCTATGCGGGCCCCTCCCATGATGCTCGCGCCTCAGGGGGCTATTCCTCGGCGCGCTGGGTGACCGGCGCGCTCGTCCGGTCGCCGAGAAACTCGTACCAGCAACGCCGCAGCGCCGGGTAGTGGGTATCGGCCTCGACGAGGCCCAGAAACGCCTTCACGGTGGCATCAAGCCGTTCCCTCAGTCCGGCGTCGTTCAGGTCGCCGCTGTCATCGAACGCCTGATGGGCCTTCGCCAGGCTGAACATATCCGGGTAGACACGGGCCCCGAGATGCTCCAGCGGCACGCGAAGCGCCCACAGCCCCCGGTTTCCTCCCACCATTGAGGGAGAAGCGGAGACCAGCAGGGCGTGCTTGTCCTTGAACGGCTGCGGCCGAAAGCGTGACAGCCAGTCGATCGCGTTCTTCACCACGCCCGGCACCGACGCGTTGTACTCCGGCGAGGCGAACACGATCGCCTGCGCCGCCCGCAGCCGATCGCGCAACGCGACGGAGCTCGGCGGCTGCCCCTGAGCGGTCTCGGCGTCCCCGTCATACGACGGCATGTCGAAGTCCCGCAGCCACGCAAGATCAGCGGCGGCCCCGTTCTCGGTCACCAGCCTGGCGGTCAGCATGGCCAGCCGCCCATTGAACGATCCCTTCCGCGACGACCCGGACAGCACGAACACGCGCAGCGGCGGACCATGGCCGTCGCCCGGCACCGACTGGACGACATCCCGCGGCACGCCCACCGCGCCAAAGGCACCCGGAACATCCTGCCTTGCACCCATACGCGCCACCTTGCCACGCGACCGCCCACCTCGCCGCCGCACGCACGACAAAGCCCCCTCCGGGATGATCCCGAGGGGGCTTCGACTGTGTGCACTCGGCAGGATTCGAACCTGCAACCTTCTGATCCGTAGCTCTATGTGGATCGGTCAGTAGCAGTCAGACTGGTGGTCTTCGCGTCCTCTTCGGGCGATGTCGGTCGCTGTGGTTGCGGTACAACGCTGCTGTACCGCTGAGATCAAGCCCGAGGCTGACGGGGCGCCGTGCGCAGCGCCCCACCTGTTCTGGCGTACCGCAACGAGCGGTTACCAACGAGGGGCCCATGACGACATACTGAGCTCATGCGTGCCCCGAAGCGTCAGCGTCCCCTAGCACGGGCCATCAAACGCCCCATCTCCGAGGAGCGGCGGGAAGAGCTGGCAAAGCTCGCGAAGCGGACCCGGTACGTCGGAAGCGCTGAACATAAGACTTACCCGTCATTCGCTGGTCCACCTCGTCTTAGAGCGGACGCGTCGCGGTGTGACCCTTCACTCACTGACGCCGACGAAATTACAGAATGGCTGAGAGAGGGCATCTCCTGCGGAAACATCGGAGAATTTTTTGAGGGGGAATTTCCGCGATATGTCTGGATCAAGCGTGGTAGCATAGTGTATGAGGGTAGGCTTGTAAATAGGGAGCAGGGGCAATACAAGGGGTACCCACTAGCACCTAACGAATTCCCGGAAGGGCTTTGACGCAATGGATGCCGAAGGAACTTTCAAGATCTCCTGGGAGTGGGAATCTGCCCCCGGCGTCAGGCTTCCGGAGCACAAAGCCACATGGGCACGAATCGAGATTCGCGCTGGGCAAGACTTCATCACCCTCGTGGAAGATCTAGATTCCGGCAGTTCGCGCCGGTCGATTTACGCACCCCTTTATCCGCTCGCCGAGTGGATCGCCTTCAACTGGTGGAAACTTCTCTTCAATTCACGACTCTCCCGTCCGGAGCTGGTCAGTCGTTTCGACCGAGCCAGATTGACCGACCCGGAACTGCTTCGGAATAATTTCCGCCGCATCGGCGATGGGTTCGCCTGGCCAGATCTGGCATTCATCCCCGCCGGAGAACAGACAACCATTTCTTGGCGACCATACTCCTCTCCCGTGGCCAACTGGAGAATTCGCTACATCGGCCATGGTGACGCGACGGTTGCGTCAACAGAGCTACAGGTCGAGCTTTCCCGCATCGTCAACTCTGTCATCTCCCGACTGGACGAGTGCGGCCTTGGGGCCACCTCGCTCCACAAGGAGTGGGCCGCAGTAACGGGAGCAGACGTCGACGAGGCGCAATATTGCCGCACGGCAGCGCGCCTCGGACTCGACCCCTATTCCGAGGCGCACGAATTCGAGAATGAGATCATTTCCGCGTCGCAAAATCTGACGCCTGATTTGTTCGGCGACTTCGTGGACGCGGTCTCACCGGCGAAGATTCAGGAATCTCAGGGCTGGGTATCGCAGGCAGCCGCCAAAGTGGAGGGCATCACAGCTCCCCGCAGGAACCTGCTCACAGAAGAGATGCGCGCCGTGCTGAGCAAATACAGGTCCGGCCCTTCGACGCGCCCTTGGGAAACCGGTTGGGAGCAAGCTAAGATCGCTCGCCAGATTGCTCAGGTTCCGAGCGCAGAGAGGTTCCAACTCGGCGAGTTCGTCTCGACACAGGAGCTTACGTCTCCAGAACCAAGAATTCATGCCCTTGGCCGCCGTCGTGGCGGTGGCGCTGCGCTCGTAGTTGGAGCCAGCCAAGCGCACGCTAAGACGAAGAACTTTCTTATTGGGCGAGCTCTGTGGCATTCTGTGACAGATGATGACGCGCCATTCCTTATCACTGGGGCGTACACAGAGAAGCAGAAGATTGAGCGTGCTTTTGCGGCTGAGCTGCTCGCGCCAGCAGCGGGCATCTCGCAGCTACTAGACGCGGACCCCTGGTCGGCATCTCTCGAAAGTGTCGAGAGGATTGCCGAGCATTTCGAAGTATCGGCCGTCTTGGTGCAACATCAGATGGATAACCAGCTAGTAGTGAAGTAGACACGCAAAGAGCGCAACGAAGTGAAAACCTCCTCTGGTCGGGCACTCGCCAGGGTTGCAGCGGCGACGGCACCGCATCCGAAGGAAGCCGAGTGATGCGTTGACCCAGTGTGTGAGGTCGGCGGAGCGGCTTTGGGCTGGAGCTGCTTGGGGGCGAGTGATCATGGCCCCGTAAGCTTGCGGCGCGTTGGGCAGTCTGTGGAGCTGCCCGGGTGAAGCACGACGTTGGGGCCATGATCTTCGATGCTCGCCCCAAAGTGGCTGCCTAAAGCCGTGGAGCCGACCGCCCCAGCCACAGCGGGTTTTCTCTGACCTTCGCCCGCCGCACGCACGCGCCGCCGGGCGCGGCCAGCCGGGGCGGAGACAGGAGGCAGGCCGCGCCGCACAGGCGACGCGCCCCCGCACCGTGCGCGGGCTCTTGATCGAGTAGGGAAAGTTCTACCGCAGGGGCGCTCTTGTGGGGCTGGCTGCTTCGCTGCTGCCATAGTTGTAACGGCGTTGTGGGCTCAGGGGGGTTCCGTGGGGGAGCTGCGCGTCACATCGTGGAAGCGGTATGGGCATGATCGGCTCTATGTGAATCTGCCGGACGGCACGGCGGTCGTGTGGATGGACTGCAAGACCGGTGAGATCACGATCAAGGTTCCCGCATTTCGTCAGGCGGCCATGGACGCGCTTGCGACCCATAGCTCGACACCTGCTGTCCCGAGTGAAACCACGCCGCCTGCGAGTACGCCGCCCTTGCCGCCGCTCCCCCCGGAGTTCGATCTCGCGACTCGGCGGCCTGGTGCCGGGCTCAAGGACAAGCTCGACACCTCCGGGCCCAGCAGGCTGGAGCGGGTGCTCGCCTGGCTGCTGCGCCGGCCTGATCAGATGGAGTCGTGGCGGACCGGGCTCGTTGCTGAGAAGCGCGTGGGCGTCGAGCTGGAGCGGTTGGGCCGGCAGGGGTGGCGGGTGTTGCACTCCGTTCCGTTGCCGCGGAATGTCGACATCGACCATCTGCTGATCGGGCCGGGTGGGGTGTTCAGCATCAACACCAAGAATCATCCTGGCAAGAGCGTGTGGGTCGGCGACGGCATGGTGCGGGTCAACCGGGGCAGGGCGCGGCCGTATCCGCTCAAGAGCAAGGCCGAGGCAAGGCGGGTTCAGCGGGTGCTCGAAGCACGCTGCGACTTCGCCGTGCAGGTGCAGCCGGTGTTGGTCTTCGTCGGCCTGGCCAAGTTAGATGTGGTGCCGACGCAGTTGGACGTTCGCGTCTACCGGGAGCGCGAGGTGGCGGCGCTCGGGCCGTTGAACGGCGTCTTCGATACGGCGCAGGTGGAGCGGGTGTATGACGTGGCCCGTGACAGCCGGATTTGGAAGGACGCCTGATCGGTCCTTGTCAGGCGGTCTGGATCAGTTGTTGGCCGTCGTGGCTGCGGACGTGGGGGCCCGTAGCGTGTCCAACGCGATGCGCGGCACCCGCTGACTGCGGTCGGCGCGGTTGCTGTACTTCACTGCTGTACGCCCAACGCGAGAGGCCCCCGGATCATCTCCGGGGGCCTCTCAGCTGTGTGCACTCGGCAGGATTCGAACCTGCAACCTTCTGATCCGTAGTCAGATGCTCTATCCGTTAAGCTACGAGTGCTTGTGCTTGGCGTTCCGGGCTTTTCGGCCCGGTCGGCGTTGCGGGAACAACATTACATGACCTGCGCCGTCACGCGAAATCCATTAGGCAAACCCCAGCTGACCTGCATAAATGCCGATGCGAGGGGCGGGTTGCCTACGAAGCGAAGCCCCCGCGCGGGCAGAAGCACTGAAGCCCCGGCCGGGCGGCCGGGGCTTCAGTGATCTTGCTGGCGGAGGCGGAGGGATTTGAACCCTCGATGGGCTTTAAGACCCAAACCGCATTAGCAGTGCGGCGCCATAGACCGGACTAGGCGACGCCTCCAGCACACCGCCGGGTCGCGCCCGCGAGCGCGATGTGGTGTGTGCAGATGATGACACAGCATTGCGGCCGGTCACCAATCGCTGTCCACGGTACAAGGCGTGCGGCCCGCAGGGCAAAGCAATCGGCGGCTGCGCAACGCCGGGGGCCCTGGCGCGTTAGAGAGGGCAGGGCTCGTGCTCCCGCGCCCGGGACGGCCCCGTGCCGGACCGGGACGGCAGGAGCCGGCAGGGCCGCCCGCGAGGGTGGGCCCAGGGGCTCGTGGGCCCGCCCCGGACCCGTAGGTCAACACATGGAGCTGCACATGCTGCGCCGTTTCGCTCTCACCGCAACCGCGTCCGCCGCCGCGCTCGCCGGAGTCGGCGTCGCGGTCGGCCCGGCCGCCGGGACCGCCGCCGCCGGAACCGCCGCGGCCGCCGCCCAGTCGCCCGGACCGCTGTCGCTGGGCTCGCTGCTGTCGTCCCCGGACCGGCTGACCGTGACCGTCGAGCGGTCGGGCAACCGGTCCGGGGACGGCACGTACGAGCTTGAGTGCGGCCCCGTCGGCGGTACGCACCCCTCGGCGGAGAAGGCATGTGCGCGGCTGGACGAGCTGGCGCGGGAGGGGAAGGACCCGTTCGCGCCCGTGCCCAAGGGCAGCATGTGCACCCACCAGTACGGCGGGGACGCCATCGCGCGGATCACCGGCACCTGGCGCGGACAGCGGGTCGACGCCCGCTTCAGCCGCGCCAACGGCTGCGAGATCGCCCGCTGGCGGAATCTGGAACCTGTCCTTCCGAATGCCCGCTAGCAGGGCCGAGGGGTATACCGCGCGCACCGGAGCTCCGTGAGAGCTCCCCCTCATCCGCCGCCGCACCCGCATCCGCTGCCCTTAGACTCCCTCCAGTGACAGGCTGCGGCCCGAGGGGCAAGATGGGAGCGGCTGTCCGCACTGTGCAGTAGGTCAGGGAGGAACCGTCGTCGTGAGCAGCAGGCCATCGCGAGGCGCTGCTCGCCTCGCCGCCATACTCGACGCGCTCCCCGACGGCCTCGTGCTCGTCAACTGCAACGGCACCGTCGTCAACGCCAACACCATCGCGCTGGAGCTCTTCGAGGCCCCCGGCACCGCCCTGGTCGGCCGGGGACTGCTCGATCTGCTGCCGTCGTTCGACTCCCAGCTGATCCCCGGCTCCATGCGGCGGCCGGAGGCTGCGGACCCGCGCGGCCGCACCAAGCCGACCCGGATGATCGCCCGGCGCACGGACGGCGTCGAGTTTCCCGTCGAGGTCACCAGCGCCAGCCTTGAGGACGGCCGCGAGGCCTATGCCTCCCAGTCCGGCTACACCGGCGACGAGCTGCTGATGCTCGTCGTACGCGATCTCTCGGGGACGGTCGACACCGAGGCGGAGCTGGCGCGTTCGCAGCGCCAGACGGAGATGATCCTGCGGGCGGCGGCCGAGGGCGTCGTCGGCACGGACACCGAGGGCCGGGTCGTCCTGGTCAACCCGGCCGCCGCCCAGATACTGGGCTTCAGGGCCAGCGACCTCGGCGGGCAGGAGCTGCACCCACTGATCCTGCACTCCCGCGCGGACGGCGAGCCGTTCCCGTACGAGGAGTCCCCGCTCGCGGACACGCTGAAGTCCGGCCGCAAGCACCGGGTGCGCGGCCAGGTGCTGTGGTCGAAGAGCGGCGACCGGGTGCCGGTGGATCTGACGACCGCGCCGGTGCGGGACGGGGACCAGCTCGTCGGCGCGGTGATGACCTTCACCGACCGGCGGCCGTACGAGGAGCTGGTGGAGCGGCATGCCGCCGAGCTGAAGGAGACGGCCGAGCGGCATGCCGCGGAACTGGCGGAGTCGGCCGAACAGCACGCCGCCGAACTGGCCGACAACGCGGACCGGGCGGCGGCCGAACTGGAGGCGAGCCAGGAGCGGTACGCGGAGCTGGCCGCCCGGCATGCCCAGCTGACCGCCGTGCTCGGCGAGTCGCTGCGCGGCCCACTGGAGGAACTGCGCGCCGAACTCGGCACACTGGCCGCCGACCCCGCCGGACAGCTCTGGCCCGAGGCGAATCAAATCCTCCACCATCTGGCCGCCGGATACGCCCGGATGACGACACTTGTCGACAATGTCCTGGGATTCCAGCGCCTCGACACCGGTGCCGAGGCGCTCCAGAAGTCGAAGGTGCTGCTCGACGGGGTCGTGGCGGCCGGCGTCGACGGCGCGGTCGAGCTGATCGGCCCGGGGCGCGCGCAATTCGCCGTGCATGCCCCGCCGGTCGAGGCCGAGGTGGACGGGGCCCGGCTGGCGACGGCGCTGGCGCATCTGATCGCGGATGTCGCGGGGGTCGACTCGACAGGCAAGGCGCGGACCGTCCCGGGAGGCGGCTACGGGGACTCGACGATCGTGGTGGCCGCGGCACAGCGCGGCGAGGTCGTACGGATCGAGGTGCGCGGGCCATACGCCGGGGGAGACCCGGTGCACGAGCCGATCGTGCGCGGGATCGTACGGGCGCACGGCGGTGTGCTGCAGACGCATGAGATGCCGGGGATGAGCGGCAGCGCCTATGTGCTGGAGGTGCCGCTCGGCGAGGGCGCCGGAACGGTGGCGCAGCCTCCCGCGACGCCGGGGACCGCGCTCGCTCTGCCCGGGCAGCAGAACGCGGAGCCGGCTGCCGCGTATGTTCCGGCCGCGGTTCCGGCCGCGGTTCCGGCCACCGTTCCGGCCGATGTCCAGACCGGGGCCGGGGGCGGGACTCCCGGGGGCGGGACTCCCGAGACCGCGGCACCGGTCGAAGCCCCCGCCGCCGCAGCTCCGGCTCCGGCCGCCGCTCAGGGACCCGGTTCCGCAAGCGGCGGAAGGAGCGGTCGGCGGCGTGCCCGGCGCGCCTCCACGGACGCGTTCCTGGAGAGCCCGGTGGCCGCGGAGGACCCGGTGGCCATGCGGCCGACCGGCCGCCGCCGGGCGGCTCCCCCGGCCGAACCGGCCACGCCTCAGGAACTCATCCCCGCGCAGGCAGCGGGCGGCGGCGGCACGGGACGCAGGCGCGGTCGGCCCAGCCCGGCCGAGGAACCCCTCACGGCCGCGGGTCCCGGGGGTGCGATGCAGCCCGCCGAGGGGTCCGTGGTCACGGCGGCGGAGGGCGCCGCGGCCACCGGACGTCCGGCGCTCGGCGAGACCGTGCCGCCGCAGGGCGTCCCCGTCGCCCCCCACGGAAACGCGCACCCCAACGCACATCTGAACGGCAGCGCCCCGTCCGGCCGCCGCGCCCGCGCCGAGCTGCCCGCGCCCGTACCCGCGCCCGTACCCGCGCCCGCGCCCGCATCCTCGTCCGCGCCCGTACCCGCCCCGCAGCCCGCTCCCACCGGGCGGCGCGCCAGGCGGGCGCTGGCCACGGCCTCCGCCGAGGCGCCCCGAGCCCTGGATGCTCCCGAGGCGCCGGAGGCCGCCGAGGCCGCTGAGACCATGCAGGCGGCGGAGAGCAGCAGTACGCCGCGCAGCGCGTTCGCGCTCCCGCCGGCCGCGTCGGACCGGTCCCCAAAGGCGCCCGCCCCGGCCCCGGAGGCATCCTCACGGGACCGCCGGGCCCCCCACGACGTACCGGGCCAGCACGAGGCCGTCCGCACGGCGCCCGGCACGGAGCACCACACCCCGCCGCAGCCGCATCCGCTCCCGACGGGACGCCGACGTGCCCGCCCCGCCGCCGAGGCCGCTCAGCCACTGCCCGAACCGGCGACCGCCACGGGCCCGGCGGACGCGGCGACGACGCCCGCGCCCGGCACCCCGGCGCCGCGGGAAGCCACCCCCGTACCCCCGGCAGCCGCGGGCGCAGCGGAGGGCGAGGGCCCGGGGCCCGTATCCCTGCCTCTGCCTCCGCCACAGCCGCAGCCCGCGGCCCAGCCACTGCCCGCCGAGACCCCGGCCCCGGCCTCCGGCCCGGCCACGCCCGCTCCGGCCGCCGCTGCCGCTCCCGAGGCGTCCGGCACCGATACGCAGGGCAGGGCGTTCAGCGTGCGCACGCTGGGGCAAGGCGTGCCGTACGCCCAGCAGGCCGCCCAGCAGACGACGCCTCCGCACGGTCAGCCGAGCGCGGGCTCCGGTCGGCGGCGCAAGCTGGCCAACCGCCCCGACGCGGAGCACGCCGAGGCAGCAGCCCGCCAGCACGCCCAGCTGCCGTCGCCGTCCCAGCCGCAGCCCCAGCCCCAGCCCCAGTCGCAGTCGCAGTCGCAGTCGCAGTCTGCGAAGCGCGCCGCGGCCGAGCGTTCCGAGGGCCGTGCGTACGCGATCTCCGCACCCGACGAGGGCGCGGAGGGCCCGGAGCCGCTGGACGGCCCCGGCGGCGCGGTCGAGGTGGCCAACCGTCCGCAGCCGCAGCCCGTCGACGACGAACTCCCCCCGGAGCCGCTGGACAATCCGCGCCGGCTGCTCGTCTGGCCCGCGCCCGACGTCTCCACCCAGCAGGCGCTGAGCGACCGCGGCTACCGCCCGGTGGTCGTGCACTCGCGCGAGGAGGTCGACGCGCAGATCGCCGCGTTCCCTGCGGCGCTGTTCGTGGACCCGCTGACCGGTCCGATCACCCGTACCGCGCTGCAGTCCCTGCGCCAGGCGGCGGTGGCCGCCGAGGTGCCGGTGCTGGTGACCGCGGGCCTGGGGCAGGCGACACGGGAGGCCGCGTACGGGGCCGACCCGGCCGTCCTGCTCAAGGCGCTGGCCCCCCGGGACAGCGAGCAGCACCCCTCGCGCGTTCTGCTGATCGAGGAGAGCGAGGAGATCGCGCTGGCGCTGACCCAGACGCTGGAGCGGCGCGGCATGCAGGTCGCACGGGCGGGCGCGGACACCGACGCGGTGGCGCTCGCCACGCAGGTGCGGCCGAATCTGGTGGTCATGGACCTGATGCAGGTACGCAGACGGCGCGCAGGCATCATCGACTGGCTGCGCGCGAACGGGCAGCTCAACCACACTCCGCTCGTCGTCTACACCTCGGCGGGGCTGAACCGGGCCGAGCTGCCGCGGCTGTCGTCGGGGGAGACGGTGCTCTTCCTCGCGGAGCGTTCGACGAGCCCGGAGGTGCAGACGCGCATCGTCGACCTGCTGGCCAAGATAGGGACGAACTGACGGGCCCCAGAAGCCCCAGGAGCCCCCACCCCCCCCAGGAACCCCAAGAGCCCAGAGCCCCAGCGCCCCAGGGCTCATGGCGGACGGCCGTCCCGGTCTGTCACTGTCGGGACGGCCGTCTCGCGCCCGTCAGACGCAGGCGGTGCCGCTCAGATCCGGGTGACCTCCAGCTCTCCGTCGGCGTACTGCTTCCGGATCACCTTCTTGTCGAACTTGCCGACGCTGGTCTTGGGCACCGCCTCCACCACCGACCAGCGCTCCGGCAGCTGCCACTTGGCGATCCTGCCGGCCAGGAAGTCCTTCAGCGCGGCCAGTTCCGCCTTCGCGCCGTCCTTCCACACCACCGTCGCCAGCGGCCGCTCGCCCCACTTCTCGTCCGGCACCGCGACCACCGCCGCCTCCGCGACCTCCGGGTGGGCCATCAACGCGTTCTCCAGCTCCACACTGGAGATCCACTCCCCACCGGACTTGATCACATCCTTCGCCCGGTCGGTCAGCGTCAGATACCCATCCGGGCTGATCACACCCACGTCCCCGGTCTTCAGCCACCCGTCCTCGCTGAACTTGTCCTCCGGACGGACCGTCTCCCCCTCGGCGCCGCCGTAGTAGCCGCCCGCGATCCACGGGCCGCGCACCTCCAGCTCCCCCGCCGAGACCCCGTCCCAGGCCAGCGCCTTGCCGTCCGGGCCGATCAGCCGCGCCTCCACGCCGGCCGGGAACTTGCCCTGGGTGAGCCGGTACGGCATCTCCTCCTCCGCCGACAGCCCCGCCGGGGGACGCGCCATCGTGCCCAGCGGCGAGGTCTCCGTCATCCCCCAGGCATGACACAGCCGCACCCCGAGCTTGTCGTAGGCCTCCATCAGCGACGGCGGACAGGCCGAGCCGCCGATCGTCACCTGCCGCATCGACGACAGATCGCGGGGCCGGGCGGTCACCTCCGCCAGCAGCCCCTGCCAGATCGTCGGCACCGCGGCCGCATGGCTGGGCTTCTCCCGCTCGATCATCTCCGCCAGCGGGGCCGGCTGCAGAAAGCGGTCCGGCATCAGCATCCCGATGCCGGTCATAAATGTGGCGTGCGGCAGGCCCCAGGCGTTCACATGGAACTGCGGCACCACGATCAGCGAGGTGTCCTCGTCCGTCAGCCCCATCGACTGCGCCATGTTCACCTGCATCGCGTGCAGATACACCGACCGGTGGGAGTAGGCCACGCCCTTGGGGTCGCCGGTGGTGCCGGAGGTGTAGCACAGCGCGGCGGCGGACCGCTCGTCCAGCTCCGGCCAGTCGAACTCCTCCGGCCGGCCGGCGATCAGCTCCTCGTAGTCGTGCACCTGCGCCTGCGCGTCCGCCAGCACCGAGCGGTCCCCGGCGCCGGAGACCACCACATGCTCGACGGTGGGCAGATGGGGCAGCAGCGGGGCCAGCAGCGGCAGCAGACTGCCGTTGACGATCACGACCCGGTCGGCGGCGTGGTTGACGATCCACACCAGCTGCTCCGGCGGCAGCCGCAGATTCAGCGTGTGCAGCACCGCGCCCATCGACGGAATGGCGAAGTACGCCTCCACATGCTCGGCGTTATTCCACATGAGCGTTGCAATACGCTGATCCCCGGTGATCCCCAGCTCGTCGCGGAGCGCATGCGCAAGCTGCGCCGCCCGCGCGCCGGTCTCGGCGAATGTCCGCCGCTGTGGCTCCGCCTCCCCCGTCCATGTTGTGATCAGTGACGATGCATGCATCGTCGTCCCGTGGCTCAGGATGCGAGACACGGTCAGCGGTACGTCCTGCATGGTGCTGAGCACGGCGACCTCCCGGTGGGCGCTGGCGCTACGCGGCAGAAAGGGTTGGTGCAGATTCTGCTCACATACCATGCGGTATGTCACTACCCGGGGGTAAGGAATCGCCACTCGATCCTTGTCGTGCCGGCGGTTGCCGGCAGCTGCCGACAGCTGCCGACAGCTGCCCACAACCGCCGACAACCGCCGACAACCTCCGGCACATGTGTCAGCACATGGGCGAGAGTTCCGGGTCCTCGCGGAGCTTGCTCAGCGCACGCGACACGGCGCTCTTCACCGTGCCGACGGACACCCCGAGCACCTCGGCCGTCTGGGCCTCGCTGAGATCCTCGTAGTAGCGCAGCACGACCATCGCCCGCTGGCGGTCGGGCAGCTTCAGCACGGCGCGCCACATCGCGTCGTGCAGCGCCTGCCGCTCGGCGGGGTCGGGCTCGGGCGAGGCATCGCGCTCGGGCAGTTCCTCGCAGGCGAATTCGTCGACCTTGCGCTTGCGCCACTGCGAGGTGCGGGTGTTCAGCAGGGCGCGGCGGACATAGCCGTCCAGCGCCCGGTGGTCCTCGATCCGCTCCCAGGCGACATAGGTCTTGGCCAGCGCGGTCTGCAGCAGGTCCTCGGCGTCGCTCGGGTTGGCGGTGAGCGAGCGCGCGGTCCGCAGCAGCACGGGCCCCCGCGCCCGTACGTACGACGAGAACGATGCGTAGGACACAAAGCGTGCGGTCGTCGGCTCGGCGGCCGCGGCAGCGCTTGTGCAGACAGGCGTGGTCATGGCTCCACGCTAGAAGCGGCCTGTGCCGCGCGGATCGGCCCCAGGTCCCGAAGCCTTGTCCCTCTCAGGTTGTACGGGGAGCCGCGGCCGCACCTCCTGAAGGTGGAGGGCCCTGTCAGGGTCGCCGCGCAGCGCGGACGCCGCCCGCCGCGCGCCGCGGGGCCCGGCCATCCCGCTGCCGCGGTCAGCCGTCCGCACCCAGGATCAGCCCCGAGGTGGGCACGCCGGCGCCCGCCGTGACCAGCACCCTCGCCGCGCCCGGCGTCTGATTCGGCGAGGTGCCGCGAAGCTGTCTGACCGCTTCCGCGATGCCGTTCATACCGTGCAGATACGCCTCTCCCAGCTGGCCTCCATGGGTGTTGAGGGGCAGCGCGCCGGAGGCGATGAAACCGGCCGCCTCACCGGGCTTGCAGAACCCGAACTCCTCCAGCTGCATCAGCACAAAAGGGGTGAAATGGTCGTACACAATGCCTACATCGATATCGGCGGGCGCAAGCCCCGAGGTCTGCCACAGCTGGCGGGCCACCACCCCCGTCTCCGGCAGCACGGTCGGATCGCCCCGGTGGAAACCGGTCATCTGCTCCTGCCCGCGTGCCGCGCCCTGCGCCGCGGCGACGATCACCGCGGGGGGCTGTGGCAGCTCCCGGGCGCGCTCCACGCTGGTGACGACGATCGCCTGGCCCCCGTCGGTCTCCTGGCAGCAGTCCAGCAGCCGCAGCGGCTCCGCTATCCAGCGCGAGGCCGCGTGCTCGGCGAGAGTGATCGGCCGGCCGTGGAAGTACGCGGCGGGGTTGTTCGCCGCATGGCGGCGGGCGACCACCGCCACCTGCCCGAACGCCTCGGTGGTCAGACCGTGGACCTGAAGGTAGCGCTGCGCCGCCATGGCGACCCATGAGGCGGGGGTGAGCAGCCCGAACGGCATGACCCAGCCGAGGGCCGCGCCCTCAGCCGACGGCTCGCGGCGCTGCACCCCTGCCCCGAAGCGGCGGCCGGAGCGCTCGTTGAACGCGCGATAGCAGACGACGACCTCGGCGATTCCGGCGGCGACGGCGAGCGCCGCCTGTTGCACGGTGGCGCAGGCCGCGCCGCCGCCGTAGTGGACGCGGGAGAAGAACGACAGCTCGCCGATGCCGGCCGCCTGCGCGACGGTGATCTCCGGGCTGGTGTCCATCGTGAAGGTGACCAGTCCGTCGACGTCGGCGGGGGAGAGACCGGCGTCGTCGAGCGCGGCGCGCACGGCCTCGACGGCGAGCTTCAGCTCACTGCGCCCGGAGTCCTTGGAGAACTCCGTGGCCCCGATGCCGGCGATCGCCGCCCGTCCGCCGAGCGCGTCCGATCCCCGAAGACTCATCCGACGGCACCCCCGAACAGCAAGCCCTCCGGCCCCTCCCGGCCACCCGAGTCCCCCGAATCCGCTGAGTCCCGCGAGTCCGCAGCGCGCCCCGAATCCTCCGAGCCCGCATCGTCCGCGGCGCTCGCGGCATTCGCGGCGTCTCCTTCCGGCACGGATGCCGTCACCGTGCCCGTGACATGCGCGCCGATGCCGTTCACACCGGTGACCCGCACCGTGACCTCGCCGTCGTCCGCGACCGAGACGACCGTGCCGCGCAACACCATGGTGTCTCCCGGATAGTTGGGCGCACCGAGCCGTATGGCCACCCTGCGCAGCCGGGCCCGCTCGCCGAAGAAGTCGGTGACATACCGCCCCACCAGCCCATTGGTGGTCAGGATGTTCATAAAGATGTCGGGGGAGCCCTTCTGCCGGGCGAGCTCCGGGTCGTGGTGGACGTCCTGGTAGTCGCGGGAGGCGATGGCTCCGGCGACGATCAGAGTGCGGGTGACGGGGATGGCCAGTGGCGGCAGCTCGTCCCCGGGGCGCACGGCCATGTCACACCACGCTCCCGCGCAGGGGCCGGAAGACCGGCAGTTCCAGCTCCTCGTCGACTTGCTGGAACTCCAGCCGCACGGACATGCCGATGCGCACCTGGTCGGCCGGAACCCCGATGACATTGCTGACGATGCGCACGCCCTCGGCGAGTTCGATCAGCGCGACCGCGTACGGGGGATCGAACGCGGGGAACGGCGGGTGGTGCATCACCACATACGAGTAGACCGTGCCCGCGCCGCTCGCCTCGACCGTGTCCCATTGCTCGGAGCCGCAGCCGTTGCACCCCGGCAGCCAGGGGAAACGCAGGGTCCGGCAGCTCCGGCAGCGCTGGATCAGGAGGGTGTGCCCGGCCACGCCGTCCCAGAATCCGGCGTTGTCCCGATTGATCACGGGCCGTGGGCGGCGTGGTTCCGCGGCGTCATGCGCCGGGCGGGGGGCCGCGGCCGGGGCGTACTTGAGGATGCGGAAGCGATGGGCGGCGGCCGGCTCTCCATTGGCCCGGACGTCCGTCCGCGTGGTGATGAAGTGGCCCGCGCCCAGCTTTGTCGTCTTCCGGGGCGAGACGGATTCGATCACCGTACGGAAGGTGATGCGGTCGCCGGGCCTGAGGGGCCGCAGATACTCCTGCTCGCAGTCCGTGGCGACCACCGAGGTGCAGCCCGCCGCTTCGAGGAGCGCGAACAGCTCGTCCTGCGCCGTGCCGCCGCCCGGCTGCGGCGCGTGCCCCGCGAGGCCGCCCATCGTCCAGGCCTGGAGCATCGTCGGCGGCGCGATCGCGTCGGGACCGGTGTACGCGGGGTTGGCATCGCCCATCGCCTCGCACCAGTGCCTGATCATCGGCTCGTTGACCGGGTCCCTGCCGACGCCGGGGGCGGCGGCCGGCAGCCCCTCGTACGCCTTCAGCCGCCGGTGGAACGCCTCGTCCTCGTCCTCCTCCGCGGCCGCGCCGCGCTGCTCTCCGTCCAGCGCCTCGGTCACCACATCACCCGCCAGCGAACGCAGCCCAATGGTTATCTGACTGTCCGTCAGATCGGCTGGGCCTGTCAAGGCGGCGACAACGCGCGGCAGCCTGCGCGACGGCGCCGAAGCACCGCCGCACAGGCTGTCGCTCACCCCTCGGTCACCCCCCATCGGGCCACCGTGCTCACCACAGGTTCGTGAAGGTCACCACCGCGTTGACCTGCTCGACATTGACGTCGTCGGCGTCGTTCACAGCGGCGGTGTTGTTCTGGTTGGTCGCGCCGGAGCCGTTCGCGACCTGCTGGGTCGTGGTGGAGTTGCCGTTGTTGTCGTCGCCGACGCCGCTGCCGACGATGGCGGCCACGATCGCGTTCGAGGTCGATCCGTCGTCCGCACCCGCGCCGTTGTCGGCCTGGGCGACGCCCGAGAACATCAGGGCCGTCAGGGGCAGGGCGGCAACAGCAGCGAGAACGCGGGCGGTACGGATGCTTGCCATGTCTTTCCTCCATGAACCGGTACTGCGGAAGTACGGCTTGCTCGAAGTACGGCTTGGTCCAAGGCAGTTGGCCGACCGCCCCAGATCTTGTTCACGACGTCGCGAGATCAGAATTGCCCACCGAATCCCCGGCGAACCACTCCTGACCGCATGATTCGCCCTCAAGCGTGATGACTTGTCGATAAACCCCTTTCGTGACCCGAAAACCCCTGAAATCCCAGATCAGGCCATCGGGGCACAGCGGACCCATCCCCCCCTTCCCTTCTTCGAACGCTTGTACGAAAATCGAGGCATGGCCACCACCGACCGGCAGACCGCCACCCTGGCCCTCGCCCATGCCCTCTCAGCCGCCGAGCGCGGGCTCCCCGTCATCCCCCTGTCGCCCACGAAGCTCCCCGCCCTGCGCTCCCCCCACCGGGACGAGCCCCAGCCGGTCCGCTGCCGCGGGGAGTGCGGGCTGCCCGGCCACGGCGTATACGACGCCACCGCCGACCCCGCGGGCGTACGCGCGCTGTTCGCGGCCGCCCCCTGGGCCACCGGCTACGGCATCGCCTGCGGCAGACCACCGCACCATCTGATCGGCATCGACCTGGACGCCAAGTCCTCGACGGACGCCGTCGCCGCACTGCGGCACCTGGCGCTGCGCCATCTGTTCACGATCCCGGAGACGATCACGGTCCTCACCCCCAGCGGCGGCCGCCATCTCTGGCTGACCGGGCCGCCGGGGGTCGCGGTCCCCAACTCGGCTGGCCGGCTCGCCCCCGGGATCGACGTCCGCGGGACGGGCGGCTATCTGGTGGGCCCGGGCTCGGTCACCGCCCATGGCGCGTACCGGCCCGCCCCCGGCACGGCGCACCTGACGCCCGCGCCCTGCCCGCGCGCCCTGCTGCGCCTGATCACCCCGCCGCGCCATCGCCGAGAGCCGACCCGGACCGAGGAACCCGCCGAACCCGCCGGGCGGGACGGCCATGGCGCAAGCCGCGGGGACAGCCACGGGGAGGGCCACGGGGACGGCTGCGGGGAAGGGTTGATCCACTTCGTGCTGGCGGCGCAGGAAGGCCAGCGCAACACCCGGCTGTTCTGGGCGGCGTGCCGCGCCTATGAGAACGGCTTCGGCGAAAGACTCGCACCGGCCCTCACCGAAGCAGCCGCCCGGGCGGGCCTCCCGGAACACGAGGCCCGCGCCACAATCGCGTCAGCCTGCCGTCTGACACGGGGACGCCGCTGAGGACGCCGCCGCCGAGCCGCCACCCGGCGGCGGCCAGCCGGCCCGGCCGCGGTCCGCCGCCGTACCGCCCTCGCCCTCCGCGGCCTCGCCGCCGCCCGCACAGCCCGCACCATCCACGTCGCCCGCACAGCCCGCACCACTCACGCCGCCCACGCCGCCCACGCCGCCCTTGCCTTCGGCAGCTCCGGCGGCGCCGTCCGCGGCCAGCTGCGCCCAAGGACGCTGCCGGCCGCCGCTCACCGCGGCGATCCCGGTCTCTCCGTACCGGGACGTCGCCAGTGACCAGGCGAGATTGCCCGCCATCAGATGCTCCATGCCCTCCACATAGTGCGCGATGTGGCCCCGGACCTCCGCAGGCACGCGGCGCCGGCTCAGCCTCTTCGCCAGCGATGCCGCGAGCTGCGCAAAACGGGCGGCCCGCGCGGTGGCGAGTGCGGCAATGTGAGCTATTGACTCCTCCGGCGTACATCCCTGCTGCGCAGCGTGGATGATCACGCTGTTGTTCACATCTCCGGCCGCCAGCTCCTTGCTGAGCGAGACGATGTCATTGACGAAAATCACCACATCGGCGGTGATCTCCCGCATCTCCGGCAGCGGAGCCATGCCGTACAGCTCGTCCGGCAGGCTGTAGCCGCCGCACCGCTCGGTGAAGTCGAGACAGGGCTGCACACCGATGGAGTCCCGCCTGACCTCAAGGAACCGCTCCAGGGAAGGCAGCCGCTCCGCGTTCCTGTGCTGCGCCTCTGCTCGGTAGGCGGCCATATAGGCCGTCCAGTGCGCCCGGAACCGGCGCTGCCAGTCCGCCGGCCGCCCGTCGGTGCACCGCCGCCAGATGTCATGGAACGCCGCGACCAGCGGCCGGACGCCTTCGGCAGAGGGGATGTGCGACTGGCGCGTCCCCCAGGGGGAGCGGCCGTCGTACTGCCGGGGCACGCCGTCCCCCGTCATCGTTCCCGCCAGGGTGCGCACCAGGCCCTCGACGGCCGTCGGCCGCTTGCCCAGCCAGCCGTCGAACTGGTCGTCGAAGATAAAGAACCAGGCGTTGAAGTCAGCCGCCAGCTCCAGGTCAGCGGCCGTGGCGTCAGGGTAGAAGTACGCCATCAGCCGTTCGAGCCGGAGAGAGTCGTACTCCGCCGCTGCGGCGTCCCCCGTCAACAGGCCGATCCCCTGTACCCACTGCAGGGTATGCCTCCGGGCGCGCTCCGCGTGCGGACTGAAGCGCGCGGGGAACGGCAGCCTGACGGCGGAGGTCCGCCGGGTGGGATCGGAGCACGCCGCGGACCGGCCGGACGACGGCGGAATGCCGGACGATGGTGGAGTGCCGGATGACGACGGAATGTTCGAAGGTATCTGAGGCCCCTCGGGAGTCTGTGCGTTCGCCATGAGCGCCCCTCGAATCCCCGCACCCCCGTCAGCCGACGGCGCAGGTCTGAGCGTTGTCCCCGCACTACCAGGCTAGACAGGTCATATGGTCTGCATACCCGAGCGCGACCGGGCACGTGGAGCGTGAATCACGCGCAAGCGACGGCGCGCACGCCCCTCACACCAGCGTGCACAGAGCTGCGGCTGCGTCGGGTGAAACCCCAAGGCGGGCCCTGGTGTTACCAGATTCCAGTCCATTTCACGAGCAGAACGTCCGCACTGGACTACAGACCGTCCCGACGGGCGTACTCTTCGCCTATTCACGACGACACGAGCTACACCTACGACGACGACACATACGCGACGTTCGAAGGAACGGATGTGGCCAATACGGGATACGGGGCGGGGCGACCGCACCGGCCACTGCTGGAGCGTGACGGCGAACTGGCGGCAGTCGACGACCTGTTGACCGGGTTGTGCGGGTCGTCTCCCAGCCCCGGCTCAGCCGGCACGGGCGGATGGGCAGCCTTCGCCGGGCATGCCGGAATGGGCAAGACCGCACTGCTCGGGGAGGTGCGCAGGCGGGCCTCGGCCCGTGGCTGCACGATTCTCTCCGCCCGAGGCGGCGAGCAGGAGCAGGGTGTGGCGTTCCATGTCGTACGCCAGCTGATGCAGCCCGCGCTCGCGGCCGGCACAGAAGAGGAGCACCGCGCGATCCTGGGCGGCTGGTACGACATCGTCGCCCCTGCCCTGGGGCTGGTGGCGTCCGACACCGGCGGGATGCCCGATCCACAGGGCGTACGGGACGGCCTGGACTGGATCGCCACCCGCTTCGCCGTACAGCACGCGCCTCTGGTGGTGCTGCTGGACGACGCCCACTGGGCCGACGCCGAGTCGCTGGCCTGGCTCACCGGCTTCGCACCCCGAGTCGCCGAGCTGCCCATGCTGCTCGTCGTGGCCTACCGCCCCGAGGAACTGCCCGCCGACGCAGCGGCCTTCGCCAAGCTGTCGGAACGCCAGGGCACGCGGCCGTTTGAACTCGTGCCGTTCACCCAGGGCGCGGTGGCCAGCATCGTCCGGGAGACCCTCGGTGAGGAGGCCGACGAGGACTTCTGCCGCGAAGCCTGGGCGGTCACCGGCGGCAACCCCTTCGAGACCGTCGAACTCACCGCCAAGGTAGCCGACCGCGAGCTGAAGCCGCAGGCCGCACACGTTCCGGAGCTGCGCGAACTCGCCTCCGCCGTCAAGGGCAGCGGGCTCGTCGAGCGGCTGGAGAAACTCGGCACCTCGGTTGTGCGCTTCGCCTGGGGCGCCGCCGTGCTCGGCGCCGACGCGACCCGCGGCCTGGCGGCGAGCGTCGGGGGACTGGGCGACGCCGAATCCGCCGACGCGGTGGCGCGGCTGCGCGAGGCACGCATCCTCGCCGCCCCCAACCCCGACGCGCCTGACGACGACCGGCTGGAGTTCTTCCACCCGCTGGTCGCCACGGCCGTCTACCGGGCGATCCCGGCGACGTTCCGCGTCCTCATGCACGGCCAGGCAGCCAAGATCATCTCCCACTCGGGGCTGGGCGTCACGGCCACCGCCCGCCATATGCTCGAGATGCACCCCGAGAGCGACGCCTGGATCGTGCAGACGCTGCGCGCCGCCGCCCGCGAGTACATGCGTTCCGGTGCGCCCGAAGCCGCCCGGCGCTGTCTGGCCAGGGTGCTGCGTGAGCCGCCCGCCCTGGAAGAGCGGGCCAGCGTCCTGTTCGAACTGGGCTGCTCCTCACTGCTGACGGAACCGACCACGACGGTCAACCATCTGCGGGCCGCACTGGAGGAGCCCGTCCTGGACCCCGCCCTCCGCGAGGCGATCGTCTGCCGGCTGGCACAGGCCCTCGGCCACTCCGACCGTATGAAGGAGGCCGCGGAGACCGTCGCCGAAGCCGCCCGCGAAGCCACCAACGCCAGGACCCGGCTGCGGATGCAGGCGGAGCAGTTCATGTGGAACGCCTTCCGGACCGACGAACAGGACTCCCCTGCCCGTTCCCGCCGGCTGGCCAGGCTCGCCAAGCACCTCAGCGGGCGGGGTCTGGCCGAGCGCTACATCCTGGGGCTGCGCGGCTGGGACGCCATGGTGCGCGGAGAACCGGCGGCCACCGCGCTCCACTATGCGCAAGAAGCCCTGGGCGACGGTCTGAGCTGGACCGACGAGGAGTGGGGCTTCGAGGTTCCCGTGCTGGTCGCCCTCACCTTCATGTACTGCGACCAGCCCGGACGTGCCGAGGAGCTCTTCAACAAGGGCATCGCGGAATGCGAGGACAAGGGCTGGCGCGGCGCCCATCTCTCCTTCGGCTTCACCCTCCTGGGCTATATCCGCTACCGGCGCGGACAGCTCGACGAAGCCGAGGGCCTGGTCCGCAGCGGACTGCGGATCGCGGACCGGGTCGGTCACCAGCTGCCCGCCCAGTACTTCGCCATCGGCATCCTCATCGAGATCCTGCTCGCCCGGGGCCGCACCCCGGACGCGCAGAAGATCGCGACCACCTACAGCTACGGCGAGATCGTGCCCGGCGCGGTGGTCTATCCGGACTCCCAGACCGTCTACAGCGAGCTGCTGCTCGCCCTCGGCATGCGCAGGGAAGCCGAACAGCAGCTCATCCGGGTCGGCGAGCGCCTTGAACCACGCGGCATGCGCAACCCCGCCTGGTGCCCCTGGCAGCTCCATCTGGCCGAGACCCTCACCAGCACCGACCCCGAGCGGGCCCGGAGGTACGCGGACGAAGGCGTCCGCAGGGCCCGTCGCTTCGGCACCCAGGCCGCCATCGGACAAGCGCTGCGCGCCACCGCGGCCGTGGCGCACGGCGATGAGCGGCTCACCCTGCTCGCCCAGTCCGTCGAGCACCTCGAACGCTCACCCGCCGGCTACGAACTGGCCTGCGCTCTTGTGGACCACGGCATCGCCCTGCGCCGCGCCGGACTTCCCCGGGACGCCGCCGAACAGCTCCACCGCGGCCTGGAAAGCGCCGTCCGCTGCGGCGCCGACGGCCTCGCCGACCGCGCCCGCGAACACCTGGACGAGGCCGGCCTCTGGCCCCTCCAGCCACGCACCACACCGACCGACTCCCTGACCACACAGGAGCAGACGGTCGCCGAATGGGCCGCCCTCGGCTGGTCCACCACCCGCATAGCAGAAGCCCTGGGGACTCAGGACCCCGTGGTGACCCGCCTCCTGTCGGACATCTACCGCAAGGTCGGCTCGGACCACGCGGGCCTTCCCCACCTGATCGGCAACCAACCCACCCACTCCCCGATCCGCCTGCCTGACCCACCGTCCTCCTGACCCGCCCACCCCAAAGGGGCGCCACCCACCGGGCAGCGCCCCTTCGCCACAGCCGGCGCACGGCCCGGAAGATCAGTAGGATTGCGCTCTTCGGCTGGCGGGACCCAGCCGGAGTGCCCCTGAGGCTGTCTGACAACGATGACCCCCGAAGACACCCCGGCACGACTCCCACTCGACCGTGCGCTGGACTGCGTGGCCGTCACCTTTCGCGGTATGACCGCCCGCAGCAACGAGAGCCAGTGCGACTGTCACTGGGGCAGCGAGGAAGAGCTTGCACAGCTGAAGATCCCGGGTGTGGAGCTCGACCCGGACCTCCTGCGACGCACCTGGGATGCCCCCGACTGGAAGGACCACGGCGCGGTGCTGCGCCGTATCCTTCCCCAATTCTCCAGGGGGCTGGTCAGCGGCCTCGTGGACCATGTTCGGCATGGCCGAGGTCGGCCGCTCCTTCGCCCGCGGCCACTGGCAGCAGTGGCCCCCGCGCCAGAGCACGGCCGTGTGGGAGTTCCTGCATTCCTGGTGGGCGCACAGCCTCACCGAACCGGACCCTGCCGTCCCCGTGCACGAACTCCTCGCACTGTGCACCGAGGCATCCGGCACGCTCAGCCCGTGGCTCCACGCCTGGGAGGCAGTCGACCACCGCATTGCAGACCGGCACCTGGCCGAAGCGGCCGCCCACTGGGAGTACGACCTGCTGGGAGAGCAACTCCCATGGGACGCGTGGGAGAACGCCGAACTCCTGCTCACCGAGCTCAACGGCTACGTCGAGGAGTGCCGCCCGGTGGACGGCACCCCTTCTGACCAGCACCTACGCTGACCTGCTGCGGTGGGTGTGGGATTTGAACCCACGGTGGCTCGCGCCACGACGGTTTTCAAGACCGTTCCCTTAGGCCGCTCGGGCAACCCACCCTCGCCCCGTCCGGCCTGCGGCAGGGCGGGCTACAGCCTACCCGGCATGAGGGTGTGGAGGGGAAACCTGGCCAGAGGATGGCCACAAGGCTGACGGCTGTGGGCGACGGGGAGGCCAGCGCTTCGGGCGGCTTTGTCGTTAGGGCAGGGGCTCAGCCCCAGCTGAGCCACACCCACACCATGCAGGCCCCGACGATGGCGGAAGAGAGCTGCACGGTCAGCTTCAAGGGGGGCGGTTCACTGTAGCCGCCGAGGGCTCTCTGCTCCTGTGCGGCGGCTTCCTTCAGTTCTTTGCCGCGGCCGATGATGCCAACAGGAAAGGCGATCATCACCGTGGAATAGATGGACAGGACTCGGCCCATGTCGTGCCCTCGCAGACTGGCAGCCGCCGCCAGGAACACCACTCCCAAAAGGGGGGCGCAGGCAATTCGGATCTTGTACTTGCGTGTCGGCATCAGAGGGACGCAGACAGCCAGAAATATCGCCGTCACGATGGCGGCGATGATCCACCAAACGCCTACTGAGATCTGCGGAGGGTGCAACATCTTCTCCTTGAACCGCTGTGGTGCCCGCATATGCGGGCACCACAGCTCAGTCATTCACGGCGCTGGCTAGTCGAACCAGCCGGTGACCGTCGAATAGGCCGACGCAGCTGCCTCGCCGAATGCCTTCTTGGCCCGTGTGCCCACCGATTGTACTAGCCCGGAAGTGGCATCGATCAGCTTGTTGGACCGCATCCCCACCACACCGAGACCGAACCCGAGCGCTGATCCGATGAATTCCTTGCTCGTCAATCCGTGGGCAAATCCGTTCAGGACCATGCTGGCGCCGCCGGTGATGAGCGAAACACCACCCAGAACGCCCGCGGCCACCTGGCCGCCCGGAATGAGCGAGGCACCCGCTGCCAGGTAGCCGGTGGCGGTGCTAATGTCGCCCAGCACGCTGGCGGCCTTGGCAAGGTCTTCCTTGGA
>NZ_JAOWCB010000046.1 GCF_026420845.1 Streptomyces sp. PR69 | reverse complement strand
CCCGGGGCGTAGGGGGAGGGGTAGGGGAAAGACCCCCACCTCAGCCCCGCCGCGTCAGCGACAGCAGGTCCCGCGCCGGGCCCGCCGGCCGGCGGCCATGTGGCCAGACCGCCCGCAGCGCACGCGCCAGCCGGACCTGCTCGACGGGGACCGCCACCAGCCGGCGGGCCGTCAGCTCCTCGGTGACCGCCAGCTCGCTGAGCACCGCCGGCCCCGCACCACTGACCGCCGCCGCCTTCACCGCGGTGGTGGAGGCGAGCTCCAGCAGCGGCTCGGCGAGCCCCCCGTTCCCGCCGTCGGTGAGCGCCGCGTCGAGGACCTGCCGGGTCCCTGAGCCGCGTTCGCGCAGGATCAGCGGGGCCGCGGCCAATTCGGCGGCCGTGAGCGGGGTGCGGCGGCGGGCCCAGGGATGGCCGGGGGCCGCGACCACCAGCAGCCGGTCATGGCCGACGACCGCCCCGTCCAGCCCTTCCGGCACGGTGAGCCCCTCCACGAAGCCGAGGTCCGCCTCGCCGTCCAGCAGCCGCCGGGCCACTTCAGCGGAGTTTCCCGCGTACAGGGAGACGGCGGTGTCCGGCCGCTGGGCGCGCAGCGCGATCAGCCAGCCGGGGAGCAGATACTCGGCGATGGTCATGGAGGCCGCCACCCGCAGCCGGGAGTCGCGGCGGCCGCGCAGCGCCTGCGCCCCCGCGTCGAACGCCTCCGCCGCCTCCACGATCCGCCGCGCCCAGTCGGTGACCAGGGCGCCCGCGTCGGTCAGCCGGGAGCCGCGGGGCGAGCGGTCGAGCAGACCCACGCCGAGCTGTCGTTCCATCGCCCGGATGCGGCTGCTCGCGGCGGGCTGGGTGATGCCCAGTTCGCGGGCGGCCCGGCCGAGGCTGCCGTGCCGGGCGACGGCGAGCAGCAGCTCCAGCGCGCCCAGGTCGGGCACCCTGTGGGCGAGCGGCGTGCGCCCTGCGCCCCGCCCGGCATCCATGGCATCGCTCATAAGTCCAGTTTATGGGGGCATAGAGGAGAAGCCCCTGGTGGGGGCCGTGGCCCGGCCGCAGAGTGGGGACATGGCCACCGCAGTCCGCCCCAGCTCAAGCTCCAGCCCCCACCCCGGCACAGCGCCCGCCCCCGACCCGGGCCCCGTACGCGCGCCGTCCCTGAGACACCTCGGGCCGAACTGGTACGCGACCGTCATGGGTACCGCCATCGTCGCCAACGCGGGCGCGGCCCTGCCGGGGGTGCTGCCCTTTGGCGTCCCCGGACTGCGTACGGCGTGTACGGCGGTGTGGGCGCTGTCCGCGGCGCTGCTGGCCGTGGTGCTGACCGCTCGGGCGGGGCATCTGGTGCACCACCGGGACCAGGCACGGGCCCATCTGCACGACCCATCCGTCGCGCCGTTCTACGGCTGCCTGGCGATGGCGCTGCTGGCGGTGGGCATCGGCACGCTCACCGTGGGCGCGGACGTCATCGGCGAAGGCCCGGCCACGGCGGCCGCGGCCGTGCTCTATCTCGCGGGCACCGTCATCGGGCTGGCCTCCTCCGTGGCGATCCCGTATCTGATGGTCGTACGGCATGAGGTGCGACCCGGCAGCGCCTCCCCCGTGTGGCTGCTGCCGGTCGTGCCGCCGATGGTCTCCGCGGCGTTCGGGCCGTTGCTGATCCCGCAGCTGCCCGCCGGGCAGTGGCGGGAGTCGCTGCTGCTGACGAGCTATGCGCTGTTCGGTGTGAGTCTGCTGGCCACGCTGGTGATCCTCCCGGCGGTGTTCGCCCGGCTGGTGCACCATGGCCCGCTGCCGGTCGCGCTGACCCCGGCGCTCTTCCTCGTCCTCGGCCCGCTGGGCCAGTCGACCACGGCCGTGGGCAAGCTGGCCGATGTGGCGCCGCAGGCCGTCCCCGCTCCGTACGCGTCCGGCTTCGCGGCCTTTGCCGTGGTGTACGGCGTTCCGGTGATGGGCTTCGCCCTGCTGTGGCTGGCGCTCGCCGGCATGATGACGGTGCGCGCGGTGCGCGCCGGGATGCCGTTCGCGATGACGTGGTGGGCGTTCACCTTCCCCGTCGGCACCTGTGTGACCGGGGCGGCGAGCCTGGCGGCGCACACCCGTCTTGCGGCCTTCGCCTGGCTGGCGGGCGGGCTGTATGTCCTGCTGCTGGCGGCGTGGGCGGTCGCCTCGGTGTGCACGGTGCGCGGGCTGGTCAGCAAAGAGCTGCTCGCAGCGCCGCGCCGAGCACCGCGGGCGCCTCGGCCAGCGACGGCCCGTACCAGGTGAGGTGGCGGCCGCTGACGAGGGCCGCGGGCAGCCCGGGGAACGCCTCGGGGCCGTCGTCGGCGGTGAAGCGGTACGGCTCGTCGGGCAGCACCGCCAGCTGCGCCCCGCTGGAGCGCAGCTGATCGACGGGGATGCGCGGATAGCGGTCGGCGTGGCCGGCGTGGATGTTGACGACGCCGAGCCGTGCCAGCAGATCTCCGGCGAAGGTGTCGCGGCCCAGCACCATCCAGGGCCGCCGCCAGATCGGCACCACGGCAGACACGGAGGGCACGGAGGACGCAGAAGACACAGCGGACAGCGGGGCGATCGGCTCGGGGGCCGCCCAGGCCGCGCGGGCCTCGTCCAGCCAGCGGGGCAGGCCGGATGTCCGGCCGACGGCCGTCAGCACCCGTTCCAGCTCGGTGAATGCCTGATCGAGCGTGCGCACCTCGGTGACCAGCACCTCCAGCCCGGCGTCGCGCAGCTCGGCGAGATCGGCGGGCCGGTTCTCCTCCTCGTTGGCGATCACAAGATCGGGCCGCAGCCGGAGGATGGCCGGAATGTCGGGGTTCTTGGTGCCCTTGATCCGTACGACGCCCGGGCCGAGGCCGGCGGGGTGGGTGCACCAGTCGGTGGCGGCGACCAGCGCGCCCGGCGCGCTGACCGCGACGGCTTCCGTCAGGGAGGGCACCAGGGAGACGACGCGCATCGCGGCTCCGCTCAGGAGTCGGACGTCTCGATGTGGTCGGCGACGGCGACCACGACGATACGGGTGTCGGGGGCGGTGGCCCGCCAGCGGTGCCGTACGCCGCCGGACAGGAAGAGGCTGTCGCCGCGCGCCAGCCGGTAGGCGCGGCCCTCGGCCTCCACGTCGACCGAGCCCTCCGCCACATACATCAGCTCGTCGTTGCGGTGCTGGAACTCCCGGCCCGGGTCGTGGTCCCCGGTGAATTCCAGCGCCTGCAGCTGGTGCCGGCCGTGGACCAGGGGCCGCACCCGCCGCTCCAGCGGCCCGTCCTCGCCGTCGGGGCCGCGCGTGCCCTGCACCAGCTCCACGGTGCGGGCGGTGTCGGAGGAGGCCAGCAGCCGGGCCGGGGTGGTCTCCAGGGCGTCGGCGACCCGCTGGAGCGAACGGGCGCTGGGGCGGGCCCGCTCGTTCTCGACCTGGCTGAGAAACGGCACGGACAGCCCGCTGCGGGCGGCGACCGCGGCGAGAGTGAGCTCCAGGGCCCGGCGGCGCCGGCGCACGGCCGCGCCCACCCGAAGAGGCTCCTTGTCCTTCGGGTCCTTGCGGTCGTCCAGGTCCTTCGCGTCCATCGGGCGAACTCCCCTTCCTGGTTCTGTCCCAACCTTACGCAGCTTCCGCCGCCGGAATCGCGCGCACATGACATATGCGCCACGGCCGAAAGGGGTGGGCGGCCGCCTGCGGGCCGCTGCCCACCCCTTTTCCGCGGGATCGCCGCTCCAGTCGTGCTCCAGTCCTGGTCCACTCCTGCTCCAGCCGCGCCCCGGCGGCTACAGCGGAGCGAGCCGGTCGACCATCTCCGGGTGCTCGTCGAGCCAGGCGCGTACGGCCTGCTGCTCCTCGCCCTTCCCGGTCGCCTGGATCTTCGCCTCCAGACCGGTGAGCTGCTCCTCGGTGAGCGCGAAGTTCCTGAGCCAGGAGCTCACCGTGGGGTGGTCGGCGCTGAAGCCCTTGCGGGCCAGGGTGTGGACGTCGTCGCCCTTGCCCCAGACGTCCTTGGGGTCCTTGAGCTTCTTGAGGTCGAAGGCGCTGTAGGCCCAGTGGGGGGACCAGAGGGTGACGACGATCGGCTCCCTCTTGTCGTAGGCGCGCTTCAGTTCGGCGAGCATGCCGGGCGTCGAGCCGTCGAGGATCTCGTACTCGCCTTCGAGACCGTACTGCCTGAGGACCTTGTCCTTGAGGATGGCCATCATTCCGGCGCTGGGCTCGATGCCGACGATCCGTCCCTTGAAGCGGCCGGCCTTGCCCTTGAGGTCGTCCAGGGAATCGATGTCCTTGACGTAGGAGGGGACGGACAGCTCAAGCGAGGTGGGGCCGTACCAGGCGCCGAGGTCCTCGAGACGGTCGCCGTACTTCTCCCGGTACTGGGCGTGGGTGACCGGGAGCCAGGAGTCGGTCTGGAAGTCGATCTGGCCGCCTGCCAGACCGGTGTAGAGCGAGCCCGCCTCCAGCTGTTTGGCGTCGACCTTGAAGCCGCGCCGCTCCAGCAGCTCCTTCCAGAGGTAGGTGGAGGCGATGCCCTCGTCCCAGGGGATGTACCCGAGGGAGATCTTGCGTCCGTGTCCGATGTCGGAGCCCGCGGCGAGCGGGCGGGAGCCCGTCCCGCCGAAGACGCCGACGCCGCCGGCGACGAGCGAGAGGACGACGACGCCGGCGAGGGCGGCGGCGGGCTGTGGGCGGTGGGCCCAGACCGCGCGCAGGCGGCCGCGGGCGGCGGCCTTGGCCCGGGCGAGGGCCTGGGCGCGGCGGCCGAGCGGTGAGACCTGGCGGCCCAGCGCCCCGGTCATCCGGTCCAGGTACATGGCCAGGATGACGATGGAGACGCCCGCCTCGAAGCCGAGGCCGATGTCGACGTTGCCGATGGCCCGGTAGACCGCGCCGCCGAGCCCGCCGCCGCCGACCATTCCGGCGATGACCACCATCGACAGGCCGAGCATGATGACCTGGTTGACGCCCGCCATGATGGTGGGGAGGGCGAGGGGGAGCTGCACCCGCACCAGGGTGTTGCGCGGGGTGGTGCCGAATGCCTCCGCGGCCTCGACGAGGTCCTCGTCGACCTGGCGGATGCCGAGCTCCGTCATCCGTGCGCCGGGCGGCAGGGCGAAGATGATGGTGGCGATGATGCCGGGGACCACGCCGACGCCGAAGAAGATGATTCCGGGGATCAGATAGACCATCGCCGGCATCGTCTGCATAAAGTCCAGGGCCGGACGGAGCACCGCGCTGACCGTCCTGGAGCGCGCCGCCCAGATACCGAGGGGGACGGCGATGGCGAGGGTGACGATCGTCGCGACGAGCACCAGGGAGAGGGTCGACATGGCGTCGTTCCAGAGCCCGATGGAGTCGATGAGCGCCAGGCCCGCGAAGGAGAGGACCCCGGCGAGGAGCCCGCGCAGCCACCAGGCGACGACGGCGAGGATGCCGGCGAAGAGCAGGGGGTGGGGCGCGGCCAGGAGGGCGTCGATGCCGTCGTACATGCCGGTCACGACCGCGCTTACGGCGTCGAACAGCCAGGAGAGATGGGACTGGAGCCAGTCCACGGCGCTGTCGACCCAGTCGCCGAGAGGAAGCCTAGGCACGGGCGGCCTCCTTGCGGGTCGGCCCGTCGCCGACAGGCCCGTCCCCGATTGGCCCGTCGCCGTCCGACCCGTCGCTTGCCGGCCCGTCCCCGGTCGGCCCGTCCCCGGTCGGCCCGTCGCCGGTCGGTCCGCCGCCGGTCCGGCCGCCGCTGTCTGGGCGGCCGGCTGACTGACCGGCTGACCGGCCGTCTGCGGTGGCTTCGCCGAGTGCGGCCAGCAGCCGCTCACGGGTGATGACGCCGATCGGCTCCCCGGCGGCGTCGACGACGGCCACCGGGGCCTCGGCTTCGGCGCAGGGGGCGAACAGCTCGATCACCGCGGTGTCGGCGCGTACGGCGGCGGGCGCGGCGGCCAGCAGTTCCTCCGCCGAGCCGCCCGCGGGCGGCTCGGCCATGATCGCGCCCGCGGTGAGCACGCGCGAGCGGTCGACGTCCTGGATGAAGGAGGCGACGTAGTCGTTGGCGGGCCGCAGCAGGATGTCCTCCGCGGTGCCGAGCTGCACGATCCTGCCGTCCCGCATCACCGCGATCCGGTCGCCGAGGCGCATGGCCTCGTTGAGGTCGTGGGTGATGAAGACGATGGTCTTGTTGAGCCTGCGCTGCAGTTCGAGGAGCTGGTCCTGCATATCGCGGCGGATCAGCGGATCGAGTGCGCTGAAGGACTCGTCCATCAGCAGCAGATCGGCGTCGGTGGCCAGCGCGCGGGCGAGGCCGACGCGCTGCTGCATGCCGCCGGAGAGCTCGTCGGGCCAGGAGGTCTCCCAGCCGGAGAGTCCGCAGAGCTCCAGCGCCTCTGCGGCGCGCCGTTCGCGTTCCACGCGCGCGACGCCCTGCACTTCGAGTCCGTACGCGGCGTTCTCCAGCACGCTGCGGTGCGGGAAGAGCGCGAAGTGCTGGAAGACCATGCTGATCTTGGTGGCGCGTACGGCGCGCAGTTCGCGGGCGGTGAGGCTGGTCAGGTCCTGGCCGTCGTGGAGCACGTGTCCGGCGGTGGGTTCCAGCAGTCCGTTGAGCATGCGCAGCAGGGTGGACTTGCCGGACCCGGAAAGACCCATGACGACGAAGATCTGGCCCGGCTCGACGGTGAACGAGGCGTCGATCACCGCTGCGGTCGTGCCGTCGGCGCGCAGCTCATCGCGGTCCGCGCCGCTTTCGAGCCGTCGCACGGCTTCGTCGGGTCGTCTGCCGAACACTTTGTAGACGTGCTCGGCCTGCAGCCTGGACACATACACCTCACGCGTTGAACCGATACGGGGAGCGGGGAGCGGGGGCATCAGATGGTTGTAGGGTACACCCGTCTGCCTCGCGTCCGCTTCTGCCCGGACATGTCCGGAAGAAACGCAATAGTGATCTACTTCACGGGGTGTCAGTGGTGTGGGGCATCATCGGGGTTGTGACGACGCGACGCCTGATGCTCCTCGACTCCGCCTCTCTGTACTTCCGCGCCTACTTCGGAGTGCCCGACTCGGTGCGCGCCCCGGACGGCACGCCGGTCAACGCCGTGCGCGGACTGCTCGACTTCATCGGCCGGCTGGTCCAGGACCACCGCCCGGACGACCTCGTGGCCTGCTGGGACAACGACTGGCGGCCGCACTGGCGGGTGGAGCTGATTCCCTCGTACAAGGCACATCGCGTCGCCGCAGAGACGGCGGAGGACGTCCCGGACGAGGAGGAGGTGCCGGACACCCTCTCCCCGCAGGTCCCGGTGATCGAGGAGGTGCTCAAGGCGCTCGGGATCGCCCGCGTCGGCGCCGACGGCTATGAGGCCGACGATGTGATCGGCACCCTGGCCGCGCGCGCCGAGGGGCCGGTGGACATCGTGACCGGGGACCGCGATCTGTTCCAGCTGGTGGACGACGCACGGCAGCGGCGGGTGCTGTATCCGCTCAAGGGCGTGGGCACGCTGCAGATCACGGATGAGGCGTGGCTGCGCCAGAAGTACGGGGTGGACGGCCCCGGATACGCCGATCTCGCACTGCTGCGCGGGGACCCCAGCGACGGTCTTCCAGGGGTGCCCGGGGTCGGCGAGAAGACGGCGGCGAAGCTGCTGGAGGCATACGGGGATCTAGCAGGGATCATGGCGGCGGTCGACGACCCCCGCTCAAGGCTGACGCCCGCGCAGCGCAAGCGGCTGGACGAGGCGCGGGACTATCTGGCGGTCGCGCCGAAGGTCGTACAGGTCGCGCGGGACGTCCCGCTGCCGGAATTCGACCCGGCCCTGCCGTCGGAGCCGCGCGACCCGGAGCGGCTGGAGGAGCTGGCGGCCCGGTGGGGGCTGGGAGGCGCGCTGACCAGACTGCTGGCGACGCTTCCCCGATGAGGTGTTAGCTTAGGTAAGCCTAAGCTAGCGAGACCGCAGACTCCGGGGAGACCGCCGTGGCCGAGGAACCGAACCGCAAAGCGCCGATGACCCATGAAGCGCGGGTCATCCGCACGGAGCGGATCACTCCGCATATGGTGCGGGTCGTGCTGGGCGGCGAGGGCTGTCTGCAGGCCTTTGAAGCGGGCGAGTTCACCGACCACTATGTGAAACTGCTCTTCCCCGTGGACGGCGTGCGCTATCCGGAGCCGTTCGACATACAGCGCATCCGCGAGGAGTTCCCACGCGAGCAGTGGCCGGCCAACCGCACATACACGGTGCGCGGCTGGGACCCCGTCGCGCGGGAGCTGGCGATCGATTTCGTGGTCCACGGCGACGAGGGCCTGGCCGGGCCCTGGGCGGCCCGCGCCCGGCCGGGCGAGGTCGTGCGGTTCCTCGGGCCGGGCGGGGGGTACGCCCCCGATCCGGCGGCGGACTGGCATCTGCTCGTCGGCGATGAGAGCGCGCTGCCCGCGATCGCGGCGTCACTGGAGCGGATGCCGGCGGGCGCCGTGGTGCACGCACTGGTGGAGGTGGCGGGCCCCGAGGAGGAACAGAAGATCGTCACGCCGGACGGAGTGACGATCACCTGGCTGCACCGGGGCGGCCGCCCTGTGGGCGAGGCACTGCTGGCCGCGGTCACCGCGCTGGACTTCCCCGAGGGCCGGGTCTGCGCCTTCGTCCACGGCGAGGCGGGCTTTGTGAAGGAGCTCCGCCGCCACCTCCGCCTGGAGCGCGGGGTCGCGCGCGAGAGTCTGTCCATCTCGGGGTACTGGCGTCTGGGCAAGACGGACGAGGCGTGGCGCGCGATCAAGCGCGACTGGAATGAGCAGGTGGAGCGGGAACAAGAAGCCGCGTGACGCGGTCCCGCCCGCCGGATCGCCGCGGGGCCGGTGCCGTCGGGCCGTGGGGCCATTGCCGGTCCTGGCGATCGGGTCCTCGCGGCGACCTGGGGGAGCTTGGTGCTGCGCCGGTTTTTCTCCCCTCCCCGCCCCTTCCCGTAACTGGGGGCTCCGCCCCCAGACCCCCGGTACGGCCTTCGGCCGTGTCCTCAAACTCCCCCAGACTTCGTCCGGGGGTGCCCCCAACGGGCTGGAAAATCCAGCCCCTCCAGCGTTCGAGGCGCGAGAGCCGGAAGCGGCCTCCGGCGCTTGAGGCGCGAGGGGCTGCACATTCAAGCCCCTCCGGCGCTTGAGGAGCCGGGGCCGGAAACCCAACCCCTCCAGCGCTTGAGGCGCACGAACCAGAAACCCAACCCCTCCAGCGTTCGAGGCGCAGGAACCAGAAACCCAGCCCCGCCGGCGATTGAGGCACAGGAGCCGGAAATTCAGCCTCGCCTGGGGGTACCCCCAGCGGTAGCTGGGGGAGATTGAGGCGCGGGGGTCCGGGGGCGGAGCCCCCGGGAAACTGGGGCTGGGGCGGAGCCCCAGGTTTAGGCCGGTCCGGGGTCAGCCGACTGAGCTGTACGCCACCACGCCCCTCAGCAACGCGTCCACCGCCCGCCGCGCCGCCCGCGGCACCGTGCTGTGCTCCGCAGGGGCCGCCGCCGCGATCTGGCCGAGGACGTCGATGACCTGCTTGCACCAGCGAACGAAGTCGCCCGCCGGCATCTCCGCCTCGCGGAGCACCTCGTCCAGGCTGCGGTCGGACGCCCACTGGTGCGCCGCCCAGGCGAAGCCGAGGTCCGGCTCCCGCTGGCCCACGCCCTCCGTCTGGTTGATGCGGAACTCTTCCTCCAGCGCGTCCAGACGGCCCCAGATCCGCACCATCTCGCCCAGCGCGGCCTTCGCCTTCCCGCCGGGGACCTTCGGCGGCAGCGCGTCGTCCGCCTGCCGTGCCTCATAGACCAACGCGGAGACGCACGCGGCCAGTTCGGCCGGGCTCAGCCCCTCCCACACACGCTCGCGCAGGCATTCGCTCGCCAGCAGGTCCAGCTCTCCGTACAGCCGGGCGAGCCGCTTGCCGTGCTCCGTCACCTCGTCGCCGCGCAGATAGTCCAGCTCGGTCAGCAGCGCCACGATCCGGTCGAAGGTGCGGGCGATGGTGTTGGTGCGGCCCTCGATACGCCGCTCCAGCTGCCGGGTGTCGCGCTGCAGCCGGTGATAGCGCTCGGCCCACCGCGCATGGTCCTCCCGCTCGTCGCACCCATGGCAGGGGTGCGCCCGCAGCGCCGCGCGGAGCCGGGCGATCTCCCGGTCGTCGGCCGCCGCGGCGCGCTCTCTGCGGTGCCGCTCGGGGGTGATGTGCCCGGCCTTGGTGCGCAGCGCGGACGCCAGATCCCTGCGGGACTGCGGTGAGCGCGGGTTGAAGGACCTGGGGATGCGCATCCGCTCCAGCGGTTCCACGGGCACCGGGAAGTCGATCGACGCCAGCCGCTTGACCTGCCGCTCCGCGGTCAGGACCAGCGGCCGTGGGCCGTCGTGGTGCTCGAACCCCCGGTGGCCGTTGGTCCGTCCCGCGGCAAGGCCGGGGTCCAGCACCAGGGCCAGCCCGGCGAACTTGCCCGTCGGCACATGGATGACGTCGCCGGGCTTGAGCTTTTCCAGCGCTGCGGCGGCCGCGGCCCTGCGCTGGGCCGCGCCCTGCTTGGCCAGCTCGGTCTCCCGGTCCTTGAGGTCGCGGCGCAGCTGCGCGTACTCCTCGAAGTCCCCCAGATGGCAGGTCATGCCCTCGCGGTAGCCCTGGAGGCCCTCTTCGTTGCGCTGCACCTGTCGGGAGATGCCGACGACGGACTTGTCCGCCTGGAACTGCGCGAAGGACCTCTCCAGCAGTTCCCGTGAGCGGTGCCTGCCGAACTGCTCGACCAGATTGACCGCCATGTTGTACGACGGTTTGAAGCTGGAGCGCAGCGGATAGGTGCGGGTGCCCGCGAGCCCGGCGAGCGCCGCCGGGTCCATGGCCCGCTGCCACAGCACCACCGCATGCCCCTCGACGTCGATGCCGCGGCGCCCGGCCCGCCCCGTCAGCTGCGTGTACTCGCCGGGCGTGATGTCGGCGTGCTGCTCGCCGTTCCACTTGACGAGCTTCTCCAACACCACCGTCCGGGCGGGCATGTTGATGCCGAGCGCCAGCGTCTCGGTGGCGAACACCGCCTTCACCAGGCCGCGTACGAAGAGCTCCTCGACGACCTCCTTGAAGGTCGGCAGCATGCCCGCGTGGTGGGCGGCGATGCCGCGCTCCAGCCCTTCGAGCCACTCGTAGTAGCCCAGGACGTGCAGATCTTCGCCGGGGATGGTCGCGGTGCGCTCCTCGACGATCTCCCGCACGCGCCGTCGTGCGTCCTCGTCGTTGAGCCGCAGTCCCGCGTACAGGCACTGCTGCACGGCGGCCTCGCAGCCGGCCCGGCTGAAGATGAAGGTGATGGCGGGCAGCAGCCCTTCCGCGTCGAGGCGCTCGATGACCTCGGGCCGCCCCGGCGTCCAGATCCTGCTGCGCTGTCTGCGCTCCCGCTCGCGGTCGGCCTCGCGCACCATCTTGCCGCGGCGGCGGTCGCGGGGGTTGTACGTGCGCTGGTTCTCCATCCGGGCCAGCCGCACCAGGTCGGGGTTGACCTCGCGCCGGGCGACGCCGCGCCCGCCGTGGTCGGTCTCCTCCTCGAAGAGGTCGTACATCCGCCGGCCGGCCAGGACGTGCTGCCACAGCGGCACGGGCCGGTCCTCGGAGACGATGACCTCGGTGTCGCCCCGGACGGTGTCCAGCCAGTCGCCGAACTCCTCGGCGTTGGACACGGTGGCGGACAGTGACACCAGCGTCACCGACTCGGGAAGGTGAATGATCACTTCCTCCCAGACGGCTCCGCGGAACCGGTCGGAGAGGTAGTGCACCTCGTCCATCACCACATAGCCGAGCCCGAGGAGCGACTGCGAGCCCGCGTAGAGCATGTTGCGCAGCACTTCGGTGGTCATCACGACCACCGGGGCCTCGGAGTTGACGCTGTTGTCGCCGGTCAGCAGGCCGACCTTCCCCGGGCCGTACCGCTTGCACAGATCGGCGTACTTCTGGTTGGACAGCGCCTTGATGGGCGTGGTGTAGAAGCATTTGCGGCCCTGCTCCAGGGCCAGGTGGACGGCGAACTCGCCGACGATGGTCTTGCCGGAGCCGGTGGGCGCGGCGACGAGCACGCCCTTGCCCGCCTCCAGCGCATTGCAGGCGTCTATCTGGAACGGGTCCAGAGCGAACTCGTACATCGCGCGGAAGGGGGCCAGAGCTGTGGCCTCCTCGGCAGCCCTCAGGCGGGCCGCCGCATAGCGCTCGGCAGGTGAGAGGTCCTCGGTCATCTTGTCTTCGAGCCTACCCGCCGCCTCTGACAGCAGGCGCGATCTTTATCCGACCGGTGGTTACGGGGGCGGGCTCGGGCTGCCGCGCCCCCGCGGACCCTGACCGGTCAGGTGATGTCGTCGTAGCCGTTCACCCGGTGTGCACGAGTGCCGTCGCTCTCCCCGCTCGCCTGCTCGGGCAGCGCCCGGGCGGCGGAGACGGGCTCAGCGGGACCCACGGCCTCCGGTGCCAGATCAAGATCGGACGCCTCGTCGTCGCTCAGCTCCGGTCCCTGTCGCAGACCCTTGCGGCGGTCGTTGAGCAGCGCGAACCCGACGGCTCCGAAGTAGAGGGCGGTCATCGGCACCGCGAGAGCGATCATGGACAGCGGATCTGTGGGCGTGACGAGCGCCGAGAACACGGCGATGCCCATCACCATGCCGCGCCACCACCCCAGCATCCGCGCTCCGCTGATCACACCGCCCGCGTTGAGCAGGGCGAGCAGCAGCGGCAGCTGGAAGGCCAGACCGAAGGCGAGCACGAGCTTGACGGACATGCCGATCATGTCGTCGACGGTGATGTAGTTGACCGAGCCCTCGACGCTGAAGCTCAGCATCACGGGGACGGCGTGCGGCAGAATCCAGTAGGCCAGATAGCCGCCGAGGAGGAAAAGCGGGGTGCCCACCGCGACCGTGGACAGCGCGTACTTCTTCTCGTTCTTGTGCAGTCCGGGGGCGATGAAGGCCCACAGCTGGTAGAGCCACACGGGCGCGGCCGCCACCAGCGCGGCCATGATGGCCACCTTGACATAGGTGGTGAACGGGGACGTGATGCCGATCTGGGAGAGCACGGCGCACTTCCCGGCCTGCGCGGCAGGATCCTGCTCGCTGAGGCACCGGGGCACGGGGGCGCTCAGGAATTCGGCGATGTCCTTGGCGAAGAACAGCGCGACGACGGTCAGCGGAACGATGGCCAGCAGCGCCTTGACCAGCCGGTTACGCAGCTCTCGCAGATGCTCGACCAGAGGCATCCGCCCCTCGGGGTCCTTCGCCTTCTTGCGGGCAGACTTGAGCAACCCACGTCCTCATCTCGGGGGCAGCCGCCCGACCGGACGACCGCCGCTTGCCTGTGGTGATGATCCGGGGGCTCAGCCCTGGGAGGTGCGCTTGGTCTCCTCGACAGGCCGAGCGGAGGTCACATCGCCGGGCGCCGCCTGGATGGTCTTGGGGGCGACGGTCTGCTCCGCGGCGCCGGAACCCCTCTGGGCGTCGTCCGCGGCAGGACCGTCGTTCTTCATGGCGGCGGCCTCGCTCTTCAGAATCCGGGCGGACTTGCCCAGCGAGCGCGCCATCTCGGGCAGCTTCTTCGCTCCGAAAAGAAGCACGACGATCCCGAGGATGATGACCAGCTGCCAGACACCAACCTGACCCATGATTTGCCTACCTTCTGACCTGAGGTCATATGAATAGCGATCGGCAGGTGCGCGTGGAGGGGAGTTCACCGTGCGCACGAACAGTCATCGTAACCCTCGCGAGTAAACGTCCGGCAATCCCCGCGCGTACCCGCGGGGGCCATAGCGCACGGGCGCGAGCAGCGGTCACTCGGTCCTGGCCAGCCCCGTCGCGGCCCGCTCCAGGTCCTCCGCGGCCTGGTTGATCCGTTCTGCGGTACGGGCGACTTCACGGCCAAGACGCTGGGCTTCGACGAAGACGCGGATGCCGAGGACGCCGAGCACGGCGACCCCAAGGAAGCCAAGGGCGATGGCGAGCATGGGCCAGAACATGCGCTGGAACCGGACCCCTCTGGACGGACGGCGGAATGACGAGACTGCGAAACGACAGAATGAACGGAATGGCAGGGCGACAGGGCGGCAGAACGGCGGAGCGACAGCAGGAAGGCTAGACGGTCGAGTGGAGCCGCAGGGTCCGCACCCCGCCGCCGGTGAGCAGCTCGACGATGCGCTCCCCGGCCGGCTTGCGGACGGCCTGACCGCACTCGGGGCAGGTGAAGGAGTAGAAGGTGGTCTTCCGGCTGGCGCCGATGGCCAGCCGCAGCGCCCCCGCCGCCAGCTCGAAGCAGCCGCGGCACTCGGGACACGCGGCCTTGAAGACCACGGGCCGCACGGGTGCCGCGACATCCGCGGGGCCCGGCTGGGCGGCGATTCCTGGCAGCAGAGACATTGACGCTGAGCTCCTTGTCACCGAGTTACCCGACGTACCCGACATACCGGCCCGCCCTCGGCGGACGGCCGGGCGTCCGTGATCGCTTCCTCACCGGGGGCGGGGGTACGGACACGTGTCATCGTTCGCCGTAGGCCGCGAGGGCGTCCCGCGCGGCGTCGCGGGCGCTGGCGGCCAGGTCCTGGGGGGAGACGATCCGCCCGTCCCTGCCGAGCCGCAGCGCCAGCCGCCGCAGGGAGGCGGGCACCGGTGTGCGCAGGGTGATGCGCAGGCCGCCGTCGGGCAGCTCCTCCGCGCTGTCGTGCGGGTAGTACTCGGCGACCCAGCGTCCGCCGGGGCCGACCTCGACCACCACCTCGGGGTCGTCCGCGGACGGCTGGACCAGGCCCTCGGACAGGTCCCGCAGCTCGATCTCGGGCGCCGCGGCCGGTGCGTCGAGGAGCCTGATCTCGGCCACCCGGTCGAGCCGGAAGGTGCGGCGCGCCTCGGAGAGCCGGCACCAGGCCTCCATATAGGTGTGGCCGACGGCGAAGAGCCTGATGGGGTCGACCTCGCGCTCCGTGAGCTCGTCGCGGGCCGGTGAGTAGTACCTCAGCCACAGGCGGCGGCGCTCCGAGATGGCCCGGTCGACATCGGCGAAGACTCCGCCCTCGGACTCGAACGTGACCGAAAGGCGCGCGCTCGCCCCGGCCGCCTCGCCCGCCGCGGCCTCCAGTTTGGCGGTGGCCCGCAGCAGCGCCTCGCGGTCGCTCTCGCGCAGCCCCGGCAGGGTGGCGACGGCACGCGCGGCCACCAGCAGGGCGGTCGCCTCGTCCGCGGCGAGCCGCAGCGGCTCCGCCGTGCTTTCGCCGGAGGCGTCCGGATTCCGCCACCAGATCCGGTCGCCGTCCGTGTCGATGTCCAGCAGATCGCCGCCGCGGAAGCTCGTGCCGCACATCGGCAGCACATCGAGGTCGGAGATCAGCTCGTCCTCGCTGATCCCGAAGGCGCGGGCGACGTCGCCGATGCGCGCACCGGGGCGCTCCCGCAGATAGGTCACCAGCGAGAGCATCCGCCGGGTCTGGTCAATGGCGTTCGCGGCCATGGTCTGCGATTCCCCCTCAGCCTTTGGCCACGGCGCGCAGCCGGTCCACCACATCGGCCCGCAGATCGGCGGGCTCCAGTACGACGACGTCCGGGCCGAACTCCACCAGCCAGGCGTCCAGGCCGTGGCCGTATGGAATCTCCAACTCATCCCAGCCGTCGCCGAGTTCCCGGACGGAGCGGGCCCGGGCGCGCAGCGGGTAGCCGCAGCCGGCACGGAGCCGGATGCGCGCGGTGCGGGTGGCGGTCTCCCCCGCCCAGGTCTCCACGGTCTCCCGTACGGTCACGACATCGGGCACGGGCGCGGTGAAGGCCCCCGCGCGCGAGCGGACGCGGCCGGTGATGCGGGAGAGCCGGAAGACGCGTTCCGCACCGCGGTCCCGGTCGAAGCCGGCGAGATACCAGTGGCCGCGCCAGCACTCCAGCGCCCAGGGCTCCACATGGCGCTGCTCGGGGCGGGCCGCGTTCGCCTTGCGGTACTCGAAGAGCACGGGGCGGCGGTCGCGACAGGCCAGCATCAGGGGCTCGAAGGCCGCCTCATGCACCGGGATGCGCGGTTCGAGGGCGCTGTGCTGGGCCTCGTACGCATCCTCCGCCTCCGGCATGCCGGCCGCGCGGAGCTTCTGCAGCGCGCCGCTGGCCGCCCCGGCGAGCCGGGCCTGCTGCCAGACCTTGGCCGCCAGGCCCAGGGCCGCGGCCTCCTCGGCGTCGAGCGTGATGGGCGGCAGCCGGTTGGAGTCGCGGCGGGCCAGATAGCCGGTCTCGCCGTCGAGGTTCTCCACCGTCTCGATGACCAGCCCGAGTTCGCGCAGATCGTCCTTGTCGCGCTCGAACATGCGATTGAAGGACTCATCGGAGCCGGCTTCAAGATAGGCCTCGATGGAGCCGCGCAGCTCACGCTTGCTCAGCGGCCGGCGCGTCCCCAGCAGGCACAGCGCCAGATTCATCAGCCGCTCGGCCTTGGCAATGGCCATCGACGCCCCGCACCTCTTTTTGATCTTCAGACGATCCGACAGATCGGTCCGACCGAGTCGCTTCCGCCTGTTGACCGTACCGCTCCGGGGTGTGCGGACCCAAGCCGAGGGCCCATGCCCCCAGGCATGGGCCCTCGTTACCCTATGAAACCGTCCGGAAACGGACGCGATTCAGTCAGACTCAGACGGAGACCAGATCGCAGACAAAGATCAGCGTCTCGCCGGGGGCGATCCGGCCGCCGCCCGCGCCGCGGTCGCCGTAGGCGAGGTGGGCCGGGATGGTCAGCTTGCGGCGGCCGCCGACCTTCATGCCCTGCACGCCCCGGTCCCAGCCCGCGATGACCTGGCCCGCGCCCAGCTGGAACTGCAGCGGCGTGCCGCGGTTCCAGGACGCGTCGAACTCCTCGCCCGTGGAGAAGGCCACGCCCACATAGTGGACCTTGACGGTGTCGCCCGCCTTGGCCTCCGGCCCGTCGCCCTCCCAGATGTCGACGATCTCCAGGTCAGCCGGGGCCGGCCCGTCCGGGAAGTCGATCTCGGGCTTGTCGATGTTCACTGAACTGCTCCTCAATATCGTGAACGGGGCAAAGGGACAGTCTTACACCTTCGCGGCTTACGCCTTCGCGAGGATGTCCACGGAGAAGACCAGCGTGGAGTTCTTCGGAACGCCCTGCTGCTCCTGCTCGCCGAAGGCCTGGTCCGGCGGGATGACGAGCAGCACCCGGCTGCCGATCTTCTTGCCTGTGAGTCCGTCCTTGAGGCCCTTGAGCGAGATCTGCTCCAGCGGGGGCAGGGTCTGATTCCTGCCCACCGCATAGGTGCTGTCGAACTTCTTGGCGTCCTTCCACAGGTAGGCCTCATAGGCCACGATCACCGTGTCCTTGGCGGTGACCTCCGCGCCGTCGCTCTCCAGGATGTAGTTGGAGACGAGCTTCTTCGGCGGGTCGGTCTTGGGGATGGTGATCTTGGGGGCCTTGCCGTCGGCGTTCACGCCCACCTTCGGCAGAGCGGCGTCGTCCTGCGCTGCCTCTGCGCCCTCGGCGGCCTTGGGGACCGAGGTGGACTTCAGCACATCGACGACAAAGACGAGGGTGGCGTTGGGCTTGATGTCGCCCTGGCCCTGCTCCCCGTAGCCCAGCTCCGGCGGAATGCCGATCTCGACCCGGCTGCCGACCTTCTGGCCCTTCAGCCCCTCGTCCCAGCCCTTGATGACCTGGCCGGCGCCCAGGGTGAGCCCGAACGGCTCCCCCCGGTCGAAGCTGTTGTCGAAGGGCTCGTCGGAGTCCCAGGCCTGGCCCAGATAGTTGACCTCGATGTAGTCGCCGTCCTTGACCTTTGCGCCGTCGCCCTCGCTGATGACGTCGGCCTTCAGTTCCTTCGGCGGGTCGCCCTCGCCCTTGGCGAGGGTCGGCTTCTCGCCGAACTTGGCGCCGGCGGTGATCGCGGGCAGTCCGTTCTTGGACGGGGCGGAGTCGGAGCCCGTGTCGTTGCCGCAAGCAGCTGTCAGCAGAAGCAGCGGGACGACGATCAGGCCGGCAAGTCGGCGCACGTGTTCCTCAGATCTCAGTCGGCGATTTAGGTGCCCGACACTCTATGGCGTGCCAAAGGCCCCGCACGAGAAACGCACGGGGCCCGATGGGCGTTCCCTGCCGCCGCCCGGCTGACGCGGCCGGCCCTACATCCCTGCGATCAGCTTTTCCACCCGGTCGTCGACCGACCGGAAGGGGTCCTTGCACAGCACGGTCCGCTGTGCCTGGTCATTGAGCTTGAGGTGTACCCAGTCCACGGTGAAGTCCCGGCGCTGCTCCTGCGCCCTGCGGATGAAGTCGCCGCGCAGCCGCGCCCGGGTGGTCTGCGGGGGCACCGACTTGCCCTCGAAGATCTTGAGGTCGTTGCAGATCCGGGCCGCCTGCCCCTTGCGTTCCAGCAGGTAGTAGAGGCCCCGCTGGCGGTGGATGTCGTGGTACGCGAGGTCTATCTGGGCGACCCGGGGATGCGACATGGTCATGTTGTGCTTGGCGCGGTACCGCTCAAGGAGCTTGTACTTCATCACCCAGTCGATCTCGGTGCCGATGCGGTCGAGATCCTCGGACTCGATGGCCTCCAGGGTGCGGCCCCAGAGCTCTATCACCTGCTCGACCATGCCCGTGCGGATGCCGCGCCGGTCGACGAAGTCCACGGCCTTCTCGTAGTACTCCCGCTGCACCTCCAGGGCCGATGCCTCACGTCCGCTGGCCAGGCGCACCTTGCGCTGCCCGGTGATGTCATGGCTCACCTCGCGGATGGCCCGGATGGGGTTCTCCAGCGTGAGGTCGCGCATCACCGTGCCCGCCTCGATCATGCGCAGCACCAGGTCGGTCGCGCCGACCTTGAGCAGCATCGTCGTCTCCGACATATTCGAGTCGCCGACGATGACATGGAGGCGGCGGTAGCGCTCGGCGTCCGCGTGGGGCTCGTCGCGGGTGTTGATGATGGGGCGGGAGCGGGTGGTGGCTGAGCTGACGCCCTCCCAGATGTGCTCGGCGCGCTGGCTGACGCAGTAGACCGCGCCGCGCGGGGTCTGCAGCACCTTGCCCGCGCCGCACAGCAGCTGGCGGGTGACGAGGAAGGGGATCAGGATGTCCGCCAGCCGGGAGAACTCGCCATGGCGTGCCACGAGATAGTTCTCATGGCAGCCGTAGGAGTTTCCCGCCGAGTCGGTGTTGTTCTTGAAGAGATAGACGTCGCCCGCGATTCCCTCCTCGTGCAGACGGCGCTCCGCGTCGACGAGCAGGCCTTCGAGAATACGCTCGCCCGCTTTGTCGTGGGTGACCAGTTCGGTCACATTGTCACACTCTGGCGTGGCGTATTCCGGATGCGAGCCCACGTCGAGATACAGCCGGGCGCCATTCCGCAGGAAGACATTGCTGCTGCGGCCCCATGACACGACACGGCGGAAGAGGTACCGCGCCACTTCGTCAGGAGACAGTCGGCGCTGTCCCCTGAACGTGCATGTGACGCCGTACTCGTTCTCCAGCCCGAAAATGCGGCGGTCCATGACTGAACATTACGCCTCACAGCCTGTGCTGAAACCGGGTTCGGCCGCCCCGCTGCGATCATTTTCGGCTGAGCCTGCGACAGGGCCCGCACGGTCCTTCGCACGGGCGGGAGCCGCGAGCACCTGCTGAGTGGCCGTCAGAACCAGCAGGGCGGCGATGCCTCCGGCGCCGGCGACGGCGAAACCCCACGCCGTGCCGCCCAGCTCGACGGCCGGTCCCGCTGCGGCCGTGCCGACGGCCGCGCCCACGCCGAAGGTGGTGACCAGCCAGGAGAATGCCTCGGTGACCGTGCCGCGCGGGGCATGGCGGTCGACGACGATGAAGGCGCAGGCGATGGCCGGGGCGAGAAAGAGACCGGCGAGCGCGGCGAGCCCGGTCATGGCGAGCGGGGCGGGGGTGAGGACCAGCGGGAGATAGCCGAGCGCGAGGAGGGCGACGATGAAGCGCAGCCGCCGCTCGGCCGGGCCCGCCCACTGGCGGGCGCCGTAGTAGACACCGCCGGCCAGGGCGCCGAGGCCGAGCGCGGCCATCAGCCAGCCGTAGACGGCCTGGCTGCCGTGGTCGTCGGCGTAGGCCACGCCCGCGACGGTGATCGACCCCAGCGCGAGCCCCACGAAGAAGAAGGACCCGAGCAGCGCGAGCAGCCCGGGCGAGCGGAGTGCGCCCAGCCAGTGCGCCTCGCGGGGGGCGCTGCGCCAGGCGCGGGAGGGTTCGGAGAGGACGACCGAGAGGGCGCCGAGCACACCGACCGCGTTGATGACGAGCAGGGCGGCGGCGGGCGAGGCGAGCGCCACCAGGAGCGTCACCAGCAGCGGGCCGACGGTGAACATGATCTCCTGCGCGACCGCGTCCATGGCGTACGCCCGGTGGACCCGGTCCTCGCGGTCGTCGAGCACGCTGGGCCACAGGGCGCGCAGACCGCCCTCCAGCGGCGGGGTGAACAGGCCCGCGACCGCCACGGCCGCGTAGGCGAGCGGGAGGGAGGCGACGCCTGCGACGGCCAGCAGCAGCATTCCGAGCGCCGAGACGACGGCGGCGGGGAACTGGACGCGGGGCTGTCCGCACAGATCCACGGCGCGGCCGAGCAGGGGCTGCCCCACCGCGGTGGCCAGCCCGTATACGGCGGCGAGCGCCCCGGCGAGGGTGTAGCTGCCGCCCTCCGCGCGGGTGAAGAGCACGATCGCGATATGCCCCGTGGCGTTCGGGAGCCGGCCGACGAGCGTCCCCGCGAGCAGCCTGGCGGCGTGCGGGGCCCTGAGTATGTCGGCGTACCCGGCGGCCATGTGTCGCCCTTCGTCGTCCGTCATGGTGATCGTGTTACGTATAACGTATGGCTCATACGTACCATGTCGGCAACCCGGGGGTCCAGTGAGGCACCCGGTGAGGAGGACGGATCGATGGCACACCGGCCCACCAGCCGGGACGTGGCCCAGGCCGCGGGGGTCTCTCAGGCCACGGTGTCGCTGGTCCTCGGGGACAAGTGGCGCGGCCGGGTCTCGGAGCGGACCGCGGGCCTGGTGCGGGACACGGCCCGGGAACTGGGCTACCGCCCGAATCTCGCGGCCCGTCATCTGCGGCTGGGCCGCACCCGGACAGCGCTGCTCGTGGTGCCTGCGCTGACGAACGAGTTCTTCGCCCGCGTCTACACGGGCGCGGCGGGTGTGGCGGCCGAGCACGGCTTCGGCGTGGTGCTCTACCCCTCGCCGGAGGGCGTGAGCCCGGCGAGGGACCCCTTCGCCTCGGCGCGGGCGGCCCTGGACGGGGTGATCGCCTCGTCCATGGCCGCGCGGGCGCTGGCGGCGATCCGGGGCACGGGCCTGCCGCTGGTGATGCTCGACAGCGACCCCGCCGATCCGGCCGCGGCGGCGCATGTGAACGTGGACATCGCGGACGGCATGCGCCAGGTCGCGGCCCATCTGCTGGGCCTGGGCCACCGCCGCTTCGTCCATCTGGCGTCGGCGGTCCCGTCCTGGACCTTCGAGGTACGGGCGCGAGCGCTGCGGGAGGCGCTGCGCGCTGTGCCCGGCACCTCGCTGCGGACGGTCTCCGCGCCGCTGAACGCCGATGCGGCGCGGGAAGCGGCGGAGCGGGCCCTCAGGTCCGCTGAAACGCTCGGTACGGGGGGTACGGGGGGCGACGCCACCGCTCTTGTCTGCGACGACGACATCCTGGCCGCCGGCGCGTGCAAGGCCGTACGGCGGCTGGGGCGGCGGGTCCCGGACGATGTGTCGGTCACGGGCTTCGACGACCTGGCGCTGGCGACGGCGGTGGAGCCGGAGCTGACGACGGTGCGGCTGCCGGCGGAGCGGGTGGGTGAGCAGGGCATGGCGGCGCTGCTCGCCGTACTCGAAGCCCGGGACTTCGAGGCCCCCGACCTCCCGGTCACCCTGATCCCCCGCGCATCAACGGCCCCACCCCCGGAGTAAGCCCCGGGCCCCCGCGGGCCGGCGGCGTGAGCCGTCTTGTCGGGGTGGGCCGGGTTTTGCCGCCGGTCCTCTGCGGGGGCGCCCCTGCACGGCCCCTCCAAACCTGACGGGCCGGTTCCCCCGGCGTCCCGCACCCGACAGGGCGCGGGTCTCTCCTCACCCGCGCCTGGCGGGGTGCTGGAAACGGGCAGAAGGGTGGGACAAGCACCTGCCCGGGCCCCGGGCATGCCGCATGGACGGCAACGGCACCCCCCGGCGCAGCGCCCGGCGGGGCACTGGAAACGTGGGGGGTCTCCCCACGCCCTCAGGGCGTAGGGGGGAGAGGGACCCGCCCGGGTCCCGGGGGACGGCAGGAACGGAGGGCGCGACCGCCCATGAGCCCGCGCCGCGCGGAAGGCCGCATGCACGGGCCCCGCCGACGGGGGGCGCCGGGGGCTACTCCCCCGGCTCCTCGTCGGAAGGCGTGTCCGTGGGGGTGGACGCCGGCACCTCCGCCTCCAGCAACCGCGCCAGCTGACGCCCCACGATCCGCTTGAACTTCCGCTGCTGCGGCCGCGTACGGTCCAGCACCGCCACCTCCAGCCGGTCCGCCGGAATCTCCCGCTCCGTGCCGTTGGACTGGTTGGACAGCGCCTGCACCGCCAGCCTCAGCGCCTCCGCCAGCGACATCCCGTCCCGATGGCGCTGGTCGAGGAAGCTGCTGATCTGCTCCGCGTTGCCGCCGACCGCGACCGAGCCGTGCTCGTCCACGATCGAGCCGTCGTGCGGCAGCCGGTAGATCTGGTCTCCTTCGGGCGTCTCGCCCACCTCGGCGACGACCAGCTCGACCTCGTACGGCTTCTCGGCCGCGCTGGAGAAGATCGTGCCCAGCGTCTGGGCGTAGACATTGGCCAGGCCGCGGGCGGTCACATCGTCGCGGTCATAGGTGTAGCCCCGCAGATCCGCATAGCGGACCCCGCCGATGCGCAGATTCTCGTACTCGTTGTACTTACCGGCCGCGGCGAAGCCGATCCGGTCATAGATCTCGCTGAATTTGTGCAGCGCGCGGGACGGGTTCTCGCCGACGAAGACAATGCCGTCGGCATACTGCATCACGACCAGGCTGCGGCCTCGGGCGATGCCCTTCCGGGCGTATTCCGCCCGGTCCTGCATGGCCTGTGCGGGCGAGACATAGAACGGCGTCGTCACCGGCTATCCGTCCCTTTCTGTCAGTGAGGTGTGGATCAGAGCAGCGCGGCACGCGGGCCGTCGGGCTGTTCAAGGCGGCGCTCCAGGATCGAGCGGGCGGTGTCGGAGGACTCCGCCTCGGTGAGCCTGCGGAAGCCCTCGTCGGTGATGATGGTGACGATCGGGTAGATGCGCCGCGCCACATCGGGCCCGCCGGTCGCCGAGTCGTCGTCGGCCGCGTCGTACAGCGCCTGCACGACCAGGGTGATGGCCTGCTGCTCTGTCAGGTCCTCGCGGTAGAGCTTCTTCATCGCGCCGCGGGCGAACAGGGAGCCGGAGCCGGTCGCCGCGTAGCCGTGCTCCTCGGAGCGGCCCCCGGTGACGTCGTACGAGAAGATGCGGCCCTTCTCCCGGTCGACGTCCCAGCCGGCGAAGAGCGGCACCACGGCCAGGCCCTGCATGGCCATGCCGAGGTTGCTGCGGATCATTGTGGAGAGGCGGTTGGCCTTGCCCTCCAGGGAGAGCTGGGCGCCTTCGACCTTCTCGAAGTGCTCCAGCTCAAGCTGGAAGAGCTTGACCATCTCCACCGCGAGGCCGGCGGTGCCCGCGATGCCCACGGCCGAGTACTCGTCGGCCGGGAAGACCTTCTCGATGTCGCGCTGGGCGATCATGTTGCCCATCGTGGCCCTGCGGTCGCCGGCGAGCACCACGCCGCCGGGGAACGTCGCGGCGACGATGGTCGTGCCGTGCGGCGCCTCGACGACGCCCTGCACGGGCGGCAGAGAGCGCTTTCCGGGCAGCAGGTCGGGGGCGTGCTCGCCCAGAAAGTCCATGAACGAGGACGAGCCAGGCGTCAGGAAGGCAGCCGGCAGACGCCCGGTGCTACGAGTGTTGGCTTCCACGCGTTTCCTTCCGAATAGGCGGCAGCCCGGCGGACAGCGTCGGGATCGTCTCCCAACTTGCCGATGGCCGAATTGCAGTTGAAGCACAGTACGCCACGGACCCTACCCGTCTCATGGCAGTGATCCACATGCACTGCCGGAGCAGACGGACGGATCACACAGACACCGGTGCGTGAGGGCCATCTCGTCCCGCACGGCCTCTGTGATGCCGCTCGCTCTGCGGCCTGCTGGCCTCCGCGCAGCTCCGGCAGAACGGACGCCCCGCGGGCGCCTGCGCACGCGGCCGGACTCTCTTCGGGCAGGAGGCCCGCAGCCCGCGGCGAGCTGATCCGCTCCCCGCGAAGGCTCCCAGCGGCCTGCGCTCCCTACACCGCGAGCGGCGCTTCGGGTACCGCTCTCGATCAACCCCACCCCCTCGACAACCTTCGATTCGAAGGTCAGGTCAACCTACTGGCCGCCCTTCTGGACGAATGACCGCACGAAGTCCTCAGCATTCTCCTCAAGGACGTCGTCGATTTCATCCAGCACCGAGTCGACGTCGTCGCTCAGCTTCTCCTGGCGCTCCTTGAGGTCCTCCGCAGCCTGCGCGTCCTGCGCCTGCTCGTCGACCTCCTCCGTAGAGCGCGCGGCCTTCTGCTGTCCGCCGCCGGTGTCCTTGGTCGCCATATCCCTCACCCCGCTCGAATCGGCCCGCTCGGTTGGGTCCGTCTGTCAAGATCAGACCCTACAAGCCGGGTCTGACATCGGCCCTGCAGTTGCTACAACATCCGGGCACCACTCCCATGATTCCCGGCCGGGAGGTATTTCAGCCGCCGGACAGCACCCGGACCAGGTCCTCCGCGGTGCGGCAGCGGTCCAGCAGCTCTTTGACGTGGTTCCGGGTGCCCCGCAGCGGCTCCAGGGTGGGAACGCGCTGCAGAGAGTCACGGCCGGGCAGGTCGAAGATCACCGAGTCCCAGGAGGCCGCGGCCACGTCGTCGGCGTACTGGTCCAGACAGCGGCCGCGGAAGTAGGCCCGGGTGTCCTCAGGAGGCTTGCTCTCGGCCCGTTCCACGTCGGTCTCGACGAGCAGCCGCTTCATCTTCCCGCGGGCCGCGAGACGGTTGTACAGCCCCTTGTCGGGGCGTACGTCCGCGTACTGCAGGTCCACCAGGTGCAGCCGGGCGGCGTCCCAGTCGAGGCTGTCGCGCCTGCGGTAGCCCTCAAGAAGCTCCCGCTTGGCGATCCAGTCCAGCTCCCCGGCGAGGCTCATCGGGTTGTTCTCCAGCCGGTTGAGGGTGTCCTCCCAGCGGACCAGGACGTCCTTGGTCTGCTCGTCGGCGTCGGCCCCGAAACGCTCCTCGACATACTTCCTCGCCAGCTCGAAGTACTCCATCTGCAACTGGACGGCGGTGAGTGTGCGACCGCTGCGGAGCGTGATCAGACGGCCCAGGTCCGGGTCGTGGGAAATCTGGTGCAGGGTGCGCACCGGCTGGTCCACGGCCAGGTCGACGGCGATAAAGCCGTCCTCGATCATGGACAGGACCAGCGCGGTCGTGCCCAGCTTGAGATAGGTCGAGATCTCCGACAGGTTCGCATCGCCGATGATCACATGGAGCCTGCGGTACTTCTCGGCGTCGGAGTGCGGCTCGTCGCGGGTGTTGATGATGGGGCGCTTGAGGGTCGTCTCCAGGCCGACCTCCACCTCGAAGTAATCGGCGCGCTGACTGATCTGGAAGCCGTGCTCATGGCCGTCCTGGCCGATTCCGACCCGTCCTGCGCCGGTCACCACCTGCCGGGAGACGAAGAACGGCGTCAGATGGCGCACGATGTCCGAGAACGGGGTCTCCCGCTTCATCAGGTAGTTCTCGTGCGTCCCATAGGAGGCGCCCTTGTTGTCGGTGTTGTTCTTGTAGAGGTGGATCGGCTGGGCGCCGGGAAGCTGGGCGGCGCGCTCCGCCGCCTCGGCCATGATCCGCTCGCCGGCTTTGTCCCACAGGACCGCGTCCAGCGGATTGGTCACTTCCGGGGAGCTGTACTCCGGATGGGCGTGGTCCACGTACAGCCGGGCGCCATTGGTGAGAATCACATTGGCCAGGCCGATGTCCTCGTCGGTGAGCTGGCTGGCGTCGGCGGCCTCGCGGGCGAGGTCAAAGCCACGGGCGTCCCGCAGCGGATTCTCCTCCTCGAAGTCCCAGCGGGCGCGGCGCGCCCGGTGCATCGCCGCCGCGTAGGCGTTGACGATCTGGGATGAGGTGAGCATGGCATTGGCGTTCGGGTGGCCGGGGACGGAGATTCCATACTCCGTCTCGATGCCCATTACTCGCCGTACGGTCATGCGGCGCCCTCCTTGCCCGGCGGCGTTCCCTGGTGGAAACGGCGCTCAAGTACCGCGGTCTCTCCGGTGGCGCAGTGCGGTGCCCGTCCCCGCACTGCGCTACGCGGCGGTACCGACGAGCCTAGAACGCCTCTGCGCTGGTGGGGAGATCAATTCCGTCAATTGCTCGGGTGTGCCCGGAGCTGTCGGGAAAGCAACCGGCTGCGGATGCCGGGCGGGCATCCGCAGCCGGGTTGCGTATTACAGGTACTGACCGGTGTTCGCCACCGTGTCGATGGAGCGCCCGGTGTCCGCGCCCTGCTTTCCGGTGACGAGGGTGCGGATGAAGACGATCCGCTCACCCTTCTTGCCGGAGATCCGGGCCCAGTCGTCCGGGTTGGTGGTGTTGGGCAGGTCCTCGTTCTCCTTGAACTCGTCCACGCACGCCTGGAGCAGGTGGGAGACCCGGATGCCCTTCTGGTTCTGGTCGAGGAAGGCCTTGATGGCCATCTTCTTGGCCCGGTCCACGATGTTCTGGATCATGGCGCCGGAGTTGAAGTCCTTGAAGTAGAGGACTTCCTTGTCGCCGTTCGCATAGGTGACCTCGAGGAAGCGGTTCTCCTCGGATTCCGCGTACATCTGCTCCACGACCGACTGAATCATGGCCTGAGCAGCGACTTCCTTCGATCCGCTGTGCTCGGCGAGGTCGTCCGCGTGCAGTGGGAGCGAAGGTGTGAGGTACTTGCCGAAGATGTCCTTGGCGGCCTCCGCGTCCGGACGCTCGATCTTGATCTTGACGTCGAGCCGGCCCGGCCGCAGGATCGCCGGGTCGATCATGTCCTCGCGGTTGGAGGCGCCGATGACGATCACGTTTTCCAGGCCCTCGACGCCGTCGATCTCGGCGAGCAGCTGCGGGACGATGGTGTTCTCCACGTCCGAGCTGACGCCGGAGCCGCGGGTGCGGAAGAGCGACTCCATCTCGTCGAAGAAGACGATGACGGGGGTGCCCTCGCCGGCCTTCTCCCGGGCGCGCTGGAAGACGAGGCGGATATGCCGCTCGGTCTCGCCGACGTACTTGTTGAGGAGCTCGGGGCCCTTGATGTTGAGGAAGTAGCTCTTCCCCGCGGGCTGGCCGGTCACCTCGGCGACCTTCTTGGCAAGGGAGTTGGCGACGGCCTTCGCGATCAGCGTCTTGCCGCAGCCCGGCGGGCCGTAGAGCAGGATGCCCTTCGGCGGACGCAGTTCGTGCTCCTTGAAGAGATCCGGGTAGAGGTAGGGCAGCTCGACCGCGTCGCGGATCAGCTCGATCTGGTTGCCCAGACCGCCGATCTTGTCGTAGTCGACGTCCGGGACCTCTTCCAGGACGAGCTCTTCGACCTCGCTCTTGGGGATCACCTCGTAGACATAGCCGGAGCGCGGTTCGAGCAGCAGGGCGTCGCCGGGGCGGATGTTGATGTCCAGCAGCGGCTCGGCGAGCCTCACCACCCGCTCCTCGTCGGTGTGCCCGATCACCAGGGCGCGCTCACCGTCCTCAAGGATCTCCTTGAGAGTGACGATGTCCCCGGCGCGCTCGAACTCCATGGCCTCGACCACATTGAGCGCTTCGTTGAGCATGACTTCCTGGCCGCGCCGCAGCTCGTCGAGCTCGACGCTGGGGCTGACGTTCACCCGGAGCTTGCGGCCCCCGGTGAAGATGTCGCATGTGCCGTCCTCGTTCGCCTGCAGGAAGACACCGAAGCCGGCCGGCGGCTGCGCGAGCCGGTCGACCTCCTCCTTGAGGGCCACGATCTGGTCACGGGCCTCACGGAGCGTGTTCGCCAGTCGCTCGTTCTGTGCGGACACGCCGGCCAGGTTCGTCTGCAGCTCGACGATCCGCTCTTCGAGAATCCTCGTATGACGCGGAGAGTCGGCGAGCTTGCGGCGCAGGACGGCGATTTCCTGCTCGAGATAGGCAACCTGGCCGGCTGGGTCCTCAGACCCCCGCCCCGGCCGGATGCCGCGGTTGATGTCGTCGTCGTGGGCTGCCACGGTCCTCACCTCCTCCAAGGGGAGCTGGACGCTTCCTGACCCTACCTGGGCGGGGGGTGATTGAAACCCCTAGATCACAAAGACGGTAGGGGTGTGTCCGATCTTCACCCTTGCGCTCTCCCTCACCTCAGGGGAATACCCACCCAACAACATCGGAAAGCGGGCGGTTGTATCGTCGAAGCGTTCAACACCCGTCAGGGCTGGCACGACTTGCTTCTCCTGGCGTCACCGGCGATGGAAACGGCAGGAGATATGACCGCGCAGCACGAGGTCCCCACCGAAGGCGGCGGCGAGGCTCTGGAGGTGTGGATCGACCAGGACCTCTGCACGGGGGACGGGATCTGCGCCCAGTACGCGCCCGAGGTCTTCGAGCTCGACATCGACGGACTCGCCTATGTGAAGAGCGGGGACGACGAGCTGCTGCAGGAGCCCGGCGCGACCACTCCCGTGCCGCTGCCGCTGCTGCGGGACGTCGTGGACTCCGCGAAGGAGTGCCCGGGCGACTGCATCCACGTACGCCGGGTTTCGGACAGGGTGGAGGTCTACGGACCCGACGCCGAGTGACGGATCACACACTCAGCGCCGCGGCCTGGGGCGAGCGGACGAACTTCCCGCCCTGCCAGCGCCATTCGACCTTCTCCCGCAGGTCGGGGCAGCAGCTCGGCACATCGGCGGAGGAGTAGCCGAGGAGCGTCGCGGTGACTGCGCCGTCACGGACGGCGAGCTCGCCGACGCTCTGCCCCTGTGCGGGCCGCAGCAGCGTCGCCACGACGCGCGACGCCTCCCCCGGGCCCGCGGTCAGCACATAGACCGCGCTGGGCGGGGTGCCGGAGCCGGCGTCACAGCGGGCGGCCGCCACGGTCTCCGGGCTGCCGTCGCCGTCGAGGTCTCCCGACGCCTCCTCGGTGACCACGCTCCCCACGGCGCCGCACTGAAGCGGCAGCTCTGCCGCGGCCACGTCCGGGGCTGGTCCGGGGGCCGCCACGGCGCCCGTACGCGGCTGAACGCCGGCCTGCGAGGCGGTTGCCGCATCCGGCTGCAGCACGCCCGCGGCCGCCACGACCGCCGCCATCGCCGCCGCCGTGGCGAGCCAGTGCATTGGGCGGGCGTGGGTGTGCGCGAGGTCCGGGAGGTCGGAGGTCTGCACGCGAGGGGTCTCCTGTGAAGGCTGTGCCAGTGGGGGTGGCCAGCATCGTGCCATACGTCACAGCGGGCGGGAACAGGAGGGTCGGCAACAGCTGGATAAGCATCAGGCCCTACGAACGCACTGACGCCGCCCCTCAGTTCTCCGATGTCATTCGGGAACTGAGGGGCAGCGTCAGTGCGTTGCGAGAGTCAGGTGGCGTCAGCCCCCTCTGTGCGGGCGTCAGCCCTTGTTGGGGCCTTCATAATCCTCGCCGTACGCGCCCTTCGCCGGGCGGCGGCGGCGCATCGGGGGCTCCACCCCGTCGGCGAGGCGGCGTGCGGTGACCAGGAAGCCGGTGTGGCCGATCATCCGGTGGTCGGGGCGGACGGCCAGCCCTTCCACATGCCAGTTGCGGATCATCGACTCCCAGGGCTGCGGCTCGGCGAAGCAGCCGATCTCGCGGATGGACTCCACCGTCCGCGCCAGCTGGGTGGTCGTCGCCACATAGCAGCACAGGATGCCGCCGGGCACGAGGGCCTTGGAGACGGCGTCCAGGCACTCCCAGGGGGCAAGCATGTCCAGGATGACCCGGTCGACGTCGGAGTCGCTGAGGTTGTCCTGGAGGTCGCCGACGGTGAGCTGCCAGGCCGGGTGCGGTCCGCCGAAGTAGCGTTCCACGTTCTGCTGGGCGATCTCGGCGAAGTCGGCACGCCGCTCATAGGAGTGCAGCATGCCCTGGTCGCCGATGGCGCGCAGCAGGAAGGCGCTGAGCGAGCCTGAGCCCACACCCGCCTCGACCACCCGTGCGCCGGGGAAGATGTCGGCGAAGGCGAGGATCTGCCCCGCGTCCTTGGGGTAGACCACCGCGGCTCCGCGGGGCATGGACAGGACATAGTCGGGGAGCAGGGGGCGCAGCGCGAGGTAGGCGACGTTTCCCGTGGTACGGACAACACTGCCCTCGGGAGCGCCGATCAGCTCGTCGTGCGGGAAGGAACCCTTGTGGGTGTGGAAGTTCTTCCCGGCCTCGAGCGTGAACGTGTAGTGGCGTCCCTTGGGGTCGGTGAGCTGGACCTGGTCCCCGACCTTGAAGGGCCCGCGACGGCGGGCGGCACCGGTCGGTTCGGACATGGCACCAGGGTACCCGCGGTCAGGTGGAGGGCCGCGCCATGGCCTGCACGAAGGCCCGCTCCACATCGGCCGTGGACAGGACGCCGTAGATCTCCCCGGTCTCCTCCAGGACCAGATACTCGGTCGCGGGCCAGGCCCGCAGCCGGTCGAGGAGGGCCTCTCCCGCGAGCTCCGCGGAGACCTTCATGCCGTCGGTGAGGTCCTGGGCGAGGCCGCTGACGGCCACCCATGGGCGGCGGTGCTCCGGCACGGCGACGATGGCGGTCTCGCGGACGAGGGCGGTTGGCTCGCCGTGGCCGTCGACCACGACGAGGGCGCGGGCGCCGGCCTCGTTGGCGCGGCGCAGCGCCTCGGAGAGGGGGGTGTCGGCCTGGACGGGCACGGCCCGCCGGGTCAGGGTGCGGGCTTCCAGCTCGGGGAGGTGTTCCCGCAGCCGGGCCATGCGCAGGCTGTTGCCTGCGCCGGTCCAGATGATCGCGGCGAGGATCGCGGCCAGCAGGGCGTCGGTGACGGTCTCCATGCCGCCGATGTCCTCGGTGGCGTTGCCGAGGGCGCCGGTGTGGGTCAGCAGGGGGAGACCGATCAGCACGGTGACGGCGAGGGCCCGGCCGACCCAGGCGGCGGCGACGGTGCCGGCCATCGGCCGGCCCGTGATCTTCCACACGACGGCGCGCAGCATCCGGCCGCCGTCGAGCGGCAGCCCGGGCAGCAGATTGAACGCGGCCACGATCAGGTTGGAGATCATCAGACCGGCGAGCAGGACGCCGGGGACCGTGCCCGGTTCGACGGCCTGCATGCCGAGGTAGAAGACGCCCGCCAGGACGAGGGAGAGCAGCGGGCCGACGAAGGCGAGGATGAATTCGCGGCCGGGCGTCTCGGTCTCCTTCTCGATCTCGGAGACGCCGCCGAAGAACTGGAGCTGGATACGGCGCACCGGCAGCTTGTAGCGGAGCGCGGCCACGGTGTGCGCCAGTTCGTGGACGAGGACGGAGGCGTAGAAGGCGACGGCGAAGAACAGGGAGACCAGATAGCGGTAGCCGCCGAGCTCGGGCAGCACCCGGTCGAGCTGGCCGCCGAAGACCCAGGTGATCAGGGCGGCGACGATGAACCAGCTGGGGGCGACATAGACGGGCACACCGAAGGGGCGGCCCATGAGAATGCCGCCCCCGGCTCCGCCGGGGCGTCGGGGCTTGACGCCGCCGGAGTCCGCTGTGCCCGCTTTCTCGGACTGCGGCCGCCGGCGCTCGCCGCTGCTGTCGTCCTGGTTCACGGGGTCCCTTCGTTGCGGTCGCGACTGCGACGATGTCGGTGACGGCCGCGGGCGCGCGGCCCATTCGCCCGATCATGCAGTGCGCGGAGGTCTGTCGTCGATGGTATGCCGATCGCTGTCAGTGCCGGGCCGTAGGGTCTTGAGTCATGAGTGAGACCCAGCGGCCCGATTCGCTGTCGCCCTCGCGGGCGAGCGACTTTATGCAGTGTCCCCTGCTGTACCGGTTCCGGGTGATCGACAAGCTGCCCGAGAAGCCGAGTGAGGCGGCGACACGGGGCACGCTGGTGCATGCGGTGCTGGAGCGGCTCTTCGACGACCCGGCGGCGGACCGCACGGCGGTGCGCGCCAAGGCCATGATTCCCGCGCAGTGGGACCGGCTGCTTCTTCAGCGGCCCGAGCTGGGCGAGCTGTTCGCCGAGGATGCGCGGGGCGAGCGGCTGGCGCGCTGGCTGGGCGAGGCGGCACAGCTGGTCGAGCGGTGGTTCTCGCTGGAGGATCCGACGCGTCTGGAGCCGGCCGAGCGTGAGCTGTTCGTGGAGACCGAGCTGGAGTCGGGGCTGCGGCTGCGCGGCGTGATCGACCGGGTGGATGTGGCGCCGACGGGCGAGGTGCGGCTGGTCGACTACAAGACCGGCAAGGCCCCGCGCCCGGAGTACAGCGAGGGCGCGCTGTTCCAGATGAAGTTCTACGCCCTGGTGATCTGGCGGCTGAAGCGGGTGCTGCCGCGCCGGCTGCAGCTGGTGTATCTGGGCAGCGGCGAGGTGCTCACCTATGACCCGGCGCCGGGCGATCTGGAGCGGATGGAGCGCAAGCTGCTGGCGTTGTGGGAGGCCATCGACCGGGCCACTCGTACGGGGGACTGGCGGCCACGGCCGACGAAGCTGTGCGGCTGGTGCGACCATCAGTCGTTCTGTCCGGAATTCGGGGGCACTCCCCCGGTTTATCCGCTGAGCGTTTCCCCGGCCGCGTCGGCGGAGGATGATCAGGGCAGAATGGGCCCGGTCTAGATGTGAGGAGCTGCCGTGGCTATCCGCGTGCTACTGGTCGACGATCAACCGCTGCTGCGCACCGGCTTCCGGATGATCCTGGAGGCGGAGCAGGACATCGCGGTCGTCGGCGAGGCCGGGGACGGCCTCCAGGCGCTCGATCAGGTGCGGGCGCTGCAGCCCGATGTGGTGCTGATGGACATCCGGATGCCGCGGATGGACGGTGTGGAGGCGACCCGTCAGATCACCGGGCCCGGCCGGGACGGTCCGGCGAAGGTGCTGGTGCTGACCACCTTTGACCTCGATGAGTATGTGGTGGAGGCGCTGAAGGCGGGGGCGAGCGGCTTTCTGCTCAAGGACGCGCCCGCGCAGGAGCTGGTGCAGGCCATCCGGGTCGTCGCGGCGGGCGAGGCGATGCTGGCGCCCAGCATCACCCGCCGGCTGCTGGACAAGTACGCGGACCATCTGCCGTCCGGCGAGGAGCCGGTCCCCGACACGCTGAACACGCTGACCGAGCGTGAGGTGGAGGTCCTCAAGCTGGTGGCGCGCGGCCTGTCCAACGCGGAGATCGCGGCCGATCTGTTCGTCAGCGAGACCACTGTGAAGACGCATGTGGGCCATGTGCTCACCAAGCTGGGCCTGCGCGACCGGGTGCAGGCCGCGGTGTACGCGTACGAGAGCGGCCTGGTGCGCCCGGGCGCGCAGTAGACGCGCAGTAGAGCGGTAACACAGCAGCGGGGCGAGCGGGCCCGGCCGGTCATGCGAACGGCCCTTGTCGGCAGGTGATCTGCCGACAAGGGCCGTTCGCATGAGCGGACGCCGGGCTGTGGGCGACGTGGCCGGGGGCGGCCCGGTCAGACGCCGCCGGGGCCCGGGGGCGGCCGGTCAGACGCCGCCGCGGCTCAGCTCCCACAGCTGGAGGTCCGAGCTGGCGTTGAGGACCCATTCGACGCCGCGGACGTTGCCTCGGGCGGCCACATACTGCTTGCCCTGCCACAGCGGGAGCACGGGGACGTCGGTGGCGACGATCTCCTGGATCTCGGTGAAGGCCGAGGACGCCGCGGCGCGGTCCGCCTCACGGCGCGACTGCGGGATCAGCTCGCGCACCTTGTCGTTGGCGTAGGGGGAGTTGAGGAAGTTGTCCTTGGCGAGGAAGGGCGCGGTGTAGTTGTCGGGGTCCGGGAAGTCAGGGAACCAGCCGAGCCCGTAGACCGCGTAGTCGCCGCGCTTCTGGGCCTGGCGGAACGCCGACCACTCGGCGCCCTTGATGGAGACGTCGAAGAGCTTGGAGGCGTTGAGCTGGTCGCGCAGCGCCTCGAACTCCTTCTCCGTGCCGGCTCCGTACTTGTCGGTGGTGTAGTTCAGCGTGAGCTTCACCGGGGTGTCGACGCCCGCCTCGGTGAGGATCTGCTCGGCCTTCTCCCCGCTGGGCTCACCGTACTTGTTGTAGAAGGAGTTGGTGTGTGAGGCGATGCTCGACGGGATGAGCGAGTACAGCGGCTCGGCGGTCGAGCCGTACACCTTTGCGGCGATCTCGCCGCGGTCGACGACAGACGCGATGGCCTGGCGGACCGCCTTGTCCTTCACGGGCGCGGCTTCGGTGTTGAAGCCGAGGTAGCGGATCTCAAGGCCGGGCACCTCGGTGAGTTCGATGCCCTCCTTCGGGTTCTCCTTGAGGTCCTTGATCTGCCCGGGCGCCATCGTACGGGTCATCAGATCGATGTCCCCGGCTTCGAGCGCCTGGCCCATGGCGCCGGAGTCCGCGAACGAGCGCAGTTCGACCTTGTCGTTGTTGACCTTCAGATCGCCCTTGTACTTGTCGTTCTTGGTGAAGACAAAGCTGACGACGTTGTCATCCCGTGTCTCGGCCCTCATGGTGTACGGGCCGGAGCCGTCCACCTGGAAGCCCTCGCGGAGCTTGTCCGCCGCGTAGTGCTTCTTGCTGACGATGCCCGCGGCCGGGGTGGAGAGCTTGTACGGGAAGGTGGCGTCGGGCGTGGAGAGGTGGAAGATCACCTCGTTCTCGCCCTTGGTCTCGATGGTGTCAATGTTCGACAGCAGACCGGCGGTGCCGTTGTCCGCGTCGATGTTCAGCACACGCTCGATGGAGAACTTCACGTCTTCGGCGGTGACGGGGGAGCCGTCCGCGAAGGTGAGGCCATCGCGCAGCGTGCAGCGGTAGCTCTCGCTGGCGTTGTCGGTGAAGGTGCACGACTTGGCCGCCTCGGGGGCGGGTTCGCCGCCGCCGCGCGGGGTGCGCATCAGCGTCTGGAGGGTCTGGCGAAGGACGTTCCAGGCGCCGGTGTCATATGCGTAAGCCGGGTCGAGGGGTGCGGGGGCGTCCGCCGTCGCGGTGAACTGGTCCGTGGTGCCCACGACAATGGCATCACCGCCGCCGGACCCGCCGTTCGCATCGCCGCAGGCGACGAGCACGGGGGCGAGCAGGCCGACCACGGCCGGCAGCACCAAAGTCTTACGGTTCATCCTGGACGTTCTCCCTCATCCGGCACTGGCACACGGGTGTTGTTGCGACCGTGTCTATGGCACTTCGCCGCTTCCGCCCGGTCGGGGCAGCGCGATCGGGCCGGGACAGTCAGTGCGATCGGTCCTTGGCGTCCGGGCGGCATGGTGGCCGTCCGGACCCTTCGGCGACGCGGCGAAGTTCTCGCCACGAGATTAGTCGGCGCCGCCAGGAGCACATGACCAGGCTGGAGTTGGGGTGTATTCGCTGAGTGATCAGTGATGCCGAAGAGTGGATGGTCATGCCACGGAACGATGCACGCACCGCTCTACAAATACGGACACAAGGTCGCCCATGGACATGGTTCGGCGGACTGGAATATCGATATCCCGAACACCCGAGCAGCACTCAGCGTGACAAAGCTCACGAGGAGTAGGGAGAGGTTACGGCCGCCTGAGTACCGCTCAGTACGCCTCAGTACGGCTCAGTACGGCGACGCGGCTCATCTCAGTGCGGCGATGTGATCAGCGTGCGCAGAAAGCGCAGGTCGACGTCTTCGAGCGAGCGGACGATCACACGGCCGTCGGCCGGTGCGATGGGGGCGACGGACGGGACGGCCACCACCCGGCATCCCGCCGCCTCCGCCGCCGCCACACCGGTGGCCGTGTCCTCGATGACGGCGCATCTCGCGGGCTCCGCGCCCAGGCCCTGGGCCGCGGTGAGATAGGGCTCGGGATGCGGCTTCGTACGCAGCACCTCGTCGCCCGCGACCGAGAGCGCGAAGTGCTCATGGCCGAGCGAGGCGAGCACACGGTCGATAATGCGCCGGTGGGACGCGGACACCAGCGCGGTGGGCACATTGTGCCTGGCCAGCTCGGCCAGCAGCCTGGCCGCGCCGGGCATCATCGGCACACCGCGCGCGATGCGGTCCTCGAAGCGCTCATTGAGCAGCACCGTCAGCTCTTCGAGGGTGATGTCAGCGCCGGTGGCCTCGATGAGATAGCCGGCGCTGCGTGTCATAGGGCCGCCGACCACCACATCCCGCCAGGCCTCGTCCAGCCGGTGGCCGAGGCCGGCGAAGACCTCGACCTCCACGTCCCACCAGAAGCCCTCGGTGTCGACGAGGGTGCCGTCCATGTCGAGGAAGACCGCCTGCAGGGCGGAGCCTTCGGCCATGCGGGTCAAGGACGCGGGGACCGTGCTGGTCATCCGGCACACCTCCGTAAGGGACGAAGAGGCCGGTCGCCCCATCCCTCGGGTCTCCCCCGGCGGGACAGGTGACCGGCCTGCACTGGACCGACCAGTGTACGTCGCGAATGGCTAACGTGCGTTGAAGTATTTCGCCTCGGGGTGGTGGATGACGATGGCGTCGGTGGACTGCTCGGGGTGGAGCTGGAATTCCTCGGACAGTTCGACGCCGATGCGCCCGGGTTCCAGCAGGTCGGCGATCTTCGCCCGGTCTTCCAGATCCGGGCACGCTCCGTAACCGAGCGAGAAGCGAGCGCCACGGTACTTCAGCGCGAACATGTCCTCCACATCGGCCGGGTCCTCGCCCGCGAAGCC
>NZ_JAOWCB010000045.1 GCF_026420845.1 Streptomyces sp. PR69 | reverse complement strand
TGGCGCCGTCGCCGGCGCCCCCGGGGCGGCCGGCGACCGTGGCGGCGTTGGCGTTGGGGCTGTGCAGGGGAGCGAGCCCGAGGTTCCGGTAGGGGCCCGGGGCGTACGGATGCTGCTCGTTGGCGGGCAGCACCGGGAACCACTGCGACGTCCGCTCGGCACCCAGCGAACCGCTCAGCAGCGCGTAGGTCAGCGGACGGGTGTCGAAGCTCAGCGTCTGGGTGAGCACGCCCTGGACGACCAGGCTGTCCACCGGGGTCCACCGCTCCGGCCGTACGCCGGTCAGCCCGTAGACGGTCGGCCACTGGCCGTTGCGCTCAAGCTCGGCCAGCCGCGCGTTGACGCCGGCCGCGTAGGCGGTGAGCGCCTTGGCGGCCTTGCCGTCGCGGGGGGTGGCCGCCCAGGTGGCCTCCGCCGTGCGGTGGATGCCCAGGGACAGCTCGAAGACGTCCGAGTCGATGCCGGACGGGCCGTTCAGCTCCGCCAGCCTGCCCTTGCCCAGGCGCCGCTGCACGTCCATCTGGACGAGGCGGAACCGGGCGGCGAGGTACCCCTGGGCGGTGAACAGGTCCTCGTCGGAGGACGCCCGGACCGAGGCCACGCCGTCCGCCGTGAAGGACACGTCCACCGGTCGGTCCAGCCCGGGGACGTCGAGCTGTCCGTCGCGGGGCAGACGTGCGTCCTCGGCCGACGGCCACACCCCGCCACCGGGCATCAGGGCCTTGCCGAGGGCCGGCACCGGGCCGAAGCCGGCGCCGAACACGAACATGGTCACGCCGGCGGTGCAGACGGCGCCCAGCACTCCCGCCGCACGGCGGATCCTGGCTCTCATCACTCTCCTGTCGCCCATGGTCAGCGCCGTGCGCTGTTGCGGACCTTGATCCGCGTGTACTCGAGCAGCCCCCAGTAGCCGTACTCGACCCCCAGCCCGGAGGACCGCACCCCGCCGAAGGGGACGTCGGGCCGCAGGTCCCCGTGGGCGTTGATCCACACGGTGCCGCTGTCGAGGAGCGGCGCGAGCTCCTCGGCCGCCTCCCGCGGACCCCAGAGCGAGGCGCCGAGGCCGTAGCGGGTGGCATTGGCCCGACGGACGGCCTCGGCCGGATCGTCGTAGGCGATCACCGGGATGACCGGGCCGAACTGCTCCTCCACCTCCAGCTCGCAGCCCTCGGGCAGATCGGTCACCACGGTCGGGGCGTAGAAGTGGCCCGGGCCCTCCAGCGGGGCGCCGCCGGTCACGATCCGGGCGCCCCGGGCGACGGCGTCCTCGACCAGGCTCGCGACCCGTTCCAGCTGGCTCCGGCTGACGAGCGGGCCGAACTCGGCCTCCGGGTCGCTGCCGGGGCGGAGGACGGCGGCCTCGGCCAGCGCGGCCAGCGCCCCGGCGAGCTCCTCGGCGCGGTCCCGCGGGACGTAGACCCGCTTGACCGCGGCGCAGAACTGGCCGGTGTTGGCGAGGGCGGCGTGGAACAGCGCGGGGGCGAGCGCGGTGACGTCGGCGCCCGGGAGCACGATCGCCGCATCGTTGCCGCCCAGTTCGAGGACGACGGGCAGCAATCGGTCGGCGGCCTGCCGGGCGATCGCCCGGCCGGTCTCCACCGAGCCGGTGAAGGAGATCATGTCCACCGAGGGATGCTCGGTGAGGGCCCGGCCGAGCGTGTGGTCGCCGGACACGACGTTGAGCACGCCGGGCGGCAGGCAGTCGCGCAGCACCTCACCCACCCGCAGCGTGGACAGCGGGGTCTCCGGCGAGGGCTTGACGACCACCGTGTTGCCGGCGAGCAGCGCCGGGGCGAACTTGCAGACCGACAGGATGATCGGGAAGTTGGACGGGGCGATCGCCGCCACGACCCCGTGCGGGACCCGTTCCATCGTGATACGGGCGTCGTCCCCGGCGGTCAGTTCCTCGGCCGCCAGCTCCAGCGCTGCCGTGTGGCCGAACCAGTCGGCCGACAGGCGTACTTCGGCCCTGGCGGCGGCGAGCGGCTTGCCCTGTTCCCGGCTGAGCAGTGCGGCCACCTCCTCCAGGTGGGCGCCGAGGGCATCGCCGCAGGCGCGCAGCGCCGCGCGGCGGTCTTCGAACGGAAGCCGGGACCAGTCCGCGGTGGCGGCCGCGGCCGCGGTGACGGCGGCGTCGAGCTGTTCGGGGGAGCACGCGGGCGACTGGGCAAAAGCCTCTCCGGTGGCCGGGTCCTCCACGGGCAGTTCGAAGGCGCCAGGTACCGCCGCGCCGCCGATGGTCAGGGACGGCGTCATGCCCGGGCCTCGGCTTCCGGGGCCGGACCGTCGAGCTGCGCGCGCAGGCTCAGCGGGCGCATGTCCGTCCAGACCTCCTCGACGTGGGCGAGGCAGGTCTCCTTGTCGCCCTGGACCCCCGCGTCCCGCCAGCCCGCCGGTATCTCCCGGTCCACGGGCCACACCGAATACTGCTCCTCGTGGTTCACCACGACCCCGTACTTCTCGGTCGGATCCGGGATACCATTCCTCGAACTTGTCACTTGGATTCCCTTCTTGTTTTTCTGGTGAAATTGCTAGAGTGTCGCCGGAATGCCGCACCAGCGGCTTCTTCAATAACGCCTGGAAAAGGTTAATCAGTGATGGATGAAATCCAGATTCCCAAGGTCCGGTGGCCGGAGCGGGTCCCGGCCGGCGACTGGCTGAAGGGCGCGTCCGCCGTGGTGGTCATCGGGGTCGACGTGGACGCCGAATCGCCCGTGCTCGCCCGCGGAGAGCACTACATCGACCACCTCACCACCATGTCCCACCAGGCATACGGTCCGCGGGTGGGGGTGCCGCGGATCCTGGACCTGCTGAGCCGCTACCACCTGCCGGCGACCTTCTTCGTGCCCGGCGTGTCCGCCGAGCGGTGGCCTTCGGTGATGGAATCGGTGGCGGAAAGGGGGCATGAGATCGCCCTGCACGGATTTACCCACCGGCACCCCGTGCACCTTTCCGAGGAGGAACAGCGCGAGGAGATCGAGCGCAGCCTGAAGACCTTTTCCCGTTTCGGTGTGCAGCCCACCGGGTATCGGGCGCCGAACTGGGAGATGACCCGCCGCACCCTCGATCTCCTGGGAGAATTCGAGCTGCGTTACGATTCCTCGCTGATGGACGACGACCGCCCCTATGCGGTGCGCAGCGGCGGCGGCGCGACGATCGCGGAGCTGCCGGTGCAGTGGCTGCTGGACGACTGGGAGCAGTACGCCTTCCTGCCCGAGCCGAACATCGGCCAGCTGATCGAGGCGCCGTCCAAGGTGGTGGACCTGTGGACCGCCGAGCTGGAGGCCATGCGCAGCTTCGGCTCGCTGTGCATGCTGACCGTGCACCCGTTCCTCACCGGACGCCCGTCGCGGCTGCACGCCCTGGAGCAGTTCATCCGGTTCGCGCTCTCCCGGGGTGACGTCCGCTTCGCCCGTGCGGACGAGCTGGCCGAGCTGGTGCTCGCTGGGCCAGCCGGGCAGGCGTAGGCGCTGCCGCAGTCGTGGGTGGGTCAACTCCTCTCCCCCGCAGGGCTGGTGACGGTCCGCGGGGCGAGGAGTTCGGCCACGCAGGCCGTCACCAGCGCGACGAGACTGGAGACCGAGCGCTCCTCGGGCAGCCCGGCGGCCTCGTAGGCGAGGGGGAGCTCGGTGCAGGCGGTGAGGACCGGGAGGTCGTGCCGCTGCCACAGTCCGCGCACCGCGGAGGCCAGCACGGCGCCGCCCTCGGCCAGGCGGTTGGCCTTGACCAGGACGCCGGAGCGGTGGATCTCGGCCTGCAGTGGCTCGTCGGGGACCAGCAGCCGGTAGCCGAGTTCGGCCGCCCGCCGCTGGTAGATGCCGCTGTGCACGGTTCCGGTGGTAGCGGCCAGCCAGCCGCCCGCCGGGCTGGTGCGCATGGCGGCCCGCAGCGTGGCGTCGACGATGTGGACGACGGGTACGGGCAGCAGGCCGCCCTCGAGCCGGTCGATGAAGGCGTGCGCGGTGTTGCACGGGACCACGAGCAGGTCGGCTCCCCAGGCGGCGAGTTGCTCCAGGCCGGCCCGGATCGGCAGCAGCGGCTCGTCCGAACCGGCGAGGATGGCCCGGGTGCGCTCCGGAATCCCAGGCTCCGACAGCATCACGATGCGCGGGTGCTCCTGGTCCGATCGCGCGGGGACCGCGAGGGAGAGCAGCCGGAGGAACTCGGCGGTGGCCGTCGGCCCCATGCCGCCGAGCACTCCGAGTGTCCGTGCGGAGGCGGTGGCCGTCGTGCCGGTGGCCGGTTTCTGGTCGACTCGTATCACGCTTCTGCCCCCTGCAGATCCCGGCGCAGGCACGGGGATCACGTTGCCAGCCGAATGTGATTTGCCGGAGCGAACGCCTGTGGCGGCCCCCGGTCGGGAAAGGTGACGGGGCGGTCCGCAAGTGCCATGGGGTCGTCATGGCGCCGATAGGGGACGCGCCCGGGAAGATGGAGAAGTTGCCTGGCCTGAAGGCCGGTTGGTCCCGTCGCTGCGGCGTAACGTACCACAGGCGATCACGCACGCAAGTTGACCCTCCCCGTCGCCCAGCCGTCACATCGGTGCAGGCCAGGGGAACGCCGATCAAAGGATTCGATCCCTTGCGGAGACGATCAAGGGCGTGCTTGGATGCGAACGCCTGCTCCACGGATTAGATCTCAACTCGCCCTTGGCCGGGTTTGGCTGACCCCCAACATGCCCGTGGCGAAAGTAAGTTGACGCTAGTTCACCGAGTCTCTATGGGGGGACCACAAGTGATTCAGGACGAAAGCAGCACCCTCGCCACCCCTGCCGGGGAGGCTGTGGAGTTGCCGACGGTAACTCTTGCCGTCATAGACATCTGGTCCGACGTGCTCGAAGTGGCGCCGGACACGATCGACCCCGAGACGTCCGATTTCTTCGCCCTCGGCGGTTACTCTCTGCTCGCACTCCAGGCTATCGGGCGACTGCTCGCCGCCCATGGCATCGACCAGGACACGGCCCTGGAGTTGGAGGGCCTGCTGCTCAACGAGCTGTTCGAGCAGCCCACCGCCGCCGCCCAGGCGGCCTGCCTCGTCGCGAACTTCCCGCGGTGACGCCTCTCCCGGTGCGTCCGGGAGCCTTGTTCACCGTGCTTTCTTGCTGATCACCACGTGCCGGCCGGTAGTCCGGCCCGTTCTGCGCCCGCGGCCCCCCGACGCCGCCGTCGGCGTGTCCATGTCTGCGTGTGCGTCCCGCCCTGCCCGGGCCCGGATGCCGCACGCCTTCGATCTCCGTGCCTTGCCGAGTCGACGCCGAAGCCTGCCCGGCCCCGTGCCGCCAGGCTGCCGTGGCGCTCTCCCGGGAGGCTGATGCAGGGAAGGTTTCTCGTCCATGACGACGCCCGACGCGAGTACTGCGTCGCCGCAGGACCTGTTCCGGCGGGCCAAGGTCACCGCCGCCGACGAACGCGTCTTCATCGCCAAACTCTTCCTCGCGTACGGTCTGTGGGCCGCAGGCGTGGCGCTCGCCCTCTTCGTCGAGGCCTGGCCGGTCCGGCTGCTCGGCGTGGCGCTGCTCGGCGCCATGTACACCCACTGGCTGGAGCTCCAGCACCAGTGCCTGCACCATTCGGCCTTCCGCAAGGCGCGTCTGCACCGGCTGGCCGGCGTCCCGCTGGGCCTGCCCATGCTGGTGTCCTACAGCCACTACCGGGTGCGCCACCTGCAGCACCACCGCTACCTGGGCACGGACCAGGACTCGGAGTTCTTCGGGTTCGACTCGCGGCAGCCGGTCACCTGGTCGGCGCTCGTCCGGGAAGCGCTGGCCTTCGGCCGACTGGCCGCCGCGGTCGCCGACATCGGCCGCTGCTGGGCCGGTGCCTGGTCCTACGACATGGGCCAGATATCCAGAGACCGTGAGCGTGAAGTCGTCGCCGAGTACCGGATGTTCACCCTGCCGATACTCGGAGCCGTGGCGCTGACCGCCTTCGGATACGGCGAGATCGTCCTGTGGGTCTGGCTGCTCCCGCTGCTCGTCGCGGTGCCGCTGCACTTCGTCGTCGAACTGCCCGAGCACATCCTCTGCGACAACTTCTCCACCGATGTGCTGCGCAACACCCGTTCGATCACCGGTAGTTGGTTCAGCACCTGGTACACCAACGGCAACAACCTGCACATCGAGCACCACGCCGCCATGGTCGTGCCGATCAACCAGCTGCGCGGCCGCCACGAGCTCGCGCTGGCGCACGCCAAGCACACCTCGGCCAGCTACCCCCAGTTCTTCAAGGCCATCGTGCGGGAGGCCCGGGCCAATGCACGGGCGGCCCGTACCGGACGGGAGCAGTCGTGACGGTCGCTCCCGCCGCCTGCGGCGAACGCCATCCGCTCACCCCGGGCCAGTTGGGCATGTGGTTCCTGGAACGCATGTCGGGCTCGGCCGTCTACACCGACCCGATGACGTTCCACCTCACCGGCCCGCTCGACGTACCCGCCCTCCAGCGCGCCCTGGAACGGCTGCGCAGCCGGCACGCGGCGCTGCGCACCACCTTCCCGCTGGTCGACGGCAGCCCGGTGCAGGAGATCTCCGCCGGGTGCGGCGTCGAGATGCCCGTGACGGACCTCCGCGGGCTCCCCGCGGCCGAGCGCGAGAGCGGTCTCGCGTCGCTGCTCGCCGCCGACCAGGCCGCCCCCTTCGACCTGGCCCGCGGGCCCGTGCTGCGGGCCCTCGTGGTCGCGCTCGGTCCCGAGGAGCACGTCCTGCGGCTCACCCTGCACCACCTGGTGTCGGACGCCTGGTCCTGGTGGAACGTCCTGCTGCCCGAGCTCGCGGTGCTGTACGGGGCCGAACGCGACGGCGTCCCGGCGGACCTGGAGGAGCCCGCCGCCCAGTTCCCCGACTTCGTGCGCTGGCAGCGCGAGTGGAGCGAAGGTCCCGGCCACCGGCGCCAGCTGGCGTACTGGACGGAGCGGCTGGCCGGTCTGCGGCCGGTGCCGCTGCCCGGCCCGGCCTCCGCGCCCACCGGGGTGCGGGCCCTCTCCGCCGGTACGGCCGCGGACGCCGTGGCCACCCGGTGGGCCACGGTGCCGCGCACCGTCCACGACCGACTGAAGGACGTCTGCCAGGGCGAGCGGGTGACCCCGTTCATGCTGCTGCTGGCGGCCTTCGCCGTGGTGCTGCACCGCCGGTCGGGGGCCACCGACATCGCGGTCGGTACCCGCGCGGCCGTGCGCAGCCGCCCCGAGTTCGCCTCCGCGGTCGGCTTCTTCGTCAACCTGCTGGTCATCCGTACCGAGGTGGACCCCGGCGCGGCCTTCCGGGACCTGCTCCGCGACGTCCGCCGGGGCGCGCTCGGCGCCTACGCACATCGCGAGCTGCCTTTCGAGCGGGTGGTCGAGCAGCTCGGCCCGCGCCGTGGGGGAGGTTTCCGCTCCCCGGTCAACGTGCTGTTCTCGCACCAGAGCACCCCCGAGGTGCCGCCGGCCTTCCCCGGGCTGACCGCCCGGATCCTCAACCACGATCCCGGCACCCTCTACGACATCGACCTCGTCTTCTACGAGGAGGACGACGACCTGCGGGCGCTGCTCAGCCACCGTCGCACCCGCTGTTCCGACGAGGACGCGACGTCGCTGCTGGCGGAGCTCACCGCCGTCCTCGCCGCCGTCGCGGAAGACCCCGGGATCCCGCTGGCCACGCTCATGGCGACCACAGGGGTGCACCGTGCCGCATAATCCCACGCCCGCCGGGAACCGCCCGGACACCGCCCGCGAGACGCAGGACGGGCTCGCCCCGCTGTCGGTCACCCAGGAACAGCTGTGGCTGCTCGACCGGCTCGACCCGGGCAACGCCGCCTACAACTCCACCATGCTGTGGCAGCTGGACGGTCCGCTGGACGTCGAGGCGCTGCGCCGGGCCCTGGCCGCCGTCGTCGGCCGCCAGCAGATGCTGCGGGCCTGCGTCGTCGCCGTCGACGGCGTCCCCCACCAGCGGGTGGCCGGTGAGGTCGAGGTGCCGCTCACCGTCACCGACCTCACCGGGCTGCCCGAGCCGGACCGCCGCGAGGCCGCCGACCGGATGGTCACCGAGGCCGCGCACCGCCCCTTCGACCTGGGGCGGCCGCCGCTGTTCCGGGTGGAGGTGGTGCGCACCGGCGCCGAGCGGCACGTGATGGCGCTCGTCATTCACCACATCGTCTCCGACGGCTGGTCGGTGCAGGTGCTTCTCCAGGAGGTCGCGGACCTGTACGCGGGCGAGGTCACCGGCGTGCAGGTGGCGCTGCCCGAACTGTCCGTCCAGTTCACCGACTACGCCCGTGAGCAGCGCGAACGGCTCGCCGGCCCACGCGGCCGGGCGCTGCTCGACTACTGGACCCGGCAGCTGGCCGGCGCCCCGGCCGCCTTGGACCTGCCCACCGACCGCCCCCGCTCAGACGGTGCGGACTTCAGCGGCGACCGGTACGTGTTCCCGGTGCCCGACAAGCTGCGCGCCGCCCTGGGCGAGCTCGCCAGGTCCTCCCGCGCCAGCATGTTCATGGTCACGCTGGCCGGGTTCACGGCGCTGCTGTCCCGGCTGTCCGGGCAGCAGGACCTGCTGGTGGGCACCCCGGTGGGCAACCGGGACAAGCCCCAGTGGGGGCCGCTGGTCGGCTACTTCGCGGACACCCTGGTCATGCGCGGCGACGTCGGGGGCGACCCCACCTTCCGCGAGCTGCTGGGCCGCACCCGCACCACCGCCCTGAAGGGTTTCGTCCACCGGGACCTGCCGTTCCGCTCCCTGGTGGAGGCGGTGCGCCCGGAGCGCGCGGCGAGCCGCAATCCGCTGTTCCAGGTGATGTTCATCCTGCAGAACATCCCGCCGCGCCGCCGCCGGGCCGAGCTGCCGGGCGTGGTGATGACCCGGCTGGACGACGTGCGCACCACCTCGATCTTCGACCTGCGTTTCGACCTGTTCGAGTTCGAGGACGAGATGCGCGGTCAACTGGAGTACAGCACCCGCCTGTTCGACCGGTCCACCATCGAGCGGACCGCACGCCAGTACCTGGCGCTGCTCGCCGACGCGTGCGCCGATCCCGACCGCCCGGTCTCCGCGCTCGACCTGGGCCCCGCGGAGGCGGACGGCGCCGGTGCCGCGGCGGCCGCGGCCGCGGCCGCGGGCTTCAACGACGACCTCGGGGGGTACTGAGATGTGCGGCGTCACCGGATACGCGGACCTGGCGGGCAGCGGCCTCACGGAGGCCGACGAGGTGCTCGACCGGATGACCGCGACCCTGCTGCACCGCGGCCCGGACTCCGGTGGCCGGCTGGTGCGCGACGGGGTGGCCCTGGGCTTCCGCCGGCTCAGCATCGTCGGCCTGGAGGACGGGGACCAGCCGATCACCAACGAGGACGGCGCCGTCTCGATGGTGTGCAACGGCGAGATCTTCAACCACCGCGAACTGCGGGCCGAGCTGGAGGCCAAGGGCCACCGCTTCCGCACCCGCACCGACGTGGAGGTGATCGTCCACCTCTACGAGGAGTACGGCACGGGCCTGCTGGAGCGGCTCAACGGCCAGTTCGCGTTCGCCGTCCACGACACCCGGCGGCGCCGGCTCTTCCTGGCCCGCGACCACATGGGCATCCTGCCTCTGTACTACGCGGTCGCCGGTGGCCGCTTCGTCTTCGGGTCCGAGATCAAGGCCGTGCTGGCGCACCCGGCGGTGCCCCGGCGGGCCGACCTGACCGGCCTCGACCAGGTGCTGACCTTCCCCGGCACCGTCGGTGCGCGCACCCTGTTCCAGGGCGTCAGCAGCCTGGAGAACGGCCACTTCCTGCTGGTGGAGGACGGGGCGGTCCGCACGGAGAAGTACTGGGACCTGGACTATCCCGTGGACCTGCCCGGGGAGCCTGCCGAGCACCCCGACGGGTACTACGTGGACACCGTCCGCGAACTGCTGGAGCAGTCGGTGCGCCGGCGGCTCCAGGCGGACGTGCCCGTCGGCTACTACCTCAGCGGCGGACTCGACTCCTCCCTCATCGGCGCGCTGGTGCACCGCAACACCGAGGGGACGGTGCCCCGGTCGTTCTCCATCACCTTCCCCGACCGGGACATCGACGAGTCCCGCCACCAGCGCCTGATGGCCCGGCACCTCGGATCGCTGCACACCGATACGGAGTTCCGCCCCGGAGACATCGCGGCCGGGCTGCGCCGGATGGTCGGCCACGCCGAATGCGCGGTCAAGGAGACGTACAACACCTGCTCCATGGCGCTGTCGGCGGCGGTGCGGGACACCGGCACCCGGGTGATCCTCACCGGGGAGGGCGCCGACGAGCTCTTCGCCGGCTACCTCGGCTACCGCTTCGACCTCGGTGGCCGCCGCACCGCCGGCGGCGACCCCTTCGAGGAGGACCTGCGCCGCACCATCTGGGGTGATCCGCACGTCTTCTACGAACGCGACTACCACGCCTGGCGCGAGTCCAAGCTCGACCTTTACGCCGCGGACCTGCGGGACGCCCACGCCGAGTTCGACTGCCTCGCCGGGCCCGTCGTCGACCCGGAGATGCTACGCGGCCGCCACCCGGTGCACCAGCGCTCGTACCTCGACTTCAAGCTCCGGCTCTCCGACCACCTGCTCTCCGACCACGGGGACCGCATGGCGCTGGCCAACTCGGTGGAGGCCCGGTACCCGTTCCTCGACCCCGACCTGGTCCGCTTCGCGACGACCGTCCCGCCCCGCCTGAAGGTGACGGCGAGCACTGAGAAGTACGTGCTCAAGGAGGCCGCCCGGGGGTTGGTGCCGGAGGAGATCGTCCACCGGGAGAAGTTCGGGTTCCGGGCCCAGGGCAGCCCCGCACTGCTGCGGGCGCGGATCGAGTGGGTCGAGGACCTGCTCTCGTACGACCGGATCAAGCGGCAGGGCTACTTCGATCCCGACGTGGTCGAGCACCTCAAGGAGCAGTACCGGCAGCCCGGTTACGAGGTCCATCCGCACCTCGGTGACGACCTGCTGCTGATCGTCCTCACCTTCGGTGTGCTGCTCGACACCTTTTCCCTTCCCGACGCCTGAACCACTGGGGCGGCCGCCGGCCCCCCGTCTGATGGAGGAAGCTCGCATGGCCTTCCAAGCAGTCCACGGTCTCGTACAGCAGGCCGCCCAGCGCTTCGCCGACCACGTCGCGGTCGAGTGCCCACAGGGCCGGCTGACCTACGCGGAGCTCGCCGCCCGTTCGGACGAACTCGCCGTCGCCATACGGGCTTCCGGCGCGGGCGCCGGCTGCGTGGTGCCGATCCTGGCCGAGGACCGGCGCGAGCTCGTCGTGTCGGTCCTGGCCGTCCTGAAGGCGGGCGGCGTGTTCGTGCCCGTGGACCTGACGGCCCCGCCGCTGCGGCTGCGCACCATGCTGACGGTCACCGCCCCCGAGTGGGTGATCGTCGGTGCCTCGGCCGCCGGGCGCGCGGAGGAGATCCTGGAGTCGGCCCTGCCGCTCGCCCGGCGGGTCCCGCTGGACCTGACCGCCGAGCCCACCGGCGCGGCCCCGCAGCGGATCCACCAGCCGGACCCCGACGACGCCGCGTACATCTTCTTCACCTCGGGCTCCACCGGGCAGCCCAAGGCGATCGTGGGCCGGATGCAGGGCATCGACCACTTCGTCCGCTGGGAGACCGAGCTGCTGGGCATCGGCCCCGGCGCGCGGGTGGGCCAGCTGGCCTCCCCGGGCTTCGACGCGATCCTGCGCGACCTGTTCGTGCCGCTGATCACCGGCGGCACGGTCTGCGTCCCGCCCGCCGGACTCACCCTGGACGGGCCGGCGCTGGCCCGGTGGATCGACGAGGAGCGGATCAACCTCGTGCACACCGTGCCCACCGTGTGGCGCGGCATGCTGCCCTCGCTGGCGGCCGGCGGTCCGGAACTGGCCGAGCTGCGCTGCGTCGCGCTGGCCGGGGAGCCGGTGGCGCCGAGCGACGCCGCCACGTGGTTCGACCGGTACGGGGAGCGGATCGCCCTGCTCAACCTGTACGGCCCCAGCGAGACCACCATGACGAAGATGTTCCACTTCATCACCCCCGCGGACACCGAGCGGTCCACCGTGCCGATCGGCAAGGCCATGCCCGGGGCCCGGGTGGTGCTGCTCGACGGCCGCAACCAGCCGTGCCCGCCCGGCACCGTGGGCGAGATCCACATCCGCACGCCGTACATGTCGCTGGGCTACTTCCACCAGCCCGACGCCACCCGCGCCTCCTTCGTGCCCAACCCGCTCGGCGACGACCCGGAGGACTTCGTCTACCGCACCGGCGACTTCGCGCGGGCCCTGCCGGACGGCAGCCTGGAGTACGTCGGCCGGCGGGACCAGCAGATCAAGCTGGGCGGCGTCCGCGTCGAGCTCGGCGAGATCGAGCACCTGCTGCGCGCCTACCACGCGGTGCGGGACGCCGCGGTCACCGCGGTCTCCGACGACGAGGGCAACCCGGCGTACCTGTGCGCCTTCATGGAGTCCGTCCAGCCCGTCGAGGCGGCGGACCTGCGGGCGCACCTCGCGCCGCGGGTGCCCGACGCCCACCTGCCGCGGGTGTTCGTCCCGATGGAGCGGCTGCCGCGCACCATCAGCGGCAAGGTCGACCGCCGGGCCCTGCCGGTGCCGCTGCCGCCGCGGCAGCAGGCGGAGCAGGACTACGTCGCCCCGCGCACCGCCACCGAGGAGACCCTCGCCGGCATCTGGGCGAAGCTGCTACCGGTGGACAAGCCGGGCGTCACCCACGACTTCTTCCACATCGGCGGCCACTCGCTGCTGGTCATGCGGCTGATCGCCGCGGTCACCACCGAGTTCGGGGTGGACGTCCACCTCCAGAAGTTCCTGGCCGCCCCGACCATCGAGGGCCTGGCGGCGGAGATCGAGGCGGCCCTCCTCGCGGCCGGCTCCGACCTGGACGACCTGCTCGCCGACCTCGACGGCCTCGACGAGGCCGAGGCCGAGCGCCTGCTGGCCCAGAACGGCGGCAACTGACGTGACCACCACCCCTTCCGACGCGACGGCCGCCCCCGAACCGGCGGACTCCCTGGACCGCGACGGCATCCGGCTCCTGGAACGGCAGATCGAGGACGCCCTGCTCGCCGACGACCGGATCGCCGACTGCGCCGTCGTCTTCCAGGGCGTCGCCGTCGACTCCGTCCCCGCCGAGCGGTGCGTGCGCTGCGGCATGGACGTCGCCTACCCCGGCACCCGGCTGGACCGGGACGGCGTCTGCGACCTGTGCCTGATGTACGCCGAGCACGGCCCGGAGATCCTGTCCTACTTCGGAGAGGTGGACGAGTTCACCCGGATCCTGCGCGAGCGGGCGGAGGCGGCCGGGTCCGACTACGACGCCCTGCTGCTCTTCAGCGGCGGCAAGGACAGCACCTACGTGCTGCACCAGCTGGTCCGCATGGGCCTGCGGGTGATGACCTTCACCTTCGACAACGGCTTCATCTCCCGGACCGCCCTGGAGAACGTCGAGACGATCACCAAGTCCCTGGGCATCGAGCACCTCACGATGACCCGGGCCGACCAGAACCGCGTCTTCCTGCGCAGCCTGGAGCAGCACAAGAGCGTCTGCAACGGCTGCTTCCGCTCGCTCCTCGACCTCAGCCACCGGCTCGCCCACGAGCGGGGCATCCCGAGCATCGTCACCGGACTGTCCCGCGGTCAGATCATCGACGAGCGCCTGCTGTGGTTCTACCGCAACGGGGAGTTCGACCCGGCCCGCATCGAGCAGCAGCTGGAGGTCGGCCGCAAGGTCTACCACCAGGTCGGCTCCGACCTCTCCGACCGGGTACTGGACCGCGTCGAGGTGGTCGACTACTACCGGTACTCCAACGTCACCAAGGACGAGATCCGGGCCTTCCTGGCGGAGGCCGAGACCCTCTGGGCGGCGCCGAAGGACACTGGCTTCTGCAGCTCCAACTGCATGATCAACGACGTCGGCGTGTACGTGCACCGCCTGGAGCGCGGCTACCACAACTACGAGTCGCCGACCCGCTGGGAGGTCCGGCTGGGCCACCTGGCCCGGGCCGAGGCCGACGCCGAGCTGCGCACCCCGGTCAACACCGGACGGGTCCGCTCCATGCTGGCGACGATCGGCTACACCGACCCCGGCGACCGCAGCCGGCTCGGCCGGCGCATGGCGGCGTACTACGTACCCCGCACCGGGCTGACCCCGGACCGGGCGCGGGCCGCGGTGGCTGCCCGGCTGCCGGAGATCCTGCTGCCCGAACACTGGGTCGAGCTCGCGGAGGTCCCGCGGAGCGCCGACGGCGCGATCGACCGGCGGGCCCTGCCCGACCCGGCCCCCGAGACCGGCAAGCGGCTCGTCCCGGACACCGGCGCGGCGCAGGCGGCCGCCGCCGTGCCCGACGCGAGCTGGCCCACCCCCTCCCAGCGGCTGCTGCTGGAGCAGGACGGCACCGGCCCCGACGGCCGGGCCCGCGCCCTGCTGCTCGACCTGCCGGAGGGCACCGCGGCGGAGACGGTCCGCAAGGCCGTGCTCGCCCTGGTGCAGCGGCATGAGGCGCTGCGCACCCGGTTCCGCCGCGCGGACGGCGGCTGGCGGCGCGAGGTGGCCGGGCTGACCGGCGGGGTACCGGTGGCCGCCCTCGACCTGACCCGGTACGAGCCGGCGCGGGTCCCCGGGGCCCTGCGGGTGGCTGCCGAGCGGCTGCGGGCCCGGCTGGACGTGGCGCAAGGCCCGCTGTTCGCGGCCGCCTTCGCCGAACGCCGCGAGGGCGCCCCCCAACTGCTGCTGATCGCCCACGAACTGGCCGCCGGCACCGGGGAATGGCGCCGGATCCTCGACGACCTGGGCACCGCCCTCGGCCGGATCGCGGCCGGCGGGTCGGCCGGGCTGCCCGCCGCCCCCGCCCCGCGGACCGCGGCGGAGCCCGCCCCGGTCCCGGTCGACGGTGAGCTGTGGAGCCCGCCCGCGACGGAGCAGGACGGCACGCCCGATCCGGTCCGCCGCACCGTGCTCGAAGCGGACCGGACCGCAGCCCTCGCCGCCGCCGGCGCCCCGGTCGCCGCCCTGGTGACCGCCGCCGTCGTCCACGCGCTCACCGAGACCTGCGGGGCTGCGGGCGTCCTGCTCGCCGTCACCGACCACACGGGCGCGCTCGCGCACCCGGCGGGCCTGTTCGCGGTGACCGGCGCCGAGGCGGGCACCGGGGCCGCCCGGACGCTGGAGCGGGTCCGCAGCGCGCTCGGCACCCCGGTCACCGCCCCCGCCGGAGCGGTCCCGGTCGGCATCGCCCACCTGGGCGACCTCGACGGCCTGCCCGCCGCCGGGGGACCACTGCGGCACGCCGGGTCCGCCGACCACGACCTGGCCGCCCCGTTCGGACCGCGCCCCCGGACGCCGTACGTCGTCAGCCACCTGCGCGACGGCCGCCTCCACCTCACCTGGACCGGCGCCCCGGCCCCCGCCGCGGCCGCCGACGCCGCCGCGGCACTCGCACAGCTCGCCGCGACGGCCGAGGAGGGCACGGCATGACCGACACGCAGGAGAAGCTGCGGCAGCTGCGCGAGCAGTCGCCCGCCAAGTACGCCCTCCTCATGAGCCGGCTGCGCAGCCGCGCCACGGCGGCCCCCACCGGGATCGGCCGCCGCCCCGCGGGCGCCGGGGCGCCGCTCTCGTTCGCCCAGCAGCGGCTGTGGTTCCTCGACCAGCTCAACCCGGGCGACACCGCGTACAGCATGCCGTACGCGCTGCGCCTGCAGGGCCCGGTGGACCTCGACCTGGCGGCGGCCGCCTTCCGGGCCCTGGTGCGCCGCCACGAGACGCTGCGGACCACCTTCCGCCCGGTCGACGGCGAACCGGTACAGGTCGTCACGCCCGCCGACGAGGTCCGGTGGCAACCTGAGACCGTCGACCTGCGCGGGACGCAGGACGCCGAGGCGGAGGTGCGGCGGCTCGCCGCCGCGCACGCGGCCGCCCCCTTCGACCTCGGCAGCGGCCCGCTGTTCCGGGTGACGCTCGTTCGCCTGGCCGACCAGGAGACCGTCGCGCTGATCAACCTGCACCACATCGTCACCGACGACTGGTCGATGGGGGTCCTCACCCGGGAGTTCGGGACCCTCTACGCGGCGCTCCGCGAGGGCGGCACCGACCCGCTGCCGCCGCTGGAGATCCAGTACGCCGACTACGCCCACTGGCAGCGCGGGCTCAGCGCCGAAAGCCGAGCGGCGGGCTTGGCCCACTGGCGGGAGCGGTTCCGCGGTGAACTGCCCAGCCTGGGCGTGCCCACCGACCGGGCCCGCCCGCCGGTGCAGACCTACGCCGGCTGCACCCGCTCCTTCCACCTGCCCGCCGACGTCACCCGCGGACTGCGGGCGCTGGCCGCCGACACCGGCGCCACCCTCTTCATGACCCTGCTCGCGGGCTACACCGCCCTGCTCCACCGCTACTCCGGCCAGGACGACATCGTGGTCGGCACCTCGGTGGCCGGCCGCGGCCGGCCCGAGACCGAGCCGCTGATCGGGTTCCTCGTCAACACCCTGGCCCTGCGGGCCGACCTGTCCGGAAACCCCGCCTTCAGCGAGCTGCTGGCCCGCACCAAGCAGGCATGCCTCGCCGACTTCGCCCACCAGGACGTGCCGTTCGAGCAGGTGGTGGAGGAGGTCCAGCCGGACCGTGACCTCAGCCGCGCGCCGCTGTTCCAGACCATGCTCTCGCTGCACAACGTGCCGCGCGCCGCGCTGGACCTGGCCGGCCTGCGCATCTCCCCGTTCGCGGGGGAGGGCCGGCGTGCGGCGATGTACGACCTGAGCCTCGACGTGGTCGACGAGGGCGAACGGCTGCGCTGCGACTGGGAGTACAACACCGACCTGTACACCGACGCGACGATCGGGCGGATGGCGGGCCACTTCGAGCGGCTGCTCGCCGGGGCCGTGGCCGACCCTCGGCTGCGCCTGACGGCCCTGCCGCTGCTGTCGGAAGCCGAGCGCACCGACGTACTGACCCGGGACAACACGGTCTCCGTGCGGGTCGGCCCCGATGAATGCGTCCACCAGCTGTTCGAGGAGCACGTCCGGGCCACACCCGACGCCGTGGCCGTGGTGGACGGCGAGGACCGGGTCAGCTACCGCGAGCTCGACCGCCGGGCCGGGATCGTCGCCGCCCGGCTGCGCGCCCTCGGCGTGGGGCCGGAGGTCCGGGTGGGGCTGTGCGCACCGCGCTGCGCGGACTCCGTGGCCGCGGTGCTCGGCGTCCTCAAGGCCGGTGGCGCCTACGTACCGCTCGACCCGGCGAACCCGGTGGATCGGCTCCGGTTCATCCTCACCGACGCCTCGGTCGAGCTGCTGCTCACCCGGCACGACATCGCCGGGACCGTGCCGGGGCTCACCGACGGGATCACCGTCGGCTGGTTCGACGATTGGCTCGCCGGGGCGGACGCCGAGGACGGTACCGGCGCCGCGGCCGAAGACACGGCGCGGGCTCCGCAGCCGGTCTCGGACAACCTCGCGTTCCTGGTGTACACCTCCGGCTCCACCGGCCGGGCCAAGGGCGCGATGCTCACCCACGGGGCGCTGATGAGCGCCTACCGCTCGTGGGAGCGGGTCTACGAGCTGGGCACCGTGGTCCGCCGCCACCTCCAGGCCGCCAACATCGCCTTCGACGTGTTCACCGGCGACATGGTCCGCGCCCTGTGCTCGGGCGGCACCCTGGTGCTCTGCCACCGTGAGACGCTGCTGGACCCGGCCCGGCTGTACGAGCTGCTCCAGCGCGAACGGGTGGACTTCGCCGACCTCGTCCCCGTGGTGATCCGCCTGCTCAGCGCCCATGTTGCCGAACAGGGCAGGCTGCTGGACAACTTCAAGGTGCTGGCGGTCGGCGCGGACATCTGGTTCATGCGGGACTACTGGAACCTCAAGAAGCTCTGCCCGCCCGGCACCCGGCTGGTCAACTCGTACGGCATCACCGAGTCCACCGTCGACAGCGGCCTGTTCGAGACCCCGATGCCGGAGCGGTCCGAGGAGGAGCCGGTCCCCATCGGCCGGCCGCTGCCCAACACCGAGTTCTACGTGCTCGACGACCGGCTCCAGCCCGTGCCCGTCGGCGTCAACGGCACCCTCTACATCGGCGGCCTGGCCCTGGCCCGCGGCTACGTGGGCCGACCGGAGTTGACCGCCGAGCGGTTCCTGCCGCACCCCTACAGCGACCGGCCGGGCGCCCGCCTGTACAACACCGGCGACCTGGCCCGGCTGCTGCCCACCGGCGACGTGGAGGTCCTCGGCCGGGTGGACCGCCAGGTGAAGATCCGCGGCTTCCGGATCGAGCTGGAGGAGGTCGAGTCGGTCCTCGGCCAGCACCCCGCCGTCCAGGCCGCCGCCGTCGTCGTCCACACGGACGCCAAGGGTGAACGCCGGCTCGCCGGGTACGTCGAGCCGCGGGCCGGCAGCACCCCCGACCCGGTGGAGCTCCAGGACCACCTGCGCAGCCAGCTGCCGTACTACATGGTCCCGTCGACCATCACCCTGCTCGACCGGATGCCGCTGAACGCCAATGGCAAGCACGACCGCAAGGCGCTGCCCGCGCCCGCCGAGGAGCCCGCCGAGCGGCCCGCCGCCGTGTTCTCCACCCCCATGGAGGAGCAGGTCGCCGCCGTCTGGCGCAAGGTCCTGGGAGCCGAGGAGGTGACCGCCGAGGACGACTTCTTCCAGCTCGGCGGACACAGCCTGCTGGTGCCCCGGGTCCAGTTCGAACTGCGTCGGGCCCACGGGGTGGACCTGCCGCTGATCGCCCTGTTCGAGGCGACCACGGTCGCGGAGCTGGCCCAGCGGGTGGACGCCGCCCGCACCGCCCCGGCCCCCGCCGCCGGGAGCGGCGGACCGGACGGGGAGCTGACCGCGCTGCCGGAGCTGGACCCGGAGATCACGGTGGCGCCCGGCGCCCGCCGGACCCGTGACGCGGAGCCGCGGGCCGTGCTGCTCACCGGTGCCACCGGCTTCCTCGGCGCGCACCTGCTCGAGGGGCTTCTGCGCACCACCCGGGCCACCGTCCACTGCCTGCTGCGCGCCGAGGACCCGGACGAGGGCATGCGGCGGCTGCTGAAGACCCTCGCCGGGTACGGGCTGCCGGCCCCCGGGCCCGGCCGGGTGGTGGTGGAATGCGGCGACCTGGCGCAGCCGCTGCTCGGCCTCGCGCCCGAGCGCTTCGAGGAGCTCGCCGGACTGCTGGACGCCATCCACCACAGCGGCGCCTGGGTGAGCTTCACCCTGCCGTACGCCACGCTGCGGGCCGCGAACGTGGACGGCACCCAGGAGGTCCTGCGGCTGGCCGCACGGGGCGGCGGCATCCCGGTGCACCACGTGTCCACCGCGTCCGTCCCCGAGCCCGGCACCGCCCCTGCCGCGCCCGTCACCGGCGGCTACAACCAGAGCAAATGGGCCGCCGAGCACCTGGCGGTCGCCGCCCGCGAGCGGGGCGTCCCGGTCGACGTGCACCGCCCCGACTACGTCGGCGGGCACAGCACGACCGGAATCGGCAACCCGAAGGACTTGATTTGGGCGATCATCAAGGGCAGTGTTCAGCTCGGGTGCTACCCCGACCTCGACCTTCCGGTGCAGCTGGTGCCGGTGGACCGGGTCGCCGGGGCCCTGCTGGCGCTCGCCTCCCGCCCGGGAGCGGAGTCCGCCTCCTTCGACCTGGCCCACCCCGAACCCGTCGGTCTGGGCACGGTGTTCGACTGGCTTACCGGCTTCGGCTACCGGCTCCGGCGGGTCTCCTACGCCGACTGGCTGACCGCCCTCCAGGAGTCCGCCGCACGCTCCTGGGACAACGCCCTCTTCCCGTTCCTCCCACTGTTCACCGCCCACGGGCAGGGCGGCCCCGGGGCGAGCCCGGCCGGTCTCGGGGCCGCACTGCCCGGGCCGGCCCGGTCGGCGTACCGGGAGTCCGGCACCGACTGCCCGCCGATCGATCAGCGGCTGCTGCACACGTACCTGACCGAACTGGTCCGCAGCGGCTACCTCCAGGCCCCCGCCCCGGACCTGGACGACACCCCCCTGGAGAACGCATGACCACCGCGACCACCGCGAAGCAGCGGCGCGCGGCCCCGCAACCGCGACCCGGCGAACGGGTCGGCCCGTTCCTGCGGTCGCACCTGGCCCGGTCCAAGGGCTGGATCGCGGCCCATGTCACCGGCTCGCTGGTGTGGCACCTGCTGGCCGCAGCGGTTCCGGTCGTCATCGGCACCGCCTTCGACGCCCTGCTGGACGGCACCCCGGACCGGGACCGGTTCGACACCATGGTGCTGGTGCTGCTCGCCCTGGTCGCGGTGCGCGGCGTCGCCGGCTTCGTCGCCACGTACTCGCTGGAGGCGTACGCCTGCGGGCTGGAGCGCGACGTGCGGGCCACCCTGTTCTCCGCGCTGCTCCAGAAGGGCCAGCAGTTCTTCAACCGGCGCCCGGTCGGCGACCTTTCGGCCCGGGTCACCGGTGACGCGCAGGCCGTCAACCTGATGCTCTCGCCCGGCCTGGACCTCACCTTCGACATGCTGCTCGGCCTCGTCGTGCCGATCGTGTTCATCGGCCTGATCGACGCCCGGCTGCTGCTGGTGCCGCTGGTGTTCCTGGTGCTGTTTGCCCTCGCGCTGGCCGAGTACGGCCGCCGGCTCGACCCAGCGGCCGGGGCCACCCGGGCCCGCTTCGGCGAGCTCAGCGCCCAGGTCTCGCAGACCATCGCGGGCGTGGAGACCGTTGAGGCCACCGGGCGCCGGGCCGCCGAGCAGCGCCGGTTCATGGAGCGGGCGACGGCCTACCGGGACGCCGCGGTGCGCCAGGCCAAGGCGCAGGCACTGTACCTGCCCACCCTGCTGCTGGTGGCCGCGCTGGCGGCCGGACTGCTGCACGGCGCCCACCTGGTGTCCACAGGCTCGCTGACGGTCGGTCAGCTCGTGGCCTTCCTCGGGCTGATGAGCGCCCTGCGGGCGCCGACCCAGCTGGCCTCGTTCAGCATCGGCCTGGTCTTCCTGGGCATCGCCGGCGCCCGGCGGATCCTGGAGGTCATCACCGACCGGGCCGGGTCGGAGGACACCGACACCGGACACCGGGCGGAGATCGAGGGCACGGTGGTCTTCGACCGGGTCCGCTTCGGCCACGGGGACAAGCCCGTCCTCGACGACGTCTCCTTCACCGTGGAACCGGGCATGACCGTCGCCCTCGTCGGGCCGACCGGCAGCGGCAAGTCCACCCTGCTCCAGCTGCTGAACCGCACCTACGTGCCGGACTCCGGCGAGGTGCGGGTGGACGGGGTGGCCACCACCGACTGGCACGCCCAGACGCTGCGCTCGCAGATCTCGGTGATCGAGCAGGACGTGGTGCTGTTCTCCCGGTCCATCGCGGACAACCTGGCCTTCGGCACGGACCGCGAGCCCACCCGGGCCGAGCTGGAGGAGGCCGCACGGGCCGCGCACGCCCACGAGTTCATCACCGGCACCGAGCACGGCTACGACACCCTGGTCGGCGAACGCGGCGCCACGCTGTCCGGCGGCCAGCGGCAGCGCATCGCCATCGCCCGCGCCCTGCTGGCGGACCCGCGGATCCTGGTGCTGGACGACTCCACCAGCGCGGTGGACAGCGCCACCGAGCAGAAGATCCAGCAGGCCGTCCGGCGGGCCGCCGCGGGCCGCACCACCTTCATGGTCACCCCCCGGCTGTCCCGGATCCGCAGCGCCGACCTGGTGCTGGTGCTGGACCGGGGCCGGATCGTGGGCCAAGGCACCCACGAGGAACTGCTGGAGAGCTGCGAGTTGTACCACCGGATCTTCGCGCCGCACCTGCGGGAGACGGCCGGCTGGTCCGGAGAGGAAGTCCACTGATGGCGCACATACTCGACGGTATCTCCGCGGACAGCTACGACCGGGCCTACGGGGACCGGGAACTGCTGCGCCGGATCCGCCCCCTGTTCACCGCCAAGGGCTCGACGGTCGCGCTGATCGCGCTGGCCGTGGTCGGCGCGGCGGTGGCCGGCGCCGCGTTCCCTCTGCTGGTGGCCGACATCGTGGACAACGCCGGGCGCGAAAGCCTCGGCGAGACGGTGCTCCCGCTGACCGCGGCCGCGCTCGGCACCGGTCTCGCCGCCTGGCTGCTGACCTTCTTCCAGCAGCGGGCCGTGGGCGTTCTGGTCGGCGACGTGGTGCTGGAGATGCGGCGGCGCGCCTTCGAGGCCGTGCTCCGCCAGGACATGTCCTTCCACGACGCCCAGGCGTCCGGTTCGGTGGCCAGCCGGATCACCGCAGACACCCAGGCGTTCGCCACCCTGGCCACCCTCACCCTGGGGCTGGTCGGCCAGGTCCTGATGATCGGCCTGCTGCTGCTGGCCATGTTCGTCATCAACCTCCCGCTCGCCCTGGTGACCGCGGCCACGGCCGCCGTGATCGTCCTGGTCAGCCTCGGGTTCCGGTGGGTGTCCCGGCGGGCATCGCGGCAGCAGCAGCGCTCCCTCGCGCAGATCAACGCGTACGTGCAGGAGACCCTCCGCGGCATCGCGGTGGCCCGCAACTTCCAGCGGGAGGAGTCCACCCACGCCGGGCTGGTCGAGGTCAACCAGCGCTGGTTCCGGGCCACCGTCCGGCTGAACCGGCTGTTCAGCGGGATCTTTCCGCTGCTGCTGACCCTGACCGGGCTGGGCACCGTCGGCGTCGTCGTGCTCGGCGGGGACCTGCTCGCCGAGGGCGCCGTCACGGCGGGGGAGTGGTCCCTGTTCCTGGAGGCCCTGATGCTGTTCTGGTTCCCGCTGACCAGCATCGCCTCCTTCTGGAACCAGTTCCAGCAGGGCCTGGCCGCCTCCGAGCGGATCTTCGCCCTGGTGGACCTGGAGCCGACCGTGCGGCAGAGCGACGCCCTGCCGGTGCCCCGGCTCTCGGGCGCCGTCGAGTTCCTCGGCGTCGACTTCGGCTACCGGGCCGACCGGCCCGTCCTGACCGGGCTCGACCTCAAGATCGAAAGCGGTGAGACGGTCGCCCTGGTCGGGCACACCGGCGCCGGCAAGTCCAGCATCATCCGGCTGATCACCCGGGCCTACGAGTTCGGCGCGGGTGAACTGCTCGTCGACGGGCGGGACATCCGCACCCTGGACCTGGACGCCTACAAGAGCCACCTCGGCATCGTCCCGCAGGCGCCGTTCCTCTTCTCCGGCACCGTCGGGGAGAACATCGGCTTCGGCCGGCCGGGTGCCACCCCCGACGAGATCCTGGCCGCCGCCCGCTCGGTGGCTGGCGGCGACTGGCTCGACGCCCTGCCGGACGGCCTCGACACGCCGGTCAACGAGGGCGGCAGCAGCCTCTCCGCGGGCCAGCGGCAACTGATCGTGCTGGCCCGGGTGATGCTCGGCAACCCGTCCCTGCTGATCCTCGACGAGGCCACCGCCAGCGTGGACCCGCTCACCGAGGCCCAGGTGCAGGAAGGGCTGGACGCGGCCTCCGCGGGCCGCACGACCGTCGTGGTCGCGCACCGGCTGCCCACGGTCCGCAAGGCCGACCGGATCCTCGTCGTCGACGGCGGACGGATCACCGAACAGGGCACCCACGAGACCCTGCTGGCGGCCGGCGGCCGGTACGCCGAGCTGTACGACCACTACTTCCGCCACCAGACGCTCGACTTCGAGGCCGCCGAGGAGGCCGCCGATGCCGTCGTCCGCTGACGCGCCCCGCACCCTGGGCGGCCTGCTGGCCGCCGCCGCGGACCGGTGGCCCGACCGCCCCGCCGTCGAACAGGGCGGAGTCCGCCTGGACTTCGCGGACCTGCACTGGCAGACCGGGCGGGCGGCCGCCCGGCTCGCGGCGGCCGGGGCCGGCCCCGGCGCCACCGCCGTCCTGCTCTTCGACAACACCCCGGACTGCGTGGTCGCCTTCCTGGCGGCCGCCCGGACCGGCACCCGCCTGGTGCCCGCCGAACCCGGCGCCACCCTGACCCAGCTCACCACCCTGGCCGCCGGGGCCGACGGCCCGGTGCTGATCGGCCGCGCCGAGCGGCTCGCCGCCCTGGACGCGGCCGGCAGCTGGCCGGGCCCGGTCGTGGAGACCGACGGGCTGCCGCAGGCCGGGCCGGCCGACCGCCCGGCCCCGGCGGAGCCGGGCGGCGACGCCCCGTTCCTGCACCAGTTCAGCTCGGGTTCCACCGGAGCGCCCAAGGCGGCCGTGCACACCCAGCACAACCTGGTGCAGGGCGCCCTGATCTACCGGACCACGTTCGGCTACGGCCCCGCGGACACCGTGGTGGCGGCCGTACCGCTGCTGCACTCCTTCGGGATGGTCGCGGGTCTGGTCACCTCGCTGCTGACCGGCGCCCGCCTGGTGTTGCTCGGCCGGTTCACCCCCGGCCGACTCCTCGGCGAGCTCCACCGCACCGGCGCCACCGTGCTCGTCGCCACCCCGCTCGCCTGCGACCTCCTTGCCCGCTCCGCGGGCGCGGCGGCCGCGGCCGGCCCCCTCGCGCTGCGACTGTGCCTGTCCTCCGGGGCGGCCCTGCACCCGGCGACCGCGGAACGGTTCGCCGAGCGGTTCGGCGTACGCGTCAGCCAGGTCTACGGCTGCACCGAGGCCGGGATCATCGCGAGCCGGCAGCCGGAGCCGGCCGCCGGGCCGGGACCGGAAGGGGCGCCGGCCCCGGCCGGCGATGTCGGCCGGCCGACGCCGGGCGTCGAGGTGCGGCTGGTCGACGAGACCGGCGCGGACGTCGCCGCCGGCGCGGAGGGCCTGCTGCTGGTCCGCACCCCCGCCATGTTCCTGGGCTACCTGGACCGTCCCGGGACCACCGCCGAGGTCCTGCGCGACGGTTGGTACCGGACCGGGGACCTGGCACGGCTCGACGGCGCCGGGCGGCTGCACCTGATCGGCCGCAAGGACACGTTCGTCAACGTGGGCGGCAAGAAGGTCAACCCGGTGGAGGTCGAGCAGGTCCTGCTGGGGCACCCACTGCTGGCCGAGGCCGTGGTCTGGGGGGAGGACCTCCCGGACGGCGGCCAGCGGGTCCGGGCCACCGTGGTGGCCACCGGGCCGCTGACCGCCGCCGAACTCGGCGCCTGGTGCCGGAAGCGGCTCCAGCCGCACCAGGTGCCCGGCGGCGTGGAGTTCGCCGCCGCGCTTCCGAAGTCCTCGTCCGGAAAGATCCGCCGCGCCGAGGTGGCCGCGGCCGCCGGCGACCGGAGCCGGACATACGACCATGGGGGAACACGCTCATGACCTCGACCCTCGTCGAGCTGCTGCGCGGCCGGGCCGAAGCGGCCCCGGACCGCACCGCCTACCGCTTCCTGGGCGACGGCGACACAGCGGAGACCATCAGCTACGGCGAACTGGACCGCGACGCCCGGACGGTGGCCGGACTCCTGCGTGAGCAGGGCGCCGCCGCCACCGACCGCGCGCTGCTGCTGTACCCGCCCGGCCTGGACTACATCAGGGCCTTCTTCGGGGCTCTGTACGCCGGTGTGGTCCCGGTCCCGGTCTATCCGCCGCGCTCGCTGCGCAACCCCTCCCGGCTCGGTTCGATCGCCGCCGACGCCCGGGCCGGATTCGCCCTCACCGTCTCGCCGGTGCTCGACCTGCTCGGCCGCGATGGCGTCGGCCTCGGCCTGGACGGACTGCGCACGGCGGCCACCGACGGCCTGGACGCCGCACTCGCCGGCCGGTGGACCGGGCAGCTGCCCGACGCCGCGGGCCCGGCCTTCCTGCAGTACACCTCGGGATCGACCGCGGCGCCCAAGGGCGTGGTGCTCAGCCACGGCAACCTGCTGCACAACCTCGCCATGATCGGCGACGCGTTCGGCTGCGACGAGGACACCAGCGCGGTCGTCTGGCTGCCGCCGTACCACGACATGGGCCTGATCGGTGGCATCCTCACCCCTCTGTACGCCGGGTTCCCGGTCACCCTCATGTCCCCCATGAGCTTCCTGCGCCGCCCCCTGCAGTGGCTGCGGGCCATCTCCGCGGAGGGCGCCCAGCTCAGCGGCGGCCCCAACTTCGCCTACGAGATGTGCGCCCGGCTCGCCACCGACGCCGACCGCGCGGAACTCGACCTGAGCTCCTGGCGGGTCGCGTTCAACGGGGCCGAGCCCATCCGCGCCTCGACCCTGGACGCCTTCGAGGCGGCCTTCGGGGACTGCGGCTTCCGCCGCAGCAGCTTCCTGCCCTGCTACGGCATGGCGGAGGCCACCCTGTTCGTCACCGGCACCCCGGCGACCGCCGAGCCCACCGTGCTGGCGGTGGACGCAGCCGGCCTGGAGGCCGGCCGGGCCGACGAGCCCGGCACGGACCGCCCGGCCCGGCTGCTGGTCGGCACCGGTCAGCCCGCCGCCGACCAGGACGTGCTGATCGTCGAGCCCGGCTCCCGGGAGCCGCTGCCCGAACGCCAGGTCGGCGAGATCTGGGTGCACGGACCGAGCGTCGCCCAGGGCTACTGGGACAACCCGGACACCACCCGGGAGGTGTTCGCCGCCCGGCCCGCCGGACGCGACGAGGCGGACGGGCGCACCTGGCTGCGCACGGGCGACCTCGGCTTCCTGGCGGACGGCGAGCTGTACGTGACCGGCCGCCACAAAGACCTGATCATCGTCCGCGGCCGCAACTTCTACCCCACGGACATCGAGCTGGTGGCCGAGTCCGCCCACCCCGCCTTCCGTTCCGGGTGCGGAGCGGCCGTGGCCGCCGAACACGACGGCGAGCAGGTGCTGGTGGTCCTCCAGGAGGTCGAGGGCCGGGCACTGGCCACGATCGACGTGGCGGAGGCCACGGCGGCCGTGCGCGCCGCGGTGATGGACCGGTGCGACGTCGCCGTCCACGAGGTGCTGCTGCTCAAGCCCGGCGCCATCCCCAAGACCACCAGCGGCAAGATCCAGCGCTCCCTCAGTCGGCAGCGCCACGCGGCCGGGGAGTTCGAACCGCTCGGCGGCGGACCCGTCAGGGACGCCGCCGCCCCCACCGGGCCCTGCCCGGCCGAAGTGGCCGCCCTGGCGCCGGCCGAGCGCACGGCGCTCCTGCGGCAGGTGCTGCGGCAGCGAGTCGCGGACGCCCTCGGCGGCACCCCGGAGCAGGTGGCCACCACCGGTGTGCCGCTGACCAGCCTGGGCATCGACTCGCTGGCCGCGGTCCTGCTCGCCAACCGGATCCGCGAGGACCTGGGCGTGGAACTGCCGCTGAGCCGGATGCTCGGCGGCGCGGACCTCGACGCCCTGGCCGCAGAGGCGACCCTCGTGACGGACCGACCGACCGGCGCCGGCGGCGACTGCGCCGCACCGGGCACGGCCGACGCGGCGATCGACACCGACGGACCGGGGATGACCCTCGGGCAGCGCTCGATCTGGCACGTGCAGCAGCAGGACCCGGGAGCCACCGCCTACAACATCCCGGTCGCCCTGGAGCTGACCGGACCGCTGGACACCGATGCCCTCCGCACGGCCCTGCGGCAGGCCGGCGACCGGCACGAGATGCTGCGCACCCGCTACCGGGTGACCGGCGGCGAGACCGTCCCCTTCCGCACCGACGACCCGGTCGAGCTGCAAGTGACCGACGCCCGGGCGGACGGCGCGGAGGACCTGGCCGAGCGGGTCTTCGCCCTCGCCCACCGCCCGTTCGACCTGGAGCACGACCCGGTGTTCCGGGCCGACCTGCTGGTCCGGGCCGAGGACCGGCACGTCCTGCTGCTGACCGTCCACCACATCGCCGCCGACCTGTGGTCGATGGTCAACCTGACCGCCGAACTCGGCCGCGATTACGCCGCCCTGGCCGCCGACACCACCCCGGCGCCGGCCGCTCCGGCCGGCCGCTACGCCGACCAGGTCCGCCGGGAGCGGCAGCTGCTGGCCGGGCCCGCCGGCCGGGCCCTGCAGGAGTACTGGCGCACGGAGCTCGCCGGCCCACTGCCGCTGCTCGACCTGCCGCTGGACGCCCCGCATCCGCCGGCCCCCAGCTACCGCGGCGCCCGCGTGCCGTTCCGCGTCGACGTCGGACGGACCGCGCGCGTCCGCGCCTTCGCCCGCGAGACCGGGACCACGCTCCACACGGTGCTGCTGGCCGCCTTCCAGATCGCCCTGCACCACGCGAGCGGCAGCCCGGAGTTGGTGATCGGCAGCGCCACCGCGAACCGCGGCGCCAGGGACGCCGAGGACGTGGTCGGCTACTTCACCAACATGGTGGCCGTCCGCGGCCGGTTCGAGGAGGGCGTGACGCCCCGCGCCTTCACCGGACGGCTGCACCGCACGGTCCTGTCCGCCCTGGACCACCAGGCGTACCCGATGTCCTTGGTCCTGGAGACGGTCCAGCCCCGGCGCGAGCCCGGCCGCAACCCGCTCTTCCAGGCGGTCTTCGTGCTCCAGCGGCCGCACGCCCACGCCGAGACGGCCGGCTTCGTCCTGGGCGCCGACACCGGGGCCGCCGTCTCCTGGGGCGGGCTGCGCCTGACCCCGTACCCGCTGCCGCACCGCACGGCCCAGTACGAGCTGATGCTCACCGTCGTGGACGCCGGGCCCGAGCTGCACGCGGCCCTGGAGTACAGCACCGACATCTTCACCGCGGCCACCGCCGAGCGGCTGGCCGCGCACTACCGGACCGTCCTGGACGACCTCCTGGACCGGCCCGACACCCCCGTCGCCGAGCTCTGCCCGGCCGAACTGCTGGAACGGCGCGCGGCACGCGACGCCGGAACCGAGGAGGACGCCCTGACCGGCTACGTGGCACCCCGCACCGACACCGAGCGGGTCCTGGCGAAGATCTGGTCCGAGGTGCTCGGGGTCGAGCCCATCGGCATCGAGGACGACTTCTACGACCTGGGCGGCCACTCCCTGTTCGTGGTTCAGCTCATCTCCGGCGTCCGCGACGCCCTCGGCGTGGACGTCCCCGTCCGCAGTGTGATGCAGACCCGCACCGTCGCCCAGGGCGCCGCGATCATCGACGCGCTGCTGTGGGCCAAGGAAGGCGCCGTCGCCGACGCCGCCCGAGAGGACGGCGAACTGTGACCGACCTCGCCGGCCACCTGGTGCCCCTGCCGTCCGGCGACTGGCGGATCTGGCGGACCATGGGCCTGCGCGGCACCGGCTTCCCGGCCGGTCAGGTGCTCGACCTGGCCGCGCCGGGCGCGGCCGGGGCCGCCGACCGGCTGCTGGAGGCCCGTACCAGGGCGGCGGCCGCCCGGGCGGCGGCCCTGGAAGCGCTGCGGACCGAACTCGACGCCCTGCGCGCCGCCGGCGCGTGGGACGACACCGCCCGCCGGCGCCCGCTGCTGCGGGCCGTCAGCCGTCTGAACAAGGGCGGCCTGCCCGGCCCCGAGTTCGCCGGGCTGCCCGCGGTGGCCGCGCTCGCCGCGGCCGAGGAACTGGTCGCCGCGGCCGAGCACGACCTGGACAAGGTCTTCGCCGAGGACCTCGCCCAGCTGTCCGCCGCCCTGGACCGCACCGCCGCCGACCCCCGCTTCCGCGAGGCCGTCATCTGGCAGAACCGCAAGGCCTACGCCGACGGCGTGCGCAAGGTCGGCGGACAGGGACGGCGCAACTCCCGCCGCCGCGAGCACGAGGCCCTGGTCGCCGGATACCTCCAGCGCTACACGGTCAAGAACGACTCCATCGGGTTCTTCGGACCGGTCGGCTGGGCGGAGGCCGTCCCCGAGGGGGCTCCACTCACCGTCACCCCCGGCGCCTCGCTGGTGGCACGCCGCGAGGTGTACTTCGAGCAGTGGTGCCTGGACGCCCTGATGCGCTCCCTGGGCACCGGTCCCGAGCTGCGGCGCTGGTTCCCGCCGCGCCGGCTGCCGACCGCCGCTCTGGAGGGCACCGCCCTGCGCCTGCCGGGCCGCACCGTCGCGCTGCCCGCGGCGAAGGCCGCGGTGCTCCGTTCCGTCCTCGCGCTGTGCGACGGCAGCCGCACCGGGGTGGAGGTCGCCGCGGAACTGGGACTCGGCGAGGCCGACGGTCTGGACCTGCTGGAATCGCTGCGGACCACCGGCCTCATCGCCTGGGACCTCGAACTGCCCGTGCAGCCCCGCCCGGAGGTGCGCCTGCGCGAACAGCTGGAGCGGATCGGCGACCCCGCGCTGCGCGCCGACGCCCTGGCCCGGCTAGGCCGGCTCACCGCCGCCCGCGACCGGGTGGCGGCCGCGGCCGGCCGGCCCGACGAGCTGGACCGGGCCCTCGCCGACCTGGAGACCGTCTTCACGGAGCTGACCGGCACCGCGGCCACCCGGGCGCACGGGGAGACCTACGGCGCCCGCACCCTGGTGTACGAGGACTGCCGGCGCGACGGCCGGGTCGAGGTGGGCCCGGACCTCCTCGCCGAACTGGGCCGCCCGCTCTCCCTGATGCTGGACTCCGCCCGCTGGCTCACCGCCCGGGTCGCCGAGGCCTACCGCGAGGAGTTCCGGCAGGCGTACGACCGGCTGCTCGCCGAGCGCCCGGACGCCGAGCCCCGGCTGACCGACATCTGGACCCGCATCCAGTCCGCCGTCCTCGGCCCCGACCAGCGGATCGTCGACCGTGCCGTGGCCGAGCTCCAGCAGCGCTGGGGCAGCGTGTTCGGCCCGCTGGAGGGCCGCCGCGTCACGTTCGCCTCGGAGCGGCTGCGCCCGCTCGTCGACCGGGCGTTCGCGGCCGCGGCCCCGGGCTGGCCGGGCGCCCGCTACCAAGCGCCGGACGTGATGATCGCGGCGACCGGCCCGGAGGCGGTGGCCGTCGGCGACTACCAGCTGGTCATGGGCGAGCTGCACGTCGGCGTCAACACCCTGCGCAACCTGCTCTTCGTCGACCAGCACCCGGACCCGGGGTCGCTGGAGCGGGCGACCCTGGCCGACATGCCGGCGCCCCGGGTGCGGCCGGTCCTGCCCAAGGAATGGCTGTACTCCACCCGCACCACCACCCGGCTGTTCACCGACCGGGACCACCACCTGCTCCTCGGCGACGAAGGCTCCTGGCTGACCGGCCACCCGCGCGCGCTGAACGCCGCCGAGGTCCGCATCGGCCTGCGCGACGGCCGGGTGGTGGCCTGGGCCGGCGCGGACGGTCCGGAGTTCGACCTGGTCGAACTCCTCGCGGAGGCGATCGGCTTCAAGGTGGTCAGCCGGTTCCAGCCGATGCCCGCCCGCCGCCACACCCCCCGGGTGACCGTCGACAAGCTGGTGGTGTGCCGCGAGTCCTGGCGCTTCCACCCGGCCGAACTCGCCTTCGCCCGGGAGAAGGACGAGGCGGCCCGGTTCACGGGTGCCCGCGCCTGGGCCCGCGAACACGGCATCCCCCGGTTCGTCTTCGTCAAGGCCGCCCACGAGACCAAGCCGTTCTACGTCGACCTCGACAGCCCGCTGTTCGTCAACGCGTTCGCCCACGTCGTCCGCGGCGCCCCCGAGCAGCCGGACGGCAGCCTGACCATCTCGGTCGGCGAGATGCTCCCGACCACCGAGCAGACCTGGCTGAAGGACCGTCAGGGACAGAGCTACACATGCGAGTTCCGCGTCATCGCGGTGGACAATAAGGAGTGCGGCGCACCATGTCGCTGATCGATCTGCTGGCCCGCCTGCGCGAGCAGGACATCCACCTGCGGGTGGAGGACGGAAGACTGCGCTACAGCGCCCCTGCCCAGGGACTGCCCGAGGCGCTGCGCGCCGGGATCACCGCGCACAAGGCTGAGCTGATCGCCTTCCTGACCGCGGGCACCACCGCCGACGGCCCGCGGCCCGTGCCGCGCGCCGCGGACGGCACCCTCCCGGCCTCCCCGGTCCAGGAGCGGTTGTGGCTGCTCGACCGGATGGAACCGGGCAACGCCGCCTACCACATGCCCGCCGCCGTCCGGCTGACCGGAACCCTCGACCCTGAGCTGCTGGAGCGGGCCGTCAACCGGATCACGGCCCGGCACGAGGTGCTGCGCACCTCCTTCGAGGACGACGGCGGCCGCCCCCGCCAGCGCGTCCACGCCGAGCGGCACGTGCCGCTGGTCCGGCGCGACCTGCGCGACCTGCCCGAGCCGGAGCGCACCGCCGAGGTCGAGCGGCGCTCCGAGGCGGAGGCGGCCGCCCCGTTCGACCTCGCCCGGGACCCGCTGCTGCGCACCACCCTGCTGCGGACCGGCGAGGAGGAGCACGTCCTGCTGCTCACCCTGCACCACATCGTCGCCGACGGCTGGTCGGTGTCCGTCCTCGCGAACGAACTCGCCGCCCACTACCGGGCGCTGACCGAGGACCGCCCGGCCGACCTGCCGGACCTGCCCGTCCAGTACGGGGACTACGCCGCCTGGCACGCCCGGTGGCTGGACGGGGAGGCGTGCGCCGCCCAGCTCGACCGCTGGCGCGAACGGCTCGGCGGCGAACTGCCGGACCTCGCCCTGCCGCTGGACGTGCCCCGCCCGGCCGTGCGCACCTTCCGTGCGGGCCGCGCCGAGCGCACCATCCCGGCGGAGACCGCCGAGGGGCTGCGGCGGATCGGCCAGGAGTCCGGGGCCACCCTGTTCACCGTCATGCTGGCCGCCTTCAAGGTGCTGCTGCACCGTCTCAGCGGCCAGGACGACCTCATCGTGGGCGTACCCGAGGCGGGCCGCACCCGGTCCGAGATCGAGCCGCTCGTCGGCTTCTTCGTCAACACCCTGGCGCTGCGCACCGACCTCTCGGGCGACCCCGCCTTCCGCGACCTGCTCGGGCAGGTGCGAGACACCGCCTACGACGCCTATGCCGACCGCGACCTGCCGTTCGAACGGATCCTGATCGACCTCCAGCCCAGGCGGCGGCTCGACCGCACCCCGGTCTTCCAGGTCTTCTTCAACATGGTGCCGTTCAACGAGCAGCGCCTGGACCTGCCCGGCCTGACCGCCCGGTTCCTGCACGTCCCGGACGCCGGCGCCAAGTTCGACCTCACCCTCTACGCGGGGCTCGACGGCCGTGCCCTCACGCTCGTGCACAACGCCGACCTGTTCACCGAGGAGCGGGCGGAGCAGCTGCTCGACGCGTACGTCGCCCTGGCCGCTCAGATCGCGGCCGACCCCGGCCGCCCGCTCTCCGCGTACAGCCTGGTCACCGAACGGGCCCGTGCGGTACTGCCGGACCCGGCCCGGCCGCTGTCCGCCACCTGGAAGGGCGGCCTCGTCGAGGCCTTCGCCGAGCGGGCGCGCGCCGCGCCGGACCGCATCGCCGTCGAGGAACCGGACGGCTCCTGGACCTACGGGCAGCTCGCCGGGCGTGCCCACCGCCTGGCGCACCGGCTGCGGGCCGACGGGGTCGCACCGGGCGACGTGGTGGCCCTGTACGGGCCGCGCGGTGCCGAACTGGCCTGCGCCATGCTCGGCACCCTGGCCGCCGGGGCCGCCTTCCTGGTCCTGGACACCGCCGAGCCCGGCGCCCGCGTCGCCGAGCAGGCGGCCCTCGCCGCCCCGCGCGGCCTGGTGTGCACCGGCGGGGCCGAGGCCCCGGCCGAGCTGCTGGACGGCGTGCGCACCACCGTCGTCTCCCGGCCCGTGAGCCCCGGGCGGGACGAGCCCGGCCCGGACGGGCAGGACCGGCTCCCCGCCGGACTGCCGGACACCGAGCTCGGCCCCGACTCGCCCGCCTACCTGGCCTTCACCTCGGGCTCCACCGGCCGCCCCAAGGCGGTGCTCGGCACCCACGGACCGCTCGCGCACTTCACCGACTGGTTTCAGGACGCCTACAAGCTCACCGCCGAGGACCGCTTCGCCCTGCTCTCGGCGCCCGGCCACGACCCGATGCTGCGCGACGTCCTCGTGCCGCTGGCCCTCGGCGCCACCGTCTGCGTGCCCGACCACGCGTCGCTGCCCGGCCGGTTCGCCGAGTGGGCCGAGGACCGGGGGATCACCCTGGTCAACGTCACCCCGGCCACCCTGGAGTACCTGCTGGGTGGCCGGGCCGCCGCGCGCACCGCCTCAGCCCTGCGCTACGTCTTCTTCGGCGGCGACCGGCTGCGCGGCCACCACGTCACCCTGGCCCGGTCGCTCAACCCCGGCGTGCGCTGCGTCAACTTCTACGGCGCGACCGAGACGCCCCAGGCGATGAGCGCCCACGAGGTGCCCGCCGGTGAGCCGGCGGCCGAGATCCCGCTCGGCCAGGGCGCCCCCGGCTCTCAGTTGATCCTGCTCAACGCGGCCGGCGTACAGGCCGGGGTGGGCGAGCTCGCCGAGATCCACGTCCGCTCCCCGCACCTGTCCGTCGGCTATCCGGCGGACCCCGGCCTGACCGCCGCCCGCTTCCTCACCAGCCCGGTCACCGGGGACCCGGCGGACCGCTGGTTCCGCACCGGCGACCTGGGCCGCTACCAGCCCGACGGCACCGTCCGGTTCTGCGGCCGAGCCGACCGCCAGATCCAGATCCGAGGCTTCCGGGTGGAACCCGCCGAAGCGGAGGCCCGGCTGTGCGAGCACCCCGGTGTCGCCGACTGCGTCGTCCGGGCCGAAGCCGTGGACGGCGGCGACGGCCACGAGGGCGCGGAGCTCCGCCTGGTCGCCCACTGGACCCCGGCCGACGGCCCGGCACCGGCCGCCCGCGCGCTGCGCGAGCACATGGGCGCGGTGCTCCCCGACCACCTGGTGCCCGCCGCCTTCGTCCGCCTCGACGCCCTCCCGCTGCTTCCCAACGGCAAGATCGACCTCGCGGCGCTGCCCTGGGCCCCGCCGGCCGAGCGCGACGCGGACGAGGTCTACGTGGCCCCGGTCACCGAGGTGGAGAAGACCCTCGCCGCGATCTGGGAGGACGTCCTCGGCGTCGACCGGGTCGGGGTGAACGACGACTTCTTCGCCCTGGGCGGCCACTCCCTGCTGGCCACCGTGGTCACCCACCGGGTTCGCGAGGCGCTCGGCGCGGAGATCGCCGTCCGCGCGCTGTTCGAGGACCGGACCGTCGCGGGCCTGGCCAAGCTGATCGAGCAGCAGGGCGACGCGGTGACGGCCGGCGCGCCGGGCCCGATCCGGTCGGTGGCCCGCACCGAGGCCGGCCTGGACGACCTGCTGGCCCGGCTGGGCGCCCTGACGGACGGGGAGGGCTGACGGGATGCGCTGGACCGAGAAGCTCGCCGCCCTCGCCCCTGCGGACCGCAACCGGCTGGGCCGCCTGGTGGAGCAGGAGGGGAGCGTCATGAACCTCTTCCCGCTCTCCTACACCCAGGAGTGGGTGTGGTGGAACAGCCGGCTGCAGCCCGCCTCGCCGATGTACAACGTCTCCGCCACCCTCCGGCTCGACGGTCCCCTCGACATTGCCCTGCTGGACCGGGTGCTCCGCGAGATCGTCACCCGACACGAGGTCCTGCGGACCGGCTTCCACGTCCTCGGCCGCACCGCCGTCCAGGCCGCCGAGGAGCCCCCGGCCGGCCCGCTGGTCGCCGAGCACGACCTGCGGTCGGTGCCGGCGGACCGGCAGGATGCGGAACTCGCCGACCTGGTCGGGCAGGAGCGGGCGAAGCCGTTCGTCCTCGCCGAGGGCCGGCTGCTGCGGGCCCTGCTGCTGCGGACCGGTGAGGACAGCGCCGTCCTCGCCCTGACCACCCACCAGATCGCCTTCGACGACTGGTCGATCCGCGTCCTGGTGCACGAGGTGGGGGAGCTCTACGCGGCGTTCCGGGCCGGCCGGCCCTCCCCGCTCGCCCCGCTGCCGGTGCAGTACTCCGACTTCTCGCTGTGGCAGCGGCAGTGGATGGACGAGGCCAGGATGGAGGCCGAGTTCGGCTACTGGGAGTCGCGACTGAGCGGTCTGCCGGCCCTGCTGGACCTGCCGGCCGACCTGCCCCGCCCCGCCGTCCGCTCCTTCCGGGGCCGCGTCCTCGACCTCCATCTCGACACCGTGGTGACCGAGCGGCTGCGTGCCCTGTGCCGGGAGTCCGGGGTGACCACGTACATGGCCCTCACGGCCGTGTTCCACCTGCTGCTCGGCCGGGCCACCGGACAGCCCGCGTTCGCCACCAGCACGCTCACTGCCTACCGGACCCGTCCGGAGGTCGAGCACGTGATCGGCGACTTCGGAAACATGATCGCGGTGGTGGCCGCGCCGAACGGCCCGGGGACCACCTTCCGCGACCTGCTGGCCGCCACCCGGGCCGCCGTCCTGGAGGCGCAGGAGCACGCGGACATGCCCGCGCACCGGATCACGGGCCGGCTGCGGCCGCGGCGCGAGGAGAGCCACAACCCGGTCACCCAGGCGATGTTCCTGAGCGTGCACGCGATGAACTCCGTCGCCGGCGCCGACCTCGGGGACCTGCGCGTGGGCTTCGCACGGATCGGCGAGCCCACGGCGTCCAGCGCCTTCGACGTCGAGGTCCGCCTGGTGGAGAAGCCCGACACACTCGGCGTGCAGTTCGTCCTCGCCGAAGACCTGTTCACCGAGGCCGGCGCCGCCCGCCTGGTGGACCGGTACGAGGAGCTCCTCACCGCCGCCCTGGACCGCCCCGGGGCCGCGACCGCCGACCTGGCCGTCGCCACCCCGCCGCCCGCGGCGGAGGCCGGCGGAGCGGCCGGGGACCGGGACGCCACCGGGGACGCGGTCGCGGCGGTGCGCCGCACGGCCGGGCTCCGCCCCGGGGACACCGCCCTGCAGACCCCCGGCGGCCCGGTCACCTACCGGGAGCTGTGGCGGCTCGTCGCCGAGGTTCCCGAGGGGGCCCCGGCCGACGGCCCGCTGCCGCTGGACGCCGTCGCGCCCACCACCGGTTCCGCCGTCTGGGTGCTCGCCGCGCTCCGCGACGGCCGGGGCGTCGGCACCGGAACCGGGCCCGTGCTGGAGCCGGCCGTACTGGCCGAGCTGGCCCGGCTCTGGGCCTTCCGCTGCCAGGCTGGGCCGGGCACCCGCTTCCTTGCCGCCGCCCCGCCCGGCACAGTGACCGCCCTGCTGCAGCTGCTGGTGCCGCTGGCGGCCGGGGCGATCGCGGTCCTCCACGATGGCCCGGTGGGCACCTGGCCGGCCGGCGGGGCGGACGTGGCGGTCCTGCCGGCCGACGCCCTGCACCGGATCGCCTCGGCGGACACGGCCCTCCTGCGCACCCTCGTCGTCACCGGTGAGCACGGCAGGCTCCCGGCGGCCCTGACCGCCCCCGGGGCCCCGGCGGTGCTGCGCGCGGTCGGCCCGGCC
>NZ_JAOWCB010000044.1 GCF_026420845.1 Streptomyces sp. PR69 | reverse complement strand
TGGGGCCCGACGCAAGGAAAGTCGGCTACCCTCCCTCCGGCGGCATCCCGAAACCCTCGCCTCGTCCGTATCGACGTTCATCTCGGCCGAGTCGCAGGGCAGTTGGGGTACCCGCTTAATCTTTCGGCAGCGCTACGCGTGTAGACAGCCCTCCGGCGCGATAACTTCACCCCCGCCCTGCCCCCTTTGCCCCCGCTCCTTCCGGCCAAGGAGAGTGCGTCATCAACGCGTCAAGCAGTCCCCCTGCCGTAGAACTTCACGGCATCACCAAGCGATTCCCCGGCGTCGTCGCCAACCACGACATCGACATCACGGTGCACCGCGGCACCGTCCACGCCCTCGTGGGCGAGAACGGCGCGGGCAAGTCCACCCTGATGAAGATCCTCTACGGCATGCAGAAGCCGGACGAGGGCACCATCACCGTGGACGGCGCCCAGGTCTCGTTCCACAGCCCAGGCGACGCCATCGAGCGCGGCATCGGCATGGTGCACCAGCACTTCATGCTCGCTGACAACCTCACTGTCCTGGAGAACGTGGTTCTCGGCAGCGAGAAGCTCCACGGCATCGGCTCGGCAGCCCGCAAGAAGATCCGTCAGATCTCGCAGCAGTACGGCCTCGGCATCCGTCCCGACGTCCTTGTCGAGGAGCTCGGCGTCGCCGACCGCCAGCGGGTGGAGATCCTCAAGGTCCTCTACCGCGGCGCGCGCATCCTCATCCTCGACGAGCCCACCGCCGTGCTGGTGCCGCAGGAGGTCGACGCCCTCTTCGCCAACCTCCGCGAGCTGAAGGCCGAGGGCCTGACCGTCATCTTCATCTCCCACAAGCTGGGCGAGGTGCTGTCGGTCGCCGACGAGATCACCGTCATCCGCCGCGGTACGACCGTGGGCACCGCCGACCCGGCGAGCACCACGCCCCGCCAGCTCGCCGAGCTGATGGTGGGCGCCGAGCTGCCCACGCCTGAGACGCGCGAGTCGACCGTCACCGACGTCCCGATGCTGCGGGTCGAGGGCCTGTCCCTCGCCGAGCACGGGCATGTGCCGGCGCAGGAGACCTCGGAGCCGCAGCTGCCCGCCAGCGACACGCTTGAGGAGCCGGGCGTGCCGGTGGGCAGGATGCTGCTGGACGGGATCTCCTTCACCATCCACAAGGGCGAGATCCTCGGCATCGCGGGCGTCGAGGGCAACGGCCAGACCGAGCTGATCGAGACCCTGATGGGCATGCGCCACCCCGACGCGGGCGCCATCACGCTCGACGGCGCGGACATCACCCATGCCGCCACCCGCAAGCGCCGCGAGGACGGCATCGGCTATATCCCCGAGGACCGGCACCGGCACGGCCTGCTGCTGGAGTCCCCGCTGTGGGAGAACCGTATCCTCGGCCATGTCACCGAGCCGCCCAACAGCCGCCGCGGTCTCCTCGACCCCAAGGCCGCCCGCCGGGACACGCTGCGGATCGTGAGCGAGTACGACGTCCGCACCCCCGGCATCGACGTCACCGCGGCCTCCCTCTCCGGCGGCAACCAGCAGAAGCTGATCGTCGGCCGCGAGATGAGCCACCACCCCAAGCTGCTCATCGCCGCCCACCCCACCCGCGGTGTGGACGTCGGCGCACAGGCCCAGATCTGGGACCAGATCCGCGAGGCCCGCCGCGAGGGACTCGCGGTTCTGCTGATCTCCGCGGACCTGGACGAGCTGATCGGGCTCTCCGACACCCTGCGCGTCATGTACCGCGGCCGGCTCGTCGCCGACGCCGACCCCGCGACCATCACTCCCGAGGAACTGGGCTCGGCTATGACCGGCGCCGCCACCGGTCACCTCGAGCACCCCCAGCACCCCGAAGACGGTGAGGCCCGATGAGGAAATTCGACAAGGACCGGCTGCTCCTCGGGCTGGCCGGCCCGGTGCTGGCGCTGGCCGTCGCCTTTGTGCTCACCTCGGCGGTGCTGCTGGCGTCGGACCGTGACCCCATCGAGCCGTTCCGGCTGATGTTCGAGTCGGCGTCGTTCTCCGACGTCCAGGTGCTGATCATCAATCAGACCGGCACGTACTACCTGGCCGCACTCGCCGTCGCCGTCGGCTTCCGGATGAACCTCTTCAACATCGGCGTCGACGGTCAGTACCGGCTCGCGGCGATGGTGGCCGCGCTCATCGGCGCCGCCGTGGAGCTCCCCGGGCCGCTGCACATCGCGCTGATCGTGATCGTCGCCATGCTCGTCGGCGCGTTCTGGGCGGGCATCGCGGGCATCCTGAAGACCACCCGCGGAGTGAGCGAGGTCGTCTCCACGATCATGCTCAACGCCATCGCGACCAGCCTGATCGCCTGGCTGATCCTGCCGTCCAACTTCGGCGAGCAGCCCCCCGGCTCCAATGACCTGACGACCGGTGAGATCCCCGAGTCCGGCTGGTTCCCGGCCCTGGAGGTCACCGGCGGCGAGATCTACGGCTTCACCTTCGTGGCCTTCGCGCTGGGCTTTGTCTACTGGTTCGTCCTCAACCGCACCCGCTTCGGCTTCGACCTGCGCGCCACCGGCGCCAGCTCGACCGCGGCCCAGGCCTCCGGCGTCGACGCCAAGAAGATGGTCCTGACCGCGATGCTGATCTCGGGCGCGGTCGCCGGACTCGCCGGCATGCCCACCCTGCTGGGCGACACGCACACCTACAGCTTCAACTTCCCCGTCGGAGTCGGCTTCACCGGCATCACCATCGCCCTGCTCGGCCGCAACAGCCCGATCGGGATCCTCTTCGCCGCCCTGCTGGTCTCCTTCCTGGACAAGGCGTCCGCGGATCTCGACCAGCACGGTTACGAGAAGGAGATCGCCACGATCATGCAGGGGCTGATCGTGATCGCGGTCGTCGTGTCCTACGAACTCGTCCGCCAGTACGGGCTGCGCCGCCAGCAGCGGAAGGTGGGCGAAGAGCTCGCCGCCGGGCACGCCCTCAAGACCGCGAAGGAGGCCGCCAAGTGAGCACGAGCAACGCCTCGGCCGCGAGCGCCGCGCCCAAGGCCCCCAAGAACGGCGGCCGCCGACCCAAGCTGACCCTGCCCGTCATTCTGCTGATCATCGCGGGCGGACTGGCGCTGTTCTCGCTGGTGCGTGTGGTCAGCGGGGCCGATGACCTGACCTCCGTCGGCCAGGTCTCCGGCGCGCTGCAACTCGCCGTGCCGATCGGACTCGCCGGCCTCGGCGGTCTGTGGGCCGAACGTGCGGGCGTGATCAACATCGGCCTCGAAGGCATGATGATCCTGGGCACCTGGTTCGGCGCCTGGGCCGGCTTCCAGTGGGGCCCCTGGGTCGGCGTGCTGATGGGCATCGCGGGCGGCGCGCTCGGCGGTCTGCTGCATGCGGTCATCACCATCACGTTCAACGTCAACCACATCGTCTCCGGTGTGGCGATCAACATCCTCGCCCTCGGGGCCACCCGCTACCTCTCGAACTTCACCTTCGCCGAGGAGCCGGGCGGCTCGTCCAAGCAGTCCCCGCGGATCGACGCGATCGACCGGATCACCATTCCGGGGGTGTCCGACTGGCTCGCCGACATCCAGGCCAAACACTGGTTCTTCGTCTCGGACCTCGCGGGCGTGCTCGGCGGCCTGGCCACCAATCTGTCGCTGCTCACCGTCGTCGCCCTGCTGCTGATCCCGGCCAGCTACTGGGCCCTGTGGCACACCGGCTTCGGTCTGCGGCTGCGCTCCTGCGGTGAGAACCCCGTCGCCGCCGAGTCCCTCGGCGTCAACGTCTACAAGTACAAGTACATCGCCGTGGTCATCTCCGGCGCCCTGGCCGGGCTCGGCGGCGCGTTCCTCGCGATCGTCTCCACCGGCATCTATCAGGAGGGCCAGACCGGCGGCCGCGGCTACATCGGTCTCGCCGCGATGATCTTCGGCAACTGGATGCCCGGCGGCATGGCGCTCGGCGCGGGCCTCTTCGGCTTCACCGACAGCCTCAAGCTGCGCGGCGGCGCGACGAACGTCCACGCCATGCTGCTGCTCATCGCGATTCTGCTGGTGGCCGCGGCCGTGTGGCAGCTGTACAAGAAGAAGTACCTGCCCGCGGTGATCTCCGCCGCGGCGGCGGCCGGTCTGTTCACCTGGTACGCGCTGACCGACGAGGTGCCGAGCCAGTTCGTGGACGCCGCGCCGTACGTCGCCACGCTGCTGGTGCTCGCCCTGTCCGCGCAGCGGCTGCGGATGCCCAAGGCGAACGGCATGCTCTACCGGAAGGGCCAGGGCAAGTGACGAAGGACGCCGACTGGGAGGTCCTGCGGGAGCAGGCGCGCGAGGCGATGTCCCGTGCGTACGCCCCCTACTCGGGCTTCCCGGTCGGCGTGGCCGCGCTCGTCGACGACGGCCGGACGGTGACCGGCTGCAATGTCGAGAACGCCTCGTACGGGCTGAGCCTGTGCGCCGAGTGCGGCCTCGTCTCCCAGCTCCAGGCCACCGGCGGCGGCCGGCTCACCCACTTCACCTGTGTGGACGGCACCGGCGGTCTGCTGGTGCCGTGCGGCCGGTGCCGGCAGCTGCTGTACGAGTTCGGGGGGCCGGAACTGCTGGTGGACACCCCGGCGGGGGTGCTGCCGCTCAAGGAGATGCTGCCGCAGGCGTTCGGCCCCGCGCATCTCGACTGATGACTGACGACTGACGACGCGGGGGTCATGGCGCGGCCGTGACTCCCGCGCCCCTTTCTTTCTCTATGCGCGTAGAGTCATCTCTGCCCGCCACCACCGCAGTTGGAAGGAAGCCAGCCATGGCCATGGACGCCATCTCCGTCATCCGCACAAAGCGGGACAAGGGCGAACTGAGCCCCGAGCAGATCGACTGGGTCATCGACGCGTACACGCGCGGCGAGGTCGCCGATGAGCAGATGTCCGCGCTGGCCATGGCCATCCTGCTGAACGGCATGAACCGCACGGAGATCGCCCGCTGGACCGCGGCGATGATCGCCTCCGGCGAGCGGATGAACTTCGACGCGCTGTCCCGCCCCACCGCCGACAAGCACTCCACCGGCGGCGTCGGCGACAAGATCACCCTGCCGCTCGCGCCGCTGGTCGCCGCGTGCGGGGCCGCCGTTCCGCAGCTCAGCGGCCGCGGCCTCGGCCACACCGGCGGCACCCTCGACAAGCTGGAGTCCATCCCCGGCTGGCGGGCGCTGCTGTCCAACGAGGAGATGCTCTCCGTACTGGACTCCACCGGCGCGGTGATCTGCGCGGCGGGCGACGGGCTCGCCCCCGCGGACAAGAAGCTGTACGCCCTGCGGGACGTCACCGGCACCGTCGAGGCGATCCCGCTGATCGCCTCCTCCATCATGTCGAAGAAGATCGCCGAGGGGACGGGCTCGCTCGTCCTCGACGTCAAGGTGGGCACCGGCGCGTTTATGAAGACCGTGGAGGACGCGCGGGAGCTGGCCTCTACCATGGTGGCGCTCGGCACCGACAGCGGCGTCCGCACCGTCGCGCTGCTCACCGACATGTCCACACCGCTCGGGCTGACCGCGGGCAACGCGCTGGAGGTCCGCGAGTCGGTGGAGGTCCTCGCGGGCGGCGGCCCCGCGGACGTCGTCGAGCTGACCCTCGCGCTGGCCCGCGAGATGCTCGACGCGGCCGGCCTCAAGGACGCCGACCCGGCGAAGGCGCTGGCCGACGGCTCGGCCATGGACGTCTGGCGGCGCATGATCGCCGCCCAGGGCGGCGACCCGGACGCGGCGCTCCCCGTCGCCCGCGAGCAGCATGTGGTGACCGCGCCGTCCTCCGGCGTCCTCACCCGCCTTGACGCCTACGACATCGGCCTCGCCGCCTGGCGTCTGGGCGCGGGCCGCGCCCGCAAGGAGGACCCGGTCCAGGCGGGCGCGGGCGTCGAACTCCACGCCAAGCCGGGCGACACGGTGACGGCGGGCCAGCCGCTGCTCACGCTGCACACGGACACGCCGGAGAAGTTCGACTACGCGCGCGAGGCCCTGACCTCGGCGTATGACATCGCCCCCGCGGGCACGGAGTTCCACCCCACGCCGGTGGTCCTCGACCGCATCGCCTGACGCCCTGAGGGCGGTCTCTTCCCACGCACCCGCATGGGCGGGTGGGCGGCGCGCGCCGATGAGTTACGGCTCGCCCGGCCGTCCATGCAGATGTGGACGCCACGCAGCCCATCGTCATACGCCTTGAGGGCAGGCTCACGCCCGCCGACCCGCACCGGCTCTGTCAGGAGCTGAGCGAGCGGCTCGCGCTGCTCGGGCCCGGGGGCGCGGGCCCCGAGGTGGTCGTGGATGCCAGTGGGCTGGCGTACGCGGGGCTGGCCGCCGTGGACGCGGTGGCGCGACTGCGGCTGGTCGTGCGGCGGGAGGGCGGGGTGCTCAGGCTCCGGGGGGCCGGGCCGGAGCTGGGTGAGCTGCTGGAGTTGTTCGGGCTGGGCCGGGGGTTGGGCTAGGAGACGGCGTCCAGGCGGGCCGGGAGGCCGAAGAGGGGGAACCAGCGCGCGGTGTCCAGGAAGGAGTTGATCCCGGAGATCCGGCCGTCCACGATCTCGATCACCATCAGCGCCCAGGGGGTGTACCCCGTGCCGTCCTCGCTGCGGTGGTAGTGCGCGAAGGCCGGGGTGCCGTTGGCGACCGTGGGGATCAGCTTGGAGTTGCGGCAGACGGAGCCGACGCCCAGCATCCAGCCGACTATGTTCGCGTGGCCCTGGAGCCACAGGTCGTACGGCGGCATGGACAGGGTCGCGTCCTCGTGGAGGAGGGCCGTCAGGGCGTCCATGTCGTAGCCCTCGAAGGCCGCCACATAGCGGTCCAGCAGCTTGCGCTGCTCCTCATCCAGAGGGTCGGCCGCGGCCGTCTCCGCGGGCGGGGAGGCCGCGAGCGTCGCCCGCGCCCGCTGGAGGGCGCTGTTGACCGAGGCGACAGTGGTGCCCAGCAGCTCGGCCACCTCGCTCGCCCGCCAGGCGAGCACCTCGCGCAGGATGAGGACGGCCCGCTGCTTCGGCGGCAGATGCTGCAGCGCCGCCACAAACGCCAGCCGGATCGACTCGCGCTCCACCGCCGTCTCCGCCGGGTCGGCGGCGGACGGCAGCACCCGCCCGTCGGGCACCGGCTCCAGCCAGGTGATCTCGGGGCGGGCAGTCAGCTGCGCCTGGGCGACCGGCGTCGGGGCCGTGAGGTCCATCGGCCGCGCCCGCCGGTTGCCCGCGCCCAGCATGTCCAGGCAGACGTTGGTCGCGATGCGGTACAGCCAGGAGCGCAGCGAGGAGCGCCCCTCGAACTTCTCGATGTTCCGCCAGGCCCGGACCATGGTGTCCTGCACGGCGTCCTCCGCCTCGAAGGACGAGCCCAGCATGCGGTAGCAGTAGCCAGTCAGCTCCCTGCGGTGCTGCTCCAGCCGTGCGTCCAGGTCCTCGGTCGTTGCCAGATCGCTCATCTCGATCCACCTCAATCGCCCCGCGCCGCCTGCCGGCGCCGACGATGGGGAAGCTACCGCAGGGGTCTGACAGCAGAGGTCTGACAACAAGCGTCACATGCGCGCGCCGGCCGTCGCGACCCGTCGGCGGACCTCGGTGCGGGCCGCCCGCTCGGCGACGCGCGCGCAGTGGGTCCCGTACAGCGTGATCGAGACGACGCCGAGGACGGCCACCAGCCCCAGCAGGACCGTTCCCGCCCAGCCCCCGGCGTGGAAGGCGACCGCGCCGAGTGTGCCGCCGGCGCTGCTGCCGAGGTAGTACGCGGACTGGTACAGCGCCGACGCCTGGGCGCGGCCCGTCTTCGCCGTGCGGCTCACCGCGGAGGAGGCCACCGCGTGGCCCGCGAAGAACCCGGCCGTGATCAGCACCAGGCCGGCCAGCACCGCGGTCAGCGTCTGCGCCAGCGACAGCAGCAGACCCGCGGCCGTGGTGACGACCGCGAGATAGAGCGCCCCGCGCCGTCCCATCCGGCCCACCAGCTTGCCCGCGGCGGCCGAGGAGACCGTGCCGACGAGATAGACCAGGAAGATCGAGCCGACCACGCCCTGCGGAAGGCCGAAGGGCTCGCCGGCCAGCCGGTAGCCGATCACCGTGTAGACCGCGCCGAAGACGGTCATGAACAGCGCGCCGATCCCGTACAGCCGCAGCAGCAGCGGATCCGCCAGATGGCCGCGGACGGTGCGGGCGATCGAGCGCGGCCGCAGCGAGCCCGGGGTGAAGTTACGGGCCTTCGGCAGCAGCGCCCGGAAGACGACCGCGCAGATCACCGCCAGCACTCCGACCGCGGCGAGGCCCGCGCGCCAGCCCCACAGCTGGGCCGCCCAGCCGGCTGTGATCCGGCCGCTCATGCCGCCGATGCTGTTGCCCGCCACGAACAGGCCGATCGCGCCCACCAGCGCCTTGGGGCGGACTTCCTCCGCGAGATACGCCATCGCAGAGGCGGGCACCCCGGCCAGTGCGGCGCCCTGCACGGCGCGCAGCGCCACCAGCCATTCAAGGCTCGGCGCGAGCGGCACGAGCAGCCCGACGGCGACGGCGACCGCCAGCGACACGGTCATCATCCGCCGCCGTCCGAAGCGTTCGGAGAGCGTGCTCAGCGGCAGTACGGCGAGGGCCAGCGCGCCGGTCGCGGCGGAGACCGTCCAGCTGGCGGCGGAGGCGCTGACGCCGAATCCCGCGGAGACGGCGGGCAGCAGCGCCTGGGTGGAGTAGAGGAGAGCGAAGGTCGCGACGCCTGCCGCGAAGAGCGCGAGGCTCATCCGGCGGTAGGCGGAGGTACCGGGGGACAGCTGGCAGGCGTCCACCGCGGTGGACGCCTTGGTACTGGCGGGAGGCATGTCACGAAAGTAGAACGCCGCAGTTCATGCGTCCAATGCATGGAATGCCGATAATCGTTCCCATGGTGCATGAACGCAGCTCACAGCATCGGCTGTCACCGAGTAGTTACGAAGAAGACATTGCGCTGCTGCTCGCTCCGCGTCTGGCGTACTTCGCCGGGGTGGCCCGCCATGAGCATGTGACGCGGGCGTCGCTGGAGATGGGCGTGCCGCAGTCGACGCTCTCGCGGGCGATGGTCCGGCTCGAAGAGGACCTGGGGGTGGAGCTGTTCGCCCGCAAGGGCCGTACGGTCTCGCTCACCCCGTCCGGGCGGGCGTTCCTGACGTCCGTGGAGCGGGCGCTCGCGGAGGTCGAGCGGGCGGCCGACTCGGTGCGGGCGGACGCCGACCCGCAGGGCGGAAAGGTGGCGTTCGGGTTTCTGCACACCATGGGGTGGGAGACGGTGCCGGAGCTGATCCGGGCGTTCCGGGTGGACCATCCGCGCGTGCGGTTCACCCTTGTGCAGAACTACGGCGAGGCGATGATCGAACGGCTGCGGGCGGGCGAACTGGATCTCTGCCTCACCTCGCCCGTGCCGGACGCGCCCGACCTGGTCGCCCGGCGGCTGGACGAGCAGCGGCTGCGGCTCGTCGTGCCCGACGACCACCGGCTGGCCGGACGCAAACGGATCCGGCTCGCCGAGGCGGCGGAGGAATCATTCGTCACCCTGGAACCGGGGTACGGGCTCCGGCGCATCACGGACGACCTGTGCGCCGAGGCGGGCTTCAAGCCGCGGGTGGCCTTCGAGGGGGAGGAGGCGGAGACCCTGCGCGGGCTGGTGGCGGCGGGCCTGGGCGTCGCCCTGCTTCCGCCGCCGGCCGTGGCCCGCCCCGGCGTCGTCGAGCTGACGGTCACCGCGCCGCGGGCGGTCCGCGAGATCGGCGTCGCCTGGCTTGAGGGCCAGCCGGAGACGCCGCCGGTGGCCGCCTTCAGGAAGTTCCTGCTCTCCCGCCGCGGCCACCTCCTGCCGGCATGAGTCCGCGGCGCCCCGGGCCGACCGGGCCCCGCCTCGGTCGGCCCGGGGCGGCGTCGGTTCAGGGCATGGGGCGTGCGATCAGGGAGCGCAGCTCTGGATCGGCGTCGGCGTCCTTCCCCCGGGACTCGTCGCCGGCGGCCAGGAAGAGAGTGTCCTTGTGGATCTGGACGACGGGACGGATGCCCACACGAGGCCCGCGCGGGTCCGCCGGGTACTCGCGCACCGTGGTGGCCTCTCCGCTCCCGGGGTCGAACCGGATGAGCTTGGCGGGGTCGTAGACGTTGCCGTGCATATAGGCCAGCACACCGTCGCCGTCCGTGTGAACGGCGCTGAACGACTGGAACTTGCCGGTCGAAGGCCGCTCCCACAGCTGCTCGCCGGTGGTGAGCGACCAGCCGATCATCCGGTTGTTCTCACTGCTCAGACCGACCGGATTGGCCAGCGCGAAGAGCCGGTCACCCCGCACCTGCACGTCCCAGGACGGACTGCCGTCCTTGACGCGGAAGACCGACAGTCCCCTGCCCTGCCCTGTCAGGGTGGTCCGCAGCTTTCCGTCGTCGGTCAGGACCTGCAGGGTCAGACGGTCCTTCAGCTCGGATATGTCGATGACGATCGGCGACGTCTGCAGCACCTCGGGGGAGCCGAGGCGATCCTCCGGGTCGGCGTCATAGGTCCACAGGGCGCGGCCGGTTGCCGGGTCCACGGCCGCCAACTGCTCGGTCGACTCGAACAGGCCGGTGATGCACCGCTGGACGCGCAGCAGCCGGCGGCCCCCGGTGTATCCGGAGCCCTGGCACGACTGCGGCCCCAGCGCCTGCCGGTCGTTCCACAGCTCCTTGCCGTCGCTGACGCGGAACGCCGCGGGCGCCTTGCGGGGCGTGCTCACGACGGCCACATCGGAGCTGCGGGCGATACGCGGCACCCCGACGCCCTTGACCTCCCGGTTCGCCGAGAGGGTCCGCTGCCAGAGCAGCTTCCCGGACGTCAGGTCGACGGCGTAGACGAGGGTGCAGCCGTCACCGCCCGTCGCGGCCAGCAGCACGGCCACATCGCCAAAACCCCCGTCGGACGCCTGGCACAGACCGGTCGCCGACTCAGGGGCAGAAGTGGTCCACTGCTGCTTTCCCGTGGCGTGGTCGACGGCGACCAGGCCGTCGGGCTGTGCTCTGACCACCGTACGGCCGACGAACCACAGACCCCGTATGAGATCCACGCCGTCCGGCTGGCGGGAGGACGCCTTGTACGGCAGTGACCAGGGCTCATCCGGTGCGATGGGGGCCTCTTCCGCCGTCGTCTTCTTCGACTGCTCCGCATCGTCATCGCCGCCGGCTCCGGTCAGCAGCCAGATCCCGCCGGCCACGGCGGAGACGAGCACCAGGCCCGCCACCGTGAGGAGCGCGATCAGCGCTCTGCTCTTCGGCGCGCTCCGCGGCGGTTGCCCGGCGGGATGGGGGTACGGGGCGGGACTGCCCTGAGGCGGAGGGGGATAGTGGCTGCTCACGCCAACGTGCTCCTGACACACAACAGTTTGCTTGCGGGACATTTGTATCAAGCACCGTCTGTCGGACGATCAGCCGAGGCCCACGAGGGCATGACGCGGTGCAGGTCACCAGCTTCTGCGCCGGTTCTTTGGCCAATTGGACGAAACCCAGCGGAGGGGAGCGGTCCTACGGTTCCCCGAACGGCGATCCGGGGTCCGGGACGCCCTCGACGCCCTCGCCTCGATGCCGTCGCCTCGACGCCGTCGTCGTCCTTGGCTCCGGAAGAAGGGGACCGCAATGCCTCTGACACACCATCCGCATGCCGCTCCCGAAGAGCTTCCCGCGCTCGCCCAAGGGGCGGAGAGCGGATTTCTCGGGACCGTAGAAGAAAAGATCAACGCGATCTTCGATCCGATCGCCACCGGGCTGGGCGACTTCGTCTTCGGCGAGGTGTCTCTCTTCGGGACCAGCTTCCCCTGGATCGTGGCCTGGCTTGTGCTCGCGGGCGCGGTCTTCACTCTCTACTTCGGACTGATCCAGGTGCGCGGGCTCCGGCTGGCCCTGCAGATCCTCCGGGGCCGGCACAGCCGCAAGGACGACCCGGGCGAGATCACCCACTTCCAGGCGCTGACGTCGGCCGTGTCCGGAACCGTCGGCCTGGGCAACATCGCGGGCGTCGGCGTGGCCGTCACCATCGGCGGGGCGGGAGCGACGTTCTGGATGGTGCTCTGCGGTCTGCTGGGCATGTGCTCCAAGTTCGTCGAGTGCACCCTCGGCGTCCGCTACCGCGACCACCACCCGGACGGAACCGTCTCCGGCGGTCCGATGCAGTATCTGCGCAAGGGAGTCGCGGAGCGACTGCCCGGCTCCGCCGGCCGGTTCCTCGGACAGGCCCTCGCGGGGCTCGCCGCCGTCATGATCCTGCTCTTCGGGATCGGCGGCGGCAATATGTTCCAGGCCAATCAGACCGTCATCCAGATCCGCGACATCACCGGCGGGGACGACGGCCCGCTCGCGGGCGACGGCTCGGCGCTGGCGCTGGGCGTCCTGCTCGCCCTCGTCGTCGGATTCGTCATCATCGGCGGCATCAAGTCGATCGGCCGGGTGACCAGCCGTCTCGTCCCGGCCATGGCGATCGTGTACGTCTGCGGCTGCCTGATCGTCATCCTGTTCAACATCACTGACGTCCCGGCGGCCTTCGGCGAGATCCTCCGCGGGGCGTTCACCGGGGAAGGCGTCGTCGGCGGCACCATCGGCGCGCTGATCGTCGGTTTCACCCGTGCCGCGTTCTCCAACGAGGCGGGCCTGGGCTCCGCGCCGATCGCACACTCGGCCGTGAAGACGCGCTACCCGGCGACCGAGGGGCTGGTCGCCCTGCTCGAACCGTTCATCGACACCGTGGTCATCTGCACCATGACCGCGCTGACCATCGTCATCGCCGACACCCAGTTCTGGAACGATGCGAAGGCGGACTACGCGGCGAACGGCGACACCGTGGACGGCGTCACCGTCACCTCCTCGGCATTCGAGACCGTACTGCCGTGGTTCCCTGTCATCCTCACCGTGGCGGTGGTCCTCTTCGCCGTCTCCACCATGATCACCTGGGCGTACTACGGCCAGAAGGCATGGACCCACCTCTTCGGGAGGAGCAAGTTCAGCGAGCGCGCCTACCAGTCGGTGTTCTGCACGTTCATCGTCATCGGCGCCGTCCTCACCTTCGGCAGCGTGCTGGCGTTCACGGACGCCGTGCTGTTCCTCCTGGCGCTGATCAACATCATCGGCCTCTATCTGCTCGCACCGGTCGTCAAGCGGGAACTGGCCCGGTTCCGCACGGCGCTTCGCTCCGGCGAGGGGCGGGAGCACGAGCCGGAGTCGGCCGAACGCACGCCATAGGGGGCCCGCACGGGCCCCACGGCCCGGGTGCTCCGGCAGGTGCGCACACGTACACACGTACACACGTATACGCCTGCGCGTCGGGGCGCCCGGGTCACTTGCCGGGCGGCACAGCCGTCGATCCGTTCTCCAGCAGCAGTTGCAGATGGGAGAAGAGGCACTGATGAGGATCGCCGAGATCGATCCCGCTGACCGTCTCGGCACGCTTCAGCCGGTAGCGCAGGGTGTTCGGATGGACGTGCAGCGACCGTGCGGCCGCCCGCACATTGCCGAGCGTCCCCAGATACGCCAGCACGGACGGCACAAGACCGGATTCATGCTCGGCCTCGTAGGCGAGAAGCGCGGTGATACGGGGATCACGCAGGCGCGGGTGCCGCTCCAGCAGCGCGAGCGCCTCGCTCAGCAGGACCTCGGAGCGTACGTCGGCGATGGCGGCCACACGCTGACCGCCGCCGCGCAGGACGATGTCGAGCACCTGGTCCGCCTCGGCCCTCGACTGGGCGATCCCGTGCAGACCGCCGACCACCGAGCCGACGGCGGCGCGTACGTCGAGCTGCAGACGCTGGCTCGCCGCCCGCACGATCTCGCCCGCCAGCCCGCAGGCGAGGCTCTCCCCGGACTGCTCCGGCAGGCCCGGGAGCAGCATGTAGACGCGTGAGTCGGCGGTCGTGACCAGGGACCGCCGCCGGTACGCAGCCGCGTGCACGGAGATCAGGCTCGCCATGGTCGCCCTGCGCATCTCGAAGGCCGGACGGCCGGCGTCGCCGCCCGCGCCGCCTCCCGCCGCGCCCGCGTCCAGGGTGAACGCCGCCACGACGGCCGGTTCGTCCGGGTCGGCGCCGATGTTGTCGGCGAACGTCCGGGCGTCGATATGCCCCTGAAGCATCCTGCGGAACAGACTCTGCTCGAACTCCAGGTCAGGCGAGGCGCCCGTACGCCGCCGGACGAGCTGCAGCGCGGCCGCACGCGCGGCGCCGACCAGCGCGTTCTCCGCGCCCGCCGCCAGCGGTTCCCGGCCCTCCTGCACCCAGATGGAACCCAGGAGCTGCTCGTCGACGCGGATGCCGATGGCGAGCCGCCGTCTGATCCCCCGCTCCGGCCGCTCGTCGATGTGCACCACATCGTCCCCGGCGCGCAGCCGGTCGAAGACCCCCCACTCGCGGAGCAGGGCCAGATAGTCGGCCGGACCCTGCCAGCCCAGGATCGACAGCCGGCGCAGCTCGTCCACCTCGTCGTCGGAACGGGAGTAGGCCAGAACGCGGTTGGCGCTGTCCTCGATGCTGACGATGCCGCCGGTGAGAGCGGCGACCGTCTGCGCGAGGGCGAACAGATCGGCCTGCCGCCCGGCTTTTGGCGCCATCACGCGCGCGTCCGCGACAACGCCCCGGGCGAGTGAGTCCAGTTGGGCCCAGCGGACCTCGGGCCGTACGCCGAGCACCACGACCCCGGTGTCCTCGGCGATGCGCCTCAGCTCGTCGAGATCCTCACCGTGCTCCGTCTTCAGGGCCACCGCCGCGGCCCCCTGGCCCGCGGCCGCGCGGGCGAGGCGGTGGACCCGGCGGCCCCGTGCGCCGATGATCAGCACCAGGTCGCCGCGGTAGGAGTCCGGCTCGTCGTCGGCGTCCAGAATGACGACGTCGCTGATCTCGACGTCAAGGCCCGCGGGCGCGGCGACCAGCCCGATGACGGGATCGCCGAGCGCGAGCAGCAGCTGCCGCACCACGGCGCCGGCCGGCCTGCTTATGTCATCCATGGTGACCACCTGTCCTGCACATGAGCGGATGTGCCAGACGAGATCCATGCGGGGAGAGACCGGGACGGGCCCCCTCGGCCTGGGCGTCCTCACCGGTGTGGCCGTCCGCCACGCGGCGTGGCGTGATGTCGCTCACCGTGGCATGCCGGTGGCACCGACGGTACTCGCTGGGCACAAGCACAGACAACAGTCCGGGACCGCCCGGGCAGCGGGTACGCGACGGGAATGTCTGCGGCGGGCCGTCAGGGGCAGGGAGCACCCCCGCACCCCTGACGGTGATCCCTCCTGCGGCGGGTCCTACCAGGTTCCGCCCTTGGCCGAGCCTTCCTTTGCGGCACCCATGACGAGGGAACCGCCCGGGGAGTCCATGACGACGATCTTCATGGCGCTGTGGTGGGCTTCGTGGAACATGCCACCGTGGTGGCCGCCGTCCGCAGCCGCGGCGGGGGCGGCTCCGACGGCCATGGCGGCCGCGACGAGCGCCGCGCAGGCAAGGGCCTTCCTCATCGTGTGTTCTCCTTTGTGTGCGTCAGGACACACCACCCGGTCAGTCCGGGCGGTGTCGCAGGCAGGGCTTCCCTTCCCCCGGCAGTCCGTGACGAATTGGTGCAAATACCACTCTTTCGAGCGCCGCCCTCTCGGATCCCGGCCATCGCGCCGGCGCAGCTCTCCACACCGCGCACCGGCCATCCGCCGGCACGGGCGCGAAGGACGCCGCCGCGGGCGGGCCGCGCACCCCGCGCCCCCGGATGCCCCTGGCGCCAGGGGCCAGGCGGCGTACGCGGGCCCGGCCCAGCCCCGCCGCCGCTTCAGGCGCAAGGGGCTGCACATTCCAGCCTCGTGGGGGTACCTCCCAGCGGTAGCTGGGGGAGTTTGAGGCGCGGGAGCCAGAAACCCAGCCCCGCCGGCGCTTGAGGCGCGTGGGGCCGGGGGCGGAGCCACCGGGTCAGGAGTGGCGCAGTGCGCGGGCGAAGCCCGCGGCCAGCGGCATGCGCAGTCCCAGCGGCGGCGGCGCCGCAAACGCGTCGGCGACGGGACGGGAGAAGCCGCGGCCGCACAGCGCGCCGAGGACGAAGTCCATGGAGAGGGCCACGACCTCGTCATGGTGCTGCCGCAGCGCATGCCCGTCGGAGTGCACCTCGAACCGGCAGGTGTCCCCGTTCGTCTTCTTCGCGCGCCCCGCCAGCCGGTACGACATCTCCGGGTCGCTCCATGCGTCCGTCGTGCCGTGCACGATCATCACCCGCCGCCCCGTGAGCTGCCGCACCGGCTCATGGGGCTCCAGCCCCAGCGCGTCGTCCGGCAGCCATGGCGCGAGGGCCAGCACCGAGGTGACCGCGGGATGCCCCGCCGCCCGGAGCGCGGCCCGGCCGCCCATGCCATGGCCGGCGAGGCACACCGGCACATCGCCGTAGCGGCGTACGACCTCCTCCACCGCCCAGGCGGCGTCCGCCGCGAGGTCCGCGCGCTCGCCGTTCCAGCCGCGCACGCGGTACTGGACGGTGTGCACGGCCAGTCCCTCCTGACGGCCGGCTCTGGCCAGCGCCCGCCCCAGCGGCTGGGTGGCCGAGTAGGCGAGGGCCGAGGGCCGGCGGGTGGATTCGGGCTCTCCGTCCGGGAGCAGCAGCACAGCCGCGCCGACGGCGGCGTTCGCCGCGCCCGCGCCGCCCGCGCCCGACGCCCGGCTGAGCCGCGCCCGCGGGGCCGCGTCGGCGGACTCCGCCGTGGCCACGGCCGTGGATGACGCTTCGTCACGCCGCTGCGGCCGCGCCGCCGGAGCCGTCCGCCGTCCCCGCCAACGGGGCAGTGCGAGGTGTGCCATGGCAGAACAGTCTCAGAAGTCCATGTGTACTCCACCCGTACGCGCGGTCACTGTTACGTATCGACCGGTGTCGTAAGGGGGAGCTCTCTACGCGCGTAGGGGCTACAGTGCGCAGATGACGAGCCAGACCCCCAACCTGCCTACCGCGGACCAGATCCGCCGCGCCCCGAAGGTGCTGCTCCACGACCACCTCGACGGCGGGCTGCGTCCCGGCACGATCATCGACCTCGCCCGGGACGCCGGGTACGGCCTGCTCCCCGAGACCGAGCCCGACAAGCTGGGCATCTGGTTCCGCGAGGCCGCCGACTCCGGCTCACTGGAGCGCTATCTGGAGACGTTCGCCCACACCTGCGCCGTGATGCAGACGCGTGACGCGCTGTTCCGGGTGGCCGCCGAGTGCGCCGTGGACCTCGCCGAGGACGGCGTCGTCTACGCGGAGGTCCGGTACGCCCCCGAGCAGCACCTGGAGTCGGGACTCAGCCTCGAAGAGGTCGTCGAGGCGGTCAACGCCGGCTTCCGCGAGGGCGAGCGGCGGGCCCGGGAGAGCGGGCACCGCATCCGGGTGGGCGCACTGCTCACCGCGATGCGCCATGCCGCCCGCGCCCTGGAGATCGCCGAACTGGCCAACCGCTACCGGGACTCCGGGGTCGTCGGCTTTGACATCGCCGGCGCGGAGGCGGGCTATCCCCCCACCCGGCACCTCGACGCCTTCGAGTATCTGAAGCGGGAGAACAACCACTTCACGATCCACGCGGGGGAGGCCTTCGGGCTGCCCTCGATCTGGCAGGCGCTCCAGTGGTGCGGCGCCGACCGCCTGGGCCACGGTGTGCGCATCATCGACGACATCGAGGTCGCCGACGACGGCGGTGTGAAGCTCGGCCGGCTGGCCGCGTACGTACGGGACAAGCGCATTCCGCTGGAGCTGTGCCCGACGTCCAATCTGCAGACGGGCGCGGCCGCCTCCTATGCCGAGCACCCGATCGGCCTGCTGCGCAGGCTCCACTTCCGGGCCACGGTGAACACGGACAACCGGCTGATGAGCGGTACGAGCATGAGCCGCGAGTTCGAGCTGCTGACCGAGACATTCGGTTACACGCTCGACGACATGCAGTGGTTCACCGTCAATGCGATGAAGTCCGCATTCATCCCTTTCGATGAACGACTGGCGATGATCAATGACGTGATCAAGCCCGGCTATGCCGAGCTGAAGTCCGAGTGGCTGTTCCGGCAGACCGCTGCGACCAGCGATTCCTCGGCCCAAGGAGGCTGAGCGGAGCGTATACCGCGAAGCGGCCGGAAGGGTCAATTCCGGTCGTTTCGCGATGTTTGCGGCTTGTGCCGGATCATGGATAGCTTGCGGAGTCGCTCACATCCCCGTCCCCAAGGACTCACCCCTGATGAAGCAGTCTGCAGCCAAGACTCTCGGCGTCGCCGCTCTCGGCGCCGCCTTCGCCGCTGCCGCCGCTGGCACCGCCGCAGCCGCGCCCGCCGCGCTTCCGGACTCCGCCACCTCGCTGAACACCGTCACCAAGATCCTGCCGGTTGGGGAGGTCGCTCCGGTCAAGGAGGTCGCCTCGAAGCTCCCGGCGGGCGTGAACGATTCCCTCGCGGGCAGCCAGCAGGCACTGGCGAACAGCGCGGTGAACCTGCCGGCCACCACCGAAGGCGTGGCGACCAAGACCCTGCCGACCGAGCAGGCCGACGACCCGGTCTCCAGCCTCCTCGGCCCCGTCTCCCAGGGCACCGGCGGCCTTCCGCTTCTCGGCGGACTGCCGGCGTCGCCGATCGGCTGACCGCTCGGCGCCGCGTACGACGCGATGGCCGGCACAACAAGTGGGGTGCCCCTCCGGACCCGGAGAGGCACCCCGCATACGCGTCACCAGGCCGTGCTCGCCGCCTTCTTCTCCGACGGCAGCAGCACCCACAGCGCCAGATACAGCAGGAACTGCGGACCCGGCAGCAGGCACGAGACCAGGAAGATGACGCGCATCGTCGCCGCTGAGGTGCCGAAGCGCCGGGCCAGCGCTGCGCACACTCCGCCGATCATGCGTCCTTCAGTGGGGCGGACAAGTGCGGCCATGGTGGGCTCCTTCGCGAATCCTCATATGTCTCGGTCAGTCTCCGTAAGTCTTCTCAGCCTTCGTAAGCCTTCGGAGGGGAGTCACTCCGTGTGCTCCCGATGACTCCATGATGGCCGGACGAGTGGTGCAGAGCGTCCCTCTACGGGGCGATCCCGACCCTGGTAATCGTCGGGGTCGGTCCCTGAGGCGACTCCTCCCGCAGTACGGTCCCGGGGCGCGCCCCATCCCGCCCGGAGCCCGCGCTCCCCGCCGTCCCCGGCTGCCTGCGGCGCAGCCTGGCCCGCCCCGCGGGCACCACGAGCAGATGGGCGAGCGCCACCCCGAGCGTGTTCAGCAGCAGCGAGTCCACATCGACGACCTGCCCGGGCACACCGGTCTGCAGCAGCTCGATCCCCAGGGACAGCAGCGCCCCGGCGGTCACGGTACGGGCCAGCGACCCCCACGGGGAGACGTCGAGCCGGCCGCCCGCCATCGGCAGCAGCACCCCCAGCGGGGCCAGCAGCATCAGCCCTTCGCCCAGCCGGCGGGCCGCCTCCACGGGGCCGAGCGCCAGATCCGCTCTGATCCCGGCCAGCGGTTCGAAATTCGCGGCCGTCACCCACAGCACGTCGCGCGGGCGCAGCGTGAGCCACGCGACGAGCAGCAGATGTGCGAAGAGGAGGACGCCCCCCGCCGCGCGGAAGCGGATGGCGGCGCTGCCGCCCTTACCTTGACGCTGCACGCCCCCCTAGACGCCTGCCGTGCGTGAATCGGTTCCGCATCCGGGCGAACCGGTCAGGGCGTGGCCGAAGCGGAGGGGGAGCCGGAAGGGGAGGCGGGGGAGCCGGCGGCCGGGGGCAGCGCGGAGAGCGTCGGCACCGGTCCCTCGGGCCGCTCCTTGGCCCGTGCGTCGCATCGGTAGCCCCGCGGCTCGTACTCCCCGGGCCCGCCCAGCACCACGGAGTCCTCCGCCACGGCGACGCCGTTCTCCGCGAAGGTGCACACGATCTGGGCGAGCGCGCCTGCCGGGAGGTCCTCCGGCTGCCGGGTGAGCCGCAGCGTGCCCGCGGGATCGCCCGCGCGCGGCCCGTTCAGCCCGATCGGTTCGCTCACATGGGTGGCGAACCCGGCCTCCTGCTCCGCCTGCGAGGGCTGTTCGGCCAGCTCGTCCAGCAGCGCCCTGGCGATCAGCAGCGTGCTGACGGCCGCCTTCTCCTCCGGGATCTGCGCGACGCGGTCCACCTGCTCCAGCTGCGAGGCGCACATCAGATAGACACGCACCGACAGGCCGTCGGTGCGTGTCTCGGGCGCGGCGTCCTCGTCGGACACCTCGCATGACACCCGTGACGGGGCCGCCCCCGCGTCGACCGGCACCTGGGTCGTCCTGATGCCGCAGCCGCTCAGCACGGCGGCGCCCATCAGCAGGGCGGCGGCCCGGCGGCCGAAGCCCCTCGGCGCCCGGGACGGCGTCTGCGGCGTCTGCGGGATCTCCGTCGATATCCGCGGGATCTTCGGCAGTCGCGTCGTCACTGTCCATCCACCCCCTCGTCGCCTTCGTGATGGCCTGCGCGCCGGCCGTCCCGGCCGCCCGGCCCGTCCCCGCCGTCTTCGCGCCGCTCGTCGCCGCCGTCGGACGCCCCGCTGAGCGTCGAGGCGTCGCGCGGCAGCCGCAGCGCGAAGATCGCACCGTCTCCGTCCGGCGAGTTCGACGCGGTGATGTCGCCGCCGTGGATATGGGCGTTCTCCATCGCGATGGAAAGACCGAGACCGCTGCCGTCCGAGCGGGGGCGCGACGCGCTCGCCTTGTAGAAGCGGTCGAAGACATGCGGCAGCACCTCCTCGGGAATGCCGGGCCCGTGGTCGCGCACCTCGATCAGCAGCTCGTCCGACCCATGCGGCGCTCCCTCCCCGTCGAGCGGCCGCACCGACACCCGTACCGGCGAGCCGCCGTGCTTGAGGGCGTTGCCGATCAGATTCGCCAGGATGACGTCGAGCCGCCGCGGATCGAGCCGCGCCATGATCCCGCGCTCCGCGTCCAGCTCCACCGCGTCCAGCCAGGCCCGAGCGTCGATGCACGCGGTGACCTGGTCGGCGACGTCCACATCGTCCAGTACGAGCCTGGCGGTGCCCGCGTCAAAGCGGGTGACCTCCATCAGGTTCTCCACCAGATCGCCGAGCCGCCGGGTCTCGCTGACCACGAGCTGCACGGCCGGAGCGATCATCGGATCGAGACCGTCGGCCTCGTCCTCCAGCACCTCCGTCACGGCGGTCAGCGCGGTCATCGGCGTACGCAGCTCATGCGACATATCGGCGACGAACCGGCGGCTGGACTCCTCCCGCGCGCTCATGTCCGCGACCTTCTTCTCCAGCGACTCCGCGGTCTTGTTGAACGTCCGCGCCAGCTCGGCCAGCTCATCCGTGCCGGAGACCCGCAGCCGGGTGTCGAGCTTGCCCTCGCCAAGCCGCCGGGCCGCCTCGCCGAGCCGGTGCACCGGCTTGAGCACCGTCGTCGCCGCGGCCTGCGCGAGCAGCGCGGAGCCGACCAGCGCCAGCAGGGTCGCGATCCCCAGCGACCAGGCCAGCGAATTGAGGTCCTGCCGCTCCTGCTCCAGCGACTTGAACACATAGCCGGTCGGCCCGCCGCCGATGATCCTGGTGCCGCCCACCAGATACGGCTCGCCGCCGCGCTCGGTGCGCAGCCAGTACAGGTGGTACGGGGCCGAGTTGCCCGCGCTCAGATCCTGCCGCTTGTCCACCGCCTCCCGCAGCCGCGGCGGCACATCGTCGAGCGTGAACGCGTCCCGGTTCGAGGCCCCGACGATCGGCTTGCCCGCGGCGCGCTCCCCGATCAGCAGCACGTTGTAGCCGTCGCCGCCGCCCGCCATCTGCTGGGCGGTCTTCTCCAGCTCGTACTGGGTGGGGCGCGGCGGCAGCGCGGCGGCCCGGTTCTGCATGTCCTGGCGGAAGTCGTCGAGCGCCGCGTCCTGGGTGCGGGTGAGCACGGCCTCGCGGTTGAGCCAGTAGGCGATGCCGGAGGCGGAGACGGCGGCGGTCAGCGCGACCAGGGCGAAGACGACGACGAGACGTACGCGAAGACTGGTGAGGCGAAGGCCGGAAAGTATCGCGCGCTTTGCGGCGCTGCTCAATGTGCCCTTCCGTTCTTCTCTCCGCTCGCGCGGCACAGGGGTGTCACAGGGAGGGGTGTCACAGGGATCGCGGGGACCACGGGGATCATGAGGGCGCGTCCAGGCGGTAACCCACACCCCGCACCGTGCGGATCAGGGTCGGCGAGGACGGCACGTCCTCCACCTTCGCGCGCAGCCGCTGCACACAGGCGTCCACCAGACGGGAGTCGCCCAGGTAGTCGTGCTCCCAGACCAGGCGCAGCAGCTGCTGGCGGGAGAGCGCCTGACCGGGCCTGCGGCTCAGCTCCAGCAGCAGCCGCAGCTCGGTCGGGGTGAGCTGGAGATCCTCGCCGTTCTTGGTGACCGTCATCGCGGAGCGGTCGATCACCAGGGAGCCGAACGTCGCCGAGTCGGTCGCCTCACGCTCGCCGCGGCGCAGCACGGCGCGGATACGGGCGTCGAGGACCCGGCCCTGGACCGGTTTGACGACATAGTCGTCCGCGCCCGACTCCAGGCCCACGACGACGTCGATGTCATCGCTGCGCGCCGTGAGCAGGATGATCGGAAGCTGGTCGGTGCGCCTGATGCGGCGGCACACCTCGAAGCCGTCGATGCCGGGCAGCATCACATCCAGCACGATCAGATCCGGCCGCTGCTCGCGCAGCATCTTGAGGCCCTCCTCGCCCGTCGCCGCGGTGGCCACACGGTGGCCCTGACGGGACAGGGAGAGCTCAAGAGCCGTGCGGATGGCGTCGTCGTCCTCGATCAGCAACAGGAAAGGCACGGCGTCATTCTGACCTATGGGGGAGCCGGAGTTCGACCGTTGGCCGACCAGTGGACCGGCTCGGCGGACCGTCCCCGCGTTTTCCGCACAGGCCAGCGTCCCCTGTGACGCGGCTGTGACAGTCGGCGGACAGGGCGATGAAACTGCCCGGGCAAGCTTTTGGCACACGGACACACCACCCGGACAACACTCCACACGACAGGGGGGCGCGAGATGAACGCACTGCACAGCTCCGGTTCGAGCGCGGTGATCACGCGACTCCATGGGATCACCGCCATCGGCCGGAGTGACCGGGTGAGTGAGAAGAAGTCCGGCGCTGTGAGCGGGCGGGGGTGCGTTCGCGGCGTCGGGCGTCAGCACAAGCCGCCGTATATGGCGGTGGTCGACGCGCCCGAGGGGGGCGGCACAAGCGCGCAGGGGGAGGCGACGGGGGAGCGGCAGAGCTGCTCGGAGGCGGAATTCACCGCCTATGTGCAGGAGCGCCGCGCCTCCCTCTACGCGACCGCGTACCACCTGACCGGCGACCGGTTCGAGGCGGAGGACCTGCTGCAGAGCGCGCTGTTCTCCACGTACCGGGCCTGGGACAGGATCACCGACAAGGCGGCGGTCGGCGGCTATCTGCGCCGCACGATGACGAATCTGCACATCAGCGCCTGGCGCCGGCGCAAGCTCAACGAGTATCCGACGGAAGAGCTGCCCGAGACCGCCGGCGACACGGACGCGATGCGCGGCACGGAGCTGCGCGCGGTGCTGTGGCAGGCGCTGGCCAGGCTGCCGGAACTACAGCGGACGATGCTGGTCCTGCGGTACTACGAGGGACGTACGGACCCCGAGATCGCGGACATCCTCGACATCAGCGTCGGCACGGTCAAGTCCAGCATCTGGCGCTCACTGCGCAGGCTGCGCGAAGACGAGGTCCTCAGCTTTGGCCGCGACCAGGAGGAGTCCTTCGGCGAACTCGTCGCCTGAGGGGCCGGGGGACACGGGGAAAACGGGGGAAACGGAATAAGTCGGGGGAATCCGGTCGGAAGCTTCGGGGGAGGCGGCCGACCGGGCCCACGGTCTCGCGTTGGCAGACGGAGACCGGGGCAACGGGGGGACACGGGAAACACGGGGGATCGTGGGACCGGACAGGCCGGGGGGTCTTGTCCGGTCCCACGCGTGTGGAAAATCCTTCGACGGCTTCGCGGAGCCCTGGCACAGTGGCGCGCCGGGGCGTCCAGAGGCGCGCGGGCTGTACTACAGCGCCGGCTTCCGGCAGTTCACACGAGACGTGCCGCTCATCAAGACCGGAGGCTAGAGGCTGCGGTTCCGGCGCCCGGTCCTTGACCGCGAGGTGCAAGACGAAGGCGGCGAAAGGCGGCGAAGAGGTCCGTCGCCTGCTCGGCTGTGCTCAGGCAGGGGCGCAGGAAGCGCCCTGGGCGCCGGCCTCGGTTGTGCGGAGACGGGTCAGGGCCTCGGGCTTGGTGCAGGGGCGGGCGCCCAGGGCCGACTGGCGGGCGACTATGGCGCGTTCCGCGCGCATCAGCCGCCAGCCTCTGCGGAGCAGGAACGGGAACGACTTGCGGCCCTCGCGCAGATCGCGCAGCAGGCGGCGGCGGAAGGTCGTGGAGGGGCGGCCGCGCAGGCACAGCGCGTCGGCGAGCAGGCCCAGTTCGGCGCAGCGTGCCACGATGTCGGCCGCGAAGATGCCCTCCGCGATGAACAGCGGCGCACCGCCGAAGTCCAGGGGTTCACGGCCCACGCGCGCGCTGGTCGCGATGTCGTACACCGGCACGGTCGTACGGCCGGTGGCGCACAGCTCCGCGATCGCCGCCACCGCCGCCTCGGCGTCCCAGGAGCCGGGGGAGTCCCAGTCGACGTCCGCGCTCCCCTCGACCGCTGGGAGTGAGGGGTCGTCGCCCTCCTTGTAGAAGTCGTCAAGGTGCAGCACGGGCAGCCCGGTGAGGGCGGCCAGAGACGACTTTCCGGAACCTGAGGGGCCCGCGAGCAGCACGACGCGGGTCGGGATGGGATGGGAACTCACGGGAAACAAGTGTGCGGCATTGACCCGCGCAGGGGATCCCCCGGGCCTTTGGCAGGTTCCGGCATTCCGATTCCCCTACTCTGAGTGCGGAATTGATTACGGAGTGTACGTATCGAGAGGGTAGGTGTCCTATGGCCCGTCATGCCGCTCCCCGCAATCAGCGCCGTGCTCTGCTGCGCGCCGGACTCACCGTCGCCGCGGCGGCGGGCGCGGTCCTCGGCGCCGGAAGCACGGCGCACGCGGCGAAGACCGATCTGAGCGAGGGGCTCGCCCATGCGCTTCCCGGTGCGCTGGGCCCGGTCAAGAGCCTTCAGCTCGACCCGCTCGCGAACACGGGCGTCGACCCGCTCGACAACGCCGTCGGCACGCAGGTCGCCGACTTTCCCTCGGTGAGCACGGCGCTTGCCACCGACCCGGTCACCAAGGGCGGTTCGCTGGGGACTCTGCCGCTGGTGGGGCAGGCGGCAGGGCTGCTGCCGGGCTGAGCAGGGCCAAACAGGGCTGATCCGGCCCGAGTCCGGTGTGCGGGCGAAGGCCCCGCCGCGTGAGGGATGCGGCGGGGCCTTCGGCTTCCGGAGCGTTCGTTCGGGGCCGGTGCTCAGTACGAGGAGCCCGAAGCGCCCAGCGAACCCGTCGGGTGCCAGACCGTCTTCGTCTCCAGGAACGCCGTCAGCCGGCCTGTACCCGGCGTCTCGTGCCAGTCCACAGCCTGTGGACGGAGCACCCGCTTGAGGTTGTCCGCGGCCGCGGTCTCCAGCTCCTTGGCCAGCGCCTCGTCGTCCGCCGCGCCCGTCAGGTCGATCGCGTTGACGTCCTGGTGCGCGGCGAGCGGGGCCGCGATCTCCGCCGTACGGCCGGACAGGACGTTCACCACGCCGCCCGGCAGATCGGAGGTGGCCAGCACCTCGCCCAGGGACAGCGCGGGCAGCGGGGACTTCTCGGAGGCGATCACAACCGCCGTGTTCCCGGTGGCGATCACCGGGGCGACCACGGACACCAGACCGAGGAAGGACGACTCCTGGGGGGCCAGGACAGCCACGACGCCGGTCGGCTCCGGGGTGGAGAGGTTGAAGAAGGGGCCCGCGACCGGGTTGGCCCCGCCGGCGATCTGGCCGATCTTGTCGGTCCAGCCCGCGTACCAGACCCAGCGGTCGACCGCCGCGTCCACCTGGGCGGCCGCCTTGGACTTCGACAGGCCCTCGGCTTCCGTCACCTCACGGACGAACTGGTCCCGGCGGCCCTCCAGCATCTCCGCGATGCGGTAGAGGATCTGCCCGCGGTTGTACGCGGTCGCGCCCGACCAGCCGCCGAACGCCTTGCGGGCCGCGACGACCGCGTCCCGGGCGTCCTTGCGGGACGCGAGCGGCGCGTTGGCCAGCCACCTGTCCTTTGAGTCGGTCACCTCGTACACCCGGCCGCTCTCGGAGCGGGGGAACTTGCCCCCGACGTACAGCTTGTAGGTCTTGAAGACGCCAAGGCGTGCGGGAGTGTCAGACATCGAGGTACGCCTCCAGACCGTGGCGGCCGCCCTCGCGGCCATAGCCCGACTCCTTGTAGCCGCCGAACGGCGAGGTCGGGTCGAACTTGTTGAACGTGTTGGCCCAGACGACCCCGGCGCGGAGCTTGTTCGCCACCGCCAGGATGCGGGAGCCCTTCTCCGTCCAGATGCCCGCCGACAGGCCGTACTGGCTGTTGTTGGCCTTCGCCACCGCCTCGTCCGGCGTACGGAAGGTGAGGACGGACAGCACCGGGCCGAAGATCTCGTCGCGCGCGATCGTGTGCGCCTGGGTGACGCCCGTGAAGACGGTGGGCGCGAACCAGTAGCCGGAGGAGGGCAGTTCGCAGGCGGGGGACCAGCGCTCCGCGCCCTCGGCCTCACCGGTCTCGGCGAGGGCCGTGATCCGGGCGAGCTGCTCGGCGGAGTTGATCGCGCCGATGTCGGTGTTCTTGTCCAGCGGGTCGCCCAGACGGAGGGTGGACAGCCGGCGCTTGAGGGAGTCCAGCAGCTCGTCCTGGACGGACTCCTGGACGAGGAGGCGGGAGCCCGCGCAGCAGACCTGGCCCTGGTTGAAGAAGATGCCGCCGACGATGCCCTCGACGGCCTGGTCGATCGGCGCGTCGTCGAAGACGATGTTCGCGCCCTTGCCGCCCAGCTCCAGGGTGACCTTCTTGTCCGTGCCCGCGACCTGGCGGGCGATCGCCTTGCCGACGGCGGTGGAGCCGGTGAAGGCGACCTTGTTCACATCCGGGTGCTCGACGAGGGCCGCGCCGGCGTCCCCGTATCCGGGGATGATGTTGACGACGCCCTTGGGCAGGCCCGCCTGGCGGCAGATGTCCGCGAAGAACAGCGCGGACAGCGGGGTCGTCTCGGCGGGCTTCAGCACCACCGTGTTGCCGGCGGCCAGCGCCGGGGCGATCTTCCACGCCAGCATGAGGAGCGGGAAGTTCCAGGGGATGACCTGGCCGGCCACGCCCAGCGGGCGCGGATTCGGGCCATAGCCCGCGTGGTCCAGCTTGTCGGCCCAGCCCGCGTAGTAGAAGAAGTGCGCGGCGACCAGCGGGAGGTCCGCGTCGCGGGTCTCCTTGATCGGCTTGCCGTTGTCGAGCGTCTCCAGGACGGCCAGCTCGCGGGAACGCTCCTGGATGATCCGCGCGATGCGGAAGAGGTACTTGGCGCGCTCGGCGCCGGGCAGCGCCGACCACTTCTCGAACGCCCTGCGGGCCGCCTTCACGGCGCGGTCGACGTCCTCGGCGCCCGCCTGGGCCACCTCGGAGAGGACCTCCTCGGTGGACGGGGAGATCGTCTTGAAGACCTTGCCGCCGGCGGCGTCGGCGAACTCGCCGTCGATGAAGAGTCCGTACGAGGGCGCGATGTCGACGACCGAGCGGGACTCGGGCGCGGGCGCGTACTCGAACGGGGAAGCGGACGCAGACGCGGGCGCGGGCGCAGCCGCGGACGCGGGTGTGGATGCGGGTGTGGATGTCTGGTTCATGGGGGCTCAGTCCACCGTCACGTAGTCGGGGCCGGAGTAGCGGCCGGTCGCCAGCTTCTGACGCTGCAGCAGCAGGTCGTTCAGCAGGCTGGAGGCGCCGAAGCGGAACCAGTGGCTGTCCAGCCAGTCCGCGCCCGCGGTCTCGTTCACCAGGACCAGGAACTTGATCGCGTCCTTGGAGGTGCGGATGCCGCCGGCCGGCTTCACTCCCACCTGGATTCCAGTCTGCTCCCGGAAGTCGCGCACCGCCTGAAGCATGAGGAGGGTGTTCGCCGGAGTGGCGTTCACCGCGACCTTTCCGGTGGAGGTCTTGATGAAGTCCGCGCCCGCGAGCATGCCGAGCCAGGAGGCGCGGCGGATGTTGTCGTACGTGGAGAGCTCGCCGGTCTCGAAGATGACCTTCAGCCGGGCCGCGCCCGAGGCCTCCTTCACGGCGCGGATCTCCTCGTACACCTTGAGGTAGCGGCCGGAGAGGAACGCCCCGCGGTCGATGACCATGTCGATCTCGTCCGCCCCCGCGGCGACGGCGTCACGGGTGTCCGCGAGCTTGACGTCGAGCGCGGCGCGCCCGGCGGGGAAGGCGGTGGCCACGGACGCGACCTTGACGTCGGCCCCCTGCAGGGCCTCCTTGGCGGTCGCGACCATGTCCGGGTAGACGCAGACGGCGGCGGTCGTCGGCGTGGTGCGGTCGGTCGGATCGGGGTGGACGGCCTTGGCGGCGAGCGCCCGGACCTTGCCCGGGGTGTCCGCGCCTTCGAGCGTCGTCAGGTCGATCATCGAGATGGCCAGGTCGATGGCGTACGCCTTGGCCGTGGTCTTGATCGAGCGCGTGCCGAGCGATGCGGCGCGGGCCTCCAGGCCCACGGCGTCGACGCCGGGGAGGCCATGGAGGAAGCGGCGCAGTGCGCTGTCGGACGCGGTCACGTCAGCGAATGCAGCAAGGGTGGTGGGCATGGTCACCAGATGAGCATATCTACGCGCGTAGCGGCCTGTACAGAGGGCGTCGGGGACGCTGCCGGATCGTGACCCGGGGGACGGTCGGACCGTGGTCCGGCGGACGCTGCCGGATCGCGGCCCGGCGGACGGCCCGTACGGTCGGGGTGGTCCCCGGGTGGTCCCCGGGTGGTCCCCGGGTGGTCCCCGGGTGGTCCCCGGGTGGTCCGCGGGTGGTCCGCGGGCGGTCCCTGTGCGGTCCCTGTGCGGTCCCCGTGCGGCTCGGCCCGGCTCCGCGCGGAGCCCGTTCGGCGGGTGCGGCAGAATCGGAGACATGACGAGTCCCCAGCAGCCTGCCGAGCCCGCCTACGCCGACCAGGTCTTCCGGTCCACCGGCGGACTGGTGGGCGGCGGACTGCTTCTCGCGCTGATCCTGTGGATCGTCGGCGACGCCGTCATCCGCGGCGAGGGCCGCACCCCATGGCTCGCCCTCGCCGGTGCGCTGTTCGCCGTGCCGCTCGTGGTGGCCTTCACCCTGCGGCCCGCCGTCTTCGCCAATGACGACCGCATCCGCATCAGGAACCCCTTCCGCAACATTGTGCTGCCCTGGGGGGCCGTGGCCGATGTGCGCGCCGGGTACTCGAGCGAGATCTTCACCCGGGGCGGCGGCAAGTACCAGCTCTGGGCCATCCCCGTCTCGCTGCGGCAGCGCAAGCGCGCGGCGCGGCGGCAGGCGCAGGCGGCGTACGACGATCCGCACGGCCGGACGTCCACGACGGCCGACGTCCGCGACCAGGAGTCGCGGCTGGCCCCCGCGGACCAGACGATCGCCGACCTCCGCGAGATGGCGGAACGCTGCGGGTCCCTTCCGGGGGCCCAGGGCGAGCCCCGGGTCCGCTGGGCCTACGAGGTGGCGGCCCCGGCCGTGGCGGGCGCGGTGCTGCTGGCGGTGCTGCTCGCGACGGGCTGAGCGGGAGCGGGGCGGGGCGGGCGGCGCGGTGGACTGGGTGCGTCGGGCGTCGGCCGCCGGGCGGTCCGGGGCCCAGTGCGCGCCCGCGCCGCCCGCCGCGCCGCGGCCGGCCGGCCCCTGAACGGCGGGGGATTGAGCGGAACCCGTACGGAGCCGCGCCTGAGAGCCGGGCTCAGCCACAACAGGTTCCAAGCGCGGGCGCCCCGCGAACGGACGCGGCTGTCTGACCGGCGGTACGCGGGCTTGGGGCGGTCGCTGCCGGTGGCGCGGGCGGTCTTCCGCGTCCGGGTCTGCTGGGCGGGCCCGCCCCGAGGGGGCGTCTGGCCTGCGGCGTTCGTGGGCGGTCCGCCGCGTCCGGGCCGCAGGGGCGGGTTCTGTGCGGCCGCTGTGCCGCGCCCCGGCGCGGGGCGCGGCACACCGCGGGGCGTCAGATGCCCGCCGCGCTCGCCAGGTCCGTCTTGAGCGCCGAGAGGATCTGCTCCGCACGCTCCCGCGCCGCGGCCAGCTCGCTCGCTTCCGCGACCGGGACCACGACCTCCAGGTAGCACTTCAGCTTCGGCTCGGTGCCGCTGGGGCGGACGATGACGCGGGCCTTGAACTCGCCCTCCAGGTAGTAGCGCAGCCCGTCCGTCGGCGGCAGCGTGTCCGTGCCCCGGGTCAGGTCCTCCGCGGTGACGACGCGCAGCCCCGCGAGCCGGACCGGCGGCTGCTCGCGCAGCGTGCGCATCGCGTCGGCGATGACGCCCAGGTCCTCCACCCGCACGGAGAGCTGGTCGGTGGCGTGCAGCCCGTGCGCCACGGCCAGGTCGTCGAGCAGATCGGTGAGCGTGCGGCCCTGCTCCTTCAGCTCGGAGGCCAGCTCGGCGATGAGCAGCGCGGCGGTGATGCCGTCCTTGTCGCGTACGCCCTCAGGGTCGACGCAGTAGCCGAGAGCCTCCTCGTAGCCGTAACGCAGACCCTCCACGCGCGCGATCCACTTGAAGCCGGTCAGGGTCTCCTCGTACCGCAGTCCGGCCGCCTCCGCGATCCGGCCCAGCAGCGAGGACGAGACGATCGACTCGGCGAACGCGCCGGTCGCGCCCTTGTGCACCAGATGGGCGGCGAGCAGCGCGCCGACCTCGTCGCCGCGCAGCATCCGCCAGTCGTCCTCGTGCGGCACGGCGACGGCGCAGCGGTCGGCGTCGGGGTCGTTGGCGATGACGATGTCCGGCTGCACCCGGCGGGCCGTGGCGAAGGCGAGATCCATCGCGCCCGGCTCCTCCGGGTTCGGGAAGGCGACCGTCGGGAAGGCCGGGTCCGGCTCGGCCTGCTCCTCGACCAGCACCGGGGCGGGGAAGCCGGCCCGGGCGAACGCCGCCGTCAGCACATCCTTGCCGACGCCGTGCATGGCCGTGTAAACCACGCGGGCGGTACGGGGGGAGGAGGGCGCCAGCACCTCGTCCGTACGGGCCAGATACGCCTCCACGATCTCGTCGCCGAGCGTCTCCCAGCCCTCGGCGGCACGCTCCACGTCAAGCAGGCTGGTGACCGCCGCGATCTCGGCGGCGATCTCCGCGTCGGCGGGCGGCACGATCTGGGAGCCGTCGCCGAGGTAGACCTTGTAGCCGTTGTCGCGGGGCGGGTTGTGGCTGGCGGTCACCTCGACGCCGGCGACCGCGCCGAGCTGCCTTATGGCGAAGGCCAGGACCGGCGTCGGCAGCGGGTGCGGCAGCACGGCGGCGCGCAGGCCCGCGCCGACCATCACGGCGGCGGTGTCGCGGGCGAAGTCCGCGGACTTGTAGCGGGCGTCGTAGCCGATGACGACCAGGCCGTCGCCCTGGCCCTTGGCCTTGAGATACCCGGCCAGTCCTGCGGCGGCGCGGATGACGACGGCCCGGTTCATCCGCATGGGCCCGGCGCCCAGCTCCCCGCGGAGTCCGGCGGTGCCGAACTGGAGCGTGCCGGCGAAGCGGGCGGCCAGCTCGTCGAGGTCCTGTGACTCGATGAGCTTCGCGAGCTCCTCACGGGTCTCGCCGTCCGGGTCCTCGGCCAGCCAGGCGTTGGCTCGCGCGATGAGGTCCTGGGTCACTGTGGTGTCGCCTCTCGTGGTGGTTGATGGGTGTCTGTGGGGTTGTTTCCCCCGCCGGGCCCCTTCCTCTAACCGGGGGCTTAAGCCCCCGGACCCCTTCGGGGAGGCGTTTGGGGGTGGCGCCCCGCGCCGCGTGCCGCGTGAGCCGGCGGGGGCGCTGCGGTCGCGGTCCCGGGGGCCGCGGAGTGCGGGTGCGGTCTCGTCCTGCTTCGCTCCGGGGCCCGCTTCCCGGTCCCTCCGGGTGGTGCGTGTGGGCTGCCGTGCCGTGCGCTGTCCCGCCGCGCGGGGGCGGCTTCGCGCGGCGGGGGAGCGGGTGTGCGGCGGCGTTCCCGGTTCCCTGGCCCCTCCCCGGAGGGGAGGGGTGTGTGATGCCGCCGTGCCGTGCGCCTCCTCCCGCACGGCACGGCGGCAGCTTCGCGCCGCGCTGCGGGGTGTGGCGGCGGGTGCCGCTCCGGGCCCGCTCGGGTGGTGCGGGGGGAGTGTCACCGGCGTTCCCGGTGTGCACGGGTGGTGCGGGGAACGGCGTTCCGGGGGTCAGACCCTGGCTCGTATGAGGTCCGGCGCCCCGGCTCGTATACGGGTGCGGCGACCCCGAGCGGCCAGGGGCCGCACGGCCGGGGCCGGTGCGGTTGGTCCGGTCGGCCCCGAGCGCCGATTCGGCCGGGGACCCTCACGGGCAGCGCAGGGCCCCCGTTGGCGCGGCGGCCCTGTGAACGCCTCTGAGGCGGCCGTCAGATGCGTGCCAGCACCCGCGTCAGCAGCTCACCCATCCGCGCCGCCGAGTCACGGCCCGCCTGGAGGACCTCTTCGTGGTTCAGCGGCTCGCCCGTCAGACCGGCCGCCAGGTTGGTCACCAGCGAGATGCCGAGCACCTCAGCGCCCGCCTCGCGGGCCGCGATGGCCTCCAGGACCGTGGACATGCCGACGAGGTCGCCGCCGAGCACGCGGACCATGTTGATCTCGGCCGGGGTCTCGTAGTGGGGGCCGGGGAACTGGACGTAGACGCCCTCCTCCAGGGTCTCGTCCACCTCCTTGCACAGCGCCCGCAGCCGCGGCGAGTACAGGTCCGTCAGATCGACGAAGTTCGCGCCGATGATCGGGGAGGTCGCCGTGAGATTGATGTGATCGCTGATCAGGACCGGCTGGCCGGGGCGCATGCCCTCGCGCAGACCGCCACAGCCGTTCGTCAGGACGACGGTCTTGCAGCCCGCGGCCACCGCCGTGCGCACGCCGTGCGACACGGCCGCGACGCCGCGGCCCTCGTAGTAGTGCGTACGGCCCAGGAAGACCAGCGCCCGCTTGTCGCCGACGCGGTACGAACGGATCTTGCCGCCGTGGCCCTCGACCGCCGGGGGCGGGAAGCCCGGCAGCTTGGTGACCGGGAACTCCGCCTCGGGCGCGCCGAGCGCGTCGACGGCCGGGGCCCAGCCGGAGCCCATCACAAGTGCGACGTCGTGGGTCTCGACGCCGGTCAGCTCGCGCAGCCGCGCGGCCGCGGCGTCGGCCGCGCCGTGCGGGTCGGACTGGGGGTCGGCGGCACCGCCGCCGTGGAGCTCGGGATTCACAGATGCGTTCACGCCGTCGAGGGTAGCCGAGCATTTCCTACGCGCGTAGATGACGCAGCCCACGGTATTCGGATCGTTGCGTTGTCGTTTCCGACGAACGCGCTTCCGGGCGGGCGTCAGCCGTCCGTGACGAGCACGTCCTTGTCGTTGAACACCTCGACGATGAAGATCAGCAGCCGTCCCATGCTCACGCTGTACTCGACCAGGATGTTCTGGGTGAGGCGGATCGTGCGGTCGTCGCCCGTGGCGCTCACCGGCCGGGAGACCTCCAGGAACGGATCGCGGGCCAGCAGCGAGATGCCCTTGTCGAACGCGGCGCGCTGAGCATCGTCCAGACGGTCGCGGGCGGCGGCGGCCTGCTCCGTGTAGTACACCTGGTACGTGGGCACGATGTTTCCCTCCACCCGGTTCCTCCGGAGAGTGTAGAGGGACGCCCCGTCAGCAGGGGCGCTTGCGCAGCTCCATCACATAGTCGTGCGGCGCCCCCGCCGACTCCGCCGCATCCGCGATCTCGCCCAGATAGCGGGCCGAGGGCAGACCGCCCTCGTAGGCATTGAGGACGTACACCCATGCGGGCTCTTCGCCGTCCAGGGTGTGCACCCGGACCCGCATCCGCCGGTAGATGTCGAGGCCGACGCCCTCCCAGCGGTCCATCGCTTCCTCGTCCATCGGCGCGATGTCGTACAGGGCGACGAAGACCTGGGAGCGCGGGGCCTCCGCGATCGTGGCCAGCGCCCCCTCCCAGCCCAGCTGCTCCCCGCCGAAGGTCAGCCGCCAGCCGTTCAGCCAGCCGGTGCCGCGCAGCGGGGAATGCGGTGCGCGGCGGGACATCAGCCGCGCGTCGAGGTTGCCGGCGTACGCGGCGTAGAGCGACATGAGATCGAGGGTACGGGAGGGAAGGGCGGAGCCGCTCATACGGCCAGTGGCACGTGAGTGCGGCCGGATGGCAGCCACAAGGCCGCCGGATGGCTGCCATCCGGCGGCCGGATCGGGGCCCCGCGGCGAGAGAAGCCTGCGCCGTGCGGGACAATGAAGTACGTACTGCATTCCCCGGGGCCAGGCCCCGGACCCCCGGTCGGGCGGGCAGACAGGCCGGGAACGACATGCGAGGCGGACTTTTTCGTGACCCGGATCGTGATCATCGGCGGCGGACCCGGCGGATACGAGGCGGCCCTGGTGGGCGCCCAGCTCGGCGCGGAGGTGACCGTCGTCGACTGCGACGGTCTGGGCGGGGCGTCGGTGCTCACCGACTGCGTGCCGTCCAAGACCCTGATCGCCACGGCCGAGGTGATGACCAACTTCGACTCCTCCTACGAGGAGCTCGGCATCATCGTCGCCGACGACACCCCCCATGTGGAGCAGTCCGCCCGTGTGGTGGGCGTGGACCTCGGCAAGGTCAACCGACGGGTGAAGCGGCTCGCCCTCGCGCAGTCCCATGACATCACCGCCTCCGTCACCCGCGCCGGGGCGCGCGTCATGCGCGGCCGCGGGCGGCTGGAGGGCCAGCAGGCCATGGACGGCTCCCGCACGGTCGTGGTCACCGCGGCCGACGGCACGGAGGAACGGCTCACCGCCGACGCGGTGCTGATCTCCACCGGCGGGCACCCGCGTGAGATCCCGGACGCCAAGCCCGACGGGGAGCGCATCCTCAACTGGACGCAGGTGTACGACCTCGACGTCCTGCCCGAGGAGCTGATCGTGGTGGGCTCCGGCGTCACCGGCGCGGAGTTCGCCGGCGCGTACCAGGCGCTCGGCTCCCGCGTCACCCTCGTCTCCTCGCGTGACCGCGTGCTGCCCGGTGAAGACCCGGACGCCGCGGCCGTCCTCGAGGACGTCTTCCGCCGCCGCGGCATGAACGTGATGGCCCGCTCCCGCGCCGAGTCCGCCAAGCGCGTGGGCGACCGGGTGGAGGTCACCCTCTCCGACGGCCGGGTCATCTCCGGCACGCACTGTCTGATGGCGGTCGGCGCGGTCCCCAACTCCGCGGGCATGGGCCTGGAGGAGGCCGGCGTACGGCTCAAGGACTCCGGCCACATCTGGACCGACCGGGTGTCCCGCACCAGCGCGCCCGGCGTGTACGCGGCCGGCGACGTCACGGGCGTCTTCGCGCTCGCGTCGGTCGCGGCGATGCAGGGCCGGATCGCGATGTACCACTTCCTGGGCGACGCGGTGACCCCGCTGAACCTGAAGACCGTGTCCTCCAATGTCTTCACCGACCCCGAGATCGCGACCGTCGGCTACACCCAGGCGGACGTGAACGCCGGGGCCATCGACGCCCGCGTCGTCAAGCTGCCGCTGCTGCGCAACCCGCGCGCGAAGATGCAGGGCATCCGGGACGGCTTCGTCAAACTCTTCTGCCGTCCCGGCACCGGGATCGTCGTCGGCGGAGTCGTCGTATCGCCGCGTGCGAGCGAACTGATCCATCCGATCTCGATCGCGGTCGACAACAATCTGACGGTGGAGCAGATCGCAAATGCTTTCACCGTGTACCCCTCTCTGTCGGGGTCGATCGCGGAAGTCGCACGGCAGCTGCACACCCGGAAGGCGACCGCCGAGATGTAAGCCGGGATGCAAGCCCTGTGACCGGCTGCTGTTCAGGCCGCCGGCCCGGGGTGCCCGGGCGATCAATGCGGGCGATCAACTTGGGGCAGCCCATACCACTTTGGCGCTCCATGTGTCCGCAACTTCGCTTATTCAGTGCATAGTGCTGAAAACAATCGGGCAGTGGGGTTACTGTCAGTTTCGTGTTCGCTGCAGAACGTCGCCAATTGATCCTCGAAATGGTGCGGGCCAACGGGGCGGTTTCGCTCCGTGAGCTCGCCCGCGTCGTCCAGACCTCCGAAGTGACCGTACGGCGGGACGTGCGGGCACTGGAGGCAGAAGGACTCCTCGACCGCCGGCACGGCGGTGCGGTACTGCCGGGCGGCTTCACCCGCGAATCCGGCTTTCCGCAGAAATCCCTGTCCGCGACCGCGGAGAAGACGGCCATCGCCGATCTCGCCGCGAGCCTCGTCGAGGAAGGCGAGGCGATCGTGGTCGGTGCGGGAACGACGACGCAGGAGCTGGCCCGCCGGCTCGCGCGGGTCCCCGGACTGACCGTTGTGACCAACTCCCTGCTGGTGGCCCAGGCGTTGGCACATGCCAACCGCGTGGAGGTCGTGATGACCGGGGGCACGCTGCGGGGCGCCAACTACGCCCTGGTGGGCAGTGGCGCGGAGCAGTCCCTCCAGGGGCTGCGGGTCTCGCGCGCGTTTCTGTCCGGGAGCGGGCTGACGGCCGAGCGCGGCCTGTCCACGTCCAACATGCTGTCGGCCAGCGTCGACCGGGCGCTGGTGCAGGCGGCGGCGGAGGTGGTCGTGCTCGCCGACCACACCAAGCTCGGCACCGACACGATGTTCCAGACGGTGCCGACGGATGTGATCACCAGACTGGTGACCGATGAGCCGCCGGCGCATGACGACCGCGCCGCGACGGAGTTGCAGGCCCTGGCGGACCAGGGCGTTCAGATCGCCGTCGCGGGCGCGGGCGCCGGTGCGGGGCCGGTGGCGGAGGACGGGTTGCCGCCGGCGGGGCCCTCGGGGCGGCAGCCCCGCCGTGAGGTCCCGCTGCCCGGACAGCGCCGCACGCGCGGCGCGCCGGGGCCGCTGCGCGGCCCGTCGGCGCTGACGGCGGAGCCGGCGGAGAGGGAGAGGCCGGCGCGTATGGCGGATCTGCGGCGGAGGTGACCGGGCGCGCTTGCCCGCTGGCCCTGTGTGGGTGTGGGGGCTTCGCCCCGCACACCCCCTGGCGGCGCTGCGCGCCGTGGGGGTTGCCTGGGCGGGCCCTTTTCCCACCCTCCCGCCCTGTGTGTGGGGGCTTCGCCCCCTACACCCCGGCGGCGCTGCGCGCCGTGGGTTCCCCCGGGCGTCCCCCTCCGTGGGGCACGGCTCCTCCCGTGTCCTGGGCATGCTGGCCTCCGTGAGGCGCGGACGCTTTCGGGTTCTCGGGGGTGCGGGGTCTTGCTGTGCCTCGGGTGGTCGGGGCCCCTCCGGGCTCACCTCCTCGAGGCCGGCGGCGTGGTCGGTCTTGTCGGGGTGGGCCGGGTTTTGCCGCCGGTCCTCTGCGGGGGCGACCCTGCACGGCCCCTCCGCCCCTGACGGGTCGGCTGCCCCGGCGTCCCGCACCCCGACACAGGGTGCGAGTCCCCCCTCACCCGCGCCCGGCGGGGTGCTGGACCCCCACGCACCCGCGGCTGACGGAGTGTTGGGGA
>NZ_JAOWCB010000043.1 GCF_026420845.1 Streptomyces sp. PR69 | reverse complement strand
CGACGAGGGGGACGTGCCGAGCCTGTCCACGCTGCACCGCGCCATCAGATCCGACCTCACGCCGGGCGACCTGGCAGGACTGCGTGAAGGCATCCCCGCCTCCCGCGCGCACGACCCTCACCTGCGCCGCCCGCCCACCTGCCGCAACGAGGAATGGGAAGGCGACCACAAGCAGGTACCGGTCCTGGTCTGGGCCGAGGGACGGCTGGTCAAACCGTGGGTCACCTGGTTCTGTGACTGTCACACCGGCATGATCATGGGCTGGGCCGTCACCCCCCACTACCCGCACCGCGCATCCATCCTGGCTGCCCTGCGCGCCTGCATCCTCACCGATGAGGTCCACGGCCCGGCCGGCGGGCTGCCCCGGCGTATCCGCATCGACCGAGGCAAAGACTTCCTCTCCCGGGCAGTGCACCAGGCCATGGGTCTCTTCAGTGTCCAGGTCGATGTCCTGCCGCCCTACACCCCCCACCTCAAAGGCGGCATCGAGAACCTCAACCGGGCAGCGACCAGCATGTTCTTCTCCACCCTGCCCCGCTACACCAAGGCTCAGAAGCTCGACACCAGACGACGGGCGGGTGACAAGGACCCCGCGCTCACCTTTGAAGCTTTCGTCGAGCTGTTCACCCAGTGGGTCCGCACCCGAAACACCCACCACCCCATGCAGAGCAAAGGCGGTCTCACCCCCATCCAGGCGTGGCTCGAGGACGGCACCCCGCTGCGCGAGCCCCCGCTCAAGGACCTCAACGTCTTCCTGCTGGAAGAAGAACGCTCCACCCGCATCATTCACGGCCACGGCATCCGCTGGAACAACCGCGACTACGTTGCCGCCTGGATGACCGGCCGGACCGGCATCCCAGCCCGTATCCGCTACCAGCCCCACCATCTGCGCACCATCGAGGTCTTCGACGCCCACACCGACCGCTACCTGGGCACCGCGCACCTGGCCGACGAAGCCAGCGAAGAAGAGATCCGCGCCGTCCACGAGGCCCGCGACGAACGGGTAAGCCGTCTGCGCCGCGATCTCGCGGAGGCCAAACGCCGCAACCGGCGCCGTTTCCAGCCCGTCACCCAGGCCGAACCGGCACGCCCCGCCGGGAACATGACCCGCGCCCAGGCCGCCGCCGAACTCGCCTCCACACAGCGTCCGCGCGCCGCCGACAGCGACGTACCCGCCGGATACATGCCCCGCCGTGTCACCCCCAGCACCCGCTGGGCCATCCCGCAACCCGCCGACACCCAGGAGAACCCTGCCACCCCATGACCCCGCCACCCCACGGCCCAGCCCGCCCCCTCCACCACCACGGGCAGGGCCGCACATACACCGCCCACTCCACACCCACCCACGCCGGAACCCGCACCACGATCGCATCCGCCCCCGACACCAAGCGGGCCGAGATCCACCATCCGGCAACCGGCCGGCACACCGGCACCACCCTCCAGCCGCCCGACCACATTGCGCCGGCCCCCGGCCGGCCCGCATCCCCGCAAGGAGCAACAGCCATGACCGACACCACTACCGACATGCGCGCAGCCGACGCCGCCGGCGCAGCCCCCGACTTCTACCTCGACCTGCCCGACGCCCGCATCGTGGCCACCGAAGCCCTCCTGGAGGCCAGCGAGAACATCGCCGACACCATCGACGCCCGCGCCATGTCCTGCATCTACGGCGACGCCGGACTCGGCAAGACCTTCTCTGTACGGGCCGCACTCAAGGAAGTCGCCCCCGACCTCGTCCTGCTCCTCCAGTTCCGCTCCCGCCCCACCCCACGAGACATCCGCATGGAGCTCTTCGACGTCCTGCACCTGGAAGGCAAGCCGCCCGCGCACCCCAGCGAGTTCGACCGCCTCCTCAAGCAGGCCCTCGCCCGCCGCCCCTACATCCTCGTCTGCGACGAAGCCCAGCAGTTCAGCCGCGAATGCTTCGAATACGTCCGCCACCTGTACGACACCGGCAAGGGCAAGAGCCGGCCCGCCGTCCTCTTCGTCGGCGGCGAAGAGTGCTACAAGACCCTGTACAACGAGCCCGCTCTCGCTTCCCGGATTTACATCTGGCAGGAGTTCACGCCCATGGAGCCCGCGGAGATCGCCAAGAACATCCCCCTGTTCCACCCCATCTGGGCCAACGCCTCCCCTGAACTGATCGACTTCATCGACCAGGAAGCCGGCGGCGGCACCTTCCGCATGTGGTCCAAGATCACCCATCACGTACTGGAAGGCATGAAGCGCCGAGGCCTGAGCGAAGTCGACGAGACCCTCGCCCGCTGGGCCATCCGCCGCTCCCGCCCCGCCCGCCCCGTCCGCCGCGACGACGACCGATGAACGCCGCCCCCGCACCGTCCCGACGCACTACTCGCACCGCCGCCATTACCACCGCGCACGGAACGATCCGCTTCCCCCGGCACCATCTCAACCTCACCGGCGCCCGCACCGTCCATACTCCGCAGGTCACCGCCACCGCCACCGCCCTGAGAACCACCGTCACCGAGCAGGGCCTGATGTGCCTGACCGCCCCCGCAGGCGCAGGCAAGACCTTCACCCTGCACACCGTGCTCGACCAGCACCCCGCCTGGCACGCCATCCGTCTCCTGCCACAGCCCCAAGCCCGCCCCGACGACCTGCGCCACAGCCTCCACCACGCCCTGGACCTGTCCGGCCCATGCCCCAAAGACGCCGGCACCAGCGACGACCTCATCCGCCACGCCCTGCACCACCCGCCCCGGCTCCTGGCCGTCGACGAAGCCCACCAGCTCTCGCCCTCCTGCCAGGAATACCTCCGCCACCTCTACGACGACCCCTACACCCGCATCGCCATGGTGCTAAGCGCCGGCAGCCACCGCCTACAGGCCCTGCGCACCACCCCCATGCTCGCCGCACGCGTGACCTGCTGGCACGAACTCGGCCCCCTCGCCCCGGCCCAGATCACCACCGTTCTGCCCGCCTTCCACCCCCACTGGAAAGCCACCAGCACCGACCTGCTCGCACACCTCGACCGCATATGGGCCCACGGCAACTTCCGCCGCTGGGCCACCCTCACCCACCGCGCCACCCACCGCCCCGCCCCCACCAGCCCCCACGCGCTCCTGCGCCACCTCACCCCCCGCCCGGAAACACCATGAACCCCCACCCCACTCCACCACGCCCCGCCCGCCACCCCAGCGAATGGAGCCCAACCTGGCCACCGGGCCACAACCACACCCCACCCCGCGTCACCCTCGTCTCCGCCCCACGAGACGAACAGAACTTCATGCGCCTGGCATTCGGCGCCCACCAGCCCCCCACCGGACGCATCACCGTCCACCCCACCCCGCTGGTGAAAACCGGCCCCTACCTGGCCCACGACATCACCCGCGCCCTCGGCAAACACCTACCCCTGCCCGACGAAGACCGGGACCTACCCACCTGGGCCTCCCACACCGACCGCAGTTGGCGCATCGCCGCAGCATGGATCACCACCCTGGGCATCAGCCACCTGACCATCTGCCGCGCCCACCGGCTCAGCCCCAGCCACTGGGAACACCTGCTCGCACTCGCAACCCTCACCAACATCCGCCTCACCCTGCTGTGCAACGGACCTGTCCCACCCAAAAACCTCAGCCTGCTCGACACCACCGAGCACAAAGTCATCGACACCCCACGCCAAGCAGCCGCCCACTGGCGCCCCTCAACGCCGCGGCAGCGACCCGACCACTACCCCTGGTGGCAGCACCGCGCCCCCTTCCCCCCACAAGCCGACGAACTGCAATTCCGCATGCCACCCCAGCCCTCACAGCCCCTCACCCCCGCCTTCCACCCTTCACCCCTACCGCCCGGGCCCACCCCGCCCCTGCCCACACCCGGACCACACCACGACCCCCTCCACCCCCACCACACCGTCATCGCCGACCGCATCCACACCCGCATCGCCCACCCCGTACACGCCGCCTGCACCGCCCTGACCGTCCTGACCGGATACAACAGCCACCAGATCAAAGCCCTGCACACCCAGTCGGGCAGCGGCCTGCCCCCACTGCCGGCCTGGGCCAGAATCCTCATCGACGCCGCCTGCCACCTTGCAGACCTGCGCGGCCATCCAGACGCCCCCAACCCGCTGTCCGTCCCCTCGTGGGAACACACAGAAATCGACCAGGCCCTCCACGCCTGCCGTCTCCTGCCGACCCCGCCGCACCGCGCGTACCGCCCGCCCTTCCACCCCGCCTCGCGGACGAAGACGATCCGCCAGCTACGCGGCCTGCCCACCACCTGAAGGAACCATGCTCGACCAACTCAGCACCGCCTCCATCGCCGAAGCACTCGACATCGCCGACGCCCACCACTGGACCCGCCAGCCCCCGCGCTCCGACCGCGCCCGCCTGCGCTTTCTCGCCTCCAAAGAAAAAGACCCCGCCGCTCTTTCCCGCCGCCTGGGCATCCCCCCTCAAAAACTGCGGCGACTTCTCGCAGGCCAACCCGGCGCAGCGAACCAGGAACTGAGCCGAGCGATCCTCAAAGAAGTGGTCCGACTGTGGCAACCTCGCATCCGGCACCGCGCCCACCGGACCGTCAGCCAGCAGCAGCACAGCATGCACGTGCACTTCTGCGGCTGGTTCGGCTTCAACGCCTCAGCGGGATCCTCCGACGACGGCCGCCTGCGCCGGCTGTCCGAAAACCTGCACCACCCCTACCCGGCGCGTCTGCTCGAAGCCCGACACCACAACGCCAGCGAAGACGATCTGCGCACGATCGTCGCCGACGGCATCGGCGAGTCCTACTTCGGAGTCTCACCGGGCCGCAGCGGCCTGCACGCGGTGCGACTCGCCGATATCGACTACATCGAGTTCTCCTACTAGCACACTCATATGTGACACATCGATAAACTCGTCGCATCCACCTCCACTGCATAACCGACCGGAAAAAGTCGTGGCCCCTGTGCCTCGCCGATACGGACCGCTCGGGGTGTCGCATCGGGCGGCCATGGGTGGCCGCCGAACATGAAGTTCTGCCAAGACCAGGCTGCAATGAGCATCGCCCGGGGACCGCGGCCCCACCGTGTGCTACCGGCGCGTAGTTGCCCTGCGCAACCCCGCCCCAGGTCGCGGGGGAGGGGCACTGCAGTGTGACTTCCGCTCTCATCGCCGCCAGCAGGGCGGGATTCTCCGGAGCAGTGGGCTGATGTGTTGCTTGAGAGGATTGCGGCGGTCGGAGATCTCGCCGGCCTCTCGCACTCCGTCTGGCGTGCTGCAGTGCGGGGGTACTGCCGACCAGCGGCATCGAACCCGGTCCAGCGGTGAACGTGCAGGCAAGCACTGCCAAGACAGAGCCGGACATGTGTCTTTGACGCGCTTGAGCGCACTCGGTAATGTTGATGTCGAATCAGATATCTAAGTTTACTTGAAGGTGGGGGCGGAGGCGTGATGCTGCTGACGACGGGGCAGGCGGCCGCTGAACTCGGCATGGCCATCACCACCTTCCGCCGCCTGGTGCACGCTCACCTGATCCCGGGGCTGACCAACAGGGGAGTGCGGGTGATGGTCCCCCTGGAAGCCGTCCAGGTCCTGAGCTCACGCTACGCGGCTCCGCTGCATTCCCTTGAAGCATCGGAGATCGGCGTACTGCGCGTGGAAGCGGACCGGCGCGCACGCGAGGGGAATGTCGGGAACACCGGGCGGACCGGGTTCTCCGCCACCTTGCAGGCTGGGGAGATCCAGGAGGCCATGCGCGGCTGGTGGCGTTGCGACGCTCCCAGCGTCGCGGCAGGCGGTGTCCTGCCGGTCACCGTCTCCGGTTACGTGGTTGCCGTTCTGACCGGTCTGGAGCGATGGGAGAGCAACGGGCGGGGCCGGCATGCCTTCCCCGACGCTGTCCTCGCCGGGTATGTCACCGATCTCGTCCAGCCGGTCATCCACCTCACCGCACCTTCGGCCGCAGACCGCTCAACCGCCGAACTCCTCCTGGGCTCCCGCCTGCCCTCCCATTCCGGCGGCCCGATCGCCTACGTCTCAACCCGCAACGCCGACTGTGAGGGACTGTGATGGACGCAAAGGCTTACAACGCCGCCCTTGCCGACCTGCGTAAGGACCGCGACGCGATCAAGCAGGTGAAGGCGGCTCTGGCCAAGCTCGAGGTGGCACGGGACAAGAAGATCCGTGCGCTGGCCGCCCACGACAAGGCCAACGCGGAGCGCATTGCTCCCGCGGCCGGCTTGAGCCTGGCCGACATCGTCCAGATCGCCCCCTCCCTCGCACCCGAGAACCTCGTTGCCGACACACAGACACCGCAGCCCGCCCACACGCCCAGCAGCACACCTGTCGCCGGCCAGAGCACTGCACTGCCGGACAGCCACGCGACCCCTGCCGTTGCAGCACAACAGCCCGGACCGCCCGAGACGACCGCGGCCGCCCCCACCGTGAGTGCCCCTGTCGCTCACCCAGCTCCCGCTGGTGTCGAACCCGCCGCTGCAGCCGCGCCGGTCACCGCCGCAGCCCCCTCGCGAGAGCTGCCGTCGATCCCTGAAGGTGCCAAGGGGGACCGGTGGTTCACCCACACCCCGAACCTCGCATCCACCCACCCGAACTTCACCCAGCAGGCCCGCTCGACCGTCTTCCTCGACACCACCACCGGGACCCTGGTCCACCGCGACCAGACCCTGAGCCTGAACCTCCCCGACACCTCCGCCGCCACGATCCTCCAGGCCGTCTTCCACGCCGTCCCCGAAGGCACCGAACGGATCTTCATCATCGCCGGGGACCCCTGGCACCACCAGGCCGACCAGCACCCCTTCCTCAAGGACGCCGTCGCAGCCTGGCTGAACGCCCCCATCCCAGGGTGGCGCACCGACACCGGCCGCGGCAAAGACAAGATGGCCGGCCACTTCGTCCACCCCCGTAACCCCGTCGGCCGCTACCAGAGCGACAACGGCCAGCACCACGTCGAGATCCGATCGGTGGGGGAGTGGTTCGACCCCGAAGGCGCCGCCCCCACCGTCGTCCGCGACGCATTCGTCCTTCTCTGGAAGACCCTGCGCGCCCACTGGAACGACGCCGTACTGATGGGCTCCCCGTCCCAGACCGGCCGCGACCTGTGGACCCGCACCATCCCCACCCGAGGCCAGCACGCCGACGGCTACCCCGTCCTGTCCGAGGAACTTCGCGGACTGCTCCACGCCACCGCCGGACAGGGCCGCACCGAACTCATCACCCCGCCCGCCGTACCCGACCAGCTGCCCGCGCTCGTCGAATACGACCGCACCTTCGCCTACGCCAAGCACACCTGGAAATCCCCCGTCGGCACCCCCCGCCGCATCACCGCCGCCACCTTCGCCTCCTTGAGCGAGAAGGACCAGATCAAGGCCCTCTACGGCTGCGGCCACTGGCAGGTGCGCGTCACCGTCCCCGACACCTGGAACCACGTCGGCATCCTCCCCGCCCCCGCCCCCGGCGACCGCGCCTGGCACTACCCCGCCCAGCCCGGCACCACCTTCACCACCTGGGCCGGCGGACCCGAGATCCACACCGCCCTGGCCAACCCGATCCAGCCCTGGCGTATCGAAATCCTCGACGGCCTCCTCTTCGACGACGGCAAACCCCTCGACGACTGGGCGAAGAAACTCAAAGAAGCCTGGGCCACCCTCGCCGCCCAATCCGACTTGCATGGTGACCCCGCCCAGCGCCAGGCCGCCCGCCTCGCCTCCCGCGCCGTCCGCAGCCTTCTCCTCTACGGCATCGGCTCCTTCGCCCAGCGCCCCCGCATGGTCACCGGCACCACCCCCCGCACCATGGAACGCGACGTCCCCGCCGACGCCGAAATCATCGGCTTCACCGACGAGCAGATCACCTGGCAGCGCCCCACCGGCTTCACCCGCGACCCCAACGCCCACCCCGAATGGGCTGCCGCGATCTGGTCAGGAGCCCGCGCCGCCCTGCTCTCCCAGCGCCACCGCGAGGACAACATCCACGCCGGAGCCCTCCACGCCCCGCCCGGGAGTGTCGTCGCCTTCCGCACCGACGCCGTCTACCTCACCACGCCGCAGCCCTGGCCCTACCGTGGTCAGCCCGGCGACTACCTTCGCAAAGGTCACCTCGCCGGCCCCGTCACTGCCCCGACCACCGAAGAAGAACTCCTCACACTGCGCGACGCCGGCCGCATCGCCCTCAAGGAGGCGTGATGCCACCCCGCACACCAGCCGGAGCCCCGCAACGCAGCGAAGCCGCTCGCCTCGCCGACCAGCTCCAGGCCGCCGGGTTCACCAAACGCGACATCGCCCGCATCATCGACCGCGACCCCTCCCTCGTCTCCCAGTTCTACACACGCCACAAAGGCGCCGCCTTCGTCCCCGCCCTCACCCACGTCCTCGCCGCCGTCCAGAGCGCAGGCGTCACCGACGCCACCGAACTCGCCGCCATCGCCGCCCCCCACATCACCCGCCGCACCACTAGTTCCGGCACCCGCGCCCGCGTGCGCACCAAAGCCGTCCTCATCACCCCCACCGGCACCGGCACCGGCCGCGCCGGCGCCCAAGCCATTGCCTCCGGCGCCGCACGCCTGCGCCCCCTGATCGCAGAAGCCGCCCGACAAGGCCTGCGCCTTGCCTTCACCGTCCGCCTCGCCAAGACCGGCTATGTCCACCCTTCCGGCAGCCGCACCGACTCACCCGGCATCCGCCGCGACGTCGTCCAACGCGCCGACCACACCGAGGAACGCTCCTACGGCTCCGCCCAGACCGGCGGCTTCGACGCCCGGGAATTCGCCAGCCGCACCGACCACGCCGGGGGAGACGTCACTGCCGCCGTGCACCAATGGCTCGTGGAGACGGGCCGCATCCACCCCACCGCGCACATCGTCCACCTCGAGGTACGCACCTGGCGATCGCGGTAGTGCTGCCGGCGGACAGTGTCGCGACGCGTCGCCGGCCGTCCTGGCCGAAGAGGCCCGTCGCCATGCCTGGACGGCTGAGCCACGCGGGGCACAGACAACTCGACGGACATAGTCGTTTCGCAGCGGGTGTCCCGGTTCGGCGGCACAGCCCAATGGACTGGCCTGCGTGCCAAGGGCGGCGAGGCCTCAACGCCTGGGAGCGGAGCTGTTGCATCTGCGCTCAGGACGCTGGCCTGGGAGTCCGGGCGGATCCGGCTGCCCGACTCGGGGGTGTGTGGCCCGGCGCGAGCATGGATGGGGGCTCATCTGACGTCGGTGTCCGTCGTGCTGGCCGATCGGGCGCCACTCGGCGACTCGCGTACGTCGCCGGCGGCCCTGGGGGTATTGAGGCCTCGCGCTGACGCGTGGGGAGGCGATGTGCTCCACACCAGGTCCACGGCATCAGGGGCGAGCTCCCAGAACGTGACGGCGCGCTGGCTGGCGAGCAGCGGGAGCGTGCCGATCAGTCCGTCATGTGACAGGCCGCAGCGGCGGGCGAGTTGGTCGGCTTCTGCTCGTCCGGCCGTCTCGCCGGGGGGAGTGTGTGCGGCGATTGCCAAGGCGAGAAGGCGTGGGGCCGGGGCGAGTCGAGCGACCAGACCGCTTTGGATCACCCGCAGGGCCCAGTCGGCTGCCTGGCGGCGGCGTCGCGAGCCGAGGCTTCCGGCAAGAGGGTCGGTGAGCCGGCCGGCGATGGTGTCGCCGTGTCCTGGGTACGGGCGGATCCAGCCGCTGTCGGTGAGCTCTTGCCGGGCGGTTTCGGGCTGGGGGAGTCTCATGCCCCGGACCAGCCCACAGGGGAGCTGCAGATGGCCGTCCGGGTCTGCCCGCAAGACGCATTGCAGAGCGAGGATCCGCCCCCGCGGACTTACACTTTGGGGAAGTGACGCGGCGAGATAGCTGAGCATGTCACGCACCAGGTCCTGCTCCACACCCTCTTTGCGGGCCGAGCCTCGCCCTGGGCGTGGGGTGGGGCGCAGGGTGGCCGTGAGTGTGGTGTCGGGGACGATGCTGGCGTCTTTCATGGCGTGGGCGCAGGCGGTGCAGGTGTCGGCGAGTCGCCAGAGTCGGCCGCCGTGTTCCCGGGAGAGGACGAGAAGGAGCGGGCCGTCGCAGCCGCGGTGGCGCGAATGCCAGCGACAGCCCCGTTCATGGCACTGGCATGTCCGCAGGTGCTGGGGGAGGAGCGAGCAGCGGGCGTGTCGGGCCAGGTGGGCGAGGGCTGCCGACCGTGCGCTGCGGCCGTGGAGGGTTTCGGGAGCGAGGGCGCATTGAGTACAGACGAGGAGCGGCCCCTGTGGCTGGGACCGTAGTTCGACGGTCCACGTGCGGGGCGCCGGCGGGCGTGTAGTGCACAGCCTCATCTGCCGCTGGTCTCTTTCTGCTCGGCCCCGTGGCCTGGCGTCCCAGGGAAGCAGCCGCGGGGAGTGGCACGACGGCGGCACCGTAGTGCAGACCTCTGCCCTCCCGCTCGGAATCGCCATCTACGCAAATAGGGCAGAGGTCTGCACTGACAGGGCAGGGGTCTGCACCGTGCGATGGACGGGTGACGATCTTGCCGCCCGACCCCGACCTCGACGCGCTGCGCCAGGAACTCGCGCGCCTGCGAGGCGACCGCGGCTGGAGCTACGACGAACTCGCCACCCGAACCGGCCTGTCCAGACGCACCCTCATTGAGATCGAGCAAGGCCGCACCATCGGATCCCTCGCCACCTGGCACGCCCTCGGCCACGCCTTCGACGTCCCCCTCGGTGGCCTGTTCGCCACCCTGTGCACCGGCCACGAACCCCCCGGCAAGAGTCCTGCATAGCCCCCGACCGACAGCCTCCCGAGGATCACCCGAATCGGTCACCGGGCGGGAACTGGCGACCGAACCCCCGAACGCCCATGCCCACTTGTTGGGCCGGCCGGGGGAAGACGGCAGCGTGGACACCCTGAACGTGGCGCGCCGAGTGGAACCTTCACGCCCATGCACTCCACCCACCGCCCCACGCCACGCCACTGGGACGGCAGCCCCGTCGTCTCGCACCGCGGCCGCGTCCTGACCATCGCCGCCAACTGCCCCAGCCGCCTGCTGCGCATCGCCCAACGCGGAGCGTGCCGAGACTGCGGCAACCGAATCGACTGGCACACCACCACCGACAAGCAGCCTGTCGCACTCCATCCCATGGAGCTCCCTGCCAGGGCCGTCCCGGAGCCGCTTCGCTGGCATGTAGCCTCCGGCATCGCGCACTCCGCCGACGACGCCAGCGGATGGTGCCGCACCGCCCACACCATCCTGTGCCCGGCACGCGCCGCACCCCAGCCGCCGTCACCTGCCCTCGACCACCTCCGTCGACGCCTCGCCCTCCACACCCGGCGACTCCTCGACACCGGAGCCTTCACCCCCCGAACGCCGCCCACAGCACCCGGTGCGTGTCGGCCAGAGCGCCCGGTCGTCCAGCTCCTGTACGGCCGATACCTCGCAGCCCACCCCATCGACGACATCCAGTGCGTCGCCCAGACCCGCCGCCGCACCCGATGCCACCAGCCGGTCCTCGACCCCGCTGCACCCGGACACTGGATCCTCACCCCCGCGGTGCTCCGTCGGCACCGCCAACTGGCCCTGCCTGCCGTCGATATCGCTGTCTACGACCTCGGCGGCCTTCCATACGCCGAGCAGCTGCGCTGGCGCACACAACGCTGTCCCATCCACGCCATCACGACCGGGGCAGCCGACCTGGCCCTCGCCGAATGGGAACCTTTCGACCCGATCAAGCACCACGCCCATCTCGCCACCCGCCTACCACGGGCCGTTCGCCGTACCTCGGGCTGAACCCACAAGCCCCCTCATCGCCGGCATCCCCGGTTCATGGCGCCGGGCGACAGATCGGCCGCGGCACTCAGCCGCTTTCCCGGCCCGCCGAGCCCGCGACGCAGCCGTCCGTGCCAACCATCCCCCCTCTGTCCCCGCCAACCCGGAGCCGCGACGTGTTCACCCCGACCGACGAACAGGCCCACACAGCCGACCGCTTCCGCGCCGGTGACCACATCGCCCTCCAAGCGGGCGCCGGCACCGGAAAGACCTCCACCCTCGCATTCCTCGCCACCGCCACCAGACGCCGCGGCCGCTACCTCGCCTACAACCGGGCCATCGCCCACGACGCCGCCTCCCGGTTCCCGACCACCGTCACCTGTAAAACCGCCCACGCCCTCGCCTACGCAGCCCTCGGCCACCGCTACGCCCGCCGACTCGACGCACCCCGACGCCCCGCCTGGCGCTCCGGCCAGGACCTCGGCATCACCACACCCGTCCGCATCGGCGACCACGACATCTCGCCCACCACCGTGTCCAACACCGTCCTGCGCACCGTCACTCGCTTCTGCCACTCCGCAGACCCCAGCATCACCGCTAACCACGTTCCGCCCCTGCGTGGACTCGACCACCCCCAACTACGCGGCCATCTCGCCGAAACCGTCCTGCCCTACGCCCACAAAGCCTGGGCCGACCTGCAGCACCCCGACGACGGCGCAGTCCGGTTCGACCCCGACCACTTCCTCAAGATCTGGTCCCTCACCGACCCCAAGATCCCCACCGACTACCTCCTGCTCGACGAAGCCCAGGACACCAACCCCGTCGTCGAACACATCTTCAACAACCAGCGCGGCCACGCCCAACTCGTCATGGTCGGCGACTCCGCCCAGGCCATCTACCACTGGCGCGGCGCCAAAGACGTCATGGCCGGCTTCGACGGCACGAAGCTCGCCCTGTCCCGCTCGTTCCGCTTCGGCCCTCAACTGGCGTGCGAGGCCAATAGGTGGCTCGCGATCGCCGACGCCCCCATCCGCCTGACCGGAACCGACACCATGCCCACCGAACTCGGCCCCGTTCCCCAACCCGACGCTGTCCTGTGTCGCACCAACGTCGGCACCATGAAACACGTCATGAGCCACCTCGCCGCCGGCACGCCCGTCGCCCTCGTCGGCGGCGGCGACAGCCTCCGCACACTCGCCCTGGCAGCACGCGACCTCAAAGAAGGCCGACGCACCCACCACCCCGAACTCGTCCTCTTCCCCACCTGGGGCGCCGTCCAGGACTATGCCGCCCACGATCCCTCCGGACGAGACCTCCAACCCCTGGTCGACCTCGTCGACACCCACGGCCCCGAAGCCATCCTCACCGCCGTCAACCGCCTCACCCCAGAACCCCACGCCAAGGTCACCGTCTCCACCGCCCACAAAGCAAAGGGCCGTGAGTGGGCACGCGTGAGAATCGCCGACGACTTCACCCCGCCCAAGGACACCGACCGGCAAGACGCACACGGCCGCCCCATCCCGGCCCGATCGACGACAGCGAAGCCCGTCTCGCCTATGTCGCCGTCACACGCACCCGCACCCGTCTCGACATCGGGGGTCTTGCCTGGATCCAGGAACACCCCGACGGAAACCCACCGGGGATCTGCGCGGCGCCGACCTGCGCGACGCCGACCTGACAGGCGCCTTCTTCCTCACCCAGCCCCAGCTCAACGCCGCCCGCGGCAGTGCGGACATCCGGCTGCCGGAGTCAGTCACCCGCCCCGTGCACCGGGCGGCGCAGCTCTGACAGTGCCTCGTCGACGGCCGTCCCGGCAACCGCCCTGGCGGTCACCGTGCGCCGCTCCAGATGCAGCCGCAGGCCCTGCGGCATCAGGGTGAGCCGTTCGGTGACCCGCAGCCGGTAGTCCGGGTCGGGCCGCAGGTCAGGGTAGTCGTGACCAGGAGCGTTTCGTTGGGAACTCGGCCAGCTTGACCGTCGACTTTAGCCATCCGCGGCGCGTTGTCAGTGCTCCCCCTTACCGTTTAGAGGGTGGCTGAAGGACTTGCGAGCTTAGACACTGGATTCGCGCAGCGCATCAAAGCGCTCGCGTGCACTGCGCCCCTACACGACCTGGACGCCCGTAAGTCATCCGTTCAGTCGGCTGACTTGACTGCCTACCAGATGAGCGAGCTTGGGCTGCACGCGATCGATCTGGTGACTCTCGCGATGGATTTCGACGCCGGCGCTTCTCCGGAGCGGACCGTTGAAGATCTGTCCCGGTACGCCGCTGATCAGGCGCCGGACCGCTCTGCAGCTGAGCACGAGCACGCCGCTGGGTGGGTTCTTGAGAACCTGCTCAACGTGGGATCGGCTGATCGCGGCTTCCGCGCGGTCTACGGGATGACGGGTACCGACGGACGGTACGAGCGGCGTGATTTCGACTTCCGCCTTCTCGAGGAGGTTCCGGGAGCCGACGGCGGGATCTACCTGCGTGCTGCGAACGAGGCGGTCAATGTCCTGGTCGGTGCGCTGGAAGTTGACATCGAGTCGGCGCAGATCGCCGCGGATGTGCGGCTGGAGACGCTGATTCGGCGCGGTCGGCTCTCAGACGCGCAAGCTGCTGCGCAGGCCGCGCGGTACCGGACGATCCAGTACGGCGAGATGCTGCGTCAGCGGCTCGAGGCCACGAGCCGCGACGTGCGCACGGTGGACTGGCTGACCGCCATGCCGACGTTCATCGCGGAGGCGCTTGAGCACATCGAGGCCCGCTGCCGGGCGGAGAACGCCATCTTGGTGAACATCACAGAGGCGCGTGACACCGCCGATACCCCTGTGCGCAAGCAGCAGGCCGCTGCGCTCGTCGGCATCGTCCGCGATTGCCTGCGACGTCACGAGCAGCTCCAGGCAGCACTCCAGAACGCCGGTCGGCGCTTTCGAACTGAGCAGGACCGGCAGACGTTCGCACCGCAGCCCATGCGGGCGGACCTCGACCTCCACGCTCAGCTCCTGCAGCCGGCGCTCGCCTTGCCGGTGCGCGACGCCGACGGGGTGCTCGCCGCTTACTTCACGCGGGTGGTCGGATTGGCCGTGCGCCCGGCGTTGCGTCTGGCTGACCTCTTCACCCTGCTGGTGACTCCTCCAGCGGTCCGCGAGGCGCTGGGCAGCGAAATCGAGGAGCCGGAGTTGTCCGAGGCGGCAGAGGCGCCTCGCTTCCCGGAGGAGTGCTACGAGCACCTGGAGTGGCTGCTGGACCTCGACGTGGAGGCGCCGCGACGTCTGTCCGGGCTGCTGGAGGAAGCTCGCGAGCTGCATCCTGAGCTGCCGCTGCTCGTGGTGGTGAGGGTGCTCGCCCTCGCAGCGCAAGAGATCGGCCCGGCCCTCCGGCACGGCGCGCCTTCGGTGCTTCTCGCCGTGGACGACGGCACCGTGCTGAGTGATCCCGAGTTCGCTGGCGCCGATCTCATCGTTGCCCGAGCCGGATTGACCACTCCCGCCGAGGGCGACGGCGCAGGGCCTGAAGGGGCAGTCGTGGGAGCCCTCTCCAAAGACCTTGTGCCTGCCGGGCGGGAAAGGGGGGCTGCATGAGCACCGCCGACACCGCCGCCGAAGCCTCCCGCCTCGTCGGGTTCGGCCTACGGCCCAAACTCGTCCCCTCCCGCGACGACGAATACAGGCGGCTGGTGCGGCGCTTTCGGAGCGACGACGAGTTCGCCACCGTCACCGCCGCCGTCGCCCGAGGACTGGACCTGATCATCCTCGAGGTCACCGAGCGGACGGGCGTGGTCGTCGCTTCCACCGAGGAAAGCGTCTTCGCCATCCGGATGACCGACTACGCGCGTCGGACCGGCGGCGATGGGAAAGCACACGAGCGGGTGCTCCACGCACTGGCCCACCTGGGCGCCGCCACCCTCGCATTCCCCCGCCCGGCAGACCTCGCCGACGAAACCTACCTCGGCCGGATCACCGCACAGGGAGTCGAAGCATTCGTGCGCCAGGCCTCCACCGCTCTGGCCGAAACCGCCACGGCGGAAGGAGCGGACACCGACCCATCCAGCGACCGACCGGGACTGGAGGCGGTGTGGAGGGTCTATACGCGCCGCGCCCAAACCGGGGCGACCGGCGACGGACGCAAACTCCATACCTCGACGACCGGCATCGTCAGCAAGGCCCTTGCCTTCCTCGCCGATCAAGGCCTGCTGGTGCGCACCGGCGACGCGCGAGGCGGCACCTACCGAACGACGCCGCGCTACCGGGCACAAGTCCGGGAGGCCGGCGCAATCATGTTCGACGAGCTCCTGGCGCTCGGCATCACCGAGATCACTGACGGAACAGGCACGCTGACCGCCGTCGAATGGTCACCCGACGACATCGCCAAGCTGTAGGGGACGACTGTGTACGAACTCAACCGCGTCCGCATGTTCGGCGTCGGCCCGCGCGGCGCCCGTTTCACCGACGTCACCTTGAATCTCGCCGATGTGGGCGAGCCCATCGGCGGGGGGACGCTGTTCGACGCGCCTCCGCGCCGCCCCAGCCCCTACAGCCTCCTCCTTCTCGAAAACGGCGGCGGCAAGAGCGTCCTGCTCAAACTGCTCTTCTCGGTGATCCTGCCTGGAAAACGCAACACCCTCGGCGGAGCGTCCGACGTTCTGGAGAAGTTCGTCGTGGGGGAGGACGCGGGACACGTCGTACTGGAGTGGATGCACGTCAAAACCGGCGAACGCATCGTCACCGGAAAGACCTACCAGTGGCGACGCAAGCGCACCAGCGACGGCCGCAAGCTGGGCGAGGCATGGTGGTCGCTGCGCCCCAATCCCGCCGTCGAAGTGTCCACCCTCCCTTTCACCGCCGACGGCCGCCGCCTACGACTGGGCCACTTCCAGGAGGCGCTGGAAGAGATCGACCGCACCCACCCAGCCACCCAGCTGGCCTGGATCGGATCCCATCAAGGGGAGTGGCTCGACCATCTGCGCAGCCTGCGCATCGAACCCGAACTGTTCGCCATCCAGCGGCAGATGAACGCCGACGAAGGGGAAGCGGCCAGCGCGTTCAAATTCAAGAGCAGCAAGGAATTCGTCGACTGGCTCCTCACGATCGTCACGGACCCCGCCGACGCCGTCAGCGTGGCGGACAACTTCGACAGCTACGCCACCACCGTCGGCGATCGATCCGCGATGCTGATGGAGCGCGACTTCGCCGAAGGCGCCGTAGCGGCGCTGCACCCCGTCGGCGCGGCGCACACCAAGGCGATGCAGGCGAGCGCCGGGCTGCAGCGCACGGTGCAAGACATCCACGCGTTCAGTGCCCAAGTCGCAGCGCGCCATGACGCTGAACAGTCTGCCGCCAGACGGCTGACTGGCGAGCACGCCGCAGCAGTAACCGCAGCAAGCGCATCCGAAACCGACCGCGACCGGACGCGTGACGTCGTCAACGAAATCCGACGTCAAACGCTTGCCCTGGAACTCGCTGCCGCGGAGGAACAGCAAGACGCCGCGCAGCTTGCGCAAGCAGCGGTCGAGCTCGAGCTGTCTGGCTGGGCGGCGTCCGAGATGGTCGAAGCCCGTGACCAGTCGGTCGCTGACGCAACGGCGCTCGAGCGGCAGATCGCCGACGCCGAGGAGACCGCACGACCCGCTCTGGCCGCACGCGACGCGGCCGCGGCCCAGCTGCTGGCGAAACTCCACAACGAGGCAGCCAATGACCGGGCCCAGGCACGAAAGCTCAATCAGGAAGCTGAGGAGTGCAAAGAGGCCGCTGGGAAGGCGGACGAGCGGCGCACTGCCGCGCTGCGGGACGAAGAAAAGGCCCGCAGCGCACAGCAGGCAGCCCTGGCCAAAGTCGACGAAACGGCCCGCGCAGTAGCCCAGGCCATCTCCGACGGTCTCATGCCGGCCGGCTTAGACGTGCCCGCCGCAGCCCTGGAAGCACGCGCGAAAGCAGCCCTCCTCAAGGACGCACTCGCCGCCACAGAACGCAAGGCCGCAGAAGTCGCACGAGAATTAAAGGACGCTCAAATCCGCGCCCGCGAAGCCGCCGGGGCACTGCTGGACAAGGAGCGCGAACAGCAGCCGATAGCACAACAGTTGCACGAGCTGACCGCCCGCGCTTCTCGACTAGCCGCCGATGAAATGCTCGTCGCCGCCCTAGCCGTAGACCGTATCGACACGGAGACCCTCGACGCATCGGCAGAAGCACTCGCCGGCCAGCTCGCCGAAGACATCGCCGCACGTCAAGAACGGCTGGACGGCCTACGCTCTGTACAGAACGGCGACCACCGTGTTCTCACCGCGCTGGGCAACGGCGGCCTGCTGCCAGCCAGACCTGAGGTCGAGGCCGCCGTCCAGGTTCTGCAGGACTCAGGCGTCGCCGCCCACACAGGCTGGCAGTACCTGGCGCAAAATGCCTCCGCCAGCGAACGCATCACCCTCATCGCGACACATCCAGAACTCGCCGACGGAGTCGTGCTCGTCGACGCAACGCAGCTTCCCCAGGCCTGCACCGCCACCCAATCGGCAAACCTGCTGCCCGCAGCCGCGATCGCCGTCGGCACTGGTGCGCAGCTGCTCACCGCAACTGAGCCGACCTCAGCCCGCTTCGTGATCGAGACCAATCCGGCCATGTTCGACGAGGAAGCCGCCGAGGCGCGCAGGGCGGAGCTGCGCGAGGACATGAAACGCCGCGGCCAGGACATCGAGACACTCACCACAGCGCTGAACCGAACCCGCGACGTCGCCGCCGAACTCGCTGCCTGGCGCAAAGCCTGCCCATCCGGCCGTCTCACCGAGCTGACGGAGCAACTCCTGGCCGCAGACGCCGCCGTCGCCACAGCACAAGAACGGGCACAGGCAGCAACCACAGACATGGAAACCTGGGCAGAGCGCGAGGCCGTCTACCCCGCTCAACTCGCCCAACTGCGCACACAGGAGCGTGCCGCCGCAGACACCGCAGGCGCTCTCGACCGGCTCACGGCCAAGGTGGAGCGTTCTGCCGAAGCGCAGCGGCGAGCCGGCGAGGCTGAGCAGGCCATGGAAACAGTTCGCCGCACCGTGGGCGAGGCAACCATGGCCCGGGAACAGCAGCTGGCCAAGGCCGAAGACGCCGTGCGGGCGGCAGAAAACGCCCGAGACCGCGCCGAGCGCCACCTCGTCGCGGCATCCGAGGTCGTCACCGCCAGTGGCGCCATCGCTCAAACCGTCCCGAGCCAAAGTCTGCTGGCCCTCCAACAGGCCTACGCAGCCGCAGCCGACGTCTACCGCAGCCTCGAGGTCGGCCAGGATCTCCGGGCAGAGGCAGAACGGGCCATGACCGAAGCCGCCCGACGCCGCACCGACCTTGAACGACTCCCACCCGAGACGACCGCCGAGGCCGAACGACTGCTCACCACACCCGCCGGCGCCGACCGCGCCAGCCGGCAGGCCGAAATCGCCCGCGCGAAACGCGACAAACAGCGGCTGGCCGCCACCATCAACGCTGCCAACGAACGCATCGGACAACTCCGCAGCGACCTGCGCACCGCTAGCCCCGCCGACCGCGACCGCAACGTATGGATCGTCCTCCCCGAGACACGCCGCCCTGCCTCCGTCGAGCAGGGACGCCAGCTCATGGAAACCGCCCAGGCCGAGCAGCGTGCCGCTCAAGACGCCCTCGAAATCGCCACGCGGCATGCCGCAGACCTGCAACGCCACATGCAGCAGGCAAACGAAGCCGCCCGCAGCTTCCGTGAAGTGCTCCAGCCTGTGCAAGCGACCCTTGACGACACCTCCAGCCCCCAGGAGGGACGACCGACGACGGAACTGGGCCCCGACACCGTCGAGCCCTACCAGCAGTCAGCGGAGAGCGCCCGCGAGAAATCCGACCAGCTGCGACGCGAGCTGCGTGAAGCCCGCGCCGCCGCCAGCGACGCCACCCGCGCCCTCAGCGGCCTCGTCGACGGAGCAGTCCGCTTCGTCAGCGACGTCCGGTTCGAAAAGACAACGAACGTCGCCCGGCGGGCCATCATCAGCCTGGGACGAGAACAACTCGGTGCCCGCGCCACAGAATTCGCCGACCAGCTCGCGCAGCGACTCGCCACACTGAACACGGATCTGGACAACGCCGGCAAGCACCGCAAACTCATCGTCGAGCGACTGGCCGCGCTCACCGACGGCGCACTCAAGACCCTACGGACAGCAACACGCCTGTCCCGACTGCCCTCCGGACTCGGCGACTGGGAAGGCAAAGAGTTCCTCCGCATCCGCTTCACCGATCCCGACCCCAGCCTGCTCGCCGCCCGCATCGGCGAACTCGTCGACGACATCGCCGCCTCCACAGCCGCCCGCCAGATCGGACCCCGCGGCAGCGCCCCCAAACGGGACGGGATCGCACTCCTCCTGCGCTCCGCCGAAGCCGCCGTCCCCAAGGGCTTCACCGTCGAAGTACTGAAACCAGACTCCGTCCTGCGCGACGAGCGAGTCCCGGTCGAGCAGATGAACACGGTGTTCTCCGGAGGACAGGAACTCACCGCCGCGATCATCCTGTACTGCACCATGGCTGCGTTGCGAGCCAACGAACGAGGCCAGATGCGCAACCGCCACTCCGGCGTACTGTTCCTCGACAACCCGATCGGCAAGGCGAGCGCGTCCTATCTCCTCGACCTGCAACAGGGCGTGGCCTCAGCCCTGGGCGTCCAACTGGTATACACGACCGGCCTGTCCGACGACCGCGCCCTGGCAGCGTTCCCGCTGTGGATCCGGATGCGAAACGACGCCGATCTACGAGCGGGACTCAAGCACATCCGAGTCGCCGAGACTGTCCGCGCCCAAATGCCCCATCCCTTCGCAGACTTCGAAGCCGCGACCCCCGGCGCAGCACCGGGAACAGTCACCGCAGCCCGGGTCTACCGCCGGCCCACAGAAGCGCCATGAACCCCTCCACCTCAGCCAACGTCACACTGTCCCCCCGAGCCATGAGACTCGCCGCAGCACTGGAGGAATGGCCACGGCGAACCCTCACCCTCGCTGAGCTGTGGGAAGTCTTCGCCATCGCCGACGCGGCCTCTGCCATGCGCCCCAGCCGCCGTACAGACCTCGCTGAGGCCCTCGAAGCGCTCACCGCCGCAGGCCTGATCAGCTGCTCCCACACCAAGGACACCTCGGCGACCCCCGCCCTGCCGACCCGCCTCAAGCTGCCAGCCCCTCAACCCTCACCCACGGCAACAGCAGCCGCCCAAGCCATAGCGTGGCGCCCGGAACTCGCCTGGGCCGCATCCGCTCGGCTCACGCTGGGACAGATCGGCACCCTGCGCTCAATCAACGACTGGCTGCGAGACCGCGGCCGCGACGATGACGTCACACCACTGAGAGAACGATCTCTCGAAGTCCTCGGGCACGAGAAGCGCCTCGATGCCCTGCTCAACACCTCCCTGTTCGCACCAGGCCGACTCACGCTTGAACTCCTGCGCACCTTCCGCGCGCACCCGCCACTGTCGACCCGCAAGATCGGAGGCGGCCCAGTGCTTCTCGTAGTCGAGAACGCCGACACCTTCGACACCCTCACTCGCATGCTGACTGCCGATCCCGGAGACGTCGGACGGGTTGCATGGGGAGCAGGGGCAGCGTTCGAAGCGTCAGTCGCCTCGGTCCTCGACATGACCGACGTACGCGCGATCGCATACTTCGGCGATCTCGACGCCGATGGCTTGCGAATCCCAGCCAGCGCACATCGAAGGGCAGCCCAGGAAGGGCTCCCTCCCGTACGTCCGGCCGCAGGTTTGTACCGGCTGCTGCTCGAGATCGGTGTGCCGCAGCCAGGACAGACACCGGTGCCTCACGGAAAGGCCCTAGAACTCGCTGGCTGGCTCTCCGAACCGCTGGCAACGCGGGCCGCATCGCATCTCGCCGCCGGCTGCCGCCTCGCCCAAGAGGCGGTCGGCATGCGCGCCCTACAGGCACGCATCGAGGTGAGCGACTGGCAGGACGGGCTCGCATTCCCCTAGACGGTCGCCCGCCTCGGGGACGTCGAGATGGCGAGCGACGCCACCGGGGTGCGGTCGCCGAGTGAGGCCGCGGCTGCTGCACGGACGTCCCGGCGCCGTTGCGCAGACGGGCGAGCTCCGGCCGGACGAGACATGTGCATTCGCTCGGTGCGCACCACCGAGATACAGCCGTCTCAGGGACCACAGGTCCCCACGAGGCGGTGCTTCGAGCCCTTTGGCGGCGTGTGCGGGGCGACCCGTGGTAAGTGACCAGGCTGTGAGCCTCACAGGTCCTTTGCCCTGGTGAACGGGCGTGCTGTGAGCTGTGAGGGCACTCTCGCTTGGCGCAGGGCCTGCGACACGTCACAGGCCCTGCGCTCGTTGAGCCACGCGGCGGCCTGCTGACCGGCGTGAGGGGTTCAAGTGAGGTCAGCCAGGTTGTGGAGGTCTTCGCGGATGAGAGTGTCGCGTTCCGCTGCGCTGAGCCAGTGGGCTCTGGAGCCACGGTGGTCCTTTTCGACCCACAGCACGTCGTGCACGGTCTCGGCAACCGGGCGAAGGTGGCTGATGACGGCCAGCAGCTTGTCGGCTCCGACATGAGTACGCAGGACCTGCAGGGCGCCGTCGAGACGAGCGGCGTCCAGAGTGCCGAAGCCTTCGTCGAGGAAGAGGCTCTCCAGTCGGGTGCCGCTTCGGCCGTGCATCTCCATCAGAGCGAGGGAGAGAGCGAGTGAGGCCTGGAAGGTCTCTCCGCCGGAGAGGGTGCGCGAGCTGCGGCGGGCACGGCTGGAGAGGTTGACGATGTCGAAGTTGGCGGCGAATCCCAGCCGGCCGCCGGAGAGCTGTTGCAGCAGCTCGCTGCCGTGGGCGAGCAGAGCACGGGTGCGCAGGTCGGTGAGATGGCCGAGGAATTTCCCGTCCGTCAGGTGCGCGCTCACCGCTTGCCAGGCGGCCAGCTGGCGCTCGCCGGCGCTGATGGCTGCCGTCAGCCGGTCTTTGTGCGGAACCTGGGACAGGGCCTGCTCCCCGTCCCGCAAGGCACACGCGGCCTCGTTGCGCAGCGTGCCGGCCTGACTGCTCAAGCCGTCCAGGAGGGTGGGCTCAAGCGGATCCGTCTCGGAGTCCACCTGCAGCACGGCGCTGCCGGGGTAGGCAGCGGCCACCGCTTCTGCATGCGCGGACAACCGCGCCCTCAGCTCCGCCATGGCGGCACGTGCCGCGGTGCCGTGCTCGTCCAGAGCCGCAAACAGCAAGGTGCTGGTGCCCTCCAGGCGGGCAGCGTACTGCTCCATGACCGCGGGGTCGTTCGTCCCTGCCGGCAAGGGCAGCACGGGGCGTCGGGCCTCCTCAACCAGTGCGGCCGCGCTGAGAGCACTGTCCGCCCATCGCTGCAGCTGCGCTCGGAGCTCGTGCAGAGGCTGAGTGACCTCCTGCTGCCGGCGCTCGGTCAGCTTGCCCCGCTCGGCCACCAGCGAATGCACGAGCCCACGCAGCTTCTCCTGCCGCTGGGCAAGCTCCTGCTGATGGCTCTGTTCGCGTCGCAGGGCCTGGGTGGCGGCTTTCAGGTGGTCGGAGGAGGGGAGGGCATGCTGCTGAGGCAGGTGTGCTCGTACGAGCTCGGGCAGTGTGGACAGGCTGGCCAACAGGCTGCGCTGTTCGCTTTCCAGACGCTCGGTGGTCTGGAGCGCCTGCGCGCGTCGCTTCTCCGCGGCGAGCGTGGCCGCCTGAAGCGAAGCGCGCGCCGCGCCTAGTGCCGTTTCCTTCTGTGCCAGCTCGTTCCGGCTGGAGACGACCGCCTCCTGCAGCTGTGCGACGCGCCGGTCGGCGTCTTGCAGGAGTTCGTCGACCAAGCCCTCCTGCTCGGCTGCAGTCGGGGGCGTGGGCGCCGCCATGCGGGACAGCGCCGCCGCGGCGGCGCTGTCCAACTCTTTCCCGTAGACCTCGGGTCGGGGGTGGGCGCTGCGAACGGCGAGTTCCCGGGCCCGCTCCCGTACGAGGGGCAGCTGGTCCTCCAGCAGGCGAGTGGCTTCCTGTACCTGCTGTCGATGTTCGTTCTGGGCCGCCTGGAGCTGTTCGACCTCGTGCGCGTGCAGGGTGTGCTCGCGTTCGGCGCGGGCCAGTGCGGCTAAGGCCTTGTCCGCCGTGGCCTTGGCAAGGGTGAGGGCCTCGGCGTCGTGCGGTTGCGGTGGCTGGTAGTCCTCAGGCAGCGTCCCCGTACAGACGGGACAGCCGTCGCCGACGGCCAGGCCGTCGCCTGCGGTGTGCGCCGCTTCCTGGCGCCGGATGCTCTCCAGCACGTCCTGCGCGCGCCGCGCTCCGGCCCGGGCCACGTCCAGGTCGCTGTCGGGAGGCGCCTGCACCAGGGCGGTGAGCTTGCCGTGTGCGCGAGCCTGGGCAGCACGCTGCTGGGCGAGTGCGCTCGCTGCTTCACCGGCGCGCCGGACGGAGGTCTTCATCGTCTGCAGCGCCTCGGCCGCACCGGTCGCCTCATACTCGGCGTGCTGCAGCGGCGCGCGCATCTCCTCGATGCGCTGCTCGGCTTGTTCCAGTTCGCCGGCGCGTTTGGCCAGATCCTCTTCTTCCCCCTCGAGCTCGGTCAGGAGCCGGGTGTGCGCTGTTTCCCCGTCGGCGAGGGTGCTGAGCCGGCCGGGCGCGTCCTTGAGGACCTGAGCGGTCGCGGCCAGGGCGTCGGGCGCCAGACCTGCCGCGGAGGCTGTTTCCCGCTCGGCGGTGACGTCCTCGAGGTGGGCTTGGGCGGTCGTTTCGGCCGCGGCGTTGGTCTCCTGCAGCTGCTCCAGTTCGTCCCTGGCCTGTTGGACGGCGGCGGTGGTGGTGCCGTAGTCCGTGATGCGGCGCTCGGCGAGCACCGAGGCGGCGTCCGCGCTCTGGCGTGCCTGTTGCTGGGCCTGTGCTGTCGATGCCTGCAGCTGGCGCAGCTCGGTCAGCCGGCCGCTGAGGTCCGTGGCACCGGCTTGGGCCCTGTCATGGCGTTCCCTGGCGGCTTGTGCCGCCGCGCGAGGATCGTCGTCAAGTCGGGCGTCATCGCGCTGGGCCTGGCTGATGAGGTCCTTGAGGCGGCCGGCGGACTCGGTGGCGAGCTGTCGTACGTGCTGTAGCTCGTCGACACCGAAGAGAGACTTCAGGATGCGGGTGCGGTCGGCGTCGCCTGCGTTGAGCAGGTCTCCGAAGCGGCCCTGCGGGACCAGGACGGAGGACTTGAAGGTGACGTAGTCGATCCCGATGAGCTTTCGGATCGCGTCGTCCACGGGGCGCACCCCGTCGGTGTGCTTGCCGTCCGGAGCCGTCAGCCGTGCCTGGGTGGGACGGGATTCGTGGAAGACGCGGTGCACCGTCCAGTCCCGGCCCTCCACCGAGAACACCAACTCGATCATCATGGTGTCGCAGTGGTCGGAGCGGAGCTGGGCTGCGCGGTCGGTCCAGGAGCACTTCCCGTACAGGGCGGCGGTGATGGCCTCGAGGATGCTGGTCTTGCCCGCGCCGGTGTCGCCGAGGATGCCGATGAGAGTCTTGCCGGTGAAGTCGATCGTGCAGGTGTCGGGGTAGCTGCGGACTCCCGAGAAGGTCAGGCGGGCGATCTTCATGACGCGGTCTCCGTTCGGCCGCGGGCGGCGCCGGTCCAGGGGGTGGCGAGCGCCTCGGCGAGGAGCTGCTCGGCGGGGGAGGCGGCCGACGCGGTGTCAGGCGTGTTCAGCAGGTCGGCGAAGGCGGCGACCACTTCGTCGGCGCTCTGCCCGGGAGTGCTGGCCTCGGCGAGGTAGGCACTGAACACTGCGGTGATGTCGAGCTTGCTGTTATCGGCGGCGTCGGCCCCCGTCAGAACGCTTGCCCGGGTGGCCGCGCAGTCCTCGTCGATGTCCACCACGATGGCCTGCGGCACCAGCTCGGCGACCTTGTCCCCGAGCCGGGGGACGGGTTCGTCACTGCGGATGACGGCCTTGAGGTAGACGCCGGTGTACTGGGCTGCATCGGCGCCGAGTTCCTCCAGGGTGCCGTGGAATCGGGCCAGGCGCCGCCCGGAGTGCAGCGTGTGCGGGGTGACCAGGGTGCGTCGGCCGGGTCCTGCCTCGACGACGGTGACGCTCTTGGTCTCCTCGCTCTCGCCGAAGTCCATCTGCAGGGGGCTGCCGGCGTAGCGGGCCGGCAGCCGTCCGGCGCCGACCGGCTGGGGTTTGTGGATGTGCCCCAAGGCGCAGTAGGCGACCTGGGGCAGGGCGTCGGCATCGGTGGCGTAGGGCTCGCGCACCTCCCACATTCGCTCGCTCTGGGCGGGAACGGCGCTGGCCACGTACTGGTGGGCGGTGAACAGCAGGACGTCACGCTCGGGGTCGTAGCCGTCACGCAGCCGGGCAAGCAAACCCTCCTGCAGCCCACGCAGGCCGGCCGCGTAGGCGCCCTCGGTGGTTCCGAACCCGGGGAAGAGGTGCAGGTAGCGGTTGGGGTGCACGTACGGCAGGGCGGCCAGGCGGATGCGCTGGTGCCCGTCACGGCTGTCGAAGTCGAGTACGGCGCCGGGGTCCGTGTCGCCGCGGCTGTGGACGAAACGCAGACGGTGCTGGTCGGCGTCCGGCCGCAGGGCGGCCACGTAGTTGAGCAGGTCGAAAAGCTCGGGCGAGTCGTGGTTGCCGCCCAGGACGACAGTCGGCGCGATGCGGGCGAAGGCGTTCAGGCAGCGCAGTGCGCGCAGAACGTCCTTGTGTGCGGGCCGGTAGGAGTCGAAAAGGTCGCCGCTGTGCACGATCAGATCCGGCTGCACCGACTCGGCGATGGCGGTGATCTCGGCCAGGACGGCGTCGAACTCATCGTCCCGGGAGCGGCGTTGCAGGGTCCGGCCCAGATGCCAGTCGGATGTGTGCAGGGCTTTCACGAGCGACTCTCCTCAGTGCAGGCGCGACTGCCCGACGCCCGCTGCCGCAGCGGCAGTTGGCGAAGTGCCGACGACTCTACAACAGCAATCACAGGAGAAAGCTGGAAAACACTGGAATGCGGTAGGGTGTTGCCATGCACGAGCATCTGGACGCACTCGAACAACGCATGCAACAGCTGCAGCAGGCCATGCGGCGCGCCCAACTGGCCCGTGATGAAGGCCAGGTCAGACAGCTCCGCGACGAACTGCGACGCACCCAGCGTGCCTGGGACGCCCTGTTCGAACAGAGCGTGGACGGCGAAGACACCCCCACTACCGAAGAAGCACCACCCGGTGCTCCCGCGTACCACGCGCCCACGGAGCCGGTGACCCCGCTGCCCGCCCGGGAACAGGTCCACCAGGTCCTGACCCTCCTCGCGGTGCCCGCCGCTCCCAAGCTCATCAGCACCGTCCATGAAGCCTTCTTCGCTGGTGCCCTGGCCGCCTCGCGGCTGACCAGCCTGCGTCGCGACGAGGAACGCTCCTACCGCTCCGCTCCCGGCGCCCGCCCCTACTACCTGTGCCCGGCGCTCACCTCCGACCTGCTCTCACCCGCCCGCGGCCTGCTCACTGTCAGCACCTGGCCCCTGGAGCAGCGCATCGTCGGCCCTCTCGGTGCCCGCGTCCACTTCCTCGCCAGCGCCCTGAACATCGCCGACGCCGCCGAACGCCTCGATCCCGACACCCTGCCCCTGGCCGCCCGACAACTCCTCACCCGCTACGCCCAGAACATCCCAGGCGCTCAGGCGCCCATCCAGCAACGCACCGCCGTTGGAGTCCCCGTCGACCTGTCGCTGCTGCGCCGCGCCGCCCAGGACGAACTCGCCCTGCACGCCGACGCCGACACCGCGACCCGCACCGAGGCGGCCCAACGCGCACGCCGTCAACTCGACGACGCAGGCCTGCTGTTCGGCGGCTCATTCCAGTCCGCCCGCCGACTGCGCTCCGTTCCCTGACCGCCCCGATCCACCCCGCAAGGAAGCTAGCTTCGTGAGTCTGCTCAACGACCGGCTCGACGCGCTGCGCGGCCCCGTCCCCGCCAAGGGACACGACGCCCGCACCCTCGCGGCCCTGACCACCAATCCCGGCTGCAGCCGCCGGGCCCTTCTGGATGCCGCCGGCGTCGACAAGGACGCCATCGCCGTCCACTTGGGAAAGCCCCGCCCCCTCGCCAAATCCTCCCTCGCCCTCAGGAGCGGGGCCATCTTCGAGCAGCAGGTGAAGGCCGACGGCGGCGCCGAACTCCTGCGCCTGTTACGCGAGGTCCTCAACTTGCCGCTGCCCGAGGCCGCCCACACCGACCTCGCCAACGTCGGCACCCAGGACGCCTCCCTGCAGGTCCGCCACGCCTACACCCGCACCGCCATCCTGGAAGCCGTCCGCTCCACCAGCCCGACCCGCACGCTGCTGGACCACCCCATCCTGCAGCTGACCGTCGCCGGCAGCCCCGTCTACCTCGAGCCCGACGTCGTCGCCTTCCAGATCGACGGCGTCTTCCACATCGTCGAGATCAAGTCCTTCGCTGTCGTCGACGGCCAGGCCGACCCGGCGAAAGTAGCCGCAGCCGTCACCCAGGCCGCGGCCTACATCCTCGCCCTGCGCGAACTGCTGGACAGCGAAGGAATCGACCAGGACAAGGTCTCCGACGACGTCATCCTCGTCATGCCCCGCAACTTCAGCCGCCGCCCCACCGCCAGCGTGGTCGACGCCCGCAAAAAGGTCGCCTCCCTCACCCGCCAGCTGAGCCGGCTCACCCGCATCGAGCCCCTGCTGGACGGGCTGGCGCCCCACATCACCTTCGATCTCGCCCCCGACCAGGACAACCGGCCTACCCGCGACCCCAAAGCACTCGCCGAAGCCCTGCAGACCACCGCGGCCCGCTACACCCCCGCCTGCCGCCACTTCTGCGACCTGGCCTACGTCTGCCGCAGCGAGGCCCGCGAAGAAGGCTCCATCGACGTCCTGGGCACCGCCGTCCGCGACGACCTCGGCGGCATCGACCACATCACCACCGCCCTGCGCCTGTCCGACGGCACACGCGAACCAGCCCTGGACCAGAGCGACCTGGCTGCCGCGCTGCGGCACGCCCACGCCGTCCACACCCAACTACGGGAGTCCGCATGAGCCTGCTCACCACCCTGCTGCGCCTGCAGGCCGCGGACACCGAACAGGCCCAGGACGCCAGCACCATCCGCCACTTCCACCTCGCCGAGCGACCCCTGATCTTCCTGCCGCTCAACCGCGCCGGCACCGAAGCAACCCCGCTTGCCTTCATGTACGGCGACGACCAGGCCCACCCGAACCTGCTCATCGCACCCCCACGCGGCAGACCCACCGCACTCCTGAACGACCTGGCCGACGGCATCCTCACCTACATCGACAGCTTCCCCGACACCGAACGCCTCCCCGCCCGCGGCACCAAACCCGCCCGCCACCGCCACACCCACGCCCCCCAACTCCTCGTCGCCAACCGCAAGTCCCTCCACTACATCGACCGGCTGGGCCGCGCCCTGCGCTTCACCGACACACCCGAAACGGCCGACCCCGACCGCAGCGTCGGCCGCCTCGGCCAATGGCTGACCTTCTTCGCCGAACACGCCGAACACCCCGGCTCCGCCCTGCTGCTGGCCCTGACCGACCTGCTGACCACCCACTGGGTCACCGGCCAGAGCCCCCTGGAGGACGAACACCTCGCCACCCTCCTGGCCTGGATCAACCCACCACCCGGCACCACCGGCCTGCACGCAGCGCTCGCCGCCGAAGCCCCCCACCGCCAGCCCGCGGGCCCAGCCACCGACCCCTCCTTCGACACCATCGAACTCGACCCCCTCCTCACGGCCTTCGACACCGCCGCCGAAGAAGGCAACACCGCCGCCATGACCCGGCACACCCAACGACTGCACGACCTCCTGCGCACCTATCTGACCCCCACCTGGGACGACGCCTGGAACGCCCTCGGCCTGCTGCGCAGCCTGCCCCAGACCCCGGACGCGCACCGCCGCTGGGACACCGACCGCGACCGCTTCACCGCCTTCAGCACCTACCTCGCCGACGACGGCCGCCCCCAGCCCATCAAGGACGACGCGGTCTCCGCCGCCCGCCGCCTAGCCCGCCTCGAACAGGCCGCCGGCGCCTTCGAAGCGCGCCGCGCCCTGGAAGACCCTTTCGTCATGGCCGAACGGCGCACCACCGGAGAAGCACTCGCCGGCACCGTCATCGACACCGACCCCGACCGCACCATCACCGGCCCCACCGGCCGCCTCCAGCTCTGGCCACGCTTCACCCTGCACACCACCGACCGGGTACGCCTGGATGTCGGACACCTTCTGGCCAGCCCCCACAACCCCCGCGTGCACCTGGCCATCCGCGACATCACGCCGCGCGACGGCGGCACCGACCTCCTGCTCGAGGTCACCACCCAAAAGGGCACCGTCGCCAAACCCAACCGCACGTCCGTCCCCGCAGTCGGAAACATCCTCCAACTCACCCTCGCGCCGGAGTTCTTCCGCCAGCCGCCCTTCCCCAGCCGCGACAACACCCCCTGGACCCACGGCGGCCCCCAGCACGACCACCCCGTCGCCCTGGACGAGGCCGAGGAGCCCCAGCCATGACCCAACCCGCACCTTCACCCGCCGAGATGGCCGGCGCGGCCGTCGACGGCGTCCTTGACTCGCTCGCCGCCGGCACCGACCAGGCCCTCGTCGTCGACTCTCCGCCCGGTGCCGGGAAATCCACCCTGGTCGCCCAGGCCGCCCGCACCCTCGCCGCAGCCGGCGAACGGTGCATCATCGTGGCCCAGACCAACCACCAGGTCGACGACCTCCTCATCCGCCTCGCCGACCCCCAAGCCCCCCGGCTGCGCCTGGGGCGCCTCACCGGCCACACCTACCAGGTCCCCGAACGCATCCACGGCCTGGCGGACACAACCATCAGCACAGACATCAAAGACGTCCTCACCTGCGACGTCATCGTCGCCACCGCCAAGAAATGGGCGAACATCGACGGCCCCCGCCGGCGGTGGGCCATCATCGACGAGGCCTACCAAATGCGCTCCGACGCCCTGCTCCTGATCGCCAAGCTCTTCGAGCAAGCCCTCTTCGTCGGAGACCCCGGCCAGCTCGACCCTTTCTCCACCATCCACACCCCCCGCTGGATCGGTCTGCCCCACGACCCCATGAACAGCGCCGTCGCCGTCCTGATGAACCACAACGACGCCACCATCCGCAGACTCCCCGTCTCCTGGCGCCTTCCACCCTCAGCGGCGAACATCGTCTCTCGCGCCTTCTACCCCTTCACCCCCTTCAAAGCAGGCACCGCCCCCCAGACACGCAGCCTGCACTTCACCACCAGCGGCATGCGCAGCACCCTCGACGACACCATCGAGGAAGCGGCCCGCTCCGGCTGGGCCCTGTACGAACTGCCACCCCGACACACCGCCCGCACCGACCCCGAAGCAGCCCGCGCCACCGTCGCCCTCGCCGCCCGACTGCTGGACCGCGGCACCCAAGCCGTCTGCGAGAAACACCCCTCCGGACGCGAACTCGAAGCCAAAGACATCGCCATCGGCACAGCCCACCGCGAACAAGCCCGCCTCATCCAGCAACTCCTCAACCACACCCCCCGCACCCACGGCGTCCGCGCCGACACCGCCAACCGCCTCCAGGGCCGCGAGTACGCGATCACCATCGTCCTGCACCCCCTATCCGGACGCCGCGACGCCTCCGCCTTCCACCTCGAAGCCGGCCGTCTGTGCGTGCTCGCCTCACGCCACCGGCACGCCTGCATCGTGGTCGCCCGCTCCGGCATCGCTGACCTCCTCGACAGCCACCCCTCCAACGACCCCGTCCACCTCGGCGTCCCCGCGAAATTCCCCGACGGCTGGGAAGCCAACCAGCACGTCCTCGCCCACCTGGCCCACCACCGCGTCCGAGCCTGACGACCGGCAGGAGAGCATGCCGCCCACCCACATGGACCTGCGACCGCACCAGAAGGAAGCAGTCACAGCAGCCATCAACACACTCCGAACCCATTCCAGGGCCAGCGTCATCGCCGCCTGCGGCACCGGCAAAACCCTCATCGCCGCCCGCACTGCTGCCCGCCTCACCCCAGCAGGCAGGGTCCTGCTGCTCGTCCCCACCCTCGACCTGCTTTCCCAGACGGCCCGTTCCTGGCATACAGCAGGACGTAAAGGCAGTACGGTTGCCGTCTGTTCGGCGCGGCAGGCCGTCGATCACACCCCGGCCGGCGACCTGCCCATGACCACCAGCCCCGCCGAGCTCGCCGCCCTGACCACCAGCAGCACCGGGGAGGCGGTGACCGTCTACGCCACCTACGCCTCCCTGCCCGCCGTCGTCACCGCCCACCAGACCTATGGCCTACCGCCCTGGGACCTGGTGGTCGTCGACGAGGCCCACCGCACTGCCGGCCGCCTCGGCAAGGCCTGGGCCGCGATCCACCACGACGACCAGGTCCCGGCCCGCCGGCGCCTCTATCTCACCGCCACCCCCCGCATCTGGGACGCAGACGCCGACCGCGACGGGGACGCGGAGACGGTCGCCTCCATGGACGACGAAACCCTCTTCGGTCCCGTCGCCTACCGCCTCACCCTCTCCGACGCCATCGACCTCGGCCTGCTGGCCGACTACCAGATCCTCGTCCCCGTCATCGACGACACCACCCTGCGCGACTGGCTCGCCACCGGCCCCGGCGCAGGCGTCGACGGCCTGCGCCTCGCCGGCCGCCAAGTCGCCGTCCTCAAAGCCATCCACGACCACCAACTCCGCCGCGTCCTGACGTTCCATCACCGCGTCCAAGACGCCCGCGCGTTCGCCACCACCCTCCCCGACACCGCCGCCGCCCTCCCCACCGACCTGCAGCCCGAAGGACTGTGGTCACAGTGGATCAGCGGCACCCACCCACCCCGCGTCCGACGCCGCATCCTCCTCGACTTCGCCGCCCACACCCACCCCGAACAACCCGCCGTCCTCGCCAACGCCCGCGTCCTAGGCGAAGGCATCGACGTCCCCACCATCGACGCCGTCGTCTTCGCCGACCCCAAGAACAGCCCCGTCGACACCGTCCAGGCCGTCGGCCGCGCCCTACGCCAGCAACCCGGCGCGAACAAGAAAGCCACCCTGATCGTCCCCGTCTACCTCACCCCCGACGAAAACCCCGACGACCTCCTCGGCGCCGACGCCTACACCCCCCTGTGGCGCACCATCCAAGCCCTCCGCGCCCACGACGACCGCATCACCGCCCGCCTCGCCGACCCCCGCACCCACCGCCCCACCCACCCGGGCGAACCCGGCCACTGGCTCCACTTCGACCGCCCCATCAGAGCCGAAGAGGTCGCCCTCGCCCTCACTCTGCGCGTCCTGAAACCGAAAAGTGCCGAATGGCGCCGCGGCCTGGCCTCAGCACGCCGCTACCACCGCACCCACCACCACCTCGACATCCCCCAGACCTACGAAGACCCCACCGGCTACCCGCTCGGACGCTGGCTCACCTGGCAACGCCACCTCCACAACCAAAACGCCCTCGACCCCACACGCGCCCACGCCCTCGAACAACTCGGCATCATCTGGAACCCCCGCCAACAAGCCTGGGACCGCGGCCTCGCCCACGCAGCCGCCTACGCCACCACCCACGGCCACCTCGCCGCCCCCGTCGACCACCACGACCCCGACACCGGCTTCGCACTCGGCCGCTGGCTTGCCACCCAACGCAAACGCGCCGACCAGCTCACCCCCGCCCGCACCAAGGCCCTCGCCGACCTCGACCCGCACTGGAACCCACCCTGGCCCCTGACCTGGCAACGCACCTACCACGCCGCCCGCCGCCATCAGCAAGCCGGCCACACCCTCACCGACATCCCCCGCACCTACGTCACCGACGAAGGCATCCGCCTGGGGGAGTGGCTCCGCACCCAGCGCAACACCCCGCCCGCCCACCCCGGCCAACTCCTCCTCCTGCAAGACCTCGGCCTGGACACCAACACACCCTCCGTGCAGCAGCCCCCACTTTCCGCACGAGAGCAGGCCTTCCAACGCGGGCTAGAAGCTGCTGAGTCCTTCCTCACCAGAGAGGGCCACCTCACCGTGCCCCAGCGGCACACCGAACACCTCGCCACCGGACCGGTGCGCCTCGGGCAATGGCTCACCAACATCCGTCGCCGATGGGCAGGCCTGTCCCCACAGCGCCGCCAGACGCTCGCAGATCTGGGAATCCAGCCGCCCACACCCATCCCAGTGCGCCGCCAGTGAAGTAGTTCGTCCGGTGCCGTGGATTGGCCTGACGGTGAGCGAGAGCCGCCCCTACGTGGACTGGTGGCACTGCCCCTCTTGGCCCCTACAGGTCAGAGCACGCACTTGCCTGCCGGGCGTTCGCGTCGAGCGCCGCCGACGGCGCTTCGGACGGGGCGAGCGGGAGGTTGCTGTCGTCCGGTTCTGTCATGCATGTGGGGAAGTACGGCGCTCGCTCATAGCCGGCCTGAACGATCTCGAAATCCCTGCTCTGGCGCGAGGGGAGGACGAGGAAGTTGCCAGGAGAGCGCCGGGGGGTGCGAGGTGGGAATAAATATGCAATTCGGGGCGTTGGTATCCGAAATGCCTGGTCGTCGGCATGGTACGTGCCGCAGGGTGGAGCAGAACCGTCGGATGAAAGGGAATAGTTCGTGGCGGAGTTCTGGATTGGGCAGCGTTGGTATCGGACGAAGGGAGCGGCGCAGGAAGCCGTACGGGAGGTGCTGTACCGGTATGACGTCGGAAGCACCGTTGATCAGGATGATGACCACCTGCTGCTGCTGGACCTCCTCGATATGCATCCTGAGGCAGACGACAAGATCGGGTCGGGTGTGGAGGCCTTCGCGATCGCCCCGCCGCAGCGCGGCCCGCATCCTGGCTTCGAGGTGATCCGTACGGACGGAACTCGGATCGACTTCTCGTACCTGACGTGCCTGAAGCCTCCGACCCACCGCCAGCAGGTTCTCAACGTGATGCGGGACGAGGTCAAGGCGATCGCCAACGCCTACTTCGAAGCCCGCAAGGCGGCTGGTTCGCTCATCTCGGACGAGTCCGGTGCGCCGCTGGAGAGCACTGACACCGCTGTGGCGTACTTCCGTGGGCCTTCCTTCAACGGCATCGCCAGGGAGTTCGCCGATTCGCTCGGTGGGTGGGAGGCCATCGAACTGACCTCGTCGTCCGAGAAGGGGCTGGGGAAGTTCAGGGATCGCGATCTGGCCGAGCGGTGGTTCGTCCATCACCAGGAGCGTGCTGTGCTTGGGCTCCTGTCGGGGCAGGAGAACCGGCGCCGCCCCCGTACGTGAGCCTCTGATCCGACGTAGATCTGGGACGGGACTGCAGCGTGCCGCGTACAGCTGGCGGTGGCCGACCAGGTCCCTCCGGGGGCTGAGCGCCCGGAGGGATGTCCAGAAGCGAGCCCTAGAACAGGGGAATGCCCATGCTTCCCGCGACGATCTGTGCGGCAGCGGTCCAGCCGAGGGCGGGCAGGTTCTGCTTCTCGAGGCTGATCTCGCGCGGCGGCACCGTCATCTGTGCGACAGATCAGGCTTTACGGCGAAAAGTCAGAGATCGACGACTGGACAGCTGCGCCGATGCTTGCTGGCGTCACCGAACCGGCGGCTTCGATGAACGGTGTGCGCAGGGAGGCGTACTGTTCCATGAGCGGGTCGCGGACAAATCCGCCGATCATCTGCGACCAGGCTGCCGGAACACGGTCGGCGACTGAGAGAAGTCGGGATGTCTCGCCCTCGGCCATGCACTGGCTCTCTTGGAGACAGAACTCGAGGAGGTCCCGGTCTCTCCACCGCTCGTCGTCCTCCAGGCTGGCCCAGTCCACCAGGAATTGCCACGCGACGAACGCTGAGCTGTGATGATCATGGTCGCAGGCCTCTGGGTTGAGATGGCACCAGCCGGACTCCAAAGCCTGTACTGCAGAGCGGAGCACGGCTCTGTCCAGGGCAAGCTTCTCCAACGTCTGGCAGTACTTCAGCAGGGCTTTCGAATGATGCAGCAGGCCCGGCGGAGCCAGAAGCTCCAGTGGACCGAGGGCCGTCGCCACCGCCATGTCGTGAGCAGCGAGCTGAGCGTGGCGTTCCTCGGGCTCGACACCGGGCAGATGCTGAACGGTGCGCGCGAGCGCGTCAGCGGCACGGAGGAAGGCAGCGGACGCGTCGGCCAGCGCGGTCTGCTGCCGCAGCTCGAGCTCGCTGCGTGTCTGAACACGGGCCGCTGTGACGGAGGCGTTGGCCTGGCTGACGCCCGCGCCCAGAGCTGCGTCTGCCGATTGCCTGCTGCCGCGCCTGGCCCACAGGGCGCTCATGAAGGCGATGGGAGGGGTGAGTAGGGCGGCGGCGACAGCGCCGAGGTCTACCAAGTTCATGGAACCGAGGGTCTCCGGCCGAACCTGGAGCACCGGGGTCATGGCGGATACTGCCGCAAAGTGACAGGTCATGATCAAGGGTGCCCCCACTGTTCGCCGGCGGACGCCTTCCACGCGCGCTCGCGGCACTGGTGTGAGCCGTCACCTGGCGCGGTGCGGGCTCGGACGGTGTGCTGGAGGCGAACCCCATCGCGTTGGCGGCGGCTGGTGCCATGACCTGTGCGGTCCGGGTGGTGAGGCCGGCGGCCTGGCCGATGCTCGATGACGGTGCCGCGAATGTGCCCGGCGACGGGCATAGGCGCCTACGGCCGGAACGCTCAAGTGGGGTTGTGATGAAGGCGCCACGCGTGCATGGGCAGGTGGTATTCGAGCATTCCGTTCCGTGTCCCGAGTCGGGTGAATCCGGCTTTGGTCAGCACCCGGCCCGAGGCGGGGTTGTCGGGGTGGTGCTTGGCGCCGAGGGATGAGAGGCCGGCGGTGGTGAAGGCGAACGTGACGAGTTCTTGAACGGCGTCCGTGGCGTAGCCGCGGCCCCAGCAGTCTTCGCGCAGGATGTAGCTCACCCGTCCGTGCCCGCCGGGGCGGCGGCCGAGCTTGACGACGCCGACCACGTCCCCGCCAATGTCCACACCGAGGATGTATTGCTCGATCGGGTCGGCGCAGGCCCACTCCTGCACCCGCAGCACGTACTCTTCGGCCTCCGGGCCGGTCATGGCCGGGCGCCCGAGAAACGTCACGGCGGCCCCGCTGTAGATATGCCGGATCACCGGGGCGTCCGAGGCTGTGAGCGGCCGGAGCACGGTCACGTTTCCCTGAGGAATGCGGCCAGTTCTGCCGCGGACGGCCGGTTCCCGGGGGAGGGGGTCAGGCACGCGCGGATGGCTTCCTCGAACCGGGGGAACGGCCATGGGCGGACATCGTCGAGGGGGAGCGTCGCAGCCTTCGCGATCATCCTGAGCTTGTCCTCGCGCGGGGTGCCATCCTGGTAGGCGACCGGCCGGTGCCCGGTCCAGCACCAGAACAGCGACGCGCCCAGTCCCCAGACGTCTGCCGGTGGCTCCGCCTGGACATGGGCGTCCGGGGCGGTGGCGAGGACGGCGCCGGCGATCTCGGGGGCGGTGGTGTGGGTGAGCGCACCTCGATAGGGCAGGCGCGGTACGCCGGCGGGGCCGCAGGCGAGGGCGTAGTCGATGACCTCGGCACGGCCGGTTGCCGTGATCAGTGTGTTGGTGGGCTGGACATCGGCGTGGGCCCATCCGGCCGCGTGCATCCGGGCCAGGTGCCCGACCCATGTGCGGGCGATGCCCAGGAGCCAAGGGCGTACGGAAGGGCGGTCACCCTCGGGTTTCCGTGCCAGAGCGAACGCCCGCCACATCGGTGCGCCGTCGCTCCAGCGGACCGCGAGCCATCGGCCGCCCTCCCAAGGCCCGGCGTCGACCCGGTAGCTAGGGTCCAGCGCGCCCGCGTCGGTGAGGCGGAGGAGGTGATCGTCCTCCTGTGCCATCTCGGCGGCCTTGTCGCGCGAAGTCTCCTCGTCGGGGTTGTTCGCCTTCAACGCGACGGCGCCCCTGGGACCGGAGATCTTCCAGGCCCGGGAGCCGCGCCGGTTGCTCAGCAGGCGGGTCGTGAAGGGCTCACCGACGTGGTCTTCGATGAGGCCGACGGCTTCATGGGGAGGAAGCGCTTCGCCCATGTGCGGATCTCCTGCCAGTCATAGGGGACGTGCTCGAGGACGTCGCGGCCGTCGTCTTTGGCCACGGCGAGCGCGGCTGCCAGGGAAGGGGTTGCGTGGGAGGAACGCTGGGTCGCGCCGGCGGACGGCGGCTCTCACCGGGAGGAACGAGACCGGGGCGGCCGGGATGCGTGCACGTGCCCGCGTGCGCTCTTCCTCGCCCTCGTAGAACTTGCCGAACATCACCCCGACAGGCCCGTAGAGATGCTTGAGGACCCAGTGTGGCCACGCCATCAGGTCACGGTGCCGGACTCCTGGGACTTCGCCCAGGACGACGATGTTCTCGCACCGCAAGAACCCCTGCGGCCTGTGGATCAAAGGCCGCAGCCACTCGGCAGCCTGTACACCGGCATGGAACAGCTCGGCTTCCACCTCCTGCGCACTGCCCTCGGCACGGTAGACGGTCCACGAGGTGTCGCCCTGCCCGAGGGACGGGGCCAGGTAAGGGCACAGGGCAGTCATCTCCTGCACATAGCCGGCGATGTCAATGGACCGCGGCCGTGTGCTGCTGGCCTCGACGAGGCGGAGCGCCCCGGCGGTCGGCCGGGACGCTCCGTCGATGCGCGTGAGGATCACCGGCTGCTCGGAGCGGCGTCGTCGCCGTCGCCGGTGGTGGGGCCGCAGTCCCACTCGGCCTCGACCCTCCCGGTCTCCCTGTACTGGGCGAGAGTGCCCCCGTCGAGGACGCCCTTCTCATCGGTGAACCAGATCTCCGGCAGCGGCCCGTACGCCTCCTCGTACGCCGCCACCCAGCCGATCGGGCCGGTGCCGCTCATCTCGCGGTGCCCCAGGACGGCCCCGGCGTGCTCGGCGCTGAACGCCATGTACTCGGGGGTGGCGAGCAACTGATGCCACTCGGCGTCCACAGCCCGCGAGAACATCTCTGCGGGACCCTCACCCTTGTCGAACCGCTGCCCGGCGATGGCCAGGAAGCGGCCGAGCTCGCGGCGCGCGATCGTGGTGGTGCTCATGGTGGTGCTCCTCTCGACAGTCATTCGAGTAGTGCCGGGTGATGCATCCGCCCCCGGCCGGTCATCAGGCGCGGGCAGAAGTCTTCGGAGGCATTCGCAGGGCGGCCCGGCGACGGCCGGAGCGGATCCATCCGGACCGCAGACGTCACCGGGTCACGGCACGAGCTGGATGTTGTTCACGGCGGTGGTCCACTCCACCCCGGAAGGCGGGCGGATGTGCGCGACCCGGATGGTCCGCCCGTTGCTCTGCTCGTGGACGATCGCAGTGAGCTTTCCCTCGCCCCGGTTCGCCACATCCCGCACCGTGCGCTGCAGCCAGGGGTGATCTTCCTCGTGGAAGAAGGAGCCGACGGTGCTCATGACGCGGAGACCTTCCCGTCCTGCTCGTCGTCTTCGACCGGCGAGAGGAACTCATCGAACCCACTGGCGGCACGCGCGGCGAGCTCCGGGCTCGGGACACCGAACACCTGCTGCTCGGTGGGGTCGCGGGGGAGAGGTGAGGGCATGGGGCACTCCTGCGGGTGACGTCGGAGAACGGGCCGCACGCGGACGGGGTGCGTGCGGCCCGCGCTTCGGGGGAGCCGCCCAGAGGGAGCGTTCGACCTCTGAGCCGCTGACATCACGTTAGGACTGTCCGAGGCCGAGGGCGTCGTGTGGGGTGAGGAAGTCGAGGTTGTCGAAGACGTAGTACAGCGGCAGCTGGGTCCAGGCGACGAGCTGGAGGTGGGCGGTGACGGCGGAGCGTTCGACGGCGTGACGCCGGCTGGCCCGGCTGGTCATACGGCCGTAAGGCTGCCCCGACGAGCAGCAGACACCTCCGAAAGACTCAGGAGGGCCGAGTCAGATCGAGGCGTTCGACAGTACCGACGAGTCCGCCAGGACGAGAAGAGAAACGACAGAGACAGCCCCCGAGCAGAGCCCACATCCCCGCCAGGGGAGGTGGGGCCAAATCAAATCACTGCCCAATAAACCCAACATGACATCAAGGCGTCGGCAGGCGCCCACACAAAGAACCCCCTTCCCGACAGGGAAGGGGAACGCCCCAACACCCCCGTCATGCCGCCAGGCATGACACACCACCAACCTCCGGCCGCCAGGCCGGAGCTGACGATAACTCACGTTGGGCCGTCAGGCCCAACCCCTTCCACTCTGTGGCCCCCGTCAGGGGGCCAGCCCATACCAACCCCCGTCATGCCGCCAGGCATGACGCCACGTCACTTTC
>NZ_JAOWCB010000042.1 GCF_026420845.1 Streptomyces sp. PR69 | reverse complement strand
GAGGGAAAGGTCGGCGACCTTGAAGTCCTTGCCATTGGCGACAGTCGACATGCGAACTGCTCCTCGTCATTGGGGTCGAGGTGGGTACGGCTGGCTATGCGGCGAGACGAGCATACGAATGCCCGGGCATCGACCGCAGCTCAGTCCGTCGGAGGCCCTCTCTCCCTCGGTCGGCCCGCTCCGGGACCGCCCGACCGCCATCAGCAGCGACGTCTGACTCCGCCACGAATCTACACCGACCGGCCGGGCCCGCCCCAGCCCGCCCGGGCCTGGATCCGGCCGGTCTGCGAGATCCAGCCAGCCTGCGAGATTCAGACCGTCCGCGAGACATCAGACCGTCTGGGATGTCCGACAGCGGTTCCGGTCGGCCGTCCCGCCGGACGGCCGACCGGTTGCCCGGGTGCGGCGCGCTCCGCGCGTGTCAGCGGCCTGCGCCGCCGGGGGCCTGGGCCGGGGCGCCGCCCGCCGCGATGGTCTCGTCGTAGACGTCCGGCTCCAGGTAGATCACGCGGGCGATCGGGACGGCGGCGCGGATGCGGTCCTCGGCCGCGTTGATCGCGGCGGCGACCTCGGCCGCCGTGTCGTCGTGCTGCACCGCGATCTTCGCGGCGACCAGCAGCTCCTCCGGGCCGAGGTGCAGTGTGCGCATGTGGATGATGCGGGTGACGCTGTCGCCGTCCACCAGGGCCGTCTTGATCTTCTCGACGTCCTCCGCCCCGGCCGCCTCGCCCAGCAGCAGGGACTTGGTCTCAGCTGCGAGGACGAGGGCGATGAGGATGAGCAGGACGCCGATGCACAGGGTTCCGATGCCGTCCCAGACGCCATTGCCGGTCGCCAGGGCGAGGCCGACGCCGCCGAGCGCCAGGACCAGGCCGACCAGCGCGCCGAGGTCCTCCAGCAGGACGACGGGCAGTTCGGGAGCCTTCGCCCGGCGGACGAACTCCTTCCAGGAGAGCTTGCCCCGGACTTCGTTGGACTCCTTGATGGCCGTGCGGAAGGAGAACGTCTCCGCGATGATCGCGAAGATGAGGACGCCGACCGGCCAGTACCAGTGTTCGATCTCGTGCGGGTGCCTGATCTTCTCGTAGCCCTCGTAGATGGCGAACATGCCGCCGACCGAGAACAGGACGATGGAGACCAGGAAGGCGTAGATATAGCGCTCCCGGCCGTACCCGAAGGGGTGCTGCGGGGTCGCCTCGCGCTTGGCCTTCTTGCCGCCGAGGAGCAGCAGCCCCTGGTTGCCGGAGTCGGCGACCGAGTGGACGCTCTCAGCCAGCATCGACGAAGAGCCGCTGAAGAGGAACGCAACGAACTTCGCTACCGCGATCGCGAGGTTGGCGGTGAGTGCCGCCACGATCGCCTTGGTTCCGCCTGACGCGCTCATATGTGTCGGTGTGTCCCTTCATGCGATGCGGCTGCCGCCTTCCGGGACGTCAGTGCCCGGCCCTCCGGGGCTGCAGTGCCCGGCGTTGGCGGTGCGTCATTGTTGCAGCACGGGTTGCGGCGCCACAGCGGGAGCCGCGGCGCCGGAGGGCGGCGCCGGACGGCGGCGCGGCGTGTCAGGCGACCACTGTGGCCCGGAAGACCGTGCCGCCGGCAGCCCCGGCGTCTCCCTGCGCCGCAGCCGAGAGGTGCACACCCTCGCCGGCCGGCACGAACACGGACTCCCCCGGCCCGAGCACGAGGTCGCCCGCGGCTGCCCGGCCTGCCGTGCACAGCAGGATCTGCGGGGTGCGGGCGGTCAGGTCGCGGGGCGCGGCACCCGGGGCGAGGACATAGCGCGAGAGCCGGAACTCGTCGACCGGGGTGTCGTAGACCTCTTCCCCGGAGGGTGACTCCTCCGGCCGGAGAATGCCCGGGTCGCCGGCTTCGAAGCGGACGATGCGCAGCAGTTCGGGCACATCGACGTGTTTCGGGGTGAGTCCGCAGCGCAGGACGTTGTCGGAGTTGGCCATGATCTCCACGCCGAGGCCGCTCAGATAGGCGTGCGGCACTCCGGCGCCCAGGAACATGGCTTCGCCGGGCTGCAGCCTGACGTGATTGAGCAGCATGGCGGCGATCACACCGGGGTCGCCGGGGTAGTGGTGGGCGAGCGCGACATACGGGGCGTGTTCTCCGCCGAGGCGCTCCGCCGAGGCGGCGGCCGCGGCGACGGTGGCGGCCATCTGCTCGGGGTCCGCGGTCAGGACCGCGGTCAGCACCTCCCGGAGCGCGGCCTCCTCGGGGTGGGCGTGGAGGAGGTCCACGTACGGCTTGAGCGAATCGACGTCGAGGGCGGCGAGCAGATCGGCGGAGACGACCGGTTCGCGGAAGCCGCACAGCCCGTCGAAGGGCGTCAGCGCGCAGATCAGCTCCGGCTTGTGCTGTGGGTCCTTGTAGTTGCGGTGGGGGGCGTCGACGGGGATGCCCGCGCGCTCCTCGGCGGCGTACCCCTCCCGGGCCTGTGCCAGGTCCGGGTGGACCTGGAGGGACAGCGGCGCTCCGGCGGCCAGCAGCTTGAGGAGGAAGGGAAGGCGCGGACCGAACTTCTCGACCGCGGCCGTGCCGAGTTCGCCCGCGGGGTCGGCGGCGATGACTTCGGAGAGGGGGTGCTCGACGTCGTTGCGGGTGAGGCGGGAGGGGGCTCCGGGGTGCGCGCCCATCCACATCTCGGCCTGGGGCTCACCGGTGGGGGCGACCCCGAGGAGCTCCGGGATGGCGGTCGTGGACCCCCAGGCGTAGGGGCGCACGGTGTTGGAGAGGCGGTCCATGGAACTTCCCGGTTCTCGGTCTCGGTGCAGGTACTCGGTGGCTCGGCGGCCCGGTGCTCAGGCCCGGTGCCAGGGGCCCGGTGCTCAGGTCTCTATACGCATCTCTATACGCACGCGATGATGGTCATCGCGCGGCGCAAGCACGAGGAGCGCAGCGCAGCGTCCCCCTTTCGGGTTACGAGCGGTCGTACGAGTCGGTAAGCGCCAGATACACCGCGGCGAAGTCCGTGACGGCGAGGAGCTCGGCGATCGACTCCAGTTCGCCGCCCTCCTCCGGTTCGAGTTCGCTGATCGGGGTGTCATGGCTGAGCGCCAGCTCCCGCGCGGCGGGCGCGGCGGTCAGCCCGTCGGCGGGCCGGTCGCGCAGCAGCACGACCCGCGCCCGCAGCACCTGCTGCTCCTCCACCCGGTCCCGGAAGAAGTCCTCCGGATTTGCGCCCGCCGCCAGGTCCCCCGCGAGCAGCACGGCATGGGACGGCAGCGCCTCGGGCAGCTGGGCGGCGAGGGCGGGACGCCCGGCGAGTTCGGCCAGGACGGCGGCGAAGCGGCGGCCCGCGGGCGCCGCGCCGACGCCCTCCGTCCAGATGAGCGGCAGACTGTCGGCGAGTTCGGCGGCGAGCGTCTTGGCCGGGTTGTCGTAGGTGACGATCGCCGGGCCGCACTTCTCCGCCGTGCGGTCGAGCCGGTCGGCCACCTTCGCCAGCGCGTCGTGCGGCGCGTCCAGCAGCCCTACCCGGTCCAGCAGCGCCAGCAGCGGCGTGAACAGCGCCCATAGCGCGCCGGGGCTGGCGGCGGCCTGGGTCTCGTCGTACTCGTGCGGGGCGGTGGCCATCGGCACCACCAGGCCGTGTCTGCCGCCGACGGCCTCGGAGAGCGGGGAGCGCTGGGGGGCGACGGCGACGACGGTGCAGCCGCGCCGGTAGGCCTGCTCGGCGAGGACGGCGAGGCCGGGCTCGGTGCCGTCGGCGGTGGGGATCAGCAGGAGGTCGACGGAGCTGGTCCAGCCTGGGAGCACCCACCGCAGGGCGCCGGCGGCGGGGGCGACGCCGGTGGGGTGAAGCCGGATGACGGGAGCGGACGTGCCCGCGAGCGCGCCGACCAGATCGGCGACGCCGGTGGCGGCGGTGCCGGGTCCCGCGACCAGCAGGGCGCGCGGGCGGCCCTCCGGCCTCAGCTCCGCGATGCCCGCTTCGGCGGCGTGCAGGGCGGCGGTGCGCACCCGTGCCCCGGCTTCCGCCGCGCCCCGCAGCAGACCCCGGCGATCGGCGCGGGCCAGGGCGTCCGGGTCGTCGAGGAGCGACTCGTCGAGCATGAGGGTGGGCCTCCGATCGCCGTCGCGTGTGCCGTGCGCGTACGTAAGACGCGTACTGACACGTTTCGCGTGCTTCTGTGCGGTTGTGCTGGCAGTTGTCTGGCAGTTGTACGGTGATGCGCTGGCCTGAGCTCTCCGTGAGGCGTACGCGTGAGGCGGCCGGCTCCACCCTGCACGGGCACGCGGGGGCGCGGTTACGCCGGGCGGCGCGCCTCGTCGACGAGGAGGACCGGGATGTCGTCCCGTACCGGGTAGGCCAGGCCGCAGTCGTCGCCGGTGCAGATCAGCTCGGGTTCGTCGGCCGCCGTGCGGTCGCTCAGGGGAGCGTGGCAGGCCGGGCAGGCGAGGATCTCCAGAAGGCCGGCGTCAAGCGGCATGGCGAGGATGTCCCTTCAGGTTCACAAGCGTCACGTTCACAAGGGTCACGTCGTATGCGACACGTCGTATGCATCACGTCGTATGCGTCGAGCCACGTCAGCCTACCTCCGGGGACCGGAGTGCAGCGCGTTGAAGACGGCCGCGGGGGGAGCCTGCCCGCCGCGGCCGCTTCTTTCAGGCGCGGACCAGTGCCAGCACCTCGTCGCGGACCTTGGCCATCGTGGCCTCGTCCCGTGCCTCCACATTCAGCCGCAGCAGAGGCTCCGTGTTCGAGGGGCGCAGGTTGAACCACCAGTCCGCGGTCGCCACGGTCAGCCCGTCCAGCTCGTCGACCGTCGCGCCGTCGCGCGCCGCGAACGCCTCCTTGACCGCCGCGGTGCGGCCTGCCTGATCGGCGACCGTCGAGTTGATCTCACCGGAGCCGGTGTACCGGTCGTACTGGGCCACGAGCCGGGACAGCGGGCCCTCCTGGGAGCCGAGGGCCGCCAGCACGTGCAGCGCCGCCAGCATGCCCGTATCGGCGTTCCAGAAGTCCCGGAAGTAGTAGTGAGCCGAGTGCTCGCCGCCGAAAATCGCACCGGCGCGGGCCATCTCCTCCTTGATGAAGGAGTGACCCACGCGGGTGCGGACGGGGACGCCGCCGTTCTCCCGCACCACCTCGGGGACCGACCAGGAGGTGATCAGGTTGTGGATCACGGTGCCGCCGGGGTGCTTGGCCAGCTCCCGCGCGGCGACGAGCGCCGTGATCGCCGACGGGGAGACGCCCTCGCCGCGCTCGTCCACGACGAAGCAGCGGTCGGCGTCGCCGTCGAAGGCCACGCCCAGGTCGGCGCCCTCGGCCCGGACGCGGGCCTGGAGGTCGACGATGTTGGCGGGGTCCAGCGGGTTGGCCTCGTGGTTGGGGAAAGTGCCGTCCAGCTCGAAGTACATCGGCACCAGAGTGACGGGGAGGGCCTTGAAGACGGTGGGGACGGTGTGCCCGCCCATGCCGTTGCCCGCGTCGACGACCACCTTCAGCGGCCGCATCGACCCCAGGTCCACCAGCGACAGCAGATGCGCGGCGTACTCGTCCAGGGTGTCCCGCTCGGTCATCGAGCCGGGCTGTGCGACGGGGGCCGGGGCGCCCTGCCGCGCCCACTGCTCCACGAGCGCCCGGATCTCGGCGAGACCGCTGTCCTGGCCCACGGGGGCCGCGCCCGCGCGGCACATCTTGATGCCGTTGTACTGGGCGGGGTTGTGGGACGCCGTGAACATCGCGCCGGGCAGGCCCAGCCGCCCCGAGGCGAAGTACAGCTGGTCCGTGGAGCACAGCCCGATCAGCGTGACATCCGCGCCGCGGGCGGCGGCGCCCCGGGCGAAGGCCGCGGAAAGACCCGGCGACGAGGGCCGCATATCATGGCCGACGACGATCGCGGCGGCCTCGGTGACCTGGACGAACGCCGCGCCGAACAGCTCCGCGAGGCTCTCGTCCCACTGATCCGGCACCACCCCGCGTACGTCGTACGCCTTCACAATCTGCGACAGATCGACAGCCACCGGCCACCCCTCCTGAAACTCATCGGTCCGCCCAAAGCTACCGGGCCGGGCGGACATCAGGAGCCGCGGGCGTCAGGAGCCGCGGGCGTCAGGAGCAGGAGAAGAGCGGGAGGCGTCAGGAGTCGGGGGAGCGCAGGACCCGCAGATGCCCGCGGCGCGCGACCTCCATGGGGTCCGCCGTGCGGCGGCTGCCGTTCTGCGCGCCGGGTCCGCCGGATCCACCGGGGCCACCGGCTTCGGCGGCGCGTCCCTGGGGGCGCGCCGCTTCCCGTACGGCGTTGGCGAGCGCTTCGAGGTCGTCGCCGCTGGGGCGGGGCGGAGCAGAGCCGTCGGTGAGCCGTACGACCTCCCAGCCGCGCGGGGCGGTGAGCCGCTCGCTGTGCTCGGCGCACAGGTCGTAGCAGTGGGGCTCGGCGTAGGTGGCGAGCGGGCCGAGGACCGCGGTCGAGTCGGCATAGACGTACGTCAGCGTCGCGACGGCAGGGCGGCCGCACGCGGTGCGCGAACAGCGACGTACAGGGCTCACGACGTTGGACGGTACCGCACTCTTGAGCGGGCTGCGACGACTCTCCACCAGGTCACTCGCCCGTGTCGCGCTGTGAGATGCCGCATACGGCCCTCCGAAGGGTCCTTGCTGACCTGCGATTCAGGGACGGAACAGAAGAAGAGGGCGTCACGAACCGGTCATGACGGGGGCCGAATAAGGTCAATCACGAAGAGAGTGACGGTCGTGGCGCGATAAACAATCGAGCCAAAGCCTGGCCGGATCGTTCAATTGCCGACAACCACCCTCACCGGGGCGCAAGCCGGAACGCCGCCCCGCGGGGAGAGTTACGCTGCGTCAGTGATGGACAGTCCTGTGCCTCCTCCCCCGGCCGCGGGGGCCTCCTCCTCCCGTCCGGCCGATCCGCGGCCGCGCCGACGCGACCGCCATGGGCGCGGTATGCGCGGACCGGTCGCTCCGCCCCAGGTCCCGCTCGCCGCCAGCCGCGCCGAGACATTCCGCGATCTGGTCCAGGACTCGGTGGAGCGGCTGGAACGGCGCTGGCCGCAGCTGGCCGACGTCGACTTTCTGGTGCTGGAGGTGCCGGGCGCGCCGGAGGCGTCCGTGCCGCTGGGCGGTATGACACCCGCCGGGAAGGACCGGCCGGCGCGGATTGTGATCTACCGCCGACCGGTCGAGATCCGGACGAAGAACCGGGACGAGCGGGCCCTCCTGGTGCACGAGGTCGTCGTGGAGCAGGTGGCGGAGCTGCTGGGGCTGGCCCCGGAGTCGGTGGACCCGCGCTACGGCCAGGACTGACATCCACGGCCGGCGTCCGTCAGTCAGGGCCGGCGTCCGTCAGTCAGGGCCGGCGTCCGTCGGTCAGGGCCGGCGTCCGTCAGTCGTCGAGCACCGAGAGGTCCTGCTCCGCCCGGGGCACCGCCACCGTCCCCTCGTCATACGGCAGCGTCTGCACCGTGAACATCGGGATGCCGTCCTCCGGCTGCTCCAGCATACGCGCCGCATGCACCGGACCGCCCGATTCCGTCTCGACGGTGAGCGCATACGCCCCCTTGAGGCCCGGTGGGACCGGCGGGGTGACCGAGAGCGTCGTGCCGCCCTTGACGTCGTACGTCTTGACGGTCTCCGACCCTCCTTCCGTCCCCGCCGAAGCCGTCACCCTGACCTTGGCGTCCGCGCCGGGCGCCGTCAGGGACAGGGTGGAGCCCTTCGCCCTGTTGTCTGCGACGGCGGCCCGCTCCCCCACCGGCGCGGTCGCCGGGATGAAGGCGATCTCCTGCTTGTCGCCCTTGCCGCGGACGACCCGCAGGGCGGCGGCCACGGGGGTCGCAGGCCGCCCCTCCGCGGGGCTGAGGACCAGCGACCCCGCCTCGCCCCTGGTGACGTTCTGCAGGTCGGCACTCGCGGTCATCCCCGACTTGACGTGCAGGCTCTCGCTGCCGGCCGGGGTGAAGAGCCCGTCCGGGCCCGCGAGCTGGATCTTCAGCTCCGCATCGCTCTCACCGGGCGCGAAGGCGACCAGCCGCACCGACACGGCGTCCTTGGGGATGCCCGGCAGCACGGCGGTGGCGGAGGGGTCGGCGGAGGCGCTCAGCCAGTCGCTTCCGGTGTTCTCGTCGGCGGCCCGCACCACGGCCCCCACCCGGCCGGTGCGGGTGGTCACATGCACCGTCACATCGACGGCGCGTTCGGCGGTCAGCGTGGACAGCAGCACGGGGACGCTGGCGCCCGCCGGCACCGGGATTCCCTCGCTCAGCGTGCTCTTGAGCCGGCCCTCCTCCCCGTAGAGCTCGATGTCGACGACGGCCGCGGTCTCATCCGGGTTGGTGAGGTGGACATAGTCGCGGCGCTCCTCGCCTGTGGAAGCGCCGGGAAACCAGAAGTCGGTGTCCGGCGCGGTGCAGCTGACGCCGAGCAGGCCGCGGCCGCTGCCCGCGGTGACCTTGGTGGTCTGCTGGGCGGTCCAGCCGGGGGCGAAGCGTCCGGTGGCGGTGCCGATGAGCGCGGGGGCGTCCGCGCCGCTCGCCTCGGCCGTCACGGGCTTGCCGGGCTCCTTGAGCGTGAGCACGGGCTTGCCCTGCGGCGGCTCCTTCGCCCCGCCCGTCGCCTCTCCCTCCGGCTCGCCCTTCTTGTCGGCCTTGGGGCTGTCCCCGGCGTCGGCCAGCGCGGTAGCGGACGGCCTCAGTTCGGCCGTCGCCGGCCCGCTCCCGCCGTCCTCACCCGTGGGGGCGGGGGCTCCGCCCGACGGGGTGAAGGAGGTGTACGCGGTCTCGGCGACCTCCGAGGCGCTGGGCGCGGGGCAGAGCAGGCTGGAGCGTTCGACGGGCAGCCGGGCGGGGGCGGCCGACGGAGCGGGTGATCCGTCCTTTCCGGGCGCGGTCAGCGTGGCGAATCCGGTGATCGCGGCCAGCGCGGCGCTCGCCGCGATCAGGGAGATGGTGGTGCGCTTCACTCTGACTCGCCTCGCGGTGTGTTGCCGGTGGGCCACTGCCCCTGGCCGTGGGTGTCGTCGGGGTGCTGGTGCGGCTGCCCGTAGGAGTAGGGGTCGTACTGGCCCTGCTGGAACTGGTCCTGCTGCCCGTACTGGTCCTGTCCGTACTGGTCCTGGGCATAGGGCTCGTGCGGGTACTGCCCGTAGGGGTCCGGCTGCTGCTGGTACGGGTCGGCCTGGTACTGCTGCTGGGCGTGCGCCTCGGACGTCTCGGACGCCTCGGAGCCGTACGCGCCGGAGTCGTACGCGGTCGAGCCGTACGCCTCGGAGCCGTACTGGCCCGTGTCGCGGAGCGGCTGCGCGGCCGCGTACGGGTCGCCGTACTGCTGCTCGCCGTACTGGCCGTCGTACTGCTGCTCGCCGTACTGGCCGTCGTACTGCTGCTCGCCGAACTGCCCGCCGCGGTGCGGCTGGTCGCCCTGCGGCGCCCCGCTGTACGCCGGATCGGCGTCCGGACCGGCGTCCGCGGTCTCCCATGCGCCGCGCTGCTGCTCGGGCGCCGACCTGTACGGGTCGGGTTCATCGGAGTGCTGCCGCGGTACGCGCGGCGCGGCGGCGGCGTGGTCTGCGGTCCCGTCGTCCGCCGGAACGCCTGCCGCCCCTGCCGCAGCGGAAACCGCGGCCGTGGCACGCAGTCGCCGCGCGCGCCGCCCCTCGCCGTCGGCGGGCTGCGGCGCGGCCAGGGCCGTGAGCTCCTCCTCGTCCGGGAGGTCGTCGTCGATCTCCCGGCGCCTCCCGGGCAGGGCGAGGATCAGCAGCAGCAGCGCGAGCGCGCCCTGGGTCCAGATCCATGCCGTGTGGGTGACCGGGTCGGCGTAGGTCAGATGGAGGCGGCCGCCTTCGGCGGGGAGTTCAAAGCCCTGGGCCCAGCCGTCGACGACGGTCTTCTCCAGCGGCTTTCCGTCGAGGGTGGCCTGCCAGCCGTCCGCCGCGTGGTCCGCGATACGCAGGATGCGGCCCCCCGGTCCGTCGGGGATGTCGGCGCGGGCCTCGACGGGGTCGGAGGCGACGGGCAGCGGGTCCTCCTCGCCGGCGACGATGACGGCGCGGGCGACCTGCCGGTCGACGCGCCACAGGGCGCTGCCGTCGAGCTGGCTGAGCCGGGTGAGGCCGGGGGTGGCGTCAAGGACGCGGGCGGTCTGGCGGGGCGCCCCGTCGCGCACCAGGACGTACCGGATGGCGAATCCGCTGAGCTGGCTGGTCTGGTCGGCGCCGGAGCCGGCGACGAGTCCGGCGACGACGGCGTCGAGGCGTGGGTCGCTGCCGCCGCTCGCGGCCAGTTCGGCGTCGCCGAGGCGGGCGCCGGAGCCGCGGACGAGGGTGTAGGGGACGGTGCCGGGCGAGTCGCCGCCGAGGACGAGGGTGCGGGGCTGGTCGCGGGTGCCGCTCTCTTCGGCGACGAAGGCGGGCACCTGCACGGGGTCGCGGCGTTCGAGGGGGCCCGCGGCGCCGCTGAGCATCCAGTTGGCGGCCGCGGCGAGGGGGCCGAGTGCCGCGGCGAGGGCGATGAGGACGGCGACGGGCTGCCGCCAGCCGAAGTTCTGGGCGGCGACGCGGGTGCGGCCGCCTTCCGCGCCGAGGACGGCGGCGGTGAGCAGGGCGAGGCCGTAGACGAGGGTGGCGGGGCCCGCCCACGCGCGGTCGGCGCCGTTGAGGACGACGGCGAGGACGAGTCCGGCGAGGGCCGCCGCCCAGGCGGTGCGGATCGCGAACTGGCGTTCTTCGCGCAGCAGGGCGGCGAGCGCGGCGAGCACGATGCCGATGAGGACGACGCCGCCGACCGTCTTGGGGCCGCCGGGGCTGATGCCGAGCAGGTCGAGGGTGCCGGCGGGCCCGGTCGCGTAGTCGAGCCCGGCTTCGGCGAGGAAGGCGGAGGGGTTGGTCAGCAGGGTGAGGGACCAGGGGGCGAGGACGAGGAGCGGGGTGCCGAGGGCGGCGACGAAGCGCAGTCCGTAGGCGGTGAGGTCTCGGCGGCGCAGGATGAGGACGGCGATGCCGAGCACCAGGGCCAGCGGCCACACGATGGGCGTGAAGGCCATGGCGAGGGTGAGCAGCAGGGCGTAGGCCCAGGTGGCGCGCCAGCTGCCGCGTGTGCCGGGGCCGTGGTCGGCCGGGGCGGCGCGCAGTCCGTGGGCGGCGACGGCGGCGCGGGCGATGAGCGGCAGCAGGACGGCGAGGACGGCGGTGCCGAGACGGCCGGTGGCCAGCGCGCCGGTGGCGGCGGGCAGGAAGGCGTACGCGATGCTCGCCCAGGCGCGCAGCAGCCGGGATTCGACGAGGGGTCGGGAGGCGAAGTACGCGGTGAGTCCGGCCAGCGGCACCGAGCAGACGAGCAGGACGGTGAGGGCGAGGCCGGTGGAGCCGAGGAAGAGCGCGGAGAGTGCGCCGAGGACGGCGAGGTAGGGGGGTGCGGTCTGGGTGCCGCCGGTGCCGACGGGGTGCCAGTGGTCGGTGTAGCGGCTCCAGAGGTCGGCCACGTCGGGCGGCGCGGGCAGCAGTGCGCCGCCGGCGAGGGAGCCGCCGCCGAGGAGGTCGCGGCAGGCGATGAGCGATGCGAGGAGGAGCAGGGCGAAGAGGACGGGTGCGGGTTTGCGTGCGATCTTCTTCAGCCGGGCGAACTGTTCGACTTCGAGGTAGTCGGCGTCGTCGCCGCCGGGTCCGCTCTCGACGGCGCCGTGGCGGGATCCGCCGGCGTCGGCGTCGGAGCCGCTGCCGAGGCTGCCGGCGAACTGTTCGACGGTGGCGCGGACGGTCGCGCCGGGCGGCGGGAAGAGGGGGCGGAGTTCGGAGGCGGGGACGGCTCTGCCGGTCTTGGCGCGTCTGCGGCGGGCGGCGATGATTCGCTCGGGTCGCAGCAGGGTGCCGAGGAGTCCTCTGATTTCGTCGACCGCTTGTCCGGGGACCTTGCCGACGAGGTAGAAGAGGGTGCGCAGCAGGGTGCCGAGGACGATGCGGGCGAACACCCAGGGCAGGGCGATGCCGCGGGTGTTGGCGAGGAGGGTGTAGACGGCCCCGGCTTTGTCGATGTGGTGGGGGCTGGTGGCCGAGCGTCCGGCGCAGTCGACGGTGCGGCGTTCGCGGGAGGCCGCTTCGGCGTGGCGGAGGACGGCGTCTGGGGCGATGAGGACGCTGTGGCCCGCGTTGTGGGCGCGCCAGCACAGGTCGACGTCGTCGCGCATGAGGGGCAGCCGGCGGTCGAAGCCGCCGAGTTGTTCGTACACGTCGCGGCGGATGAGCATGCCGGCGGTGGAGACGGACAGGACGCTTCGGATCTGGTCGTGCTGGCCCTGGTCCTGTTCGCGGCGGTCGAGTCCGGTCCAGCGGCGGCCGCTGTTGGCGATGGAGACGCCGGCTTCGAGGAGTTGCTTGCGGTCGTACCAGCCGCGGAGTTTGGGGCCGATGACGGCGGCGTGTGCGTCGTTGTCGGCGACGCGCAGGAGTTCGGCGAGGGCGTCGGGTTCGGGTGCGCAGTCGTCGTGGAGGAGCCAGAGCCACTGGACGGGTTCGCCATGGGGGAGTTCCGGCATGTCGTAGGTGTCGTCGCGCCAGGTCCTGCTGACGGGGTCCCAGCCGCTGGGGCGCTTGAGGTAGGGGAGGTCCTCGGGGGTGAGGACGGGCGCGGTGCGCACGGCTTCGTCGACGGCGGCGCCGAAGCCGGTGCGGCGGGCGAGGTGGAGGACGCGGCCGGGGCCGATGGCGTCGGCGACGAGCTGCGCGGAGTCGTCGGCGCTGCCGGTGTCGGCGGCGATGACGTTCTGCACGGGACGTTCCTGGCCGACGAGGCCGGCGAGGGCGTCGGGGAGCCAGCGTGCGCCGTCGTGGGAGACGAGCACAGCGGTGACGACGTGCCGCGGGAACTCGGGCTGCTGCGGGGGGTTGAACGCGGCTGTGGTGGCGGACATCGGGTAGGGGCCCTCCGGCCGGGCGGGGTCGCCCCGTGGGGCGGTGGAGCGTCGTGGACGGATGCCCACACTAACGGCTGGTGGCACAGGGGTCCGCCGACTGCTGGAGGGTGCAGTCGGCGGACCGTCGTTCACATATGGGTTTGTCTCTGCTTGCCGGTGTGCCGGTGTGCTTGCCGGGGTGTGCTTGTCGGCGTGCGTGCCGGTGCGGTTGCCCGCGGGGCCGTCTGCGCGGGGGCCGGGTGCGGACCGGGGTCGTACGGCTCCGGCCCCGCGGCGCTCCGCCGGCGGGCGGTCCCGACTGCCGACAGGCTGCCGTTACGTCCGCTTCCGCGGAACTATGGCCAGTGCAGCGCGGAATGCGGTGGAATGCCTCAGACGGCGGCTTTCTTCAGCCGCCGCCGCTCCCGCTCCGAGAGCCCGCCCCAGATGCCGAACCGCTCGTCGTTGGCCAGGGCGTATTCAAGGCATTCGGACCGGACTTCGCAGGCGAGGCAGACTTTTTTGGCCTCGCGGGTGGAGCCGCCCTTCTCGGGGAAGAAGGACTCGGGGTCGGTCTGCGCGCACAAGGCGCGCTCCTGCCAGCCGAGTTCCTCGTCCGCGTCTTCGACGAGCAGTTGATGGAACAGCTCGGTCATGTGCGCCCCTCGTCTGTCTTCGCGTCCCCGTGATGTTGCCGTCGATGTTCGCCGTCATCGATCTCGGCCGAACGACACGAGTGAAATTACAAGTGCGGTGCTCCGAGCCAGTCAAGCCGGGATCTGCTATCGGGCGCGGTATTCACTCTGCGGAACCAAGGCTATGCGGAAAGTGTGCAAATCACCAAAAAGGTGACACATGCCAACGGCCTGCTCGCATCTCCCTTCTCGCATGGAGAAGGACGCCCCATGGGTCGATCTTGTTTCGGCGCGAGCCGCCGAAGCGATCGAGATCACAGTCTGATCACGACGCCTCAGCCGCGTTTACGGGCGCGCCTGCCGTACATGTCGACCCCTGTCTCCCGGGCCTTGAATGAACAAACCTTTCTCCGCATGCGGTAACCGGATGAGGTGAAACATTGCCGCCAAATCGGGCATTGGGTTGACACTGGCAGAGCAACCGGTCACCTTTGTTCCCATGCCAGCGACCTCAGCGCACTCCGCGACCCACGTCCGTGGGTTCCGCACCGCTGTCCAGGCTCGCTGTTGCTGTTCCAGCTGTTGACGCCCCAGCGCTCCGGCTTTCTCCCCGCTCTCCCGTACGTCCCCGCGCAGGGACCACGGCGCACCGCACAGGCCCCACCCGTGCCACCCGTCCCGCCCGCGTCACCTCGGACTGCCGTGTATCCGCGCACCGCCCGTACCGCGCTCCAGCCAAGGAATCCCCGCACCCCATGAACAGCAACAGCACCAGCGCCCACCCCGGCGGCCCGACCGTCGTCGAGAGCGACCTGACGATCGCCGGTGACATCCTCGCCGTACAGCACCTGCTCCAGCCCGCCCGCGAGCACCCCGCCACCGTCGCCGAATTCGCCGGCCTCGCCCGCGCCATCGCCGCCGACCGCGCCCAGTGGGCCCCCCTCGTCCGGTACGACGCCGCCTCCCGCTGGTACCACCGGCTGCGCACCGGCCCCGGCTACGAGGTGTGGCTGCTGTCCTGGGTGCCCGGGCAGGGCAGCGGACTGCACGACCACGGCCCGTCCTCCGGCGTGCTGACCGTCCTCCAGGGCGAGCTGACCGAACGGTCCCGCACGACGGCCCGCACCCTCGCCGCCGGATCACAGCGCGTGTTCGCCCCCGGCTATGCGCACGAGGTCGTCAACGACTCGCTCGACGGCGCGGTCAGCCTGCACGTCTACTTCCCCGGGCTGACCGAGATGCCGATGCACGACGCCGATTCCGACGCCGACGCCGCGCACCTCGCTCACGCCGCACAGTGCGCCGCCGCCCCGGCCGCCCCCGGACAGGATGTCGTACGCGCCTGACGGCCTGACAGACTGCACTGCATGCGCATTGTGGTTCTGGCCGGCGGCATCGGCGGCGCCCGTTTCCTGCGCGGCCTCAAAGCGGCCGCCCCCGACGCCGACATCACGGTCATCGGCAACACCGGTGACGACATCCATCTGTTCGGGCTGAAGGTCTGCCCCGACCTCGACACGGTGATGTACACGCTCGGCGGCGGCATCAACGAGGAGCAGGGCTGGGGGCGCGCCGACGAGACCTTCCACGTCAAGGAGGAACTGGCGGCCTACGGCGTCGAGCCGACCTGGTTCGGGCTCGGCGACCGCGACTTCGCCACCCATATCGTCCGTACGCAGATGATCGGCGCGGGCTATCCGCTCAGCGCGGTCACCGAGGCGCTGTGCGCCCGCTGGAAGCCGGGCGTACGGCTGCTGCCGATGACCGACGACCGCGTCGAGACGCATGTCGCCATCCAGGCCGAGGAGGGTGGGCGCAAGGTCGTGCACTTCCAGGAGTACTGGGTGAAGCTGCGGGCCTCCGTGGTCGCGGAGGCCGTCGTGCCCGTCGGCGCGGACCAGTCCAAGCCCGCACCCGGAGTGCTGGAGGCCGTCTCCGCGGCCGACGTCATCCTCTTCCCGCCGTCCAACCCGGTCGTCAGCATCGGGACCGTCCTCGCCGTGCCCGGCATCCGCGAGGCCATCGCCGAGGCGGGCGTCCCGGTCGTCGGTCTGTCCCCCATCGTGGGCGGCACGCCGGTGCGGGGCATGGCCGACAAGATGCTGGCCGCCGTGGGCGTGGAGGCGACGGCCGCGGCCGTCGCCGCGCACTACGGCTCCGGGCTGCTCGACGGCTGGCTCGTCGACACCGCCGACGCGGACGCCGTCGCCGACGTCGAGGCCGCGGGCATCCGCTGCCGCGCCGTGCCGCTGCTGATGACGGACCTCGACGCGGCCGCGCAGATGGCGCGCGAGGCACTGGCGCTGGCCGAGGAGACCCGCGTATGAGCGGCGACGGCGCGACGCCGTGGTACCGGGTGTGGGCCCTTGAGGGCATCGGGGAGGTACGGGAGGGCGACGACCTGGCCAAGCTGATCGCCACCGCCGCCGCTGGCCAGGACGCCGACACCGCGGGCCCAGACGCCGCCGCCAGCACAGGCGCCGACGCCGCTGGCCCGGGCGGCGGCCTCGCGGACGGCGACATCCTGCTGGTCACCTCGAAGATCGTGAGCAAGGCGGAGGGGCGGATCGTCCAGGCCGCAGACCGGGAGGCGGCGATAGACGCCGAGACGGTGCGCGTCGTCGCGCGCCGCGGCGCGCTGCGGATCGTGGAGAACCGGCAGGGCCTGGTGATGGCCGCGGCCGGCGTCGACGCCTCCAACACCCCCGCCGGGACGGTGCTGCTGCTGCCCGAGGACCCCGACGCCTCCGCCCGCGCCATCCGCGACGGACTGCGCGACGCCCTCGGCGTCGACGTCGGCGTGATCGTCACGGACACCTTCGGACGTCCCTGGCGCAACGGACTGACCGATGTGGCGATCGGCGCGGCGGGCGTACGGGTGCTGGACGATCTGCGCGGCAGCACCGATGCGCACGGCAACGAGCTGAGCGTGACCGTGACCGCGGCGGCCGACGAGCTCGCCGCCGCGGGAGACCTCGTCAAGGGCAAGGCCCGCGGGCTGCCGGTGGCGGTCGTACGGGGACTGCCCCATCTGGTCGCCTCTCCCGCAGAAGCCTCCGACGCCGACGCCGGGGGCGCGCGGGCGATGGTGCGCGCCGCGGCCGACGACATGTTCCGGCTGGGGACCTCGGAGGCGGTGCGCGAGGCGGTCGCCCTGCGCCGCACGGTCCGCGAGTTCACCGACGACCCCGTCGACCCCGGCGCGGTGCGGCGGGCCGTCGCCGCGGCGGTGACGGCGCCCGCGCCGCACCACACGACGCCGTGGCGGTTCGTGCTGCTGGAGTCGCCCGAGGCGCGGCTGCGGCTGCTGGACGCCATGCGGGACGCCTGGATCGCCGACCTGCGGCGCGACGGCCGGTCCGAGGAAGCCGCCGCCCGGCGCGTACGGCGCGGCGACCTGCTGCGCAACGCGCCCTGTCTGGTGGTGCCCTGCCTGGTCATGGACGGGGCGCACCACTACGGCGACCCGCGCCGGGACACCGCGGAGCGGGAGATGTTCGTGGTCGCCGCCGGTGCGGCGGTGCAGAACTTCCTGGTGGCCCTGGCCGGCGAGCGGCTCGGATCGGCGTGGGTGTCCTCGACGATGTTCTGCCGTGACGTCGTACGGGACGTGCTGGGGCTGCCGCCTGAGTGGGACCCGATGGGCGCGGTGGCGGTGGGACGTCCGGCCGCGCCGCCGAAGGAGCGGCCCGCGCGGGACCCCGGGGCGTTCATCGAGGTGCGGTAGCCCTTCCCCGTCAGAGCGCGGCACGGCTCAGCGCGGAGCTGTCGCTCAGCGCGGAGCTGCCGCTCAGCGCGGAGCTGCCGCTCAGGGTGTCGCTCAGAGTACGGAGATGTCCGTGCGGGGCATCTTCGGATGCCGGCGCGGCGGCGTGCGGCCGCTGAGCAGGATGAGGCGGGCGGCGCGGTGCCGCTGGCCGGCGTACGGGGCGAGGAGCTCCAGCATCGCCGCGTCGTCGGCGTCCCGGTCGCCCGCCAGGGCGTAGCCGACGACGCCCGGCAGATGCAGATCCCCCACGGTGATCGCGTCCGGCGCGCCATGGCTGCGCTGGACCGTCTCGGCGGCGGTCCACGGACCGATGCCGGGGACGAGCCGCAGCCGGGCGGCGGCCGCCTCCGGGTCCATGGCGGCGGCCTCCTCCAGACGGCCCGCCACCCGCACGGCCCGCAGGACCGTGGCGGAACGCTTGGCGTCGACGCCCGCGCGGTGCCACTCCCACGACGGGATCAGGGCCCAGGTGCGGGCGTCGGGCATCACCCGCATCCGCTCCGGTGCGGGGCCGGGCGCGGGCTCGCCGTGGCGGCGCACCAGCAGCCGCCAGGCGCGGTACGCCTCGTCCGTGGTGACCTTCTGCTCCAGGACCGAGGGGATCAGCGACTCAAGCACCAGGCCGGTGCGGGTGAGCCGAAGGCCCGGGCGGCGGCGCTGCGACAGCGCGACGAGGCGGTGGCGGGGGGTGAAGGCGTCGGGGTCGTCCTCCGCGCCGAGCAGTGCGGGCAGGCTGTCCAGAAGCCAGTCCGCCCCCGGGCCCCAGGCTTCGGCCCGCACCCCGCCGGGCTCCGCGGCCCGTACGCGCAGGGTGCCCGGGCCCGCGGGCGTGCGGGTCGCGCGCCAGACGGACCCGTCCGCCGTCGTCCGGAACGTCGGGTCGGCGGGCCCGCGGCGCAGCGGCCCGAGCACCAGGCCGAGATCCAGCGGGCCGGAGGGGGTGTACCGGCGCGTCTTCGCGCTCCCGTGCTGCCGTGCCCCGGATACGGCGGGCCGGGGGACCCCGGTGTGCTCGCCGCGTACGGCGGTACGCGTGGGCCGCGGCCCCCCACCACCGGCATGCCACGAACCGCCGGAAGGTCTCGGGGAGAAACGTCCTGCCACGGGTGGGGTCCTTGCGAGGGCGGGGGCGGGGGCGGGGGTGCGCGGGGGGTGCGCGGTGCGGTATCGAGGGTACGGGGCGTGGGGCGGGGGAACGTCAGGCACCGCCTTCCCCGTGCGTCCGATCATGGTTCAATGCCGTCTGTGATCACCCGCATACCTGGAAGATTCGCTTAGCCATGGCAGAGCCACTGGCCCCCTCGGACCCCCGGCACATCGGCCCGTACCAGCTCGAAGGGCGGCTCGGCGCGGGCGGCATGGGGCAGGTGTTCCTCGCGGCCTCGGCCGCGGGGCGCAAGGTCGCGTTGAAGGTCATCCGGCCGGAGCTGGCAGACGCCGCGCAGTTCCGCGCGCGCTTCGCGCGCGAGGTCGAGGCGGCACGGCGGGTGGGAGGGTTCCACACCGCCCAGATCGTCGACGCCGACCCCGAGGCCGCATCGCCCTGGCTGGCCGCCGAGTACATCCCCGGGCCGACGCTCCAGCAGGTCATCGCCGCACAGGGCCCACTCCCCGCGGATGCCGTGCTCCGCCTGGGCGCCGGAATCGCCGAGGGCCTGGCCGCGGTCCACAACTGCGGCCTCGTGCACCGGGACTTGAAGCCCGGCAACGTCATCATCGCCGCCGACGGCCCCCGCATCATCGACTTCGGAATCGCGCACGCCCTCGACGCCGGGCCGATGACGCATACGGGCGCCGTCATCGGCACCTACGCCTATATGTCGCCGGAGCAGATCCGCACCCCCGCCCAGGTGACCCCTGCCAGCGACGTCTTCTCGCTGGGCTCGGTGCTCGCGTTCGCCGCCACCGGCCGGGGTCCGTTCGACGCGTCGAACGTCCCGGCGATCATCCACCGGGTCACGCGCGAGGCGCCCGTACTGACCGGCATCGCCGAGGGCGGCCCGCTGCACACCCTGGTGCGCCACTGCCTCGCCAAGGACCCCGCCTCTCGCCCGCCGACGTCCGAGGTCCTGCGCCGGCTGGCCGTCACGGCCCCCACCCCTCCTCCCGTACCGGCCGCGCACCCGCCCATGCCCCCGCCCATGCCGCCAGCCATGCCGCCGTACCCGCCCAAGACCCCGCCTCAGGCCACAGCTCCCGTCGGCGGCCGTACGATCCAACGCCGCTCCGTGCTGCTCGGCGGGCTTGCCGCCGCGACGGCCGCGGTCGCCGTGCCCGCCGCCTTCCTGCTGTGGCCAGAGGACGGAGCACCGGCCGAACCCAAGGGCAAGCCGGAGGAGAAGCCGAAGGCGGGCAAGAGCCCCGAGCGGGACATCACCAGGCCCGTCGGCGAACTGAAGGGCCACGAGGAGGACATCGACTGCCTGGCGGTCAGCCCGGACGGAAGGTTCCTCGCCACAGGCGGCTATGACAAGACGCTGAAGCTGTGGGATCTCACGGCAGGCCGGGAGAAGTTCACCTGCGAAGGCCACACCGATGCCGTCCTGTCGGCAGCCTTCGGCGCCGACGGCGCCACCCTGTACTCCGGCGCCTTCAAGGAACTGCTGGCCTGGGACGCGAACAGCGGGGCCGCGAAGAAAAAACTCGCCGCGTACACGGGCGAGTTCGACTATGTCAGCTGCCTGGCCATGAGCCCGGACGGCAAGACCCTCGCCGTGGGCGTCGGCAGCCGGATCGAGCTGATGGACCCGGGCACGGGGCGGGTCCGCGAGACACTCGAAGGGCACACGGGGAGCATGAACTGGGTCGCCTTCAGCCCGGACGGCAAGACCCTCGCCAGCGTCGGCGCCGACGTCGGCAAGAGCGGCATCCGGCTGTGGAACACCGCGAACGGCCGCTCGCTGAAGACCCTGCGCGACGGCGGGGAAAAGAACTACTCCGAGGTGGCGTTCAGCCCCGACGGCACGACCCTCATCGCGAACGGCCCCGGCGTCCAGCTGTGGGACGTGGCCTCAGGAAAGCTCACCAGGACCCTCGCCGACCAGCACGAGTACCTCGGCAGCGCGGCATACCGGCCCGCCGGCGCCGGGACTTCGGGCAAGGCGGTCGTCGTGGGCGGCGGCGGCTATATCGAGATCGAGAAGACCGACACCGTGGGCCGCACGGTCAGCGTCTGGGACGCGGACACCGGGAAGCTCGCCGCCACCCTGGTCGCGGGCGACCCGAAGACCCCGCTGCGGGCCGCCATCGTCCGCCTCGCCTTCACCCCGGACGGCAGGACCCTGGCGGGCGTGCTCAACCCCGCGCCCAACGAGGACGCGGCCGGGCCTTCGGTCCAGCTGTGGAGACTGCCGTAGAGGACGGTCCCGGAGATGCCGCTCTGCCTCAAGCCATCTGACCGACCCTGCCCCTTCTGGCTTCTTCTGACTTCTTCTCGCACGGACGGAACCCATGGACGCACTCAGACCCGACGACCCGCAGTGGGTCGGCCCCTACCGCCTCGACGGACGGCTCGGCGAGGGCGGCATGGGATCGGTCTTCCTCGGTACGTCGCCGGGCGGCCGGAAGGTCGCGGTCAAGCTGATCAAGCGGGAGCTCGCGGCGGCCCCGCAGTTCCGGGAGCGGTTCGCGCGCGAGGTGGACGCGGCGCGGCGGGTCGGCGGATTCCACACCGCGCAGGTGGTCGACGCCGACCCCGGGGCCGAATCCCCATGGCTGGTCACGGCGTTCATACCGGGCCCGACGCTGTACGACGTCATCGCCGAGGGCGGACCGCTGGAGGCCGCCGCCGTGCTGCGGCTCGGCGCAGGGCTCGCGGAAGGGCTCGCGGCGATCCACAAGTGCGGCCTTGTGCACCGGGACTTGAAGCCCGGCAATGTGATCGTCGCCGACGACGGGCCGCGCATCATCGACTTCGGCATCGCCCGCGCCGTGGACGCCAGCTCGCTCACGGCGACGGGCACGGTCATCGGCACCTACTCGTATATGTCGCCGGAGCAGATCCGCGCCGACCGGGCGGGGGCGGCGAGCGATGTGTTCTCGCTCGGCTCGGTGCTCGCGTTCGCCGCGACCGGGCGCGGGCCGTTCGACGCACCCACGCTGATCGAGGTCGTCCAGCGCATCCTGGACGAGGCGCCCTCGCTCGATGGAATCGAGGATGACGCGCTGCGGGAGCTGCTCGCCGCGTGCCTGTCGAAGGAGCCCGAGGCGCGGCCAGCCGTCGATGAGCTGCCCGCGCGGTTCGCGGCGCACGCGGGCGGGGCACGCGGCACAGGCGGGGCACAGGGCACAGGCGGGACAAGGGGCGCGGGCGCACCCGCGCCGGCCGCGCCCTCGCACCTGACCCACCCGCCGACCGTCGCCGCACCCTCCAGCACCCCGCCACCGGGGTTCGGGCCGGCGAGCACCGCCGCCGACGCGGGCGACAGGCCGCGCCCGCGCGCGCTGTCGCGGCGCACGCTCCTGTTCGCCGGGCTCGGGACAGCAGCAGCCGCCACGGCGGTCGGGACGCCGATCCTGCTCCGCGACAACGACAGGGCAGGGGGCTCCTCGGACGCCGGCGGCAAGCCCGCCGCCTCCCCGCCCGCCGGTTCGACGCCGGACGGAACCGCAGAGCCCATCCGCCTCAAGGGCCTCCCGGCGGTGCGGGCGCTCGCCTTCAGCGAGGACGGCAAGCAGCTGTACGGCGCCGGCCACAACACCATCGTGCGCTGGAACCCGAGTACCGGGGACGGCACTCCCGTCCTCATCGGAGCGCCGGAGTATCTGCAGCCCACGGTCTTCAGCCGGGACCTCAGCCGTCTGGTCAGGGCCGAGGAGAACAAGGTCCGCGTCTGGGACACGGCCACCGGCAAGACCCTGCACACATTCACGCTGCCCACCGAGGAGGGGCCGACCCAGAAGGGCTGGCCCACAGGCCTGGCCATCAGCGCGGACGGCAGGACGCTGGCCGCGAGCACCCCGGAGGGCCTGCGCCTCTGGGAACTGCCGTCCGGCAAGGACAAGGGCGGCTCCACGAGCGCGGCCGGCGGCCCCGTGGCGATCCGCGGCGACGGTCAGATGCTGGTCAGCGGGCGCCCCCTGACGACCCTGACCCCCGCGGGCAGGACCACCGGCACGGTCGAGGACAGCGGCGGCGCGAGTGCCGCCGTGTTCAGTCCGGACGGGAGTCTCCTCGCGTATGGCACGGACGGCGGCCATGTCGTGCTGTGGAACACCGACTCCCGCTCGGAGGTCGTCCGCTTCGAGGACATGAACCGGCTCACGTGCCTCGCGTTCCACCCGGAGGGACGCCTCCTGGTCGCCGGCGACGTCACGACCGTTCATGTGTGGGACACGCTCGCGGGGAAGGAAGTCGGCCGCCAGAAGTGCCCCAACGGAGTCGAGACGGTGGCCGTCAGCCCGGACGGCAAGACCGTGGCGATCGGCCTCGACATGGCGGTCGACTACGACGCCAAGGACTCGGTCCTGCTCTGGCAGATGCACTGACACGCCGGCCGGAGGCCCGGACCGCGGGGGCGGTCGCTACGCGTCCGACGTGAAGCGGATCGCCCCCGCCGGCACCCTCGCCTCGCACCACACCCGCGCCCCCGCCCGCAGCTCGTTGTCCGCGCCCACATCCGCGCCGTCGCCGATCACCGTCTCCGACAGGACCGTCCGCGCCCCGACCCGCGCCCCCGCTCCGACGAGCGAGGCCGAGATCACCGCCCCGGGCTCGACCACCGCGCCGTCGAGGACCGTGCTGCCGTCGATGCGCGCGCCTTCCCCGATGTGCGCGCCCGCGCCGATCACCGTGCCCCCGGTCAGCTTTGCGCCGGGCGCGACCCGCGCGGTCGGCAGGACCAGCCGGTCTCCGCAGCGGCCGGGCACCGCCGGGGACGGCGCACGGCCCGTGACCAGGTCCGCCGACCCGCGGACGAACGCCTGCGGGGTCCCCAGGTCGAGCCAGTAGGTGGAGTCGACCATGCCCTGAAGATGCGCTCCGGAACGCAGCAGCTCCGGAAAGGTCTCGCGCTCCACCGACACGGGCCGGCCCGCCGGGATCGAGTCGATGACGGACCGCCGGAACACATACGCTCCGGCGTTGATCTGGTCGGTGACGATCTCCTCCGGGGTCTGCGGCTTCTCCAGGAACGCCGTCACCCGCCCCGTCTGGTCGGTCGGCACCAGTCCGAACGCCCTCGGGTCCGGCACCCGCGTCAGATGGAGCGAGACATCCGCGCCGGACGACTGGTGCGTCGCGACGAGCGCCCTGATGTCCAGGCCCGTCAGGATGTCGCCGTTGAAGATCAGTACGGGTTCCTGTGGCCCGGACGACAGCCGGGACGCCACGTTCCGTATCGCCCCGCCCGTGCCGAGCGGCTCCTCTTCGGTGACGTACTCAAGATCGAGGCCGAACGCGGAGCCGTCGCCGAAGTACGGCTCGAACACCTCGGCGAGATAGGAGGTGGCGAGCACGATGTGCTCCACCCCCGCGGCCCGCGCCCGCGCCAGCTGGTGCGTCAGGAAGGGGACGCCCGCCGCCGGAACCATGGGCTTCGGCGTGTTGACGGTCAGCGGCCGCAGCCGCGTTCCCTTTCCGCCCACCAGGAGGATCGCTTCTGTCACCTTGTCGTCTCTGCTTCCTGCTGGGGCCGGTGTGATCGCTCTCTTCGAGACCGGCCAGTTTATGCAGTGGGTCCGGACCTCCCGGGTCAGCGGCCCTGGTACTTGGCAGAGACGCTCCGGGTGGCGCCGAGCATGCTGTAGAGGCGGCCTCCGGGGCAGTCGGTGGCGTAGCCGTCCCGATGCCCGGAGATGACATGGAGATTGACGTTCACGCCCTTTGCGTATTTACCGCTCCCCCCTGATGTGAGCACGGTCTTCCCGCTCGGATCGGCTCCGTGCAGACCGAGCTTCCAGGCCGTCAGCTTGGCCACCGCCGTCACCGAAGCGGACGGCGGATTGGTCGAACTGTACGTGCCGAGCACGGCGATGCCCGTGGTCTTCGAGTTGAAACCCAGCGTGTGCGCGCCCATGACCGGCTTGGCCACGCCCCCCGCACGGCCTTCGTAGATCTTTCCGCACTTGTCGATGGTGAAGTTGTAGCCGATGTCACGCCATCCCATGCTCTGGGTGTGGTAGCGGTAGATACTGCGGATAACGGAGGGCGCCTCGCTGCAGGTGTAGTTGTTGCCCGTGGCGGTGTGATGGACGAACGCGGCCTTGATCGTTGAGGTGTAGAGATAGCCGCTCTCCCGCAGGCTCTCGTCCGCACCCCACCCGGCGCGGGTGACGATGGCCGGCCGGGGCCCGATGAAGGGTTTCCCCGCGGCATCCACCGTGGCCACCAGCTGCACTCCCGCCGCGGCCTGCGCCTCGGTCTCCTCCCGCGACAGGGCGGGGAGCACCAGCGGCGCGGCTTCGGGGGCGGCTTCGGGCAGCCCGTCCGCGGCCGCGGCCTCGTCGCCCGAATCCGCGTCGTCGCCCGAATCGGCGTCCGCATCCGCGTCCTCCCCCGTCCGGCCCGCCGGAGGCGGCTCGGCCCCCGGCTCGACGAGTTCCAGACGCAGCCCTTCCGGCAGCGGCGCGCGCTCGGCGTTCTCCGCCCGTACCCGCACCTCCACCCCGTCCGACTCCCCCACCCACAGCGGCGCGGTGGCCCCCCGCACCCGCTCGGAGTCGCCCTCCGCGGTGCCGCGGTCCGCCGCGTGCTCGTGGTTGTGCGTCTCCACGTCCTGCCAGGACGACCAGGCGCCGGTCGCCACGGCCCGGGTGCGCACCTGGACGGCGCCGTGCAGTTCGGCCCGCTCGTCCTCCCAGACGACGCCGACGAGCGAGAACGGTCTGACGTCCCGCGCTGACAGGCCCTGTTCGGCCGCTCCCGCCGGTCCCGCGGAACGCTCTGCGGGACCGGCCGCCTTGAGCGGCAGCGACTGGGTGTAGCCGGACTCGCCGGAAGCAGGGGGCCGCGAGGCCGCCGCGGCTTCGGGCATGAGGACCGACGGCAGGGTCAGCGGCAGTACGAGCACGGCTGAGCACACGATGCCGACAGAGGATGCGGCGATGGAGGATGAAGCCATATTTCCACGCATGTCCACGATCCTGAACCGGGCGCATGCGCTCCGCCTTTCGGGAAAATCCGGGCCCGTCCGTCCGACCGGCGGACCCCGCCGCCGTCCGAAGGCCCCGCGAGAGGTCCCGGCGCGTAGGCTTGCCGGTGTGAACGCCAGCGACCGCACCCCTGCCGACCTGCTGCGATCCGCGCTCGCCGCGGACCCCGCGCGCCCCTTGGTCACCTTTTACGACGACGCCACCGGTGAGCGCGTGGAATTGTCCGTGGCCACCGTCGCCAATTGGGTGGCGAAGACGGCCAATCTGCTCCAGGGCGACCTTGCCGCCGCACCCGGCGACCGGCTGGCGCTGTTGCTGCCCGCGCACTGGCAGAGCGCGGTCTGGCTGCTCGCCTGCTCCTCGGTCGGGGTGTGCGCCGAGGTCGGCGGCGATCCGGCCGCGGCGGATCTCGTCGTCAGCGGCCCCGACACCCTTGAGGCCGCCCGCGCCTGCACCGGGGAGCGGGTGGCGCTGGCGCTGCGCCCGCTGGGCGGACGGTTCCCGCAGCCTCCCGCGGGCTTCGTCGACTACGCGGTGGAAGTGCCGGGCCAGGGCGACCGCTTCACCCCGTTCGCACCGGTGGACCCGGACGCGCCCGCGCTGGCCGTCCCCGGCCGTGAGCTGACCGGCGCGGAGTTGGCCGAGCGGGCCCGGACGGACGCGGAGGCACTCGGCCTCGTACCGGGCTCGCGGCTGCTGTCGGGGCGTCCGTACGACTCCTGGGAGGGGCTGTCGACGGGACTGTACGCACCGCTCGCGGCCGGCGGGTCGGTCGTGCTGTGCCGGAACCTCGACCGGCTCTCCGAGGAGGACCTGGAGAAGCGGATCGAGGCGGAGAAGGTCACGGTCTGCGTCATCGAGGCGTGACCGACCACGCCGTCCGGGGCCGGCTGTCGGCGGCCGCCAGGTCGCGGCGCGAGCACATCACATCGCTTCAGTCCAGCCGCCCCGCTGAAGTGCACTCGTGTGGCGCACACTCGGGCCGGGCCCTCCCGGCCTGCACGTCAGCTCCGGTGGATGATCGGCATTGCGTGTCCTCCCACGCGCACACCGCATCTCACGTACGACCAAGCGCCGGGTTCGGCCGTCCAGCGAAGCGATTCGGCCGCCCGGCGCGCCGCCGACGCCTTGAAGGATGGACGCAGACGTGACGGACAGTGCTGGCGCCGACCCCTGCGGCCGCAGTCGCTACTGCCTGCGCTGGGCCGCATTCGCCGTCTCCGTCGTCGTCCTGGCGGCCGCCGGCCTCGGCTGGTGGCTCTACCGCAAGCTCGACGCCAACATCACCACGGACACCTCGGCGGCGGCCGAGCTTCAGGCGTACGAGAAGGAGCGGCCCACAGCCCTCGCCGCCGGCGCCCAGAACATCCTGATCATGGGCTCCGACACCCGCGCGGGCGAGGGCAACGACCGGTACGGCTCGGGCGACGACGGCGGCGAGCGGTCCGACACCACGATCCTGCTGCATATCGCCGCGGACCGGCAGAACGCGACGGCGATGTCCATCCCGCGCGATCTGATGGTGGAGATCCCCAGCTGCCGCAAGGCCGACGGCTCCCGCACCCGGGAGCAGTTCGCGCAGTTCAACTGGGCCTTCGCGTTCGGCGGGACGGCCTGCACCATCCGCACCGTCGAGCGGCTCACCGGCATCCGCGTCGATCACCACATGGTGGTCGACTTCCGCGGCTTCAAGGACATGGTGGACGCGGTCGACGGCGTCGAGGTCTGCCTCAGGGAGCCGATCGACGACCCGGACGCGCATCTCACGCTCCCGGCCGGGAAGCAGACCCTCGACGGCGAGCAGGCACTCGGCTTCGTACGGGCCCGCAAGTCCCTCGGCAACGGCAGCGACACCGAACGCATGGACCGCCAGCAGCGGTTCCTGGGCGCGCTGGTGAAGAAGGTGCAGAGCAATGGAGTGCTGCTCAATCCGGTGCGGCTCTATCCCGTGCTGGATGCGGCGACCAAGTCGCTGACCACCGATGCGGGACTGGACTCGCTGAAGGATATGTACGATCTGACCCGTTCCGTTCGCGGCATTCCCACCGAGAAAGTCCAGTTCCTCACGGTGCCGCGGCAGCCGTACTCCGCCAATCCGAACCGGGACGAACTGGTTGAACCCGAGGCGGGCGAGCTGTTCAGGCTGCTGCGCGAGGACGCGCCCATCGCCATCGCGCCGGAAGGCTCATCGGCACGCGAAACAGAGCCGGGAGAGGACCGGGACGGACGAGGCGACGACACAGGGGCGGCAACCCCCGCACCGGTGCCTACTTTCTCCGGAACCAATGCTGCAGAAGGGATGTGCGAGTAAAGCGATGGCCAAGGGCGAGCAGGCAACCCATAACGAATGGGTGAATTGCCCGCTTATAAGGGCCGTGGAATTTGTCACGCACGTCGCCGAGCGCTGAGCAGGGCGGATAGTGTGACGCGATCCGGTGCTTCCGACCATGGATACGCACTGCCGGATCGAGGAGTGGCGTCGCCGGGGGGAGACGCTGAGCGTGGCACCGACGGAGGACTTAAGACAACCGTGGATGCGCATAGCCGTGGGCGGGCGGAGGAGATCGACCCCGCCGACCAGTGGGTGTTCAACCCGCAGACCGGCAATTACGAATTGCGACTGGACCATTCCGCACCGCAGTCCCAGTCCCCTTCTGCCGCACCGTCGAGTTCCCGCCCTGCGCACTCCGGACACTCCTCACACTCCTCACACTCCTTGAGCTCCCCGACAACGGCGGCGTCGACAAGCCCGTATGCGACCGAGGCCTCCTCCCCTCGTATGCCCGGACCGCGCGGCGCCGGACACCGCCGCTCGGGCGGCACGGCGGACGGCATGGCAGGCGGTACGGAGACGGCGGCGGCCGCGGGGACCGGCCGCGGAACCCCGGGCAGCCGGCAGGGCAGCGGCCATGAGGTGCCGGGCCAGCGTTCCCGCCGCGCGGGCGGCGGCCAGACCCGCCCCGGCGGCCCGGGCGGCAGCGGACCCGCCGCCGCGGCAGGCCGCGGCAGGCGCAAGCGCAAGCAGGCCGCGCCCCGCAAGAAGAAGGCGCTGATGTGGATCGGCGGGGTGCTGTCCTTCCTCCTCGTCGGCGTGGCGACCGCCGCCTACTTCGTCTACGAGCACTTCAACTCCAACCTGAACACGGTGGACGTCGCGGGAGCGGGCACAGGCGGCTTCAAAAAGGACCAGGCCGTCAACATCCTGGTCATCGGCACCGACAAGCGCAGCGGTGAGGGCAACGAGGGGTACGGAGACGCCGGCAGCCCCGGCCACGCCGACACCACGATCCTCTTCCATGTCTCCAAGGACCGGACGAACGCGACGGCGATGTCCATCCCCCGCGATCTGATCACCGACATCCCGGACTGCGAGACGAAGACCGAGGACGGCACCAAGGTCATCCCGGGCACGCGCAACGCCCGCTTCAACGAGAGCCTCGGCCAGCTGGGCCGCGACCCCGGCTGCACCATGCGCACGGTCAAGGAGCTGACCGGAGTCAGTGTCGACCACTTCATGATGGCCGACTTCAACGCCGTCAAGACGATGTCGACGGCGGTCGGCGGTGTCGAGGTCTGCCTCGCCAAGGCCATCAACGACAAGGACTCCAAGCTCAATCTGCCCGCGGGCAAGCATGTGGTGCAGGGCGAGGACGCGCTGGCGTTCGTCCGCACCCGGCACTCGGTCGGCTTCGGCGGCGATCTGAGCCGTATCGAGATCCAGCAGCAGTTCCTCAGCTCGCTGATCCGCAAGATGAAGTCCAGCGACACACTCTCCAGCCCGACCAAGATGTGGGACCTGGCCGAGGCCGCGACCAGGGCGCTCACGGTCGACACCGGGATAGGCAGCATCGAGAAGCTACGCGACCTCGGCATGGAGCTGTCCAAGGTGGACATCAAGAACATCAGCTTTGTGACCGTGCCGGTGGTCGACAACACCGACAAGGCGACGGTGCTGCTCAACGAGGCCGAGGCGAAGCCGCTGTTCACCATGGTGCAGAACGACATCTCGCTCACCGAGGTGAAGGAGAAGGAAGCCCAGGCGAAGGCCGACGCCAAGAACAAGCAGGAGCAGCTGCTTAAGGGCCCGCAGGCGGAAGCCTCGGATGTGCGGGTCGCCGTCTACAACGGCAGCGACACCCAGGGGGCGGCGCTGTCCACGCTGACATGGCTGCAGAATCAGCAGGGTGTGCTGAAGTCGAGCAACGAGGGAAATGCGCCGAACAAGCAGGCGAAGACCTCGCTGGAGTACGCCCCGAACCAGGCGGACCAGGCGCGCAAGCTCGCGGATCTGATGGGCCTGCCCGCTGCGGCGCTGAAGCCGGGCACGCAGGACGCGGCGGAGCGTGAGCCGATGACGCTGATTCTCGGGGCCGACTTCAAGGGCGCGGGTGTGCCCGTCACCGGTCCGGCGAAGGCGCCGGAGGGCACGGTTCAGGCGGACCAGCAGATCTGCGCCAAGTGACGCGGCGGACCGGCGCCGGGACGGACGGCCGCGTCGCCGTGCGGCAGCGTGCGCCCGAACGACCCGAGTGATGTGTGAACAAGAGCATGCGAATACAGGGGGACCCAGGGGTGGGGCAGGACGGAATGCCGCCGGGCGGCGGCGTGGGCACGGGGACGGGCACGGGGACAGCGACGGCCACGGCGACCGCGGCGCCGCCGGCTTCCGCAGCGCCGGAGGCGGACGCCGGCGGCGGGCACCCCCACAGCGGCGGCAGGGGCTCCCGGCGCAGCGGCAAGCGCCCGGCACGCCAGTCGCGCCCGAAACGCGGCAAACGCCGGATACTTCTGTGGACGGCGGGCACACTCTCGCTGCTGATCCTGGGCACCGCCGGGGCGGGCTATGTCTACTACGAGCACCTCAACGGCAAGCTCAAGAAGGACGACCTCACCCTCGGCGCGAGGGCGATGCCCGACCACAAGGCGAACGCCTTCGGGCAGACCCCGCTGAACATCCTGCTCATCGGCTCCGACGCGCGTAACTCCGAGGAGAACAAGAAGCTCGGCGGCGCGAAGGAGACATTCGACGCGCCGCCCCTCGCGGATGTGCAGATGCTGGTGCATCTGTCGGCGGACCGCAGCAATATCTCGGTGATCAGCATGCCGCGCGACACTCTGGTGAAGTTCCCCGAGTGCACCGACCCGGACACCGGTGAGACCTATCCCGCCACCGCCGGCGTGCGGCCGGTGAACGAATCGCTGGGCCGCGGCGGCCCTGGCTGCACGGTGGCCACCTGGTATGAGCTGACCGGCATCACCATCGACCACTTTATGATGATCGACTTCGCGGGCGTGGTGTCGATGGCCGACGCGATCGGGGGCGTACCGGTCTGCGTCGACAAGAACATCCACTCGCGCAACGCCCAGGGCAAGGGCTCCGGACTGAAGCTGGAGGCCGGCACGCACCCGGTCAAGGGCGAGCAGGCGCTGCAGTGGCTGCGTACCCGGTACGGCTTCGAGGACGGCTCCGATCTCGCCCGTACCCACGCGCAGCATATGTATATGAACTCCATGGTCCGCGAGCTGCGCGCCAACACCAAGCTCACGGACCCCAACAAGCTGCGCAAGCTCGCCGAGGCGGCCATCGGGGCGCTGACCGTCGACAAGGGCATCAACAGCGTCAAGACGCTGTACGACCTGGGCCAGGAGCTCAAGAGCGTGCCCACGGACCGGATCACCATGACCACGATGCCCAACTTCTACTCACAGCGGCCGGGGTACACGGGCAAGGTCGAGCCGGAGCCGGAGGATGCGGAGCAGCTGTTCCGCATGGTCCGTGAGGACATCCCGCTGGACGGAAAGGGCGTCAGGAAGCCGCCGGCCAAGCAGGCGGAGTCCAAGGATCCGGCGGCCGCGCCCGCGGAGATCCCGGTGATGGTGCAGAACGGCACCGACGGCGACGGCATGCTCGCCGCCCGCGGCCGGGCGACGGCGGTCGTCGGCCTGCTCGCCGACAAGGGCTTCACGCTGGCGCGGGCGGAGAGCACCCGCAATCCGGTGAAGACGACCGTGGTGCGCTTCTCCAACGCCGAGTTGGAGGGGGACGCCCAGGCGGTCGCGAAGGCGCTGGGGATTCCGCTGTCGTCGGTGAAGAAGTCGACGGACGTCACCGGCATCACGCTGACCGTCGGGGCGGACTGGCGGGAGGGCGACGCCTTCCCCAAGGCGGCGCCGAAGCAGGACGACAAGGCGCCGGAGTCGGCGCGGCCGCTCAACGGCGCGGACGACTCGGAGTGCATGGAGGTCCAGGAGGGCTTCACCTGGTAGCGGCTGACTGAGCAGACGGCCACGGTCAGGGCCCGGGTGCGCGCGCGGTGCGCGTACCCGGGCCCTGCTTTGTGTCCGCGTACCCTCAGGCGGTCTTCACGGCCGGGCGGCGGCTCTCACGGCCGGGCGGCGGCTCGCGATGACCTTCTTCGCCAGGGAGCGGGGGCTGGTGAGGAAGCCGTACCCCCACGACATGTGCATGGTGGCGAGGGCCACGGGGATCTGCAGCCGGGCCCTGAGCGGCAGGCCCTTCCCCGCCGGAACCGAGCCCGCGGCAATCGCGGCGAGGTATCCGGCCGGGACGATAAAGCCGAGCGGGGTGAGGGCCGCGCCCACGACGAGGCCCGCGGCGATCGCGCACACGGCGGCCGGCGGGGCGAGATAGCGCAGATTGATCGACCCCTGGTGGTAGCGGGCGACCACATGACGCCAGCGGCCGTAGTCCTTGTACTGCTTGGCCAGCGCCCGTACGGAGGGCCGGGGCCGGTACCGCACCTTCAGCTCCGGCGAGAACCAGATCAGTCCCCCCGCCTCACGGATGCGGAAGTTCAGCTCCCAGTCCTGGGCGCGGATGAACTCCTCGTTGTAGCCGCCCTGCTGCTCCAGCGCCTCGCGGCGGAAGACGCCCAGATACACGGTTTCGGCGGGGCCCGCCTGGCCGCCGGTGTGGAAGGCGGCGTTCCCGACGCCGATCTTCGACGTCATGGCGGCGGCGACGGCGTGCTCCCAGTCGTTCTCACCCTCGGCGTGCATGATGCCGCCGACGTTCTGCGCGCCCGTCTCCTCCAGCAGACGCACCGCCGTGGCGATGTAGTTCGGCGAGAGCATGCCGTGCCCGTCGACGCGTACGACGACGGGGTGCCGGGACGCCTTGATGGCGGCGTTCAGCGCGGCGGGGGTGCGGCCGGTGGGGTTGGGCACGGTGTGGACGCGCGGGTCCTCCCGTACCAGCTCGGCGGCGATCTCGTCGGTGCGGTCCGCGGACGGCCCGAGCGCGATCACCACCTCCAGCTCGCCGTCGTACTCCTGCTCGAGGATATGACGGACCGAGTTGCGCAGATGCCGCTCCTCGTTGAGGACCGGCATGATCACGGAGACGGGCACAGAGGCAGGCGGTGTGGCGTTCATCGTCCGCACACGTTACCGCGAACGGGGGATATGGCCGTGCGGCAGCCGGGTCGCTGCCGCCTGGCGGAGATCGTATGGGCCTACGGTGCTCAGGATGCGCCGGATGCGTATGGGCCGGACGCCCTGAGGCCCCGGCTTTCCTGTCGCCCGCGGAGGTGTCCCCGTGCCCACACCGCCCCGCCCGCGCCGTCAGGCCCCCAAGGCGGCGTCGTCCCCGTACTCGCGGGGTCAGGGGCAGCGCGGGCGCGGCCGCCCGCCGGCCGGGACGGGAACGCCGAGGACGCAGGCGACGCAGGGGACCCGGCCACGCCCCCGGCGGCCGGTCGGACGGCCGCGGTGGGGGCTGCGGGCGGCGACGACGCTGTCCATGCTGGTCCTGGGCGCGGGAGGCATCGGCCACGGCATCGTGACGAGCCTGGACACCGGCATCGACCGGATCGACCCCTTCAGGGACATGAAGAACCGCCCCGAGGCGGGCCACGGCCTGAACATCCTGCTCGTCGGCGCCGACGGCCGCGACAAGATCGGCCGGGAGGAGAAGGAGAAGTACCTCCTCGGCGGCGCGCCCTGCAACTGCACGGACACGATCATGCTGGTGCACATCTCCGAGGACCGCGGACGCGCCAGCGTGGTGAGCCTGCCGCGCGACAGCTATGCGGAGCTCCCCGAGCACACGGACCTCACCACCGGAGAACGCCATCAGCCCCACCCGGTGAAGCTCAACGCCGCGTATGCGGAGGGCGGCCCGCAGCTGACCGTGCGGACGGTCGAGCAGCTGACCAAGGTGAAGATCGACCACTATCTGGAGGTCGACTTCATCAGCTTTATGAAGACGGTGGACGAGCTGGGCGGGGTGGAGATCTGCACCGCCCGCCCGCTGAAGGACTCCCACACGGGCCTGGACCTGCCCGCCGGCACCCACCGGTTGGACGGCGGACAGGCCCTGCAGTACGTACGCTCCCGCCATGTCGACGGGGCCGCCGACCTGGGCCGTATGGAACGCCAGCAGCGTTTCCTGGCGGCGCTGACGAAGCAGGCGGCCGACAGCGGGGTGCTGCTGAACCCGGTGCGTTTCCGCGACGTGGCCTCGACCGTCCTGAATTCGGTACGGGCCGACAAGGGCTTCGGCACCGAGCAGCTGCTGGCGCTGGGCAAGGCGATGCGGGGCTTCACCCCCGCCTCGTCGGAGTTCACGACCGTACCCGTGGGGGATCACAGCTTCCCGGTGAAGGGCATCGGCTCGACGGTGAAATGGGACGCGGCGAAGGCGGAGCGCATCTTCCAGGCACTGCGCGACGACAAGCCGCTGGCGTCCCCGCCGTCCGGCGGCCGCCCGGAGCCGCCGGAGGGCCCCACGCCCGCCCTGGTCGACGTCCCGCCGCAGCGGGTCAGGGTCCAGGTCTACAACGGCACGCACACGGACGGCCTGGGCCAGAAGGCGGACACGGCGCTGCGCGCCGCCGGCTTCGCCACCACACGCGCCCCGCTGAACGGCGCGAGCCGCGAGGTGAAGCGCACTGCCATCGCGTACGACCCCCGCTGGGACCGCTCGGCGAAGACCCTGGCCGCCGCCCTGCCGGGCGCTGAGCTGCGCGCGGTCAAGGGCCAGGGTGCGACGCTGCGGGTGACGGTGGGCGCGGACTTCGAACGGGTGACGCCGGTACGGCCGCAGGACCCGCGGCGGAACGACCTGGGCACAGTCACGGGAGACCAGGTGACCTGCCCGTAAGGGCCTCCTCCGGCGGGACCAGATCAGTCGTCAAGCCCCTCGGCCGCGCGCTTCTCCCGCAGCTCCTTGATGGCGCGGCGGCGGGCGAGCCGGTGGGTGCGGCGGATCTGGGCCTCCTGGTAGCGGCGGCGGTCGCGGTCGGTCTCGGGGATCACAGGCGGTACGGCGCGGGGCTTGCCGTCCCCGTCGACCGCCGCGAAGACGAGGTAGGCGCTGCCGACCTGCTGGGCGGGGGTCGACTCGTTCCAGCGCTCGGCCAGGACCCGTACGCCGACCTCCATGGAGGAGCGTCCGGTCCAGTTCACCTGGGCTTTCACATGAACGAGATCGCCGACGCGGACCGGCTCCAGGAAGACCATCTCATCCATGGAGGCGGTGACCGCGGGCCCGCCGGAGTGCCGTCCGGCGACGGCGCCCGCCGCGTCGTCCACCAGCTTCATGATCACGCCGCCGTGCACGGTGCCGAGGAGGTTGGTGTCGGAGCCGGTCATGATGTGGCTGAGGGTGGTGCGGGACGCGGAGGTGGGCTTGCCCGGAATCTCGGTCTCCGAGCGCTGAGCCTGATCTGTCATGCCGTCCACGATATGTCGGTCCGTACGTCTGTCCGCATTGCATCAGGCTTGCAACAGCAGTGCTCCTGTTTCCCACCCTCTCTGTCAGGGCTCGTGACCCTGGCTGCACACTGGTCCGCATGAATCAGTGGCCCGATGGGTGGACGGACGAGCGCGGCGACGGCGGCAACGGGTACGGGCGCGGCAGCGGTGCGGCGCGGCCGGAGGGTGCGCGGGTGATGCCCCACGTCCAGCGCCAGCAGCAGCCTCGCCAGCCCCGGCAGCCCCAGCAGCCGCCGCGGCCGAGTGCCCCGCCGCCGCCCGCGCAGCAGCCGCCGTACGGGGGCATCCCGCCGCAGCAGGGCTACGACAGCGGCTACAACACGGGCCAGGTGTACGGCACGCCCCAGGGCCCTGGCGGTCCCGGTGGCCCGGGCGGCCCCGGCCGTCCCGGCGGCCCGGGCGGCCCTTCCGGGCGCGCCCCGCGGACGAGCCCTCCCCCGGACTGGCGTCGCCGTATCAAGATCGGTTCCATTGTGCTGGTCACGGCGGTGCTGGCCACATCCATCGGCACCTACTTCTGGGCGGACTCCAAGATGCGCCGGGAGGTCGACCTCTCCAAGGTCATCGAGCGCCCGAAGGACGACGACTGCACGACGTACCTGGTCGTGGGCTCCGACAGCCGCGAGGGCATGACCGCAGAGGAGAAGAAGAAGCTCCACACCGGCTCGGCGGAGGGCAAGCGCACCGACTCCATGATGATCCTCGCGGCCTGCGGCAGCGGCGACACGCTGATCTCCCTGCCCCGCGACTCGGATGTGGAGATCCCGTCCTTCAAGGGCTCCGAGTCGGGCAAGCTCTTCCCGAACCAGGGCCGCCGCACCAAGCTGAACGCCGCCTACGCGGAGGACGGCCCCGAGCTGCTCGTCCGCACCGTCGAGCACAACACGGGCCTGCGCATCGACCACTACGCGGAGATCGGCTTCGCGGGCTTCGCCAACATCGTGGACGCCCTCGGCGGCGTCGAGATGGACATCCCCAAGGCCTTCAAGGACAAGAAGTCCGGCGCGGACTTCCAGGCGGGCAAGCAGACCCTCGACGGCGAACAGGCCCTCGCCTTCGTCCGCACCCGCTACGCCTTCGCGGGCAGCGACCTGGACCGGACAAAGAACCAGCAGAAGTTCCTCGCGGCCCTCGCCAACCAGACGGCCACCCCGGGCACCATCCTGAACCCCTTCCGCCTCTACCCCACGATGGGCGCGGGCCTGGACACCCTCATCGTCGACGAGGACATGTCCCTGTGGGACCTGTCCCAGATGTTCTTCGCCATGAAGGGCGTCAACGGCGGCGACGGCACCTCCATGAACATCCCGATCTCCGGCAGCCGCGGCTCCAACCTGGTCTGGGACAAGGCGAAGGTCCAGCAGCTCGTCAAGCAGATCCAGAACGACGAGAAGGTCACGGTCACGCCGAACTGACGCACGCCGGCGTCACGTCGGCGTCATGCCACCGCGCCGACCGCCCTCCCGGCTGCGGGCCGTCCGGCACGGGCCTCCGCACGGCCGCGCCGGAGAGGCCCATGGGGACGGCGGGGCTCATGCGACGCGTACCTCGACGGGGGCGGTGACCCCTGTGGTCCGACCCCAACGGCCTGCCCCTCGCTGGTCACCGCCCGGTGTATCGGGCCACTGTGTATGCGGTTGGACCGGTGAGCCCTGCCCCTGTGCCGTCCAGCATGTCCAGGACCCGGAAGCCGGGACCCTCCGCGTAGCGCTCCAGCTCGCGGGGGAACAGGACGCGCCTGCGAATCTCGTCTCGGGCCTCGGCACCCGAGGGGAACGCCCAGTGCCGGTGCATGGTGTTGATCTGGGTCCGCAGGTCCCACTCATGCCGGATGGTGACGGTCGCGGGTCCCGTCGGGGTGTCGACCGTGGCGGTGGTCGGCTCGGTCCGGGTGATCGGGGCGACGGGGGAGCACAGCACGAGCAGGGCACCCGGCCGGGCGTGGGCCGCGAAGGTGGTGAAGACCTGGCTGATCTCCTCGTTGTCATGCACGTAGGCCAGGCTGTTGCCCATGCAGGTCACCACGTCCATGCGCTTGCCGAGTCGTGCGGTGCGCATGTCCCCGGTGCGGATGTCCAGCCCCGGCCGGGCCTGGTGAGCGTGGTCGACCATGCCGGGCTGGAGGTCCACGCCGATGCACTCGAAGCGCTTGGCCAGGATCTCCAGATCCCGCCCGGTACCGCACCCGAAGTCGACCAGGGTCCGGGCGTCTGGCCGGTGCAGCTCGATCAGGTTCTGGCACATCCCGGCGCTCGTGCTGCCGGACTGGACCACGTCGTAAAGCACCGGATCGCGGTAGAGGAGGTTTGTGGCTTCCACGTGCTCGGCTTCCGTGTTGAGGCTGGTCACATAGGGCCCCGCAATCCGGTCGTGGGACTCGGGTCCAGGTTGCCCAACTCTGGGCTCACCGGCCCCAGTCATTGCTCTTGCGTCACGCGCGCGTGATCCGTCACCACCCGCCGGACCAGCGGGTGCCCGGTCCGCCCTGTGTGCCTCAGCGCCCAGTCCTGCGCTACCTCCTGCGCATCGTGCGGCCCGGACGCGGCGTCACAGCCAGCCGTCATGCAGAACGCCTCGTAGACAATGCCCCCTTCAGGGACATGGCGGATGCTGTGAGGGACGTGGCGGAACACAGCGCGGGGGCTCATGCGTGGCCCTCCGGGTGGCGCCGCAGGTAGACATTGCAGTCGGTGACAGCCGTCATATCTCCTACGGCACGGGCCCGTTCCCTCACAGCGGCCAACTCTTCGCACCCCGCGCAACCGGATACAGGCATCGGCTCCGGCTCAGCTCGCAGCGGGAGTTCAACGGGTGTAGTCGAGTACCGCATTGGCTCACTCATGGCACAGCCCCTTCTCGAACGTCACAGCGCCGACCCACTGACGGACCAGTGCTCTAGTTCAGTACTCGAGTGGCCGAAGCGCTCCCGCTACGGTTCCCGGTGCACTAGTGTGCTGGCACTGACCGCACGTCAACTTCTTGAGGGGGCAAGCCATATGCCCAGTCCCAAGACGTTCACAAAGATCGCGGACCACTTCCGGGAGCGCATCCTGTCAGGAGAGCTGGAGCCCGGCGCCAAGCTGCCGACGAACCGTGAGATCGCCGGGCAGTGGCAGGCAGCCGCCGCGACCGTCTCGCGTGCTCTGCAAGCACTTCAGGTCGAGAACTACATCCGCACGACTCCTCGCGGCACGTACGTCGCCGACGACCCGAAGTGGACCCTGTCAGCGCGCGACAGGCTGGCCAGGGTTCAGCGCGTGAAGTCCTTCCTCGCCGACGGCGAGACCAGCCGTGTGACGGCTGCCGAACTGATCGCCCCGCCGCTGTACATCGCCGACATCTTCGACCTGGAGCCCGGCGACCAGGTGGTCCGCCGTGAATGGCTCGCCGGCCGGGGCAAGACCAGGACCGTGTTCGCCGTGACCTGGTACCCGGCCCATTTCGCCGCCCTGGTCCCCGACCTGCTGAACACCGCGCCCGGCCGCAATCACGGCCTGTCCGCCCGCGTCCTCGAAGCCACCGGCCGCACGATCACCCACGCCCGCGACGACATGCACGCTCGCCCAGCCGACGCCCGCGAGTCTAGCGCCCTCGCACTTCCGGTCGGCTCCCCGATCCTGGCCGGCGCCCACCGGTGGTCCGACTCGGAGGGCATCATCGAGTACGGAGAGTGGTGCCTTCCACCCCGCTTCACGATCGGCTACGAGTACCAACCCTGAGCCGGCACCAGGGTCGCCAAGCGAACTGCATCCAAGGGCCTGGCGCGAACTACGCCGGTTCTAGCACCACAGCAGGGAGCACGCCCTCCACGCTCGGCTCTCTCGGCAGGGAGAGCCCGAAGAACCGCTCGACGACTCCCAGCGCGGTGCGGTGGACCTCTCGTTCATCCCGTTCGTGGTCCGGGAGGCCGGCGGCGGCCAGACGGTCCTGCAGGCGGGCTGCTGTCGCGGGGTCGCCTTCGACCCCTTCGTAGCCCCACGAGGCGTCCAGATACAGGTTGCATGCACTCAGCAGGCGGCCGTCGTAGGCGTACTCGAACTGCGGCGGGACCGGTTTGCCGTTCTCCTCCTCGTATTCCAGGCGGCAGACGTGCACACCGCCGTGCGAGATCGGCGTCACAGAGCCGAACTCGCCCCACCAGCCGCCGTACCCGACCGCGTACGTCCAGTCCCCGGCGCGGCCGAGCCGCACGCCTATGCCTTCAAAGGAATCGCCGAAGGTGTCGTCCATGAGATCCAACAGGGTGTCTCCGGTGTGCTCCCCCACCGCGACGGCGATGCACTGTTCGCTCCTCAAAGTCGCAGCGAGGCGGTCGGCGAGCACTTCTGGAGGGAGCCCGCGCGCCAGTACCACGTGGTAGCCCCCGAAGGCGATGGATTCAGGGGCGGCAAGCCAGGTTGTTCCATTGGTCATGCCATCATCCTGTCCGACCCCTCTGACAACGCAGCGCCAGAAGTACCACGGGAGGCCCTCGAACTGGACGCGTCCTCGCCACCCGCCGTCGCGGTGGGGGGGAGCACCAAGACTGAGCCAACTACCCCACCGAAGCCGACCGGCGGCCGCCCGACGGCAGCCGTAAGGAGAAGACGTACATGCCCCTTGATGACCAGCCAAGTTGGGCTCTGCTCCGGGAACTTGACGACCCCGACCATTTGGAGTTTCCCCGCGGATATAACCACACCGCCAGCCGAGCGAGGTTCAACCAGCTCGCACACCGCCTGAACCTGCGATTCGACTGCATCTGCACTGTCGACCGAGGCGTCCAGGACGCCAGTCACCACGGGACGATCGTCATCCCTGACGCAGCCACCGTCAGCGTGGAACACATCACCGTGACCGTCAGCAACTTCGGAAGCCTCGCAGCCGTGTCCCTGGGGAACCCCGGCAGTTACGACGAGGAAGAGGAACGCGAATTTTTCCAGAGTGCTGACCGGTACCGAATCGACGCCGAACTGAAGGCGCTCGGCTATGTCGCCATCTCACCGCACCTGCTCTGGACGCGATACGACGGCGTCAGCCAACTCGCCTCCTCCTGCCCCCGCCCACCCGAGCATCCCCCGACCTGGTGGACCCGCTTCTTCGACTATCTGTGACCCACGACTCCTGCACCCGTCGTTCCGCGAAACTCGTGGGCAGCTCACGCGCGGTGGAGCACGGCCGCCGAGCGAGCTGCGTTTCGACAGGGAGAGCCCATCGATCCTCTGTAAATGTGAGTTCTCAGAAGAGCGCCTGGAGGGCATCCGGGAGAACCACAAGTGACCCGACTACCACTTGCCCCGCGCCAACGGCTCTGAGCGTCTTAGGTGTCGCCTTCCCGGGCGGACTGAACCGGACGATCAACCGGAAGTATTTATCAGCGGCCCCCCATGCGTTGAGGGCGAGGAGAAGACCAACCGCAATAAGTACACATGCACCGATATACAGCACGTAGATATTTTCCTGCGATCCATTCGCAGGAAATGATCCAATGTCAGACGACATCCGTTCAATCATCACCAGATCCCCCACTCACTCCAGGCGTGGTTTATACCTGTATTTATATCAAGCCCCAGTCCCCACCCGAGTGCAAAATCGATTGCACTCACCTGCTGTCCACGTGAATTATTCGTGCGAATGGCGGTCTCGTGATTTGCGCCGACCCCATACCCTGCTCTCACTGATCCACCTATGTCATGCCCTGCGCCACCAAGTTGACCGATATCATCAGCATTGCTGCGGAGGCTATGGAACAGCACGGAGGCTCCAAATTTAAAGTCCTCAGTACCCCAGCCTACCGACTTGGTATGACCAACACGGTAGCCGTTTTCTGGCGTAGCTACAATCACAGCGCAATACTGGCCACTCACACCTGCAACGATTCCCACTGAGCCGCTAACGCAGACACCCCTAGTGTGATAGTCAGCCACGCTGAAGGCTGTCTCATAGATGACGCCAGCGACTCTTTGCGAGAGCGTGCCGCCTCCCGTTGCCCTGGCCCACTTGAGTCCGGTATCGATGTTCTTCAGCAGCTCGACCTGCTGGCGCTGTTCCTCGGTTGCCGGTTCCACCTCAGCTCGTGATGATGGAGCAGGTGACAGGATCAGCTTGCGACTTACGGGAGACCCACCACTCGTGTGAGCTCCCGTAGGCTTGCCGCTGCTGTCGATCAGGGGAGGACGCCTTCCGCAGCGACAGGCCCTGATGTCGTTACTGGCATCAGCATTGCTGCCTCCCTTGCCACCGGTGGGCTGCGCATCGTACTGCCACTTTCCGCTGCTGTCCTTGGTCCAGCTCTCAGTCTTGCCGTTGCAGTAAGACGTACCACCGCAAGCGCCGTCT
>NZ_JAOWCB010000041.1 GCF_026420845.1 Streptomyces sp. PR69 | reverse complement strand
AGGGCCTTTGCCTTTCGGCTGCCTTTCGGCCGGACCGACTTTATCAGAGATATCTGAGTCGGAATTCCCGGCCTCTTCCAGGAAGTGGCCCGAGCACACAAGTGTGCCGGGTTCCTGTGCAGGCGGAGACGTAAACGTACTGGAGCGGGGCTCCCCGACGCAAATCGAGGAGCCCCGCTCACACGCGCCCGGGCACGCACGCCCGGTGAGGGGCTGTCAGACGTCGACGACGACCGGGAGGATCATCGGGCGGCGGCGGTAGCTGTCGGATACCCATTTGCCCAGCGTGCGGCGGATGAGCTGCTGGAGCTGATGGGGTTCCACGATGCCGTCCTGGGCCGCCTTGGCGATGGCCTCTTCGATCTTCGGGATGATCGCGTCAAAGGCCGCGTCCTCGATGCCGGAGCCGCGGGCATGGATGTGCGGGCCGCCGACGACCTTGCCTGTCGTGGAGTCGACCACGACGAAGGCCGAGATGATGCCCTCGTCGCCGAGGAGCCGGCGGTCCTTGAGCGCCGCCTCGGTGACATCGCCGACCGACAGTCCGTCGACGTACACATAGCCGGCCTGGACCTTGCCGACGATCCTGGCCTTGCCGTCGACCAGGTCGACCACGACGCCGTCCTCGGCGATCACGATGTGGTCCTTGGGGACGCCGGTAAGAGCGCCGAGCTCGGCGTTGGCGCGCAGATGACGCCACTCGCCGTGGACCGGCATCAGATTCCGCGGCTTGCAGATGTTGTAGAAGTACAGCAGTTCGCCGGCCGAGGCATGGCCCGAGACATGGACCTTGGCATTGCCCTTGTGGACGACGTTCGCGCCCCAGCGGGTCAGTCCGTTGATCACGCGGTAGACGGCGTTCTCATTGCCCGGGATGAGGGACGACGCAAGGATCACCGTGTCGCCCTGGACGATGCGGATCTGGTGGTCGCGGTTGGCCATGCGGGACAGGGCCGCCATGGGCTCGCCCTGACTGCCCGTGCAGACGAGCACGATCTCGTCGTCTGGCAGGTCGTCCAGCGTCTTGACGTCGACGACCAGGCCGGCGGGCACCCTCAGGTAGCCAAGATCCCGGGCGATGCCCATGTTCCGGACCATCGAGCGACCGACGAAGGCGACCCTTCTGCCGTACTCATGGGCCGCGTCGAGAATCTGCTGGATGCGGTGGACATGGCTGGCGAAGCTGGCGACGATGATGCGCTTCTGCGCGTTGGCGAAGACCTGCCGCAGGACGTTGGAGATATCCCGCTCGGGCGGGACAAAGCCGGGGACCTCGGCATTCGTCGAATCGGAGAGCAGGAGGTCGATGCCCTCCTCGCCCAGCTTGGCAAAGGCCCGCAGATCCGTCAGGCGGCCGTCCAGCGGAAGCTGGTCCATCTTGAAGTCACCGGTGTGCACCACCATGCCCGCGGGTGTGCGGATGGCGACGGCCAGCGCGTCCGGGATGGAGTGGTTGACCGAGACGAACTCGCAGTCGAAGGGGCCGATGCGCTCGCGGTGCCCCTCGGCGACTTCAAGGGTGTAGGGGCGGATGCGGTGCTCCTGGAGCTTCGCCTCGATCAGGGCGAGCGTCAGCTTGGAGCCGATCAGCGGAATGTCGGGCTTCAGCCGGAGCAGGAACGGAACACCGCCGATGTGGTCCTCGTGACCGTGCGTGAGCACGATGCCTTCGACGTCGTCGAGGCGGTCCCGGAGCGTGGTGAAGTCCGGCAGGATCAGGTCGACTCCGGGCTGCTCCTCCTCAGGGAAGAGCACGCCGCAGTCGACGATCAGCAGCCGGCCGTCGTACTCGAAGACCGTCATGTTCCGGCCGATCTCGCCCAGCCCGCCCAGCGGGGTGACGCGCAGGCCGCCCTTGGGGAGCTTCGGCGGAGCGCCGAGTTCAGGATGCGGATGACTCAAAAGACTCTCCTCACCATGTACGCCCCACGCACCGTCGAGGCACGTGGCGTACATGACATTCGTGCACTTGCTGTTGTCGTCGTCCGCCGTACGCCGGTCGGACTGCTTCGCGTATTCAGTTATGAAGTCTTACGAAGTCCGTTGTCTTCAGCAGTACCCCGCCGGCGTCACAGCTGTACCCCGCCTGCTGCCAGGTCGATCCTGAGCTGGGCCGTTTCCTCCGGGGAGAGCTCCACAAGCGGAAGGCGCAGCGGGCCGGCCGGCAGGCCCTTGAGCGTGAGCGCGGCCTTGGTGGTGATCACACCCTGGGTGCGGAACATACCCGTGAAGACGGGGAGCAGCTGCTGGTGGATCACGATGGCCTTGGAGACGTCGCCGCTGAGGTGGGCTTCGAGGAGGGCGCGCAGCTCCGGGGTGACGACATGGCCGACGACGGAGACAAAGCCGACGGCGCCGACCGACAGGAGGGGGAGGTTGAGCATGTCGTCGCCGGAGTACCAGGCCAGCCCGGACCGGGCGATGGCCCAGCTGGCACGGCCGAGGTCGCCCTTGGCGTCCTTGTTGGCGACGATGCGCGGATGGTCGGCAAGGCGGACGATCGTCTCGGTGTCGATGGGGACCCCGCTGCGGCCCGGGATGTCATACAGCATCACGGGCAGCTCGGTGGCGTCGGCGATCGCCGTGAAGTGGCGGAGCAGGCCCTCCTGAGGGGGCTTGTTGTAGTACGGGGTGACCGCGAGCAGGCCGTGCGCGCCGGCACGCTCGGCGGCGCGGGCGAGCTCAATGCTGTGGCGGGTGTCGTTGGTGCCGATGCCGGCGACGACATGGGCCCGGTCTCCGACCGCTTCCAGGACCGCTCGTACGAGCTGGTCTTTCTCCGCATCGCTGGTGGTGGGCGACTCTCCGGTGGTGCCGTTGACGATCAGGCCGTCATTGCCTGCGTCCACCAGATGGGCGGCCAGCGCCTGGGCGCCGGAAAGATCGAGAGCGCCGTCCGCCGTGAAGGGCGTGACCATGGCGGTGAGGACCCGACCGAAGGGGGTCTGCGGGGTGGAGATCGGTGCCATGGGTAACACGCTACTCGCTGCTCAGCGGGGTGTGTCCCCTCGGGGGACGTGACGTATGACCTGACATGCGGAGCCCGGCACTGCCTGCTCGGGGGTTCAAGCAGTGCCGGGTCCGTTTGATCAGCCTAGATGAAGTTCTTGAAACGTCGCAATACGGACACTTCGCGGGGCCGATTCAAACGTTTGCCCCTTTTAACCGCTTCACCGCTCCCCTCAGGGGGCAATGCGGCCGTTGGCGTTGAAGGCGGCATAGGTCAGCGGCATAAGCCTGGCCCAGTGCTCTTCCATCTTCTCGCCGACCATCTCGATCTCACGTTGTGGGAAGGACGGGACCTTCGCCATCTCGTGCTGCGTACGCAGACCGAGGAAGTGCATCAGCGAGCGGGCATTGCAGGTGGCGTACATGGAGGAGTACAGACCGACGGGAAGGACCGAGCGGGCCACCTCGCGGGCGACGCCGTCCGCCAGCATCTTCTGGTACGCCTCGTACGCCTGGGCGTAGGACTCCTCCATCGCGGTGCGGGCCGTGGCGTGCTGTGCCTCGGTGCCCTCGACGAAGACATACTTGCCGGGCCGCCCCTCCTGCACGAGCTTGCGGTCCTGCCCCGGGACATAGAAGACCGGCAGGAGCTCCCGGTAGCGCCCCGACTCCTCGTTGTACGACCAGCCCACGCGGTGCCGCATGAACTCGCGGAAGACGAAGATCGGGGCGCTGATGAAGAACGTCATCGAGTTGTGCTCGAAGGGGCTGCCGTGCCGGTCCCGCATCAGGAAGTTGATCAGGCCCTTGGAACGCTCCGGGTCCTTGGTGAGCTCTTCGAGGGACTGCTCACCGAGAGTCGAGACACGCGCTGCCCAGAGCACGTCCGAGTCCTGGGCGCTGCTTCTCACCAGTTCCACGGTCACATCACTGCGGAACTCGGGCTCAGCGCTGTCAGCGGGGGTAGGGGGCACTGGGGTCCTTCCGGTTACGACGGCGGCGACCACTCTAACGAGCGGCTCAGCCGGGCCGAACGGGGGCCGGAGAGATTTACGGCACCAAATGGCGCTTTCTCTCGTCTGTACCAGTAGCACCGATCAAACACCAGCTTGAGGAGGGCACCCTCATGTTCAGCCGGCGAGAGGCCGTTCCGTTCGCATTCGTCGCGGATGCCGATCGCTTCCGCAGTAACGTCACTCCTCCGCCGCGCGAACGTCCCAGCTTCTCTCAGCTCGCGGGCCGTACGCTGATCGGGCTGACCCTCGTGTCCGGACTGGTCGGCTCGCTGCTCTTCGGGCTGCCCGCGCTGGAGACCAGCCAGTCGCCGGGGCATACGCAGCAGTCCACGGCCACCGACGGGCGCTGATCAGGCGGGCGCTGATCAGGCCGCCCCTGACGTGGTCGGCCCGGGACCGCCTCGATAGCCTCACCGGTCACAGCCCAATGAGTGCAAACGAGTGCGCCGTCCCGCGTGCGCTGGTGAGTGAGGAACCGTCGTGCCCCTGCCCTTTCTGACGGCCGACCGTACATTCGACGCGGATCCATCCGACGCCGCGCTGCCCTTCGACGACCACGACGAGTGGCGACGCCCCTACCGGCCGGGCCCCTGGCGGGTGGGCACGGCCGCGCTGCTGCTGCTCCTGGCCTCGTTCGTGTTCCTCGCGGCGATGATCGTCGCCTTTGCCGGGGCCCTGGACGGCGCCGCGGTATGCCTGGGCGTGGGGCTCGCCCTCGTCGCGGTGGCGCTGCGGCTGCTGCGTATGGGCGTGTGGGTGAGCCGCCATGGTCTGCGGCGGGTGAGGTTCTTCGCCACCGCCACGCTGGCGTGGGGCGAGGTCGAGGCCGTACGGACGGTGCAGCAGCCGGTGCGCTGGCTGGGCATGCCGCGCACCGTGCAGGGGCAGGCGCTGGTCCTCGTCCGGCGGGGCGGGGCGGGTGGGGCGGTGCCGCTGCTCACGGACCACAACGCGGATTTTCTGGCGCGGGCGGTGGCGTTTGACCGGGCCGCGGATGCGGTGGAGGCGTGGGCGGCCGAGTACCGGTCGTAACTGGGGGCAAGCCCCCAGACCCCCGTACGGCCTCCGGCCGTGTCCTCAAACGCCGGACGGGCTCAAATGAGCCTCGCCTGGGGGTACCGCCCAGCGGTAGCTGGGGGAGATTGAGGCGCGGGGGTCCGGGGGCGGAGCCCCCGGTTGGGTCAGGCGCGGCGCTCGTGGAGGGCGATCGCGTGTTGCATCGCCTTGCGGGCGCGTGGGGTGTCGCGGGCGTCGTGGTAGGCCACGGCGAGGCGGAACCAGCAGCGCCAGTCGTCGGGGGCGTCCTCCGTCTCGGCGCGCCGTCTGGCAAAGACCGCGTCCGCCGATTCCCGGTCGATACGGCCGCTCGGGGTGCGCACCAGTTCGTCGACCGGCAGTCCGCCCTCTGACTCCAGCTGTGCGGCCAGCTTGTTGGCCTTGGTGACGAACTGGGTGTTCTTCCAGAGGAACCAGACGCCGATCAGCGGCAGGATCAGCACCGCGACCCCGAAGGTGACGGTGAGCGCGGTGCCCTCCTGGATCAGGAGCAGGCCCCGGCTGCCGACCAGGACGAAGTAGACGACCAGGACGGCAGCCGTGATGAAGTACGTGATCTTTGCGCGCATGGCGGTCCGCTCAGCCCAGGTCGAGGAAGTGTTCCAGGCCGAAGGTCAGGCCCGGGGCGCCCACCACTCGGCGGACGCCCAGCAGGATGCCCGGCATAAAGCTGCTGTGGTGCAGCGAGTCATGGCGGACGGTGAGGGTCTCGCCCTCCCCGCCGAGCAGCACCTCCTGGTGGGCCAGCAGGCCGCGGAGCCGTACGGCGTGCACCGGCACACCGTCGACGTCCGCGCCGCGGGCGCCGTCCAGGGCGGTCGTCGTGGCGTCGGGCTGCGGGGCGCAGCCGGCCTCCGCGCGGGCCGCGGCGATCAGCTGGGCGGTGCGGGTGGCGGTGCCCGAAGGAGCGTCGGCCTTGTTCGGGTGGTGCAGCTCGACGACCTCGACCGACTCGAAGTAGGGCGCGGCGATCTGCGCGAACTTCATGGTGAGGACCGCGCCGATGGAGAAGTTGGGCGCGATGAGCACACCGGTCTGCGGCGCGGCGTCGAGGGAGGTGCGCAGATGCGCGAGGCGCTCGTCGGTCCAGCCGGTGGTGCCGACGACGGCGTGGATGCCGTGGCGTACCAGGAAGTCGAGGTTGCCCATCACCGAGGCGGGAGTGGTCAGCTCGACCGCGACCTGGACCCCCTGGTCGACGAGGGTCTCCAGCTTGTCGCCGCGTCCGAGCGCCGCGACCAGTTCCATGTCCTCGGCGGCCTCCACGGCCCGTACGGCTTCGGAGCCGATCCGCCCCTTGGCTCCGAGGACGGCCACGCGCAGCTTGCTCATTGCTCTTGCTCTCCCTACGAGAAGGATCTAGGAAACGGCTTCGTGCAGTCGGTCGGCCTGTTTGTCCTTCAGCGGGCCGATCACCGACAGCGAGGGACGCCGTCCCAGGACGTCGGCGGCGACGGCGCGTACGTCGTCGGGTGTGACCGCGGCTATTTTCGCGAGCATGTCGTCGACGGACATCTGGGCGCCCCAGCACAGCTCGCTCTTGCCGATGCGGTTCATCAGCGCGCCGGTGTCCTCAAGCCCGAGGACGGTGGAGCCGGAGAGCTGTCCGACGGCACGGGCGATCTCGTCGTCCGGCAGTCCTTCGGCGGCGACGCGCTCCAGTTCGCCGCGGCAGATCTTGAGCACGTCGTGGACCTGGCTGGGGCGGCAGCCCGCGTACACGCCGAAGAGCCCGCAGTCGGCGAAGCCGGAGGTGTATGAGTACACGCTGTAGGCGAGGCCGCGCTTCTCCCGGACCTCCTGGAAGAGACGGGAGGACATGCCGCCGCCGAGGGCGGTGTTGAGGACGCCCATGGCCCAGCGGCGCTCGTCGGTGCGGGCGAGGCCGGGCATGCCGAGGACGACATGGACCTGCTCGGTCCTGCGGTCGATCAGATCGACCCGGCCGGCGGTGCGCAGGGAGCGGTGGCCGTCGCGCGGGGCGAGCGGCAGCGCGGCGGTGTCGCCGAGGGCGCCGGCCCTGTCGAAGGCGCGGCGGACCTGGCGTACGACGGCAGCGTGGTCGACGTTGCCCGCGGCGGCCACGACCAGGTGGGTGGGGTCGTAGTGCTTCTTGTAGAAGCGGCGCACGCGGTCGGCGGTCAGCGCGCTCACGGTGTCGACGGTGCCCAGGACGGGGCGGCCGAGCGGGGTGTCGCCGAACATGGTGCGGGCGAACAGATCGTGGACGCAGTCGCTCGGGTCGTCCTCCGTCATCGCGATCTCTTCGAGGATCACGCCGCGCTCGGCGTCGACGTCCTCCTGGTGGATCAGCGAGCCGGTGAGCATGTCGCAGACGACGTCGATGGCGAGCGGCAGATCGGTGTCGAGTACCCGCGCGTAGTAGCACGTGTACTCCTTGGCCGTGAAGGCGTTCATCTCGCCGCCGACGGCGTCGATGGCGGCGGAGATGTCGAGGGCGGAGCGCCGCTGTGTGCCCTTGAACAGCAGATGCTCAAGATAGTGCGTGGCGCCGCCGAGCGACGGCGTCTCGTCGCGGGAGCCGACGTGCGCCCAGATGCCGAAGGTCGCCGACCGTACGGAGGGCAGGGTTTCGGTGACGATGCGCAGTCCGCCGGGGAGGGTGGTGCGGCGGACGGTGCCGATGCCGTCCTTGCCCTTGAGGAGCGTTTGGGTACGGGCGACGGCCCGCGCCTCCGGGGAGGTGCGGGCCGTCGGCCGGGGACTACGGGAGGTCACTTGGCGGCGTCGTCCTTCGCCTCGTCGCCTTCTTCACCCTCGATCACGGGGATGAGGGAGAGCTTGCCGCGGGAGTCGATCTCCGCGATCTCCACCTGGACCTTGGAGCCCACCGCGAGCACGTCCTCGACGTTCTCCACGCGCTTGCCGCCGGCGAGCTTGCGGATCTGCGAGATGTGCAGCAGGCCGTCCTTGCCGGGGAGCAGGGAGACGAACGCGCCGAAGGTGGTGGTCTTGACGACCGTGCCCAGGTAGCGCTCGCCGACCTCCGGCATGGTCGGGTTGGCGATGCCGTTGATCGTGGCGCGGGCGGCCTCGGCGGCCGGGCCGTCGGCGGCGCCGATGTAGATGGTGCCGTCGTCCTCGATCGTGATGTCGGCGCCGGTGTCCTCCTGGATCTGGTTGATCATCTTGCCCTTGGGGCCGATGACCTCGCCGATCTTGTCCACGGGGATCTTGACGGTGATGATCCGCGGGGCGTTGGGGGACATCTCGTCCGGGGTGTCGATCGCTTCCATCATCACGTCCAGGATGTGGAGGCGGGCGTCACGGGCCTGCTTGAGGGCCGCGGCCAGGACGGAGGCCGGGATGCCGTCCAGCTTGGTGTCGAGCTGGAGGGCGGTGACGAACTCCTTGGTGCCGGCCACCTTGAAGTCCATGTCGCCGAAGGCGTCCTCCGCACCGAGGATGTCGGTGAGGGTGACGTAGTGGGTCTCGCCGTCGACCTCCTGGGAGATCAGGCCCATGGCGATGCCGGCGACGGGGGCCTTGAGCGGCACACCGGCGTTCAGCAGCGACATGGTGGAGGCGCAGACGGAGCCCATGGAGGTGGAGCCGTTGGAGCCGAGCGCCTCGGAGACCTGGCGGATGGCGTACGGGAACTCCTCGCGCGTGGGCAGCACCGGCACGAGCGCGCGCTCGGCGAGCGCGCCATGGCCGATCTCACGGCGCTTGGGGGAGCCGACGCGGCCGGTCTCGCCGGTGGAGTACGGCGGGAAGTTGTAGTTGTGCATGAAGCGCTTGCGGGTCACCGGGGAGAGGGTGTCCAGCATCTGCTCCATGCGCAGCATGTTGAGCGTGGTGACGCCCAGGATCTGGGTCTCGCCGCGCTCGAACAGGGCGGAGCCGTGGACCCGCGGGATGGCCTCGACCTCGGCGGCGAGCGTACGGATGTCCGTGACGCCGCGGCCGTCGATGCGCTTCTTCTCCTTGATGACGCGCTCACGGACCAGGGTCTTGGTCAGCGAGCGGTAGGCGGCGGAGATCTCCTTCTCGCGGCCCTCGAACTCCGGAAGCAGCTTCTCGGCGGCGAGCTGCTTGACGCGGTCGAGCTCCGCCTCGCGCTCCTGCTTGCCGGCGATGGTCAGCGCCTGGGCCAGCTCGGGGCGGACGGCGGCGGTGAGCGCCTCCAGGACGTCGTCCTCGTAGTCGAGGAAGACCGGGAACTCGCCGGTCGGCTTGGCGGCCTTGGCGGCGAGGTCCGACTGGGCCTTGCACAGGACCTTGATGAAGGGCTTGGCGGCCTCAAGCCCGGCGGCGACGATCTCCTCGGTCGGCGCCTCGGCGCCGCCCTTGACAAGCTCGACCGTCTTCTCGGTGGCCTCGGCCTCGACCATCATGATCGCGACATCGCCGTCCGGCAGGACACGGCCGGCGACGACCATGTCAAAGACGGCGTCCTCCAGCTCGGTGTGCGTCGGGAAGGCGACCCACTGGCCCTTGATCAGGGCGACGCGAGTGCCGCCGATCGGGCCGGAGAAGGGCAGGCCCGCGAGCTGCGTGGAGCAGGAGGCGGCGTTGATGGCGACCACGTCGTAGAGGTGGTCGGGGTTGAGGGCCATGATCGTCTCAACGACCTGGATCTCGTTGCGCAGGCCCTTCTTGAAGGAGGGGCGCAGCGGCCGGTCGATCAGCCGGCAGGTGAGGATGGCGTCCTCGGAGGGGCGGCCCTCACGGCGGAAGAAGGAGCCGGGGATCTTGCCGGCGGAGTACATCCGCTCCTCGACGTCCACCGTCAGGGGGAAGAAGTCGAGCTGGTCCTTGGGGTTCTTGGAAGCGGTGGTGGCCGACAGGACCATGGTCTCGTCGTCCAGATACGCCACGGCGGAGCCGGCGGCCTGCTTGGCCAGGCGGCCCGTCTCGAAGCGGATGGTGCGGGTGCCGAAGGAGCCGTTGTCGATGACGGCCTCGGCGTAGTGGGTCTCGTTCTCCACTAGCGTTTTCTCCTACGTTTCGTCTGTCGCCCGGTCGCCCGTGTGGCGGGGGCGGGGCGGAGAAGCGCTTCGCTTTGCGGGCCGGTCTTCGATCGAAGCACCCGGGGTGATGGCTCCGGGGGCCACTACCGAGGACCGGCGGCCGGCGGTGAGGCGGCTTCTCCTCGTTTTGCTCTGCGCGACCAGACTAGTTCCCTTCCGGGAGGTCACGCACGCAGAGCGACGGCAGCTGTGGACAAGCGGCCGCGCATACGGCGAAGGGAGCGGCCCCCTGTCGAGTGGGAACCGCTCCCTTCACAGCGTCTTACTTGGCGCCGGCCGCGCCGCGGCGGATGCCGAGGCGGTCGACCAGCGCACGGAAGCGCTGGATGTCCTTCTTGGCCAGGTACTGCAGCAGGCGGCGGCGCTGACCGACCAGGATCAGCAGACCACGGCGGGAGTGGTGGTCGTGCTTGTGGGTCTTGAGGTGCTCGGTCAGGTCCGAGATGCGGCGGGAGAGCAGCGCGACCTGGACCTCGGGGGAGCCGGTGTCGCCCTCCTTGGTGCCGAACTCGGCCATGATCTGCTTCTTCGTGGCGGCGTCGAGAGACACTCGGAACTCCTTCGTGTTCGTGCGCCCGCGAGTGCCCCTGGTCTTGGTCTCAGGGGAGCTTCCGTGACTCGGAGGCGAAGGTCCGATGAGCGCTGCGCCCAGAGCCGGGGGCTCCGGGGATTGCGTACACAAACGGCCGTCACACAGCGTACCAGCCCCCGGGAGCCGTTCCCTCCGCTCAGCTCGTCAGGGAGCGGGCGGCGCTGTAGACGTCCAGGACGGCTAGGCAGAGCGGCACGAGGGAGAGCAGCACGGCGCCCTCCGCGAGGTCGAGCAGACGGCCCCAGAACGGGGACAGGCCCTTCTTGGGGATGACCAGGCCGATCGCGGTGAGCAGCGCGGCGCCCGCGGCGACCGCGGCGGTGAGCCAGACGGTGCGGATGTCGAGTCCGCCCCGGTCCCCGTACATCAGCAGGTCCTGGAGCAGAGCGGCGGGCGGGTTCAGGGACAGGCCGAGGATCAGCAGGGCGATGGCGGCGAGACCGGCGACCAGGGCGCAGGCGACCTGTGAGGTGTACCGGAAGAGCCGGGCGCGCAGCAGCATGGCGAGACCGGCGGCGAGGGCGAGGAGCTGCGCCCAGATGCCGTCGGCGAAGCCGAGGACGGCGGCGCAGCCCACGACGGCCGCGGCGCAGCCGCCGACGAGGCCGAGGAGCATCTCGTGGCCGCGGCGGGCCTGGGCGGCGATGCGGTCGGCGTCGACGGGCTCGGCGTCGGGGACGCCGCCCGTCTCGTCGGGGTCGGCGTCGAACGCGTCGGCGGCGGCGCTGTGCGGGGAGGCGTATCCGATGGGCAGCCGGGCGAACCGGGCGGACAGGCCGGGCAGGAAAGCGACGAGGCCGACGGCGACGGGTGCGACCACCGCGGCGGTCGAGGTGGCGGAGGCCTCGGTGAGGATCGCGATGAAAGTGGCGAGCGTGCCGACGGCGGCGAGGAAGGTGGTGGCGACGAAGGCGGCGTCGCCGCTCGGGGTGAGCGCGACCAGGGCGACGGAGGCGATCAGCACCGTGACACAGCCGAGCAGGAACTGAAGCTTTCCGGGGCCGCCGCCCGCGTCGGGCCCGATGATCCCGGAGCCGCCGATCAGCAGCAGGGGCAGCGCGCCGAGCCCCAGGGCGACGGCGGTGGCCCGGTCGGCGTAGACGCGGGCGCGCACTCCGGCGAAGGCGGTGAGCAGCACGCCGGCCGCGCCCGCGATGACTCCGGGCAGGCTGTGCATGTCGTGCCGGACGGGGTCGGCGAACCACAGGACGAAGCCCATCAGGACGAGCAGCAGCACTCCGCCGACGAGTCCGGCGGTGCGCAGCAGGTCGTCGCTCCACAGCCGGCGGTCGCGTACGACGGCGGAGGCGACGGCGTCGGAGACGTCGTCGAAGACCGCCGGGGGGAGGGATTCGGCGAAGGGGCGCAGGCTGAGGATCTCGCCGTCGAGGACCCGCTGGGCGGCGAGCGAGCGTGCGCTGTCGAGCACGGTGCCGTCACGGCGCACCAGGTGGTAGCCGGTGGGGGTGCCGGGGTCCTGGCTCTGGCCGGTGAGGCGCAGGATCTCCGGGTAGACGTCGGCGACGGCGATGTCCTCGGGGAGTGCGACGTCGATACGGCTGTCGGGCGCCACGACGGTGACGCGGCAGAAGCCGGTCGTTGCGGTCGTACTCACGTTTCTGGACCCCCTGGTTCGCGGCTGATCCGCCGGCTGATTCGCGGTTGCGCACCCCGGGCGGGCGCCCGGTGTGCTCCGGGCAAGCTCCGGGCGGGCGACCGGGTTTGATTCGCGGTTGCGCACGCTGAGCGCGGCCTCGCCTCCGGGCAGTGCGCCGTGACTGCGCGCGCCACCCTACCGGGCGGCGGTGTCGGCGGCTGCAAGTAGGATCGCCGTCGCGCGGAGTCGGGTTCCGCCAGCAGAAGACGTCGCGGGGGCGTCGGCGCAGCACTGCCGGACCGCCTTCTGCCGTACTGAGGGATTGATGCTCCGGTGAGCCAGATCGTCGTGAAACGCCCGCCCAGGGCGCTGCCGCCTGAAGTGCCCACGGACGAGCTGACCCTTCAGGCTCCTCCCGAGCTGCCGCGTGGCCAGCAGGAGGGCATGCTGATGCAGGTCCTGCCGGTGCTCGGCATGGGCTCGTCGGTGGTCTTCTTCTTCTCGCCGCAGGCCCCTCCCTTCATGCGCATCATGGGTGTGCTGATGCTGGTCTCGACGGTCGCGATGATCGTGGCCCAGGTGGTCCGCTACCGCCGCGGTACGCAGGGGCAAATGGCCGATGTGCGGCGCGACTATCTCAAATACCTGGCGCAGACGCGGCGTACGGTGCGCAAGACGGCGCGCAGGCAGCGCGATGCGCAGCTGTATCTGCACCCCTCTCCCGAGCAGCTGTGGTCGGTGGTGGCCGAGGGGTCGCGGCTGTGGGAACGGCGCGTGGGGGACGACGACTTCGCACAGGTGCGCATCGGTCTGGGGGCGCAGCAGCTGGCGACGCCGCTGATAGCGCCGGACACCGCTCCGGTGGATGAGCTGGAGCCGCTGGCGGCCGGTGCGATGCAGCGGTTCCTCGCGGTGCACGGCTCGCTGGACGGGCTGCCGATGGCGGTGTCGCTGCGCGCCTTCTACCACGTGACGGTCTCCGGGGAGCCGGAGTCCGCGCAGTCCACGGCGCGTGCCATGGTCGCGCAGCTGGTGACGCTGCACTCCCCCGAGGATCTGGTGGTCGCGGTGGTGGCGTCGCGGAGCGCCCAGGAGCGCTGGGACTGGACGAAGTGGCTGCCGCATACGCAGGTGCCGGGCCAGCTGGACGGCGCGGGCACGAAGCGGCTGTTCGGGGATGACCTGGGCGAGCTGGAGCAGTTGATGCACAGCAAGCTGGACGGACGTCCGCGCTTCAGCCGTGATGGCTCGCCGGTGCTGGACCAGCCGCATGTGATCGTGGTGCTGGACGGCGGGATGGTGCCGCCTGACTCGCTGTTCGCGGCGGCCGAGGGGCTGCAGGGCGTCACCATCGTCGAGGTGGTCCCGGGCGAGCTGGAGGAGCCGCGCGGCGGTCTGTCGGTCGTGGTGCGTCCGGGGCGGCTGCGGCTGGAGTCGGGCGCGGGGGTGGCGTACGAGGGTGTGCCGGACGCCATGTCGCTGCCGGCGGCCGAGGCGCTCGGGCGTCAGCTGGCGCCGCTGCGGATGGGCGGGGGCGACGACGACGAACCGCTGCTGGCGAACCTGGACTTCACGGATCTGCTGAACCTGGGGGACGCGGCGGGCATCGATGTGGCGCGCACCTGGCGGCCGCGGTCGACCGCGGAGCGGCTGCGGGTGCCGATCGGCGTGGGCGAGGACGGCCAGCCGGTGATGCTGGATCTGAAGGAGGCCGCGCAGGAGGGCATGGGCCCGCACGGGCTGTGTGTGGGCGCGACCGGTTCCGGCAAGTCCGAGCTGCTGCGCACCCTGGTGCTGGGGCTCGCGGTCACGCACTCCTCGGAGACGCTGAATTTCGTCCTCGCGGACTTCAAGGGCGGCGCGACGTTCGCGGGCATGTCGCAGATGCCGCATGTGGCGGCGGTCATCACCAATCTGTCCGACGATCTGACGCTGGTCGACCGCATGGGCGACGCGATCCGCGGCGAGCTGCAGCGCCGTCAGGAGCTGCTGCACAAGTCCGGCAACTACGCGAACATCCACGACTACGAGAAGGCGCGGGCGGCTGGCGCTCCGCTGGAGCCGCTGGCGTCGCTGGTGCTGGTGCTCGACGAGTTCTCCGAGCTGCTCACGGCCAAGCCGGACTTCATCGACATGTTCATCCAGATCGGCCGTATCGGCCGGTCGCTGGGCGTGCATCTGCTGCTGGCCTCGCAGCGTCTGGAGGAGGGCAAGCTGCGCGGTCTGGACACCTATCTGTCGTACCGGATCGGTCTGCGGACGTTCTCGGCGGCCGAGTCGCGGGCGGCGATCGGCGTGCCCGACGCCTACCATCTGCCGTCGGTGCCCGGTTCGGGCTATCTGAAGTTCGGCACGGAGGAGATGACCCGCTTCAAGGCGGCGTATGTGTCGGGGACGTACCGCACGGGCGGTCCCGAGCTGCCGGTGGGCCAGTTTCCGGTGGAGCGGCGGCCGGTGCTGTTCACGGCGGCCCCGGTGCCGGTGGTGTACGCGGCGCCCGATCCGGCGGCGGCCGCGTCCCGGTCGGCGGCGGACGAGGAGGACGACGCGCTGGCGGACACGGTGCTCGATGTGATCGTGCGCCGGCTGGAGGGCCAGGGCGTGCCCGCGCACCAGGTGTGGCTGCCGCCGCTGGACACGGCGCCCTCGCTGGACCAGCTGCTGCCGGGGCTCGCCCCGACGCAGGACCGGGGGCTCACGGCGACGGAGTACACGCGGCCGGGAGGTCTCACGGTGCCGCTCGGACTGATCGACAAGCCATTCGAGCAGCGGCGTGAGGTGCTGTACCGGGACTTCTCGGGTGCGGCGGGCCACATGATGGCAGTCGGCGGTCCGCAGTCCGGGAAGTCGACGCTGATGCGGACGCTGATCTCGTCGTTCGCGCTCACCCACACGCCGTCCGAGGTGCAGTTCTATGCGCTGGACTTCGGCGGCGGCGGTCTTTCGTCGCTGGCGGACCTGCCGCATGTGGGCGGGGTCGCCTCCCGGCTGGACCCGGAGCGGGTGCGCCGCGCGGTCGCCGAGGTGCTGGGCGTGCTCAACAGGCGCGAGGAGTTCTTCCGCGCCCAGGGCATCGACTCCATCGCCACCTACCGGCGCAAGCGGGCGGCGGGTGAGCTGCCCGGTGAGGCATGGGGCGATGTCTTCCTGGTCATCGACGGCTGGGGCCCGTTCAAGAACGACTACGAGGGTCTGGACGGCATCGTCGCGGACATCGCGGCCCGCGGTCTCGGCTATGGCGTCCATGTGGTGATCACCGCGGCGCGCTATATGGAGGTGCGGGCGGCGCTCAAGGACCAGATGCTGGGGCGTCTGGAGCTGCGGCTCGGTGATGTGATGGACTCCGAGTTCGACCGCAAGGTCGCGGCCAACGTTCCGGCGGGCGTGCCGGGGCGCGGCCAGGTTCCGGAGAAGCTGCACTTCATGAGCGCGCTGCCGCGGATCGACGGAAGCAGCTCGGCCATGGACCTCGCGGACGGCTCAGCGGCCTTCGTCGAGGCCGTCAAGAGCGCCTGGGCGGGCCCGCCGGCCCCGCCGATCCGGCTGCTGCCGCGCAAGCTGGAAGCGGACCGGCTGCCGAAGGGCTTCGAGTACCCGCAGCACGGCGTGGCCATCGGCATCGACGAGACCAACCTGGAGCCGGTGTTCGTCGACTTCGAGACGGACCCGTTCTTCCTGGTCTTCGGTGAGAGCGAGTCGGGCAAGACGAATCTGCTGCGGCTGCTCGGCAAGCAGATCTGCGAGCGGTACACCCCCGAAGAGGCGCGCATCATGGTCGGCGACTACCGGCGCACGATGCTGGAGGCGGTGCCGTCGTCCCATCTGCTGGAGTACGCGCCGATGGCGTCGTCCATGGAAGTCCATATGAACGCGATCAGCTCGCTGATGGAGAAGCGGGCGCCGCAGCCGGACATCACTCCGCAGCAGCTGCGGGACCGCAGTTGGTGGACCGGGCCGCAGCTCTTTGTGATCATCGATGACTATGAGCTGGTGACGACCAACTCCGGCAATCCGCTCTCGGTGCTGGTGGAACATCTGCCGTTCGCGCGGGACGTGGGCATCCGCTTCATCATCGCCCGTAATTCGGCCGGGGCTTCGCGAGCCATGTACGAGCCGGTCATGCAGCGTATGAAGGAGCTGGGCGCCCAGGGCGTGATCATGTCGGGCGATCCCGCGGAGGGCGACATCCTCGGCAATGTGCGGGCGCGTCCGATGCCGCAGGGCCGTGGCACGTTCGTCTCGCGCCGACGCGGCACGCCGCTGGTGCAGCTGGGCCTGTTGCCGGACCAGCACGGATAGTCGCCGCGCCGGAGTAGGGTGACACTGCAACTCGTTCGCCGCACCCTCGGGAGGGGACCGCGCCAATGGCTGACGCAAGTGAGAAGGAACGCCAGAAGGATGAGCTGTACGCGCTCGACATCTCCGGCGTCGAGTGGCTGAGCGCTCCGGGGACGAGTGAGGACGAGGAGCGGGTGGAGATCGCCCACCTGCCCGGCGGGGCCGTCGCCATGCGTTCTTCGCTGGACCCCGACACGGTGCTGCGGTACACGGAGGCGGAGTGGCGGGCGTTCGTCCTCGGGGCGCGGGACGGCGAGTTCGACCTCCAGTAGACCGCCGGCCGGCCCGGCCGATACGGCAAAGGGGGGTTGCCCGCGAGCGCGGGCAACCCCCCTTCGTGCGTGAGCCGGTACGGCTCAGGGCGTCTCAGTGCATCATGCGGAAACGGGCGGCGTTGCCCTTGTCCGTGTCCTGGTAGCCGATGACGGACTGGTCCAACAGGGCGGCGATCTTGGCCAGGTCCTGGTTGAGACCGTCCATGTCCTTGCCGACGTTGCCCTGGATGGTGACGTACGCCTCCCGGGTCTCACCGGTCCAGCCCTGGGCGACGTTGGCGACCTGCCCCATGAGGATGCGCAGCTGCTCGTTCAGGTGCGAGGCGGTGCCGCGGACGTCCCTGGCCGCCTGGGTCACGGTGTCGTAATTGACGGCAGTGGTCATGATGTGCTCCTAGTGACGAAGTTCAGCGAAGGCAACCGGATCAGAGGCTGAGGATGGCGCTGCTGCCCTGGGTCCGCTCCATGCCCTGGAAGGACTTGATGCGCTCGATCTCCTGGGCGTCGAAGCCGTCGGCGCTCATCTTGACCAGGTTCTCCAGGTTGTCCAGGTCTCGCTGAACATTGCGCAGCTGCTTGTTCAGGTCGCTCTGCACGACGTCGTACGCCTGGCTGGCCGCGCCCTTCCAGCCCGCCTGGATGCGGTCGACGACACCGTTCAGCGACGTGATGCGCGCATTGAGCTCCGCCTGGAAGGCATTGATCTTGCGCGCCAGCTCTGTGATCTCAGAACTGGTTACCTTGAGATTTTCGTCCGACATCTTTCCCCTTCTTCCTGCGACAGTGACTGTGACGGAAGCCGAATGGATGCCGCCCCCGTGCCGGACCAGTGCAACTGGTGTCCGGCGGTCACTCTAGTCAGTTGGAAACTGGTGTTCCAACTGCAAAGCCCCTCAAGGGGGCTTGGCTCAGTGGGCCCTTCTGCGCCGAGTGTCCCGGATGACGACCGCCGTCCCGGAGATCACCGCCACCAGTACGACGCCGATGCCCAGCGCATAGGTTGCATAGCGCTCCCTGCGTTCCTGCGGAGTCTCCGTCATGGCCAGATGGGCCGGTTCGGGCGCGGGCGGCTTGGGCGGGCCGGGGTCGGCGTGCGGGGCCTCAGGCGGACGGTCGGCGTCCGCTTCGAGGGCGCGGACCGGGTCGACGACGCCCCAGCCGACGTAGTCGTCACGGCCGTTGATGGTGCGCTCCGCGGTCTGCTCGATCTGAGCGACGATCTGATGCGCCTTCCACTGGGGGAACTTGGCCTTCAGCAGGGCCGCGACCCCGGCGACATACGGGGCGGAGAAGCTGGTGCCGTTGTCGATGCACTGGCCGTTGCCGGGGACGGTGGAGACGACGTCCACGCCCGGGGCTGCGACGCCCACGAACTCCCCCGCCTGGGAGAACGCGGCGCGTTCGTTGTTGCGGTCGGAGGAGGCGACGGCGAGGACGCCGGGGAAGGCGGCCGGATAGGTGTTCTTGACCTTGCCGTCCAGGCCGTCGTTGCCCGCGGAGGCGACGACCACGATCTCCTTGTCCAGGGCCCGCTGGACGGCCTTGCCGAGCGGCGACTGTGTGGTCAGCGGCTTGGTGGTGTCCTGGGAGATATTGATCACATGGGCGCCCTTGGCGATCGCATGGTCGATCGCGACCGCCATCGTCCGGTCGTTGCCGCTGTTCTTCTCGTCGTTCTGGCGGATCGGGATGATCGTCGCCTCGGGCGCCAGTCCCACGAAGCCGGTTCCCTTGCGGGGGCGGGCGGCGATGATGCCCGCGACTTTGGTCCCGTGGCCGACCTCGTCGACGGTGCCGTCGGTCTTGCCCCGCTTGTCGTCGCTCCCGGCTTCCTTGTCTGGCTTGAGCAGATCCTTGCCCGCGGAGGCGTCGACGGCCGCCTTGAGCTGCGGATTGTCGTTGTCGACGCCGGTGTCGACAACGGCGACGCGTATGCCCTTGCCCTTGGTGTCCTGCCAGAGCTCATCGAGCAGCACCCGCTGAAGCGGCCAGGGGATGCCCTCGATCTGCTTCCTCATGGGGAAGGTGCATTCGCCGCTGCCGTCGAGCCCGGCCGGGGCGGCCCCGACGGCGACGGCGGGCGGCGCGACGGCGGGCGGCGCGACGGCGAAGGCGGGCGGCGCGGCGCCCAGGCCGCCGCCGCAGAGCGCCGTCGCGGCGGCCAGCAGCGCGGCCTTGCGAGATGGTGCGGGCACGGTTCCCCCTTTTTACGAGCCCTGCGGCTGACGTGCGCTGTTGGTGTCCAGCCGCGGCCCCTTGGACAGGAACTCCGACCACACGATCGGCACCAGCGCCGGGGTGACGTTCTCATAGCCGAGCCGCACCTGCGCCTGGCTGGGCTCCGGACGGCCGTCCGACGGCTGCTCCCGACCGCCGGCCCCGATGTCGGAACGCTCCATGCTGCTGTCGCCGTTGGCCTGCACCGCGTACCGCAGACCGGTGTCCGTGACCAGGAAGAGGGAGCCGTCCGGCTTGGTCTGCTTGCCCTGGACCTGGGTGTAGAGCAGGCCGGAGCCGGGGGTGACATAGGTGCTGGTGCCGCCCGCGGTGATCTCTGCGGGGTAGCTGGAGCCGGCCCAGGTGGACAGGGTCGTACGGCCCTTGCCGTCGACCTTCCGCAGCACGCTGCAGACGGTGTCCCGCTCACCGTCCGCGGAGTTGACCTGCTTGGCCTTCAGCTCGGGCCAGCGCAGCCCCTCGCCGAAGACCTCGGTGTCGGGGGTGAAAGAGGCCGCGTCGACGGCGGCCGCCTCGCCCGCCATGTCGAGACCCGCGGTCTGCGGCGAGTTGATGAGCAGCCAGGCGGTGAAGTCCGAGACGGGCTGCACCTTGCCCGGCAGCACGACATAATGCTGAGGCCCGGTGCCGGTCGGGGCCTTGAGCACCATGCCGACCCGGTCCTGCGTCCCGGTCAGGCCCCCGCCCGCGCCCGCGCTCTCGCCGACCGGGCCGGGAATCCGCGGGAAGTCGACGGGGCTGCCCTCGTGCAGCGTGGCCAGCCAGTCGTCGGTGACCTGCTGCGGCTCCTTGCGCTCGCCGACCAGGGTGCGGGTGAGCACCTCGGCGTCCGCCTCGGTGCCCCGTACGAGATATTTGGTGCCGGAGGCGTCGACCAGATAGCGCGGCGAACCCTTCTGGCCCTGGACATAGAGGACTTCGCCGCCGGTGAGGCGGTTCTTGCCCTCGGTCAGCTTCAGATCGCGGTCCCCGAAGACGAACGCGGCCTTCTGCACGGACCTGCTCCTGCCGCCGCCCGGCTGCTCGCACACCGCCCACCGCTTGTCCTTGTCCGCCTCCTTGGCGGCGGGCAGCCGGTCGGGCGCGTACGGAATGCCGAGGATCGGGCCGCGCGGCGGCTTGCCCGCGTCCAGGATGTCGTCGCTGACCTGGATGACGCCGAACTCCTGCGGATTGAGCAGCAGCCGGGCCGAGGCGAGGTTCAGCACCGGGTGCAGCAGGGTCTTCTTGTCCTTGCCCTTGCCGGTGGTCAGGACGACATAGCGGGTGGTGGAGTCCTTGCCGACGATGACCTTGGCGCCGGGCTGCGCCCAGTCCTTCGGGGCCTTGGGCTTGAACATGCCGAACGCGCCGAAGCCCGCCAGGACCAGCGCGCCCACGATCAGACCGGGGACCACAGCCCGCAGGGGGCGCGGCGCGCCCTCCTCGGTTCCCGTGGGCGACGGCTGGAGGAATGCCGCCACCGTGCGCTTCTTCGCAAAGGTGTACGCGTTGAGCTCATCCCGCCGTGATGCCATGAGTCCCCATTGATGAAAAAGGCGCTGTCTCCCCGTGGGGGCCCTGTGATGAGCGCGGTCCCCCGGGCCCTGATTGTCGGACCGGCCCCCTACTATGCCTGTTGATCGACGGCGCTCATGGGGCGGGTAGGGTGATCCAGCCGCCAAGAGCCTTGCCCGACGGGGGCGGACAGGGGTGATCGGGATGAAGTGGGGCCTTATGAACCGGGGGGTGGCGTGATGACGGCATCCGCGACGCGGACGCGTCCCGCGCCTCGCGGCGCCCGCGGGCGCCCGTCCGCGCGGCCGCCCGCGCAGACCCCGCCCCAGGGGCCGGTGCCGGCCGTGCCGCGGCTCCATGGACGCCCCGGACACTTCGGATCGTTCCGACTGCAACAGCTCGTACTGGTCGAGGTCGCCGCCGCGCTGCTGCTGACGGCCTGGGTGCTGGACCCGCTGATGCTGGTCCCCGCGGGCGCGGCGGCCGCGGTGCTGGTGCTGCTGGCCGTGGTGCGCAGGCACCGCCGCTCGCTGCCGGAGTGGCTCGCGACGGTTCTCGCCCTGCGCGCCCGCCGGCGCAAGGCCGCCTCCTTTGTGCCCCCGCCGGGTACGGAGCCGGGGCTGGCCCCAATCGTCGAGTGCGACCCGGCCCTGCGGACGTACACCTACAGCGACCGCGACCGGCGGCCGGTCGGGATGATCGGCGACGGCACCTTTCTGACGGCCGTGCTCCAGGTCGAGTCCGCAGACGGGCCCGCGCTTCGGCAGGACCGGGCCGCCCGGCCGCTGCCGCTGACGCTGATACGGGATGTGCTGGAGGTCGACGGCATCCGGCTGGAGTCCGCCCAGATCGTGCAGCACACCCAGCCCGCGCCCGCTCCGCATCTGCCACAGCAGTCGGTGGCCGCGCGCAACTACGTTCCGCTGCAGGCCCAGACGGGCGCGCCCGCCCTGCGCATCACCTGGGTCGCGCTCAAGCTGGACCCCGAGCTGTGCCCGGAGGCGGTGCAGGCGCGCGGCGGCGGCCTCGAAGGCGCGCAGAAGTGCCTGGTGCGGGCCGCGGACCAGCTTGCGAGCAGGCTCACCGGGGCCGGGTTCCGGGCGACGGTGCTGACCGAGGAGGAGCTGACGTCGGCGATGGCCACCTCGTCCTGTGCCAGCCCGCTGGCAATCGCCCAGGCGGGCCGCGCCGAAACGCCCTCGCGGCGCACCCAGGAGACCTCCCGCACCTGGCGTGTCGACGACCGCCGGCACACCACCTACTGGGTGGGCCGCTGGCCGCAGCTGGGCGGCGGCGGTGCGTCGATGCCGCAGCTCGTCGCGCTGCTCACCTCGCTGCCCGCGCTGGCCACCACGTTCAGCCTCACCCTCGGGAGCGGCGACCGGCAGGGTGTGACCGTCACCGGTCATATACGGATCACCGGGCGCAGCGACGAGGAGCTGGTCGCGGCCCGCCATGAGCTGGAGCGCACCGCACGGGGCGTCAAGACCGGCCTGGTGCGGCTCGACCGTGAGCAGCTGCCCGGAATGCTCGCCACTCTGCCGCTCGGGGGAGCCCGCTGATGTCTGTGCCCACCGCCAGGCCGCGCATCGGCTTCGGCCTGATCGGCCCCCGCCGCGAGCGGCATACGCTGCCCGTCGACCAACTGGACTCGCTGGCGCTGCCGGTCGGCGACGACGGCGTGGTCATCGGCGTCGACGCCGAGGGCAGGCCGTCGGTGCTCGGCATCAACCGGCCCACCGCATACGAGGTCACGCTGATCGGCGGACTGTGGACGGCGCAGGTGCTGGCGCTGCGCGCGGCGGCGACCGGCGCACGAGTCACCGTGGAGACCGGCCGCGGTCCCGCCTGGACCACGCTGGCACAGGCGGCCGGCGGCGGGCAGCAGTGCATATCGCTGCACGATGTGGGCCGGGTGCCGCCACAGGGGCCGTCCGCGGGCAGCCCCGTGGTGGTGGTGCGCGACTGCGGGATGCGGCCGCCGCGCGGCCGGGTGGTCTCGGCCCCCTGGCAGTCGGTGGTGACGCTGCTGCCGTATCTCAGTCCGGTCGCGCCGCGGCTGATGGCGAAGTCGGCGCTTGTCGGCATTCAGCGGGTCTCACCGGATGAGGCGATGCAGATCGGACGCATCATGCATCTGCCGCGGCCGGAGATCGAGGCGCTGTCCACCCTGGCCGACGGCGTCACTCTGTGGTGCACGGCGAAGGACCGCCGCTTTGTGATGACTCAGGCGACGGACGCCGAGACCGGACTGCTGGGCAGCGCGCGCCGGATGGACTGACCGCCGTCAGCTGTAAGCCGTCAATCGCGGGCCGTCAGTCGTCGGCCGTCAGTCGCACCGGGTGCCGGACGGTCTCCTCACGCTCTGCCGAGGGTGGGTCACTCGGGGGCGGACGGTTGCGCGCGGCGTGACGCACGGGACAGTGGAGGAGTTGCGGCGGGCCTGACGGAGCGCGCGCGTCGGCGATTAGGGTGGGTCCGGGCGCGGCAGATAGACCGGGGCGGGATCGAACCCGTGAGCGGTTCTGCCGTGTTGCAAGCGGGGAGAGCCGGGCGGATGCGACATTTTGCCGTTCGCCCCCACCCAATCACGCGGCACAAGGGTGCTCGACCACACCAGGAGGCAAAGTGAACGGCGATCGGGACGAGACCCGCGGGGGCTGGAACGTGCCCGTGGACGATCAGTCCGACGCGGATCCCGCCGAGCTGACGGGTGAGTTCACCATCGACTACACCCCGCCCGCCTGGTACACGCAGAACGCGTCGGGGGAAGGCTCGGGTGGAGCGGGCGGCACAGGGGCGACGCCTCCGCCGCCGCACGGGGCGCCGGTGGCGGTGCCGGGGCTGCCCGCGGGGAGCGGCTTCGAGCCCAACTGGGCGCCGACGCCGCCGACGCCGCAGGGGCAGACGCCCCCGGAGGCACAGCCCCCGCAGATACAGGCCCCGCAGGGCCAAGCCCCTCACGCTCAGCCTCCGTACGGTCAGCCCGCGCAGGCGCAGAACCCGCACGGCCAGCCCCCTCACGGCCAGCCCCCGCAGGGCCAGTTCCCGCAGCAGACGCCACCGCAGCCTCCGCAGCCTCCGCAGCAGCAGATTCCGCAGGCCCCTCAGGGGCCTCATGCGCCTCAGACGCCCCAGCGCGAGCCGGTGCCGCCGCATGGGCAGCAGCCGCAGCCCGTGCCGGAGGCCGCCGCGGAGCCGTTCGGGGGCGGCGATGTGGAGAGCGGGATGACGATGCGTTTCTCCCCCGCCGCGCTGAAGCGTGAGTTCGCGGAGCGGGACGCCGCGAAGAAGGCGGCGGAGGAAGCCGCCCGGAACGGCGCGGACGCGTCCGGGCCCGGCGAGGGCCCGCAGAACGAGCGGACGCAGGGCGAGCAGGCCGGCGACGGTCCGGGAGCCACTCCTGCGGTGGACGCGGCTGCTCCGGATGCTCAGAGCACGGACGCGGACGCGGACGCGAGCGAAGTCGAGGGCGGGAAGGCCACGGCCGACGTACGGACCGGGCAGAGTGACGCGCCGACGGCCGCGGAGTCCGGCGCGGGGACCGGCGGCGCTTCCGCAGACGTCACCGGAGAAACGAGCGGCGCGGACGAAGGCAAGGGCGAGGGCGAGCAGCCCGGCGGCCTGGCCGAAGAGCCGTCGGACACCGCCGAGGAGGCCGCCGCGAATCAAGGGCCCGAGGCGGCGGACGAGCCGCAGTCCCCGGAGGCGCAGCCCGGCGAGCCCGCGCGGCAACCGGCCCCGCAGGCTGCACAGCAGTGGGCCCCGCTGGCGCAGGCGCAGCAGGACGGCGGTGCGGGAGCGCCGCCGCAAGGGCCCGCGTACCAGCCGGCCGCCGCCGCCGCACCGCAGTGGCCGGCCCAGGCGGTGCAGCAGCCGCAGCAGGGCGGGGTTGCGGCCGCCCCTGCCTGGCCCGCTCAGCCCCCTGCCGGGGCTGTGCCGCAGGGCGGCGGCTATGGCTTCCCGCAGCCGGGACAGCCCGGAGCGTCCGGGGCGCCGGGAGCGCCGCTGCCGCCCGCCGCCGCACCGCAGCCCGGCCCTCAGCCGCAGCAGGGCGGATACGGATTCCCACAGCCCGCCCAGCCGGGACAGCCGGGACAGCCGGGAGCGCAGGGGACGCCGCTGCCGCCCCCAGCCGTGCCGGAGCCCGACCCACAGGCCCAGCAGGGCGGTTACGGCTTCCCCCAGCCCGGCCAGCCGGGCGGGTACGGGTTTCCGCAGCCGGGACAGCCCGGAGCGTCCGGGGCGCCGGGAGCGCCGCTGCCGCCCGCCGCCGCACCGCAGCCCGGCCCTCAGCCGCAGCAGGGCGGATACGGATTCCCGCAGCCGGGACAGCCGGGCCAGTACGGACAGCACCCCGGCCAGCCGTCCGCCGACCCGAGGACCAGCGGGGCCTGGCCGACGGCCGTGACCCACGACCAGCGGGAGCGCTCCGTGCCGGGCGCGCCGCTCGGCTACACGGCCGCGGTCGAGCTCTCCTCCGACCGTCTGCTGCGCAACGCCAAGCAGAAGGCCAAGAGCAGCCGCAATCCCGCCGCGTCGTCGCGTTTCAAGTTCGGCGCGCGGAAGGAGGAGGCGGAGCGGCAGCGCAAGCTGGAGCTGATCCGCACCCCGGTGCTGTCCTGCTACCGGATAGCGGTCATCAGCCTCAAGGGCGGCGTCGGCAAGACCACGACGACGACCGCGCTCGGCGCGACGCTGGCCACCGAGCGGCAGGACAAGATCCTGGCGATCGACGCGAACCCGGACGCCGGCACGCTCGGCCGCCGGGTGCGGCGGGAGACCGGGGCGACCATCCGCGACCTGGTGCAGGCGATCCCGTACCTCAACTCGTACATGGACATCCGCCGCTTCACCTCGCAGGCGCCCTCCGGTCTGGAGATCCTGGCCAACGACGTGGACCCGGCCGTCTCGACGACGTTCAACGACGAGGACTACCGCCGGGCGATCGACGTCCTGGGCAGGCAGTACCCGGTCATCCTGACCGACTCCGGCACCGGACTGCTCTACAGCGCGATGCGCGGAGTGCTGGATCTGGCGGATCAGCTGATCATCATTTCGACCCCCTCGGTGGACGGCGCGAGCAGTGCGTCGACCACGCTGGACTGGCTGTCCGCCCACGGCTACGCGGACTTGGTGCAGCGGTCGGTCACGGTGATCTCCGGAGTCCGCGAGACCGGCAAGATGATCAAGGTCGAGGACATCGTGCAGCACTTCCAGACCCGTTGCCGCGGTGTGGTCGTGGTGCCGTTCGACGAGCATCTCGCGGCGGGCGCCGAGGTCGACCTGGACATGATGCGGCCGAAGACCCGTGAGGCGTACTTCAACCTCGCGGCCCTGATCGCCGAGGACTTCGTCCGCGCTCAGCAGCAGCAGGGGCTGTGGACCGCGAACGGCAATCCGCCGCCCCAGGCCGCCCCGCCGATGCCCGGCCATCCGGGACCGGGTCAGACGCCGGGACAGCCCCCGTGGCAGGGCCAGCCGGGACAGCCCGGTCAGGCCATGCCGGGGCAGCCCTACCCGCCCCAGCAGCCCGCACAGCCCGCCCAGCCCCCAGCCCCCGGCCAGCCGGGCCAGCCGGGCCAGCCGCCGTACGGGGGACAGCCGCAGCAGCAGCCGTATCCGCCGCAGGGCTGGCAGCAGCAGCCGCCCGCGCAGGGCCAGCCAGGCCAGGCCATGCCGGGGCAGCCGCCCCAGCCCACACCCGGACAGCCCTACCCGCCCCAGCAGCCCGCCCAGCCCGCACAGCCTCCGGCGCCGGGACAACCGGCCCCCGGACAGCAGGCCCCCGGGCAGCCCGACGCACCGCTCCAGGCCCCTCCCGCGGACTGGCAGCAGCAGCCGCAGACCCCGCCGCCGCCCCCACAGCAACAGCAGTAGCGCTGGCATCTCCCGGCCCACGACGGCTCGCACCGACACCCGGTGCGGGCCGTCGTCGTACGCCGCGGCGCACACACGAGCTCCACACAGGCTGTAATGCATCGTTGACGCAGTGCGACACCGCTGATAGACCTGCGCTTCACCAGCACACGCGAGCGAGGACGTGAGGTCGCCTGCCATGGCCGTCAAGACTCCGCACCGCACCACCCGCCGCCGTACCCGGCTGCTCCTCGCCTGCGCGATGCTGACGGCTTCGGCCCTCGCCCCTCAGGCCACGGCCGCGGCCACGGCCGCCGCCGACGGCACGGATGACGGCAAGCGCGACGGGCACACGGTGCTGACGGTCGCCGTCTCGCAGAGTGTGGACTCCCTGAGCCCGTTCCTGGCCCAGCGGCTGGTGAGCACCAGCATCCACCGGCTCACATATGAGTTCCTCACCAACTACGACGCCGAGGACGCCCGCGCCATCCCCGGTCTGGCCACCGCCTGGAAGCCTTCCGCGGACAAGCTGACCTGGACGTACACCATCCGCAAGGACTCCACCTGGTCGGACGGCCAACCGGTCACCGCCGAGGACGCCGCGTGGACGTTCAACACGATGATGGAGAACGAGGACGCGGCCACCGCCAACGGCAGCTTCACCGCCAACTTCAAGCGGGTCACCGCGCCCGACCCCCATACGCTGGTCATCGAGCTGAAGAAGCCGCAGGCCACGATGACGGCGCTCGACGTCCCCATCGTGCCCCGGCACATCTGGAAGGACGTCACCGACTTCTCGTCCTTCAACAACGACAAACGGTTTCCGATCGTCGGCAACGGCCCCTTCGTCATCACGGACTTCAAGGTCGACCAGTACGTCAGGCTCAAGCCGAACAAGACCTTCTGGCGGGGCGCGCCGCGCTTCGACGAGCTGCTGCTGAAGTACTACAAGGACGGCGACGCGGCGGTGGCCGCCCTGCGCAAGGGCGAGGTGTCGTTCGTCCAGGGACTCACCCCGGCCCAGGCCGACGCCCTGGAGCGGGAGGACGACATCGCGGTGAACGACGCGCCGGGCCGCCGCTTCTACGCGCTCGCCGTCAACCCCGGGGCGCGAGCGAAAGACGGCACACGGTTCGGCAACGGCCACCCGGCGCTGCTCGATCCCGCCGTGCGCAAGGCGCTCTTCCACGCCGTCGACCGCACGGCCATCGTCGACAAGGTCTTCCAGGGGCACGCCGTGAAGGGCGACGGCTATATTCCGCCACGTTTCTCCTCGTACTTCTGGAAGCCGTCGTCGAGCCAGGAGATCGCGTACGACCCGGCCGAGGCCGCCCGTCTCCTCGACGGCGCCGGCTACCGCAAGAACGCCGAGGGCAAACGCGTCGGCGGCGACGGCCGCCCGCTCGACTTCCGCATCCTGTGCCATGCCACCGACCCCAACGACAAGGCGGTCGCCAAGTACTTCCAGGAGTGGTGGGGCAAGCTGGGCATCGGGCTCACGGTCGAATGCCTCGACAATGTCTCCGACCCCTGGCTCAGGGGCGACTACGACCTGGCCTTCGACGGCTGGTCCGTCAACCCGGACCCGGACTTCGTACTCGCGATCCACACCTGCGACGCGCTCCCCGCCACCCCCAAGGACACCGGGTCGACCGACAACTTCATCTGCGACAAGCGCTATGACGAGCTGTATGCGCGGCAGGCCGTCGAATACGACCCCGCCGAACGGGCCGAGCTGGTGAAGCAGATGCAGTCCAGGCTGTACGACACGGGCCTGATGAACATCCTCGCCTATCCGAACGCCGTCGAGGCCTACCGCACCGACCACATCGAGTCGATCACCACGATGCCCGCGGCCGCCGGCAACCTCTGGGGCCAGGACGGCTACTGGAGCTGGTGGTCCGCGGCGCCCGCGTCCGGTGCGCCGGTCTCAGCGGACGCCTCGGACGACGGCTCCGCGGCGGGGGTGATCCTCGGTGCGGCGGCAGCCGCCCTGGTCGCCGCCGGGGCCGGGGTGTACATCGCGCGGCGCCGCCGCGCCGCGGCCGACGACCGCGAGTAGCCGATGACGCCGAGCAGACCGACGCCTGAGGACACACCGACGCCCGAGGACACACCGACGACCGCGAGCAGCCGATGACCACCACCACCGCGCCGGCCAAGGCCGTACCGCCCCCCGACGTGCCCCCGGCCGCCGGCCGGGGCAGCGGCGCCCGCGTCTATCTGCGCTATGTGGCGGGCCGGCTGGCGGGGGCCGCGGTGTCGCTGCTCGCCGTTCTCGTCACCGGCTTCTTCCTCTTCCGGATCGTGCCCGGCGACCCGGTGCGGGCCATGACGCACGGCAGACCCACATCGGCGGAGCAGCTGGCCGCGCTGCGCCGTCAGTTCGGGCTCGACCAGCCGCTGTGGCAGCAGTTCGCCGATTACTGCGGCAAGGCGCTGACCGGCGATCTCGGCATGTCGTACCAGTTCCATGCGCCCGTCGGGGAGCTGATCGCCCAGAAGCTGCCCGCGACGCTGCTGCTGACCGGCACCGCCGTGGTGATCTACTCGGCGCTCGGCCTCTGGCTCGGCACCCGCTCGGCTTGGCGGCACGGCAGCCCGGGCGACCGGCTCACCACGGGGGTGGCGCTCACCCTCTGGTCCGTGCCGTCGTTCTGGCTCGGCCTGCTGCTGATCATCACCTTCGCGGTGGGTGCGGGCCCGATTCCCGGGATGTTCCCCACCGGCGGCATGGAGTCCGGCGATGCCGCGGGGCTCGCGTATATCGCCGACGTCGCCCACCACATGGTGCTGCCGGTCCTCACGCTCGTCGCCGTGGGCTATGCGCAGACGCTGCTGGTGATGCGGTCCTCGCTGCTCGACGAGATGGGCGGCGACTATCTCACGACGGCGCGGGCCAAGGGCCTGCGGGACGCGGCCGTACGGCGCAGGCACGCCGTGCCCAATGCGCTGCTGCCCACGGTCACCATGGTCTTCATCAATCTGGGCCATGTGGCGGCCGGTTCCATCCTCGTCGAGACGGTGTTCTCCTGGCCGGGGCTCGGCGGACTGTTCTACCAGGCGCTCAGCGTGCCTGATCTGCCGCTGGTGCAGGGGCTGTTCATGGTGTTCGCCGGGGCGATGATCCTGATGAACCTGCTGGCCGATCTGCTGTATCCGCTGCTCGACCCCCGGGTGGGCCGATGACGACGACCGACTCCTCCCCTTCTCCTTCCTCCTCCACCTCCTCCCTCGCCTCCCTCGCCCGGGCCCGCCGCAGGCACTCGGCGGCCCGCTTCTGGCGCGCGTACCGCACCCATCGCGCAGGTCTGGCGGGGCTTGCCGCGCTGGCGCTCATCGCCCTGGTCGCGCTGGCCGCGCCGCTGCTCGTCGGCTCGGATGTGCAGAGCGTGACACGTGCGCCGGGCGGGGCGCTTGAGTCGCCCAGCGCGGAATTCCCCCTCGGCACCGACCAGTTCGGTCGCTCCCTGCTCGGGCTGCTGGTCTACGGGGCGCGGATCTCCCTGACCGTGGGGCTGCTCGCGGCGGCCCTGTCCGTGGCCATCGGCACGCTCGTCGGCATCCTCGCGGGCCACTACGGAGGGTGGCTCTCCACCCTCGCCATGCGGGTCACGGACTGGTTTCTGGTGATGCCCACGCTGGTGCTGGCGATCGTGCTGGCGACGGTGATGTCCCGCAGCGTCTGGACGGTGATCGTGGCGATCGGGGTGACCAGCTGGCCGACGACGGCACGGCTGGTGCGGGCGCAGACCATCGCGGTCGAATCCCGCCCGTACATCGAACGCGCCCGCGCCCTCGGCGGCGGGCACGGCCACATCATGAGCCGCCATGTGCTGCCCAATGTGATGCCGCTCGTCCTCGCGCAGACCACCCTGTGCATCTCCGCCGCCATTCTTACCGAGGCCACCCTCGCCTTTCTGGGGCTCGGCGATCCGACCGTGGTGTCCTGGGGCGGCATGCTCCAGGACGCGCGCGAGGCGGGCGCGGTCTCCGCCGGCCACTGGTGGTATCTGGCCCCGCCCGGCATCGCCGTCGCCGTCGTCGCGCTCTGCTTCACCCTGTGCGGGCGGGCGATCGAATCCGTGCTCAACCCGAGGCTGGGAGCTGCCGGATGAGCGAGGTGACACTGCTCGACGTGCGGGACCTCCATGTGGTGTACGGGACCGGGGAGGCCGCAGTGCCTGCCGTGCGGGGCATCGACCTCCGCCTCCCCGCGGGCCGGAAGCTGGGGCTCGCGGGCGAGTCGGGGTGCGGGAAGTCCACGCTCGCCCTCGCCCTGCTGCGGCTGCTGCCCCGCACCGCCCGGATCAGCGGGCAGATCCTGCTGGACGGCGAAGACGTGCTCACCATGCGGTGGGGGCGGCTGCGGGCCGTGCGCTGGGCAGGGGCGTCTGTCGTCTTCCAGGGGGCCATGCACTCCCTCAACGCGGTCCAGCGGATCGGGGACCAGATCGCCGAACCGCTTCTGGTGCACCGCAGAGCGACGGCCGCGGGTGCCCGGGCGCGCGCCGCGGAACTGCTGGAGCAGGTGGGGCTGCCGGCCTCGCGTGCCGCCGCGTTTCCGCATGAGCTGTCCGGCGGCCAGCGGCAGCGCGTGATGATCGCGATGGCGCTGGCCTGCGACCCTCGGCTGATCATCGCGGACGAGCCGACCACCGCCCTCGATGTGATGATCCAGGCGCAGATCCTGCGGCTGATCGGACAGCTGGTCTCGGATCAGGACATCGGGCTGCTGATGATCAGCCACGATCTGGCGGTGCTCGCGGACACCTGCGACCGGCTGGCAGTGATGTACGCGGGGCGGGTGGTCGAGGAGGGGCCGGCCGGGCAGGTGTACGGGGCGGCACGGCATCCGTACGGGCGGGCCCTGTCCGCCGCGTTTCCCCGGATCGGGGACATGCGGTCGCGGCGCGCGCCGCGAGGGCTGCCCGGCGATCCTCCCGATCCCTCCGCACTGCCTGCCGGGTGTGCGTTCCGTCCCCGGTGCCCCGATGCGGTCGAGGCCTGCGCATCCGCCGAACCGGTGCTGGCCGAGGCCGAGGCCCTCACGGGGCACCGGGCCGCGTGTGTGCATGTCGTGCCCGTCCCGTGCCCGTCCCCGCGAGCGTGAGGAGTCGCTTATGAGCACCCCTGTGCTGTCCGCCGACGGGCTGCGCGTGGTCTTCCCCGGGCGGCGCGGCGCGCCGTCCGCGCGCGCCGTCGACGGAGTGGACCTGGCCATCGGCGCGGGCGAGATCGTGGCGCTCGTCGGCGAGTCCGGCTGCGGCAAGAGCACGCTCGCGCGGGCGCTTCTCGGGCTGGTGGAGCCCACCGCGGGGGTCGTCTCCCACGGCGGGAAGCCGCTGTCGTACGGGACGCGGGCGCTGAAGGAGTACCGGCGGCGGGTGCAGCTCGTGCTGCAGGACCCGAGCGGTTCGCTCAACCCCCGGCACACGGTGTACGAGGCCGTGGCCGAGGGGCTGCGCATCCACGGCCACGGCGGGGACGAACGGGCCGCGGTCGCCGCGGCCCTCGCGCAGGCGGGGCTGCGGCCGCCGGACCGGTTCTTCCTGCGCTATCCGCACGAGCTGTCCGGCGGGCAGCGGCAGCGGGTCGTCATCGCCGGTGCGCTGGTCCTCCAGCCCGAGGTGATCATCGCGGATGAGCCGGTGGCGTCCCTGGACGCATCCGTGCGCGGGGAGATCCTCGCGCTGCTGCTGCGGCTGCGGGATGAGCTGGGGGTCGCGGCTCTGGTGGTGACGCACGACCTCGGCCTTGCGTGGAACATCGCGGACCGGGTGGCGGTGATGTACCTGGGCCGGATCGTGGAGTCGGGCCCGGTGGAAGACGTCCTGACGGGTGCGCGGCACCCGTACACCCGGGCACTGCTGTCCGTCCTGCCGGAGTCCGGTGAGCCGCCCGCGATCCTCACCGGGGAACCCCCGGACCCCTCCCGCGTCCCCGCGGGCTGCCGCTTCCACATCCGATGCCCTTCTCTGGCCTCGGGAGAGGCGGCGCGGGCGGGGGTCGTGGAGCGCTGCCGGGGGGAGGAGCCGGGGCTGGTGGGGGGTGTGGCGTGTCACCTGCGGTGAGGGGGCGGCCGCCCTTCCGGCACCAGCGCAACACGGCAGCCCGGGAGGGGGCGGGTGCGAGGCATCAGGCGTGCCGGGACCGGCGCGGGGCACACGCGGGAGCCGCGCCGGCGGGAGACCCTGTCCGCTGAGGCAGGGCCTGCCGGGCGGGACGCAGCCGCGGGCCGAGGGTCACGCCGGCGGGCGTGGCAGCGGCCGCGGCGGGTGCGGGGGCCAGGCCCCACACCCCTCAGGGGCGGGTGGGCGGGAAAAGGTCGCGCGCCCGCGAGGGGCCGGGTATGCCGGGGGACGCCCCCGGGCTCACACCTCGGTGTCGTACGCCGTCGTCAACGTCCGGCAGCGCTTGACGTCGTCCGCCATCGCCTCCAGCAGCGCCTCGATGGAGTCGAACTTCTTCTGCCCCCGCACATAGGCCAGGAAGTCCACCGCCACATGCAGCCCGTACAGTTCGAGGCCCACGCGGTCGATCGCGTACGCCTCCACCGTGCGCTCCGTGCCGTCGAACTGCGGGTTCGTGCCGACGGAGATCGCCGCGGGCATCCGCTCCCCCGCCGCCGTCAGCCAGCCGGCGTACACCCCGTCCGCGGGGATCGCGGTGTGCGGCAGGGTCTCGACGTTCGCCGTGGGGTAGCCCAGCTCGCGGCCGCGCTGGGCGCCGCGGACGACGATGCCCTCGACGCGGTGGGGGCGGCCGAGGATCTCCGCCGCGCCCTCGACGTCGCCCTCCGCGACGAGACGGCGGGTGAGGGTGGAGGAGAACGGCTCGCCGCCGCCCGCCTCGCCGCTCACATAGAGGTCGACGACCTCCACCTCGTAGTCATAGGTCGCGCCCAGCTCCGCGAGATAGGCGACATTGCCCGCCGCCCGGTGCCCGAAGCGGAAGTTGGGCCCCTCGACGACCGCGCACGCGTGCAGTTTGTCGACAAGCACCTTCACGATGAAGTCCGCCGGCGACAGCTTGGAGAACTCCGCGGTGAAGGGCAGGATCAGCACGGCGTCGACCCCCAGCTGAGCCATCAGCTCGGCGCGCCGGTGGTGCGGGGCCAGCAGCGGCGGGTGGCTGCCGGGGCGGACGACCTCGCTGGGGTGGGGGTCGAAGGTGACGACGACGGACGGGACCCCGAGCTCCCGCGCCCGCTCCACGGCCCGCCCGATGATCAGCTGGTGCCCGCGGTGCACTCCGTCGTAGGAGCCGATGGTGACGACGCTGCGCCCCCAGTCCTGGGGGATGTCCTCCAAGCCACGCCAGCGCTGCACTGTGACCGCTCCTCGTCCGCCTGTTCGCCGATTACGCAGGTCTAAGAGTGCCATGCCGCAGCCTGTCGGTTCGCATCGCCTGTGGACAAGCGAGCGTTCCGCCGCCCAGCGTCTCCAGCGTGCGCCATGCGCTGGGCCCGACGACCGCCGACCACTGCTCCGGTTCGCCGGCCAGCCAGCCGCAGACGAGCGAGGCGAAACCGGGCACCTCACGGGCCAGCTCGACCAGTCGGCGGTCGAAGCAGACCGCGCCTTCGGGTGTGCGCACCAGGAGCATGCCGACACGGTGGACGAGCGCTCTGGTGCGTTCCTCGGCCCGCTGCCCGGCGCCGAGGGCGGCGGCGCGCAGCAGCTCGGCCAGGACGGCGAGGTCATGGGCCTCGTACTGCTCATGGTGCAGGAGCAGATCCAGCAGTTCGGCCCGCAGCGGGCGTGAGGCGGGCCCGCCGGGAGCGGCGAGCACCGCGGCGAGGGCCTGCCGCACCTGCGGGGACCGTCCCCGCAGCAGGCCGGTGACCAGCGGGAACAGTACGGCTCTGGCGGCGGGGCCGTCCTCCAGCCGGCGGTCGACGAACGCCGCGGCGCACTGAGCCGCTCCCTCCGGCCTGCGGGCGGCGTAGTCGCGGACGAGTGCGCCCGCCCGCCGGGCCAGCTGTGGTGAGGCGACCTGGGCAAGCGCCTCGAAGATCTCCCCCGCCCCGTCGGCCGACTGCCGCAGCCGCGCTTCGAAGGCGCCCAGGACCTGCTCCGGGTGGGTCGGCAGCGCGGCCGCCAGGGAGGTGGCCGGCAGCCGTGGATCACCTGCTGCGAAGGCCGCCACGGCGCTGCCCAGATAGCGGGGCCGGGTCCGGGGATCGCGGACCAGCAGTGCGAGCGCCGCGCCGTGCAGCGTGGTGTCCCCCGGTCTGGAGAGCAGCGCGAGCGCCGCGCACCGCAGCAGTTCGCGGTCTGCGTCGGCGGCCGCCCGGTCCGCGGCGGTCAGCCCGTACGCGGCGGCGGCGACACGCCGCTCGGGGCGCGGGTCGTGGGCCCAGCGCTCGACGGCGCGGCAGAGGGCGGACGGCTCGTCCTCGGCGAGGGAGGCGAGCAGTTCGTCGGCGCGGGGATGCGCGGTGGCGACGAGCGCCTCCGTGAGATCGTCGACGGCCAGGCCGCGGCAGGTGTACAGCAGCGCCTGCGCGGCCGCGGCGACCGTGGGCCGCACGCGCGCGTCCGGGCCCGCGGGCAGCGGCGTGTCGTCCCCGAACCAGCGGCACAGCAGCGGCAGCACGGTCCGCGGGGCGGCGGCGAGCCGCTGGGCGACCGCGTCGAGATAGCGGGGCCGTACACCGTCGCCCGGGGGCGGGTCCGCCGGCACAAGCCGGCGGAACAGCTCGAACCGCTCGGCCTCGGTCAGGCGCAGCCGTTTGACGAACCCGGGGCCGAAGGCGTCGGGTCCGCCCAGCTCGTGCGCCGCGCCGCCGGGTGCGGCGGCCCGGCGGGCGATGCGGTCGGCGAGCAGCCGCAGCACCGGAAGGTACGGCCCGGCGTCCGGGACCCTCAGCAGCGTCTCGCGCAGCAGCCGGGCGCCCCACCAGCGCGCGTCCGCCGCTCCGCGCGCATCTCCCATGGCGTTCCCGAAGCGCTCGTCACCGGAGCGCTCGTCACCGGCCTCATTCCCGGAGCGCTCGTCGTCGAGCCGGTCGAGCGCGTCGACGAGTCCCGCAAGCCGCTCCGACAGGGCGTCGGGCCGCCGCGTCCGGTCGAGCAGCAGCAGCGCCTGCACCACCGGCCCGATGCGGTGGCGCGGCACGGGCAGCGGGCGGACGGCCCGGGGCGACGGGGGCGCGTACGGGCCCGAGTGAGGCGGTCCGCCCGGCCGGGACGGCAGTCCGACGGAGTCACGGGTGTGCCAGCGGTGCACCAGGGCGTGCAGGGCCGCGTCGAGATCCAGATGCGCGCCCTGCACCCAGTCGGCGACCTCCTCATGCGCGAAGCGGTAGCCACGGCCCGCCGGGGCGAGCAGTCCTTCGGTGAGGACCGCCGACGCCCATCCCGTTCGCCAGGGGAAGAGCTCTTCGAAGGACTTCCGGGCCAGCTCACCCTGGCCGGGGCCCAGACAGCGCCGCGCCGCCTCGTGGACGCGGCCGGAGACCCGAGCGGCCAGCCGGCGCACGGCGCTGCCGCGCAGCGGCGGATCGGCCGCCGCCGCGACGCGTACGGCGACACGCAGACACATCAGGTCCAGATAGGCGGCGAAGATCTCATAGCGGCCCGGTCTGCCCGGTGTCGGACCGGGCAGCGCGGCGCGTACGTCCGCGAGGAGGCGCAGGGCCAGCGGGTGCCGCTCGTCGGCCGCGGCCAGCGCCCCGGCGGGCAGCCCGTAGCGGTCGCGCGCCAGCCGCGCATCGCCGGGCGCGAGGGGACCGATCCGCACGGCGGGCGGCAGCGGCGGCCAGGACGGGCCGCATGCCCTGGTCGACAGGGCGGTGGTGCGGGCCGGCAGATGCAGTACGTCGGCCGGGTAGAGCGCGCCGGCCTGTTCCCAGTGTTCGGGCCTGCAAGCGACGGCCATGCGTACGCCGCAGGAGGCGAGCCATTGGACGGTGCCCGCCGTCCAGTCGGGCAGGCGGTGCGCGAGAGCCGGCGGCATCTCCTCGGGGCTGTCGAGGAGCAGCACCAGCGGCCGACCGGCCGCGGCGGCGACGGCGGCGGCCTGCTGCGGGGTGACCGCCGCCGCCTCGCCCGGCGCCATATGCGGCCCGACTGCGCCGCACCCGCCGCACGCGCCGGAAGCTCCACAGCCGGACGGGCCACACGGCGAGGTCACACCGGACCCCCCGGTCGGGCCGGTCTCGCTGTACGGGCCGACCGGGCCAGACACCCCGGACGGGCCGACCGCATCGGCCGCGGCGGCGGTGGCAGCCGCCAGGCACGGGCCGGACGGGCCGTATGGACTGCTCGCACCGGCTGGCCCGGCTGTGTCAGCCACCCCGCGCGGACCGGACCGGACCGACCGACCGCCCCCGTCAGCCGCACCGGGCGACCCGGACGCACACGGACGCGACGAATCGGCCCCACCATGCCCACCGCACGGGCCAACCACACCGCACAAGCCGCACAGCCCCGACAGGCCACCCTCGCCAGCCCCACCGAGCGAGCCGGACACGCCCGACCAACCGCCCCCGCCAACCTCGCCCGACGAACCGGCGGCACACGGACGCGACGAATCAGCCCCACCATGCCCACCGCACGGGCCAACCACACCGCACAAGCCGCACAGCCCCGACAGGCCACCCTCGCCAGCCCCACCGAGCGAGCCGGACACAGCCGACCGACCAGCCTCGCCAACCGCGCCGGACGAACCGGCGGCACCGGACGAGCCGCGCGGCCCGCCCCCACCGCCCGCGTCAACCGCCCCGCGCGGACCGGACCGGCCCGACAGGCCGGACACGTCAACCGCGCCGCACGCGACGGACGAACCGGCCGCACCGTGCGCACCGCATGGGCCGGGCGCGGAAACGATGCGGCTGGCGCGCTGCAGGGCGCGGGCGGCCGCGTCGGCGATGGACGCGTCGTCCGCTCGCAGGTCCGCTCCGCGGAGCCACAGGGTGGGCGCCGGCTCGGGGCCGTGGGCGCGACGCTCGGCGAAGGCCGCGAGTTCGGTCGTACGGCCCGTGCCGGGCTCGCCGACGAGCCCCATGACCAGCGCGCCGACGCCCTGCTCGAAGTCGCTGAACTCCCGTGCGACATCGGACCGTTCGACGAGGCCAGGCCGGTCGGCGGGGCCGCCGCAGGAGCCCGCGGAGGTGGCGGTCAGCTCCAGCACGGCGGCGAGGTTGAGGTCCCGTCCGTACCCGGGCACGGTCGTCTCGTTGCGGCGCAGCAGTTCCCCCAGGGGCCCCTGTCCGGCCTCGGCGGCCTGTGTGGCGCACAGGGGGAGCGCGAATCCGGCGGCCAGCCGCCCGGCTTCGAGGGCGGTGCCGACGACCGCGAGCACCGCGCCCGTGGCCGCGTCGAGCACCGGTCCTCCGGCGGCCTCCCCGCCGAGCCGCAGCGCATCGCTGCCGGCCGTCCCCATGGCCAGCTCCACGGCGTCGTCGAGGAGGTGGAAGCGGTCGGTCGCCGTGTACGTCACCTGGGCGCGGCCGAGGATACGCGCCGTGCGCCAGCCGTGCGCGCAGAGGCGTACATACGCGCCGGGCTCGATCTGTTCACGACGGCTGATGGGCAGCGGGCGCACACCGAGCCCCTCGGTGTGCACCAGGGCGAGCCCCTGTTCCGGGAGCGGGACGATGGCGTCGGCCTCGGCCAGCCAGGTCCGCTCGCCGGGGGCGTGCAGCACGGCCCGTACCAGCCCGTCGACGGTTTCATGGCTGGTGACGACCGTGCCGAGGTGGTCTGCGGCGAATCCGACGCCGCGGGGCCGCCCGGCCAGATCGCAGATCCGCACCAGCGTCGCATGCGTCGCCACGTCCCCGCCTTCCATGCCCTCGACGGTAGGTCGGCGGTGATCAGCCGGAGAAGGTCGTGTGCCGAAAGCGCCCCCGTGCGCTCCCGTGGTTCACTCCGAGCGCCTGCCCATTGGGGTGAAAAGGGCTGCTGTGGCGGATAGACCCCTTGCGGAGGGGGATCGTGGGGCGGGCGACGGTGCAGACGCCCGCTCCACGATGAGCCATGGCCCACAGCGAGCTGTCGCCCCGCCAATGAGGCATCGCCCCGCGATGAAGCCGGCTCAGCCGAAGACAGCCAGGCTCTTCGCCTTGCCCTTGTGCTCCTCGACCAGCGCCAGAAAGCGCCCGTCGGGGGCGAACGCGGCCACGGGCGAGGCGGGGTGCGGCGGCATGTCGATCCGTACACCGTTCAGCAGCAGCCTGGCGTGCTTCTCCGACACGTTCCAGCGGGGGAACGCACGGTCCGCCGCTTCGGCGATCGGCATCACCGTCAGCTCCTCCTGGAGCTGGTCGAGCGTCTTCGCCGCGTCCAGGCCGTACGGGCCCACGCGGGTGCGGCGCAGCGCTGTGAGATGGCCGCCGACGCCCAGCCCGGCGCCGAGGTCGCGGGCGAGGGCCCGGATGTACGTGCCCGAGGAGCAGACCACCGACACCACCAGGTCGACGACGGGCGTGCTGTCCTCGGCCACCGCCTCCCGGACGTCGTACACCCGGAACGAGGAGACGGTCACCGGGCGGGCCGGGATGTCGAAGTCCTCGCCGCCGCGCACGCGCGCGTAGGACCGCTTGCCGTCGATCTTGATGGCGCTGACCTTGGACGGCACCTGCATGATGTCGCCGGTCAGCGCGGCGACGCCCGCGTCGATGGCCTCCCGGGTGATCCCGGAGGCGTCGGAGGAGGAGGTGATCTCGCCTTCCGCGTCGTCCGTGACGGTGTTCTGGCCGAGCCGGATGGTGCCCAGGTATTCCTTCTCGGTCAGCGCGAGATGGCCGAGCAGCTTGGTGGCCCGCTCGACTCCGAGCACCAGGACGCCGGTGGCCATGGGGTCGAGCGTGCCGGCGTGCCCGACGCGGCGGGTCCTGGCGATGCCGCGCATCTTCGCCACCACGTCGTGCGAGGTGAAGCCGGCCGGCTTGTCCACGATGACCAGGCCGTCCCCGGGGCCCCGCCGGCCGTCGGCCGGCGGGGTCTTGCTGTGCTGTGTCATGAAGAGGCCGCGTCCTCGTTTCCGCTCTCGTCCTCGTCGCCCTGCTTGCGGTACGGGTCGGCGTCGCCCGCGTAGGCCGCGCCGGAGGACGCCTCGCGCACCTTGGCGTCGGAGGCCCGCGCCTTGTCGAGGAGGTCCTCGATCGTGCGGGCGTTCTCCGGGAGGGCGTCCGCGACGAAGGTCAGGGTCGGGGTGAACTTGGTCCCGGCCGCGGCGCCGACGGCGGAGCGCAGAATGCCCTTGGCGCTCTGCAGTCCAGCCGCGGCGCTGGCGCGGTCCTCGTCGTCGCCGTAGACCGTGTAGAAGACCGTGGCCTCCCGCAGGTCGCCGGTGACCCGGGTGTCCGTGATGGTCACATGCGATCCCAGCCGCGGGTCCTTGATGCCGCGCTGCAGCTTCTCGGCGACCACTTCGCGGATGAGGTCCGCCAGCTTCTTCGCCCGCGCGTTGTCGGCCACTGGTCCTTCTCCTTCTTTGCCTTGCTTTTCGTGCTTCCTGGACCGCTCACGTCTGCGTCGGCCTTGGTGAACGCTCAGTCCTCGTCGCTGTGCAGTCTGCGTCGGACCGACAGCAGCTCCACCTCGGGCCGGCCGGCGACAAGGCGCTCACACCGGTCCAGCACTTCGGTGAGGTGCCCCGTGTCCCCCGAGACCATCGCGACGCCGATCTCGGCCCTGCGGTGGAGGTTCTGGCCGCCGGTCTCCGCCGCGCTCACGGAGAACTTCCGCTGGAGCTCGGCGACGATCGGACGGACCACGGAGCGTTTCTCCTTCAGCGACCGTACGTCGCCGAGGAGCAGATCGAAGGACAGCGTCCCCACATACATGTAATGCCCGGATGTCCCGCCGGTTCGGGGTCATGGACGCCTGCCAGCGCTTGGCAGGGACACCAAGAACCGTACACGCAACGGCCGGGGCCGATCGACGGAAATATCTCCGCCGACCGGCCCCGAACCGGCTGCTCGCGTCAGCCGCGAGGCTTCTCGCGCATCTCGTACGTCGCGATGACGTCGTCGACCTTGATGTCGTTGAAGTTTCCGAGGTTGATACCGCCCTCGAAGCCTTCGCGGATCTCGGTGACGTCGTCCTTGAAGCGACGCAGACCCTCGATGGTGAGGTTCTCCGCGACCACCTTGCCGTCGCGGATGAGGCGGGCCTTGGTGTTCCGCCGGACCTCGCCGGAGCGGATGAGGACACCCGCGATGTTGCCCAGCTTGGACGAGCGGAAGACCTCGCGGATCTCCGCCGTGCCCAGCTCGACCTCTTCGTACTCCGGCTTGAGCATGCCCTTGAGGGCCGCCTCGATCTCCTCGATGGCCTGGTAGATCACCGAGTAGTACCGGACGTCGACGCCCTCGCGCTCCGCCATCTGCGCGGCCCGGCCGGCCGCACGGACGTTGAAGCCGATGACGATGGCGTCGGAGCCCATCGCCAGGTCGATGTCGGACTCGGTGACCGCGCCGACGCCGCGGTGCAGCACCCGGATGTCCACCTCTTCGCCGACGTCGAGCTGGAGCAGCGAGGACTCGAGAGCCTCCACCGAACCGGACGCGTCGCCCTTGATGATGAGGTTGAGCTCCTGGATCTGACCGGCCTTGAGTACCTTGTCCAGGTCCTCAAGGGACACCCGGCGGGTGCGCTTGGCGAAGTTCGCGTTGCGCTCGCGCGCCGCGCGCTTCTCGGCGATCTGGCGGGCCGTGCGGTCCTCGTCGACGACCAGGAAGTTGTCGCCGGCGCCCGGGACGTTGGTGAGACCCAGAACCAGGACGGGGGTCGACGGACCCGCTTCCTCGACGTTGTTGCCCTTGTCGTCGAGCATGGCGCGGACACGGCCGTAGGCGTCGCCGACGACCATCGTGTCGCCGACCCGCAGGGTGCCGCGCTGGACCAGGACGGTGGCCACGGCGCCGCGGCCGCGGTCGAGGTGGGACTCGATCGCGATGCCCTGCGCGTCCTGCACGGGGTTGGCCCGCAGGTCGAGCGAGGCGTCCGCGGTGAGGACCACGGCCTCCAGCAGGGAGTCGATGTTGAGACCCTGCTTGGCGGAGATGTCGACGAACATGGTGTCGCCGCCGTACTCCTCGGCCACCAGGCCGTACTCGGTCAGCTGACCGCGCACCTTGGTCGGGTCCGCGCCCTCGACGTCGATCTTGTTGACCGCGACCACGATCGGCACCTCGGCCGCCTTGGCGTGGTTCAGCGCCTCGATCGTCTGGGGCATCACACCGTCGTTGGCCGCCACCACGAGGATCGCGATGTCGGTCGACTTCGCACCGCGGGCACGCATGGCGGTGAACGCCTCGTGACCCGGGGTGTCGATGAAGGTGATCTTGCGGTCTTCTTCGTTGACCTCGGTCGTGACCTGGTACGCACCGATGTGCTGCGTGATGCCGCCGGCCTCGCCCGCGATGACGTTCGTCTTGCGGATGGCGTCCAGCAGCCGGGTCTTTCCGTGGTCGACGTGACCCATGACGGTCACCACCGGCGGACGCGAGGCCAGGGCCTCCTCGCCGCCTTCGTCCTCGCCGAACTCGATGTCGAAGGACTCGAGAAGCTCGCGGTCCTCCTCCTCCGGGCTGACGATCTGGACGGTGTAGTTCATCTCCGAGCCCAGGAGCTCCAGGGTCTCGTCGGAGACGGACTGGGTCGCGGTGACCATCTCGCCGAGGTTCATCATGACCGCGACGAGCGACGCCGGGTTGGCGTTGATCTTCTCCGCGAAGTCGGTGAGCGACGCACCGCGCGACAGGCGAATGGCCTCGCCGTTGCCGCGGGGCAGCATCACACCGCCGACCGACGGGGCCTGCATGGCCTCGTACTCCTGGCGCCGCTGCCGCTTCGACTTGCGGCCACGGCGCGCCGGGCCGCCGGGACGGCCGAAGGCGCCCTGCGTGCCTCCACGGCCGCCGGGACCGCCCGGACGCCCGCCGAAGCCGGGACGGCCACCGCCGCCGAAGCCGCCGCCACCGCCGGGGCCGCCG
>NZ_JAOWCB010000040.1 GCF_026420845.1 Streptomyces sp. PR69 | reverse complement strand
CCGCCGGCCCAGCGGCCGGGAGCGGCACGACGAGAAGATCACGGTCTATGTCTCCGCCGAGGAGCTGATGGACCTGGAGCACGCACGGCTGGTGCTGCGCGGCGAGCACGGGCTGGCCGTCGACCGCGGGCGCATCGTGCGCGAGGCGGTCGCCGTGGTCCTCGCGGATCTTGAGCAGCGGGGCGACGCGAGCATCCTCGTGCGCCGCCTGCGCGGACGGTGACGGTAGCCTGCCCGCTACCTCTGCTCGCTCAGCGCCCCTGGACCCCGATGCCCCCGTCCCCCCGCCGCCGTCCCCTGGGCCGCGGCCCCGGAACCCCCGCCGCCGGTCCCCAGGCCACTTCTGGGGCCGTGCCGGAGCCGGTCCCCGCGGATGCGGTTCCGCGGCCGTCATCTGCCGAGTCCGCGCCTGCCGGGCCCGCCGAACCCGTTCCGGTCGAGTCCGCGCCTGCCGGTCCCGCGCCCGCTGAGCCCGCTTCCGCCGAGCCGGGGACCGCTGGGCCCGGACCGGTCCCCGTGGAGGCCGGGCGCCCGGCCCCGGACACGGAGGCCAGGGAAGGGCGGGGCGACGGGCCGCCCGTCGACGACGGGCGCTTCACCGTGCGGCTGGCGAACTTCGAAGGGCCCTTCGATCTCCTCCTCCAGCTGATCTCCAAGCACAAGCTCGATGTCACCGAGGTCGCTCTGTCGAAGGTGACCGACGAGTTCATGGCCCATATCCGGGCCATGGGCCCCGACTGGGACCTCGACCAGACCACCGAGTTCCTCGTGGTCGCCGCCACTCTGCTCGACCTCAAGGCCGCGCGCCTGCTGCCCGCCGCCGAGGTCGAGGACGAGGCGGACCTCGCGCTGCTGGAGGCGCGGGACCTGCTCTTCGCCCGGCTGCTGCAGTACCGCGCGTACAAGCAGATCGCCGAGATCTTCAGCGGCCGGCTGGACGACGAGGCCCGCCGCCACCCCCGTACCGTCGGCCTGGAGCCGCACCACGCGGAGCTGCTGCCCGACGTCGTCATCAGCATCGGCCCCGAAGGCTTCGCCAGGCTCGCCGTCAAGGCCATGCAGCCCAAGCCCAGACCGCAGGTGTACGTGGAGCACATCCACGCGCCCCTGGTCTCGGTGCAGGAGCAGGCCGAGGTGGTCGTCGCCCTGCTGCGGGAGCGCGGCAGGGCGACCTTCCGCGAGCTGACCGAGGACCCCGAGAACCCCGCCGGAGCCACCGGCACCCTGGGAACCCTCACCGTCGTCGCCCGGTTCCTGGCCCTGCTGGAGCTCTACCGGGAGAAGGCCGTCGCCCTGGAGCAGCAGGACGCGCTCGGCGAGCTCACCGTCATCTGGACGGGCGGCGACGGCGAGGCCCGCGTCACCGACGAGTTCGACCGAGCCCCCGAGAAGCCGGAGAGGCCGGAGCAGTCCGAGAAGCCGGCGCAGCCCGAGAAGTCCGAGAAGCCCGAGAAGTCCGAGGAGAGCAAGCCATGAGCGGCGATCTCAGCGCCGAGGACCTCAAGCCCGCGCTCGAAGCCGTCCTCATGGTCGTCGACGAGCCCGCCACCGAGGCGCACCTCGCCAAGGTGCTGGAGCAGCCCCGCAGGGCCGTCGCGGACGCGCTGCGCGAGCTGGCGGACGAGTACACCGTCCAGCGGCGCGGCTTCGAACTGCGGCTGGTCGCCGGGGGCTGGCGGTTCTACACCCGGCCCGAGTACGCCGACGCCGTCGAGCGCTTCGTGCTGGACGGCCAGCACGCCCGGCTGACCCAGGCCGCCCTGGAGACCCTCGCGGTCGTCGCGTACCGCCAGCCGGTCAGCCGCTCCCGGGTCTCCGCCGTCCGCGGCGTGAACTGCGACGGCGTGATGCGCACCCTCCTCCAGCGGGGGCTGGTGGAGGAGGCGGGCGCGGAACCCGAAACAGGTGCGATCCTGTACAGGACGACGAACTACTTTCTGGAGCGGATGGGCCTGCGCGGCCTGGACGAGCTCCCGGAGCTCGCGCCCTTCCTCCCGGAGGCGGAGGCGATCGAGGCCGAGACGCAGGAAGGCGTTCCGTCGTTTGATCCGGACGCTCCGGACCCGGTCGTGCTGGGTACGGACGACGACGCAGACGACAAGACGGAATTTTGATGCGAAGCAGCGGCAGGAACAGCAGCGGGCGCGGTAACTACCGGGGCGCTGGCAACAAGCGGGACGAGAAGCAGCAGCGCGCGGGCCGCCCGCGTCCCGAGGAGCGCCGCTATGACGTCGGCGGTTCCGGCAGCGGCGGTTCCGGCGGCGGTTCCGGCAGCGGGTCGGAAGGCCCCAGGAAGGGCCGTGGAGCGGCCGCCCGCGGCGGCGCGAAGGGAGGCCCCAAGCAGTCGCCCAGGCAGTCCCCGCAGCGCGGCGGCGGCCGCGACCGTACGGCCCCGGCCCGCCCGCGCGAGTACGACGCGCGGATCGAGGAGCGCAACCGCGAGCGGTATGCGAACAAGCCGCAGGTCAAGACCCCGAAGACCTTCGGCGAGCAGGAGGGCGAGCGGCTGCAGAAGGTGCTCGCGCGCGCTGGAATGGGCTCGCGCCGCGCCTGCGAGGAGCTGATCGACGCCGGGCGCGTCGAGGTCAACGGCAAGATCGTCATCGAGCAGGGCGTCCGCGTCGACCCGGAGAAGGACGAGATCAAGGTCGACGGACTGACCGTCGCCACCCAGTCGTATCTGTTCTTCGCGCTGAACAAGCCCGCGGGCGTGGTCTCCACGATGGAGGACCCGGACGGCCGCCAGTGCCTCGGCGACTATGTCACCAACCGGGAGACCCGGCTCTTCCACGTCGGACGGCTGGACACCGAGACCGAGGGCATCATCCTGCTCACCAACCACGGCGAGCTGGCCCACCGGCTGACCCACCCCCGCTACGGCGTGCAGAAGACCTATCTCGCCGCCATCCAGGGCCCCATCCCGCGCGACCTGGGCAAGCGGCTCAAGAGCGGCATCCAGCTTGAGGACGGCTACGCCCGCGCCGACAGCTTCAAGGTCGTCGAGCAGACCGGCAAGAACTACCTCGTCGAGGTGACCCTGCACGAGGGCCGCAAGCACATCGTCCGCCGCATGCTCGCCGAGGCCGGCTTCCCGGTCGACAAGCTGGTGCGCACCTCCTTCGGGCCGATCACGCTCGGCGACCAGAAGTCGGGCTGGCTGCGCCGGCTGACGAACACCGAGGTCGGCATGTTGATGAAGGAAGTCGGCCTGTAGGCCCGACGTGCCGGCTTACACCGCACAGCGGCCCGCGGCCGGTCCTTCGACCGCGGGCCGCTGAGCGCGCGCTCCACCCTCCACCGCCGCCGCGACCGGAAGGACGTCCGCACCATGAGCAGCCCCACCCGCACGGCCGCCAAGCAGGCGGCCACCGGCACCCTGATCGGGCTCGCCCTCGGCGACGCGCTGGGCTTCCCGACGGAGTTCGACGATGTGCCGTCGATCCTGGGCAGGTGCGGACCGTGGCGTGAGATGGCCCTGCCCGAGCCCGCGTACATCAGCGACGACACCCAGATGACGCTCGCCGTGGCGCGGGCCGTACGCACCGCCATGGACGGCGGACCGCTCACCGCCGAACGGCTGACGGGCCCGCTGCGCCGGGAGTTCACCGACTGGTACCACTCGCCGGACAACAACCGCGCGCCCGGCCGCACCTGTCTGACCGCCTGTCAGCTCCTCGACCGCGACCCCGACAGGCCCTGGCAGCAGTCCTCGCAGACCGGTTCCAAGGGCTGCGGAGCCAATATGCGGGTCGCGCCGCTGGGCATCGTCCCCGGCCTCGGCGACGACCAGCGCGCCGGCGCCGCACAGCTCCAGGCCGCGCTGACCCACGGCCACCCCACCGGCCTCGCGGCCGCCGATCTGACGGCCCACGCCGTCCGGCTGCTCGCACACGGCGCCGACCCCAGGGGCCTGCCCGGCCTGCTGCGTTCGTACGCGTACGAGAACCGCGGCCGCTACCGTCACGACTGGCTCGGCGACCTGTGGACCCACGCGCACGACGCGACCCCCGAGGCGTTCATCACCCGAGGCTGGGACGACTGCCTCGCCGCGCTCGACCGGCTGACGGCGGCACTGCGCACACCCGAGCCCGAACTCGACCCCTGCCTGGCTGCCGGCGACGGCTGGATCGCCGAAGAGGCCCTCGCCACCGCCCTGCTGTGCTTCCTCACCTTCCCCGAAGAGCCGCTGACCGCGCTGCGCCGCGCCGCCTGCACCCGGGGCGACTCCGACTCGATCGCCTGCCTGGCGGGCGCCTTCGCCGGAGCGCACCTGGGCGCGGACGCCTGGCCCGGGGAATGGGCGGACCGTGTTGAACGCCACTCCGAGCTGATGTCGTTCGGCGCGCTCTGGGACGCTTGAGGGCGGTACGGCGCTACCGGGCGAGCCCGCCGGGCGCGCGGCCCTCGTCGACCTCGCGGTGCGGGTGCGGGTGCGGATGCGGCTGGAGGGCTGAGGTCCGGCGCGTCCGGAAGAGGAAGTCCGCGACACGGGCGCGGTCCGGCTCGTGGGGGAGCGGGGAGCGGGCGGCCGCGGCGTCGGCCTCGTCGGCGAGGCGGGCCATCCGGGACTCGACCTCGCGCCACGGGACGTCGCCGCGCCTGACCGCGAGCAGCCGCTCGCGCTCGGCGCCGACGTCGACCGTCAGCCTGCCCGTGCGCAGCAGATCACGGCAGGAGGCGAGCAGGCGGAGCAGCTGCATGGCGTGCTTCCAGCGGGGCGCGCCGTGGTTGCGTATGTGCGCCTCCAGCCTTTTGCGCTGGCCGAGCGCGTAGCCGACGAAGCTCTTGTGTGCCTGCCGGGAGAGGAACGCGTCCCTGAGGGCGAGCAGTTCACGGCCGGTGTCGTCGACATGTTCGACCAGCGGGGAGTGCAGGCACTCCAGGATGTTCGGGTTGGCGCGCAGCGCCAGCTCGCAGAAGCGCTCCAGCTCCCAGCTGAACTGCTCGTCCGCGGGGCCCTCGACATGAGTCGGGGGCTTGTCGAAGCGCCAGTACAGCGGGGTGGGCGCGAGGAACACGCCACGGCGGTCGGTGTCGCTGTCCTCCGTGTCCAGGCCGAACGCGCGGGACCCCATGACACAGGAGTAGATCGTGTGGTCGCGCACCAGGTCGTACGGGATCATCGCGCCAGGCTACGCGAGCCGGCGATCACGACAGCGGTCGCGTCAGCGGTCACGTCAGCAGGATGGCGTCCCCGCTCACGGTGATCTGCTCCGGGGGCAGCGGCCGCGGCGCGGGCCCGCGGGCCACGGAGCCATCGGCGATGTGGTACTGGCTGCCGTGGCAGGGGCAGCTGATGATGCCGTCCTCGATCCGGCTCACCGTGCAGCCCTGGTGGGTGCAGACGGCCGAGAACGCCTTGAACTCGCCCTCCACGGGTTGAGTGACGACCACCTTCTCGTCGGCGAAGATCCGGCCGCCTTCGACGGGGATGTCGGACGTCTTCGTCAGCTCCTCGCCGGTGGGCGACGGAGAGCCCGGCGTCTTGGCGTCGGTCGCCTCCCCGGTCGGGGACTCCCGCGTCGCGGGCGGGGGCGTCGGCTCGCCCGGCTCCGTGTCGCCGTTGTCGCCGCCGTCGCCGCAGCCGGTCACCAGCGTTGCGGCGCCTGCGGCGCCCGCCGCCAGTACCGTGCGTCGTCGTGCGTCCATGGCCGTCTCCTTACATCAGACATCAGGGCATGTCGGGTCTTTTCCGGCAGAAGCATCTTGGCGCTCACGGGAGCCGGGGAGAAGCGACATGGCAGCGCACGGCATGCGGGGGTACCCGAGTGGCGGTGCGGTGCGCCCCGCGCGACATTGGCCCCTGTCCGCGGCCTGTCCGGCCCCTGCCGGGCTCCGCCCGGCCCGGGGCGAGGCGGCCGCCGTCTCGGGTGCCGGTCGCCCGGTCCGCGCGCCCGCCGCCTTGACTAGGCTGAACGGAGCATTTGCCCAGGCCGGCCTCCGCTGCCTCCGCTCTTCACAAGGACATCGCCCGTGAGAACCGCGCTCGTCATTGGAACCGGACTGATCGGCACCTCCGCCGCTCTCGCCCTCGCCGGGCGTGGCGTCGCCGTCCACCTCGTCGACCACGACCCGGAGCGCGCCCGCACCGCCGCCGCGCTCGGCGCGGGCACCGACGACCCGCCGGAGGGCCGCGTCGATCTGGCGATCGTCGCCGTGCCGCCCGCGCATGTGGCGGGCGCGCTCGCCGACGCGATGCGCGGCGGCGTCGCCCGCGGCTACCTCGACGTGGCCAGCGTCAAGGGCGGCCCACGGCGCGAGCTGGCAGCCCTCGGCCTCGATCTGAGCGGCTACATCGGCACCCACCCCATGGCCGGCAAGGAACGCTCCGGACCGCTCGCCGCGACCGCCGACCTCTTCGAGGGCCGCCCGTGGGTGCTCACGCCCACCCGGGAGACCGACACCGAGGTCCTCAACCTCGCGCTTGAGGTCGTCGCGCTGTGCCGGGCCGTCCCCGTCGTCATGGACGCCGACGCGCACGACCGGGCCGTGGCCCTGGTCTCCCACACCCCCCAGCTGATCTCCTCCATGGTCGCGGCACGGCTGGAGGAGGCCGACGACACCGCCGTACGGCTCTGTGGCCAGGGCATCCGCGACGTCACCCGCATCGCCGCGTCGGACCCCCGCATGTGGGTCGAGATCCTGACCGCGAACCCGGGCCCCGTGGCCGATGTGCTGGCGGGCGTCGCGGCCGACCTGGACGAGACGGTGCAGGCGCTGCGCGCCCTGCAGTCCTCGGACGAGTCCAAGCGGCAGGGCGGCGCGGAGGGCATCGAGGACGTGCTGCGCCGCGGCAACGCGGGGCGCAGCCGGGTGCCGGGCAAACACGGCGCGGCCCCGGCGTCGTACGAGGTCGTCGCGGTCCTCATCAGCGACCAGCCCGGCGAGCTGGCCCGCATCTTCGCCGACGCGGGCCGGGCGGGCGTCAACATCGAGGACGTCCGCATCGAGCATGCGACGGGGCAGCAGGCGGGTCTGGTCCAGCTCATGGTGGAGCCGGCGGCGGCACCCACGCTTACCGCCGCGCTCAGGGAGAGAGGCTGGTCCATCCGGCAGTAGCGGCCGTGCGGGGGGCTCCGCCCCCGGAGTGCGGGGTCCGGGGCGGAGTCCCGGTACGGCGCTGGGGCCGTCGGCGGTAACAGGGGCGGCGGGCGAGACAGTAACCTGTACGGGTCACTCGGCACAGTGACCCTCTCCCTCCCGCCCTGTGAACCAGGAAGGTGTCCGACACCGTGGAAACCGTCGCCCGGACCGCCCCGGCAGCCGTGATCGTCGCCATCGATGGCCCCTCCGGCACGGGCAAGTCGAGCACGTCCAAGGCCGTCGCCGCCGCCCTGGGACTCAGCTACCTGGACACCGGCGCCCAGTACCGGGCGATCACCTGGTGGATGCTGAGCAACGGCATCGACGTCGACGACCCCGCCGCCGTCGCCACCGCCGCCGCCAAGCCGGTGATCGTCTCCGGGACCGACCCGGCCGCCCCGACGATCACCGTCGACGGCATGGACGCCTCCGGGCCCATCCGCACCCAGGAGGTCACCGCCGCGGTCAGCGCCGTCTCCGCGGTGCCCGAGGTGCGCACGGTCATCACCGAGCTGCAGCGCTCCATCGCGGCCTCCGCCGAGAAGGGCATCGTCGTCGAGGGCCGGGACATCGGCACGACCGTTCTCCCCGACGCCGATCTGAAGATCTTCCTCACGGCCTCGCCCGAGGCCCGCGCCGCCCGCCGCAGCGGGGAGCTCAAGGGCGTCGACGTGGCCACCACGCGGGAAGCGCTGATCAAGCGGGACACCGCCGACTCCAACCGGAAGACCTCCCCGCTGGCCAAGGCTGCCGACGCGGTCGAGGTGGACACCACCGAGCTGACGCTGCCGCAGGTCATCGAGTGCGTCGTCACCCTCGTCGAGGAGAAGCGGGCCGCCAAGTGACCCCTTCCGCAGCTGCTTCCCCGCCCTCCCGCAGGGGTGCGGAGGCCGGACGGCGCATCGGCGTCGGGCTGATGTACGGGCTGTGGCGGCCCCGCGTCCTCGGGGCGTGGCGCGTCCCGGCGAGCGGACCGTTGATCCTGGCGGTCAACCACGCGCACAACATCGACGGCCCGATGCTGATGGGCACCGCGCCGCGGCCCGTGCACTTCCTGATCAAGAAGGAGGCGTTCGTCGGCCCCCTCGGCCCGTTCCTGCGCGGAATCGGCCAGCTGGAGGTGGACCGTACGAGCACCGACCGCACCGCCGTCACCCGCGCGCTTGACGTCCTGGAGAACGGCGGGGCGCTCGGCATCTTCCCCGAGGGCACCCGGGGCGAGGGAGACTTCGCCTCGCTGCGCGCGGGGCTGGCCTACTTCGCCCTGCGCAGCGGTGCGCCGATCGTGCCCGTCGCGGTGCTGGGCAGCACCGAGCGGCGGGGACGGCTGATAAGGGCGCTGCCCCCGCTGCGCAGCCGTGTCGACGTGGTCTTCGGCGACCCCTTCGTCGCGGGCGACGGCAGCGGCCGCCGTACGCGCACGGCGCTGGACGACGCCACCGTGGGCATCCAGAAGCGGCTCAGCGACCACCTGAAAAACGCCAGGCGGCTCACCGGCCGCTAGGCGAGACTTGAGTCTTGAGCGATGGACCGGACGGTCTGTCGACGACGTAAGAACGAGGAACGGACTTCATGAACGAGCAGAGCGACCAGCACGACCACGGGGCGCTCGGCGACGCCGAGTACACGGAGTTCATGGAGCTCGCCGCCGAGGAGGGCTTCGACCTCGAAGACGTCGAGGGCGCGATCGAGGCGGCCGGGCACGGTCCGCTTCCCGTCCTGGCCGTCGTGGGCCGCCCCAATGTCGGCAAGTCGACCCTGGTCAACCGGATCATCGGCCGGCGTGAGGCCGTGGTCGAGGACAAGCCGGGCGTCACCCGCGACCGGGTCACCTACGAGGCCGAGTGGTCGGGCCGCCGCTTCAAGGTCGTCGACACCGGCGGCTGGGAGCAGGACGTCCTCGGCATCGACGCCTCCGTCGCGGCGCAGGCGGAGTACGCCATCGAGGCCGCCGACGCCGTGGTCTTCGTCGTCGACGCCACCGTCGGCGCGACCGACACCGACGAGGCCGTCGTCAAACTGCTGCGCCGCGCGGGCAAGCCGGTCGTCCTCGCCGCCAACAAGGTGGACGGCCCGTCCGGCGAGGCCGATGCGGCGATGCTGTGGTCCCTGGGCCTCGGCGAGCCGTTCCCGGTCTCCGCCCTGCACGGCCGCGGCACCGGCGACCTCCTCGACGAGGTCCTCAAGGCGCTGCCCGAGGCCCCTGCGCAGACCTTCGGCGCCGCGCCGGGCGGCCCGCGCCGTATCGCGCTGATCGGCCGGCCGAACGTCGGCAAGTCGTCCCTCCTGAACAAGGTGGCGGGCGAGGAGCGGGTCGTCGTCAACGAACTGGCCGGCACCACCCGCGACCCGGTCGACGAGCTGATCGAACTCGGCGGCGTCACCTGGAAGTTCGTGGACACCGCGGGCATCCGCCGCCGGGTCCATCTGCAGGAGGGCGCGGACTACTACGCCTCCCTGCGCACCGCGGCCGCCGTGGAGAAGGCGGAGGTCGCCGTCGTCCTGATCGACGCCAGCGAGTCGATCAGCGTCCAGGACCAGCGGATCATCACCATGGCGGTCGAGGCGGGCCGCGCCATGGTCATCGCCTACAACAAGTGGGACACGCTCGACGAGGAGCGCCGCTACTACCTGGAGCGGGAGATCGAGACGGAGCTCGGCCAGATCTCCTGGGCCCCCCGGGTCAATGTGTCGGCGCGCACGGGCCGCCATATGGAGAAGCTCGTCCCGGCCATCGAGACGGCGCTCGCGGGCTGGGAGACCCGCGTCCCGACCGGCCGGCTCAACGCCTTCCTCGGCGAGCTGGTGTCCGCCCATCCGCACCCCATCCGCGGCGGCAAGCAGCCCCGTATCCTCTTCGGCACCCAGGCAGGCAGCAAGCCTCCGCGGTTCGTGCTGTTCGCGTCAGGCTTCCTGGAGCACGGCTACCGGCGCTTCGTGGAGCGGCGGCTGCGCGAGGAGTTCGGCTTTGAAGGCACGCCGATCCATATCTCGGTGCGCGTGCGCGAGAAGCGCGGTCGCAAGAAGTAGGCCCCGAGGGCCTGGGACAGGGCGCTGCCCCGGATCCGTGCCGAACGGCCGGCCCGGGGCAGCGCCCTGTCGTCACATGCCTCTGCGGGGGGCCGGCGGAAGGGCCGCCAGCTGGCTGCCGACGGCGTATGGCCGCCAGCCCGCCCCCGCCGCCAGCCCGGACACCGTCCCCGACGCGATGCCTGACGCGATCCCCAGAGGGCCGAAGCCCTTGAAGCCGAGATCCTCCTCGCCGCTCCGGTCGCCCGGCAGCGCCCGGAACGCCCGGCGGTACTCGGAGCAGAGCGCGTCGTAGATCGGCGTGGCGGAGTGCCCCGCCCTGAAGTCGCGCGCGGGACGCATCGACGGGATGGGGCTGGGGTACGGCTGGCGGGAGGACTCGTATGCGTGCACGCCTGTGCAACGACCAGGCCGTTCGGACGGATGCGGGCTGAGCCGAGCTGAATCCGTCCGGCCGATCGCGAACGGCCCGGCGCCCGGGCCCGCGTGTGCGCGTGCACGGCCCGGCGCGCCCGGGCCCGTCAGGACGAGGTGCCCGCCAGCGGCATCGCGGCGGCCACCAGCACGCCACCCGCCGCGGCTTTGTTCAGCGCGTCGCGCAGCAGGTCCTCGCGCGGCTGCTGGCCGATCGAGCCGACCGGAGCGGCATAGACCAGGACCTTCTGCGTCTTGTTCACCGCCGTACGCCAGCTGTCGGTGACCTGGAGCGGCTGGTGAGCCTGCCACCAGGCGACCGGGCTGCCGCCGCCCGTGCCGGGCTGCAGCACCGCGTGCAGCTGCCCCATGGCGATCAGCACCGACCAGCCGGGCAGCTCGTCCGGCATCTTGTCCATGTCGGTGACCGGGAGGAAGCCCTGCTCGATGAGGAGCGGCAGAAACTCGTCGCCGTTCTCCCCCTGTGAGCCGGGGCGGGCGATCGGCGCGGTCGGCTCCACGACGAGGGCCGGGTGGACCTCACCGCCGATCAGGACGAGGCCGCTGGTGATGCCGAGCACGGCCTGGTCGGGGGCGGCGTCCGCGGCGGCGGCCGCAGCCGCCGCCGCTGCGTTCGGGTCGCTGCCCGTGATGGACCGGACCGCACCCTGGAGCTGGTCCTCGGCGACCTTGACGACCTGGGAGGGAATGCACTTGGCGTGGGCGAAGGCGAGGACGGCGGTCTCTTCGCCGACGAACAGCACCGTGCTGGTGCGTTCCCGCTCGGAGTCGCCCGGCGTGCGGCAGGAGGTGCAGTCATAGCTGCCCGGGGCGTTGTCGCCGGCGAGCAGCCGGTCGGCTTCTTCATCGCCGATCTCGGCGCGTACGTCCTCGCTGACGTCGAGCATGCGGGGCACGGGTTGCTCCTCGGACTTGGTGGACTGGACGGATGTCATGGCAACGCCGGGCACGGCCCGGCTCGTAAACAGCTCAACGGGTCTGCTGGTGCCCAAGTCACGCGTGGAGCGGAACGGAATCAATAGACCGACCGGGTGAGGCGTCGGTGGCACGGATGTGCGGCGGCGGGGGGCGCGGGCTGCCGCCGCCCGCGCCCCCCGCCCGCGCCCGGCAGTCCGGCGGCTCGGCCGGGCCGGGCCCCGAGGACTGCGCGGGCGGCGAATGGCCGTGGGATTGCCCGGCCCTCCGCGAGAGCGGCGGCCTTCGGGACGCCGACACCGGCAACGGCTGCTGCGGCGGACTGCTGTTCCGCCCCGTTGTCTTCTTCGCGGTCCTGCAATGGGGCCGCTGGCCTCCGGGCCCGGCATGGCTGTTGCCCCCTGTCGAACGGATGGCCTGGGGGTGGTGTCACCGGGCCCGAGGGCTGCCGCCGGAGCCGCTGATGAGAGGTCCGGCCACCGCCTGGCCGGGCGCAATGCCCAGCCGGCCGCTGGCGGCAGGCCGGCATCACGTGGATGCACCGCGCGCCGACCTCGCCACCAGGTGCTGCGCACGCAGGGGCGGGAGGCATGGCCAGCCTGCGCCCGGTGCTACGGGCTCGGCGGTCGGTCCACACGGTCGAGGCGGGCGGCACGCTCAGCATGCTCAGCCTTCCGACGGCGCCTCGGACGCCTCACCGCTGAAAGCGATGACTCCACGGCGCAGTTCATGGACCAGGACCGGGCGGCCGCCCGGCGTGCCGAGACCGGGCGGGAGCCGCTGCTCGGCGATGACCACGGCCGCGTCGAGCGCCCGCAGCAGCTCGTACGTACGGGCCGCGACAGGCGGCGACATGCCCTGAGCGGGTTCATCGACGAGTACGACACGCGCGGGCGTGAGCAGCGCGCGGGAGAGCGCGAGCATCCGCTGCTCGCCCCCGGAGAGCGTGCCCGCGCGCCGCGCCAGCAGCGGACGCAGCGCGGGATAGGCGTCCAGGGCCGGGGCGAAGCCGCCGTCCGGTGAGGCGAGCTGCAGATTCTCGGCGACCGTGAGCGTCCCGTATACCGCCTGACTGTCCGGCACGAAGCACAGGCCCCGGCGGGCGCGCTGATGGGCGTGCAGCCGGGTGACGTCCCCGCCGCGCCACAGCACCTGCCCGGAGGACAGCCGCGCCGTTCCGGCGAGTGCGCGCAGAGCGGTCGTGCGGCCGGCGCCGTTGCGGCCAAGCAGCACGGTCAGGGCACGGGCGGGGACGGGCAGCGACACCCCGTGCAGGGCTTCGAGGGGGCCGTAGGCGACGCGCGCGCGGCGCAGCTCGATCTCGATGGTCATCGTACGATCCGCCCCGCCTCCATGACATGCACCGTGTCGGCGACCCGGGCGACGAGGTCCAGATCGTGCTCGACGACGAGCACGGCCATGCCGTCCGCGGCGAGCGCGCTGAGGACGCGGGCGAGCGTCTCGGCCTCCGCCGCGTCGAGACCGGCCGTCGGTTCGTCCAGCAGCAGCGTGTGCGGCCGCCCGGCGAGCGCCCGGCCCAGCTCGACGCGGCGCAGCGCGCCGGTCGACAGCCCGGCGGCGGCGCGGCCGCGGATGGGCCCGTCCAGCCCGAGGAGCCGCAGCACGGGCTCCACGGCGGCCGGGTCGCGCCGTCGGCGGCGCTGCTGCTCGGCCCCGATGCGGACGTTCTCCTCGACGGTGAGGGAGGGGAAGACGGCGAGCTGCTGGAAGGTCCGGGCGATCCCCAGGCGCGTACGGGCGTGCGCGGAGCGGCGCGTGACGTCGACGCCGTCGAGCTCCACGCGTCCGGCGTCGGGCCGCAGCGTTCCGCACAGACAGTGGAACAGGGTGCTCTTTCCGGCCCCGTTGGCCCCGACGAGAGCGGTCACCTGCCCGGAGGCGACGCTGAGATCGACGCCGTCGAGAGCGGTGAAGTCCCCGTACCGCACGTGTACGCCCTGTGCGACGAGCCGCCGCGCTCCGGGCGGCGGACCCGCGGCCTCGTCAGGCGCCTTTCCCCCACCCCTCCCTTTCCCGGAACCGGGGGCAAGCCCCCGGCCCCCCTTCGGGGGGAGGGGTACGCGGTGCTGCCGCCCCGCACCCGGGAGGCGGCCGCTTCGCGCCGCAACGGCGTGCGCTGATCGGCCCAGGGCGGCAGCGAAGCGCCGCGTCCGTGAGGGCGCCCCGGAGCTTCGGGGGCCGCGCCCCTGCGAGTCCGCCGCACGCGGGTTGTCGGGATCCGATCCCGAGCCTCCTCCGCTCAGAGCCCGGTCCGCGGCCTGTTCGCCCTCGCGCCCCGGCAACAGCTGCTCCGATCCCCACCGTCGCCCCGCCCGCTCGCCCCCCTTCCCGGCGAGGAACCGCCCCGTCGCCAGACGGTCTCCGGCTGACTCGCTTCCGGTCTGGGTTTGGGGTTGGCTCGTCGTCCGGGGGTGTGGGGCTTCTGCGTTCGGGGTTTGGGGTTGGCTCGTCGTCCGGGGGTGTGGGGCTTCTGCGTTCGGGGTTTGGGGTCGGCCCGTCGTCCGGCGGCGCGAAGCTGCCGCCCCCGGGGTGCGGGGCGGCAGCCCCGCACCCCCCTCCCCCCGGAGGGGGGCTGGGGGCTTGCCCCCAGTTTCGGGAAGGGGCGGGGGAGGGGAGACAACCGCCGCAGGCGCACCGGCCGCTGGGGGCGGCCGCCCCGGCGGCCAGGGCCGCAGCCGGCGGAGCGCGCCGGGAAGGCCCTCCGGCAGACGGCCGATGAGGACCGCCAGAAAGCCGACCGCCGCCGCGGCCAGCCCCCCTCGCGGCCCCGCGTCCAACCCCACCAGCAGCACCGCCGCGGCCAGCGGCGCCAGCAGCCCGTCCGCGCCCAGGACCATGACCGCCGCGAACCACAGCAGGCTGCGCACCGGATCGAACGCCGCCGGATCGAACGCCCGCAGCCCCATCGCCAGCAGGCCCCCGCCCAGCGCCGCCAGCCCCGCACCCGTGACAAAGGCGAACAGCTTCAGCGCGGACACCGGCACCCCGGCCCCCTCCGCCCCCGCCTCGTGGTCGCGCATGGCGGCGAGCGCCCGGCCGGTGCGCCCTCGCCGCAGCGCGCCCACGGCCAGCAGCGCGCATGCCAGCACGGCCAGTTCCAGCATGTAGTAGCGGCGGTCGTCGGCGAACCCCTCGGGCCTGGTCAGCCGCAGCCCCGCCGTGGCATACGGCTGTACGAACACAAAGCGGCTCATCGCCACCCCGACGGCCAGCGTCGCCAGCGCCAGCGCAAGACCGCGGCGACCGATCGCCGGCCAGCCGGTGAGCAGCCCCAAAGGGGCGGTCAGCAGCACCGCGGTCAGCAGCGCGAGCAGCTCCGGCAGCGCGGGAAACCCCGGGAAGCGCCCGGCCGCCAGCAGCGCCGTGAACAGCGCGCCGAGTCCCGCGTACGCCGCCTGCCCGAGCGAGATCTGCCCGCCGCGCCCGGTCACCACGGTCAGCGAGAGGAGGATGACGGCCAGCGCCGGGACCTGCACCGAGGTGTGCAGGTCCCGGCCCGCGAAGCCGAGCGGCAGCAGAAACAGGATGGCCGCGACCAGCCAGACCCCCGGCGGCACCCGCACCGTGGGGGCCGCCGCACGGGCAGGGCCGACGCCCGCGCCCACCCCGGGCAGCACCAGCGCGGCGATCAGCAGCGCCACCGCGAACAGGTTCGCGCCCACCGCCTGGAGCAGCGGCTCGCCCCAGCCTCTCGGATGCAGCCGGGTGAGCTGGGCCTGTGCCACGCCGATCGCCAGGGCCGCGCCCACCGCGACCGGCAGACTCCGCATCCGCGCGATCACGGCGACCGCGATGACCTCGACGACCAGCAGGGGCAGCCCGAACGGGTCGAGGCGTACGAACGGCGCGAGCAGCACCCCCGTCAGCCCCGCCGTGAACGATCCGAACGCCCAGCCGGCCGCGGCCACCCGGTCCGCGTCGATGCCGCCGAGCACCGCGAGCGGCCGGTTGTCGACGACGGCGCGCAGCTCCCGGCCGAACCGGGTCCACCGGGTCACCGCCGCCACCAGCACGGCCAGCAGCACCGCGGCCGAGAGCTGTGTCCACGGGTCGTCCGGCAGCAGCTCCGGCGCGTCCGCGCGCGCCCCTTCGCCCCAGATCGCCGCCGCGCCGCCCACCAGCAGGACGAACACCCCGATCGAGGCCACCAGCGACCGGGCCGGGTCCACGCCGAGCACCGACAGCGGGCGGAACACCAGTCGCTCCAGCAGCAGCCCGATGCCCGGCGCGACCACTCCCAGGGTCACGGCGGCGGCCAGCGGCAGCGGCCAGTCCCACTCCACCGCGAACTGGCGCAGCACATAGGCGCACACCATCGCGATCGCGCCGTGGGCGAGGTTGAGCACGCCCGTCGCCCGGTAGGTGACGATCAGCCCGATCCCGGTGAGCGCGGCCGCGCTGCCGACGGCGAGCCCGGCCAGGGTGAGGTCATAGGTCAGGGATGCCACGGGCCGTCAGATCCGCGGCTCGCACACCGGGCAGGGATCCAGCTTCCGGTCGCCGACCGGGAGCGCCTGGGGTTTTCCCGCCACCAGCGGGCAGTCGGGCCGGTGCGCCAGTGTGCCGCCGGGCACGCACACCGGCGGCTCGTCCGACGACGGCTTCGCGGCGGACGCGTCCAGGGGCTGCTCCGGCTCCTTGGCGGCGGCCGGGGCGCCGGCGCCGGTTCGTGCGAGCAGCGCCGCGCCGACCGTCAGCACCGCGGCCGCCACGAGCAGCGCCGCACCGGGGATGGTGGAGGACGCCAAATAGGGGATCTGCTGTTCGGCGTACCGTTCGCCTGACGCCCCGTACCAGCCGATGACGCACAGCACCGCCCCCACAGCGGCCGTGGCCAGCCCGCCCCACCACAGCAGTCGGGACATCGGCATCGACAGGGCCTTTCGGATCGGGCGGCAATCGACGGAGCGGTACGTTCATTTCTTGCACTATGCCCTGAACGGGCACACGCTGGAAGCCGACGACAACGGAGGGTGATCCAGATGGTTCGCATCAGGCGTCCCCGGACCGTGGCATGGGCGGCTGCCGCGGTCCTTGTGCTCACACCCCTCGCCGCCGGGTGCGGAGACAACGGCGACGACGAGCCGGAGGCCACGGCCACGCCGACGGCCACGGCCGCCACCCCGACCGCCAGCCCCACGGGCGAGCAGCCGTCCGACCCGGAGGCGGCCAGGGCGGAGGTCGAGGAGAACTGGACGCTGTTCTTCGCGCCCGACACCCCCACAGACGAACGGGTCGCGGTACTGGAGGACGGCGAGGACCTCCGCCCCGTGCTGACGGTGCTGGCAGCGGACCCGAACGCCGGGAACACCTCCGCCGACGTCACCGACGTGACCTTCACCTCGGCTGCCGAGGCCACGGTCACCTACGACCTGAAGTCAGGGGACACGGTGCTGCTGCCCGACTCCACCGGCACGGCCGTCCTCCAGGACGACACCTGGAAGGTGTCCAAGAAGACCCTCTGCGGCCTCGCCGAGCAGAGCACCGCCGGTGCGACGGCACTGCCGGGCTGCTGAAGTCCTGCTGCTCACTGCCGTGCTGACGGCCTTGGCGACGGCCGTCGCCGGCTGCGGCACCCGGCTGCCCGAGCGCGCCTTCGAACGCCCCGGGGCGACCGCGGACGGCGCGCCCATACGCATCGGCGTGATCGCCAGCGTCACCAGCCCGGCCGGCGGCGGGGTGTTCACCGGTCCGGGTGAAGGGGCCGCCGCCTACTTCGAGGCGCTCAACGCCGAGGGCGGCCTTGACGGCCGGCCCGTCGAGGCCGTCTTCTGCGACGACGGCGGCAGCGGCGTCGGCAACAACGAATGCGTGACCCGTCTGATCGACGAGGAGAAGGTCTTCGCCCTCGTCGCCACCACCGTCCTCAACTACGCGGGCGCGCCCCGCGTCTCCGCCGCGGGCGTCCCCGACATCGGCGGTCAGCCCATCGGCCCCGCCTACGACACCTATCCGCATCTGTACGAGATCTACGGCAGCTCAGCCCCGCGCGACGGCGGCCGGCCCGGCTGGGACGGCGTCCTGGTCGGCGGCACGGAGGTCTACCGCTACTTCAAACGCGAGCAGGGCGCGCGGACCGCCGCCGTCGTCTCGTACAACCAGGCCGCGTCCGCCGCCTTCGCACGGCTGGTTGCCGAAGGGCTGCGGGCCGAGGGGTACCGGGTCGTCCCCGAGCAGGTCGACTTCACCCTGCCCAACTTCCGCGCGGTCGCCGCCGATATGCGGAACCAGGGCGTCGATATCGTCTTCGACGCCATGGACACCCATGGCAACGCACGGCTCTGCGAGGCGATGGAGGACCTCGGCGTCGAGGTCACCGCCAAGGTCACCAATGTCCAGAACTGGAACTCGTCCGTGCCCGCCGACTACCGGGACGCTCCCGGCTGCCGCAACACCCTGTGGGTGACCGGCTCCAGCCGCAACTACGAGGACGTCGGCCACGAGGCCGTCAAGGAGTTCCGGGACGCGATGGCGGAACAGGGCAGGGACGAGAAGCTGTCCCAGTGGCAGCTCGAAGGCTGGGCGGCCGCCATGTGGTTCGCCGACGCGGCCCGCTCCTGCGACGGGGAGCTGACCCGCTCCTGCGTCGAGGAGTTCATCAACCGCCCCGAGCCGTACACCGCGAACGGACTGCTGCTCCCCGTCGTCTTCGAGGAGCTGCCGGAGCCTCCCACGGCATCCCGCACCTGTCTGTCGGTCGCCCGCTGGCAGGACGGCGAGGGCTGGGTCTCCCAGGGCGAGATGACCGAGAACTGCTTCACCGTCCCCCAGCTGCCGTACCGCCCCTGAACCGGCTCCTGAACCGGCCCCTGTACGCCCCCTGCATACGCCCCCTGAACGCCGTCCCTGATGCCGAAGGGCCGTCAACCATCACGTAGAGTCGAACAGCCGTACAACACTGACCACGGGGGACACGGCGTTCGCATGCGTATTTCGTTTCTGCTCCACAACGCGTACGGCATAGGCGGAACGATCCGTTCGACGTTCAACCTCGCCCGTGTCCTCGCCGAACGGCACGACGTCGAGATCGTGTCCGTGTTCCGCACCCGCGACCGGCCCGCGATGGGCGCGCCCGAGGGCGTGACCCTGAGGCATCTGGTGGATCTGCGCAAGCAGAGCCCCGGTTACGACGGCGACCACCCCGACCACCGGCGTCCCGCGCGGATCTTCCCGCGCGGCGACGGCCGCCACCCGCAGTACAGCCGTCTCACCGACGCCCGTATCACCGCCCATCTGGACGCCCTGGAAGCCGATGTGGTGGTCGGCACCCGGCCCGGCCTGAATGTCCACATCGCCCGGCAGGCCCGGCGCGGCCAGATCCGGATCGGCCAGGAACACCTCAGCCTGGACGGCCACGGCCACCGGCTGCGCCGGGAGATCGGCTACCGCTACCGTGCCCTCGACGCCGTCACCACCGTCACCGAGGCCGACGCCCGCGCCTACCGCCGGCGGCTGGCGCTGCCCGGAGTGCGGATCGAGGCCGTGCCCAACAGCGTGCCCGCCCCGTCCGTGTCCCCCGCCGACGGTTCGGCCAAGTGGGTCGTGGCGGCCGGCCGGCTGACCCGCGTCAAGCGGTACGACCTGCTCATCGAGGCCTTCGCCAAGGTCGTCGCGGCCCGCCCGGACTGGCGGCTGCGGATCTACGGCGGAGGGGACGCCATCAGCAGCGAGACAACCGCCCTGGCCGCCCTGATCAAGGAGCGCGGGCTGGCGGACCATGTTTTTCTGATGGGCGTGGCCGACCCGCTGGACCCGGAGTGGGTCAAGGGGTCGATCGCCGCGGTCACCTCCAGCCGGGAGTCCTTCGGCATGACCCTCGTCGAGGCGATGCGCTGCGGCCTCCCCGTGGTGTCCACCGACTGCCCGCACGGACCGCGGGAGATCGTCGAGGACGGGGTCGACGGGCGGCTGGTCCCGGTCGGCGACGTGGACGCCATCGCGGCCGCGCTGCTGGAGCTGATCGGGGACGACGCACTGCGGCGGCGCGCCGGGCAGGCGGCGCTGGCCGCCGCGGCGCGCTTTGACCCCGTGCGGATCGCCGAGCGCCATGAGGCGCTCTTCACCGAACTGGTCGAGCTGGCCGGACGCGGCGAGCGGGGCGAACGGGGCGGGGGAGCGCGTCCGGCCGCCGCTGTCCGGGAGGCCGTGCACCGGGCCACGGGGGCCGTGTACGACGGCGGGTACGAGCTTCTCCGCACCGCCGTACGCAGGCTGCGGAGCAGCAGAGAGCGGATGTCCAGCGCCCGCTGACGTCTCCGTCGCCATATCCGCGCCGGCTTGCGTACCGCCCCTGTCCGCAAGCCGTGCCAGACAGGACCACGGCGGCGCGGTCAACCGCCGCACGGGTCGCCCGGCCGGGTGATGTGGCTAACGGCGGCGCAGATGTAAGGGAATCGTGAATTATCGATGGCTCTGCAATTTCCCCGGCGGCTGTGTCGAGGGCAATTCAGCGGGATAATTGAGCCGTTCTGCAAGCTCCTGCCGAATTACCGTACAAACGGGTCGGAGGCGTTCGTTCGTGTGACGGTACGCAACGCGAACGCGCGTCGATAAGCTGTGACAAAAGTGTGACCAGTGAGGTACGTGGGACGACTGAAGCGGTCCTGCGTCCCGGCTTCCGTCACCGTCCGCACCCGCCTACCGTGGATCGCATGGCACCCACACCGACTCCTCCCGCCCAGCCCGACGACACCCCCGCGTCGTATGTCGGCCTCGACGCCGACGAAGCCGAGCGACGGGCCCGGGTGCGCGGCTGGAGCACCGTCAGATCGCTGCCGCCCGGCTCGATCATCACGCTGGAGTATCTCGCCGGGCGGCTGAACTTCGAGGTCGAGGGCGGCAGGGTGATCCGCTGCTGGCCCGGCTGACCGAAGGCCCCGGCACCTGGTGCCGGGGCCTTCGTGCGGCGTCGTGCGGCGTCGTACGGAGCGGGCTCGGCGGGTCAGCCGCCCGCCATGGTCCGCGAGTGCGGCGGCCGCCGACTGCCGGACGGAGTGACCGGCGTCCGCTCCGAGCGGGCCGCATGCGGCCGCGGCCGCTCTATATGAGTGGACGTCCTGCCTGCTGACGACGGGGCCGACGACGGGGCCGAGGGGGCAAGCCGCCCCCCGCCCGCAGCCACCGGCTCCGGCTCGCGCACCGGCTCCTCGGCCGGTACGGGGCCGGGCTGGGCGAACATCCCCGGCGCGGTGGCCGGACCGGCCCCGGGGCCGCCCGCCGCGACCGGCAGCGACGGCACGCCGCGCCGGCTGCGCGCCCGCCACTGCTCGCGCACCGCGAAGATCCGGGCCTCCGTGCGGCCGATCAGCGGCTCGCACCAGGGCAGCCCGAGCATGATCAGCAGTCCTGCCGCCCAGCCGAGCAGCACATCGCTCAGCCAGTGCGTGCCCAGATACACGGTGGTCAGGCCCACTCCCAGGGAGACCACGGCCGACAGCGCCGACAGATGCCGCCGAGCCCGCGGCGTGGTGGCCAGATAGGCCAGGATTCCCCAGGTCACCACGGCGTTCGCGGTGTGTCCGGAGGGAAATATATCGCCGCCGGCGAACAGTTCGGCCGATCCGATCTGGGTCGCGTAGTGGGGGCCGAGCCGGCCGAGGCCCAGCTTGACCGCCCCCACCGTGGAGTTGAGCAGCAGCAGCGCCGCGCCCAGCACGAGCAGCGGGCGCAGGGTGTGCTGACGCCAGGAGCGCCAGCCCAGCCAGGCCGCGACCATGACGGCCGTGGGCCCGCGCTGGCCGAGGACCACGAAGTAGTCAAGGAAGGCATGCAGTTGCGGCCACTGCTGATAGGGCCGGAACAGCATGACCTTCCAGTCGAGCGCCACCAGCCAGGTCGACGCCAACACGGCGACGACGATGGCGAGATAGAACGCCGACGTCCCGCCGAAGAGGGCGAGACGGGTGCGGCTCATCCGCGGGATCTCTATCTTCGGCGGTTCCGGCTCTCGGTCCAGACGGGCAAAGATGTCGGTACGCACCCAATCGACGTTACAGCGAGTGAGTGTGTGACCCGGCCGATCCGGTCTCTTTGTGATGTCGATGTGATGTGGAGTGTGTCTCGGCTTCCAGCCAATTCCATGGCCCGCCCGGAAATGCCGGCCGCCTTCAGCGGTATTTTCCCGATGATCTTCCCGCGGTCTTGTTTCGCGCCCCCGAATGCCGTTCACCGCCGCCCCGCTCGGAATTTCCCGGCCGTTCAGCACGACCCAAGATCCACTTTCTGGGCGCTGCTGAGCCGCCCCGGCGTGGCGTACGCCACACGCCCCCGCCCTGTCCGGTGAGAGATCCACCACGCGACCCGGCCGTGAACTCGCGTACGCTGACGTGCCGTCCCCGTCTGTCCGCCGAGCGTCCGCCGAGTGGGAGGGGACTCGCTGGGAGGTACGTACATGTCCGGGACGACCACGGCCGGAGCACGGCTGCGGGCCGCCGGAGGCGGTGCGAACCGCTGGGTCGTCCTTGTCGTACTCTGCGCCAGCCTGCTGCTCGTCGCCCTGGACGCGACCGTGCTCCATGTCGCCGTCCCCGCCGTCACCGAGGACCTGCGCCCCAGCGGCGTCGAACTGCTGTGGATCGTCGACGCCTACCCCCTGATCTGCGCCTCGCTGCTGATCCTCTTCGGCACGCTCGGCGACCGGGCGGGCCGCCGCCGCATCCTGCTGCTCGGCTACGGCATCTTCGGCGTCGCCTCCGCGGTCGCCGCCTTCGCGCACACCCCCGAGCTGCTGATCGTCGCGCGTGCCCTGCTCGGCGTCGGCGGCGCGATGATCATGCCGGCGACGCTGTCCATCCTCCGCGCCGTCTTCCCCGACCGCCGGGAGCGGGCGGTGGCCATCGGCATCTGGACGGCCGTCGCGGCCGTCGGGGCGGCCACCGGGCCGGTGCTCGGCGGCTTCCTCGTCGAGCACTTCTGGTGGGGCTCGGTCTTCCTGATCAACATCCCGCTGATGGCGCTGGTCCTGCCCGTCGGACGCTGGCTGCTGCCCGAATCCCGCGGCGCGGGCGACGGCCCGTGGGACGTCCTGGGCGCACTGGTGGCCGCGGCCGGAGTGCTCGGCGTGGCCCTCGGGGTGAAACGGCTCGGCGCGGGCCGGGATCTGTACGACGCGTCCGCGGTCGTGCCGCTGCTGCTCGGGGCGGTCCTCCTCGCGCTGTTCGTACGCCGGCAGAAGCGCCGTGAGCATCCGCTGATCGACATGCGGATGTTCTCCCGCGCCGCCTTCTCCACCTCCGTCGGCTGCATCGTGCTCGCCATGCTCGCCCTGGTCGGCCTGGAGCTGATCGCCGTCCAGTATCTGCAGCTGGTCCTCGGCCTCAGCCCGCTTGAGACGGGGCTGCGGCTGCTCCCGCTGACCTTCGCCGCGATGGCCGCGGGCGCGACCGGATCGCACACACTGCACCGCCTGGGACCCCGCCGGATGGTCAGCTGGGGCTTCTCCCTCACGGCGGGCGCGGTGCTGCTGCTGACGCTGATGGGGCAGCACGACCGGCCCTGGCTGCTCACCGCCGGTTTCGTCCTGCTCGGCTTCGGGCTGCAGACCACGCTGTTCGGGGCATACGAGTCGATGCTCAGCGAAGCCCCCGCCGACCAGGCGGGCGCGGCGGCCGCGATCGGCGAGACCTCGTATCAACTGGGCGCCGGCATGGGCATCGCGCTCCTCGGCAGCGTGATGAACGCCGCCTATGCGCCCTCGGTCGCCGGGCTGTCCGGAGTCCCGGCCCCGGCGGGCGCCGCCGCGGCCAACTCCCTAAGCGAGGCCTACCAGGTGGCGGACCGGCTCGGCGGCGCGGCGGGCGAACTGCTGCGCACCACGGCGCGCCACTCCTTCGTCCACGGCCTGCACCTCACCCTCGCCGTCAGTGCGGGGCTGCTGCTGCTCGGCGCGCTGGCGGCCCTGCGGCTGCCCTGGCGGATGGAGGCCGGAAGGGACGTGTGCGACACGGCGCAGAAGGGGTGCGGCGAGGAGACCGTGCGGCCGGAATCCGCGGTCGCGGAGCCCGGACGGCAGGCGCCCGCGGGCGGCGCGAAGGGCATGCCGCAGTATCTGCCGCAGCTTCCCGAGCCACGCGCCGCCGATGTGTCCGGGCGTGAGCCGGTGGAGGCCGCCGGGTCTGGACGGGTGGCACGCTGAGCCGTAACGTCGCCCGCAGCGTTGCAACTACCACTGCTAGTTTTCGTGGTGCGGAAGGTGCGGAAAGCGTCATGAGCAGCGCCTTGAGTCCAGTGCCGTGAGAGCCGTCGGAGGTCACATTCATGTCCGCCCCCTCGAAGCTGCCGCCCTTCGACCCCAGCGACCCCCTCGGCATCGACGCGCTGCTCACCCCCGAGGACCTCGCCGTCCGCACCACGGTCCGCACCTGGGCCGCCGACCGCGTCCTGCCGCATGTCGCCGAGTGGTACGAGCGCGGAGAGCTCCCCGGCATCCGTGAACTGACGCGGGAACTTGGCTCGATGGGCGCGCTCGGCATGTCCCTCGAAGGCTACGGCTGCGCCGGGGCGAGCGCCGTCCAGTACGGGCTCGCCTGTCTGGAGCTGGAGGCGGCGGACTCCGGCATTCGCTCACTCGTCTCCGTACAGGGCTCCCTCGCCATGTACGCCATCCACCGCTATGGCTCCGAGGAGCAGCGGCAGCGGTGGCTGCCCGGCATGGCGGCGGGGGAGACCATCGGCTGCTTCGGACTGACCGAGCCCGACCATGGCTCCGACCCGGCCGGCATGCGCACCTACGCCAAGCGGGACGGCTCCGACTGGGTACTCAACGGGCGCAAGATGTGGATCACCAATGGCTCGGTGGCGGGCGTGGCCGTCGTCTGGGCGCAGACGGACGAGGGCATCCGGGGCTTCGCCGTGCCGGCCGGCGCTCCGGGGCTCTCGGCCCCCGAGATCAAGCACAAGTGGTCGCTGCGCGCCAGCGTCACCAGCGAACTCGTCATGGACGACGTACGGCTGCCGGCCGATGCCGTGCTGCCCGGCGTCCGGGGGCTCAAGGGGCCCTTGAGCTGTCTGTCGCATGCGCGCTACGGCATCGTCTGGGGTGCGATGGGCGCGGCACGCTCCTGTTTCGAGGCGGCGCTGTCGTACGCGGGGACGCGTGAGCAGTTCGGCAGGCCGATCGGCGGCTTCCAGCTCACCCAGGCCAAGCTCGCCGACATGGCGGTGGAGCTGCACAAGGGGATTCTGCTCGCCTGGCACCTCGGCAGGCGGATGGACGCCGGGACGCTCCGTCCCGAGCAGGTCAGCTTTGGGAAGCTCAACAATGTGCGGGAGGCGATCGAGATCTGCCGCACCTCGCGGACGATCCTCGGCGCCAATGGGATCTCGCTCGAATATCCCGTGATGCGCCATGCGACCAACCTTGAGTCGGTGCTCACTTACGAGGGCACCGTCGAGATGCACCAGCTGGTGCTGGGCAAGGCGCTCACCGGCCTCGACGCCTTCCGCTGACGAGGCCCTGCCCCTCGGCTGAAGCTCCTCAGCTCTGGTTGAAGAATCCGTCCTGCGGCCGCCCCGCCGGCTCCCCGCTGACGATCTGCGTATCGGCGGGGGTGAGCAGGAAGACCCGGTTGGCGACGCGCTCGATCGAGCCGCGCAGTCCGAAGGTCAGGCCCGCGGCGAAGTCCACCACGCGTTTGGCGTCCGCGGGCTCCATCGAGGTCAGATTGACGATGACGGGGACGCCGTCGCGGAACAGCTCGCCGATGCCCCGCGCGTCACGGAAGCCGTCCGGGGAGACCGTGGCGATCCGGCGGCCCTGCTCCTGGGCGGAGTCGGAGGCCACCCGCACCCGGGGGTCGGTGACCCACGCGTCGCTCGTCTCAGCATCCTCGGCGTACTCGTCGTCGTAGTACCGCTCGTCGCTGTCCTCGACGAGTCCCAGCCAGGCGCTCGCCTTGCGCACCGATCCCATGGACGCCTCCTTTCGCTGCGGTCTTGTGTCCGATCCGCATCCCTATGGTCGTCCATGATGCGGATCGCGCGCCAAGTGGATACTCGCCGCGCAGGGTATTCGTGACGGTACTGGTGCAGAAGATATGGCGATTCGTCAAGGTTGTTGCGGTGTAGGGGCCCTGAGGACATAAAAATATGAACGTCGAGCCGGACGGGTGAGGCATGGGGGCATCCGGGTGAACGGCCGGGACGCCTGAGTCCAACCGCAGCTTTCCCCGTTCCGGCCCCGCCGCGGCAAGCTCTCACCGGCCATGTCCGTCCGCCTTCCGCGGCCGAAAGGCCCCCTTGCGGGAGAAGTTGACGGCGGAAATACTCCCGACAGCGCTTGTCAGGGACACTGCCCGTCCGAAAACCGGACAGACATCTGGTCGTCGACCGGGTATACGCCCTGGCTGCGCCTCACGGGCCCCGAACCCCACAACGGGCCCCCGATTCCCCTCGGGAGGAATGAGAAGTGAGGATCAAGCGCACCACCCCCCGCACCCGCACGGCGAGACGCAGCCGCCTGCTCGCCGTCGCCACCGGTCTGATCGCCGCCGCGGCCCTGGCCGTACCCACCGCCAGCGCCGACTCCGCACAGACCGGCGCCTTCAGCGCCAACCAGCTCGCCGCCGCCGGCGACGCCGTCCTCGACGCGGATGTCGCGGGCACCGCCTGGCATGTCGACAAGTCGACCGGAACGGTCGTCGTCACCGCCGACAGCACCGTCTCCCAGGCCGAGATAGCCAGGATCAAGCGCGAGGCCGGAGCCAACGCCGGCGCGCTGCGCATCGAACGCACCCCCGGCGTCTTCTCCACGCTGCTCTCCGGCGGGGACGCCATCTACGCGCCGAGCTGGCGCTGCTCCGCGGGCTTCAACGTCCGCAGGGGCAGCACGTACTACTTCCTGACCGCCGGTCACTGCACCGACGGCTATCCGAACTGGTACACCAACTCCTCGCGCTCCACGCTCATCGGGCCCACGGCCGGATCCAGCTTCCCGGGCAATGACTACGGCATCGTCCGGTACTCCAACGGCTCGGTCTCGCGCCCCGGCACCGTCGGAAACATCGACATCACCGGTGCCGCCGACGCCTATGTCGGCATGTCCGTCTGTCGCCGCGGCTCGACGACAGGCACCCACTGCGGCCAGGTCACCGGCCTCAACGCCACCGTCAACTACGGCGGCGGCGATGTCGTGTACGGCATGATCCGCACCAATGTGTGCGCCGAGCCGGGCGACAGCGGCGGTCCGCTGTACTCCGGCAGCCGGGCCGTCGGGCTGACGTCGGGCGGCAGCGGCAACTGCACCTGGGGCGGCACCACGTTCTTCCAGCCGGTCACCGAAGCACTGAGCCGGTACGGAGTCAGCGTGTACTGACCCTGTGCTGACCCGGTGATCTGATCCGGTGATCTGATCCGGTGAACTGAACCGCGCACACAGCAGGAAGGCCCCCGTCCGGCAGCCGGCAGCCGGGCGGGGGCCTTCGCATGGTTGAAAACCGGACAGGACTAGTCCTCACGCAAAGCTCATGGCGCGATTGCCCGTGGTGTTCGCAAAAGAAATCGACCTGGGACGATCGACGCGGTGAAGGACCGGTGACCGCGGCTCAGTTGTCGTGTGGGCGTCCTGAAGTCGACCTTGTGTACGTGCGATCGGCGTCGGAATAGTGGGGGCCGATCCTCCGCGTTCGACCACCCCACTGGCTCGGACGCGGCCCCCCACAGGAGGTTGTGTTGAAGCACCGACGCATGCCCAGAAGGAAAGCCGCGATGGCCGGAGGGGCGATTCTCGCCGTGGTCGCGGCGGGCGTCACCTTCCAGAGTGCGAATGCCACGGACTCGCCCCAGGAGTTCAAGGCGAAGACCCTCTCCGCGACCGCGGCCGGAAAGCTCGCCTCGACCCTGCAGCAGGACCTGGGCGCAGACGGAGCGGGTGAGTACTACGACGCCGAGGCGCGGACCCTCGTGGTGAACGTCCTCGACGAGTCCGCGGCACAGACCGTGCGCAAGGCGGGCGGCAAGGCAAGGGTCGTGGAGAACTCCCTGGCCGAACTGAGGTCGGCCCGGCAGACCCTCACCGACGAGGCGACCATCCCCGGCACCTCATGGGCGGTGGACCCGGTCTCCAACAAGGTGGTCGTCACCGCGGACCGCACGGTCGAGGGCGCACAGTGGGACCGGCTCAGCCGGGTCGTCGAGACGCTGGGCGACAAGGCGGAACTGAAAAAGTCCGCCGGGGAGTTCAAGCCGTTCGCCTCCGGCGGCGACGCCGTCTTCTCGGGCGGCGGACGCTGCTCCCTCGGCTTCAACGTCCTCCGGAACGGCGAGCCGCACTTCCTCACCGCCGGCCACTGCGGGCAGTCCGGCAGCCGCTGGTCCGACTCCCGAGGCGGCCGGCCGATCGGCACGATGCTCGACTCGCAGTTCCCCGGCAATGACTTCGCGCTCGTCAAGTACGACGCCAACGCCCCACAGCCGAGCCAGGTCAACCTCTACAACGGAACCGCCCGGCGGATAACCGGCGCGGGCGAGGCCACCGTCGGCATGCGCGTCCAGCGCAGCGGCTCCACCACCCAGGTCCGCGGCGGCCAGGTCACCGGCCTTGACGCCACGGTCAACTACGGCAACGGCGACATCGTCCGCGGCCTCATCCAGACGAACGTCTGCGCCGAGCCGGGCGACAGCGGCGGCTCCCTCTTCGCGGGCGACACCGCGATCGGCCTGACCTCAGGCGGCAGCGGCGACTGCTCCTCCGGCGGCGAGACGTTTTTCCAGCCGGTGACCGAGGCACTGGCGGTGTACGGCGCCGAGATCGGCTGAGCTCCCAGCCGGCAGCGGCTGATGCCCGCCCCCGGGGCCACGCGGCCCCCGAGGCGGGCGTCAGCCGGGCGCGCGCCGGCCGTCCTCAGCGGGAAGTCCGCGCCCCCACCGGCCCCCTGTCCTCCTCGCCGTTGCGGCGCAGGGAGGCCATGATCAGGGTGATGGCGGTGCCGACCGCCGCCCAGGCGGAGAGGACCAGCAGCGGGCCCAGGACCGCGTTGCCCCGGAAGTAGGCGATGGAGCGGGCGGTCCAGGTGCCCGCGCCCGGGGGGAGGGCCGGGCCGATGGTGCGCCAGAAGTCGGGGAGCAGGGGGCCGGGGATCGCGCCGCCCGCACTGGGGTTGCCGGCGATCACCACCAGCAGGATGGCCAGGCCGATGCCGACGATCCCGAAGAGCGCCTGAAGCGCCAGGGTGGCCGCGCCGACCGCGAAGACGACGAGGGCGCCGAGGCCCCACAGCGCGGCGACGCTGCCCGGCAGGGCGTCCAGCACCGGACCCGTGATCACCGCGCCGAGGAGGCCGGAGACGACCGCGTACAGGGCCATCACCGTGAGCCGGAGCAGGGCGCGGGAGCTGTTGGCGGGCCGGGCGCCCGCGCTGATCGCCAGGACCGCGGCGCAGAGATAGCCGCCCACGCACCAGCCGACTGCCAGATAGAAGGAGGAGAGTCCGCCCGCGTCCCCGGCGGACGCGGGGGCGATGTCCTCGACGGCCAGGGTGCGCTGCTGGGCCCGCTCCAGCTGTTCGAAGATCCCGGTCAGGGCGCGGGTCTCGGCGGCGCCCTGACCGGAGGCGGTCAGCAGGGTGTCCTCGGTCGACCGGGGGTCGATCAGCAGTGCCGCGTCGATGTCCCGCTGGAGCATCTGCTCGCGCGCCTCCTGCTCGTCGGAGAGCGCACGGGGGTCCAGCGGATCACCCGGCAGCGCCCGCAGCCGCTCAAGCGCCTGCTCCGCCGCCTGCGGCGGCGCGACCACCGCGACCTTGACGTCCTTGGGGTCCGGATGGTGCAGCGCGCCGATGTACGAGGTGATGAACAGCAGCTGGAGAGCGAGTACGCCGATGACGAGCACGGCGGCCCGGGGAGTGACGGCGTTCCTCAGCTCATCGGCGAACCTCATGGCCTCAACGCTCCGTGCAGTCCGGCGTTCCCGCAGGTGGGAGGGGGCTGAATGGCTGAGGAGCCGGCGTGGGGAGGCAGTGCCGTCGCGTATCGTACGGATGTTCGAAACTTGGTCTATGGTGGTGGAGGAGGGGGAGGTGAGACGGACTGATTCAGGAGGTGCGGGTGCCCGGCTTTACGCATCTGCACACCGTTTCCGGGTTCTCCCTGCGCTATGGGGCCTCCCATCCGGAGCGGCTGGCCGAGCGCGCGGCCGAGCGGGGCATGGACGCCCTCGCGCTGACCGACCGCGACACCCTCGCCGGAGCGGTCCGCTTCGCCAAGGCGTGTGCGAAGGAGGGCGTGGGCATCCGGCCGCTGTTCGGCGTGGACCTCGCGATCGGCGACCGCGCCCCCGCCGAGGACCGGCCGGCCGAGCGGCGGCGCACCCCCGTGCGCGGCGGCGTCTTCGTCGACGAGTCCGCGCCCCGCGCCGTCTTCCTCGCCCGCTCCCGCGCGGGCTGGGCCCGGCTGTGCCGGATGGTCAGCGCCGCCCACGCGGCCGCCGGCGCCGGCAGCCCGCTGCTGCCCTGGGGCGACAACAGCGGCGACGAGCTGACCGTACTGCTCGGCCCCGCCTCCGACGTCGGCCGCGCCCTGGCCGCAGGCCGCCCCGACCGCGCGGCCCGGCTGCTCGCCCCCTGGCTGGAGCGGTACGGCGGCCGGCTGCGCCTGGAGGTCGTGCACCACGGCCGCACCGGCACCGCCCCCGGCTCGCTGCGCCAGGCGGCCCGCACCCTCGGCTTCGCCGCCCAGCAGGGCGTACGGGCCGTGCTGACGAACGCCGTACGGTACGCCGACCCCGGCCAGGGCCCGGTGGCCGACGTCCTGGACGCCGCCCGCCGCCTGGTCCCCATCGACCCCTCCAAGGGCCTCGACAGCGGGGAGCGCTGGCTCAAGGACCCGGCGGCGATGGCCCGCCTCGCCGAGCAGACCGCTGAGGCCGCCGGATTCCGCCGCGACACCGCGCACCGGCTGCTCGCCATGACTGAGGAGAGCGCCGCCGAATGCCTCGTCGACCCCGAGGGCGACCTGGGGCTCGGCACGGTCCACTTCCCGGAGCCGCATCTGGTCGGCGCGGACCGCCGCACCCCGCAGCGGGTGCTCGCCTCCCGCGCCGCCGCCGGCATGGTGCTGCGCGGCTATGACGGCCGCCGCGCCTACTGGGAGCGGATGCACCACGAACTGGACATCATCGCCCACTGGAACTACGCCTCCTACTTCCTCACCGTCGCCCAGGTCGTCGACGACGTCCGGGCGATGGGCATCCGCGTCGCCGCACGCGGCTCCGGCGCGGGCTCGCTGGTCAACCATCTCCTCGGCATCGCCCATGCCGACCCCGTCGAACAGGGGCTGCTGATGGAGCGCTTTCTGTCCAAGCGGCGCTCCGTGCTGCCCGACATCGACATCGATGTGGAGTCCGCCCGCCGGATCGAGGTCTACCGCGCCATCATCGAACGCTTCGGCGAGGAGCGGGTCGCGACCGTCGCCATGCCCGAGACCTACCGGGTGCGCCATGCGGTACGGGACGTGGGGGCCGCGCTCTCCATGGACCCGGCCGAGATCGACGAGATCGCCAAGTCCTTCCCGCACATCCGGGCCCGCGACGCCCGCGCCGCCCTGGACGAACTGCCCGAACTGCGCGCCCTCGCCGCGCGGCGGGAGCAACACGGCCGGCTGTGGCAGCTGGTCGAGGCGCTGGACGCGCTGCCGCGCGGGGTCGCCATGCACCCGTGCGGAGTGCTGCTCTCCGACGCCTCGCTGCTGACCCGTACCCCGGTGGTGCCCACCAGCGGCGAGTCCCTGCCCATGTCGCAGTTCGACAAGGACGATGTGGAGGACCTCGGGCTGCTCAAACTCGACGTCCTCGGTGTGCGGATGCAGTCGGCGATGGCGCACGCGGTCGCCGAACTGCGCCGTACGACGGGCCGGGAGCTCGACCTCGACGACCCGGAGCAGGTCAGGCCGGGCGACCCGGCCACCTATGAGCTGATCAGATCGGCCGAGACGCTGGGCTGCTTCCAGATCGAGTCGCCCGGCCAGCGCGATCTGGTCGGCAGGCTTCAGCCGTCGGCCTTCCACGATCTGGTCGTCGACATCTCGCTGTTCCGGCCGGGCCCCGTCGCGGCTGACATGGTGCGGCCGTTCATCGCGGCCCGGCACGGCCGGGCGCCCGTCCGCTATCCGCACCCCGATCTGGAGGGGCCGCTGAAGGAGACCTACGGCGTCGTCGTCTTCCATGAGCAGATCATCGAGATGCTGCACATCATGACCGGCTGCGGCCGGGACGAGGCCGACCGGGTGCGGCGCGGACTCTCCCACCCCGAGTCTCAGGGGGCGATCCGGGCCTGGTTCGCCCAGCAGGCGAAGGCCAGGGGCTATGCGCCGGAGGTCGTGGACCGCACCTGGGAGATCGTCGAGGCGTTCGGCTCGTACGGCTTCTGCAAGGCGCACGCCGTCGCCTTCGCCGTGCCCACCTATCAGTCGGCCTGGCTCAAGGCGCACCACCCGGCCGCCTTCTACGCCGGGCTGCTCACCCATGACCCCGGCATGTATCCCAAGCGGCTGCTGCTGGCGGACGCCCGGCGGCGCGGGGTGCCGGTGCTGCCGCTGGATGTGAACCGCTCGGCAGTCGCACACCGTATCGAACTGGTGTCTGATGGAAAGAGTGAATACGGTGAAAACGGGACCGCCGGGGTCTCCGGGGCGTGGGGGCTGCGGCTCGGGCTCGCCGACGTCCATGGCATCACCGAAGCCGAGGCCGCCCGCGTGGAATCCGGGCAGCCCTACACCTCCCTGCGGGACTTCTGGGAGCGGGCCCGTCCCAGCCGTCCGGTCGCCGAACGGCTCGCCCAGGTCGGCGCGCTGGACGCCTTCGGCGCGAACCGGCGCGATCTGCTGCTGCATCTCGCCGAACTCCACCGCGGACACCGCGCCGGAGGGGCGTACGGCAGTCAGCTCCCGCTCTCCGACGGACAGCGGACCGCCCGCATCGGGCTGCCCGACCTCAGCGACGCCGAGCGGCTGAGCGCCGAACTCGGCGTGCTCTCCATGGATGTCTCCCGCCATCTGATGGGGGATCACCAGGCATTTCTGGAGGAGCTTGGCGTGGTGTCCGCCCGTCGGCTGCGCGCCGCTCCACACGGTCAGACCGTGCTGGTCGCGGGCGCGAAGGCGGCCACCCAGACTCCGCCGATCCGGTCCGGCAAGCGGGTCGTGTTCACCACCCTCGACGACGGCACCGGCCTGGTCGACCTCGCCTTCTTCGACGACAGCCACGAGGCGTGCGCGCACACCGTCTTCCACTCCTGGCTGCTGCTGGTGCGCGGCACGGTGCAGCGGCGCGGACCGCGCAGCCTCAGCGTGGTCGGCGCGGCCGCCTGGAATCTGGCGGAGCTGATCGAACTGCGGCGCACGGGAGGGCTCGACGCGGTCGCGGCCCGGCTGGCCGGGCAGCAGCCGCCGCGGGACGGCGACGCCCAGCAGCCCTCGCGGGACGGCGACACCCAGCAGCCGCAGCCGTCGTCGCCGCCGGCCGACAGCGGCCGCCGCATCACCCTGTCGACCGGCTATGAGCTCAACCCCTGGGCGGACCTCCAGCCTCCGGGCGAGAAGGCCGCCACCGGACGGTCCGTGAGCAGAAAACTGTGGCACCAGAGCCCCGGGAGCGCAGGATGATCCTCTGCATACGCTTCCGGCTGCCCCCGATGTACGAGGCGGCACTGCCCGAACTGCTCGCGCTGATCGGCGACATCAGCCCGGCGGTACAGGCGCTGCCGCCCGATGCCGCGCTCGTCGACATCCGCGGCGCCCAGCGGTACTTCGGCCGGGACGCGACCGAACTCGCCTCGCTGCTGCGGGTGCGGGCGCTCGCGCACTGCGGCGTCGACTGCATCATCGGCGCGGGCCCCAACCCGATGCTCGCGAAGATGGCCGCGCGGGCCGCCGCGCCCGGCGCCACCCTGACGGTGCCGGAGGGGGACGCGGCCCGCTTCCTGCACGGCAGACCGGTCGCCGCGCTGGAGGGCGTCGGCCCCGCGACGGCCCGTACGCTGTGCGACTACGGCCTTGACTCCGTCGACCGGGTCGCCGCCGCACCGCTCGCCGTGCTCCAGCGGATCGTCGGGGCGCGCGCCGGACGCGAGCTGTGGGAACGGTCGCACGGCATCGACCGCACCGCGGTCGTCCCGAACGCCGCCGCCCGCTCCCTCGCCGCCGAACGCTCCTTCCCGCTCGATGAACTGGACCCGGAGCGGCACCGGCGCGCACTGTTGTCGATCACGGAGGAGCTGGGCGCCAGGATGCGCGCCGAGGAGCAGGTGTGCCGGTCGCTGACCCTGGTCGTACGGTACGCGGACCGGTCGACCACCACCCGCTCCCGTACCCTGCGCGAGCCGACCGCCCACTCGGCCGCGCTCACCGCCGCCGCATACCGGCTGCTCGGCTCGCTAGGGCTGCAGCGGGCCAGGGTGCGGGGCCTGACGCTGCGCGCGGAGGACCTCACCCCGGCCGAACGGGCCGCCCGGCAGCTGTCGTTCGACCCGGATGACGAGCGGGCGCGCCGGATCGAGGCGGTCGCGGACCGGGCCAGGGCCAGGTTCGGCCCGAAGGCGGTCATCCGGGGTTCCCTTGCCGCATAGCGGCTTCCGGGCAGCGGCCCCGCAGTTGATGCGCATTCAGTTTTTACCGACGCGTAACTTCCCAAGCACTTCCTACTTATGCGTAACTTGAGCTGAGCGCAGCAGTTCCAGCCGTCAGGTGCACCCCCACGCCTGTGTAGATGTCATGCCCACGTCATCACTCTCTTCTCTCTTGAGCCGCAAGGAGACTGATCGATGCTGCCCTGGAAACGCGCCAGCGGACTTCTGGCCGCCCTGCTGCTGGCCATGGTCTTCGCCCTCGTCCCCGCAGCCGCCGCCCATGCCGGCTCCGCCCCCAGCAGTGGCTGGAACGACTACTCCTGCAAGCCGTCCGCCGCCCACCCCCGGCCCGTCGTCCTTGTACACGGAACCTTCGGCAACTCCGTCGACAACTGGCTGGGCCTCGCGCCCTATCTCGTCAAGCGCGGCTACTGCGTCTTCTCCCTCGACTACGGGCAGCTCCCGAACGTGCCCTTCTTCCACGGCATCGGCCCCATCGACAAGTCGGCCGAGCAGCTGGACGCCTATGTCGACAAGGTGCTCGACGCGACCGGAGCGGCAGAGGCAGACCTGGTGGGACACTCCCAGGGCGGTCTGATGCCGCGCTACTACCTCAAGTTCCTCGGCGGCGCGGACAAGGTGAACGCCCTGGTCGGCCTCGCCCCCAGCAACCACGGCTCCACGCTGCACGGACTGACCGGGCTGCTGTCGTACTTCCCCGGCGTCGCGGACCTGATCTCCGAGAAGACCCCAGCCCTCGCCGACCAGATCGCCGGCTCGCCCTTCCTCACCAAGCTCAACGAGGGCGGGGACACCGTGCCCGGAGTCCAGTACACCGTCATCGCCACCAAGTACGACGAGGTGGTCACCCCGTACCGCTCCTCGTTCCTCGACGGGCCGAACGTACGCAACGTCGTGGTGCAGGATCTGTGTCTCCTGGACTTCTCGGAGCATGTGGCGATCGGGCTGTTCGACCGGATCGCCTTCCACGAGGTGACCAACGCCCTGGACCCGGCGCATGCCACGCGGACGACGTGCGCCTCGGTCTTTGACCGGCCCTGAGCCCGCTGGGCCGCTGACCCGACGCCGCCGGGTCAGCGGCCGACGGCCTTGCGGCGCACCGTGGCGAACAGCAGCGCCGAACCGAGGGCCAGCACCGCGGCCCCGCCGACCGCGAGGTACGCGGTGCCACCGTCGCCGCCGGTCGCGGCGAGGTTCTCGCTGCCCGCGGAGCCGTTCGCCTCGGGGGTGTTGGGCGGCTCTGCCGACAGCGCCTCGGCGCTCTTGCCCTCCACGGGCTTCCCGGCAGGTTTCTCCGCCGGAGCCGACGTCTCCTGCTTCTGCTCCTGTTCCTGCCTCTGCTCTTGCGGCGTGTGCTCCCTGTGCTCCCCAGGCTCGTCTCCGCCGTGCCCGCCGTGCGACACCGTCGACTTGTCCGTGCCGGCCTCGATCTGCTCCTCGGTCGGAGCGGATGGGGCCGGCGCGGGCGCGCCCCCGCCGCTGTCCTCGCCGAAGACGACGTCGGAGCAGGTGTAGAAGGCCTCGGGGGAGTCCGAACGCTGCCAGATCGAATAGATCAGATGCCGGCCGGACTTCTTCGGCACGACGCCCTCGAAGACATACTCGCCGTTTGCCAGCGTGGGGTCGGTGACCGTGGCGAACGGCTTCTCCTCCAGATCCGACCACTTCAGCGGCTTCGCCGGGTCATAGCCGTCCTTGGTGAGGTACAGCTCGAACCCGCCCCGGTGCGGGGCCGTCGCCTTGTAGCGGAAGGTGTGCTCACCGGACGTGAGCTTGGACGCCGGCCAGTCGGCGCGCGGCAGATCCAGACCCTTGTACTTGTCGCGGCCCGCGCTGCACAGCTTGCCGTCCGGGATGAGCTGGCGGTGCCTGCCCGCGGCGTCACCGATGTTGACCTCGTTCCAGTCGTAGAATGCCTGCGTCCCACTGGCTGCGATCGCCGCCTTGCAGGCCGCCGACTGCGGGCTCTCCGGCCCTTCGGCGTAACAGGCGGACACCCGGCTGACCGGGTCCGTCATCGACCCGTGCGCGACGGCCGGGGCGGCGGACAGCCCCGCCAGCGCGAGCGGTATGACGCCGAGGACGGCGGCCGGGGCGGCCTTGCGGCGAGCGGTCATGGCGAACTTCTCCTTCGAACAGCGTGAGGGGTGGCCGGGGCGGGGTTCGCACGGGCGGCGCGGCCCCCCGTGGACTACGGCGCCGTGCGCTCGAACCCGGCCCTGGCGATCAGCAAACTAGCCGCCCGGAACCGTGAAATCGCCCGCTGTCGGGGGAGGATGACGATCTTTATGATCGCCTTAAGGCGCGGCTAAGAGGGGCCTCAGGATGGCGGCTGCTGACGCCCGCCTGACCACTGCGTTCCGGCGAGCTCCGTCCGTAGTCGTCCATGGGGAGCCGTCCCGTGTTGTCTGGGATGGCTCCCCGTTTGGCTCCCGACCAGGGGTGCGTAATTCTGAGCGAACTGCTGACTGCAAGGCTCCGAGATCCAGGGCATTGGCCCTCAAGTCCGCGCGTTTACAATCCGCGCGCGATCACGCGCTTAGAGTGATTGTGCGCGCTGGTCAGCCTGGTAGTCTCGTGGTAGGAACCTGATGCAGGTCGCCACACGGCGGAATGCAAGGTCTGAGACGCACTCGGTCTTTGTGGTTGCGTAAAGAGGGAGTGTGCATGACTACCCATCCCCATGTTGCAAGCATCAACCTCGAGCACTTCGGGTTTAATAGCTCCGATCTTCCAGATGACAATGCCCTGCAGCAGCAGGTGAAGGAGATCATCTGTCTTCTGCAGCGGAAGCTGTACGACCAAGGTGTCCGTCAGTGGATGACAGGGCCTAACGTGCGCCTAAATGGAGCAACTCCCAGGGATGTGCTGCGACACGATAAGGATGTCGAAGCCGTGAAGGAGGCTGCGGAGGCTTACTTGCAGGGAGATTACACCTAGCTCAGCCCTCTGTAGCTGGGGTGATTGCCGTGTCTGTTCCCATTAAAGGCACAATCCGCCAGGGGGAGACGATTGATGTGAACGTGGATGTCCGATTGCACAGCGGTATTTACTGGCGCTTTTGTGACCCTCAATTCTCAGTGGCGAGTGCGCCCACCAATGCGAATCGTGACGGCCGCTATCATCGCAGGGGTGAGGAGGGGCGTTGGTACGGGTCATCGTGCCCTATCGCATCCTGGGCTGAATTGATGCGCAGCTCTCCCGATGTCAGGGTCTCTCAATGGAAAGACGCTAGTTGGTCGTTCGGGTGCGTAAGAGTCAGTAATCTTCCAGTAATTGATCTGGCAGACTCTGGAACGCTAAGCAGCCTGGGGCTGGATTGGGAAGAACTGCGTTCTAACTCTTATGAGTTGACGCAGAATCTGGCGGACATTGTTTGGCGAATTGACTGCGTGCAAGGAATCGTAGCGCCAGGTGCCCCGCTGGAAGGGCATCTAATTCTTGTGTTGCGCAAGGGGGCTCTAGAGGGAGGCCTCCTGAATGTCCTGGACGAGGAACCTAACCAACTACCTCCCAGGCACCTGCAATTTTTGGCCGATTCTATCAGGGGTACGATTCAAACTTCTGCTGGTTCTCCCGTTACTGTTAGCGGAGTGTAGGTCGATGTGGCCGCAAAGATTCCAACTGGCCATGATGGTGTAGTCAATGCTGGCGATCACACGGATTACCAAGCCTCGCGGCCGATATTGCTCGTTCGGGCGCGGAAACGGAGCGAGGTAGTAGCTCGCTGACGGCCCGAGCCGTGGCCGTCGTAACCATATGCAGTGGTGATGTGCGGCTGTGGTCGGCGCACCCCCTCGCCACTGACGATACGGTGCGACGGTGCAGCTACTCGCGCTCTTCGATCTTGACAACACTCTCATAGACAGGCATGGGGCCCTTGCGCAGTGGGCGCGAGAGTTCAGGCTGTCGTGGGCTTTGCCTCGGCGTGCCGAGCGTCAGATCTGCGATGTGCTGAAGGCGCGCGCCTACCCTGAGCATTTCGAGGTGCTCCGAGCAACCCTCGGACTCCAAACGTCGGTGAAGGATCTTTGGTCCGAGTACGTGACGGGCATGGCGCGCAAGGCCACCTGCCATCCCGGCATCCACAGCGGCCTCCGCAAGATGCGAGAGGCTGGCTGGACGCTTGGGATCGTGACGAACGGCGCGGTGGACATTCAGATGGCCAAGCTGGAGCGAGCTGGGATCGCGTCTTTGGTCGACGGGGTGTGCATCTCCGACGAAGTTGGTGTCAGGAAGCCGTCGCGACTGCCCTTCGAGCTCGCGGCCGAGCGGTGTGGCACGACTTTGGCCCAGGGCGGGTGGATGGTCGGCGACAACGCGGCAAGTGACATTGAGGGCGGCCGTGCCGCCGGGCTGCGAACGGCGTGGGTCGGTACCGGTTGTCCATGGCCGTCAGGCGCGCCTGAACCAGACCTGCGAGCGGAGGACGCTGCGGAGGCGGTTGCCTTGCTACTTGAGCAGGGCAACCGCAGCCCCTCGGTCTACTCCTGAGGGGAGTGGAGCAACGCGAGGGCTTCGTGAAGCTCCATCGGTCGATCCTTGGCCTCCGACCACTGTTCCACGACTCTGGCTGTCGCCTCCACGAGGTCAGGCGGCAGGGAAAGCTCTGCGAGCGCGCTTGCTGCCTCGCGCATCTCTGGAGCCCACCTCCAGGCACGAGCCGCGACCTTAGGCACGTACGCGGTCTCGCTGAGATAGCTGGTCGTACGGCTCTCCGCGATGTGGAGGAGCTCCTCCTCTACACCCCAGTCAGCTGCAAGAGCGTAGGCGACTGCGGCAAGAACTCGGCTCGCCTTCTGGTAGCTGCTGTACGACAGCTTCAGAGCTGAGGCCCGGCCGATGTCGCTGCTCAGCAGGTGGACCTTCACCGCCGAGTCCGTGAAGAGCCGGGCCACTGTCGTGAGCGCCTCTGGAGGGCCGGACAGGTAGAGACGCGTGGTCTTCACGTCTGAAGGTGGTGACCCGATGATCGAGCCATCCACGATGGTTGCACCTGCTGGCAGCATGGTGGCGCTGATGCTGGCCATGGTCGCTGGCGCCACAGCGTTTGCGTCGACATAGATTCCTGAGAAGGAATGGGCCGCGACGGTCGCTGCGACCTCCAGGGCGTTGGCCGGCGGACAGACACTCATGATGATGTCGGCCCGCTCCGTCATCTCGCCGACGTCGTGCACTGGAGTGAGCCCGTATCGCTGGGCTCGTTCCTTGCTCGCAGTGCTTCGCCCTGTGGAGCACCAGAGAACCTCACCTCGGTGCCGCGCCTGACTGGCAACGGCGGCACCCATGCTCCCCGGGTGCAGAATGCCGAGCACCGTCATCCGACCAGCCCCCGAATGTCGTAGACCTTGGCAGGCGTGGCGGTGGCCCTTGCCGCGTTAATCGCTTGAGCCGTCTTCGCTGGCGTGAGCTGATCGGTCCGAACTACGAGCGACCATGGTTCGGACGCATGGTCCAAGAGATCCTGGCGGGTCTCGTGCCAAACCTTGAGGCGCGCTTCTACGTCCTTGTCTCCGCGGCCCTTGCATCGCTGCTCGGTGACTTCCAATGGACACCAGAGAAGGACTCGCACCCAATGGAGCGGGAAGGTACTGACGGCACTGGCTCCAGCCACCTGCCCCATGTGCAGCACGGGGATGCGGCCAGCCGCAACGAGGGCGGAGACCTCGGGGCGGTCGATCGCGTACTGCGCGTTGTACCGGGCGTTGCGATAGAGGAGCTCACCTGCATGCGACAGTTCTTCGATGCGCTCAGCCGTGGTGAGCCGGTAGCCGGTTGTTCGGCCAGGACCGGCTTTGAGTCGCTGGAAGAGAGTGAACTCCGGTCGGATGCTGGACAGTTCTGCCGTAACGGTATCCTTTCCGGACCCTGGCGGACCGTACAGGATGATTCCGGAGGGTTTCACAGTCCACCGCCACTCAGGACGTCCCGCGCCTCGTCTACGAGAGTCACGGCGGCACCGAGGCGGTTGTTCACCACGAAATGCGGGCCTTGGGGACGCATTTTCAGGTCGAGTGTCGAAAGGTACTCGTCCCACGCTTCCATCTTCCACATGTCGCGAGCGGCACCCCGGAACTCAATGTACTCCCGCATGGACTCCGGGTCGCAGTCGACCCATATGGTCGCAAGCGAAGCCCGCTTTGCGCGGCAGAAGTTGTTCAGTCGCTGCATCCAGTCAGCTTGGGAAAACTCTGAGATGAAGGGAGCGTCCAGGATTACAGAGATGCCGGAGTTGATGTTCTCCCGTGCGACTTCAATGAGGCAGCGGTATTCGAGGGGGCGGACCTTCTCGCGGTAGAGTGTGGAGCTGCGGTCATGTGCCTCGCCGCCAAGGGCAATGAGGAGTTGGTCTACGAGTTGCCGGGTGAGCGTGTCCTTGTCGAGGATGGTCCAGCCGGTCAGGTTCCCCAGGAACTTGGCGAACTCCGACTTCCCTGAGCCCGCGAATCCCCCGACGAGTACCACTGTGGGGTCGCCTGCGCTTCCTCCCGATGTGCGGAAGCGCCACGCATTCACGATCCGCTCCCGCAGTGCTTCTGCGTTCACGTCATTCGTTCCCGCGTCGATGCTGCCGAGCGCACGCAGAATGGCCTGTGAGGGCTCCGGCAGAGAAGGCTCCCGCTCCATGGTTGCAACCTCATTCACCGCGGGCTCCTCTCCAGGCAGTGCGGGACGGAGGCCAAGTTCAGCCTCGTTTCTCCGATAGAGAATGCAGTAGGCGCGCCGGTAGTGCGGGTTGGGGTGGGTTCCATTCTCGTGGCTCCAGATCGTTTGGAAGTTAGCGGCGACATTCAACCTGTGCCGCTCCGCGATATCGCGAAGTTTCTCCCCGACTTCTTCCAGGGTGAGTTCGAACTCCTCCCTGTGCTGGCGCAACAGGTTGGACCTTTCCTTGCGAGCCATCTGCCCCTCCGTGGATAGCTGCTTGGAGCCGCGAGTGTAGCGGTCCGACTAGCTCGATGGAACTTCGTGATAGTGCGCGTATAAGCGAACGTGTAAAACCGCTGAGACTATGTCAGGTAGACGCGCGTGATACCGAATTGCCAGCAGCAGCGGTGGAATTGAGCTCGCCCACTGAGGGAGGTGCTCATGCGTCAGGTCACGGCAGGGACGCCCGAGGAGACAGCTGGCCGGCAGTCTCGGTCCGCCCCGGACCAAGGCTTAGTTTCCTTCCAGCTGCGCCACGCGCTCGCGCAGCTCGCTGACTTCGCTTCGGAGCTGCCCCAGCTCGCCGCGGAGTTCGGCAATGGCGGTTGCGGGGTCGGCTTGCTTGGCCGCGTCCACAGACGTGGGAGTCAGGAACGCCCCCTTCCCCTGGTGGCTCACCGCGAGTCCGTCCGCTCTGAGCTTTCGGATCGCGTCACGGGCCACGGTGACTGTGATGCCGTACTCCTTCTGAAGCTCCGCCAGCGACGGCAGCCGGCCAGTCTCGCTGAACTCTCCCTCAGCGATCCGTCGCCGCAGGTCATCCGCCACCTGCTGGTAGGCGGGTTTGCCAGTCCACTCAACCATCTGAACCCCAAGTCTCTTCGCAGCCTCTGCCTCATAGTGCCTAAGCGGCAGAGGGAGAACCAGCAGCACTGGCTGCTTGTTCCTCAAGAGGGCTTGACGGACTCTGCCTCACAGTGCACTCTGAGGCAGAGCTAGCAAAGCTGTCGCGCTGAAGGTGGGCGAGTGGCTAGTAAAGGCTGCTTGACCTGCACTAACGCGCGGCTAACGGAGGTCACGTCGAAGGCGCGACTTCATGGGCCCAGGAAGTGAGTGGGCCGACAGGGAGGCTCTTCGGGCTTCTCACACGCACAGGGCGGGGACGCTGCAATCCCGCTAAAGGCCAGGCAGAACAGGGCTTCGGCCCGTACTGGCGAGGTGGCCCGGTGACCGCGAGCAACGGCCGGAGGGTGGGGACACAGGTCCCCCTTGCAGTGCGACATCCCCGTTCGACCGGCGACAGGAAGGAGCCGTGATGGGTCAGCGAAGTACCTGGGCGCTGGCCGTGCTGGACCGGCGCGGCGGCTACGCCCCTGGCGTCATTGCCTGAGTCGCCGCACAGCGCACCGGGATAGCCGGTGCGTTCTGCGGCTCAGGTCATCCGCGCAGCCGGAGCGCTGCGGTCGGTTGCCTCTCCGTCCCGAGCGATGCAGGTCGTTCGGGGCGGGGTGCGGGGAGCCGGAATCCGCTGGTTCCACATTGGGTGCGCCGTCCGGAGCGGGAACTCCGGACGGCGCTGTCAGGTACCTGGTTGGAGGTTCCTGTGGTGGTGAGTCTGTCAGATGCGGAGCGGGCCGAGTTGGCCCGGAAGACCGCTGAGGTGAACAAGCGCAGTGCGAACGATGTGCGTGCGCGGGGTGGGCGGTGAGCGCCGGGCGGTGGAGCCGCGGCGGGTCGGGGCCTGCTGAGGCGTTCGCCGCTGAGGAGCAGAACCGGGCGGATGGTCTGGCCCGCCGGTGCGACGAGATCGCGTCGGCTGCGGGCCATCCGTCGCGGGGGAGTCTGCCGCATTACCAGGCGGCGTACAGGGACGCGTCGGCGAACGCCGCCGCGCACACTGCCCAGCCGGATCTCTGACGACTGCTGGTGAACGGCACGCGCCCCCGGAGTAGCCGCTCCGGGGGCGCTTTGCCGGGCCGTTGAAGATGTGAAGGGAGCACGACCCATGAAGCACATCGTTGCTGGTCATGTGGCCGTTACGGCCACAGACTTCGTAGAGCTGGCCCTGGGGACCCCGGTGGAGTTGTGGCTTGGGGTGGAGGGCGAGAGCGATCAGGAGCGGGCGGCGCGTTTGGACGCGGCCCGTGACATCCTCGCCGACCATCCTTGGCTGCCGGACGAGGTCAGCAGGATCGCCGCGGAGGTGATTGAGGCGCAGGCGCCGGAGTTGTTCAACGTCGTACCCCTGCCGCGTCCGGTGGAGCGCCGTCACCGCTCCCGGAGGGGGGCGGCGGCATGAGTCACACTCTGACGGCTGTGTCGGCTGCTTTGCCGGTGGTGGCGGGGTGGTCGGTGCACAGTGTGCGGCTGCGTCGCCGGATCGAGGCGGCGCGCCGTGATCCGCTGACGGGTCTGTGGACCCGCGACGCCTTTGCCGAACGGGCCTGCGCTCTGCTCGCCCGGTCGCGTGCGCATCTGGTGTGTGTGGTTGACCTGGATGGCTTCAAGCAGGTCAACGACACCTTGGGCCATGCGGCAGGGGGCGCGGTCCTGCGCACGGTGGGGCGGCGTCTGGCCGGCTGGGCTAAGACGCCATCCGCTTTCCGAACGTGATCGTTTGGTTCGGGCTGGGTGGGCATGAACTCCGGCTGGCGGCGGGAGAGATGGGCGTGGTTCGTCTGTTCGTCTCGCTTGTGGAGGTGGCTGGTGCCGTCGGTGTCGGTC
>NZ_JAOWCB010000004.1 GCF_026420845.1 Streptomyces sp. PR69 | reverse complement strand
GCCGGACTCCGCGGGTCACCGCTTCAGGTCTGGCTGGTCGACTGGCTGGCTGGTCGACTGGCCGGCTGGGCGCCCGCCGCCTGGCGCGGGCCCGTGCGGGCGTGGCGGCGGGGCCCGCCTGCGCCGCGTCAGCGCCGTCGTCGGTCAGCGTCCGGATCAGGGCGTGGTCCGGGGAGAGCCGGCACGCGGGGTCCGTACGGGCGGCGTCTCCGGTGAGCGCGTACGCCTGGCAGCGGCAGCCGCCGAAGTCCTCGTCGCGGCGGGAACAGCTGCGGCAGGGGTCGGGCAGCCAACTGGTCCCGCGGTAGCGGGTGAAGGCCGTGGAGTGGTCCCAGATCCAGGCCAGCGGGCGGTCGCGGACATTCGGCGGGGCCAGGTCCGGCAGGGAGGCCGCGGCCGGGCAGGGGAGGACGGCGCCGTCCGGGGCCACGGTGAGCGAGACCGCGCCCCAGCCGCCCATGCACGGCTTGGCGACTCCGTCGAAGTAGTCGGGGAGGACCCAGACCAGGTCGGGTCCGGGGCCGGAGGAGAGCCGCTTTCGCCATCGCTCCACGGCGTCCCGCGCGCGGGCGAGCTGGCGGCGCGTGGGCAGCAGCGCGGCGCGGTTGAGCAGACCCCAGCCGTAGAACTGGACGTTGGCCAGCTCGATGCGGTCCACGCCCCAGGACAGACCCAGTTCGACGAGGGCGTCGACGGAGTCCAGGTTCCCGTGGTGCAGGACGACGTTGAGGCCGAGGGGAAGGCCGGCCGCCCGGACGAGTTGAGCGGCCCGTTCCTTCTCGCTGAAGGACCGGCGTCCGGCGATCCGGTCGGAGGCGCGCGGATCGGCGTGCTGGACGGACAGCTGGACGCTGCGCAGCCCGGCGTCGGCGAGCGCGGACAGCCGGGGCTGATCCAGGCCCACGCCGCTGGTGACCAGCTGGGTGTAGATGCCTGCGGACTCGGCCGCCATGACGATCCGTTCCAGGTCGCCACGGAGCAGCGGCTCGCCGCCCGAGAGATGCGTCTGGACGACGCCGAGCCCGCCGGCCTGGCGCATCACGTCCGTCCACTGCTCGGCGGTCAGCTCGCGCGATCGCCGGGTCAGCTCCAGCGGGTTGGAGCAGTAACCGCAGTGGAGCGGGCAGGCATGGGTGAGTTCGGCCAGCAGGGCCCAGGGGCGGGCGGGCGCGGACGCCGAAGCGGCGGGGGTCACCGGAGCCAGCCCTCCTTGCGCAGACGTTCGAGGAAGGGAGGGACGTCGGCGGCCACGGGAGCGCCGGGGAAGCGTGCGGCCAGCTCGTCGACGATTCCGCACACGCTGCGGACGCCGTCGCACAGGCTGATGACCGTGCCGGCCCGGCCCCTGAGGATGCCGACGCGTTCGGGGAGGAGCAGCAGGTCCGCGTCGCGTGCGGGGTCGTGCCGCCGCACGACGGCGGGCGCCGGCGCGGGCCGCCAGTCGTCCCCGGACGCCGGCCTCATGTCTGCTCCCGGCGGTCTGCCCGGTCCACGGCGTCCAGCAGCGACCACAGGACGTCGCATTTGAAGCGAAGCGCGGCCACGGCACGTTCCTGGTCGGCCCGGGAACGGGCCCAGCCCAGCACAAGGCCGAGCGCCTCCCGGCTGTCGCGCCGCCCCTGGGGGACACGGCCGCGGAAGTAGGAGAGGCCGCGGGGGCCGATCCACGGGTAGTGGCGTTCGAAGGCGTCGATGCGGGCGCGCATCAGGTCCGGGGCGGACAGTTCGGTGAGCGAAGCGGCGACGGCTTCGAGGGGCGAGCCCAGCCGGCAGAAGTTGACGTACCCGTCGACCGCCAGCCGTACGCCCGGCAGAACGCCGTCCGCGCAGAGCAGCGTCTCGCGGTCCAGGCCGGCCGCCTCGCCGAGCCTCAGCCAGCGCTCGATGCCGCCCTCGCCCTCTTCCCGCCCATCGTGGTCCTGGATGCGGCGCAGCCACATCCGGCGCAGCGCGGGAGTGTTCAGCTTGGCAGTGATCAGGGCGTCCTTGACGGGGATATGGCGCTGGTAGTGGAAGCGGTTGACGATCCAGCGGCGCAGCTCCGCCGGGCTGAGATCGCCGCTGTGCATCCTGAGGTTGAAGGGATGGCGGTCGTGGTACCGCTCTTCCCCTGCCGCACGCAGCCGCGCCTCGAACTCCGGGGAGGTCCAGCGCTCCGTGAGCGGGGCGGACGCCGTGTTCACAGCTCGATCACCATCCCGTCGTGTGCCACCTCGATGCCCAGCCGGGCGAGCCGCTTGTGCTGGGGCGCGTCCGGGTCGACGAGTGGGCTGGTGTTGTTGAGGTGCGTGTAGAGGCGCCGGGCGGAGAGCGGGGCGAGGCGTTCGGCGGTGCCGCCCGGCCCGTCGATGGGCAGGTGGCCCATCGCGGTGGCGGTGCGGTCGGAGATCCCGGTGCGAAGGGGCTCCTCGTCGTCCCAGAAAGTGCCGTCCACGATGACGCAGTCGGCTTCGGCGGCGGCCTGCTGGAGACGGTCGGGCCAGGCGGCCAGGGCGGGAGCGTAGAGGGCCGAGGCCCCGGAGGCGGGGTCGTACAGGCGCACTGCGACGACCCACGCGCCGGTGTCCGAGGCGTCGTCGTCCGGGATGCGGGCGGCGTACCGGGGGCGTTTGCCTGACACCGGAATGGCGCATATCCGCACGCCGGATGATGCGCGCTCCAGCGGCTCGGCGCCGCGCCGCGGCAGGTCCCGCCAGGTCACGGAGGTGTAAGGGGCCAGCACATCGCCGAGGCGCAGGCAGTCCAGGAGAGCCCGGCGGACGGGGGCCGTCGCGATCACCTGGAGGCGGTCCGCCTCACGCAGCCGCGCGATGCCCAGGGTGTGGTCGAGTTCGGCGTCGGTGAGGATCAGTCCGGCGACCGGTGTCTGCCGGGGCCGGGGCCCCGGGTGGAGTTCGGGCCGGCTTTCGATCTGGTCGCCGATGTCGGGTGTCGCGTTGACGAGGTACCAGCGGCCTTCGCCCGTGCGGACGGCGAGCGACGCGTGACGGCGGCGCCGGTGCGGTTGTGCGCGTGCCCCGGAGCATGCGGGGCACGCGCAGTTCCACTGGGGGATGCCGCCGCCGGCGGCGGTGCCGAGTACCAGCAGCAGCATGGCGTCGGCTAGCGGGAGCTGGGGGAGTAGTAGCCGGTGACCTCCAGGGCGGTGTCGACGACCTCGTAATCGGGCGTCTGCCAGGCGGCCTTGTCCGTGGTCTCCGGGGAGGGAGCCTGCTCGACCGGCTCCGTCTCCTGTTCCTCGGTGTCGCGCATCGGTCGCACCTGCCTTTCGGTGGGGATTACTCGTGGGGGCTGTTCACGGGGACTGCTTGGGGGACTGCTTGATGGTCACGCGGAGGATCTCGTCGTTGCCGAACCCGCGGTCGCTGGTGCCCAGCCACAGTTCGTCCGAGCCGGGGACCCTCGCGACGGCGCGCAGCCGGCCGTACCGGCCGGTGTAGAAATCGGTGTCCGCGCCGACGCGCTCGCTGTCCCCTTCGATCGGGACGCGCCACAGCCGCTGGCCGCGGAGCGACGCCACATAGATGACGTTGCGCACGATGGCGATATGGGCGGGCACGCCCTGCGGCGGCGTCCAGGCTTTCTTCGGGTTGGTCATCCCCTTGACGTCACAGGAGCCCTCGCAGGTGGGCCAGCCGTAATTGGCGCCGGGCTTGATGAGGTTGAGCTCGTCGTACGCGGACTCGCCGATTTCCGCCGACCACAGCCGGCCGTTGCGGTCCCAGGCCAGGCCGTACGGGTTGCGGTGGCCGTAGCTGTAGACGCGGTTGCCGAAGGGGTTGCCGGGGGCGGGGTCCCCGGCCTTAGTGATCCGGAGGATCTTTCCGTTCAGCGATGTCCTGTCCTGCGCGAGTTCCGGCCGCAGGGCGTCGCCGGTCGAGACATAGAGGTATCCGTCGGGGCCGAAGGCGACATTGCCGCCGTTGTGGTCACCGCCCCGTTCGATCCCGCCGAGCACCATGGTGTAGTCGCTGAGCGATGAGCCGTCGTAGCTCATCCTCGCCACCCGGGTCTCGTTCTCCGCGGTGTGCACAAAGAACACATGCTTGTCCGTCGTGCCGTTCCAGGTCGGTGACGGAGCGACCCCCAGCAGCCCGCCGGCGCCGTGGGTGTAGGGCTCGGGGACCGTGTACGGCACCTCGCCGACCCGCTTCTTGGAGCCGTCGCGGTCGAGGGAGTAGACCTGGTAGGAGAGACGCTCGGTCACCAGCGCCGAGCGTCCGTCCGGCAGGAACGAGATGCTCCAGGGGGTGTGCCAGCCCTTGGAGAACGTGGTGACGTCTGCCGGGGCGCCGCCGTCTGCGGAGTCGTCCGCGGCGGTGTCCGACGCCGCGGCGACGGCGGGCTGCACTGTGGCTCCGGATGCTGACGGCTGCGCCATGCCGGCCGTCAGCAAGGCGGTCACAGCGGTCGCGGCAGTCACAGCGGTCGCGGCGGTTGCACCGGTCAGCGAAGTCATGCCCCAGCGGGCCGGACGCCGCACCGGGCGATCTGAACGTGCCACGTCGACACCCTTCTTCGCCGCGCTCCTGGAGTGAGCCGTCGCCTACATCCTTGACCGTGTGCGATCGAGCCGCCATGTGTGGTGATGCGGGCGAGTGAGGCTCCGGCGCGAGGCGTCGCCCCCGGGCGCCAGGACCTCCGGGCGCCGGGCCGGGGTCCGCCGGCCGGTGACGCGTGGCCGTCACCGGCCGCTCAGTGACTGTTCCGTCCAGACCGTCTTGCCGTCCCGCGTGTAGCGCGTGCCCCACCGCTCGGTGAACTGGGCGACCAGGAACAGGCCGCGTCCTCCCTCGTCGGTGCTGCGCTGCAGGCTGAGCGCGGCCTGTTGCTGCTGGGTGTAGCGGCGGGCGTTGTCGATGGAGAGGGCGGCGCGGGCGGCGAGCTCCTGGGCGAGCGTCAGATCGTCCTCCTCGAACGGCTCCCGGCGTTCCGACCGCCGCAGACTGACCACACCGAGCACCAGGCCGCGTGCCGCGAGAGGCGCCACCATGAGCGAGTGGACGTCCGCACCCGTCTTTGCGCTGACCGCGGCTCCGGCTTCGGCTCTGGTGGCCGGGGGCTCCAGCGCATACCAGGCGGCGGAGCCGACGGCCGGTTCGAGCACCGCTCGCCGCTCGGCCAGACACCTGGCCTGCGGCGTCTGCGGAGGCAGACGGAGCACCGCGCCGGCCGGATGCATGATCTGCGCGTCCCGCGCCGACACGCCCCGTACGGCCTCTGTATATGAATGCAGCTTTTCGTATATACTTCCAACGGCACCGCACGCCGCGACCCAGGAGCAGCCGTTATGGCGACACACCTCGCAGGCCGCCACTTCCTCAAGGAGCTGGACTTCACCGCAGCCGAGTTCCGCGGCCTGATCGAGCTGGCCGCGGAGCTCAAGGCCGCCAAGCGGGCGGCGGCCGAGGTCCAGCGGCTGCGCGGCAGGAATATCGCGCTGATCTTCGAGAAGACGTCCACCCGCACCCGCTGCGCCTTCGAGGTGGCCGCGGCGGACCAGGGGGCGTCGACCACCTATCTGGACCCGTCGGGCTCGCAGCTGGGCCACAAGGAGTCGGTGAAGGACACGGCGCGCGTCCTCGGCAGGATGTTCGACGCGATCGAGTACCGGGGCAGCAGCCAGGCGGTCGTCGAGGAACTCGCCGCGTACGCCGGAGTGCCGGTCTACAACGGCCTCACCGACGACTGGCACCCCACCCAGATGCTGGCCGACGTCCTCACCATGACCGAGCACGGCGACCGCCCGCCGGAGGAGATCTCCTTCGCCTATCTCGGCGACGCCCGGCTCAACATGGGCAACTCCTATCTGGTGACCGGCGCGCTGCTCGGCATGGACGTACGGATCGTCGCACCCCGCGCATACTGGCCGTCCGAGCAGGTGCGGGCCCGCGCCCGGACCGCCGCCGAGACGAGCGGCGCACGGATCACTCTCACCGAGGACATCGGGGACGGCGTACGCGGCGCGGATTTCATCGCCACCGACGTCTGGGTGTCGATGGGGGAGCCCAAGGAGGTCTGGGACGAGCGGATCACCGCCCTGCGGCCGTACTCCGTGACCATGGACGTGCTGCGCGCCGCCGGCAACCCGTCGGTGAAGTTCCTGCACTGCCTGCCCGCCTTTCACGATCTCGGCACCGCGGTCGGCCGGGAGATCCATCGGAACCATGGGCTGCGTGAACTCGAAGTCACCGACGAGGTCTTCGAGTCGGAGCACTCGGTCGTCTTCGATCAGGCGGAGAACCGGATGCATACGATCAAGGCCGTGATGGTCGCCACATTGGGGGCACAATCGGCATAGCGATGCGATTGAATGCGTACCACGTCTGAATGCGCACGACGTGTCAATGCGCACGACGTGACCACAACTGATCGCGGGGTTCGAGCTCGCAGCTCGGGCCCCCTTTCTGTGTGCCGCCAGCCGTACGACCAGCGAGAGAACCACCCCATGCGCCGCATCAAGACCCCCGAACAGCTCGTCGCCGAGTCCGGCGCGGATCTCGAAGGGCACGGTCTGAAGCGCACCATGGGCCTGTTCCAGCTGGTGTGCTTCGGCGTCGGGGCGATCGTCGGCACGGGCATCTTCGTCGGACTCTCCGACAGCGTCGCCGAGGCGGGCCCCGCGGTGCTCGTCTCGTTCGTCCTCGCCGCGATCACCTGCGTCTTCACCGCCTTCTCCTTCGCCGAGCTGGGCAGCGCGATCCCGGTCTCCGGCAGCTCGTACTCCTTCGCCTACGCCACCCTCGGCGAGCGCGTCGCCTTCCTCGTCGGCTGGTGTCTGCTGCTCGAGTACGGCGTTTCGGCGTCCGCGGTGGCGGTCGGCTGGGGCCAGTACCTCAATGAACTGCTGGACAGCCTGATCGGCGTGCAGCTGCCCGCCGCGCTCTCCAGCCCGCCCGGCGAGGGCGGCATCGTGAACATCCCCGCCGTGGTGATCATGGTGCTCGCCGCCCTGCTGCTGGTGCGCGGCATCCGCGAGAGCGCCCGTGCCACCGCCGTCATGGCCGTGCTGAAGATCGCGATCCTGGTCCTCTTCTGCGCCGTCGGCCTCACCGCCTACCAGGCGGGGAACCTCACGCCGTTCGCGCCGCACCACCTGGCCGGCATCACCTCCGGAGCGTCGCTCGCCTTCTTCTCGTACATCGGCTTTGACGCGATCACCACGGCGGGCGAGGAGGTCAAGAACCCGCGGCGCAACATCCCGCTCGCGATCATGATCTGCATCGGCGTCGTCACCGTGCTCTACGGGCTGGTGGCGCTCGCCGCGATCGGCGCGATGTCCGCCGACGAGGTCGCCGGCCAGCCGGCGGCGCTCTCGCTCGTCGTCAACCAGGTCACCGGCTCCTCCCTCGGCGGCGGCGTCATCGCCTTCGGCGCGGTCGTCGCCATCGCCTCCGTCGTCCTCGCCGTGCTGTACGGGCAGACCCGCATCCTGATGTCGATGTCCCGCGACGGGCTGATCCCCGGCGTCTTCGAGCGCGTCTCCCCGAAGACGTCCACCCCGGTCGCCAACACCTGGATCGTCACGGCCGTCTTCGCGGTCCCCGCCGCCGTCGTGCCGCTCGACAAGGTGATGAATCTGAGCACCATCGGCACCCTCGCCGTGATGGCGGCGGTCAATGTCGCGGTGATCGCGCTGCGCCGCCGCCACCCGGGGACGCAGACCCGGTTCCGCGTCCCGCTGTATCCGCTCAGCCCGGTGCTCGGCGTGCTGTTCTGTCTGTATCTGATCTGGGGGACCGGCTGGCAGACCTGGGCGCAGTTCGCGGTGTTCCTCGCGGCCGGGGCGGCGGTGTACGCGGGATACGGCCGCCGCCGCTCACGGCTGGCCGCCGTGCGGGACGACCGGCCCGGCCTGGTCAGCGCCGCGCCGAGAGGGTGAACCACACCGCCTTGCCCGCGGGGGTGGGGCGGTGTCCGCACGCGGTGCTCAGGGTGCGGAGCAGCAGCAGGCCCCGGCCGTGCTCCTGCCAGGGGTCCGGCGCGCAGCCCGGTCCGGGCGGGGTGAGGTCCCCGGGTGGCGCGGGATCTGAGTCGTGGACCTCTATCCGGCAGCCGGACGGCAGCAGCTCCACGACCAGCTCGACGGGCGCCGCGCCGGCCGCGTGCTCGACGGCGTTGGCCACCAGCTCGGCGGTGAGTAGCTCCGCGGTGTCGCCGTCCGCGGCTCCCCCGGCTTCCGCCAGCGCCGTACGGATCAGGGCGCGCGCCATGGGCACGGCGACGGCCGTGCGCGGCAGCGCGATGCGCCAGGAGCCATGGCCGGGGCCGGGGGCCGGGCGGTGGCCGGGTGCGTGGAGCAAGGTCCGGTGTCCGTTCGGGGAGATGCTGGCGACAACCATACGAACGGTCGGCTGCCGGGGATGCGACCTGTGTCACATCTGAGACGGGTTCATATCCGGAGCCGGACATCTGTATCGCGTATAGATGACGGCAGTCACATAAGGGTGATAACTTCAAAGCCCGGCAGGCACCGCCCGCAGAGGGAGGCCACTCGCCCATGAGCCCCTTCACCGGTTCCGCGCAGAGCACCGAGAAATGGCGTCACCTGCGGCTGACGACGGACGGCGGCGTCGCGACCGTCACCCTCGCCCGCCCCGAGAAGCTCAACGCGCTCACCTTCGGCGCATATGCGGATCTCCGCGATCTGCTGTCCGAACTCTCCCGCGAGCGGTCCGTACGCGCTCTCGTCCTGGGCGGCGAGGGCCGCGGCTTCTGCTCCGGCGGCGACGTCGACGAGATCATCGGCGCGACGCTCTCCATGGACGCCGCACAGCTGCTGGACTTCAACCGGATGACCGGCCAGGTCGTGCGGGCGGTGCGCGAATGTCCCTTCCCCGTCGTCGCGGCCGTCCACGGCGTCGCGGCCGGCGCGGGCGCGGTGCTCGCCCTCGCCGCCGACTTCCGCGTCGCCGACCCGTCGGCCCGGTTCGCCTTCCTCTTCACCAAAGTGGGGCTCTCCGGGGGCGACATGGGCGCTGCCTATCTGCTGCCCCGCGTCGTCGGCCTCGGCCATGCGACCCGCCTGCTGATGCTGGGCGAACCGGTCGACGCCGCGGAGGCCGAGCGCATCGGCCTCATCAGCGAACTGACCCCCGCCTCCCAGGCCCCCGCCCGCGCCGCCGCCCTCGCCCGCCGTCTCGCCGACGGCCCGGCCCTCGCCCAGGCCCAGACGAAAGCCCTCCTCACGGCGGAGCTGGACATGCCGCTCGCGGCGGCGGTCGAACTGGACGCGTCGACGCAGGCGCTGCTGATGAAGGGGGAGGACTACGCGGAGTTCCACGCGGCGTTCACGGCGAAGCGCGCGCCCGAGTGGCGGGGCCGGTGAAGGAATCAGCCTCGCCTGGGGGTACCCCCGGACGGAGTCTGGGGGAGTTTGAGGCGCGGGGGTCCGGGGGCGGAGCCCCCGGTACGGCGCCCACCCTCGCCCTCCGCGTCGCCGTCATCGGCGGCGGCCCCGCCGGCCTCTACGCCGCCGCGCTGCTCAAGCGGCTCGACCCCACGCGCGCCGTCACCGTCTATGAGCGCAACGCCCCCGATGACACCTTCGGCTTCGGCGTCGTCCTCTCCGACGAGACCCTCGGCGGCATCGAGCACGCCGACCCCGCCGTCTACCGCGCGCTCCGCCGCGAGTTCGTCCGCTGGGACGACATCGACATCGTCTGCCGCGGCCGCACCCTCACCTCCACCGGCCATGGCTTCGCCGCCCTCGGCAGACGCCGGCTCCTCCAGATACTGCACGAGCGCTGCCGCGGGCTCGGCGTGGAGCTCCGCTTCCGTACACCCGCCCCGCCCGCCGCGGAACTCGCCCGCACACACGACCTCGTCATCGCCGCGGACGGGGTGCACAGCACCACCCGCTCCGCACACCCCGAAGCCTTCGGCCCGCGGATCACCTCCCACCGCTGCCGCTATATATGGCTCGCCGCCGACTTCGCGTTCGACGCGTTCCGCTTTGAGATCGCCGAGACCGAGCACGGCGTGATGCAGCTCCACGCCTACCCCTACGCCCGCCGCCGCCCCGCGGCGAGGCCCTCCGGGCCGGGGAACCAGCCCGGCGCCTCCACCGTCATCGTGGAGATGCGCGAGGAGGTCTGGCGCGCCGCGGGCCTCGCGGACTGCGACGAGCAGCAGTCCGCCGAGCGCTGCGCCAAGATCTTCGCCGATGCCCTCGGCGGCCGCCCGCTGCGCGGCAACAACAGCGCCTGGACCGCCTTCCGCACCGTTGTCAACGACCGCTGGACCCACGGCAACACCGTGCTGCTCGGCGACGCCGCGCACACCGCCCACTTCTCCATCGGCTCCGGCACCAAACTCGCCGTCGAGGACGCGCTCGCGCTCGCCGCGTGCATCGAGGAACAGCCCACGCTCCCCGACGCCCTCGCCGCATACGAGGCGGAGCGCCGCCCCGTCGTCGAGTCAACCCAGCGCGCCGCGGCCGCGAGCCTGCGCTGGTTCGAGGAGCTCGGCGGCTATCTCGGCCAGCCGCCCCGCCAGTTCGCCTTCAACCTGCTCACCCGCAGCCGCCGGGTCACCCATGACAACCTCAGGCTCCGCGACCCCGCCTTCACCGATGCCGTGGAGCGCGACTTCGGCTGCCCGCCCGGCACACCCCCGATGTTCACCCCCTTCCGGCTGCGCGGTCTGACGCTGCGCAACCGCGTCGTCGTCTCGCCCATGGACATGTACGCCGCCGAGGACGGCCTCCCCGGAGACTTCCACCTCGTCCACCTCGGCGCCCGCGCCCTCGGCGGCGCGGGTCTGGTGATGACCGAGATGGTGTGCGTCAGCCCCGAGGGCCGGATCACCCCCGCCTGCGCCGGCCTCTACACCCCCGCTCAGGGCGCCGCCTGGCGGCGCATCACCGACTTCGTCCACACCAGCGCGCCCGGCACGGCCATCGGCGTACAACTCGGCCACTCGGGCCGCAAGGGCTCCACCAAGGTCATGTGGGAGGGCATCGACCAGCCGCTGGACCACGGCAACTGGCCGCTGACCGCCGCCTCACCGCTGCCGTACCGCGCCGGGGTCAACCAGGTCCCGCACGCGCTGGACCGCGCCGGGCTCGGCGAGATCCGCGAGCAGTTCGCCGCCGCGGCGGGGCGCGCCGCGCACGCCGGGTTCGACCTCCTCGAACTCCACTGCGCCCACGGCTATCTGCTCTCCGGCTTTCTCTCCCCGCTGACCAACCACCGCACCGACGCCTACGGCGGCAGTCTCGCCCGCCGCCTCCGCTACCCCCTCGAAGTGTTCGACGCCGTACGCGAGCGCTGGCCCGACGACAGGCCGATGACGGTCCGCATCTCGGCCGTCGACTGGTTCCCGGGCGGCACCACAGCGGACGACGCCGTCGAGATCGCCCGTGCCTTCGCCTCCCACGGCGCGGACGCCATCGACGTGTCCACAGGGCAGGTCGTCCCTCAGGAGCGCCCCGAGTTCGGCCGCTCGTACCAGACGCCCTACGCCGACCGCATCCGCAACGAGCTGCACATCCCCGTGATCGCCGTGGGCGCGATCTCCTCCTGGGACGACGTCAACTCGCTCCTGCTGGCCGGCCGGGCCGATCTGTGCGCCCTGGCCCGCCCCCACCTCTACGATCCGCACTGGACCCTGCACGCGGCGGCCGACCAGGAGTACACGGGCGAGGCCGCGCCCTGGCCGCCGCCGTACCGCGCGGGCAGCCGCAAACCCCCTACGGGCCGCACCGACGCCCCCAAGCCCCGCCTCACCCTGGACCCTTAAGCCCTGGGGCTGAAGCCCCAGCCCCCGTTTCCGGGGGCTCCGCCCCCGAACCCCCGCGCCTCAATCTCCCCCAGACTCCGTCCGGGGGTACCCCCAGGCGGGGCTGGATTTTCCAGCCCGTCCGGCGTTTGAGGATACGGCCGAAGGCCGTACAGGGGGTCTGGGGGCGAAAGCCCCCAGTTACGGGAAGTGGGGGTCGCCCCACGCCCCCAGGGCGTAGGGGGAGGGTAGGGGAAAAGGCGCCTACGGCGCGTCGACGAACCCCGCCCCCGCATCCCGCAATCGCCCATGCAGCCTCGCGAAGACCTCCGCCGAGCGCCCACCCGGCCAGCCTCGCGGCAGCAGCGCCTCCGGCAGCCCGGGGTCGGCGTACGGCAGACGGCGCCAGGAGTCCAGCGCCGTCAGATAGTCCCGGTACGCCTCCTCGGGCGGGGTGTCCTCGCGGGCCTCCCAGGCCCGCAGCACCGGCTCGTGCAGATCGAGGAACTGCTCGTGCTGTTTGGCGATGGCCGTCAGATCCCACCAGCGCCCCGCCGCCTCCTCCGTCGGCGCAAAGCCCAGATGCTCGCCGCGGAACAGCTCCACATACGGGTCGAGTTGCAGCCGCCGCAGCGTGTGCCGGGCCTCCTCGTACAGCCGTGCCGGTGCGATCCACACGCCCGGCGCGGCGGAGCCGAAGCCCAGCCGGGACAGCCGGGAGCGCAGCAGATGGCGTTTGTGCCGCTCCGACTCGGGCACCGAGAACACCGCGAGCACCCAGCCCTCGGACAGCTCGGGGGAGGTACGGGCGAAGATCCGCCGGTCGCCGTCGTCGAGGAGCTGCCGGGCGTCCGCGGACAGGGCGTAGCCCGCGGCCCCCTCCGCCGTACGCTCGGCGACCAGCAGTCCGCGGCGCTTGAGCCGGGAGACGGAGGAGCGTACGGACGGGGCGTCCACGCCGAGGGCCGCGAGCAGCCGGATGAGTTCGGCCACGGGAAACGGCCCCGGCCGTTCGCGTCCGTACGCGCCGTACAGGGTGACGATCAGGGAGCGGGGGGTGTGCTGCTCGGCCACGCGATCACTCTAGAGCCCGCGGTCATCGAAGGTCCCGCAGCCTGAAACGCTGGAGCTTCCCGGTCGCGGTGCGCGGCAGGGCGTCGAGGAAGACGATGGAGCGCGGGCACTTGTACGGGGCGAGCCGCTCCCGTACCGCCGTGTTCAGCGCCTCGGCGGCGTCGTCCCCGGCTTCCACGCCCTCCCGGAGCACCACATACGCCACGGCGATCTGGCCGCGCAGCTCGTCCGGGCGGCCCACGACCGCGGCTTCCGCGACATCCGGATGGTGCAGCAGGGCCTCCTCGACCTCCGGCCCGGCGATGTTGTACCCGGCCGATATGATCATGTCGTCGGCGCGGGCGACATAGCGGAAGTAGCCGTCCGGCTCCCGTACATAGGTGTCGCCGGTGAGATTCCAGCCGTCCCGCACATATTCCGTCTGGCGTGGATCGGCCAGATAGCGGCAGCCGACCGGGCCGCGCACGGCCAGCAGTCCGGGCTCGCCGTCCGGCACGGGGCGGCCGGAGGAGTCCACGATCCGCGCCTGCCAGCCCGGGACGGGCAGGCCGGTCGTGCCGGGCCGGATCGCCTCGTCTGCGGCGGCGATGAAGATATGCAGCAGTTCGGTCGCGCCGATGCCGTTGATGATCCGCAGTCCGGTCCGCTCGTGCCAGGCCCGCCAGGTGGCCGCCGGGAGGTTCTCCCCGGCCGACACACAGCGCCGCAGCGAACCGAGATCGTGCCCGGCGCCGTCCTGCGCGAGGCTCTCCAGCATCACCCGGTAGGCGGTGGGCGCGGTGAACAGCACCGACACCCGGTGTTCCGCGATCGCCGGAAGCAACTGCTTCGGACCCGCCTGCTCCAGCAGCAGCGCGGACGCGCCCGCCCGCATCGGGAAGACGACCAGCCCGCCGAGGCCGAAGGTGAAGCCCAGCGGCGGGCTGCCCGCGAAGATGTCGTCGGGCTCCGGGCGCAGCACCTGGGCGGAGAAGGTGTCGGCGACGGCCAGCACATCGCGGTGGAAGTGCAGACAGCCCTTGGGCCGACCGGTGGTGCCGGAGGTGAAGGCGATCAGCGCCACATCATCGGCCGCGGTCGGCACAGCCGGGTACGGAGTCCGCGGGGCCTCGGCGACCAGGTGCAGCAGATCGTCCGGGCCGTCGGAGCCGTACGGGGTGATGTGCAGTCCGGGCGCCTTGGCCTCCCTCAGGCCCTCCAGCGACCGCTCGTCGCACAGCGCATGGCTGACCTCGGCGAGTTCGCAGATCGTCCGCAGCTCGGGGGCGCGCTGCTGGGCCAGTACGGTGACGGCCACCGCGCCCGCCTTCAGCACCGCCAGCCAGCAGGCGGCCAGCCGGGGGGTGGTCGGCCCGCGGAGCAGGACGCGGTTGCCGGGCACCACGCCCAGACGGTCCGTCAGCACATGTGCGATCCGGTCGACGTGCTCGCGGAGCTGCCCGTAGGTCCATCGTTCGCCGTCGCCGGTGCGGAATGCCGGCCGGCCGGGCCCGAAGCGCTCGACCGTGGCGTCCAGCAGCTCCGCGCCGCAGTTCAGCCGCTGGGGATAGACCGGACCGGGCGGTCCGTACAGCAGATCGGGCCACTGGGCGGGCGGCGGCAGGCGGTCGCGCGCGAAGGTGTCGAGATGGGCCGAGGGTGTCAGCTCCATGGTCGTTCGCCCCCCTTGCCGTGGTGGCGGGCCTTGTCATGGTGGCGTCGCGGCTTCGCACAGGGAGCGTATCGTGATGGTGACGACAGTCAACGGTCCGCGATAGCGGCGTAGGGAGTGGGCCACGAATGTCCGCATTCTCACTCGATCCGGTGCAGACCGCCTGGTGCGCCCAGCTGCGTACGCTCGCCGCCGAACGGCTCAGGCCGCTCGCCGAGGCGGGCGAGCCCGGCCGGGTCAACCGCCCGCTCCTCGCCGCACTCGGCGAACTGGGCCTGCTCAGAAGGGTGTTCACCGGAGGAGCGCTGGAACTGTGCCTGCTGCGCGAATCCCTCGCCCATGGCTGTACGGAGGCCGAGACCGCCCTCGCCCTCCAGGGACTGGGGGCGGCCCCGGTCCACCAGGCGGGCACCGAGGCGCAGCGGGAACGGTGGCTGCCCGAGGTGACCGCCGGGCGCGCCGTCGCCGCCTTCGCGCTCAGCGAGCCGGACGCCGGCTCGGACGCGGCCGCCCTGGCACTCAAGGCCGTGCCGGACGGCCCCGGCTGGCGGCTCAGCGGCGAGAAGTGCTGGATCTCCAACGCGCCGGAGGCCGACTTCTACACCGTCTTCGCCCGCACGGCCGAGGGGGCCGGGGCCCGCGGCATCACCGCCTTCCTCGTCCCGGCCGGCCGGCCGGGGCTGACCGGCGCCCCGCTGGAGATGCTCTCCCCGCACCCCATCGGCACGCTCGTCTTCGACGGTGTGCCGGTCGGACCCGACGACGTCCTGGGCCGGGCAGACCGCGGCTTCCGGGTGGCCATGCGCACGCTTGACCTCTTCCGCCCCAGCGTCGGCGCGTTCGCCGTCGGCATGGCGCAGGCCGCCCTGGACGCCGCCCTGGCGCACACCGCGACCCGCACCGCCTTCGGCGGACCGCTCAAGGACCTCCAGTCCGTGGGCCACACGGTCGCCGAGATGGCCACCCGCACCGAGGCGGCCCGGCTCCTCGTCTATGCCGCGGCCGCCGCGTACGACGACGGGGCCGCCGATGTCCCCGCCCGCTCGGCGATGGCGAAGCTGCTGGCCACGGAGACGGCCCAGTATGTGGTGGACGCGGCCGTCCAGCTGCACGGTGCGCGGGCGCTGCGGCGCGGACATCTGCTGGAACACCTCTACCGCGAGGTGCGGGCGCCCAGGATCTACGAGGGCGCCACCGAGGTCCAGCGCACGGTCATCGCCCGCCGCCTGTACGCATCCGCCGACGGGTCTCCCGCCGGTTCCACGTCCGGGCCCGGCGGGCCTTCCGGGGCCCCGGCCCCGGCCCCGGATGCGTTCCCTGCGGGGTTCGCATCGGGCGCCGGGCGGGCCGGGGGCGGCGGTGCCTCCGGGGGCGCGGCCCCGGCCGGGCGGCCGTTGGCCGCCGGCACGGCATCGGGCGCCGGTTTCGCCCCGGCCGCCGAGCGGACCGGGGGAGCGCCTCCCTCGCACGGCACGGGACTGTCTCCGGACAGAGGAGGACAGCCCCCGGCCGGGCCGCGCCCGCCCGAGAAGTCCCCGCCCGGCGGGGAACCCGCGGAGCTAGACCCCGCCAGGGAGCGGCCGACGCAGGCCGGGTGCGCGGAGGCGGGTCCTGCCGTGCGGGGGCCCGCCATGCCAGGGCCCGTCACGCCAGGGTCCGTCAGGGAGCGGCCGGCGCAGGCCGGGTGCGCGGAGGCGGGTCCTGCCGTGCGGGGGCCCGTCACGCCAGGGTCCGTCAGGGAGCGGCCCGTGCAGGCCGGGTGCGCGGAGGCGGGTCCTGCCGAGCGGGGTTCCGCCGGGCAGGGGCCCGCCGTGCCAGGGTCCGTCAGGGAGCGGCCCGTGCAGGCCGGGTGCGCGGAGGCTGGCCCTGCCGTGCGGGGTTCCGCCGGGCAGGCGTCCGCCGTGCCAGGGCCCGTCACGCCAGGGCCCGTTACGGCAGGACCCGTCAGGGAGCGGCCCGTGCAGGCCGGGCGTGCGGCGGCAGGACCCGCCGGGCAGGGGCCCGTCACGGCAGGACCCGCCGGGCAGGGGCCCGTTGAGGAGGGGCCGTCCGGCGAGGGGCCCGCGGAGGGGGCCGTATGAGTCTCGACCGCCGTAACCCCGCCGAACTCTCCCCGCCCGCGGGCTTCTCGCATGCCGTCGTCGCCACCGGCTCGCGCGTGGTGTTCCTGGCCGGGCAGACCGCGCTCGACGGCCGCGGCGGCGTCGTCGGCGACACGCTGCCCGAGCAGTTCGAGACCGCTCTCGCCAATCTGCTCACCGCCCTCGCCGCGGCGGGCGGCGCCCCGCACGACCTCGCCCGGGTCACCGTCTACGCCACGGACGTCGCCGACTACCGCGCGCACGCACCCGAACTGGGCCGGATCTGGCGGCGGCTCGCCGGCCGCGACTACCCGGCGATGGCCGTCATCGGCGTCGTACGACTCTGGGACGACCCGGCGCTCGTGGAGCTCGACGGCTTCGCAGTGCTCCCCTGAGCCGCCCACCCCACCCCACCCCACCCCTCTGACCAGCACATTCGCCCTCCGCCCCGGCGTGATCGACTGGTGGGGCGGGGGAGGCGGGCTTAACGTCGAACCGTGGGCGGTCACGTCTGCTGGCCCTCACACGAGGGCACGGTGCACCATGACCAGCTCGCAGCCGACGCCGCCGACGCAGACCGCCGCCCCGCACAAGGGCGGCGGCAGCGGGATCGCGCTGCTGATCATCGCCTCGTGCCAGCTCATGGTGGTGCTCGACATCACCATCGTGAACATCGCGCTTCCGCACATCCAGCGAGCGCTCGACTTCTCCACCACCAACCTGTCGTGGGTCATCAACGCCTACACCCTGACCTTCGGCGGACTGCTGCTGCTCGGCGGCAGGACCGGCGACATCCTCGGCCGCAGACGGGTCTTCATCTTCGGCGTCCTGCTCTTCGTCCTGGCCTCGCTGCTCGGCGGGCTCGCCCAGAACCCCGGCCAGCTGCTCGCCGCACGCGCCCTGCAGGGCATGGGCGGGGCCATCGCCTCCCCGACCGCGCTGGCGCTGATCAGCACCACCTTCGCCGAAGGACCGGCCCGCAACCGGGCGTTCGGGGTCTTCGCGGCCGTCTCCGCCGGCGGCGGCGCCATCGGACTGCTCGCCGGCGGCGTGCTCGTCGAATGGCTCGACTGGCGCTGGGTGTTCTTCGTCAACGTCCCCATCGGGCTGCTGATCGCCCTCACCGCGCCCCGCTGGATCCAGGAGTCCGAACGCCATCCCGGCAACTTCGACTTCGCCGGTGCGCTGACCTCCACCGCCGGCATGGTGATGCTCGTGTACGGCTTCATCCGCGCCGCCCAGCAGGGCTGGCGGGACGGACTGACCCTGGCCGCCTTCGGCGGGGCCGCCGTGCTGCTGTCGGTCTTCCTCCTGATCGAGCGGCGCTCCCGGCAGCCGATCACCCCGCTGAAGATGTTCGCCGACCGCAACCGGGCCGCCACCTACGGCATGATGCTCTGCCTCGCCGCCGCGATCTTCGGCATGTTCTTCTTCCTCACCCTCTTCGTGCAGAATGTGCTGGACTTCAGCCCGCTGCAGGCAGGGCTCGCCTTTCTGCCAGTCAGCGCGGTCATCGCGGTCGGCGCGGGAACCGCCTCCCAGCTGCTGCCCCGGTACGGCCCCAAGCCGTTCATGGTCGTCGGCGCGCTGCTGTCCGCCGCCGGGCTGTCCTGGCTGACCCTGACCGACATCCACTCCACCTATGCGGGCAGCATCCTCGGGCCGATGCTCGTCTTCAGCCTCGGCATGGGGCTGCAGTTCGTGTCGCTGACCCTGATGGCGCTGTCCGGGGTCCCGCCGCATGAGTCGGGTGCGGCGTCCGGGGTCCTCAACGCCACCCAGCAGGTGGGCGGTTCGCTCGGACTGTCCATCCTGGTCACCGTCGCCGGGACGTTCAGCGCCGACAAGGCCCGCGAGCTCATCCCGTCCTTCCTGGCCCGCGCCACGCCCGCCCAGCGCGCCGAGTTCGACCGCACCGGGGAACTTCCGCCGCCCTGGGGCGACCAGGTGCTCACCGCCGGGGCCTCCGCGGCCTTTGTCACCGCGGCCGCCTTCGCCGTCATCGGCGCGTTCATCGCGCTGTTCGCCATCCAGGTGCGGCCCTCCGACCTCGAACGCCTGCAAGGAGGTTTCACCCCGGGGCCGTGACGACAGTGCGAGACGGGCGTGAGAGGGAGGAGGCGGAACGTGTGCGCCGACGATGTGCCCGCCGTGGCGGGAGTCGCGCTGCTGGACGCGGATGCGAACTACCTCTTCGCGGACGACGCCTACCGCCGGATGACGGGGGAGCCGGCCGACGGCCTCGAAGGCCGGCCCGTCGGCGCCCGGGCGGCGGACGTCGCCGGGCCGCCCGGTCTGCTGGCCGCCGTCCTCGCCGACGGCCGCCCGCGCACCCACGCGAGCCCCGGCCGCCGCTGCACCTGGCAGCGGATGACCGGAGCACGCTCACAGGTGCTCGGCCTCATCGGCGTACTGGTCCAGCAGGCCCCCGGCCCACAGCCGCCCCGCCTCCATGTCGCGGACGCGGCCGACCGCATCGGCACGACCCTCGACGCGAGGACGACCTGCGAGGAACTCGCCCACTATGTGAGCACCGCCCTCGCCGACGCCGCCGCCGTCGATCTGACGGCCCCGGACTCCGCGGCCCCGGACTCCGCGGACGCGGCCGCGCCCGCCGCCCCGCTCCAGCGCACCGCCGCGGCGGGCAAGACGGAACTGCTCGCCGACCCCGCGGCGGCCGCCGCGGAGCGCGCGGTCCGGGAAGGCCGCCCCGTCCTCGACGACCGATGGCTCGCGGCGCCCCTGATCGCCCGCGAACGGGCGCTGGGCGTGCTCCTGGCGGCACGCGCGCACTCCCGCTTCACCCGCGACGATGTGCTGCTGGTGCAGTCGGCCGCGCTGCGTGCCGCGTTCGCCGTCGACCACGCCCACCGCTACGCTGACGCCCGGCGCACCGCCGTCGAGCTTCAGCGCACCCTGCTGACCGACCCCGGCCTGCCGCACCCCAACCTCCAGCTCGCCACCCGCTATCTGCCCTCCGGGACCGGGGACCTGGTGGGCGGCGACTGGTTCGAGACCGTACGCCTCCACTTCGGCCGCACGCTGCTCGTCATGGGCGATGTGATGGGCCACGGTGTGGCGGCGGCCGTCGACATGAACAGCTACCGCGCCGCACTCCGCGACGTCGCGGCCGCCGACCTGCCGCCCCACCGGGTGCTGCGCCGCCTCGACATGGCCATCTCCGACGCCGCGTCCCGCCGTCCCGCCGCCTGTCTGCTGGCCCGCGTGGACCCGGCCCGCGGCATCGTCTCCTTCTCCAGCGCGGGCCATCTGCCGCCCGCCGTCTTCACCGGCGACGGCGCCGCCGAAGTGGTCGACGTGCCCGTGGGCCCGCCCCTCGGCACGGGCCTCGGCGGCTATGACATCGCCAGCCGCCGGCTGCACCCCGGCGACACGCTCCTGCTGTTCACCGACGGCCTGGTCGAACGGCGGGGCGAGGACATCGACCTCTCCCTCGCCCGCCTCGCCCGCGTCCGCCCCCGCCCCGGCTGCACGGTCGACGAACTGGCCGACGAGGTCCTCATCCGCCTCGACGCCGCCCACGCGGAGGACGATGTGGCCCTGATGGCGGCCCGCATCCGCGAACGGGCCCTCCCGGAGCCGGAATAGGAATCCGGAGCCGATCACCTGCCTGGCCATCAGCCGGGCAGGTCACGAGCGGCGGCAGTGGAAGACGACCCAGCGCAACAGCCCCCGGTGCGCCGCGTCCACCCACCGGGGCAGATTGTCCAGCGGCGTGTCGATGCAGGCGGGACTGATGACGCCGCGCAGCTCCTGCTCACGCCTGCGGGTCTCCTCGGTGAGGCGTTCATAGCTGCTGCGCCATGCCCGCTGGGACGCCGACGCCGTCCGCGACGACCTGCGTGCCTGCACGGTCGAACACGTCGGTGCCGACGCGCAGTGTGCTGATCTTGGGCGAGACCGGCTTCCGGCTGCGCGCTGCCACGGCCGCGGGCGTCGCCGTCCCCGTGAGTCCGCTGCTCATGACGCCCGGTCTCCTGGGGGCACCCGCGTTGATCTCTTGACCCGCGGGGTGACATGACGCCCCGTCGCACGTGGCCGCGGTGTGAGTTTGCCTCTGGCACAAGCTCCAGTTAGGTTGGGCTTACCTTAATTAGGTAAGCCTTACTTAAGTGACGGGGGGGAGTGTATGCCGGCCTGGAACGCGCGGAACGCACCCTCGGTGGCGCTGGTCACCGGGGCGGCCAGAGGGATCGGCGCCGCCGTGGTCGACGGTCTGGTCCGCGAGGGTGCCGTGGTCGCGGCCGTCGACGTCGACGCGGACGGCCTGGCGAATCTCGCGGAACGCTCGGCCGGGATGGTCGTCCCCTTCGCCGCCGACGTGTCGGACCCCACCGCGGTCGCCGACGTCGTCGCCAGGGCGGAGAACGACATCGGGCCCATCGGCATCGGTGTGTCGGTGGCGGGCATCCTGCGGCCGGGGCTGCTGTGCGAGACCGCCGAGGAGGACTGGGCGGACACCTTCGCCGTCAACACGACGGGCACGTTCCTCGTCCTGCGCGAACTGGCCCGCCGGATGGTCGGCCGCGGCCGCGGGGCCCTGGTGACCGTCGCCTCCAACGCCGTCGGCGTACCGCGCGCCGGCATGGGGGCGTATGCCGCCTCCAAGGCCGCGGCCGCCATGCTCACGCGCTGCCTCGGCCTGGAGGTCGCCCGCCACGGCATCCGGTGCAACGTGGTCTCGCCCGGTTCGACCGACACCCCCATGCAGCGCCTGCTGTGGAACGACGAGGACGACCTCGCGCGGGTGATCTCGGGCACCCCGGAGCAGTTCCGGGTGGGCATACCGCTCGGCCGCATCGCCGACCCGGCCGACATCGCCGACGCCGTGCTGTTCCTGGTCTCCGACCGCGCCCGGCACATCACCATGCAGAACCTGTTCGTCGACGGCGGCGCAACCCTGCGCGCCTGAGAAAGGAATGCCGACGTGTCCATACCCGCGCTCGCGCGCCCGAGACCCGTGCACCGGGCGTCCGACCTGCTGGCCGCCTACCTGCCCGGCTCGTTCTACTTCTCCTCGCCCCGGGGGACCCTGCTCGCCGACGGGGTCCACACCAGGGTCCGTGCCGGCGGCGCGTCGTACGCCCGGGCCGCCGCCGGGGCACTCGACGCGGCCGCCGCGGCCGGGGTGCCCGAACCCGTCGTCGCCGGCGCCGTAGGGTTCCGCCGGGGAGCGGAGAGCGGCCTCATGGTGCCCTCCGTGGTACGGCGCGCCGACGCTCCCGCGGACGTACGAGCCCCCGGCCCGGAGTCCGGGACGTCATGGTCCGTCACCCCGCGCCCCGAGCCCGCGCGCTACGCCGACAGCGTCCGCCGCGCGCTGGAACTGATCGGCCGCGGCGAGCTGAGCAAGGTCGTGCTGGCCCGCTCCCTCGAACTGACCGCGGACGCCCCGGTGTGGGTGCCCGCGCTGCTGGCCCGGCTGGTACGGGCGGACCCGGCCGCGTACGCCTTCGCCGTCGACGTCACCGCGCCCGGGGACCCCGCCCCGCGCACCCTGGTCGGGGCCAGCCCCGAACTGCTGGTCTCCCGGCGCGGCGCGACCGTGGTGGCCAACCCGCTGGCGGGCTCGGCCCCCCGGTCGGGCGACGAGGCGCTGGACCGCGAGCGGATCGCCCGGCTGCGCGGCTCGGCCAAGGACCTCGGCGAACACGCCCACACCGCCGCGCAGGTGGCGGAGGTGCTCGGTCGGTTCTGCGTCGACCTGGAGGTGCCGGCCCGGCCCGAGGTGATCGGCACGCCGACGATGTGGCATCTGTCGACCCGGATCACCGGGCGGCTGGCGGACCCGGCCGACGCCGCCTGCTCGGCGCTGGGACTGGCCGAGGCGCTGCATCCGACCCCCGCGGTGGGCGGGGTGCCCGGGCCCGCGGCCCTGGGCGCCATCGCGGACCTGGAACCGGAGGACCGCGGCTACTACGCGGGGATGGTCGGCTGGACCGGTCTCGACGGCGACGGCGAGTGGGCGGTGACGATCCGCAGCGCCGAGGTGTGCGACCGGACGGTGCGGCTGTCCGCCGGGGCCGGGATCGTCGCCGGATCCGAACCCGCCGCCGAACTGGCCGAGACCGGTGCGAAGTTCCGCACGCTGCTGCGCGCCCTCGGACTGGAGGGCGTCGTATGACCGCGGACCACGTGCTCTGGCCGCCTCAGACCGCCGCACGCTACCGCGCCGCGGGCCACTGGCGCGGACAGACCTTCGGGGCGCTGCTGACCTCGCTGGCCGCCGCGTACGCCGACCGGACCGCCGTCGTGGGCGGGGACACCCGGTGGAGCTTCGCCGGACTGGACGAGAGGGCCCACCGCATCGCGGCGGGTCTGCTCGCGGCCGGGCTCGCACCCGGTGACCGGGCCGTGCTGCAGCTGCCCAACATCCCGGAGTTCCTGCCGGTCGTGTTCGGCATGTGGCGCGCGGGCGTACTGCCGGTGTTCGCGCTGCCCGCTCACCGGCACAGCGAGCTGCGGCACTTCGCCGAGCACAGCGAGGCCGCCGCCATCGTCACCGTCGGCGAGCACGAGCGGCACGGCCACGCCGCGACCGCACGCGCCGTCGCGTCCGAGGTGGGCTCCGTACGGCAGGTCCTGGTGGTCGGCTCCGACGAGTTCGCCGACCTGGCGGCGACGGCGCCGCGCGAGCTGCCCGACCCCGACCCCGAGGGCGTGGCGTTCCTGCAGTTGTCGGGCGGGAGCACCGGGCTGCCGAAGCTGATCCCGCGCACCCATGACGACTACCTCTACAGCGTGCGCGAGAGCGTCCGGATCTGCGGCCTGCGCCCGGACAGCGTCTACCTGGCCGCGCTGCCGGTGTCCCACAACTTCCCCCTCAGCTCGCCGGGTGTGCTGGGCGCGCTGCACGCGGGCGCGGCCACCGTCATGGCGCCGCGGCCGGACGCGGACACCGCGTTCCGGCTGATCGAGGCCGAGCGGGTCACGATCACCGGGGTGGTGCCGCCGCTCGCCGCCGCATGGGTGCAGGCGGCCGCCCGCACCGACCGCGACCTGTCGTCCCTGGAGGTGCTGCTGGTCGGCGGGGCCAAGTGCGGGCGTGAGCTGGCCGAGCGGATCGGCCCCGCGCTGGGCTGCCGGCTGCAGCAGGTGTTCGGCATGGCGGAGGGCCTGGTGTGCTACACCCGCCTGGACGACCCCGAAGAGGCCGTGCTCGGCACGCAGGGCCGGCCGATCTCCCCGGACGACGAGATCCGCGTCGTCGACCCGGACACCGGCGCCGACGTGGCGCCGGGCGGGACCGGCGCCCTGCTGACCCGCGGTCCCTACACGATCCGCGGCTACTACCGGGCGGCGGAGCACAACGCCACCGCGTTCACCGCGGACGGGTTCTACCGGACCGGTGACCTCGTGCGCCGCACGCCCACGGGGCACCTGGAGGTCGTCGGCCGGGCCAAGGAGCAGATCAACCGGGGCGGGGAGAAGGTCGCGGCCGAGGAGGTCGAGAACCACCTGATGGCCCACCCGGGCGTGCTCGACGCCGCCGTCGTCGCCGTGCCCGACGCCTATCTCGGCGAGCGGACCTGCGCCTACGTCGTGCCCGCCGCGGGCGCGACGCCCACCGGCCAGGAGCTGCGGGCGTTCGTGCGCGAGCGCGGTGTGGCCGCCTTCAAGGTGCCGGACCTGGTCCAGGTCGTCGAGGAGTTCCCGGTGACCGGTGTCGGCAAGACCAGCAAGCGCGAGCTGAGGGCGGCGCTGGCCGCACTCGCCCGGAAGGAGTCATGAGGATGTCCCTGCCCGAGATACGGCCCTATCCGCTCCCCGCGGCCGCCGACCTGCCCGCGGGGCGGGTGGAGTGGCTGCCCGAGCAGGGCCGCGCGGCCCTGCTCGTCCACGACATGCAGCGCTACTTCGTCGCCCCGTACGCCGGTGCGCCGGTGCCCGAGGTGACGGCGAACATCGCGCGGCTCGCGGAACACGCCCGCGCGCAGGGGATCCCGGTGTTCTACACCGCCCAGCCCGGTCGGCAGGACCCCGCGGACCGCGGGCTGCTCACCGAGTTCTGGGGCGACGGCATCGGCGGGGTCATCGACGCCGACCCGCAGGCCGCCGACATCGTCCCGGCGCTCGCCCCGGCCGAGGCCGACACCGTCCTGGTCAAGTGGCGCTACAGCGCGTTCCAGCGCAGCACGTTCGCCGAGCAGTTGGCGGCGCTGGGCCGCGACCAGCTGCTCATCACCGGCGTCTACGCGCACATCGGCTGCCAGGCCACCGCCGTCGAGGCGTTCATGCGCGACGTTCAGCCCTTCCTGGTGGCCGACGCGGTCGCCGACTTCTCCCGCGAACGCCACGACCAGGCGTGCGCGTACGTCGCCCAGCGCTGCGGCGTCGTGACCACCACGGCCGACGCGCTGGCCGCGCTTGCGGCCCGGGTCCCCGCGGGAGCCGCGCGATGAGCGAGACCCTCACACCCGAGCGCGTCCGGGCAGACGTGGCGGAACTGCTGGGCTGCGAACCCGCCGAGATCACGCCCGGGGAGAACCTCTTCGACCGCGGGCTGGACTCGATGCGGGTGATGATCCTCGTGGAGCGCTGGCGGGCCGCCGGAGCGGCGTCACTGGAGTTCCCCGACCTGGCGGAGTGCCCCGAACTGGGGCACTGGACGGCGCTCCTGACGGGGGATGGGGCGTGACCAGGACCGACCACCGGCACCGGCACCTGGAGCGGATCGCGGAGGTCCGGGCGGGCCGCCACGCCGAGAAGGTGGGCTATCCGATCCGCGTCCGGCGGACGGAGGTCGTCCGCACCGCCATGGTCGGCGCCGGCCTGCTGCGCGTGACGCTGGGCGGGGAGGGCGCCGAGGGCTTCGAGGCCCACGCGCCGGACGAGCATGTCAAGCTGCTCTTCCCGGAGCCGGACGGCTCGCTGCGACTGCCCGAGCCGAACGGCCTGATGCTGACGTGGCCACGGCCGGGGCCCACCTCGCGGGAGTACACCGTGCGCCGCCACGACCCGGTGGCGGGCGAGATCGACATCGACTTCGCCCTGCACGAGAACGGCCTCGCGTCGGACTGGGCGTGCGCGGTCGAGCCGGGCACCGTCGTGCACGTCGCGGGACCGCCCGGCGGGCTGATCGTGCCGCACGCCTACGACCGCTACGTGCTGGCGGGCGACATCACGGCACTGCCCGCGATCGCCCGCCGACTGGAGGAGCTGCCGAGGACCGCCCGGGGCTGGGCGTTCGTCGAAGTCGCCGACGCGGGGCAGGAGATCGAGCTGTCCGCGCCCGAGGGCTTCGAGGTGCACTGGCTGCACCGCGGCGACCGCCCCGCGGGCGCCGGCGACGCGCTGGCGCGGGCCGTGACCGCGGTGGCCGTGCCCGCGGGCGAGCGGGTGTTCGTCTGGGCCGCGGGCGAGGCGGGGCAGCTCAAGCCGCTGCGCCGCTGGGTCCGTGACGACCTGCGGCTGGAGAGGGCCGACCACGACATCACCGGCTACTGGAAACGCGGCGTCGCCGACTACGACGACGACCACTGACCAGCCGGTGTGTCCAAAACCCACGAGATCAATTAAGGTTAGCCTTACCTAAGTTCAAGGAGTTTTCGCATGTCCGTACGTAGATCCTCCGTCCTGGTCGGCGCCCTGGCCCTCACCCTGGCCCTGACCGGATGCGGCTCGTCGAAGAACGAGGCCGAGCCGGCCGGCAAGGCCGAGGAGAAGAACAAGACCCGGGTGTTCGCCGCCGACAACGGGAAGATCACCATCCCCGCCGACCCGCAGCGCGTCGTGGCCACCGGGTACGCCGTGCCCGCCCTGATCGAGGCCGACGCCCCCCTGGTCGGGATCTCCTCGTGGAAGCGCGGCGAGCCGATGATGAGCAAGGAGGACCTCGCCACCTACAACAAGCTGCCCAAGGTGGCGGGCGAGCAGGCGACAGAAACCAACTACGAGGCCATAGCCGAGGCCGATCCGGACCTCATCGTCATCGGCGTGCCCGCCCCCGTCCTCGGCGACATCGACGTCAAGCGGCTGGAGGGGATCGCCCCCGTCGTCGCCATCGGCCCCACCGTGCCGTCCGCGTGGCGCGACCTGTCCCGCAAGCAGTCCGACGCCGCCGGCGCTCTGGAGCAGTTCGACACCGTGCAGGCCGCCTACGAGGCCAAGGCCGCCGAGCTGGCCAAGAAGTACAAGGACGCGCTGGCCCCGCTCAAGTTCGGTCACGTCGGTTCGTACGGCGAGGCCGCCAAGGGCACCTTCCAGCGCGAGTTCAGCGGCTCGTGGGGCACCAACATCGCCGAGGACATCGGCGCCACTTACTACGGCAAGGTCAAGAAGCCCGGCCCCGGCTCCAAGGGCGTCAGTGAATACCCCTCCCTGGAGGAGCTGCCCGCCTCGCTCCGCGACGCGGACGCCATCACCTACTCCGTCAAGGCCGACGGCAGCGTGCCCGAGTCGGTGAAGTACGTCATGGAATCCGAGCTGTGGAAGAACCTGCCCGCCGTCAAGGCCGGGAAGACCTTCCCGATCCGCTACACCGAGGCCGCGACCTACGGACAGGCCGTCCAGACCCTGGAAGCGATCGACGCGGCGTTCGCGCCCCTGCTGAAGCAGTGACGCTCGCAGGCCACGCGTCTCGGGCCGGAACCGGGCGGGCCGTGCCGCAGGCCGGCCTGCTGGCCGGCGGACTGCTGCTGCTGGCGGTGGTCGCCGTGCTCAGCATCGGCGTCGGCGCCCGCCCGGTCCCGCCCGCCGAGGTCGTACGGGCGCTGGTGGACTTCCAGGGCACCGACGACCACGTGATCGTCCGGAACGTCCGAGCGCCCCGCGCACTGCTGGCCGTCGCGGTGGGCGCGGCGCTGGCGGTGGCGGGCGCCCTGATCCAGACGCTGGCCCGCAACCCGCTGGCCGAGCCCGGCATCCTCGGGGTCACCGCGGGCGCCGGGTTCGCCGTCACCGTCGGCTCGGCGCTCGGCCTGGCCGCCGGGCAGGCCGGCCAGCTCGGCTTCGCGATCACCGGCTCGGTGCTCGCGGCCCTGCTGGTCGCCGCGATCGGGCGGCACTCGCCGCTGCGCCTGGTACTGGCCGGTGTGGCCCTCACCGCGGTGCTCAGCGGCGTCGCCCTGGGCATGAGGCTCATGCTCCCCGACGTCTTCGACGTCTACCGCTTCTGGTCCGTCGGCTCGCTGGCGGCCCGCGAACAGGCCCCCCTGGGGCTGCCGCTGGCCGCGATCGGGGTGTCCCTGCTCGGGGCGCTGCTGCTGAGCCGGTCCCTCGACGCCCTCACGCTGGGCGAGAGCGTGGCGCACACGCTGGGCGCCGGCGTGACCCGGGTGCGGGCCGTCACGCTGGTGCTGATCACCGTGCTCACCGGGGCGGCGACCGCGGTGGCCGGGCCGATCCTCTTCATCGGGCTGATCGTGCCGCACCTGGTCCGCAGAGCGGCGGCCGGCTCCGTGCTGTGGCTGCTGCTGCACGCGATGGTCCTGGGGCCGGTCCTGCTGCTGCTCGCCGACGTCGGATCGCGGGTGCTGCTGCCCACCGGTGAGGTGCCGGTGGCCATCGTCACCGCGTTCCTCGGCGGCCCCATGCTGATCTGGGCCGTCCGCCGCTACGGGGAGGGATCGCTGTGAACACGCTCGCACTGCGCGCCGAACGCCGCACGGTGACGTTCGCGGCGGTGCTGGTCGCCGCGGGGCTCGGCCTGGGCCTGCTCGGGCTGTGCTACGGCGCGTCCTGGTCCTCACCGGGCCGGGTGTTCGCCGTGCTCACTGGCGCGGAGCACTCCGTGGTGATCGCACAGTGGCGACTGCCGCGGGTGACGGCGGGACTGGTCTTCGGGGCCGCGCTCGGCGTCGCCGGGGCGATCTTCCAGAACCTCACCCGCAACCCGATGGGCAGCCCCGACGTGATCGGCCTCGACGCGGGCGCCTACACCGGGGCCCTGGTCGCCATCACCGTGCTGTCGGGCACCTCCGCGCAGCTCGCCGTCGGCTCGGTGCTCGGCGGGCTGGTCACGGCCGCAGCGATCTACCTCCTCTCCTTCGACCGGGGCTTCTCGGGGCTGCGGCTGGTGGTGATCGGCATCGCGGTCAACGCGATGGTGACCGCGATCAACTCGTGGATCGTGCTGCGCGCCGAGCTGGAGGTGGCGATCGCCGCGGTCGGCTGGAGCGCGGGCTCCCTCAACGGCGTCGGCTGGCCGGACCTCTGGATCCCGTTCACGGTCATCGCCGTGCTGATGACCCTGATGGCCTCCCGCGCCCACGCCATGCACCAGGCGTCGCTCGGCGACGCGGTCGCGGTCACCACCGGGGTGCGGCTCGACCGGCTGCGGCTGCTGATGGTGCTGGTCGGAGTCGGTTGCACCGCCACGGTGACCGCGGTGGCCGGACCGATCGCCTTCATCGCCCTCGCCGCCCCGCAGATCGGCCGCCGGCTCACCGGCTCGGCCGGTGTGCCCCTGCTCCCGGCCGCGCTGACCGGGGCGGTGCTCCTCCAAGGCGCCGACCTGCTCGCCCAGATGCTGCTGGCGCCCGTCGCGCTGCCCGTCGGCGTGGTGAGCACCGCGATCGGCGGCTGCTACCTGATCTGGCTGCTGACCAAGGAAGTGAGGCGAGCGTGACCGCACGCCTGACCGCGCGGGAGATCACCCTGCGCTACGGCGACCGGGTGGTGTCCACCCGGCTGAGTCTCGACGTCCCCGACGGTGCGTTCACCGCCGTCGTGGGCCCCAACGCCTGCGGGAAGTCGACCCTGCTGCGCGCTTTCGTCCGGCTGCTGCGCCCCACCGCGGGACTGGTGCACTTCGACGGCCGGGACGTCGGGGGCTACCCGGCCAAGGCACTGGCCAAGCTGCTCGGCTTCCTGCCGCAGGACCCGCAGGCCCCTGACGACATCAAGGTCAGGCAGCTCGTGCGCCGGGGCCGGTTCCCCCACCAGCCGCTCCTGGCGCTGTGGTCGGAGGGCGACGAGGAGGCCGTCGCCGGCGCGATGGCCGCCGCCGGCGTCGCCGACCTGGCCGACCGGCCCGTGCAGGAACTCTCCGGCGGGCAGCGGCAACGGGTCTGGATGGCCATGGTGCTCGCCCAGCGGACGCCCTACCTGCTGCTCGACGAACCGACCTCCTTCCTCGACATCACGCACCAGTACCAGCTGCTCGGCCTGCTGGCCGGGCTGCGCGACGAGGGACGCACGGTGATCGCCGTCCTCCACGACATCAACCAGGCGTGCCGGTTCGCCGACCACCTGGTCGCCATGAAGGACGGACGGGTGGTCGCCGAGGGCGCCCCCGCGGACATCGTGGACGCAGCGCTGATCAAGGACGTGTTCGACCTGCCGAGCGTCATCATCCCCGACCCGGTGACCGCTACGCCCATGGTCGTCCCCACACTGCAAGGAGAGTAAGTTGACCACCGCACGCGTGTCCTCGGACGGCCCGCTCGCCCTGACCAGCGCCCAGCTGGGCATCTGGAACGCCCAGCGCCTCGAACCCGACTCTCCCTACTACCTCGTCGGCGACGTGGTGGAGATATCCGGCGCACAGCCCGTCGACGTCGACGCCCTCGCCGAGGCGGTCCGCGCCACCACCGAGGAGGCCGAGAGCCTGCGGCTGCGCTTCCACGACACCCCGGACGGCCCGCGCCAGACGATCAGTGACGAACCGGTCCCGCCGCCCCGCGTGGTCGACGTCAGCGGCGAGGCCGACCCCGCGGCCGCGGCCCACGCGCTCGTCGACGCCGAACGGGCCCGGGCGGCCGGGGAATGCCGGGGGATGGTGGACCGGCCGCTGTACACGCGCACCGTCATCAGGCTCTCCGAGCGCGAGGTCTGGTACACCCAGCTCGGCCACCACCTGGTCTTCGACGGCTACACCGCCGCGATGCTCGCCCGCCGCACCGCCGCCCGCTACACCGCCCTCGTACGCGGCGCCGAGGCGCCGCCGTCCACCTTCGGCCGCTTCGCCGACCTCGTCGCCGCCGACCGCGCCTACCGGGACAGCGACCGGTTCGCCGAGGACCGCGCGTACTGGGTCGAGCGGTTCACCCCGCTGCCCGACCTCGGCCCCCTCGGCGCCCCCGACGCCGCAGACGGTCCGCCCGAGCGCACCCTGACCGCCCGTGCCGTCGTCACCCCCGACGAGACGGCCCGGCTCCGCGCGTTCGCCGACCGGGAGGGCGTCAGCTGGGGCGAGGCGCTGATCGCCTGCTATGCCGCTTATCTGCACCGCGCGCTGGGCCGCACCGACGTGGTGTTCGCGCTGCCGCTGATGTGCCGCACCGGCTCCGCCGAGCTGCGCACGCCCGCCATGGCCGTCAACGTGCTGCCGCTGCGGGTTGCCGTCCACGCCGACGACGGACTGGGGGAGTTGAGCCGACGGGTCGCCTCCGCCATGCGGGAGATGCGCGACCACCAGCGGTACCGGGGCGAGGACCTGCCGCGCGACCTCGGCGCGCCCGGCGCGGGCGCGCTGCTGCACGGACGCGGCATCAACCTCAAGGCGTTCGACCTGGCGATCGACTTCGCCGGGGCCACCGGTGTGATGCGCAATGTCGCCGGCGGCCCGCCGGAGGACATGGGGCTGAGCGTCCTGCCAACGCGCGACGGCGGGCTGCTGCTCGGCTTCGAGGTCGACGCCCGCAGCAGCGACCAGGCCGCCGTCGACGGCAAACTGTCCGGCCTGCGCGCCCTGCTGGCCGACCTGGTCGACGGCCGGCCCGTGGGCCGGATCGCGCTCGCCGGCGACGTGGACCGGCTCCTGGCCGACTGGTCGCCGCGCGCCCTGCCCGGCACCCCCGTGGACGTCCCCACCGCGTTCGACGCCATGGTCGCCGCCGATCCCGCGCGTACCGCCCTGGTGTGCGGTGCGGACCGGCTGTCCGCGGGGGAGCTCGCGGACCGCGTGCACCGGCTCGCCCGGGCTCTGCGGGCCCGCGGGATCGGGCCGGGCGACGTCGTGGCGCTGGCCCTGCCGCGCTCCGCGGACCTGGTGGCCGCCCTCCTCGCCGTGATGGACGCCGGCGCCGCCTTCCTGCCGCTGGACGCCGCGTACCCGCCGGAGCGGCTGCGCGCACTCGTCGACGACACCCGCCCCGCGCTGGTCCTCACCGACGGATCGGTCGCCGGCCTGCCGTGGGACTCCTTCGTCCGTGAGGCCGCCGGACTCCCCGGCACGCCGCTGACGGCCGGTGAACTGGCCGAGCCCCGGCACCCCGACCACCTCGCCTACGTCATCCACACCTCCGGCTCGACCGGACGCCCCAAGGGCGTGCTCGGCCGGGTCGGAGGACTCGCCGCGCTGCTGCACCACCAGCGGTCGACCGTCGTCGCGGAGGCCGAGCGGGCCGCGGGCAGGCGGCTGCGCGCCGCCCACACGTACTCGTTCGCCTTCGACTCCGCGTTCGAGCACCTGGTCTGGCTGCTCTGCGGCCACGAACTGCACGTCTACGACGCCGAGACGACCCGCGACGCCGACGCCCTGCTCGCCGCCTGCGCCCGCGACGGCATCGACGTCGTCGACACCACCCCGTCGATGGCCGCACCCCTGATCGACGGCGGACTGCTCGACCTCCGGCCCACCCTGCTCGTCCTCGGCGGAGAGGCGACACCGCCCGCGCTGTGGCGCCGCATCGCCGGGTCGGGGATCGCCGCGCGCAACATGTACGGGCCGACCGAGGCGTCCGTCACCAGCAGCACCGCGCGGATCGACGGCGACGAGCCGACGATCGGCCACCCGCTCGCCGGCACCCGGACCTACCTGCTCGACAGCGCCCTGCAGCCGGTGCCGCACGGCACCGCGGGCGAGCTGTACCTGGCCGGACCGCACCTGGCCCGCGGCTACCTCGGCCGGCCCGGCGCGACCGCCGAACGGTTCGTCGCCGACCCGTTCGGCGCACCGGGCGACCGCATGTACCGCACGGGCGACCTGGCGCGCTGGGCGCCCGGCCGCGGCCTGGAGTACCTGGGCCGCGGCGACGGCCAGGTCAAGATCCGCGGCCACCGCGTGGAGACCGGCGAGGTGGAGGCCGCACTCGGTGCGGTCCCCGGGGTCACCGCGGCCGCCGCCATCGTCCGGTCGTCGCGGCTGGTCGGCTATGTCGTGTCCGCCTCCGCCACCCCGGAAGCGGTGCGCGCCCACCTGGCCGAGCGGCTGCCCGACCACCTGGTGCCCGCGGCCGTGGTGGTGCTCGACGAGCTGCCGCTCACGCCCAACGGCAAGCTCGACCGCGCCGCCCTGCCCGCGCCCACGGTGTCCGGCGGCGGCCGGGAGCCCCGCACCGAGCGGGAGCGACTGCTGTGCGAGGTCCTCGCCGAGGTGCTCGGCGTCGAGCGGGTCAGCGTGGACGACGACTACTTCACCCTCGGCGGCGACAGCATCACCGCGATCACCGTCAGCAGCAGGCTGCGGGCGAGGGGGCTCGCGCTGCGCCCGCGGGACCTGCTGGCGCGCCGCAGCTTCGCCGCCCTGGCCGCCTCCGCCACGCTGGTGGACGACACGGCCGAGCCCGTGGACGACCCGACCGGACCGGTGCCGGCGCCGCCGATCGTGCGCGGCCTGCTCGACCCGCACCCCGACGTGGACACCGTCGCCGGCTACGCGCAGTGGACGGCCCTGCGGGTCGACGCGCTCGCCCTCGACGACCTCGTCACGGGCGTGCAGACCGTGCTCGACCACCATGACGCGCTGCGGCTGCGGGTCGGCGACGACGGACTTGAGGTGCTGCCGAAGCGAGCCGTACAGGCCGTCGTCCACGAAGTCCACGGCACCGACGCGACCGCCCTCGCGGAGCGCCTCGCCGGGGAACTCGACCCCCGCGCGGGCGACCTGGTGCGGGCCGCGCTGCTGCGCACCGGCGACGGCACGGCGGACCGCCTGGTCGTCGTCGTCCACCACCTCGCCATGGACGGCGTCTCCTGGCGGGTGCTCCTGCCCGACCTCCAAACGGCCTGCACGGGCGGTGCCATCGCCCCGGTCGGGGCGTCCTGGCGGCGGCACGCGGCACTCCTCGCCGAGCAGGGCAGGACCGGGGCACGACGCGGCGAACTCGCCCACTGGCAGGCCGCACTCGACTCCGCGTCGCGGCTGGGCGCTCGCCCGCTCGACCAGAAGCGGGACACCGTGTCCACCGCCCACCGCTCCGTCACCCTGGCCACGCCCGAGGTCACCGAGGCACTGCTGACCACCCTGCCCGCGGCGTACCGGGCAGGCGTCGACGAGGTGCTGCTGGCCGCGCTCGTGCTCGCGCTGCGGGACCGGGGCCTGACCGGCGAGGCGGTGACCGTCACGATGGAGGGCCACGGCCGCGAACACCTCGACCTGTCCCGTACGGTCGGCTGGTTCACCAGCGAGTACCCGGTCCGCGTCCCCACGGCCGGCGACGTGCGGCAGGTGCTGCGCGCGGCCAAGGAGGCCAAGCGGGGCGTCCCCGGCGGCGGCCTCGGCTACGGCGTCCTGCGGTCCCTCGACCCGGTGGCCGGCCCCGAACTGTCCGCCACCCCGCCGCCGGACGTGCTGCTCAACTACCTCGGCCGGTTCGCGGCGCTGCCCGGCGCCGGATGGCAGCTGCCGGAGCGGGACGCCTTCTCGGTGACCGAACCCGGCACCAAGGCCCTGGAACAGGTACTGGCCCTGAACTGCTTCGTCCACGAGGAGGGCGCGCCCCGGCTCGCCGTCGAGTGGACGGCAGCGACCGGGGTGCTCGGCCCCGAAGCGGTGGCGGACCTGCAGACGGCCTGGGCCGCCGCGCTGGACGCGCTCGCCGCCCACGCGCGCCACACCGCGGGCGGCCTCACCCCGTCGGACCTGCCGCTGGTCGACCTCGACCAGGCCGCTGTCGACGCCCTCGAAGACGCCGCCGCAGACCGCATCGCCGACGTCCTGCCCGCCACCCCGCTCCAGGTCGGACTCTCCTTCCACACCCTGGTCCGCGACGACCGCGACACCGACGTCTACGTCGTCCAGGCCGTGACCACCCTGGTCGGCGAACTCGACCCGGACCGGATGGCCGAGGCCGCCCGAGAACTGCTGCGCCGCCACCCCGCCCTGCGCGTGTACCTCGCCCAGGCCGGCGACGACGTGGTGCAGGTGGTCCCCGCCGACACCGTCCTGGACTGGCGGTGCGACGACCGCTTCCCCGAGGCCGCCCGCGCCGAACTGGAGCGCCCCTTCGACCCGGCCAGGCCGCCGCTGATCCGCTTCCTGCTCTCCCGGGTCGGCCCCGCCGAGCACAAGCTGGTGATCACCAACCACCACGCCCTGCTCGACGGCTGGTCGATGCCGCTGGTCGGCCGCACCCTGCTCGCCCTCTACGCCGAGCTCGGGGGCGGCCCCGCCGCGCCCGCCGCCCCGGCGCTGTCGGAGTACTTCCGGTGGCTGGCCGGCCGGGACCGCCGCGCGTCCCTGGACGCGTGGCGGGACGCGCTGGCCGGAGTCGACGACGCGACGCGGCTGGCACCGGCGAGCGCCGGGACCGGCGTCGAGCGGCCCGGCCGCGTGACGGTCGGGCTGGGCCGGGAGTTCAGCGACCGGCTGCGCACCTTCGCCCGCGAGCAGGGCGTCACCCTGACCACGGTGCTCCAGACGGCCTGGGGCCTGCTCCTCGGCAGGCTCACCGGGAGCCGCGACGTCGTGTTCGGCTGCCCGGTGTCCGGGCGGCCCTCCGAGGTCGACGGCGTCGAGTCGATGATCGGCCAGCTCGGCACCACCATCCCGGTCCGCGTCCGGCACACCCAGGACCAGACCGCGCGGGACCTCCTGGCGGACGTGCACGCCGAGAGCGTCGCCCTGGCGGAGCACCACCACGTCGGACTCCCCGAGATCCAGCGGGCGGTGGGCGTCGGGGAACTCTTCGACACCATGCTGGTGATGGAGAACTTCCCGCTGTCCAGCCGGAAGCGCACCCCGCTCGCCCCCGGCCTCGACCTGGCCGGGGTGGACATCACCGACGCCACCCACTACGCGCTGACCGTGATCGTGATCCCCGACGACGAGATCACCATCGGCCTCGGCTACCAGCCGCGCGCCTTCGCCGAGGCGACCGTGCGCGACTACGGCCGCTGGCTGCACAATCTGCTGCGGGAGATCGTCGACGACCCCGCGCGGCCCGCCGTCGCCCTGCCCGCGCTCGACCCCGACGAGCGGCAGCGCATGCTCCGCACCGGTACCGACGTCGTGCCCGCCAGGGCACGCGGTCACTGGCTGGACGAGTTCGCCGGCTGGGTGCGCCGCAAGCCGGACGCGGAAGCCCTGGTCTGCCGCGACCGCAGCCTCAGCTACGCCGAACTGGACCGGCAGGCGAACCGGCTCGCCCACGCGCTGATCGAGCGCGGGGTGCGGCCCCAGGACCCGGTGGCGGTACTGCTGGGGCGCGACATCGAGATGACGGTGGCGCTGTTCGGCGTGGCCAAGGCCGGTGCCGTGTACGTGCCGATGGACGCCGCCTACCCGCGGGACCGGCTCGCCTACATGTTCGACGACATCGCACCGGCCGCCGTCGTGACGACCGGAGCCGAACTGCCCGTCGACCGCGAGGTCCCCGTACTGCGGCTGGACGAACCGGCCACGCTCGCCTCCGCGCCGGACACCGACCCGGCCGGGGCACGCGCCGGTCTCACCGACGACGCCCTCGCGTACGTCATCTACACCTCGGGCACCACGGGGCGGCCCAAGGGAGTCGGGCTGACCCACCGCGGCGTGCCCGACCTGATCGCCCTCCAGGAAGAGGTCGTCGGCGTCACCGAGCACGACCGCTACCTGCACTTCGCGTCGACCAGCTTCGACGTCGCGTTCTGGCAGACCATGGTGCCGCTGCTGTCCGGCGGCACGTCCGTGATCGCTCCCGAGGAGGTGCGCGTACCCGGCGACGAACTGCTCGACTACATCGCGGAGCACCGGGTGACCGGAGTGAACCTGCTGCCGTCGTTCCTGGCCGCCATGCCCGACGACCGCACGGTCCACCCCGACGTGTTCTTCGTCGTCGGAGCCGAGCGCCTCGACCCCGAACTGGCCCGGCGCTGGGGCGCCGGCCGCAGGGCGCTCTTCAACGCCTACGGGCCGACCGAGGTCACCATCAACGCCGTGACCTGGCGCTACGACCCCGACGAGGCCGACGACGCCGGTCCGCTGCCCATCGGCCGCCCCGACCCGAACGTCCGCGCCTACGTGCTCGACGGCGGGCTCCAGCCGGTCGGCGTAGGCGTGACGGGCGAGCTGTACCTCGCCGGACCGAGCCTGGCCCGGGGCTACCTCGGCCGCCCCGCCCTGACCGCCGCGGCCTTCGTCGCCGACCCGTACGGCCCTCCCGGCGAGCGGATGTACCGCACCGGCGACCGCGTACGATGGCGGGCGGACGGGCACCTCGTGTTCCTCGGCCGCGTCGACCACCAGGTCAAGGTCCGCGGCTTCCGGGTCGAGCTGGGCGAGATCGAGTCCGCCCTGACACGCCACCCCGACGTGCGCGCCAGCGCCGTGATCGTGCGCGACGGCAGGCTCGTCGGATATGTCATCCCGGCCGACGGCGCCGCCCCGGACACCGAGCGGCTGCGCGCCCACCTGGCCGCGGAGCTGCCCGACCACATGGTCCCCACCGCTCTCGTCACCCTCGACCGGCTGCCGCTGAGCCCCGGCGGCAAGCTCGACACCGCCGCGCTGCCGGCCCCGGAGACCGCCGCCACCGCGCGGCGCGAACCCGCCACCGAGACCGAAGCGGTGCTGCTCGGCGTGTTCCGGGACGTCCTCGGCAGCGACGACATCGGACCCGACGACGACTTCTTCGCCATCGGCGGAGACAGCATCGTGGCGCTGCAGGTGGTGTCCCGGGCCCGTCGCCGGGGGCTGGGCCTGACCGCGCGGGACGTGTTCGGGGGAGAGACGGTCGCCGGGATCGCGGCGCGGGCCCGCACCCTCGGCGACGGCGAGGCTCCCGCGGTCGGCGACGCGCCGCTGACGCCGATCATGCGGGACCTGCTGCACCGCGCCGGGACCGCCGCGGACGGCTTCTGCCAGTGGGTGGAGCTCTGCGTGCCCCCGGGCGGCGACGAGGCGGCCTGGGGGGCCGCGCTCGACGCGGTGCTGGCCCGGCACGACGTGCTGCGCGCCCACCTCGCCGACGGCGACACCGTGTTGCGCATCCCTCCGGTCGGCACCGTGACGGCGGCCGACGTGCTGACCCGCGTACCGGCGGACGACGAACCGCGGGCCCAGGTCGACGCCTGGACCGCTCAGGCCCGGGACACGATGGATCCGCGCACCGGCCCGCTGCTGCGCGCGCTGTGGGTGGACGCCGGCCCCGCCCGGCCGGGCAGGCTCGTCCTGATCGCCCACCACCTGGTCGTCGACGGCGTGTCCTGGCGCGTCCTGCTGGACGACGTCCAGCACGCCTACTCCGGTGGGTCGCTGACCCGGCACGGCCAGTCGTTCCTCGGCTGGGCCCGCTCCCTGCGCGACGCCGACCGGCGGGCCGAACTGCCGCACTGGCAGCGGATGACCGCCACACCGGCGCTCACCCGGCCCCTCGACCCCGCCCGGGACACCGTGGCCACCGCGGCGCACCACGAGATCCGGCTCGACGCCGACGCCACCCGCGCCCTGATCACGACCCTGCCCGCCGCCCACCGCACCACACCGGACGCCGTGCTGCTCTCGGCGCTCGCCCAGGCGGTACGGGCCTGGCGCGGCACGCGGGAGCTGCTCGTCGCGCTGGAGAGCCACGGGCGCCCGCCGCAGGTCGACCTGTCGCAGACCGTCGGCTGGTTCACCGCCGTCCACCCGGTACGGCTCGACGCCGACGACGACGTGAAGGGCGTCGCGGAGCGGCTGCGCGCCCAGGGCGACGGCCTCGGCCACGGCATCCTCACCACCGTAGGTCTGCTGGACCCGGTGCGGCCGGAGATCGCCTGGAACTACCTCGGCCAGTTCCCCGGCGCCCCCACCGAGGAGACGCCGTGGCAGACGCCGCCGGACGCCGACCCGCTCGGCTCGGGCGGCGCCGGCGCGCTTCCCCTGCCGCACAGCCTGATGGTCAACGCCCTCGTACGCGACGACGCGCTCGGGATCCGCGTCACCTGGCCGTCCGCACTGTTCACCGCCGCCGAGATCGAGGACCTGGCCGAGCACCTGCGGACCGCGCTGCTGCGTACCGCCGCCGCGCCGGAGATCCGGGCGCTCGACGGCGAACGCCCGGTCGCCGAGGTGCAACCGCTCACCCCGCTGCAGGAGGTGATGCTGCGGCACTCACGCACGGAGCGCCCGGACCCGTACACCGTGCAGTCGGCGTTCTCCCTGGCCGGGCCGCTCGACCTCGACGCACTGCGCGCCGCCGGCGCCGACCTGCTGGCCCGCCACCCGAACCTGGGCGCCGTGTTCCCCGCCGACCTCGCGGTGATCCCGGAGGCGGCCCGGCCGGAGTTCCGCGTGTCCGACGGGCCGGCGGAGGAGGTGCTGGCGGCCGACCTGGCCGAGCCGTTCGACCTCGCCGCGGGGCCGCTGTTCCGCCTGACCGTGATCCGGCGCGCCCCCGAGCTCGCGGACCTGGTCCTGACCAGCCATCACGTGCTCTCCGACGGCTGGTCGGCGCCGCGCATCCTCACCGAGCTGTTCGCCCTGTACACCGCGCGCCTGGGCGGCGGGGAACCCGGCCTGCCCGACCCCGTGCCGTTCGCCGACTACCTGCGCTGGCGCGCCGACCACGAGCCCGCCCTCGCCCCCTGGGCAGCCGAGCTGGACGGTCTGCCCGAAGGGGACTACCTGGGCGCCCGGGAACCCGGGCCCACCTGGCAGGAACCCGCGGTCATCGGTTTCGACGCGGCGCTGGTGGCCGAGCTGTCCGAGCTCGCCGCGCAGCGCGGCCTCACCCGGAACACCCTGGTGCAGGGCGCCTGGTCGGTGCTGCTCGCGCGCAGGTCCGGCCGCGCGGACGTCTGCTTCGGCGCGATGGTCTCCTGCCGGCCCCCGGAGCTGGAGGGCGTCGAGGAGATCATCGGCCTGCTGGCCAACACCGTCCCGGTGCGCGCACGGCTCGCGGGCACCCTGGCCGACACGCTCCACGACCTGCAGGCCAGGCAGCGGGCACTGGTGGAGCACCACCACGTCGCCCTGACCGATCTGGAACGGCTGACCGGGCGCCGCAGGCTGTTCGACAGCCTCGTGGTGTTCGAGAACTACCCGGTCGATCCGGACCGGCTGCGCGAACCCGCCCCCGGACTCACCGTCGTCGGAACCCGGTTCCGCGAGGCCACGCACCACCCGGTGACACTGACCGTCATGCCCGACGGCGACGGCTGGACCGGGGTGCTCGCCCACCGGGCCGGGGTGGACGTCGACGGGCTCGCCGAGGAGCTCCTCGACCTGCTCCGCACCCTGGGCGCCCACCTCGACGACGACGTGCGCGGCCTCCTGGAGCGCCGATGAGCAAGGACCTCGCCCCGCAGGCCGAGAGGGTCGACCGCGGACTGCTTCGGATCGCGTTCATCCTGGTCCTCGGCACCTTCATGGCCACCATCGACGCCACGATCGTCAGCGTCGGCATCGACACGCTGGCCGAGGAGTTCGGCGCCGGAGTCACCGAGATCCAGTGGATCACCACCGCCTATCTGCTGGCCGTCGTCGCCGCCGTGCCCGCGTCCGGTTGGCTCGCCGACCGGTTCGGCGGCCGCCGCACCTGGCTCGCCGCGGTGGGGGTGTTCCTGCTCGGGTCGGCGCTGTGCGCGGTGGCCTGGTCGGCGACCAGCCTGATCGTGTTCCGGGTCGTCCAGGGCCTCGGTGGCGGGCTGCTGCCCGCCACCGGGCAGGCCCTCCTGGCCCGCGTCGCGGGCCCCGGCCGCACCGGGCGGGTGATCAGCATCGTCGCGGTCGTGCCGCTGCTGTCGCCGGTGCTCGGCCCGCTGGTGGGCGGTTCCCTCCTCGCGGTGGCGCCCTGGCCGTGGCTGTTCCTGGTCAACCTGCCCATCGGTGCGGCCGCTTTCCTGCTGGCCCGCCGCCATGTGCCCGCCGTGCCGCCGTCGGACCGTCGGACGGCGTTCGACCTGCGGGGGGCCGCATTGCTCTCGCCCGGCCTTGCCGTGCTGGTGCTGGGGCTGACCGAGGTGGCCCACGGCCGCACCCTGCCGGCCGCACTCGCCGTGACGGCGGGCCTGGCGATGCTGGTCGCCTTCACCGTGCACGGGCTGAGGACCCGCCGCGCACCGCTAGTCGACCCCCGGCTGTTCGCCCGGCCGCCGTTCGGCGCCGCCGCCCTGGCGCTGCTGGTCCTGGGGGCGTCGGTGTTCGGCACGATGTTCCTGCTGCCGCTGTACTTCCAGACCGGCCGCGGACTGTCGGCCTGGGAGGCCGGACTGCTGCTCGCCCCCCAGGGACTGGGCGCGGCGGCCGGGTCCGTCCTGGTCAACCGCACCATCGACACGGTCGTTCCGCGGACCCTGGTGGTCACCGGCATCGCGCTGATCCTCGCGGGCACGGTCCCGTTCACCTGGCTCGGCCACGGACTCCCGGACGTGGTCATCGCCTCGGCACTCGTGGTCCGCGGTGTCGGAATGGCGATGATCGGCGCGCCCGTCATGAACATCGTCTACAGCCGGATCGAGCCCGAACACCTCCCGCGCGCGTCGGGAGCGCTCAACCTGCTCAACACCGTCGGCGGCTCGGTCGGCACCGCGGCTCTCGCCGTGGTCCTGCAGGACCGGCTGGCCGCCCGAGGCCCGGACATCTCCCGGGCGTTCGCCGACACCTTCTGGTGGGTGCTCGGTTTCTGCCTGCTCGCCGCCGCCGGGGCCACGAGGCTGCCCCGTACCCACGTGAGGAAGTCATGACCCGTCCCCTGCCCGCACCGGCCGATCTCGCCGCGGTGCGCCCGCTGCCCACGCCGACGGATCTCGCCACGGCCCACCCGCTGCCGACGCCTGCCGAGCTGGCCTCGGCCCACCCCCTGCCCCCGGCGGCCGCCGACACCGTCGCCCGGCACCGCGACACCGTCGCCGCCGTCCTCGCCCGCCGAGACCCCCGACTGCTCGTCATCGCCGGGCCCTGCTCGGTCCACCACACCACCGCCGCACTGGAGTACGCGGCGCTGCTCGCCGACGCCGCCGAGCGTTTCGCCGACGACCTGGTCCTCGTCCTCCGCGCCTATCTGGAGAAGCCTCGCACCGTCACCGGCTGGACCGGTCTGCTCACCTCCCCCTCCCTCGACGGCAAGGGCGATCTGGCCGGGGGGCTGCACCTCGGGCGGTCCTTCCTGACGGAGGCGGCCGCCACCGGTCTGCCCCTGGCGTACGAGTTCGTGGACCCCGCCCTCGCCCCGTACGTGGCGGACACGGTGTCGTGGGCCGCCATCGGTGCGCGCACCGTCGCCAGCCAGCCCCACCGCCACCTGGCCTCCTGGCTCCCCATGCCGGTCGGCATGAAGAACTGCGTCTCCGGCAGTACCGACACCGCGATCGCAGCCGTCCAGGCCGCCGCCCACCCGCACACCCTTCCCGGCCTTTCCTCCGACGGCCGCCTCACCACCCTCCAGAGCACCGGAAACCCCGACGCCCACCTGGTCCTCCGGGGCGGTCCCCTCCCCAACTACGACCGGGAGAGCATCGCGCAAGCCCGCTCGGCCCTCGCCGCGTCCGGCCTCCCGCAGCGCATCGTGGTCGACGCCTCCCACGGCAACAGCGGCAAGGACCACAACCGTCAGCCGGCCGTGGTCGCCGACCTCGCCCAGCAGATCACCGACGGCGACCCCTCCCTGGCCGGCGTCATGATCGAGTCCTATCTGTCCGACGGGAGGCAGGACCCCGACGCCCAGGCGCTGCGCCCTGACGTGAGCGTCACCGACTCCTGCCTCGGCTGGTCCCGCACCATCCCGCTGCTCGAGAACCTGGCCCTGGCCTCCCACCGCCGGGGCCGCCCGGGCGGGTGATCCGACGGTCGGAGGCGGGCAGGGCGCGTCCCGGCTCGGCCACCGCACCGCACCGCCCCGGCCGCGGCGCTGAGCAGGTTTCAGCGGTCCTCGCTCACGGCCGGCCACGACACCGGCCGGCCGTGAGCGCGCGGTGCCCGCGAGCAGGCTGGCGTGCCGCAGCTCCACGGCATCGCGGGCGAACGCTTCACAAGCGTCTCGTCCACCATCGCGTTGCCACCGAGCTTCACGACGACCGTGCGGCCCCGGAGCTCCTCGTGCCAGGACGGCGCCCCGGGCGGCGGACCACCCTCCGCGGCCGGCCGCGCGGCTGCGGTGCGCACGGATGTGGATCACGTCCCGGACGCGATCCGCGCTGGTGAACGTCGCCTCGGCGATCTCCCCTTGCCGGGAAACAACACGTCGGTTTGATCTTGGTTTTGTCGGGGTCGAGGAACCTGGTGACGTCTTCCCGTGTGCGGAAACGGGCTGTTGAGGCGGGGAGGCGGGGACACCGTGGGCTTCCAGAAGCGGGCGGATGTCTCTTGCTCGCGTCGACGGCGCGGTGCCGGGCGGGGATCGCGCCGACCATGAGACTGGCGTCCAGGACGTGGTCGTAGTACGAGAAGTCGCCGGTCGCCACCTCGTGCATGACGGCATCGGCGAGCTGCCGCCAGTCGGCGCGGGGCAGGCCCGCCGCGGTCTCCTTCAGGGCGCCGGCGGTGACGCGGCCCTTCCAGTAGCCCCCGATGGCCTTCTTCGGCAGGTCTTCTCACTCGCGGGCACGCCTGCCAGGCGGAACCGCGGCGGAGCGCGGAGCGGCCCCTCATTCCTCGCTCCGCGCCCGCGTCCACAGCAGCCCGGGCCCCTCAGCCCCGGCGGCAACCGGGGCCCCTCAGCCCCGGGCGTAGGTGTGAAACCCGCGGCCGGTCTTCCGTCCGAGCAGCCCGGCCTGGACCATCCGCTGGAGCAGGGGCGGCGGGGCGTACAGGGGTTCCCTGAACTCGTCGTACAACGACTCCGCGATGGAGGCGACCGTGTCCAGACCGATGAGATCGGCGAGCTTGAGCGGACCCATGGGGTGGGCGCAGCCGAGTTCCATGCCGGCGTCCACGTCGGCGGCGGTGGCGAAGCCGGATTCCGTCATGCGGATGGCGGAGAGCAGGTAGGGGATCAGCAGTGCGTTGACGACGAAGCCGGCCCGGTCCTGGGAGCGGATCGCGGTCTTGCCGAGCGTGTGGCGGGCGAACTCCTCGACGGCCGTCACGGTCTCCGGCGCGGTGTGGAGGGACGCCACGACCTCCACCAGGGGCAGGACGGGCACCGGATTGAAGAAGTGCAGCCCCAGGACCCGGTCGGCGCGGTGGGTTGCCATGCCCAAGCGCATCACCGGAATGGCGGAGGTGTTGGTGGCCAGGATCGCCCCCGGGTCTTCGACGATCTTGTCGAGGGCGGCGAAGATCTCGGTCTTCGCGTCGGTGTTCTCGATGACGGCCTCGATGACGAGCTGCCGGTCGGCGAGGTCGTCGAGGCTGCTGGTGAAGACGAGCCGGGCCAGGGCATCCTCGGCAGAGAGGCGGTCGAGCTTGCCACGCTGGACAGCCCTTTCGAGGGACACCGTCACACGCTCCTGGGCTCCGCGGGCGGCGGTGGCGTCCGCCTCGCAGACGACTGTGTCGAGACCGGCGCGGGCGCAGACCTCGGCGATCCCGGCCCCCATCTGGCCGCCGCCGACGACGCCCACGCGCTGGATACCGGTGGTGGTCATGCCTGCTCCGTTCCGCGCCGCACGAGGTGGCGGGCGTAGGCGTCGGTGGTGAAGAACTCGGGCAGGTCCCGGCCGAGGGCGGTGGTCACGAAGATCGCGCGGGCCTCGGCGGTGAGTGCCGCCGGGGCCTCCTTGGCCAAGGCGGCCGCCTCGCACTCGAGAATCTTGATCACCATGTCGCGGTCTACGACGCCGTGGCGCAGCCACTGCCAGACCTGGCAACGGGCGATCTCGGCGGTGGCCGCGTCCTCCATCAGCCCGTACAGGGCGACCGCGCCATGGCCGCGCAGCCAGGCGTCGAAGTAGCGCAGCGCGACGGCGATGTTGGCGCGGACACCTTCCTCGGTGGGCGGGGCGCTGATGCGGCGTACCGACAGGAGGTCGGCGGCTTGGACGTCGACGTCGTCGCGGGTGCGTTCGATCTGGTGCGGACGGTCGCCGAGAACACCGTCGAAGACCTCACGGCAGACGGGGACGAGTCCGGGGTGGGCGACCCACGAGCCGTCGAAGCCGTCCTCGGCCTCGCGCTCCTTGTCGAGCCGGACCTTGGCGAGGGCGGCCTCGTTCGCGGCCGCGTCGCGGCTGGGGACGTGGGCGGCCATGCCGCCGATGGCGTGGGCGCCGCGCTTGTGACAGGTGCGTACGAGGAGTTCGGTGTAGGCGCGCATGAACGGGGCGGTCATGGTGACCCTGGCCCGGTCGGGAAGCAGAAAGTCGGTGCGGTGGCCGAAGGTCTTGATCAGGCTGAAGAGGTAGTCCCAGCGGCCCGCGTTGAGGCCGGCGCTGTGCTCGCGCAGCTCGTAGAGGATTTCCTCCATCTCGAAGGCGGCGGTGACCGTCTCGATGAGGACGGTGGCTCGGACGGTGCCGCGGGGGATGCCGAGCAGGTCCTGGGCGAGGAGGAAGACGTCGTTCCACAGGCGGGCTTCGTACCGGTTCTCCAGCTTGGGGAGATAGAAGTACGGGCCGTACCCGGCGTCGATCTGGCGCTGGGCGCAGTGGAAGAAGTACAGGCCGAAGTCGACGAGGGAGGCGGGGACGGGGCGGCCGTCGAACTCCAGATGCTCCTCCACGAGGTGCCAGCCGCGCGGGCGGACCACGATGGTCGCGAGCCGGTCATCGAGCCGGTATTCCTTGCCCCCGGGGGAGGTGAAGTCGATGCGGCGCTGACAGGCGTCGAGCAGGTTCAGCTGACCGCCGATGACGTTGTCCCAGGTGGGTGCGGTGGCATCCTCGAAGTCGGCCAACCACACCTGCGCGCCGGAGTTGAGGGCGTTGATGGTCATCCGCCGCTCGGGCGGGCCGGTGATCTCCACTCGGCGGTCGGTCAGTCCGGGGGCGGGCGGGGCGACGCGCCAGTCGGGATCGTCACGGACGGGTGAGGTGGCGCGGGAGAAGTCCAGTGGCCTGCCCGAGGCCAGGTGGGCCGACAGGCGCCGCCGCTCCTTGAGGAGTTCCAGGCGCCTGTCCGCGAAGGCCGCGGCCAGACGTCCGATGAAGTCCAGGGCCTCGGGAGTGAGGATCTCCTCGTAGCGGTCGCCCGGCGCCCCGAGGACCTGGGCCCGGTGGGTAGTTGCGTTGGTGGACATGCGGGTCTCCTGAGGGGGAGGGGTAAGGGCCGGACGAGACGGGCGTTCGGCCCTCACCTGAACGCGGGCCGACGAGCGGGCTGGGCAAGGAGTGCCTAGTGGAACTGCTCTTCCTCGGTGGAGCCGGACAGTGCCGTGGTCGAGGAGGCCGGGTTGACGGCGGTGGAGACCAGGTCGAAGTAGCCGGTGCCGACCTCGCGCTGGTGCTTGACCGCGGTGAAGCCGTGCTTCTGGGCGGCGAACTCGCGTTCCTGCAGGTCGACGTAGGCGGTCATGCCGTGCTCGGCGTAACCGCGGGCGAGGTCGAACATGCCGTGGTTGAGGGAGTGGAAGCCGGCCAGGGTGATGAACTGGAAGCGGTAGCCCATCGCGCCCAGCTCGCGCTGGAACTTGGCGATCTGGTCGTCGTCCAGCGCGGCCTTCCAGTTGAAGGACGGCGAGCAGTTGTACGCCAGCATCCGGTCCGGGTACCGGGCGTGGATCGCCTCGGCGAACTCCCGGGCCTGAGCAAGGTCCGGGGTGCCGGTCTCCACCCAGATCAGATCGGCGTACGGGGCGTAGGCCAGGCCACGCGCGATGACCGGGGCCATGCCGTTCCGGACCCGGTAGAAGCCCTCCGCGGTACGCTCACCGGTGACGAACTGGGCGTCGCGCTCATCCACGTCGCTGGTCAGCAGGTTCGCGGCGAGGGCGTCCGTGCGGGCCACGATCAGGGTCGGGACGTCCGCGATGTCGGCGGCGAGCCGGGCCGCGTTCAGGGTGCGGATGTGCTGCGACGTCGGCACCAGTACCTTACCGCCCAGGTGGCCGCACTTCTTCTCCGAGGCGAGCTGGTCCTCGTAGTGGATGCCCGCCGCGCCCGCGGCGATCATCGCCTTGGTCAGCTCGAAGGCGTTCAGCGGGCCGCCGAAGCCGGCTTCGGCGTCGGCGACGATCGGCGCCAGCCAGTCCGTGGTGTCCGTCCCGCCCTCGGCGGTGGCGATCTGGTCGGCGCGCAGCAGCGCGTTGTTGATCCGGCGCACCACCTGCGGAACGGAGTTGACCGGGTACAGGCTCTGGTCGGGGTAGGTGTGACCGGCCTGGTTGGCATCGGCGGCGACCTGCCAGCCGGAGAGATAGATGGCCTGCAGCCCGGCCTTCACCTGCTGCACGGCCTGGCCGCCGGTCAGCGCGCCCAGCGCGTGGACGTAGTCCCGCTCGTGCAGCTGGCGCCACAGCCGCTCGGCGCCCCGCCGGGCCAGGGTGTGCTCCTCGCGGACACTGCCGGACAGCCGCACGACGTCGTCCGCGCTGTAGGTGCGCTCGATGCCGTTCCAGCGGGGGTCCGTGGCCCACCGTCGGGCCAGCTCCTGTGCCGCCGCTTGTGTCCCTGTCTGCGCCATGGCCGTCTCCTGAGGGGATCGAAACCGAAGATCATCTGTGAAGAGTGCGAAGGCGTTTCCGCTTCGCTTGGTGTGCGGCCCGGCGTGCCCTGGCTCGTGAGCGGAGGAGAGCAATGTCGACGAGCCGCCGGGACGGAACTGCCGGGATCGCCGACGTCACGGCATGAGATCGTGCCCGGAGTTCCGTCCCGGTCGCCGGGGACCGGCGGGCCGCACCACGACTCTGACAGTGGCACTGAGTGCCATCAAGCTTGGCGCTCTGCCAACTTCTGCGAATCTTCCATGCCCTCTTTGCCAAGATTGCGAAGGACCTTTCCGGCACCCCTTCCCCTAGGCTGTGGGTCGCGGCGAAAGGGGCTGGGATGAGCAAGACCTATGCGGGGGCGCGGCTGCGTCGGCTGCGCGAGGACCGGCGGATGAGCCAGGCGGAGCTGGCCCGGGTCCTCGCGATCTCGCCGAGTTATCTGAATCAGATGGAGCACGACTCCCGTCCGCTGACCGTGCCCGTCCTCCTGCGGCTGACCGAGGCGTTCGGTGTCGACGCCGCCTTCTTCTCCGAGCGCGACACCAGCCGCCTCATGGCCGACCTGCGCGAAGCCATGGCCGACGAGGTGGCCGCTGGCCGCGTCTCCGCCGCCGACCTGTCGGAACTCGCCTCCCGGCTGCCCGCAGTCGGGGAAGTGCTGCTGCGGTTGAGCCGCAGCAACCAGGACCTGGGCGAGCGGCTCGCCGAGGCAACCGATGACCGCGCCGCCACCGCCGATACGGCCGCACCCCGCACTCCACACGAGGAGATCCGCGAGCTCTTCTACCGCCGCCGGAACTACCTGCACGACGCCGACACCGCCGCCGAGGAGCTGGCGGCCGCCGCCGGCATCCGGCCCGGCGAGATCCTGCGGGCCCTGACCGCCCGCCTCGCCGACCGGCACGGCGTACGCATCGCGGCCGACGGGGACAGCCCGCACCACTACGACCCGCGGGACCGTACGCTGCATCTTTCGCCCCGTCTGCGCCCGGGCCAGCAGGCATTTCGCATGGCCACCCAGCTGGCCCTGCTGGAGTACGGCGACGAACTCTCCCGGCACGCCTCCGAGGACTTCGACGAGGGCTCCACCACGTGGAAGCTGGCGCGGATCGGGGTGGCCAACTACTTCGCCGCCGCGCTGATCCTGCCGTACACCGCCTTCCACGGCGCGGCCGAGGAGGTGCGGTACGACATCGAACGTCTCACCGACCGCTTCGGCCTCGGCTATGAGACGGTCTGCCACCGCCTGAGCACCCTCCAGCGCCCGCGACTGCGGGGGGTGCCCTTCTCCTTCGTTCGCGTGGACCGTGCGGGCAACATGTCCAAACGTCAGTCCGCGACCGGTTTCCACTTCTCCCGGGCCGGCGGAACCTGCCCGCTGTGGAACGTCTACGAAGCCTTCGCCGCGCCCGGCCGCATCCATGTCCAGATCGCTGCCATGCCCGACGGACAGCGGTACCTGTGGACCGCCCGCGCCCTCACCCGCAGCCGCGGTGGCTGGGGCGAGCCCGGCAAGACGTTCGCGATCGGGCTCGGCTGTGAGATCCGGCATGCCTCGCGGCTCGTGTACTCCGACGGCCTGGACCTGGACAACGCCTCGGCCGCCACCCCGATCGGCATGGGCTGCCGCGTCTGCGAACGCCTCGACTGCCCGCAGCGCGCCGTGCCGCCGCTCGGACAGAAGCTCGCCATCGACGAGAACAGCACGACCTTCGTGCCCTACCCCATCGCACCCACACCCTGAACCGGCAGTGGCTGTACGGCGGGGGCGCTCGCCGATGGAGTGCCCCCGCCGTCTCTCACGACCCCTCTGTTGTGCCGCCGCATGTGTTCGCGGTGCCCACGGCGCTGAGGGGCGGGACCGGGCATGGGCGGCTCTCGGCGTCGATGGCGACGAAGGTCAGCTGGGCGGTGGCGACGTTGGCGGCAGGCCCGGAGGCATTCCACCGCTCTGCGGTGACGCGGACGCCGACGTCCATCGAGGTGCGTCCGGCCCGATCCAGTTCCGCATGCACGGTAAGCAGATCACCGGCCCGCACCGGGGCGAGGAAGGTCATGCGGTTGACCGAGACGGTCACCGCTGGGCCGTCCGCATGGCGGCCGGCGGCGGCTGCCGCGGCGTCGTCGATCAACTTCATGATGACGCCGCCGTGGATGGTGCCGTAGAGGTTGGTGTCGTGCTCGCTCATGATGTGGGCGAGGGTCACGCACGAGTCGGCCGGGGCCTTGTGGGCAGGGCCGACGGGCAGTCGAGCGTCCATGGTCACGGAACTCTCCTTCGCGAGTTCTCGACGACCTCGATGGCCGGATGCGCGCGAAGGACGGGGCGGTCCACATCACCCCTGCCGCCGCCGACCCGCCCTCGAGGTCCGGTGTGGCCGCACCCGGTGGGGCACGGGCTGTGGCAGGTCTTCGGACTCGCGGGCACACCTGACCTTCGTCAGGCGCCTACTGGCCGTCGCTTCCCAGAAGCCCTCGGCTTCCAGTGCGTATGACGGCGGTCGTTCCCGCTCACCGCTGCGGGGCAGTCCCGGATTCCCACCGGGTTCCCTCTTACGACGCTCCCGCCTGGCGGACGGGGCGAACCAACTGCACCGGCCAGCGTACGGCAGTGCGCGAGCGGGCTTACCGCACGTGCTCCGCATCCCCGGCGCGCTGGCTGGGGCACTCCGACCCGGGGTTCACGCTGCGGAAGTACTCCCACTTCCTGTTGCGAGCCGGCGCACGGGGCAGCGCCGCCATCGAGGCGATCTTCGCGTAGCCGCGGCTGGCGACAGAGCCTGTGGAGCGCGGCTCGTAGCCCGCCGCAGGCCCAAAGTCCCAGAGATGCCGCCGTACCACTCCCTGCCCCGCTAAATAGCAGGTCAGACCGGGTACGGCGGCATTCGCACATCAAATGTCGCGGAAGATCTCGATCTGCGCGCCCACCGAGTTCAGCCGCTCCGCCAGCTCCTCGTACCCGCGGTTGATGACATAGACGTTGCGCAGCACGGACGTGCCCTCGGCCGCCATCATCGCCAGCAGGACGACCACCGCGGGGCGCAGGGCGGGCGGGCACATCATTTCGGCGGCGCGCCAGCGGGTGGGGCCTTCGACCAGGACGCGGTGGGGGTCGAGGAGCTGGAGGCGGCCGCCGAGGCGGTTGAGGTCGGTGAGGTAGATGGCGCGGTTGTCGTAGACCCAGTCGTGAATGAGGGTCTGACCCTGCGCCACCGCCGCGATCGCCGCGAAGAAGGGCACATTGTCGATGTTGAGGCCGGGGAAGGGCATGGGGTGGATCTTGTCGATCGGCGCTTCCAGCTTGGAGGGGCGCACCGTCAGGTCCACGAGACGGGTGTGGCCGTTGTCCGCGGGGTATTCGGCCGAGCGGTCGTGGTCCAGGCCCATCTCCTCCAGCACCGCGAGCTCGATCTCCAGGAACTCGATGGGGACGCGACGGATCGTCAGCTCGGACTCGGTGACCACCGCGGCGGCCAGCAGGCTCATCGCCTCGACCGGGTCCTCGGAGGGGGAGTAGTCCACATCCACGTCGATGTTCGGCACACCGTGCACGGTGAGCGTGGTGGTGCCCACGCCCTCGACCTTCACGCCCAGCGCCTTCAGGAAGAAGCAGAGGTCCTGGACCATGTAGTTGGAGGAGGCGTTGCGGATGACGGTGACGCCGTCATGGCGGGCGGCCGCCAGCAGCGCGTTCTCGGTCACCGTGTCGCCGCGTTCGGTCAGCACGATCGGACGGCCGGGGGTGACCGACCGGTCCACCTGGGCGTGGTAGAGGCCCTCTGTCGCGGTGATGTCGAGGCCGAAGCGGCGCAGCGCGATCATATGCGGCTCGATGGTGCGGGTGCCCAGATCGCAGCCGCCCGCGTACGGCAGCCGGAAAGCGTCCAGCCGGTGCAGCAGCGGCCCCAGGAACATGATGATCGACCGGGTGCGGCGGGCCGCCTCCGCGTCCATCGCGTCCAGGTCGAGGTCGGCAGGCGGCACGATCTCCAGGTCCACGCCGTCGTTGATCCAACGTGTCCGTACGCCGATGGAGTTGAGCACCTCCAGCAGCCGGTAGACCTCTTCGATGCGGGCGACGCGGCGCAGCACCGTGCGTCCCTTGTTCAGCAGCGAGCCGCAGAGCAGCGCCACACAGGCGTTCTTGCTCGTCTTGACGTCGATCGAGCCGGAGAGCCGGCGTCCGCCGACGACGCGCAGATGCATGGGTCCGGCATAGCCGAGCGACACGATCTCGCTGTCCAGCGCCTCACCGATTCGGGCGATCATCTCAAGACTGATGTTCTGATTGCCGCGCTCAATGCGGTTGACGGCGCTCTGGCTGGTGCCGAGTGCTTCGGCGAGCTGCGTCTGTGTCCAGCCCCGGTGCTGACGGGCGTCACGGATGAGCTTGCCGATGCGTACGAGGTAGTCATCTGCCATGGCGGCAGGCTATCTCAGATATGAGATGCGATCGCGCAGGGGTGGGCCATCAGGGTGACAGTCCGTTGGCTACCGGGTGATGTGGCCCATACAGCGGGAGTTCGGCTCCGCCGGGCATGCGGACCGCCGCGAGAAGCTCCTGGCCGCGGCCGGTTGGCGACCGTGAGACACGCCGCGCTCGGCCAGCCGGGCGAGTGTGCGCTCCAGGTCGTCGCGTATGAACGCCCGGTCGGCTTCGGCGTCGTGTGTGTAAAGGATCACATGCGCGCTGTTGAGCAGGCATCCGATGCTGCGTGGCCGCCGCCCGGTCGGCAATGAGAGCGCCGCCGTACGGGTCGCGTTGAGCCGTCGGCCGCCGCGCGAGGTCGAGCGGATTCGGCCCGTTCCTCCGGTGTTGTCCGGTTGTGCGCGACGCCTGCGCATGCTTGTGATCGAGTCGGCGCCGCAACAGGGCGCAGGCGTTGTCCTGTCTCAGCGAAGTTAGCCGGCGGTGTCGCGTTGACCTGCGAGGGCTGGATTGGGTGAGACGGCTGCCAGCAGCCCCCGAGCGTCTGAAGGCGAACCACATCCCCTTCAGCGACGTCCCTGGATACTCCCAGGCGCTCCGCCGCGTCCAGGGCCTCGGTGCCCGCCAGAAGGAACGCCTCCTCGAACTCTTCCCGCCGCGAGCGAACCTGACCAGCGGCGCCGCCGCCCGCTACAACGGCAGAGGACCCCGGTGATGCCGGGGTCCTCTTACTTCAAGATCAACCGCTGGTGTCAGCGAGGGTTGATCTCGACCTTGACGTGAAGGCACGTTCCGGCGGTGATGAGCGGGCCGCCGACGAAGGGGAAGCCGGTGAAGCAAAAGGCGACCCCGGAACCAACGCAGAGAACGGAGAACCCGAACTGGCACCAGGCGAGTGCTCCCTCGGGGCGCCTCCTGCTCACGGAGACGAAGGGCTGGCGCTCTGTCGGATCTACTGGGGTACCGTCGGTGGTAGTCAGGAGGAATACCTCTTTCCTGTGCGTACAGGTACCAGGGCAGTTCTGCTTGCCGGCTCTCTGTCCTGGGCCTGTGGGACCTCAACGGCTGGGGTTCCAGCTCGTGAGATCCATGGTGCGGCGGACTTGACAGGGTCTGAGGTACACTGGTCGACGGATTGATCCGCATGGCGTCGAGTCGATAGTCAAAGTTGAAGATGACATTGAAACTGGATAGCGAAGCCATGCGGATCAAACGGTAGCGGTGAAACCGTCAGACTTTTTGAGGGCAGCTGTGGCGCAGGAGCGGGATGGCAAGGTCGAGATCCGCAAGGACCAGCTACAGGCGTTGATGGGGGGCGAGCTCCCCGATGCGATCAAGAAGGCCCGCGAGATCCACGCGCGAGGCAAGAAGCCGCAGGTTGTGCGCGTGCGGCGGTCCTTCGTGAGGCTGGAGAAGTTCGGTGGGACGGTCGAGACCGAGAGGAAGCCGCTGCCTCGGGCCGAGCGCCCGCTCTCCGCACAGATGATCACGCCGAAAGGGCTCACCCTGAAGCTGTACCTCCTGATGCTGTTTGCGGCGCAGTGCGAGGCGGCGGTCGGCAAGGAGTGGCCCCAGCCGTACCCGATCGAGCCGGACGCCCAGAAGACCGATTCCTGGGAAGGCTTGGTGGCGACCGTCGCCAAGTACGCCGGGCCCGGCGTCCAGGCGTCCTCGGTCCGCACGAACAAGATCAGGCAGATCGCCCAAGCGATGAAGGCACTTGAGGAGATGGGGCTACTCAAGTCGGCAACCGGGATTAAGGGGCAGGTCCGCCGTGGCGTTCTGCTCCTGTGCGAGAACGGAAAGAGCAAGGACACCGGCGCCGCGAGCATCCCGTACACCGTGCCGGCCGATGACGAGCGCTTCCTTGAGATCCCCGTCGGGTTCTTTACCAACGGCTGGGTCCACGTGCTCACCAACAGCGAGATCGCGGCCCTGCTGATGTGGTTCGACGTCATGAAGTTTGACGCCATGCACGTGGCTCCCGAGGGCAGAGCCCCAATGACAGTCGGGTACGTGCTGAGCAACGTGCGCCACGGCTTCTACGGCGTCGGCCGCGACACCTACGAGACGCACAAGCCACTCGAAGCCTTCCAGCTCCTCGACGTACACCGGCCCTCCAAGCGGTACGACAGCGGGAAGTGGAAGGACTTTGAGGAGGACAGCAGCGGCATGGTCTGTCACCGCGTGGTGCTCCGGGACGGCGCATTCGATAAAGAGGCGGGTCCGGTCGTCGAGGAAGTACTCAAGAGGCGCGACGCCACCAACGAGTGGCGTCGGCCCTTCGGCGGATTTGTGCAGCCCCAGAGGTGGTGACCCGGGCCCGGGTCAGGAACCACTCCTTCCCGACGCCGGCCCGACCGCATGCGTCCACGTCCCGCAGGGGTGTATCCGCCGATTTAGAGATCAATCTCAGCGTCAATCACGGTTCCATTGATCCAATCACCGTCAATTGCATCAGATGCGAATTGGCGACGGTATGCGAATCGCTCCGAAGGAGGGCATCAACCATGCTGCGGGGTGGTCACGTTGGGTGCCCGAGCTACCGGTGACAGTAGCGGCACGCGGAGCCTTGCTGCCACTCACGCAGGGGGCTGAACTGCTGGTTTCCTGGCGACTCGCATAGGATGCGATTTCCTCGCATCTGATGCGAGTCACGGAGAGTGGTGGATCGGTGGGGTTCAACGGGTCGATACCGGGTGCGGCGAGGCTGCATCTGGTGGACGGGGTCGCGTTGCTGCGGCCGGAGGAACAGGTCTTCACTGCGATGCTGACGGGGTTCGCCAATCAGCAGCTGGCGCGGAATCTGGCCCGGACGACCGTGGAGGGACGGGAGAACGCGGTGAAGGCGTTCGCCGCGTACGTGAACACCTACCCATGGAACTGGACGCCGGCGATGGTCGACGAGTGGCTCGGGGACCTGCGCTCACTGCGCGATCTGAAGCGCTCGACGATCCGTTCGTACTCCGAGGCCGTCCGGTCCTTCTGCCACTTCGTGACCGACCCCCTCTATGAGTGGACCGCCACCTGCGAGGAACGCTTCGGCACTCACCCGGTCCAGGTGGTGCACGAGTGGAACACCGCAGTGCATGTCCAGGACAACGAGTCCGACCCGAAGAAGCGGGCGTTCACCAAGGCTGAGCTGCACGCCTTCTTCGCCTACTGCGACGACGAGGTCGCGCGCATCCGCTCGCTGGGCCGCAAGGGCTGGCTGCCAGCTTTTCGGGACGCCACTGTGTTCAAGACGGCCTACGCCTACGGGACCCGGCGCAACGAGACACGGATGCTCGACGCGGCCGACTTCGGCCGGAACCCGCACGGGGCCGAGTTCGGCGAGTACGGCCGATGCCAGGTGCGGTTCGGCAAGGCGAAGAAGGGCTCGCCGCCCAAGCGCCGCGGGGTGCTGACCGTGTTCGACTGGACCCCGGATGTCCTCGACGAGTGGTTCACCGAGGTCCGGCCCCACTTCGGGGCTGACGGCAATCCGGCCGCCTGGCCGTCCGAACGGGGTCTGCGGATCGGCTGCCAGCGGATCAACTCCCGTTTCAAGGCATACCGCGAGGCCCTGGGCCTGGACGACGGACTGGACTTCCACTCGCTGCGAAGGTCCTACGTCACCCACCTGATCGAGGACGGCTGGGACCCCCGCTTCGTCCAGGAACAGGTCGGTCACGAGCACGCCAGCACCACCTCCATCTACACCTGTGTCTCGTCGGACTTCCGCACCCGAACCCTGCGCCGGCACCTGGACGACACCATCGCCGCGGCCCTTCAGACCCGGAACGGGAGGAACGCATGAAGCGTAAGGTCGGCTACACCTGGCGGCTGCGCGAGGTGATGGCCCAGCATCAGATCTTCACAGCCACCGAGTTGGTCCCGCTGCTGCGTGAACGCGGGATCGACCTGTCCGCCTCCCAGGTCCACCGTCTGGTCTCCGGCACCCCGGAACGGCTGTCGTTGCAGGTCATGGCCGCGCTCTGCGACATCCTCGCCTGCACCCCGGCCGACCTGGTAGCCACCACCGCCGAGAACGCAGGGGTCCGCAAGACCGCCACCGGCGACCTTCCGGCCCTGTCCGCGAACGTCGCCAAGCTGCGGCCCCGCGCGGCCCGCATCCTGCCCGACGCATGAGCCCCGCCTACACCCCTGAAGAGTGCGAACGCTGGCACAAGCGCACCTGCGCCCGCTGCGAACGTCATGGTTGGTTCGCCGCCCGCTGGCCGGACGGATACGTCTGCCGGACCTGCTCGGACCGCGCGGTCCGGACACGGGGCACCTGCCCCGGATGCGGCCAGGACCGGGCACTTCCCGGCCTCCGCCCCGGCGACGGCGCCGCGATCTGCGCGACCTGCGCCGGTTTCTCCCAGACCTTCGACTGCTCACGCTGCGGCTTCGAAGGCAAGCTCCTGCGTGGGCGGCTCTGCGAACGCTGCACGCTCGCCGATCGGCTCACCACTCTGCTGGACGACGGCACCGGCCGCGTCCGCCCGGAACTGACACCGCTGTTCGACCTGCTGGTGGCGATGGACAAGCCCAGCAGCGGGCTGGCCTGGCTGGCCATGCGCCGAGACCAACCGGGAAACGCCTCCGAGCGGCTCCGGCAGCTCGGCCTCGGCCAGATCCCGCTGACGCACGACGCCTTCCACGAACTCCAGCCCTGGCGGTCGGCCGCTCACCTGGAAGAACTGCTGATGGCGAGTGGGGTCCTGCCCGCCGTCGACAAGTACATCTGTTCCTTCCAGCGCTGGCTGCCCGGTCATCTGGCCGATATCGCTGACCCCGAGCACGCGAAGACGATCAGGCTCTTCGCGACCTGGCGCGTCCTTCCCCGACTGCGTGCACGAGCCGACCGCGGCCACATCACCCCCAGCATCCGCCGCTTCGCCGCCGAGCAGATCAAACACGCAACCGCCTTCCTCGCCTGGCTCGCCGGGCGGAACACCGCCCTGGCCTCCTGCGGTCAGACCGACGTCGACGCCTGGTGGGCCGAGAACAGCGAGCACGGCCGCAATTGCCTTCGGGCCTTCCTCAACTGGGCCATGCAGAGCCGCCACTGCCGACGCTCGCTCTCCATACCCTCGATGAAGACCACCCGGCGAGCCGCGCTGAGCGAAGACGAGCGCCTGGACGCCCTCGGCCGGCTGCTGACCGACCCGGACACACCGGCGAACCTCCGCGTCGCCGGCGTCATCGTGCTCCTCTATGCCCAACCCCTCACCCGGATCGTCCGGCTCACCGTCGACGATGTGATCCACGACGGAGAGGCCGTACTCCTGCGGCTCGGGGAACCGGCCTCACCCGTCCCCGAACCCGCCGCCTCCCTGCTGCGGGACTACATCGCCGACCGCGACCACATGAACACCGCCACCAACCAGGCGTCCCCCTGGCTGTTCCCCGGCCGCCGGGCCGGCCAGCCCTTCCGCCCTGACCACCTGTCCGCACTCCTCAACGAGATCGGTGTCCCGGTGGCCGCCGCCCGCGGCGCCGCCATCCGACAACAACTCCTTGAAATGCCGGCTCCCGTCGTCGCGGACGCTCTCGGCTCCCACGACAAGACCACACCCGTCTCCTCAACGAGACCGGCGGAACCTGGAGCCGATACGCCCCCGGGGAACATAGGCGATCACCAGCAGGCTGGGTTCCTCTGAGCCCTGACGACGGCTGAGTACGGAACCTCGCCAGAAGCTCCTGCGAGTACAGGGGCGCTTCAGGGCTCCGTTGCCTACCTCGCCGTGCGAACATCGCAGGGTGAAGTTCGCCGAGATCATCGCGCGCGTGAACGGGATTAGTACGCCCATTTTTGGTGTGTCCTGGAACCCACCGACGGTCGATGTCGCCGTCGCCCGCAAGGTCCTCACCTTCGTCGAGGCCCGCCGCGTGCTGTTCTCGACGTATACCAACGAGGTGCCCGAACAGTGTGTCACCTCGGTCCTGGAGATCCGCGACTTCCTGACCACCGTGATCGGCGAGGGCGGTATCCGCGCCGAATTGCACGAGCCGCTACGGATCATGCGCCGCTACTGCGTGAGCTTCCTGAACCGGGTCGGTGCCACTGAGAACCACGCTGACGCGGCGACTGCCTCCCGCCACCTCTTCCGGGAACACCACTGGAGGATGCAGGACTACTGGTTCGGCGAGGCCCTCGGCGAACTGCGCGCTGGTGTTGGCCTCCAGGTGGCCACCATCGCGGCGTCCTTCGGCCTTGACGTAGAAGATGATCTAGCGCGGACGCTACCCGAACCGGACAGCGACTGACGCCTGCCCGTCCAGCAGATCACTCTCCCCCCGGCGAGCGCCCGTGTTCCCTGGACGCCGGGCCGGACAGCCGATGCACCCCGAAACGCTCGTGGCCCTGGTCAACGACCTCGGCATCCCCACCACCGTCGGCCGGACCTCTGCGATCCGCGAGCACGTCCTGGAGATGCCCGAACACGTCGTCGCGGACGCCCTCAGATACCACTAAGTCACCACCGCCAAGCTGGCTACCCAAGCCGGAGGCGCCTGGAGCCGGTACGCCGCTGGAGATCATCTACGGTCACCATCGGGCTGGACCCCTCGGGAAACTGACAATACGCGGAGCTGAAGTTGCGCTCTGCGATCACAAGACGGACCTCAGGCCGTCCTGCGGGTAGACGGCGTCACCGAGAACCGTGACCTTGTGCTCCACGAGGTGCACGTCATAGAAGTAGGGCCTGCCGTCGTGGAAGGTGATGGTCACCGAGGTGCCGTGGGTATTGTCTGCCAGATCCCTGTAGTCCAGCAGGAGCTGAGCGAACTCGGGAACCTTGGGCAGCCGGAAGACCAGCTCCTGGGCGTCGTCAGGCGCGAGCGTCCCAGGCGACCAATGCTGCGGGCTCACCCCGCCGGGGTCATTGGCGGGAGGCGTCTCCACCTGGGCCCGCACATAGAGCGCCGGGCCGCGCCCGACGTTACGGATGCGTACCACCAGGCTCAGCAGCTTCGCATCCGAATCGTGGGCCAGCTCGGGGTCTTCCAGAGTGGGCACAAGAACGGGACGCCACTGCGCCTTCAGATCCGCTTCACTGGCCTTCGCAATGTCCTTCGTACGCCGGACCAAGTGAAAGGTCACGGCGGCCAGCACCACCGTGGCGAATGCTGCGGACAGCGTGCCGATGGACACCCAGCCCCACGCCCATGGGTCGATTTCCATCCCGATGCCTCCTCAATGGAGCCGCCTGCCCCCATTTCACACCCGCCCAGCGACACCCACCTCCCGGATGCCTACGCCCGGGCCAACGATCGCCCTCGGCTCCCACGACAAGACCACACCCGTCTCCTCAACGAGACCGGCGGGACATGGAGCCGATACACCCCTGGAGATCACGGAACGTCACTGCCAAGCTCGTGAGCACCGACAACACGCGACAGTTGAATACGCGAGCTCACCAGTAAGACCGTGTCCTATGTGGTGAGTCGGGCGTTGGGCTCGGCATGGGGCGGGGTACGTGGAGTTGGATTGTTCCGGACGGGCTGTGGGAGATCGCGGAGCCGCTGATCCCGCCGTCGAAGGTGCGGCCGCAGGGCGGTGGGACGCAGGACACGCCTGATGAGACGCTGTTCGCCGCGATCATCTACGTCCTGGTCAGCGGGTGTGCCTGGCGGGCCTTGCCGCCGTGCTTCGGGATATCGAAGTCGACGGCCCACCGCAGGTTCCTGCTCTGGTCGCGAGCCGGGGTCTGGGGTCGGCTCCACGAGGAGATCCTGCACCGCCTGGACGACGCCGGCCTGCTCGACCTCTCACGGGCCGTGCTCGACTCCGCGCACGTCAGGGCTAAAAGGGGGGCGAACTCACAGGCCCGAGCCCCGTGGACCGGGGCAAGCCGGGTTCCAAGATGCACGTTCTGTCGGACGCGAACGGACTGCCCCTCCTCGTCGGCCTCTCCGCGGCCAACACCCACGACAGCCTCGCGTTGAAGCCGATGGTCGAGGGCAACCAAACGAGACACGACCCCCGCCGCGGCCGCTACTTCAAACCCCAGCGCCTCCACGCCGACAAGGCATATGACGTCCCCCACCTGCGCAAATGGCTATGGGGCAAGCACATCGGCGTCCGCATCGCCCGCAAGGGGGTCGAGTCCAGCGAACGGTTGGGGCGCCGACGTTGGGTCATCGAACGCACCATGTCATGGCTGACCGGCTACCGCCGCCTCAGCCACCGCTATGAACGCCACCCCCGCAACTACCTGGCCTTCCTCGGCCTCGCCGCCACCCTCTGCTGCTACAAACGACTCGTCCGACTCACCACATAGGACACGGTCTAAACTAGTAAGTAGCCGACTGGAGCTACCCGAGGAGCAGAGACACGATCGAGGCGAGCGAACCCACGATTCCGAACCGGGTGGCGAACGGTTCGATGCGGAGCCTCCACATGGAGCTGCGCAGTTCCGGCGTGTCCTCTTCGGACGCTGCCTGGGCCTGGAGTTCGTCTATGAGCGCGTTCCCTCCGGGATACTCGCCCAGATCCTGTCGGAGCCGGTTGAGAATCGAGATCAGGTCGGCGTCTTCCAGGCCGGTGTTCTGCTGGTTGTGGCTTCCAGCGATGGCGCTGCCGCCCCGGGATGCTGCGGAGGCGGGGCCGCTGCCGAAACTTACGGCGGCGCCCGCCCCGATGTCACCGACGCTGATGTTGGGCTGCAGGGCCTGGGGGTAGTGCTGGCTGTGGTCGGTCACGTTCCCTCGCACCGTCTGGGCGTTGCTTGCTCCGGCGGCCAGGCTACTGTCGTGCACCGGCCCATACACGACATTACTGTCGACGATGATGGTGCCGTTTGAGACGGGCTGCTGCTGACGGGTGGTCAGGAAGAACCACAGAGTCTGCTTGGAGCGCACGAAGTCGATGCCGTCGGCGGTCAGCGTAATGCGTTGGGGCCGGGGGGTGCGGTCGGCCACAAGAAGGCCCTTGGCTTCCAGGTAGGCGACGGCGGCGTCCACTTCGTGCCATGTGACCTCGGTGCCGCAGAACCACCACTCCTTGGCCGCGGCGAACTTCTGCAAGTCCGCCGAGCCTCCCGACGGGGAGTTGTTATACGCCCAGTGAGGCAGCACGTTGTTCAGATGTGCCTCGCGTTCGGCTCGTGGCTCCGAGTGGGCCCGCAACTCACGGGCCTTAGCCACGCCGGCCCGGGTCAAGCGGATGAGGGGAGAACGGCCGTTGGCCTGGTTGACCGCACGCTTCGCCCAGCCACGCACTACGAGATGGGAGACCACGGCCTGTTCGTCGGCCGCGTCCAGCCTGGCGGCTCCCACGATCCTTCCTGCATGGAGGATCTGTTCCGGGTCGTCGCCCATGGCGTCGAAAGCGCTCTGCAGGAACCGGTCGGCGTACACCTCGACTGTCACACCATCCATCGTACGGCGCGAGAACATCACGCCCCTGGGGACCACACACCGTCACCAGCAGGCTGGACTCCTCGGGGAACTGGCGACAGTTGAATACGCGAGTGCACCAGTACCAAGGCCGCCGAGGCCCGTCAGTTCAGGGAAACTGAAGGTTCTTCACCACGAACTCACGGGTGAGACGCCCTGATTCTGGGGGCTGGGACCGCGGGTTGGCGGTCAACCCGCGCGGCTGGCACCGGAGTTCCAGCCCGGAGACTGAGAACCTGTTGGTCGGCGCGCCGGACCCCGAGGCGTCCGTGCTCGGTCCGCCGGACAAGGAAGATCTCGTGCGTGCTGAGAGGTTCTGAGGTACTGGCCCACCCTGTTCGACGTGGCCACTGGCATCGGGGCCACCCCGACATTCCTGCGAGCGTGGAGGAACCCCGTGCGGTTCATCGTCCAACCCGACCGAACTTTGCCCTACGCCACGGGCCCCCGCGCCGCAATCCTCGTCCCCGATAGTTGGGACGACTTCGGCTACAGGACCAGCTACGACCTGTGGATCCGACCCTCCGCCAACACCATGCCGACCGAGATCGGACGCGTCAAAATTGCCCTCGTCGACCAGCAACCCGGCCCCAGCCCCCTGCCGTCCGGCGACTTCGACGAGAGGCTGCCGGCTGACCTGGGTGAATGGATTTCACTCGGCCAGGACGACCTATATTACGAAAAGATCGCTGATCTCGAACATTTTGCGGCAAGGGAAATCCTCATCGGCCTGGGCGACCTCACCGCACTGGACGACCCCGCCAGTACAGAAGTGAAACTGCTCGCGCTGTCATCGTCGAGTCCGGTCACGGCGACCTCCCTCATGCGGAGCGTCTCCCTGCAAACGGTCCTCCACCAGTATCGACGTATCACCGCCGGTGGCCCAAGGCTCACTAGCTACAAGTTCAATTACCACCCTCCGCAACCGAACCCCGATACCCCCGCCCGCCCCCCGCTGGAGTTCGAGGTTCGTCCCAATTCCGTGCCGTCGAGCAACATCCACGTGCTCATCGGACGCAACGGTGTCGGAAAGACCACGCTCCTGCGCTCCCTGGCCGCAGCCGCCGTACGACCCTTCGACCTTCCCGAAACCGCCGGCAAGATCACTTACATTGAAGAGACTGGCTTCGCCAACGTCCTGCTCGTCACCTTCAGCGCGTTCGACCCTTTCACAGGCATCACCCCCTCGCACACCACGACCAGATACACGCACGTCGGCCTGACCGCGGAAGTCCCCGCCATCGAGACAAACGACAGCCACACGGTCCGCCTGAAAGGGCGGGATGATCTAACGTCCGAATTCCTCGACAGCCTCAAATCGATCTCGACCTCCGGGCATTACGACCGCTGGGTCGATTCCGTGGTCACCCTGGCCAGCGACCCCCAATTCGCCGCTGCCGTCCTCGGCGACACTACCGAGCCCGCCCTCGGCAGTAGGCCGATCGACACCCTCACGACCGCTGGAGACAACTCCAGTCTGGCGACCGGCACAGGACGCCTGTGGCGCGACATCTTTGTGAGTCTCAGTTCCGGACATGCCATCGTGCTGCTCACCCTTACCCGGCTCGTGGACCTGCTCGCAGAGCAGACGCTCGTGCTGCTCGATGAGCCCGAGGCGCATCTCCATCCCCCACTGCTGTCCTCCTTCGTCCGCGCGCTGTCCGACCTTCTGACAGAACGCAATGGTGTCGCCATCACCGCGACGCATTCGCCTGTCGTACTCCAAGAAGTCCCCCGGTCCTGCGTCTACAAGATGAGCCGCAATGGCTCTCACGGGCGCGCACGGCGCCCCAGGATCGAGACCTACGGGGAGAACGTAGGAGTACTCACCCACGAGATCTTCGGCCTCGAAGCGATGAAGTCTGGCTTCTACGCGGAGATCGAGAAGGCCGTCGACCGGTTCGACACCTACGAGGACGTCATCGGTCACTTCAAGGACCAGCTGGGCGACGAGGCCAAAGGCCTGGTCCGCATCCTGCTCGCGGACAAGAGGGCGGAGGACCGCTGATGTGGCCCGCGGACCCGCTGACACTCAGCGCCAGAGACAGCTGGAACGGCCTTGGGGACCAACGGAACAACCAGTATCGGTGAGATTGATCTTGACGCCTTGAGCGGCTCTCTCGTCACCAGTCATCGGGCGGGTTCGGCGGTCTGTGCCGTGCGCGGGCTGGGGAGTTCTCCGGCCTGGTGGGCGGCGAAGTCGGTGTGGGCCTGTTCGACGGCTTCGGGGTACGCCTCGCGCTTAGCGTGCTCGGCGAGTGCCCGGTAAATGCTGGCGACGGACGGGTTCTGGCCCTTGCGCTTGCCGGTGGGGATGATCAGGTCGGGCTGGATCTGCTCGACGGACTCGCCGAGCGCGCGGCGGCGGAGCACGGTATGCAGCATGTCGTCGGTGATGACGGGCGGCCGGCCGCCGTACTTGCCCTTGCGGGCCGCGGTGTCGAGCCCTTCGAGGGTGGATTCGCGGATGTTCTCCCGCTCGGTCTCCGCCATCGCGGCGAAGAACGCGAACAGCAGCTTGCCGGGGCCGCTGGGGTCGTAGATGCCGGCCAGGGGGCCGTGGAGCATCTCCAGGACCAGGCCGTGCGCGGTCAGGTGGTCGGCGAGCGCCGTCAGTTCGGCAGCGTCCCGGCCCAGTCGCTTCATCTCGAACACCGTGAAGAGCACCCGGCAGTGCGGGGCGTGGGCCTTGATCTCCCGGGCTGTCTTGAGGGCCTGTTCGAACTGGGGGCGGACCCGGATGCGGGTGCTGATCTTCTCGCTGAAGATCTTGTCCCGGGGGATGCCGTGTCCGGCGAGCGCGTCGATCTGGGTTTGGAGTTCCTGGCTGCGGTGCGAGCACCTGGCGTATCCGATGCGGATGTCCGCGCTCGGCAGGTCGGGGTCGATGGGAGCGGGGGGCGGGGTGCCGGGCCGCCACGGCTGGCCGGGGGCGCGGTCGGCTGGGGTGGGCACCCGCAGTTTCTTCGCGAGCCGGGGCACCTTGGTGAAGCGGCCGGTGTGGTAGGCGGAGGTGACCGCGCCGGAGCGCGAGCGGCACGGCGAGCCGGGCTGTGCGTCACACTTCGGGCAGGCGTGCCGTTCGACGTCGTCCGCGTCCGAGGAGTCGGCGGGGGAAGGCTCGTGAGGGTCCGTCATGAGCCCGGATTTTCGCACAATGCAAGTCTCAGAAGGGGGTTGCTCCCCCTTTTGAGTGCGAACGGGTTCTGCGAACCGATCAGGGTCTTCGCGATCTTCGACGGCCCGTATTCGATCTTGCTCGGGCAAAGGGTCGTTTGTGAGAGTAACGCCGCGTTGAACCCGTGGCCTTGACGCTCCGGGCATCGAACTTCCGACCCACGTTCGAGTATCCGGCCGATTCAGTCGGGGTGGACTGTCAGTAGTTGGCGGACCACTCTGAGCTGATTGTCGCTCAGTGCTCATTCCGTCGTTATGCGGTCGACATCCTCGGGCTTGTGCGCGGCAGCCGATGGTCGCCGATGGATGGCCCACTCGGCCACGGCGAGGTTGATCACCCAGCCGAGGCCGTGGACCAGGGCTTTGTCCAGCTCGCCGGGCAGGCCGAGGGCGACGATCGAGGGTATGAACAGCAGTGTTTGCGTGCCCGCCCCCATGCCGATCGCGTAGCCGCGGAACATCCATGCGCGGTGCCGGGCCAGGTCCCGCCGTCGGACTGCGGCGAAGGCCAGGACGAGTGAGGCGGCCATGGCCAGGCCGAAGACCAGGCGGATACCGGTCAAGAGGTCACCGTCGCTGTCTGTCCGTGGGTAGAGCAAGGTCATCCACAGACCTGAGAGCGCCGCGGCGAGCCCACACACGACCAGGAACCGGCCGGCCGCGCGGTGCCGGCCGGGGTGCCGGCGGCGGATGGCAGGGACGAACTGGAAGGCGCCCAGGACGCCGAACGGGACGGCGGCGAGGATGTGGACGACCACGGGCGCGGGGGAGGCGAAGAACCGGGTGTTCTCCGGCGTGATGTCCGCGCCGCCGACCAGTTCGGTGAGGCGGAAGACGCCGGCGAGCGAGGGGATGACGGCGAGCGTCAGCAGTCCGGCGAGCGCGAACCTTTGGGGCGTGGAGGAACTGGTCATCGGGGGCCTTTTCCTGGCTTTCCTGATGGCGTCGTTCGGCCCTCGCCCGCTGAGACGAGGGCCGAACAACGTGTCGGACCGCAGGGAGCGTGAGCATTACGGTTCGCGGCGGTAGAGCCGCATCGTGACGGGGCCGAACACGGCGACCAGAGCGGCGCAGGTTGTCAGGACCCAGCCGATCTCGGTGGTGACCGGCTCTGCGTGCATCAGGCCGCGTACGGCGGTGACCAGGTGCGTGATCGGGTTGACGTCGACGAACGCTTCGAGCCAGCCGGGCAGGGTGGCGGGGTCGACGAAGACGTTGCTGACAAAACTCATCGGGAACGTCACCAGTATGCCGAGGAACATCACCGACTCGGGGCTGCGGGCCAGCAGGCCGAGGCTCGTCCAGACCCACGACAAGCTCCAGGCGAACAGCAGCACCAGGCCCACACCGGCCAGCACCCCGGACAGGCCCGCATCGGGACGGAACCCCAGCAGCACGCCGAGGCTCACGATCATCGTGGCCGCGACCGCGTAACGGCCCAGATCGGCCAGCAGCGCCCCGACCAACGGGGCCGGACGCCAGATCGGCAGCGACCGGAACCGGTCGAACACCCCTTTGGAGATATCGGTGTTGAGCGCGACCGCGGTCGACTGCGTGGTCATCGTGACCGTCATGACCAGGATGCCGGGCAGGACCGACTGCAGATACTCGCCGGTGGAACCGGCCAGCGCTCCGCCGAACAGGTAGGTGAACATCACCAGCATCATCAGCGGGAACACGGTCACATCGAACAACTGGTCCGGGACATGCCTGATGCGCAGGACAGCCCGCCAGCTGAAGGCGAGTGCGGCGGCCGGTGCGCTGGGACGGGCCGGACGTGCTCGGGTCGACAGCGCAGAGCGAAGCGGGGCGGTGGTGGCGTCGGTGGGCGGTGGGGCCGGGACGGTGTTCATGCGGTGGCCTCCTTCGGGGACTTGGGTGTGGCGTGGTGGCCGGTGAGGGCCAGGAAGACTTCGTCGAGGCTGATCCGGCCGACGCCGAAGTCGCTGACTTCGATGCCGCCGTGCGCGAGCTCGCTCAGTGCCGCACCGGCCCGCGCGGGATCGTCCAGACCGGCCGACAGGGCCGCCGGGTCCTCCTCGTGGCGGACCGGCACGGCCAGCACCCGGGTCAGGATCCGCGCCGCGTCGTCTCGCCGGGCCGGGTCCCTGAGCCGGACGTGTACCACTCCGGCGCCGACGGACTGCTTGAGTTCGGCGGGCGTGCCCTCGGCGATGATGCGGCCGTGGTCGATGACCGCCAGCCGGTCCGCCAGCCGGTCGGCCTCTTCCAGGTACTGGGTGGTCAGCAGGACCGTGGTGCCGCCCATGGCCAGTTCGCGTACGACGTCCCATACCTGGGTGCGGCTTCGCGGGTCGAGTCCCGTGGTCGGTTCGTCGAGGAACAGCAGGTCGGGTGTCACCACGATGCTCGCGGCGATGTCCAGCCGGCGGCGCATACCGCCCGAGTAGCCCTTGACCCGCCGGTGCGCGGCGGCTTCGAGGCCGAAAGCGGCCAGCAGCTCCCTGGCCCGCTCCGCGGCGGCACGGTGCCGGTGACCGAGCAGCCGGCCCATCAGCACCAGGTTCTCCCTGCCCGTGAGGTCGTCGTCGACCGAGGCGTACTGGCCGGTGAGGCCGATGCGGGCGCGTACCGCGTCGGCGTCGGCGACGATGTCGCGGCCGAAGATCCGTGCCCGTCCTGCGGTGGGCCGGACCAGGGTCGCGAGCATCCGGATGGTGGTGGTCTTGCCGGCCCCGTTGGGGCCGAGAAAGCCGTAGACGCTGCCCTGCGGGACTGCGAGGTCGACACCGTCGACGGCGACGGTGTCGCCGTACCGCTTGCGCAGCCCTTCGGCGTGGATCGCGTACGGGGGCATGGCCTTTCCTTTCGGTTCGTGAGCCGGACCGTTCGCCCGACAGGGATCCACCAGGCGTATTTACGCTGTAAACAATGGGGCGTGCTGCGCCCCGGATGGCGAGCCGCGTGCGGCCCCTTGAGTGTTTCCTGATGTGCCGAGGAGGCGGCGGCTCGGCGGGGCTCAGGACGCGATGGTTACCACGGTCTTGCCCCGCGCATGGCCCTCGCCCTGCCTGGCAAGGGCTGCCGCGATCTCCGGGAAGCCGTAGGCGCACTCGATGACGGGCCGCACTTCATCGGCTTCGATCAGCTTCGCGAGCGTCGCGAGGTCGTCGGGGTTCGCCTTCGCGGTGAGCGGCTTCATCCTCGGGCCGCCGCGCACAGAGGGGAGCGCGACCCGCAGGATGTAGGGCAGGGGACCCAGGACGTCACCGCCGGGCATGCCGCTGGCGGCGACGTAGGTCCCGTCGCGGCGCAGCACCCGCCGGTACGCCGACAGGGCGTGATTCCCGACGAGGTCGAAGATGACGTCGTAGGGCTGCCCGTCCCGCGTGAAGTCTTCTCGCGTGTAGTCGACGACCGCGTCGGCGCCAACCGAGCGCACCAGGTCGACGCCGCCGGTGCTGCACACGCCGGTCACGTGCGCGCCGAGCGACCTCGCGATCTGCACGGCGAACGTGCCCACGCCCCCGGAGGCGCCGTTGACCAGCACGCGGTGGCCGGCCCGGACGCCGCCGATATCGCGGAGCCCCTGGAGGGCGGTGATTCCCGCGAGCGGAACGGCCGCCGCCTCCGGGAAGCCGAGGCTGGCCGGCTTGGGCGCCAGTGCATCCTCGGCGGCCACGGCGTACTCGGCGTAGGCGCCGTGGGGCAGCTCACCGAACACCTCGGCGCCCGGCTGCCACCGCGTGACCTTGCGGCCGACCGCCTCGACGATCCCGGCGACGTCCTTGCCCCGCACCCGGCGCCTGGGCCGCGTCAGACCGGACGCGAGCCGCAGTACGTGGGGGAGGCCGACCAGTGTCATCCAGTCTGCGGGGTTCACCGACGAGGCGCGGACGCGCACCAGGACCTCGTGGTCTCCGGGCTCCGGCCGGTCGAGTTCGCCGAGCTCCAGCACCTCACGGGGATCGCCGTAGCCGCGCTGCACGATCGCTTTCATATCACTCCCATTGTATTTACACCGTAAATATTTACGGTGTACGTTAGACTTCGTGTCGCAGGCAGTCAAGAGGAGATGAGTGTCACCAGTGCCGAGGCTGAACGACCCGCCGAACGGGCGCCGCGCACCACTGAACCGCGACCGGGTGCTCGACGCAGGCATCGCCCTGGCCGACACCGAGGGCATCGGCGCCGTGACGATGCGCCGACTCGGGCGGACACTCGGCGTGGAGGGCATGGCGCTGTACAACCACGTCGACAACAAGGAGGACCTGCTCGACGGCATGCTCGACCGCGTCGCCAACGAGATCGAGCTGCCCGACAACGACGCGGACTGGCGGGACCACACGCGGCGACGCGCAATCTCCGCGCACACCGCGTTCTTGCGCCACCCCTGGTCGGCGTCCCTGTGGACAGCCAGCATCACCCTGGGACCGGCGCGGATGCGCTACCTGGACAGCGCACTGCGCACCCTGCGCGAGGCCGGCTTCCCACCCGACCTGCTCGACCGCGCCTTCCACACGATCGAGAACCACATCACCGGCCACGCACTGCAGGCGCTGGACTTCCCCCTGGACCACGGCGAGATGCAGGAGATGGGCGAAGGCTACCTGCGCTCCTTCCCGGCCGAACGGTATCCCGATGTGGCCGCACACATCCGCCACCATCTCAACCACCAGGACAAGAGCGACGGGTTCGAGTTCGGGCTCGACCTGATCCTCGACGGCCTGGAACGGATGCGCACCGCGACCTGAATCGGCGCCCCGGCACCGCCCTTGTCCGTGGGGCACCGCCGGGCCGACCGCCGTCCACGGCTCACTCGTCCTGGCCGTCGTCGTCATCGTCGAGGTCGACCGAGTCCGGGTCACGCAGCGGCCGCAGCCCGTCGACCGGCTGGGAGGCGGTGAAGCTGTAGCGGCCGAGGACGTTCAGATTCCGGTGCTTGAGCGGCGAGAGCCGGGCCACGTCCTCGTCCTTGATCTCGTGACCTTCGGCGCGGAGCTGGGCGACTGCGGCGTCGATGTAGCGCGTCGTCCACAGAACGACCGCATTCAAAACGAGACCCAGAGAGCCAAGCTGGTCCTCCATCCCGTCCCTGTACGCCTGGTGGATGGTGCCCTTCTTGCCGTGGCAGATGTCGCGGGCGAGCTTGTGCCGGGACTCCTGGACAGTGAGCTGCTTGTGCATCTGTCGACGGTAGGTGTCGTCCACGGGGTCGACGACGGCGAGCAGGTGCAGGGTCTTGGCGATCCGCCCATACTCGGCGAACGCCTGCCCCAAGGGCGTGGGGTGGCCCTCGCGGCCGAACATCCGCAGCAGGTCGTAGGCCCTGACCTGGTTAGTGACCAGGGAGCCCGCCACCCGCAGCATGTCCGGCCAGGCCGTGAGCACCTTCTTCACGTTCACCTTGTTGCGGGCCAGCGCCTCCAGCGGCCCGTAGCCGCCCGCCGGCTCGCCGCCGGGCATCTGGGCCTTCCAGAACCGATGGTCCTCCAGGTCCTTGAACCGCGGAGAGAAGCGGTAGCCGAGCATCTTGAAGATGCCGAAGACCATGTCGGAGTAGGAGGCGTTGTCGGTGGCGACCATCTCCGGCTTCACCCCGCCGTCCAGGTTCAACAAAGCGTCCAGGATGAACAGGGAGTCGCGCGGGGTGCCGGCCACCACCATCTGCCCGATCCCGATCACCTGGTCATTGATCGCGTTCAGCCAGGTGATGCCCTTCTTCTTCGCGAAGTACTTGGGGCTCGGGGCAGCGTTGATCGTGCGGACGGGGACGACGAAGCGCAGCCCGTCGACGGAGGCCAGCAGCCCGTTGCCCCAGAACTTGACGATCGGCACCCGGGCCTGGGCGGCGATCAGCGCCGCGTTGGCCGCAGCGATGGTGTCGGCGCGCAGGTAGTACTGGTCGACGTGGACCAAGCGGGAGCGGGTCAGGGCCTCGATGTTCGGGTTGATGACCGGAGTCATCCCGATGTTGCACGCCTCGCTCACCAAGAGCGCCACCACCGAGGTGGTGAGGTCCTTCATGCGGGTCTTCCCGTCACCCAGGTGCACGAAGGCGTCCAGGAACCCGGTCCAGGCGTGCACCTCGAACAGCAGGTCCGGCAGGTCGATCTTTGGAAGCATCTTCTCGACCCGCTTGCGCAGCCAGTTCAGCGACTTCGGCTCACCCAGCGCGTGGAGCTTCTCCACGTTCAGCCTTGCCTGCCCGTTCGGCTGCACCTCGATGCTGATCTTCGCGTCGGTGCCGGCCTCCTCCAGCCGCTCGGCCATCTGCTTCCACGTCGCGTCCAGGACCTCGATCAGTTCCTTCAGGTGCTGTTCGGCGTCCTCGTCCAGGCTCAGGCCCGCCAGGACGTCCTCACGGACGGCCTCCCACTCCTTGCCGTCCAGCAGGCGGGCGCGCGGGTCGGACCACCGGTGCGAGGGAGAGGCGTAGATGTCTCGGCGCTTCAGGGCGCGGAAGAGCTGCTCCAGCACGCACACCACGTACGCGTCCCGGTCCACCGCCCCCTCCGGCAGCTCGGCGTTCGCATACACCGCCTTACGCCAGGCCGGCGGCACCAGCTTCTCGTCGATCTCACGCGGCAGCAGCGGCTTCTCCGTCACCCGGCGCCTGGCCAGGGCGGGCAGCAGCTGCACCCCGGTCAGCACCCGCCTGCCGCCGGTCGCCGCGTCCAGGGCCTTCGACTCACCCAGCAGCGCCAGGAACGGCTTGACGGTGTTGTAGCGCAGCGCCAGCGCCTGCCGCATGGCGATCTCCGCTGAGTCGTCGTCCTCCGGCACCAGGCTGACCACCGTTGCGGCGGCACTCGACAGGGCAGCCCTGGGCGCGACCTCCTCCAGCGCCCGCCACAGCGCGGCCACGTCCACATCGCAGCCGGTCTCCTCCAGCAGCTCCAACTCCTCGATGAACACCTTCGAGGCACGCGCGACGATCCGTGAGGCCTTCTCCAGCTGCGGCAGCGTGGACAGCCGTTGCTTGTCCGTGGACCGCTTCGCGGTGCTGATCAACCGGGTGGCCATCAGGACCTCGAACAGGTCCAGCGCGTCGTCGATCGCCTTCGCCTCCAGGTGCCGCATCACCGCGGTGAGCATCGCCGTACGCTTCGGCTCACTGGTCCGCTCCAGCTTCGGGGCCTTCGTGCCCAGCCCGTACCGGGCCAGCGCCGCCAGCCTGTTCGGCGGGATCTTGTTCAGCTTCACCCGCCCCAGCTGGAACCCGGCGATCTCGTCCACCCTCTGCAACGCGTTCTTCATCGCGGTGCCTGTGGTCCGCGTCGGCGGCCGGCGCAGCGTCTCCAGGTACGAGTACCGCTTGCCCTCCGCTGTCTTCAGCGTGGCCACCAGGTCGCCGGGCAAAGCCGGGTCCGCGCGGCGTGCGGCCTTCGCGACGGTGGTGTGCAGCCGCTTCTCCGCGATTCCGCGGACCTCGGCCACCTGCCGGGCCAGTACCGAGACGCCCGGCAGCAGCACCCGGTTCCTGCGCAGCCAGCCCACCGCGTGGTCGAACAGCGCCTTCGGCCCTTCCGAGTGCGCCGTCCACGCCCGCCCGTGCAGGAACGCCCGGAACTTCCGGCCCATCGCATGGTCTTCAAACTGGTGGTAGCCGTACACGTCGCGGATCTCCCACGCATGGTCGTACACCGTCTGCCGCCGCTCCGTGTACCGCTTCACACACGACGGGTCCTCGATCCCCAGCTGCTCGGCCAAGTGCTCCACCACCGGCCACGGCACATCCAACAGGTCCTCGCCCAGGAATGTTCCCACGTACCGCACGGTGCACATCTGGAGAGCGAAGCCAAGCTGGTGATGCTTCGTACGCCGCAGCGCGATCAGATCGCGGTCGACGTCGTCCAGGAAGAAGAAGCGCTCCAGCTCCGGGCGCGTGGGCTCCTCAGTGAACTTGCCGTACGCTTCAGCCTGCTCATCAGATAAAAACTCCACCGGCATACGACGGACGTAACCACCCGCATCAAGCAGCCGAGGATCTTTCAGCGAACACCCGCACGCAACGGATCGCTCGTGCTAATGGATCACAGCGAGCTGACCATGATCGTTCTCACCGATACTGGCTGTTCCGTTGGTCCCCAAGGCCGTGGAAGATCTCCACCAGCGTGTCCCGCGACACGACGAAGAACGAAAACCTCGGGACCAGGCTCCGCGCGGCTGCGGACATCGCGGAGGCCGCCGCCAAGGCATTCCGGGCCGCCGCCCTGTCGTGCACCCTGCACAACCTCAAGTCGGAAGACTTTCAAGTCACAGACATACCTAGCGCGAGGGTCTCCGACATCGTCTACGACAGCGGCATGACCAACGGCCCCGGCCGAGCGATCTATGACGAGATCATGGATGGCCGCGACGAGAACCTCTGCCCGATGTGCCGGCACACCGAGGTAACCCAGCTCGATCACGTCATGCCAAAGAAGGCCTTCCCTGCCCTGTGTGTCGCCCCCGACAACCTCGTAGGGGTCTGCGAGTTCTGCAACCGCACCAAAGGCGACGACGTCACTGAAGACGCCGGGAAAGTACTACTGCACCCCTACTTTGAGGACGCCGCCACGGAACGCTGGCTGGAGGCAGAGGTCACCCCCGGCGGCGCAGGGGTGCTCAGGTACTTCGTGGCCCCACCGCCCCACTGGGAGGCCGTGTTCGCCGACCGCATCCGCCACCAGTTCGACTTCCTTAAACTGGGCAAGCGCTACAGCAGCAAGGCCAACCAGACCCTCTCAGGCATGCGGCAGCACCTCGCCCATCAGCTCAGGACCAACGACGCAACCGGCCTACGGAAGTACCTGGAGGAACTGGCCGCAAGCCACCGCGCCGACGACCTCAACGGCTGGGCAGCCGTGGCGTACAGCTCGTGGGCCGCCGACGCAGCCTTTTGTCAAGGATCCTTCATAACCCTGTGAACGCGGAATCACGTCGCCGCTTTCCGGTCGGTGTCTGGGCTAGGAATCCGGGCCCGAGCCGGTCTCAACAGCCAGTTCCGCCAGGGCTCGTGCGGATTCCGCGTAGCGCATTGCGGTCTTCTCGTCGAGCCCGAAGACCTTCGCGAGATGGAGTGGGTCGGGGCCCGTGGGTCAGGGCTTCTTCGAGTTGCCGGTCGACGCGGAGCCGCTCCAAGGTGGCGTCCTGTCCTCGCATCGGAGCGCTGATCCAGTGGTTGCTGGCCCGATTGGTTGTGTTGGCGGTCTGGTTGTTGATCAGCAGGTGGAGGTTCGCGGTGCTGGGCCACCGGCGGCGCCGGCGGCCCGGCCAGTCCGTCAGGAGTTTCAGGGTGAGGTCGTCGAGAAGCCGGGCGCGTCCGGCGATGGTCAGCCGGCGGTTGCCGAGATCGACGTCGTCGAGCACGAGGGCGGCGATCTGGGCAACGCGGGCGGCGTGGACCGCCGCGAGGGCGGGGACGAGCCGCGCCGCCGGCGTTGTCGCAGCCGCGACGGAGCGGTCGACCTGTTCGAGGAGGAGAGGTTGCAGCACGGCGTACTCGTTCTGCCCGACTGATCCGGCAACCGCGAATATGCGACACCTCAACATGTGGGCATGCCTCAAGCCTGGCTGAGGCGCTGCTGCCATGACCGGGTACGCCGGAGGTGATAGGCGAGTGCGCCGTAGGAGATCGAGTATTCGTGGTTGTCCAGGAGTTCGGCCCACATCTGTCTCGTGTTGAGGCCGCCAGCGATCATGCCTTCGAGGAGATCGGAGATTTCGCTGCTGATCGGGTCGGCGCCTCGACGCGTCCCTGGCAGGAGCGGCTGAGCCGTGTCCAGCGCCCGGTGGACGACCCATCTCTGGACGCCATGGCGCTGTGCGAGCAGCCGCATTGGCACACCCCTGTAGGCGTCACGGGCTATGCGGTATCGGAGGTCGCGGCGGCCATGGAAAGGGAACCTCCTCGCATAGCGTGCTGTTGGTTTGAAACGTCCCCGACGTGAGCTGGCATCGGCAAGAGCGCGGTCCAGGGCATCGGGGCTCCGGCCAGAGACCGCAGCGAGACGATCGAGAATCGGCTTCCCGAACCAGTAGGGCGGTCCGCAGAGGTATTCGTGCAGGTAGCTGGGCTTCAGATGGTTGGCACGGGCCATACGTCGAATGTAAGAGTCCGTGGTTTCCCCAAAGCGGGGCGAAACCTGGACGGGGAGTGGGCGCGGATGGTCGATGGTCCCTGTCAGCACGGGGATGCCTTTGCGTGAAGTGGCGCGGAGGCTTCTGCGGCGTGATCCAGGGGGATCGAGTCGATCCCCGCTTTTGTGACGCGTTCCGTGCCGTTGAGGATCGCGTCGATGGCAGCACCCCGGATCGCGTGGGAGAGCGCGCCGATCATCCCTCCAGTGCGTCTGTGGAGATGCCGGTCCAGTTTGACCAGGCTGCCCTGTGGATGGTCGTGCAGGAGCAAGGTTTTCTCCAGCGTTGCGACCAATCCTTTCCATTCGTCGCCGTAGGGAAAGGGGCGGGTAGGGACGAGGGTGAAACGACCCGCGATCTGGGCGCCCCGTGTGCCGGCAAGCAGCTCGCTGGTTTCCAGGCTGATGCCCGCGTAGACGAATGTTGCAGGGATACGTTCAGAGAAGTACTTGAGGGTGTCGGAGACTTCGGCGCCCGCCCGGGTGACCTGCGAGATGTTGTGGACCTCGTCAACGAGCACGAGGCCGGTGCGGGTATCGGTGCATACGCCGACCACAGCCTCGATGATGTCCGTCATATTCGATCGGTGCCGCACCGGCAGGCCCAGGAAGCGACCAAACTCCGCGGCAACCATGCGAGCAGTCGCGGCGGGCGGGACCGTGATGTAGAGCACGGGAATGCGGTCCGAGACATTCGGGTGACGATCCCGGTCGAGAAGCTCATGAGAACGTCCGAGCTGGGAGATAGCGCTCGTCTTTCCTGTGCCGGGTGGCCCGGAGACCATCAGTCCGCGGCGGGCACTGATCGCGTGGCGGTTGAGAAGGACCAGCCGACGGCCGCAGATCACCGTTTTCTCGACAAAAGACGTGGCGACCGTGAGCATGCGGGCGTGATGGTCAAGCCGGTCCTCGTCGTAGAGAATTCGGTCAGCCAGGGACAGTCGCTTTAGATCATCAGGGGCAAGCAACACTGGGGCTGCAGGAGGGCCATCGACGAACCTGCGCCATCCGTCCAAGGTGGTCAATTGTCGGTTGGCATCGGCATCGGCATCCTGCAACGTGGGGTGCTGGGCCGCCGCTTCGGAACGGGTCACGGGCGCCTCCAAGGGTTGGCGAGCGGGTCGAAGAGGCCCAGCGGGATGACTTCGGCGAGATGGATGTCCGTCCCGTCGTCGTGTGTGGGCTCGGTGGATGGCGTGTCGGGAACCGGTCGGTCCCCGGCGGTCACCCGGGTGCGGGCGGCGGCCCGGCGGTCACGTCTGGAACGCGTGGCCGGGGGGTCCTCCTTGGCGCCGGGGCCGTCGTGGGCTCGCCGCAGCAGAGCACTGACGGCATCGGCGATCTGTTCCTCGGTGCCTCCGGAGACTTGCTCACAGGCCCGGTCCCAGGCCAGCTCGCCGAACGGTACGCCGACGCGGTGTAGCTGCTTCCAGAAGACGGTGATCCAACGTTCGCCTTGGCGGTCGCGTACCCAGATCCGCGAGACGTCGTAGGGGTCGTGGTGGATCTCCCACAGGCCCTTCTTCGCCGCCACTCCGGAGTGCTGGCGGCGAAAAGGATTCAACTCCGCGCTGTCGTAGATGCGGTGTTTGATGCGGATGCCATAGGCGTTGATCGCCTGCCAGCGCTCGGGCAGCAGCTCGACGTAGTCATCGGCGCCGAGCGGAACCGGAACGTAGCCGCAGGACTCAAGTAGAGTCGCGTACTTCTCGTTCGGAGAGAACGCCCGCGCCGGTGAATCCGGGTCGCGCAATGCGTCATGGGGCCTGGTCTGCCAGCAGGCGATGACCCACTCGTCGAGAAGGCTCTGAAGTTCGGGCAGCGACCACAGCGGCCCGTCTTCTAGTTTCCGGCCGCGGCGGTCCGTGGTCGAGCCGGTGTAACCGGCGACGAACTGGGCGAACAGCGTCGCCACCGAGCCAAGCGTCTTCTCGATCGTGCCCTTGTCGGTCGGCGTCGCCTTGTGGGCCGGTTGCAGGTTGATACCCAGATAGCGGCAGGACGCCCGGAAGTTGTGCGAGACGAACACCTTGCCGTGGTCGCAGACGATGGTCTCCGGAACAATCACCGGTCGGGCGGCCGCGTGCTCCAGGCGCTCGTCGATACTCAGCAGCCGCCGGTGCGGCAGCACCGAGTGGGACATCCGCAGGGCCTCTGGCCAGCCCGGACGCATCGTCTCCGGTGTGACGCTTCGGGCCAGAACCGCGGAGGCATCCGCGGCCTTTGTGGTGGGCCGCAGCACCGCCGCGGTGATCGACTTCGTGGCGATGTCAACCATGGCCGTCAGCTCGACCTTCTCGGCAATCCCGTCATCCAACCGCACCAGCACATCCAGCGGCGTGGAGTCAATCTGCATCAGCTCGCCCGGGGCACTGGCCGGCAGCTCACCGAACGGTCCCGGCGGTCGCGCGTTAACCGAGCGGCGCGTGCGGGCCGACCCGGTGACGTGGGTGCCTGCGGCCAGCTTCTCGAACAGCCGGTAGAGCGTGGCCCGTGACGGCAGCTCAACTGCAGCAGTTTCCTCCCGGTCGGTGAGGATCTGCTTGGTCCGCCAGATGATGAACCCGATGGTTCTTGTCGATGCGTCGGCGGTCTCGATGATTGCCTGCCGCATCGCCTCCACCACTGCCCCGTCGACCTGCCCGAAGGCCGGCATCTGCTTAGCCGACCGGCCGTCCGCCAGCCCGACCAGCCCGTCCCGCTGGTAGCGTTGGCGCCGCTGCTTGATCCCACTGGTCGACACCTTGTGACCGGCTGCCGTCAGCTCGGCCGCCTTGGCCCGCTCCCGCTGGGCCAGCGAGTGCACTCTCGGGTCGAACTCTGGCCGCGGCTTCGCCCCTTTCGGAGCGTCCGGCGGCAGACCGTTCAGGACCTCCAGGATGTGCCTCTCCCACCAGCGGGCCTGGTCGGCGGCCGCTTTGGGGAACTCCGCGATTCGGGCCGTCGGTGGCACTCGCTTCTTCCCGGTCATCGGGCCCTCGCATCCGCCAGGCTCACGATCGTGCGGGGTCCCAGCAGCTGGGCCGCCATATCCTCAGCGGTCAGCTCCTGGCGCCAGAGCAGGTGGAACAGTACGGGCAGCGTCGCCAGGCGGTCCCCGGCCGCATCCGCCCCGGCCATCAGCGGCCCCGGCGTCGCGAAGACCTCCCGGAGCCGAGCCGCGGCCAGGCCGGTAAGGCATCGGGGATGTCGGTATCGCGACAGCCACCGGGCATTTGCCAGCAGCACCTCGTCCGGCGTCCCCAGCCGCTCGAACCTCCACCCGGTTTGGGTGCAGGCCAGGCGCGTCACCTCGAACGCTTCGGCGTCCTTCGGCTCGATCCGCTCATCCACACGGACATCGATGACCACCGCCGAGCCGTCTCCACGGCGCACGAAGTAGTCCGGGGCGTGCCGACGCTCTCGTTCGCCGTCATGCCAGTGCAGCCAGAACGGCTGAGAAGCGATCCCCACCACCTTGGGATCGAAGTCCATCAGCAGGAGGCTGTCCCTTTCCAGCCACGACTCGAAGCCGACGTGCTGCCCATTCGTGGCCGCCCAGTACCAGCCAGCGAAGTGACGCTCACCACGTGACCACCGAAACGGCCGCACCGGAGCGACATCCTCGAAGCGGGCTGTCACGCAGTCCAGGATCGGCCGCCGCTGACGCTCGCGTACGGCATCCACGTACGACAGCTCGACGTACGGCCCTGCAAGATCCACCCCAGCCGGTACAGCCATCCAGCACCCCCAGTGCGATCACGCTCACGACTAGGTTCACTGAGACAGCAGCCCGAACGACTGAGTTCGCTGAGTAAACGCCTCGATTGGATGACAGCGGACAGGCGTGCCCGGGCATGACCGGGCGGCGGTCATGTACTAGAGTTATCTCGACATCGAGATATCTGCCGAAGGCGTGCCGCGTCACCTTCCGTCGGGAGAGTCCGCTAAGGGTTACCTAACTTAGCCTCACCTTAGCGGATGGGTGAAGACCCCGGGCGGCAGGATGCGGTGAGATACGCGCACATTGATGAAGGAGACTGTCGTGTCGGCGAACAGCTTCGACGCCCGCAGCACGCTGCGCGTGGGCGACGAGTCGTACGAGATCTTCAGGCTGGACAAGGTCGAGGGCTCCGCTCGCCTTCCCTACAGTCTGAAGGTGCTGCTGGAGAACCTGCTGCGCACCGAGGACGGTGCGAACATCACCGCCGACCACATCAGGGCGCTCGGCGGCTGGGACTCCCAGGCGCAGCCCAGCCAGGAGATCCAGTTCACGCCCGCCCGCGTGATCATGCAGGACTTCACCGGCGTTCCGTGTGTCGTGGACCTCGCCACCATGCGTGAGGCCGTCAAGGAGCTCGGCGGCGACCCGGCGAAGATCAACCCGCTGGCCCCGGCCGAGCTGGTCATCGACCACTCCGTCATCGCGGACAAGTTCGGCAGCAGCGAAGCCTTCGCGCAGAACGTGGAGCTGGAGTACGGCCGCAACCGTGAGCGCTACCAGTTCCTGCGCTGGGGCCAGACCGCGTTCGACGAGTTCAAGGTCGTCCCGCCCGGCACCGGCATCGTCCACCAGGTGAACATCGAGCACCTGGCCCGTACGGTCATGGTCCGGAACGGCCAGGCCTACCCCGACACGCTCGTCGGCACCGACTCGCACACCACGATGGTCAACGGCCTCGGCGTCCTCGGCTGGGGCGTGGGCGGCATCGAGGCGGAGGCCGCGATGCTCGGCCAGCCGGTCTCGATGCTCATCCCGCGCGTCGTCGGCTTCAAGCTCACCGGTGAGCTGCAGCCCGGCACCACCGCCACCGACCTGGTGCTCACCATCACCGAGATGCTGCGCAAGCACGGTGTCGTCGGCAAGTTCGTCGAGTTCTACGGCGAGGGCGTCGCCGCCACCTCGCTCGCCAACCGCGCCACCATCGGCAATATGTCGCCGGAGTTCGGCTCCACCGCCGCGATCTTCCCGATCGACGGCGAGACCCTCAACTACCTGCGTCTGACGGGCCGCAGCGAGCAGCAGGTCGCGCTGGTCGAGGCCTACGCCAAGGAGCAGGGCCTGTGGCTCGACCCGGCCGCCGAGCCGGACTTCTCCGAGAAGCTGGAGCTCGACCTCTCCACCGTCGTGCCGTCGATCGCCGGACCGAAGCGCCCGCAGGACCGCATCGTCCTGGCCCAGGCCGCGCAGCAGTTCGCGCAGGACGTCCGCAACTATGTGGACGACGTCGACGAGGCGGGCAAGGAGTCCTTCCCGGCCTCCGACGCCCCGGCCGAGCACAACGGCGTGCCGACCCGCCCGACCCTGGTCACCGCCCCCGACGGCTCGACCTACGAGATCGACCACGGCGCGGTCACGGTCGCCGCGATCACCTCCTGCACCAACACCTCCAACCCGTATGTCATGGTCGCCGCCGCGCTGGTGGCCAAGAAGGCGGTCGAGAAGGGCCTGACCCGCAAGCCGTGGGTGAAGACCACCCTCGCCCCGGGCTCCAAGGTCGTCACCGACTACTTCGACAAGGCGGGCCTCACCCCGTACCTGGACAAGGTCGGCTTCAACCTCGTCGGCTACGGCTGCACCACCTGCATCGGCAACTCCGGCCCGCTGCCGGAGGAGGTCTCCAAGGCCGTCAACGACCACGACCTGGCCGTCACCTCCGTGCTGTCCGGCAACCGCAACTTCGAGGGCCGGATCAACCCCGACGTCAAGATGAACTACCTGGCGTCCCCGCCGCTGGTGGTCGCCTACGCCCTCGCCGGCTCCATGAAGGTGGACATCACCAAGGACGCCCTGGGCATCGACCAGGACGGCAACCCGGTCTACCTCAAGGACATCTGGCCGACCGAGGCCGAGGTCAACGATGTCGTCGCCAACGCCATCGGCGAGGACATGTTCACCAAGTCCTACTCCGACGTCTTCGCCGGCGACGCCCAGTGGCAGGCCCTGCCGATCCCGACCGGCAACACCTTCGAGTGGGACGCCGAGTCGACGTATGTGCGCAAGCCCCCGTACTTCGAGGGCATGACGATGGACCCCGCCCCGGTCGAGGACATCGCCGGCGCCCGGGTGCTGGCCAAGCTCGGCGACTCGGTCACCACCGACCACATTTCCCCGGCCGGCGCCATCAAGGCCGACACCCCGGCCGGCCAGTACCTCACCGAGCACGGCGTCGCCCGCCGCGACTTCAACAGCTACGGCTCGCGCCGCGGCAACCACGAGGTCATGATCCGCGGCACCTTCGCCAACATCCGCCTGCGCAACCAGATCGCGCCGGGCACGGAGGGCGGCTACACCCGCGACTTCACCCAGGCCGCGACCGCTGACGCGGCCCCGGTCTCGTTCATCTACGACGCCTCCCGCAACTACATCGAGCAGGGCATCCCGCTGGTCGTCCTGGCCGGCAAGGAGTACGGCTCCGGCTCCTCCCGCGACTGGGCGGCCAAGGGCACCGCGCTGCTCGGCGTCAAGGCCGTCATCGCCGAGTCCTACGAGCGCATCCACCGCTCCAACCTCATCGGCATGGGCGTCCTCCCGCTCCAGTTCCCGGAGGGCGCGTCCGCCGAGGCCCTCGGCCTGACCGGCGAGGAGACCTTCTCCATCACGGGCGTGACCGAGCTGAACAACGGCACCACCCCGCGCACGGTCAAGGTCACCACCGACACGGGCGTGGAGTTCGACGCGGTCGTCCGCATCGACACCCCGGGCGAGGCGGACTACTACCGCAACGGCGGCATCATGCAGTACGTGCTGCGCAACCTGATCCGCAAGTAACGGTCAGCGCCCCAGAGGCGCACGCCGGAAGACACCGGACACCGGAACGGGCCGCACTCCTCAGCAGGGGTGCGGCCCGTTCGTCTGCTCTGACCGCCCGCCGGGCGGTCAGAGCCAGGTCAGAACATCAGACGGTAGGCGTTCCAGCCACCGGTGCCGATCTTGACCCGCGGCTTGTACGGGGCCGCCGCGCTGCCCGTGCCGGAGTAGCGCCACAGCGCACCCTGGTGGTCGCGGGCCACCAGGTCCGAGACGCCGTCGAAGTCGATGTCGCCGACGCCCACGAGGCTGTTGTACGTGTTCCAGCCGCCGCCGATCTTGGTGCGCTTGCTGAGCGGGTTCTTCCAGTTGCCGGTGCCCTGGTAGAGCCAGAGCACGCCCGCCTTGTCCCGGGCGACGACGTCGGCCTTGCCGTCGCCGGTCACGTCGCCGAGGCCGGCGATCTGGGTGTAGATGTTCCAGCCCCAGCCGACCTTGGCGCGGGAGGTCACCTTGCCGTCGCCGTAGCCGAGGTAGAGGTACAGATTGCCGGAGCTGTCCCGGGCCAGCAGGTCATAGCCGCTGGCGCCGCCCAGGTTGCCCGGGGAGAACACGCGGTTGTAGATGTTCCAGCCACCGCCGACGCGGTAGAAGTCTGTGTTCTCGCCCCCGAAGTACAGGGCGCCGCCGTTGTCCCAGTGCCACATGCCGTCGGTGACGCCGTCGGCGTCGTTGTCCGTCTGGGCGGCGTTCTTGAAGACACCCCAGTCGTCGGTGAGCCATTCGCGGGCTTCGTAACCGCCGCTGCCGTTGGGCTCGTACCAGTACAGGGTGCCGCCGCTGGCGCCGAACAGCCCCTGGATGACGGCCCCCTGCGAGGCCGCACCGGTGGCCTGGACGCCGCTCCGCTCCTGCGCGCCGGCGGCCGCGCCCAGCGCCTCGTCCGGGTTCTCCGCGGCGACGGCACCGGTCGAGGTGGTGACAAGGGCGGCGGCTATCGCCGCCACGGCGACACGGGACAGCGCCCGGCCGCGCTTGAGGCCAGAGAGTTTGGCCACGTATTTTCTCCGTTTTCACGTCGAATCGACGTGGGCGGCTCCTGAAGAGGGGCCGCCCACGAGTACCTGTGGGATCTTTCCCACGGCATCTTCACATGTCAACGAGTTTCGGAAGCAGGCGCGTCGGACAAGTGAACGGCGCTCGCGCCCCGGACGCCCGTACAACGCCTCTACGAGAGCAGCTCCACCTCCGCCAGCACCGCCTCGGGGCCGCCCGTCGGGACCAGGCGGTAGTGCGTGTACGTCCCCGGCCGGGCGACGGTGAAGGCGCGGGTCTGCCGGTCCCAGACGAATGACTCGCCCGAGCGCCGGTCCAGGGTCTGCCAGGCTGTGCCGTCCCGTGAGCCCTGCAGCGTCCAGCCCGTGGGAGCCTGCGCCGCGGCGGACGAGGTCAGGGTGTACTGGACGACGGGCTTCCCGGCGGCGTCCTCGCGCAGGGGCAGTTCCGCCGCCGCCGTGAACTCCGCGGTCGTCGCCGAGGAGTCGTCGGTCAGCGGACCGGACCGCCGCAGGGCGTCCGCACGCGGCGACGGGGCCGCGTCATCCGCGGTGATGGACACCGGGGCGGCGCCCGGCCCCGTCCCCCACGACGACGGCCGCGGACCCATCTCAAACTCCAGCACCCCGCCCCGCGCCAGCAGGCGGTGCGGCAGTGCGGTGGACGTCCACCGCTTGCCGTTCAGCCGGACGCCCTGGACGTAGACGTTCTCCGCGCTGTTCCGCGGCGCCCGGACCACCAGTGTGCGGCCGTTGTCCATCCGCACCGTCGCCCTGGTGAACAGCGGCGAGCCGATCGCGTACTCCCCGCTGCCCATCACCAGCGGATAGAAGCCCAGCGCGCTGAAGAGATACCAGGCCGACTGCTCGCCGTTGTCCTCGTCGCCGTGGTATCCCTGCCCGATCTCACTGCCGACGTAGAGACGGGAGAGCACCTCCCGGACCTTCTCCTGCGTCTTCCAGGGCTGCGCGGCGGCGTTGTACATATACGCGGCATGGTGGGCGACCTGGTTGGAGTGCCCGTACATGCCCATCCGGACATCGCGCGCCTCCGTCATCTCATGGATGACCGAGCCATATGAGCCGACGAACTCCGGCGACGCCGTCTCCGGGGTGGAGAAGTACGCGTCCAGCTTCTGGCCGAGCCCCGCCCGGCCGCCGTAGAGATTGGCCAGACCGCGGGAGTCCTGCGGTGCGGTGAAGGCATAGCCCCAGCCGTTGGTCTCCGTATAGTCATAGCCCCACACCCGCGGGTCGTACGCCTCGCTCTCCACCCGCCAGGACCCGTCCAGGCCGCGGCCCTGGAAGAACCCGGCCCTGGAGTCGAACAGCTTCACATAGTTCCGTGCCCGGTTGCGGAAGTACGCCGACTCCTCCTGGTAGCGGGCCTTCTTTGTCTTCTTGTAGAGGGCTTCGCCCATCTTCGCCAGGCCGTAGTCGTTGAGATACCCCTCAAGCGACCAGGACAGGCCCTCATGGGTCCGGGTCGAGGCATAGCCGAGGAACGGCGAGGTCTCCATGCCCTTGCGGCCCACCCCCGATGACGGGGGCACGACCGTCGCGTTCTTCAACGCCGCCTCATACGCCGCTTCCGCGTCAAAGCGCACACCCTTCACATAGGCGTCGGCGAAGGCGACGTCGGAGCTGGTGCCGGTCATCAGATCGGCATAGCCGGGGGAGGACCAGCGGGAGATCCAGCCGCCGTCCTTGTACTGCTGGACGAAGCCGTCCACCAGCTCACCCGCCTTGCGCGGGGTCAGGAAGGAGTACGCCGGCCAGGTCGTCCGGTAGGTGTCCCAGAAGCCGTTGTTCACATAGACCGTGCCGTCGACGATCTTCGCTCCGGTGTGCGTCGGGCTGTCGGGGCCCTCGGCGGGTGAGAAGGGGCTCGCGTACCGGTGGCGCGGGCGATGCGGTGTGCCGGTGTTCTCAAAACCGGAGTTGGGATAGAGGTAGAGCCGGTAGAGACCCGAGTAGAGCGTGGTGAGCTGGTCGCGGGTGGCCCCCTCGACCCGTACCCGCCCCAGAATCCGGTCCCACTGCCGCTGCGCCCGGCGCATCACCTGCTCGAAGCGCATCGTGCGGGGGATCTCGTAGGACAGGTTCCGCTTCGCCTGCTCGACGCTGATCAGCGAGGTGGCCAATCGCAGCGTCACCGTGCGGTCCCGGCCCGCGTCGAAGCGGAAGCGGCCGGTGACGCCCTCGGCGGCGGCGTCGACCACCGGCGCGTCGAAGACGCCGTAGACGAACATCCGGGTCGCGCCGGTCGACAGTCCGCTCTTGACGTCCGAGTAGCCGGTGAAGGAGCGGGAGTCCGCGTCCAGCGTCAGCCCGCCCTCGGCGGTGACATTGTCGAAGATGACGCTCGCGTCGTCGCCGGGGTAGCTGAAGCGCATCATCGCCGCATGGTCGGCCGGGGCGATCTCCGCCTTCAGGCCGTTCTCGAACGTCACGCCGTAGTAGTGCGGGCGCGCGGTCTCGTTGTCATGGCGGAAGGGGAGGGCACGCGCGGTGCGGGAGGTGTCCGGGACGCCGGCCGCCGCGGACGGCATCAGCTGGAACGTCTGCCGGTCGCCCATCCAGGGGCTGGGCTCATGGCTGGCGCTCAGCGCCTGCAGGGCCGGCAGATTGTCCGCGTTGTTGGCGCGCGCGTACTCGTACAGCCAGCTCCGGGAGCCGGCGTTGGTCACCGGGGTCCAGAAGTTGAAGCCATGCGGGACGGCGGTGGCGGGGAAGGCGTTGCCGCGCGAGTACGAGCCGCTGGAGTTGGTGCCGCGGACCGTGGACACATAGTCCGACAGATGGGCGAGCGGCCGCTCGGGCGGTTTCGGGGCCAGGGCGATGTCATCGATCCAGCCCTGGAACTTCGCGGGTCCTTCGGGGGAGTCGTACGCCACCAGAATCCGGTCGACCCGCTTGCCCGCGGCGACCGCGCCGATCCGCGACGCCACATGGTTCCACTGGTTGGCGTACAGCCGCTTGGCCGCGCCCTGGCCCTGCGGGGTGAGCGGCCCGCCATGGGAGTCGGCCGCCTTCAGTTCGCTGAGATAGGACCCGTCGGTGAAAGCCAGATCCACGGCGACATGGGTGGCCGGATAGTTCAGATCCGTCTCCGGCATGGAGGGGAAGACCCGGTACGACAGCTCCGTGTCCCGCCGGATGAGCAGGTCGACGTCGAAGATCTTGTTATAGGAGTAGGCCCGTCCGTCCGGGTTGTGTGAACCGGCATAGCGCAGTGCCCGCTTTCCCGTGAAACCGGCGCGGGCCTTGGCGGTGGGGGAGCCGGCGGGGCCGCTGTCCACATGGCTGCGCATGGACGGTGGCGCCGGGGTGCCGCTGTCGCCGTCGGAGAACTGCACATCCGCGAGCTGTGTGATGCCCGGTGCGCCGTTGTTACGGGTGATCTCCAGCCGGTAGTGGGCGTACGGCGTCGCCCCGGCGGGCCCGGGGGAGACGTCGTACGTCTTTGTCTCGAAGCGCTTGGCGAACGACTCGCCCTCGCGGGTGTCGAGGACGGTCCACCGCTCGCCGTCGGCGGAGCCTTTCAGCGTCCAGTCCGCGGGGTCGCGCTCCGCGAAGTCATTGGCGGAGGTCAGCGCATATCTGGCGATGTGGATGGGTTCGTCGGTGTCGAACTCGATCCAGGCGGTGGGGGTGAATGTCAGCCATTTGGTGCTGGGCTGGAGGTCGACGAGATTCTCTTTGGTCTCGCCTGCCCCGGTGTTCTCGCCGCTGGCGCGCAGCGCGGTCACCCGGTCGGTGACATTGCCCGGTATCCCGGCGGTGAATCCGCCGTCGACGCCGGACGTCCGCGGCCGACCGTCCGCCTCGGTTTCCACGGCATGCCGCCAGTCCGGCTGTGGATCGCCGTCCTCGAACGACGAGACGAAGGACACGGCGGGGGAGGCGCCCCGGGCGGCTGGTTCCCCCTCCGCCGGCGACGGAAGGGCGACGGCTGCCGACTGCGCCGTCAACGCCAGCAGAGACGCGGCCACCGTCAGGGTGACCGAATGGGCCGTTGGAGTCATATGCATTCCGGCCTTTCCTCCTGTGGAGGCGATGGCGGACAACGTTGTCAAGGTCGATGCGCAGGCTCTAGTAGGGAGGTAAGTGCCGTACGGTGTCAAGGGTGTTGAGCGCGCCGTCGGCCGGAATCACCCGTTCCGTAAAGACTGCCGGGGTCACGGCGGCGTCTGTAGGGGGCATCTGTTCACGAGGTCTCAACTCGGGAAAGACTGCCGCCCAAAGTTGCATTCGATCTTGCTCGGGCGGCGGGAAGTGGACTATACCTGTCGGCGTCCGCAAGGCTGTTCCATACCTTCCAGCTCCACACGTTCCAGCTCCACACGTTTTGCTTCTGTCCGTGTGCGCAACACCGGCTTCACTGAGTTTCCCTCAGGGATACACAGCAACTGACCGCGGTGGCGGGGCCCTTCGCCTGAGGCGAGACATGACGGGCGACCGGTACACCGCCTGAGTCCTGGAGAAGGCGAGGACTTGAGCATGGGATCCACCTCCGCCCACAGCAATGAGGGCTCCGCTCGCACCGACGCGGCCCCGAGCCACGGGGGCCCCGGCCGCCGCGATCTGATCAAGCGTTCCGCAGCGCTCGGCCTGATCACCGTGCCGACCATGAGTTTTCTGTCCGCCTGCGCCTCCGGCGGAGGCGGTGACGAGGGCGGAAGCCAGACCAAGGGCAAGGTCTCCAAGGACAACCCCTTCGGCGTGGCCAAGGGAAGCAAGGTCGAGGTCGTCATCTTCAAGGGCGGATACGGCGACGACTACGCCAAGGCGTGGGAAGCCGCGTTCGACAAGAAGTGGGGCACCACCTCCTCCCACCTCGGCACCCAGGAGATCACCGGAAAGCTCCAGCCGCGGTTCAACGCGGGCAACCCGCCGGATGTCGTGGACAACTCCGGCGCACAGCAGATCAAGCTGGATGTGCTGTTCAAGAGCGGCCAGCTCAGCGATCTGGGCCCGGTGCTGGACGCCCCCTCCCTCGACGACCCCACCAAGAAGGTCCGGGACACCCTGATCCCCGGCGCCGCGGAGCAGGGTCTGCAGGGCGGCAAGATCGTGTCGCTGAACTACGTCTACACCGTCTGGGGTCTGTGGTACTCGGGCAAGCTGTTCAAGGACAAGGGCTGGACGCCGCCCAAGACCTGGGACGACTTCCTCGCCGTCTGCAAGGAAGCCAAGGACGCGGGGATCGGCGGCCTCGCCCACCAGGGCAAACACCCGTACTACATCAATGTGGCCATCATGGATCTGATCGCCAAACTCGGCGGTCTGGACGCCATGAAGGCGATCGACAACCTTGACCCGAAGGCCTTCGCCGGCAGTGATGCCGCCAAGCAGTCCGTCGAGGCGGTCTACGAGGTCGTCGAGAAGGGCTATCTCATGCCCGGCACCAACGGCCTGACGCACACCGAGTCGCAGACCCGCTGGAACCAGTACAAGGCCGCGTTCATCACCTGTGGCTCCTGGCTGGAGAACGAGCAGCTGAAGACGACTCCGGACGACTTCGAGATGACGTTCCTGCCGATGCCGCTGCTGCCCGGCAGTGCGCTGCCCTTCGAGGCGATCCGGGCCGGGGCCGGCGAGCCGTTCATCGTCCCGGAGAAGGCCGGGAACAAGGCCGCGGGACAGGAGTTCCTGCGCTCCATGCTCTCCAAGGAGTGGTCGACGATCTTCGCCCAGCAGGCGAACTCGCTGACCATCGTCAAGGACGGCGTCGATCCGGGCGTGGAGCTGCGGCCCGGCACCAAGTCGGCGGTGGACGCGGTGCGGGCGGCGGGCGAGAACACCTTCAACTACCTGTACCCGAACTGGTACAGCGAGATGGATGTGGAGATCCAGAACGCGTCCAATGAGCTGATGGCCAAGCGCATCCAGCCGGCGGAGTGGCTGAAGCGGGCCCAGGCCGCGGTAGACAAGGCGGCCAAGGACCCGAACAGCAAGGACAACCGGCGCGACTGAGCGCGCGACGGAAACACCCGGAACACCAGGGACAGGATGCCATGCGAAAAGGGCAGCACCAGTTCGTCACGGGATTTCTTCTCGCTCCTGTGGCGCTGTATCTGATCTTTGTGATCTGGCCGTATCTCCAGACGATCGGATACTCGTTCACCGACTGGAAGGGCCAGTCGCAGACCTTCTCCTTCGTGGGCCTCGACAACTACACCGCACTGCTTGAGGACAATGTCTTCCTGCGGGCGATCTGGCACAACATCCTGTTCCTGGTGTTCATCCCGGTGGTCACCATCCTGCTCGCCCTCTTCTTCGCCTTTATGCTCAACGCGGGCGGCCGGGGCGGCGCGGGCGGAGTCCAGGGCATCCAGGGCTCCGGCTTTTACAAGATCGTGTACTTCTTCCCGCAGGTGCTCTCGCTGGCGATCCTCGCGGTGCTCTTCGGCGCCGTCTACCGCAGCGACCAGGGCGGTCTGCTCAACGGCCTGCTCGTCAAAGCGGGGCTGGTGGACGCCGGCCGGCCCATCGAGTGGCTCAACGAGCCCTCTCTGGTGCTGTGGTGTCTGATGGCCGTGGTCGTCTGGCACGGCGTCGGGTTCTATCTGGTGCTGTTCTCCGCGGCCATGCAGTCCATCCCCAGGGAGATCTACGAAGCCTCCCTGCTGGACGGCGCGGGCCGGGCCCAGACGTTCTTCCGGGTCACCCTCCCGCTGCTGTGGGAGTCGGTGCAGACCTCCTGGGTCTACCTCGGCATCACCGCCATGGATCTGTTCGTCCTGGTGTCGACCATGACATCGGGTCAGTTCGGCGGCGGCCCCGACCACCACAGCGAGGTCATGGCCACGGTCCTGATGCGCAACTTCCTGTACTTCGGAAAGAGCGGCTACGCCTGCGCCATGGGTGTGGTGATGCTGCTGCTGACCCTGATCCTGTCCGTCGTCACGCTGCGCGCCACCCGCCGCGAGCGCATCGAATTCTGAGCGGGGAGAGCGATGAGCATCACTGCCAAGGAGTCCGCCGCCGCCGAGCCGGGCGCTTCAGGCCCGGCGGGCGGGCCGAAGAGCGGCCGGCGGACCGTGCGCCCCGGCGACCGCGCCACCGAGGGCGTCACCCTCAATGTCTTCTCGCACGGCTTTCTGGCCCTGTGGGCCGTGCTGATCGTGCTGCCGCTGCTCTGGCTTGTGCTGAGCTCCTTCAAGACCGACGCCCAGATCGGCGGCTCCGCCCTGAGCTGGCCCGGCAACTGGACCTTCGACGTCTTCGTACGGGCCTGGGACAAGGGCATCGGCGACTACTTCACCAACACCGTGATCGTGCTCGCCTTCTCGGTGCCGCTGACCATGCTGTTCGGGTCCATGGCGGCATATGTGCTGGCGCGCTATGAGTTCCCGGGCAACCGCTTCCTGTACTTCTTCTTCGTCGGCGGGGCGATGTTCCCCGTCTTTCTGGCGCTCGTCCCGCTCTACTTCATGGTCGAGCGGTTCGGGATGCTGAACACCTATCAGGGTCTGATCCTGGTCTACATCGCCTACTCGATGCCTTTCACGGTGTTCTTTATGCACGCCTTCTTCCGCACCCTGCCGACGGCGGTGCACGAGGCGGCGGTGATCGACGGAGCCTCGCACACCCGGGCGTTCTTCCAGGTCATGCTGCCGATGGCAAAGCCGGGGCTGCTGAGCGTGGGCATCTTCAACGCACTGGGCCAGTGGAACCAGTACATCCTGCCCGTGGTGCTGATGCAGCCCAGGGACAACAGCGACCCCGAGCGCTATCTGCTCACCCAGGGGCTGGTGCAGCTCCAGCAGCAGCAGGGATACGCCAGCGATCTTCCGGTGCTGTTCGCCGGGGTGACCATCGCCATGATCCCGATGCTGGTCGTGTATCTGTCGTTCCAGCGCCAGGTCCAGTCCGGCCTCACGGCGGGCACGCTGAAGTGACGCAGGAGCGGCCGGCCCGCGGCTGACACCCCTGACCCATGGGAACCGCCCGTATGCGCAGCGTGCGCATACGGGCACGCGTGCGGCCGGACGGCTGCGCCCGTCCCCCGGGCGGGGGAGGCCAGATCTCGGCGAGGTCTCCTTACGGTTCTCCTCCCGCTCAAGGTCTTGACGCGATATGCCCCATCCAGTTGAGCTTAGAGTTCATAAGTTGGAGAGACGCCGGGTCACATCGTGGTGAACCCGGCCGGGGGCGGCCGTCGCGCCGCCCACCGGGGGCAGGAGTGGATGGGTCAATGGAGACTCCGGGGTCGCAGACATCACTGCACCGGGCCAACCTTGAGCGGGTCGTCAGGGCCGTGCGCATGGCGGGCTCGCTCACCCAGGCCGAGATCGCCAGGAGCACCGGCCTGTCGGCCGCCACGGTCTCCAATATCGTTCGCGAATTGAAGGACGGCGGCACGGTCGAGGTCACCCCGACCTCCGCGGGCGGCCGCCGGGCCCGCAGCGTCTCCCTCAGCGGTGACGCGGGCATCGTCATCGGCGTCGACTTCGGCCATACGCATCTGCGGGTGGCCGTCGGCAACCTCGCCCACCAGGTGCTGGCCGAGGAGGCCGAGCCGCTCGATGTCGACGCCTCCTCCGCGCAGGGCTTCGACCGGGCGGAACAGCTGGTCAAGCGGTTGATCGAGGGCTGCGGAATCGGCCAGGACAAGGTGATCGGCGTGGGCCTCGGCGTGCCGGGCCCGATCGACGTGGAGTCCGGCACGCTCGGCTCCACCGCCATCCTGCCGGGCTGGACCGGGATCAACCCCAGCGAGGAGCTCTCCGCCAGGCTCGGCGCGCCGGTCTACGTCGACAACGACGCCAACCTCGGCGCGCTGGGCGAGCTGGTGTGGGGGAGCGGCCGCGGGGTGAAGGACCTCGCCTATATCAAGGTCGCCTCCGGCGTCGGCGCCGGTCTGGTGATCGACGGGCAGATCTACCGCGGCCCGGGCGGCACCGCGGGCGAGATCGGGCACATCACGCTGGACGAGGCGGGCCCGGTGTGCCGCTGCGGCAACCGCGGCTGTCTGGAGACCTTCGCCGCGGCCCGCTATGTGCTGCCCCTGCTCCAGCCCGGTCACGGGGCCGATCTGACCATGGAGCGCGTGGTCCAGCTCGCGCGCGAGGGCGATCCGGGCTGCCGCCGGGTCATCGGGGACGTGGGCCGTCATATCGGCAGCGGTGTGGCCAACCTGTGCAACCTGCTGAACCCCAGCAGGGTGGTGCTCGGCGGCGATCTGGCCGAGGCCGGTGAGCTGGTTCTGGGGCCCATCAGGGACTCCGTGTCCCGCTATGCCATCCCCAGCGCCGCACGGCAGCTGTCGGTGGCCCCCGGGGCCCTCGGCGGGCGGGCCGAAGTGCTGGGCGCGCTCGCTCTCGTACTCAGCGAAATGGGCGATTCGACCCTTCTGGACAGTGCGCTGCAGTCCGGTAGTCCAGCGTTCACTTAGAGAACACATGGCACCGTTGTCATCTCGTTAAGAATTTACTCCTTGACGACAGAGGCGGGGCCGAGTTGACTTCCAGCCACCTCGGCCGCAACGACGCGGCCGCGTCAGGGAGGTTTCGAAAGATGAACACGCGTATGCGTCGTGCAGCCGTCGTCGTCGCAGCCGGTGCGATGGCCGTGTCCCTCGCCGCCTGTGGCAGCGCCAAGGAGTCCGGCGACAAGGCCACGGAGCCGGCCGCCGGTGAGAAGAAGGGCGACGACCTCACCATCGGTCTGCTCCTGCCCGAGAACCAGACCGCCCGCTACGAGAAGTTCGACAAGCCGCTGATCGAGAAGAAGATCAGCGAGCTGACGGGGGGCAAGGCCAAGGTCGTCTACTCCAACGCCAAGCAGGACGCCACCCTGCAGTCGCAGCAGGTCGACACCATGATCACCAACAAGGTGGATGTGCTGATCCTGGACGCGGTGGACGCCAAGGCCATCGCCGGCAGCGTCAACAAGGCCAAGGACGCCGGCATCCCGGTCGTCGCCTACGACCGCCTCGCCGAGGGTCCGATCGACGCCTACACCTCCTTCGACAACGAAGAGGTCGGCCGCGTCCAGGGCCAGGCGCTGCTTGACGCGCTCGGTGACAAGGCCAAGGACGGCCAGATCGTGATGATGCACGGCGCGATCACCGACCCGAACGCCGCGCTGTTCAAGAAGGGCGCCAAGTCCGTCCTCGACGGCAAGGTGAACGTCGGCAAGGAGTACGACACCAAGGAGTGGAAGCCGGAGAACGCCAACTCCAACATGGAGGCGGCGATCTCGGCCCTCGGCAAGGACAAGATCGTCGGTGTCTACTCGGCCAACGACGGCATGGCGGGCGGCATCATCACCGCCCTCCAGGGCGGCGGCTTCACCAAGCTCCCGCCGGTCACCGGCCAGGACGCCGAACTCTCCGGCGTGCAGCGGATCGTGGCGGGCGAGCAGTACATGAGCGTCTACAAGCCGTACGCCCCCGAGGCCGCGGCCGCCGCCGAGATGGCCGTCGCCCTGGCCAAGGGCGAGAAGCTCGACTCCATCGCCAAGGACTCCGTGGACAGCCCCACGACCAAGGGCGTTCCCACCGTCCTGGTCCCGGTCGTCTCGCTGACCAAGGACAACATCAAGGACACCGTCATCAAGGACGGCGTCTACACGGTGCAGGAGATCTGCACGGACAAGTACAAGGCCGCCTGTGACGCGATCGGCCTGAAGTAAGGCCGGCCGGCCCCCTTCGGGCCGCCCCTCGGTCTCGCCCGGTGCTCCGCACCGCATCCAGCCCCGCAACTGGGCGGAGCACCGGGCGAAACGTATCTGCTGTCCGACCGTCCATGGTCTTTCGCAGCACCGCAGACTTCTGCACACTTCTGCTCAGCCTCCGCGCCCTCCACCCCCGTCGGGCGCGGCGTCCCGCCGTCAGGCGGTGAAATCCCCGCCGGTCAGGCGGCGAAGGAGATGGTTCACGTGTCCGCTACGCCCGTGCTGGCGTTGCGAGGGGTCTCCAAGCGGTTCGGCGCCGTACAGGCGCTCACCGACGTAGAGCTCGAGATCCACGCCGGCGAGGTGGTCGCCCTGGTCGGCGACAACGGCGCAGGAAAGTCCACGCTGGTCAAGACGATCGCCGGCGTCCACCCGATCGACGAGGGCGTCATCGAGTGGGAGGGCCGCCCGGTCACGATCAGCCGGCCGCACGACGCCCAGGACCTGGGCATCGCGACCGTCTACCAGGACCTCGCCCTCTGCGACAACATCGACGTCGTCGGCAACCTCTACCTCGGCCGGGAGCTGCGCAAGCGCGGCGTCCTGGACGAGATCGAGATGGAGCGCCGCGCCCGCGAGCTGCTCAGCACGCTGTCGATCCGCATCCCCAGCGTCCGCATCCCCATCGCCTCGCTCTCCGGCGGCCAGCGCCAGACGGTGGCCATCGCCCGCTCGATGCTCGGCGAGCCCAAGCTCGTCATCCTCGACGAGCCCACCGCCGCGCTCGGCGTCGAGCAGACCGCCCAGGTCCTCGACCTGGTCGAGCGGCTGCGTGAGCGCGGCCATGCGGTCATCCTCATCAGCCACAACATGGCCGACGTCAAGGCCGTCGCCGACCGGGTGGCCGTCCTGCGGCTCGGCCGGAACAACGGCGTCTTCGAGGTGAAGAACACCTCGCAGGAAGAGATCATCTCCGCCATCACCGGCGCCACGGACAACGCCGTGACCCGCCGCGCGGCGCGCAGCGCGGAGGCGAAGACCACAGAGAGCGCAGAGGGCGCGGAGACCGCGGACAGCGCGGACAGCGCGGAGAAGGCGGAGGCGAACAAGTGAGCACCGAGAAGACCTCCACCGCGACGGCGACCCCGGCCGGCGCGCCCGCGGACACGGACCACCAGGTCCAGAACCCCCAGGCGGCGCACGCCGCCGTCGCCGCCGTCGACCCCCGGCTGCTGGTGCGCGAACAGGGCTTCGCCGGATACCTCGGGGAGTTCAAGCGCAAGCTGCACGCCGGCGACCTCGGCTCCATCCCCGTCGTCGTCGGACTGATCGTCATCGCGGCGATCTTCCAGAGCCTGAACTCCAACTTCCTCTCCGCCAAGAACCTCAGCGACATCGCCGTCACGATGGTCGCCACCGGCATGATGGCCGTCGGCGTGATCTTCGTCCTGCTGCTCGGCGAGATCGATCTGTCGGTCGGCGCGGTCAGCGGCGTCTCCGGAGCGGTCGTCGCCGTACTCAGCGTCAGCCAGGGCATGAACGAATGGCTCGCCCTCCTCGTCGCCGTCGCGGGCGGCGCGGTCATCGGCGCGCTCCATGGCTTCTTCTTCGCCAGAATCGGGGCGCCTGCCTTCGCCGTCACCCTGGCGGGCCTGCTCTTCTGGCAGGGCTTCATGCTCCAGCTCCTCGGTGACACCGGCACCATCAACATCGACCGCGAAGGTGTGGTCGGCAGCCTGACCACGTACTTCTTCACCGATGTCGCCGCCGCCTACGGTCTGGCCGCCCTCGCCGTGGCCGCGTACTTCCTCTCCGGCTTCCTGGACAGCCGCCGCCGTGAGGCTGCCGGAGTCCCGGCCCGGCCGCTGAGCGACATCGCGCTGCGCGCCGCGGTGCTCGGGGTCATCGCCTTCGCCGCCGCCTATATGTTCAACCAGTACAAGGGACTGCCGCTGGCGCTGGTGCTGTTCCTCGCGGTCCTGGTGGGCACGGACTTCATGCTGCGCCGCACGGCGTACGGCCGGAAGATCTTCGCGCTCGGCGGCAGCGTCGAGGCGTCCCGCCGCGCCGGCATCAATGTCACGGCGGTCCGGATCTCCGTCTTCGCCCTCGCCGGCACCTTCGCCGCCATCGGCGGCCTCTTCTGGGCCTCCAAGATCGCCGCCGCCAACCAGAGCGCCGGCACCGGCGAACTGCTGATGAACGTCATCGCGGCGGCCGTCATCGGCGGCACCAGCCTCTTCGGCGGCCGCGGCCGCACCTGGAACGCCCTGCTCGGCGTCATGGTGATCGTCTCGATCCAGTACGGACTGGCCCTGGAGGGCATCCGCACCCCGGTCCAGTACATGATCACCGGCGCCGTGCTGCTCATCACGGTCGTCATCGACTCCGTCACCCGCAAGACGCAGAAGACGGCGGGCCGCGCCTGACACACGGCAGCTCACAGCGGTGCCCGGCGTGGGGAGACGACGCCGGGCACCGCTGTGTGCCCGTCATCATGCGCCGTACGGGTGACGTAGAACGCACAGTCCGATGACCATGTCCGCCGACGGAACACTAGACTCGGCGGATCGGCATGCTCAACGCAAGGAGGCAGGGTGGAACAGCCGCGCAAACCGCGACCGCCGAAGGCGGTGGCGGGCGACGGGTGGGAGCTGCTGACCCGCATCAGGGGACCGCGCGACCTGGACCGGCTCAGCCCGGAGCAGCTCGACCAGCTCGCCGCGGAGATCCGGACCTTCCTCGTGGACGCCGTCTCCAAGACCGGCGGCCATCTGGGCCCGAACCTCGGCGTGGTCGAGCTGACCATCGCCCTGCACCGGGTTTTCGACTCGCCCAGGGACAAGGTCCTGTGGGACACCGGCCACCAGAGCTATGTGCACAAGCTGCTCACCGGCCGCCAGGACTTCTCCCGGCTCAAGGCCAAGGGGGGCCTGTCCGGCTACCCCTCCCGCGCCGAGTCCGAGCACGACGTCATCGAGAATTCGCACGCCTCGACCGTTCTGGGCTGGGCCGACGGCCTGGCCAAGGCCAATGAGGTCCTCGGGCGCGACGACCATGTCGTCGCCGTCATCGGCGACGGGGCGCTCACCGGCGGCATGGCCTGGGAGGCGCTGAACAACATCGCGGACGCCAAGGACCGCCCCCTCGTCATCGTCGTCAACGACAACGAACGCTCCTACGCCCCCACCATCGGCGGCCTCGCCAACCACCTCGCCACCCTGCGCACCACCGACGGCTACGAGCGCTTCCTGGCCCGTACGAAGGAGGTGCTGGAGCGCACCCCGGTCGTCGGCAAGCCTCTCTTCGACACCCTGCACGGCGCGAAGAAGGGCCTGAAGGACTTCATCGCCCCGCAGGGCATGTTCGAAGACCTCGGGCTGAAGTACGTCGGGCCCATCGACGGCCATGACCTTCAGGCCCTGGAGTCCGCCCTGTCGCGGGCCAAACGCTTCGGCGGCCCCGTCATCGTCCACTGCCTCACCGAGAAGGGCCGCGGCTACCAGCCCGCCCTTCAGGACGAGGCCGACCGCTTCCACGCCGTCGGCAAGATCCACCCCGACACCGGGCTGCCGATCGCCAGCTCCGGCCTCGACTGGACCTCCGTCTTCGGCGAGGAGATGGTCAAGCTCGGCGAGGAGCGCGAGGACGTCGTCGCGATCACCGCCGCGATGCTCCAGCCGGTCGGCCTCGACAAGTTCGCCAAGGTCTTCCCCGACCGGGTGTACGACGTCGGCATCGCCGAGCAGCATGGCGCGGTCTCCGCCGCCGGCCTCGCCACCGGCGGGCTGCACCCCGTCTTCGCCGTGTACGCGACCTTCCTCAACCGCGCCTTCGACCAGGTGCTGATGGATGTGGCGCTGCACAAGTGCGGCGTCACCTTCGTCCTCGACCGGGCCGGCGTCACCGGCACCGACGGCGCGTCCCACAACGGCATGTGGGACATGTCCATCCTCCAGGTCGTCCCCGGACTGCGGATCGCCGCCCCGCGCGACGCCGACCAGGTGCGCGCCCAGCTCCGCGAGGCCGTCGAGGTCGACGACGCGCCGACCGTGGTGCGCTTCTCCAAGGGCGCGGTCGGCCCCGCGGTCCAGGCCGTCGGCCGGATCGGCGGCATGGACGTGCTGCGCACGCCCGCGGACGCCGAGCGGCCCGACGTCCTCATCGTCTCCGTCGGCGCGCTCGCCCCGATGTGTCTGGAGGTCGCCGAACTCCTCGACGCCCAGGGCATCTCCGCGACCGTCGTCGACCCCCGCTGGGTCAAGCCGGTCGACGAGGCGCTCGCGCCGCTGGCCGAGCGGCACCGCGTCGTCGTCACCGTCGAGGACAACTGCCGCGTCGGCGGCGTCGGCGCGGCGGTCTCCCAGGCCCTGCGCGACGCGGGCGTCGACGTCCCGCTGCGCGACTTCGGCATTCCGCCGCGCTTCCTCGACCACGCCTCCCGCAAGGAGGTCCTCGCCGAGATCGGCCTGACCGCCCCGGACATCGCCCGTCAGGTCACGGGCCTGGTGGCCAAGCTGGACGGCCGCTACGAGAGCGAGGCGGTGGAGCCGGCCCGCGACTGACGCCGGACCGAGCATCGAACACGCTGGGGCGTGGGCCGCCTGCCCACGCCCCAGCGCTGTGTCCATGCCGCTGCCGGACCTGCCTGCGGCAGTGCTCGGGGCCGTGCTCCGGGCAGTGCTCCGGTCCATGTGCTCGGCGGGCCGACGTCCTGGGGCGCGGGGGCGTGCCGGGCGCCCAGCCTGAGAAGGCGGCGGCCCGCAGCCCGTCCGTGCCCCGCCGGGAAGCCGCGGCCCATGGCACGTGTGCGCCGGCTGCCGCGCCCCGGTGCACAAAGGGCGCAGCGCCGCGCGTCCCGCCGGCTGCCTCTGCGCAGGCGCGCGGCCACGGGCCTTGGGCACGTGCGCCGATTCCGGCGATATTCAGGGTCCTGCCGTAGGGGACAGGCAGGAGCACCAGCGGAGCCGTATCGAACCGAGCCCGCAACCTCGGTTGTTTACGGCCGAGCAGTTGACGAGCGACGACGGCCGTCGCGCGCAAGCGAGCGCGAGCCGCTCGGTCAGCGGCACAGACGTGAAGCTGCTGGCACGCGGGGTGCGGGGCGACAGCCCCGCGATCCTTACTCTCCCCCGGAAGGGGGGCCGGGGGCGCTCCCCGGCCCGCTACCCCCGCACCGTCCGCGGCCCCGCGCACTCCGCCCCGTACGCCACCACCCGCGCCCGCAGCTCCCGGTCCGCAGTGACCACGACCACGGCGCGGCCGCCGGGGCCGTCGGGACCGCCGTCCGGCGGCCCGGCTCCGGCCGCCTCCTCCCGTACGAGCTCCACGATCCGGTCGTCCCCGCTGCCCGGCGCGGACTCGACGCGGACGCCGGGCACGGACTCCACCCCGCGCGCCGCGCCCTCCACGACGAGGACGATCTCGACCGGGCCGGGATGCCCGGCCAGTCCGCTCGCCGTCAGCGGGGCGAGCCGGTCACGGAGCCGCTCGGCGGCGCCGCGGCGGTCGCGCCACCAGCCGTCCGGCACGGAGCCGACGACATTGGCCCCGTCGACCACCACCAGAACCGGTCGCGCTCCCGCCGGGCGCAGCGGCTCCTGACCGCCCATAGGCTCTCCCCGTGACATGGTGTTCCGCGTCACCCCCCGGTGGCGGGGGACTTCTTCGCGGACTGCGGTATCTCCGAGTCCTCGCGGATCGCCTGCCACAGCTGCTCGGCCTGCGGCTCCGCGGCCACCACCCGGTTGGGGTCGATCGTGTCATAGGCCACCGGCAGCATGATCGTCTCCATCGAGCCCGGGTCCACGCCCTTCATGCTCTCGGCGAAGTCCGCCAGCTTGCTCAGTGAGGCGAGCTCGGCGTCGGTGGTCAGTGATTTGGTCGCCGAGTCGGCGATCTTGAAGGTCTTGGCAGGGCTGCCCAGCAGGTCCTGCTCCTTGACCTCGCTGAGCAGCGCCGTCAGAAACTGCTGCTGCAGCCCGATCCGCCCGAGGTCGCTTCCGTCGCCGATGCCGTGCCGGGTGCGGACGAACTTCAGCGAGTCGGCGCCGTTGAGCTTCTGCGGACCGGCCGCCAGGTCGAGACCGGTGTGCCTGTCGTGGATAGGCTCCTCGATATCCACGGTGACCCCGCCTATGGCGTCCACGAGGTCCTTGAACCCGGCGAAGTCGATCTCCATATAGTGGTCGATGCGCACGCCGGACATCTTCTCCACGGTCTTGACCACACAGGCCGGACCGGCGCTGGAGTAGACGGAGTTGAACATCACACGCTCCGCCGAGGGCAGCGTCGCCCCGTCGCCCTTCACACACTCGGGCCGGGTCACCAGGGTGTCGCGGGGGATGCTGACCGCGACCGCCTTGGTCCGGCCCTCGGGTATATGCACGACAAGCGCGGTATCCGACCGCGCCCCGGTCGCATTCCCGCCGCCCAGCGCCTTGTTGTCCCCGGCGCGTGAATCGGAGCCCAGCAGCAGGATGTCCATGGCCCCGGCGACCTTTTTCTCGGGCCGGTCCTCACCGAGGGACTTGTTCAGATCGACGGCCTCGATATTGCCGTCGAGCCTGCTGTACAGCCAGTAGCCGGTACCCCCGGCGGCAAGCAGCAGCACCACGAGCGTCAGCAGTACGACCCTGCCCCACCGCCGCTTGCGGCCGTCGGCTGCGCGTCGTGCTCGGCGGCCGGAAGGGGCGGTGTTCTCCGTCATACTCCTCGAATCCTCTGCTGGGCATCCGCTCGGGGCGGGGCGGGACTCGGGTGGGGGGTGCCGGTCCGCGGTGAACAGCTGGCCGACCGTGCACTATAGACATATTTTCGAGTCCATGCCGTCAGTTTGAGGAAAGTGTCCGGCCCGGTGGCCGCCGTTTCGACGGCGGCCACCGGGCCGGACGACTTCGCTGGTCACGCGGGGACGGAGGCCACCCCGGGCTCCAGGAACGTCTTGCCGTTCACCCGCTCGGAGACGCCCTCGCGGTCCAGGTACGGCGTGATGCCGCCCAGGTGGAAGGGCCAGCCGGCGCCGGTGATCAGGCAGAGGTCGATGTCCTGGGCCTCGGCGACGACGCCCTCGTCCAGCATCAGACCGATCTCCTGGGCCACCGCCTCCAGGACGCGGGCGCGGACCTGCTCCTCGGTCAGGACCGTGTCGCCCTGCTGGAGGAGGGCGGCGACCTCCGGGTCCAGCTCCGGCTTCCCGGAGTCATAGACGTAGAAGCCGCGCTTGCCCGCCTCCACGACCGCCTTCAGGTTCGGGGAGACCTTGAAGCGGTCCGGGAAGGCGCGGTTGAGGGTCTCGGAGACATGCAGACCGATCGCCGGGCCGACCAGCTCCAGCAGGACCAGCGGCGACATCGGCAGACCCAGCGGCTCGACGGCCTTCTCGGCCGTGGCGACCGGGGTGCCCTCGTCGATGACGTTCTGGATCTCGCCCATGAAGCGGGTCAGGATGCGGTTGACCACGAAGGCCGGGGCGTCCTTGACCAGCACCGCGGTCTTCTTCAGCTTCTTCGCCACGCCGAAGGCGGTGGCCAGCGACGCGTCGTCGGTCTGCTCGCCGCGCACGATCTCCAGCAGCGGCAGCACCGCGACCGGGTTGAAGAAGTGGAAGCCGACCACACGCTCCGGGTGCTTGAGCTTGGAGGCCATCTCCGTCACCGACAGGGAGGAGGTGTTGGTGGCGAGGATCGCGTGCTCCGGGGCGACCGCCTCGACCTCGGCGAACACCTGCTGCTTGACGCCGATCTCCTCGAAGACGGCCTCGATGATGAAGTCGGCGTCACAGAAGCCCTCGGCCTTGTCCAGCACACCGGTGACCATGGCCTTGAGGCGGTTGGCCTTGTCCTGGTTGATACGGCCCTTGCCGAGCAGCTTGTCGATCTCGCCGTGGACATAGCCCACACCCTTGTCGACGCGCTCCTGGTCGATGTCGGTCAGCACGACCGGCACCTCAAGGCGGCGCAGGAACAGCAGCGCCAGCTGAGAGGCCATCAGACCAGCGCCGACGACGCCGACCTTGGTGACCGGACGGGCCAGCGACTTGTCCGGCGCGCCGGCCGGACGCTTGCCGCGCTTCTGCACCAGGTTGAAGGCGTAGATGCCGGAGCGCAGCTCGCCGCCCATGATCAGGTCGGCGAGGGCGGCGTCCTCGGCGTCGAAGCCCTTCTGCAGATCGGCGTCCTTGGCCGCCTCGATGATGTCCAGCGCGCGGTATGCGGCTGGGGCCGCGCCGTGCACCTTGGAGTCGGCGATGAACCGGCCGCGCGCCACGGCCTGGTCCCAGGCCTCGCCGCGGTCGATCTCCGGGCGCTCGACGGTCACGGAGCCGTTCAGCACCGACGCCGTCCAGATGAGCGACTGCTCCAGGAAGTCGGCGCCCTCGAAGATGGCGTCCGCGATGCCGAGATCGAAGACCTGGGCGCCCTTGAGCTGCTTGTTCTGGTTGAGCGAGTTCTCGATGATCACCGAGACCGCGTTGTCCGCGCCGATCAGGTTCGGCAGGATCGTGCAGCCGCCCCAGCCCGGTACGAGCCCGAGGAAGACCTCCGGCAGCGAGAAGGCGGGCAGCGCCTTGGAGACGGTGCGGTAGGTGCAGTGCAGACCGACCTCGACGCCGCCGCCCATCGCCGCGCCGTTGTAGTACGCGAACGTCGGCACGGCCAGCGACGACAGCCGCTTGAAGACCTCGTGGCCACCCTTGCCGATGGCCAGCGCGTCCTCGTGGCGCTTGAGCAGCTCCACGCCCTTGAGGTCGGCGCCGACGGCGAAGATAAACGGCTTGCCGGTGATGCCGACGCCGGTGATCTGGCCCTCGGCGGCCTCCTTCTCCACCTGGTCGACAGCGGCGTTCAGATTCGCCAGCGACTGGGGGCCGAAGGTGGTCGGCTTGGTGTGGTCCAGACCGTTGTCCAGCGTGATCAGGGCGAAGTTGCCCGCGCCCGCCGGCAGCTGGAAGTGGCGCACATGCGCCTGAGTGACGACCTCGTCAGGGAACAGCTCTGCCGCGCCCTTCAGGAGTTCAGCGGTGGTGCTCACTTGTTGCCTCCGTCGAAGTGCGGGTTCTCCCAGATGACCGTGGCGCCCATGCCGATGCCGACGCACATGGTGGTCAGGCCGTAGCGGACCTCGGGCTGCTCCTCGAACTGGCGGGACAGCTGCGTCATCAGCCGTACGCCGGAGGAGGCGAGAGGGTGGCCGTACGCGATCGCGCCGCCGTACTGGTTGACGCGCGGGTCGTCGTCGGCGATGCCGTAGTGGTCCAGCAGGGCCAGCACCTGGACGGCGAATGCCTCGTTGATCTCGAACAGGCCGATGTCGCCGATGGACAGGCCCGCCTTCGCCAGGGCCTTCTCGGTCGCCGGGATGGGACCGTAGCCCATCACCTCCGGCTCGACGCCGGTGAAGGCGTACGAGACCAGGCGCATCTTGACCGGGAGGCCGTTCTCGCGTGCGAAGTCCTCCGCGGCGATGAGGGAGGCGGTGGCGCCGTCGTTGAGGCCCGCGGCGTTGCCGGCGGTGACCCGGCCGTGCACACGGAACGGCGTCTTGAGACCGGCGAGGTTCTCCAGGGTCGTGCCCGGGCGCATCGGCTCGTCGGCGGTGACCAGGCCCCAGCCCAGCTCCCCGCCCTCGGGCGTGGTGCGGCGGACCGAGATCGGCACCAGGTCCTGCTGGATCTTGCCGTTGGCGTACGCCTTGGCGGCCTTCTCCTGGGAGCGCACGGCGTACTCGTCGGCGCGCCGCTTGGTGATCTGGGGGTAGCGGTCGTGGAGGTTCTCCGCGGTCATACCCATGACCAGGGCGGACTCGTCGACCAGCTTCTCCGAGACGAAGCGGGGGTTCGGGTCGACGCCCTCGCCCATGGGGTGACGGCCCATGTGCTCGACACCGCCGGCGATGACGGCGTCGTACGCGCCGAAGGCGATGGAACCGGCGGTCGTCGTCACGGCGGTCATCGCGCCCGCGCACATGCGGTCGATGGAGTAGCCGGGCACGGTGTGCGGCAGCCCGGCGAGCAGCCCGGCGGTGCGGCCCAGGGTGAGCCCCTGGTCGCCGATCTGCGTGGTCGCGGCGATCGCAACCTCGTCGATCTTGGCAGGGTCCAGGCCGGGGTTGCGCCGCAGCAGCTCCCGGATGGACTTCACGACGAGGTCGTCGGCCCGGGTCTCGTGGTAAATGCCCTTCGGGCCCGCCTTGCCGAACGGGGTGCGGACGCCGTCGACGAAGACGACGTCCCTGACGGTACGAGGCACGATGGCTCTCCTCCAGGGTGCGGGGTGGCACTGCTGCGGGGCACGCCTAAGCGCGCGCTTGCTACACCCATGCTACTTGTGGGTAACCATGCTGCCCAGCCCCCACGACGACAGCGGTGAACGTCACACGGCGTTATGTTTCCCCGGCGGCCGGCGCCGGGCACATGCGGCGAGCCCCTGCGCCTTCGGCTGCAGGGGCGGACCGCTCAGAGGTCAGGTCGAGGGTCAGGGCTGCGCCGTGAGGGCGCGGGCCAGCAGGGGGGCGACCTGGTCGATCTGCCAGGGGCGGGCGCCGTGGGAGGTCAGCGCGGCGCGCACCGCCTCAGGCGTCGCCTCGGCCGGCGGCTCCCAGCACACCCGGCGCACCGTGTCCGGCGTGATCAGGTTCTCCTGCGGCAGCCCGAGCTCCTCAGCGAGCGCCGACACCGCCGCCCGGGCCGCGGACAGCCGGGCGGCCGCCGCCGGGTCCTTGTCCGCCCACGAGCGCGGCGGCGGCGGGCCGCCCGGCGGCTGGCCCGGCTGCGGCAGCTCCGCATCCGGCAGCGCCTTCGCCCGGTCCACCGCGGCCTGCCAGTGTTCGAGCTGCCGCCGCCCCATCCGATGGCCAAAGCCCGGCAGCCCGGTCAGCGCGTGCACATTCGCGGGCATGCCGAGGGCCGCCTCCACGATCGCCGCGTCGCTGAGCACCTTGCCGGGGGAGACGTCACGCCGCTGGGCCACCTTGTCCCGCGCCGTCCACAGCTCCCGCACCACCGCCATCTGCCGGCGGCGGCGCACCTTGTGCATGCCGGACGTACGCCGCCACGGGTCCTTGCGCGGCTGCGGGGGCGGCGCCGAGGCGATCGCGTCGAACTCCTGGCGGGCCCACTCCAGCTTCCCCTGCCGGTCGAGCTCCTTCTCCAGCGCGTCCCGCAGATCGATCAGCAGCTCCACATCGAGCGCCGCATACCGCAGCCAGGGCTCGGGCAGCGGCCGGGTCGACCAGTCGACCGCCGAGTGGCCCTTCTCCAGGGCGTACCCGAGGACGCTCTCCACCATCGCGCCCAGCCCGACCCGCGGAAAGCCCGCGAGCCGCCCGGCCAGCTCGGTGTCGAACAGCCGGGACGGGAGCATGCCTATCTCCCGCAGACACGGCAGGTCCTGGGTCGCCGCATGCAGAATCCACTCCGCGCCGGCCAGCGCCTCGCCGAGCCCCGAGAGATCGGGGCAGCCGACGGGGTCGATGAGCGCCGTGCCCGCGCCCTCCCGGCGGAGCTGCACCAGATACGCCCGCTGTCCGTAGCGGTAGCCGGACGCCCGCTCGGCGTCGACGGCCACCGGGCCGCGGCCGCGCGCGAACGCGGCGATCGCCTCGTCCAGCGCGTCCTGTGCGGCGATCACCGGAGGAACCCCTTCGCGGGGCTCCAGCAGGGGGATAGGGGCCTCGGCTGCTGCGACGCCGTCGTCCGGAGGAGCGCCCCCGGCGGTTCGCAGTGCTGTCTCTGCTGCGGTGTCTTGGGCGTCGGTCACGTGTCAAGGGTATCTGTACGGACGTGCGGCTGACCTGCATCATCGACACACGGCTCAGGTGACCTGCGAAAGCACGTTGCAGTCGAGCCCATGGCCGCGCGATGGCTCCCGCACCGCGGGGCGCGTCTGCTAGGCCGGGGTGTCCTCGCCTGGCCAGTCCGGATCGTCGGCCGCCGTGGGAAGCTCGCTGTAGCCCTCCGACCAGTGGTTGACCCATCCGCACATCGGGCATGCGTATCGCCCGGCCAGGCCATGGACTTCGGTCCCGCACCGAAGGCAGTCGGTGCGGGTGATCTCAGGCAGCGTGTAACCGCCGCCGCCTGTCTCCTGCGATGTCATGCCCGCAGGCTACTTGCGCCTGTCGCGGGTGAACGCAAGGCACCCGTCGGCGGAACGTTCCGCCGACGGGCGCGCACGGGTGCGGGCCGTGCTCAGTGGATGATGCCCGTGCGCAGCGCGACCGCGACCATGCCGGCCCGGTCGCCGGTGCCGAGCTTGCGGGCGATGCGGGCGAGGTGGCTTTTGACCGTCAGTGCGGACAGGCCCATCGAGACGCCGATCGCCTTGTTCGACTGGCCTTCGGCGACCAGGCGCAGCACCTCCACCTCGCGGCCGGACAGTTCGCGGTAGCCGCCGGGGTGGCTGGGGGCGCCCGGAGGGCGGCGGTGCATACGGCCGGCCGCGGCGCCGATCGGGGAGACGCCGGGGCGGGCCGGGTGCCCGATGTTGGTCCGGGTGCCGGTGACGACATAGCCCTTGACGCCCCCGGCCAGGGCGTTGCGCACGGCGCCGATGTCGTCGGCCGCGGAGAGCGCCAGACCGTTGGGCCAGCCGGCGGCGCGGGTCTCGGACAGCAGGGTCAGCCCGGAACCGTCGGGCAGATGGACGTCGGCCACGCAGATGTCGCGCGGGTTGCCGATTCGGGGACGGGCCTCCGCGATGGACGAAGCCTCGATGACGTCACGCACTCCAAGCGCCCACAGATGACGGGTGACAGTGGAGCGGACGCGCGGGTCGGCGACGACGACCATGGCCGTCGGCTTGTTCGGGCGGTAGGCGACCAGGCTTGCGGGCTGCTCGAGAAGAACGGACACCAGGCCTCCTGGGGAAGGTGCGGGACGGGCCGGCTCGGGGATGAAGCCGGGGCGAACCGTGCAGTTAGGGTCACTGACCTCTTCGGCACCAATCCCGGCGTCCTTTAGAGAATGATCACGATTTGGTGAGTAACAATCCGGGCAATTCGGACGGGTGATCGATCATCCTACGAGGAAGCCGTCCGGAGCAGCGCGCTTGGGTGATGCGCATGCGCCCGAGTGCCCCGTGTCCCGCGGCGCGCGCGGCGCTTGCGCCCGGCGTGCGTGGCCCGTCGCCCGGGCCCCGACCGGTCAGGTCCGGTGCGGATGCGGGTCGGTTCCGGTGACGCACACCCGGCACGGAGGGCGGGGGCGCCGGACGGCATCCGGATCGCGTACGACCCCGGGACTCGGGGCCCGAGGCCCGGGGTTCGAAGCCGTACCTGTCTGGCTGGGCGTCAGCGTACGGGCCCGGAGGGCCTGTCGGAGTCCGGCCGCCGGCCCGGAGCGCGGGCCGGACGCCTTGCCCGCAGCCGCCGACGGGGGGTGCTGCATGCCTCGGCAGCGCCCCGGCCGGTGGCCGTGCCCGTATGGCTCGGGGGGCACGTACGGCCGCACCGCGGCTCCGGCGCGCCGATCGGCAGCCGTCCCCTGGCGGGCCTCAGCGCTGCTGGGGACCGCGGCGCTGGGGCAGGGAGACCACGCCCCCGCCGGTGTCCCCGCCGGCCGGGGTGGGCGGCAGGCCGGCGATCTGGCACAGCAGATCGCACCAGGCCGCGAGGTGGGACGCCGTGTCCGGGACGCCGTGCGGCGACTCCGACGGGGTCCAGGACGCGCGGATCTCGATCTGCGAGGCCGGCCGCCGTGCCGCGAGTCCACCGAAATAGTGAGACCCCGCGCGGGTGACGGTCCCGCTCGGCTCCCCGCACTCCAGGCCCCGCGCCTCAAGCGCCCCCGTCAGCCACGACCAGCAGACCTCCGGCAGCAGCGGATCCGCCGCCATCTCCGGCTCCAGCTCCGCGCGCACCAGGGTCACCAGCCGGAACGTCCCCCGCCAGGCGTCATGCCCTGCCGGGTCGTGCAGCAGCACCAGACGGCCGTCCGCCAGGTCCTCGTCGTCCTGGACGACCGCGGCCTCCAGGGCGTACGAGTAGGGGGCCAGCCGCTGCGGAGGGCGGGTCGGATCCACTTCGATCTCCGGGCGCGGCCGCGCGGTCCGCAGCGCGTCGACCGCGAGCCGGAACGTGTGCGGGACCGAGTTTTCTTCGCGGCTCTCTTCGCGGCTTCCCTCGCTGTGTCCCGCGTCCTCCGCCGCGCGACCGCGCCCGCTCGCGGAGCTGTTGGAATGATCGGAAGAGTGTCCCTGAGGCGCAGCCATGCGGGGAAGAGTAGGCGGAACGGGGGCGCTGTGCAGGGAAGGACACCCGGGCCGAAGCGGGCACTTCACGAGCGCGTGCGAAGATTCTGGTCGTGACCGCCAACGACAGCCCCTCGGGCCGGCCGCCGGGCCAGCAGACGAATCAGACGAAGCAGACGAAGACGTACGACTCGACGTTCCTCACGGCGTGCCGGCGCGAGCCGGTGCCGCATACGCCGGTCTGGTTCATGCGGCAGGCGGGGCGCTCGCTCCCCGAGTACCTCAAGGTGCGCGAGGGCATCCCGATGCTCGAGTCCTGTATGCGGCCCGAGCTGGTCAGCGAGATCACGATGCAGCCGGTGCGCCGCCACAAGGTCGACGCGGCCATCTACTTCAGCGACATCGTCGTACCGCTCAAGGCCATCGGCGTCGACCTCGACATCAAGCCGGGCGTCGGCCCCGTCGTCGCAGAGCCGATCCGTTCGCGTGCGGATCTGGCGCGGCTGCGCGAGCTGACCCCGGAGGACGTCTGGTACGTCACCGAGGCCATCGGGCTGCTTGCCGGGGAGCTGGGCGAGACCCCGCTGATCGGGTTCGCGGGGGCGCCCTTCACCCTCGCCAGCTATCTCGTGGAGGGCGGGCCGTCCCGCAACCACGAGCACACCAAGGCGCTGATGTACGGCGACCCGCAGCTGTGGGCCGATCTGCTGGACCGCCTCGCCGCGATCACCTCGTCCTTTCTGAAGGTCCAGATCGAGGCGGGCGCATCGGCCGTCCAGCTCTTCGACTCCTGGGTCGGGGCGCTGGCCCCGGCGGACTACCGGCGGCAGGTGCTGCCGGCGTCCGCCAAGGTCTTCCAGGCCGTCGCCGAGTACGGCGTTCCGCGCATCCACTTCGGCGTCGGCACCGGCGAACTCCTCGGCCTCCTGGGCGAGGCGGGAGCAGACGTCGTCGGCGTCGACTGGCGGGTGCCGCTGGACGAGGCGGCCCGCAGGGTCGGCCCCGGCAAGGCGCTCCAGGGGAACCTGGACCCGGCCGTCCTGTTCGCCACGCCCGAGGCGGTCGAGGCCAAGACCCGCGAGGTCCTCGCCGCGGCGGCGGGCCTTGAGGGCCATGTCTTCAACCTCGGCCACGGGGTCCTGCCCACGACCGACCCCGACGCGCTGACCCGGCTCGTCGAGTTCGTCCACACCGAGACGGCGCGCTGAGCGCTCCGCGAAAGACAGACCGGCCGGGACGGGCCGGAGAGGCGGGAGGCGGGCTCAGCCTTCGTCGCGCACCGCGGAGGCCGCCCGCCTCGCCGCCACCAGGACCGGGTCCCACACCGGTGAGAACGGCGGGGCATAGCCCAGGTCCAGCGCCGTCAGCTGCTCCACGGTCATGCCCGCCGTCAGTGCGGTCGCGGCGACGTCGACGCGCTTGCCCGCGCCCTCCCGCCCCACGATCTGCACGCCCAGCAGACGGCCGGCGCCGCGTTCGGCGAGCATCTTGACGGTCATCGGGGCGGCCCCGGGGTAGTACCCGGCGCTGTTGGTCGCCTCGATGGTCGCGGTGACGTACTGCAGGCCCGCCGCCCGCGCGTCCTTCTCCCGCAGCCCGGTCCGCGCGATCTCCAGATCGCAGACCTTGCTGACGGCCGTCCCCACCACGCCCGGGAATGTGCCGTAGCCGCCGGCGACATTCGCGCCGATCACCTGCCCGTGCTTGTTGGCGTGCGTGCCCAGCGCGATATGGCGCTCCCGGCCGGAGACCAGATCGAGCACCTCCACACAGTCGCCGCCCGCCCAGATGTTCCCGCAGCCGCGCACCCGCATCGACAGATCGGTGAGCAGCCCTCCGTACACCCCCAGCGGCAGACCCGCCGCGCGGGCGAGGCCGGTCTCCGGCCGTACGCCGATGCCAAGGACCACCACGTCCGCCGGATACTCCGCGTCCCGCACCGCCACCCCGCGGGCCCGCCCGTCGTCGCCGGTGAGGATGCCGACGACCTCCGCGCCGCTCACCGTTGTGACGCCCAGCTCGTCCAGCGCCTTGCGCACCAGCGCGCCCATGTCCGGGTCGAGCGTTGACATCGGCTGCTCGCCGCGGTCGACGAGCGTCACGGTGTAGCCGCGGCGCATCAGGGCCTCCGCCATCTCGACGCCGATGTACCCCGCGCCGACGACCACGGCCCGCCTGCCGTCGTGCCCTTCGAGCCCTTCGAGGGTGTCCAGCAGCGCCTGCCCGTCGTCCAGGGTCTGCACCCCGTGCACCCCCGGCGCGTCGATGCCCGGGATGGGCGGCCGCACGGGCCGCGCCCCGGTCGCGATGACGAGCTTGTCGTAGCCGGTCCACTCCTGTTCGCCCGTCGCCAGATCGCGTGCGCGCACGCGCCCGGCGGTCACGTCGATCTCGGTCACCTCCGTGCGCATCCGCAGATCGATGGCGCGCTCGCGGTGCTCCTCGGGCGTCCGCGCGATCAGCGCGTCGCGGTCCGCGACCGCACCGCCCACCCAGTACGGAATCCCGCATGCCGAGTAGGAGCTGAACCGCCCGCGTTCGAACGCCGTGATCTGAAGCTCCTCGGGGCCCTTCAGCCGGCGTGCCCGCGATGCCGCGGACATGCCCGCCGCATCGCCGCCGATGACCACAAGCCGTTCCCGTTTCCCACCGCTCGTACGACTCATACGACTCATGAGGCACAACCTATGTGCCGTGGGACGTCCATACGGCGTGATCGACCGACAGAGCGGTCTGACAGAGCGGTCTGAGAGAGTGGACCGCATGAACGCGGACACACGCACGGCTCACCCGGATGCGGCCCATGTCGTCGTCATCGGAGGCGGCATCGCCGGGCTCGCGGCCGCGCACCGGCTCGTCGGCTCCGGTGCGCGGGTCACGCTGCTGGAGGCGACCAGCCGCCTCGGCGGCAAGCTGCAGACGGGAGAGATCGCGGGCGCGCCGGTCGACCTGGGCGCCGAGTCCATGCTCGCCCGCCGCCCCGAGGCCGTCGACCTGGCCAGAGCCGCGGGCCTCGGCGACCGGCTGCAGCCGCCCGCCACCGCCTCCGCCTCCATCTGGACCCGCGGCGCGCTCCGCCCGATGCCCAAGGGCCATGTCATGGGCGTCCCCGGCGACCCCGCCGCACTCGCCGGGCTGCTGACCGCCGAGGCCGTCGACCGCATCGCCCGGGAGCCGCGGCTGCCGCCCGCCGACCTCGGCGACGATGTCGCGATCGGGGAGTATGTGGCCGAGCGGCTCGGCCGCGAGGTCGTCGACCGGCTGGTGGAGCCGCTGCTCGGCGGGGTGTACGCGGGCGACGCGTACCGCATCTCGATGCGCGCCGCCGTCCCCCGCCTCTTCGAGGCGGCCCGCGGCCATGCCTCGCTGCTCGCCGCCGTACGGGAGGTACAGGCCGAGGCCGCCGCGGCACAGCCGGACGCCGGGCCGGTCTTCATGGGCGTCGAAGGCGGCGTCGGACTGCTGCCGGACGCGGTCGCCGCCGCCGTCCGCGCCCACGGGGGGCAGATCCTCACCGAGACGCCCGTCGTCGCCCTCACCCGGGCCGCCGCCGGGGGCGGCTGGCAGATCCGCACCGACGAGCGCACCTTCACCGCCGACGGCGTCGTCCTGGCCACCCCCGCCTGGTCCGCCTCCGCGCTGCTCGCCGACGAGTCCCCGGCGGCGTCCGCGGAGCTCGGCCGTGTCGAGTACGCCTCCATGGCGCTGGTCACCCTCGCCTTCCGCCGTGCCGACCTGACCGGGACAGGCGCGGGCGGCGGCCTGCCCGACGGCAGCGGCTTCCTGGTGCCGCCCGCCGACGGCCGCGCGATCAAGGCGTCCACGTTCTCCACCCGCAAGTGGGGCTGGGTCGACCGCGCCGCCCCCGACCTGTTCATACTGCGCACCTCCCTCGGCAGATACGGCGAGGAGGAGCAGCTCCACTGCGAGGACTCCGAACTGATCGCGGCCTCCCTCGCCGACCTCGCCGAGGCGACCGGCCTGTCCGCACGGCCCGCGGCCGCCGAGGTGACGCGCTGGATCGGCGGCCTGCCGCAGTACCCCGTCGGCCATCCGGACCGGGTCGCCCGCATCCGCGAGGAGGTCGCCAAGCTGCCCGGACTGCGGGTCTGCGGGGCGGTGTACGACGGCGTCGGCATCCCCGCCTGCATCGCAAGCGCCCAGCGGGCGGCGGATGAGATCCTCGCCATGCCCACCCTGGCGCGGAGCGCCGGAGCGGACGCGGGACAATAGCCTCATGAGCGCCCCCGAAAAGATTCCGAACGCCGGCAAGAAGGCCAGGGACCTCAACGAGGTCATCCGCTACACCCTGTGGTCCGTCTTCAAGCTGCGCGATGTGCTCCCCGCCGACACCGACCGCGCGGGGTGTGCGGCCGAGGTCCAGGAGCTGTTCGACCAGCTCGCCGCCAAGGACGTCACCGTGCGCGGCACCTATGACGTCTCCGGGCTGCGCGCCGATGCCGACCTGATGATCTGGTGGCACGCCGAGACCGCGGACGAGCTCCAGGAGGCGTACAACCTCTTCCGCCGCACCCGGCTCGGCCGGGCGCTGGAGCCGGTCTGGTCGAATATGGCGCTGCACCGCCCCGCGGAGTTCAACAAGTCGCACATCCCGGCCTTCCTGGCCGATGAGACGCCCCGCGACTATGTCTCGGTCTACCCCTTCGTGCGCTCCTACGACTGGTATCTGCTGCCGGACGAGGACCGCCGCCGGATGCTCGCCGACCACGGCAAGATGGCCCGCGGCTTCCCGGACGTACGCGCCAACACGGTGGCGTCGTTCTCGCTCGGCGACTACGAGTGGCTGCTCGCCTTCGAGGCGGACGAGCTCTACCGGATCGTCGACCTGATGCGCCATCTGCGGGCCTCCGAGGCGCGGATGCACGTCCGCGAAGAGGTCCCGTTCTTCACCGGCCGGCGCAAGTCGGTCGCGGACCTGGTGGCCGGTCTGGCCTGAGGTCGCCTGCCTGCCGCGGGAACCCGGAAGATCAGACGGCGTGCGGGACCTTCCCGGTCTCCGCGTGCCGCTCCAGCGACACCGGGTCGGGCTCCGGGTGCGGCGCGCACGCAGCGCGCCGCTCCGGCGTCTTTCCGGTCAGCAGATACCGCTCCATATGGGAGTTGACACAGGCGTTGGACCCGCCGCCGATGCCGTGCGTGCCCGAGTCCAGCTCGGTGACCAGCGCCGAGCCAGCCAGCCGCCGCTGGAGCTCCAGCGCCCCGGCGTACGGCGTCGCCGCGTCCCGCTCCGCGGCCAGGATCAGCGTCGGCGGCAGTTCGCCCTCCCCCGCGCCCACCTCCAGCGGCTGCTGCCGGGGCTCGGACCAGTAGGCGCACGGCAGGTTCATCCAGGCGTTGTCCCAGGTCTCGAAGGGCGCCTTGCGGGCCAGTTCGCTGTTGTCGCGGTCCCACACCTCCCACTCGGTCGGCCACGGGGCGTCATTGCACTCGACCGCCGTGTAGACGGCGTTGCCGTTCTCCCTGGCCTTCGCCGTCTCCGCCTTCGGCGCGGCCTGTTCGATCAGCGGCTTCTCGTTCCCCTTGAGGAACTCCGACAGCGCAGCCGCCCGCCGCGGCCAGTAGTCGTCGTAGTATGCCGCTCCCAGAAACGCCGCATGCAGCTGGCCGGGGCCGACCGTGCCGCCCGCGGGCCGGTACGCCAGCCGGGCCCGCACCTTCTCGTAGCTGCGCGCCACTTCCTCGGCCGTCGCGCCCAGCCCGTACACGTCGTCGTGGCGGGCGACCCAGGCGCGGAAGTCCGCCCAGCGGGCTTCAAAGGCCAGTGACTGGTCGAGATTGTTCTGGTACCAGATCTGGCGGGGGTCGGGGTTGACCGCCGAGTCGAAGACCATACGGCGGACCTGGGAGGGGAAGAGCGTGGCGTACAGCGCGCCGATGTACGTGCCGTACGACGCGCCCATGAACGTCAGCTTCCGCTCGCCCAGCGCCGCGCGCAGCACCTGAAGATCGCGGGCGTTGTTGAGGGAGTGATAGTGGCGCAGCGCGGGCCCGTTCCGGTCGGCGCAGCCGCGCGCGTACGCCTTCGCCTCGGCGACCCGCTCCATCTTGTACGAAAGGGAGGGGTGCGCCGGGGCCTGGGTGGGGGCCTTGAGGAAGTCGGCGGGGTCCTGGCAGGACAGCGGGGCCGAGCGGGCCACGCCGCGCGGGGCATAGCCGACCAGGTCATACGCCCGGGCGATCCGCTGCCACCCCTTGAGCTGGCCGAGCAGCGGGAAGTACATGCTGGACGCGCCGGGGCCGCCGGGGTTGTAGACGAGAGCGCCCTGGCGCTCGCCGGGTTCGCCGCGGGCCCCGGTGCGGCTGACGGTCAGTTCGATCTGCTCGCCGGTGGGGTCGGCGTAGTCGAGGGGGACCGAGACGGTGCCGCACTCCACGGACGCGGGCAGCATCTCCTCCTTGTGACAGCGGCCGAAGTCGACTCCGGACACGGCCGCGCGGGCGGCGGCGACCTCGACGCCCGCGGCTTCCGCCCAGCCCGCCGCGGCCGCAGCGGGCTGATGCGCGGCCTCGGGGGACGAGAGGGGTGCGCTGCCCGCGGGGGTGACGGCGAAGGCGGTCAGAACCAAGGAGGTGAGGCCGGCAGCGGCCCCCTTGAGCGCGGTTGCTCTCATCGCGTTCCCTTCGTGCGGGCGGCCGTGCGGGCGGCGGCTCCGCGGCCGTGGACGCACACAGACGCGGAGGCCATAGACGAAAGGATGATCAGCAGAGCGGTTCGGCGAAGTAAAGCACCGTGGTCCGGTGTCGGGGTCAATGACTCCGATGCGCCGTACGGCCCGGCGCGAGCGCCGCGCGCAGGGCGGGGTCGTCGAGCGCGCGCGCCCCTCGTACGGCGACGGCGGTCAGCACCTCGCGCTCGCCGTCGCGGCCGTCGCGGCCGCTGCGGGAGAGCGAACCAAGCAGCCGCTGGCCGTCGGGGGAGGCCCAGGTGCTGTACGGGTGGACCTCGATGCGCGCGATGGCCAGCGTGCCCAGGGTGAGGAGGAGGGGCAGCGCGAACCAGCCGAGCACCGGGGCTCCGCCGCCCGGCCCCTGAGGGAAGGTCAGATGGGCCACCGCGGCGAGTGCGACGGTGAGCGCGGCCGCGGCCCGTACCGCCCGCACCGCCGAGGAGATCTGCGCCCGGGCGGCTTCGGGGACGGCGAGCCCGGAGCGTACGAGACCGTCGCCGAGGGCGCGCACCGCCCCCGCGGCGCAGGCGGCGGCCCGTACCGCGGCGATCCGCGCCTGGCCCGCCGGTCCGATCGCGCCGATGACCGAGCGTTCCAGCTCGTCCTCGCCCTCCGGGTCCACGACGGTGGCCCATCCGGTGTGCGCCAGCAGCAGCCGCCGGCGGCGGTGCAGGGAGACGAGCGTGAGGTCGGTGACCCGGTGCGGTCCGCCGGCGAGAAACGCCGCCTCGTACAGGCTCAGCGTCGCCCGCGCCCCGTCGGCCCTGTCGGCTCCGCCGGCCTCGCCGGGCTGTCCGCCCGGCGCGGGCGGCGAGGCCGGGCGCGCGGCGTCTACGGCGGCGCGGCACAGCCGTACGCAGCTCAGCCCGGCCGCGGCCCAGGCCACCAGAAGGAGCAGAACCCAGAAGACATCCCCGTATATGTCCGAGTACATGTGCGAGTTGTACGCGAGGCGTCCTTGAGCGCGCCATGGGGCGTCCGCCGCAAGGGACCGGGCGTTACCGCTTCGTGATGTCCCGCCGTCGACTCGGCGCGCTCACCGTATGGTGAGCGCGGCGCGGGCCGCCCGGACGAATCTGGTCGCCCGCAGCGGCGGGCGCGAAGCGGCTCTCTCGTCATGCCACAGGGTGAGCCGACGGCGGACCCTCACGTCCGTGACGCGTCCGGAGCCCAGCAGATGCGCGGCGAAGTCAAGCGCGTCGCGGCGGTATCCGGAGCGCATCGGCCGGTTTCTCGCGTAGTCGAGGAACGCGTCGCGATAGCCGCCGCCGAGGATCTCCGGCAGCTCGGGGGCGACCTTGGCGACGACGTCGGCCCGCTTGGCGGACAGCGCGCGGCTCTGCACCCGCATCCGCCGCGAGTCGAACCCTTCGGGCGCGGGCGTCCCGGCCACCAGCGCCGACAACACCGCGGCCTGCCCGATCCCCAGCCGCACCCGTGCGCCGTCGTCCGCCGCGTCAGTCTCGCCCGCGGTGCGCGCGGGGGTCCCCGCAGCGGCCGTTTTGACGGCAGCCGCGCGGGCCGCCCGCCGCACGGGACCGCCGACCGCCGCTCCCGCGGCCCCGCCGCGCCCGTCCTCGGCGGTCGTCCCCTTGCCGCGCTGCTCCACCCGAGGCCGCGCGGGGCGGCGGACCGCCCGGCCGGCAGGCCCGACGGGGCGGGGCAGGTCGGCGGCCGATCCTGGTACGCCCGTGAGCTCTGCGTCGGCGGGCTGCGGGTCGGTTGCTTCCGGAGCGTGTGGGAGGTCCGTGTCGGGGGTTCGTGTGCCTGTGGTGCCGCGGGGCTGGTTGTGGGTCGGTCCGGGTGTGCCCGTGGGCTCTGTGTCGGTGGTCTGCGTGCTCGTGGCGTCGGCGGGCTGCGGGTCGGCTGCTTCCGGAGCGTGTGGGAGGTCCGTGTCGGGGGTTCGTGTGCCTGTGGTGCCGTGGGGCTGGTTGTGGGTCGGTCCGGGTGTGCCCGTGGGCTCTGTGTCGGTGGCGCGCGTGCTCGTGGCATGGCAGGGCTGCCGGTCGGCGGCCGGTTCCGGTGTGTCTGGAAGCCCGGTGTCCACGGCCCGCGCGTACATGGCGCCGCCAGGTCCGCCGGGCCCCTGCTCCGATGCCCGGCCAGGCTCCGCGGCGGGCGCGGGCCGCGCCCGCGCGCCGAGCGGCCGACGCCGGGCCGCCACGGCGCCCGGGTCCGCCGCTGTCGGCGACTCGTCGTGCGGGGCGGCCGCACCGGGCGTGGCCACGGCACCCGCGGGCTCCGCATCCGCCGAACGCGACCGCGCTTCCCGCGCCCCGCGGGCTAGGGCGGTGCGGATCGCCGTCAGCTCCGCGGCGAGCTCCTCCTCCGGAGGAAACGCGTCGTCGCGCTCCAGCAGCACCCCGGGCGGGGCCGTGCGGGAGCGGAGTTCGGCGAGGATGTCCAGCACCTTGCGCGGCACCGGATGGGCATGCGTGTCATGCCACACCCCGTCGCGCTCCACCCCGCCCGCGACATGCACATACGCGATCGCCTCGACCGGCAGCAGCTCCAGCTCCCGCACGGGGTCCTGGCCGAGGTTCACATGGTTGGTGTGCAGATTGGCCACGTCGATCAGCAGCCGGACCCCCGTCCGCTCCACCAGCTCGGCGAGGAACTGCCCCTCGGTCAGCTCCTCGTCCGGCCAGGAGATCAGCGCCGCGATGTTCTCCAGCGCCAGCGGCACAGGCAGGCTGTCCTGAGCGATCCGCACGTTCTCGCACAGCACCTTCAGCGCGTCCCGGGTGCGCGGCACCGGCAGCAGATGGCCCGCCTCAAGCGCCGGTGTCGCGGTGAGCGCGCCCCCGGCCCGTACGAACGCGATGTGCTCCGTCACCAGCGGCGCGCCGAGCGCCTCCGCACGCTCCGCCAGCGCGGTGAGCCGGTGCTCGTCGGGACGGTCCGCGCCGCCCAGCCCCAGCGAGACGCCGTGCGGCACGATCCGGGTGCCGCGGGCGCGCAGCCGGGACAGCGAGCCGGGCAGATGGCCGGGGCACACGTTCTCGGCGACGACCTCCACCCAGTCGACGCCGGGCAGCCGTTCCACCGTGTCCGCGATCTCCGGCCGCCAGCCGATTCCGATCCCGAGCTCCATCTCGTCCCCCTCCTCCGCCAGGAGTTGCCGTCGGCGGTTCCTGAGGGGTCTTCGCCCAGCCGGGCCGTGTTGAACCCGAACGAGGGTACGTTCAGAGGTTTATTTGAGCTTTACGGGGAGCCTGCGGGGAGCCCTACGGGGCTTCCGGCTCGCCGCCCCCGGCCACCGGCGGGCGGTTGGTGTTGATCGCCGTCGGCGGGCCCGGCTGGGTTGAGGGCCGCGAGGTGAAGGTCTGGCCGGGCCCCGGGGTCGCCGGGTTGGGGGCGGGCGGCAGGTTGCCGTTCGGCGGCGGCGGTCCGGTGGGGCTGGCCGTCGACGCCCTGGCCTCCTCGTTGGCGATCTCGTCGAAGTCCACGCGCCCGGTCTGCTCCAGCATCGTGATGTGGTCCAGCACGGTCTGGTTCGCATCCGACGCCAGCTGCCGGATCAGCGAGTTCCGCGTGGTGTGGCGCACCTTGGCGATCAGCCCGAACACCTTCCCGTGCGCCTCCCGCAGGATCTGCGCGAACTTCCGCTCGTACTCGACGCCCTGCGCCGCCGACAGCTCCCGCAGCCAGCCCTGCTGCTGCTCGGTGGGCTGGTTCGGCAGTTCGACCCCGAGCTTCGCCGCGACGTCGCGCGCCCGCTTGTCCAGATCGGTGTGGCCGACGACCAGATGGTCCCCCGCGTCCCGGATCGCCTGGCTCGGGGCGCGCTCCATCGCCTGCTGCCCGGCCGGCAGCTCCCACAGCCCGGCGAGCCGCACCTTCACAAGGAAGTCGCGGTCCGTCGCCGAGAGCGGCCCCCACTGGGTGGCGACGGACGAGGCGTTGAGATGGTCCTGCCCGGTGCCGGAGCGGTCGGCGTACGACCACACTGGGAATGCCAGCGCCCCTACCGTGGCGACGAGCGCCCCGATGATCAGTGCCGTCCCGTTGATGCGCCGCAACAATGTGCCTGCCTCCATAGCCGATGCGTTACCTGGCAACCAACAGCCGACCGGCGGGCGGACTCAAGCCGCTCGACGGCAATGAGAGGTACGCAATGAAACGGCCGGGCGTTCAGCGGCCGGCCGTTCCGGCGGGCAGACATTCGAGGTGCGGGGGTTCGGGCGGCGGGGCGTTCAGCCGTGCCGTCGCCCGCCCAGCGCGGGATGGTCCGCGACGACCGTGCAGCTGCCGGGCGCGATCTCCGTGTATCCGGCGTCCCGCACCACCGGCAGCCGCCCGCCGGCCGTCAGCGCACGCCACCGCTCGGGTCCGGCCGTACGCACCGACAGCCGGAAGGCGTTCTCGCGCCAGATCTTGCGCTCCGCCTCCGGCAGCTCCAGCCAGGCGATCTGCGCCCCGTGCCCGGCCTGCGCCATGGCCTTGCCCGCCGACATCTCCAGCTCGGGGCTCAGCCACAGCACCGGGTCCGCGGGGCCGGGCGCGGCGGGCGGCTCGGGGTCGTCCAGCTCGGTGCCGGAGACCTGGAGCTTGGCCAGCTCCTTGGGCCAGCCGTCCAGCGGCACCGGCGGGAAGACCCGCACCTCGGCCGTCTCCCCGGTGACCGTGATGCCGTCCAGCGCCGACGCCTTGCGCCACTCCGCGCCGCGCGCCCGCCGCACCACCTTGCGGATGCGGCCGTCCTGCCAGTCGTGCATGGCCTGTGCCCATGGGCCGTCGCCCGCCGAGCGTTCATCGGCCAGGATGTGCAGCACGGCGCGGGCGGCCGTCTCCAGCGCGTCGGTACGGGCCGGAGGCGCGGCCTTCTCGATGCGCACGACCATCGGCAGCACGAACTGTGGGGCAAGATCGCGGGCGGTCGGCTCCTGCCGGAACGGACTGCCGGGGTTCTCGGTACGGGACTCTTCGCTGCTCACACGCCCAGTCTGCCAGCGGCGACACAGCCCCGAGGGGGCAGGCCCGGGCCCGGTCAGCGGGCCCGCATCAGCTCGGAGACCTTCACAAAGCGGTAGCCGCGTGCGCGCAGCTCCGGGACGATGCGGCGTACCGCCTCCTCGGTGACGGGCGCGGCGCTGCGGGTGCAGTGCAGCACCACCAGCGAGCCCGGCCGCACCCCGGCCAGCACCTGAGCGGCCACCGCGTCCGCGTCAGCGGCGAACGCGTCGCCGCTGACGACGTCCCACTGCACCGCCGTCACCTTCGCGGGCGCGAGCGCCCGCAGCGCCGTGTCGTCGTAGCAGCCTCCGGGGAACCGGAAGTAGGGCGCGGTATGGCGCACCCCGACCTTCTCGAAGACGGCGAACGCCCGCTGCACGTCCTGGAGCATCCTGCCCTCGCCGACCGGCGGCAGGCTGTAGCAGGGGGAGGCGAAGGCGTAGTGGCTGTAGGAGTGGTTGCCGACCTCGAAGAGCGGATCGCCGCCGATCGCCCGCGCCTGGTCCGGATACTCCTCGGCCCATCGCCCCGTCATAAAGACTGTGGAGGGCACTTTCAGCGTCCGCAGCGCTTCGATGAGCCCCGGATTGTCGAACCGCTCCCCGCGCGCTGCCCGCGGCCCCTGGCCGGCGGTCATATCGGCGTCGAAGGTCAGCGCCACGACCTTTCCCGCCGCCGCGGTTCCCCGCTCGAAGACCGCGGTGAGCCCACCGGGTCCCGGCGCGAGGGTGGGTACGGGGGGCGTCGGCGTCGCGCCGGCGGACGGCCCTGTGACTCCCGTGGCCCCCGTGGCGGGAGCAACAGCGGACGCCCGGGCGGAATCCGGCGGCGTGGGCCCGCCCCCGCAGCCGGTCAGCACAACGCCGAGAGCAGCGAGAGCGGCGAGGGGCGTGAGCTTTCGCATGGAATGGGTCACTGGCGAAAATTATCTGACAGTCGGCTGATGCGAGGGGCCAGCGCACCCTCGGGGCCGGCAGTTCCCCTGAGTGGCCGTCCCTCCGCGGCCAACCGGCGGTGAAGTAATGTGATTTCTTCGTGGATGCGGCCGCGGAGGAGACCATCGACGTCCGACAGCAGAGCCCGGCCGAGGTGCGGCCGGCCCCCGTCCGCGGGCGGCTCGTCTCGTTTCTGATTCCGCTCCTGCTCGCCCTGGCTCTGGGCCTGTGGGGCGTCACCCGCCACGGCACGATGTGGCGTGATGAGTCCGTCACATATCAGGTCGCCCATCGCGGCGTCTTCGACATCGGCAGGCTGCTGGGCAGCGCCGACGCGGTGCACGGCCTCTACTACCTCCTCATGCACGGGCTGTTCGGCGTCTGGGACGGCGGCCTGCTGACGCTGAGACTTCCGTCGGTCCTCGCCGCAGCCGTCAGCGCCGGCTGCGTCGGCCTCATCGCATGCCGGCTGGCCGGCGTCCGGGCGGGGCTGCTCAGCGGCGTCGTCTTCTGTGTGCTGCCCGAGGTGCAGATGTACGCACAGGAAGGGCGTTCGTACGCTCTGGTCTGCGCGCTTGTCGCCTTCGCCACCTATGTGCTCGTCAGGGCTCTCACCGGCGCGTCCCGGCTCCTGTGGGCGGTCTACAGCGCAGCCGTGCTGCTCGCCTGCTGGCTCCATGAGTTCGCGGTGCTCGCGCTCCTGGGGCATGCGGCGGCGGTTCTGCATCCGAGTGTGCCGCGCCACGTCCGGCGGGCGTGGGCTGCGGCGGCGGGCACGGTGGCAGCCGGAGCGGCGCCCCTGGCCGTGTTCAGCATGGGGCAGTCGGCCCAGGTCTCCTGGATCGGCAGCCCGAAGCCGGGGGAGTGGCTGGAGATCTCGGCCGTCGCCCTCCTGGCGCTGCTGTGCGCGCGCTGGCTGTCGGCGGGCCGGGCGTCGGCTCCGCCGCACCGGCCGCTGCTGTGCCGCCTCGCCCTGCCCCTGGCGCTCGCCCCCACGGCGGCACTCCTCCTCGCGTCCCTGTACGAACCCATGTACGTGGACCGTTACGTCCTCTATGTCAACATCGGCCTCGCCCTGCTCGTGGGAACGGCGGCGGACGCGGTCCTCGCCAAGGGCTCCGCGCCGCTCCCTCTGCGCACCCGCGCGCATCGTCGCGTCGCGCTCCCGGTGCTGATCGGCGGGGTGGTCCTGGCGCTCCTCCCGGTCACGCTGCAGCTGCGCACACCCGACAGCCGCAAGGACGATCTGACCGCCATCGCCGAAGCGGTCGAACGCGTATCCGGCCAGGGGGACGCGGTCGTCTTCACCCCGGCTCGCCGGCGGGAGTGGCGGCTCTCCTATGCCCAGGAGTACGACGGCCTGGTCGATCTCGCCCTGAAACGAGACCCCGCCGAGTCGGGAACGCTGCAGGGCGAGGAGCATCCAGCGGCGGAGATACGGCGGCGCATGCTCGCCGCGACGCGCATCGTCGTGCTCAGCGACCCGCCGGACCAGCCCGAAGACGCGGCCGGACAGGAGCTGACCAAGCGCGAAGTCCTGCGCCACCACTTCGTACCGTGCGCGCGCACGCGGGTGAAGGGCGCACAGGTCACGCTCTACGCCCGGCCCGGAGCGTGCGGGCCGCGGTCCTGAAGCAGGCGCTTGCGGCAGCGCAGCCCGCGGACGTCCGGTCCGCGGGCTGCGGCTGAGTCCGCACGGCTCAGGCGAGGGATGCGGCCAGCGTGATCGTCGTGCCCGTGAGGGCCTTGCTCACCGGGCAGTTCACCTTCGCGTCCTCGGCCGCCTTGACGAAGTCCGCCTCGTCGATGCCGGGCACCTCGCCCTCGACCGTGAGGTGCACGCCGGTGATGCCGGCGCCGGGCTGGAAGGTCACCTCGGCCTTGGTGTTCAGCCGGGTCGGCGCATGGCCGGCCTTGGTCAGGACGTTCGAGAGCGCCATGGAGTAGCAGCTGGAGTGCGCGGCGGCGATCAGCTCTTCGGGGCTGGTCTTGCCGGGGGCGTCCTCGGCACGCGCCGGCCAGGAGACGGCGTACTCCCCGAGCTTGGAATAGTCCAGGCTGACGGTGCCCGAACCCTCCAGGAGGCTGCCTTCCCAGACCGTGTGCGCGTGGCGGGTGGTGGCCATGATGCGTTCCCTTCTGACGGAAAGGTGTTACGCACCGAACTTACTGGTCCACGAGGCTCTTTGCGTCACGCGCCAGCGCGGTGAGGCGGGAGATGGCCCTGAAGTACTTCTTGCGGTACCCGCCGTTCAGCATCTCTTCGCTGAACAGCCGGTCGAAGGGCAGCCCGGAGGCCAGCACCGGCACCTCGCGGTCGTACAGCCGGTCGGCCAGCACCACCAGGCGCAGCGCGGTCGACTGATCGGGAACCGGCCGCACGTCGGTGAGGCATACGGCGCGCACGCCCTCCGTGAGCGCCCCGTACCGGCTCGGATGCACCTTCGCCAGATGCTCCAGCAGCTGCGGGAAGTCGTCGAGGGAGGCGCCGTCGGCGGCGTACGCGGTCTTGGCGACGACCTCGTCGGAGTACGGGGCCGGGGCCTCGGGCAGCCCGCGGTGCCGGTAGTCCTCGCCGTCGATGCGCAGCGGCCGGAAGTGCGCGGAGAGCCCCTGGATCTCGCGGAGGAAGTCGGCGGCGGCGAACCGGCCCTCGCCGAGCTTGCCCGGCAGCGTGTTGGAGGTGGCGGCGAGCGCGACGCCCGCCTCGACCAGCTTGCCCAGCAGCGTGGAGACCAGGACCGTGTCGCCCGGATCGTCGAGTTCGAATTCGTCGATGCACAGCAGCCGGTGCCCGCTCAGCGTGCGCACGGTCTCCTGGAAGCCCAGTGCGCCCACCAGATTGGTCAGCTCCACGAAGGTGCCGAAGGCCTTGAGGGAGGGCGCCGCGGGGGTGGCGTGCCACAGGGAGGCCAGCAGATGAGTCTTGCCGACGCCGTAGCCGCCGTCCAGATACACCCCGCGGGGTGCGGCCGGGGCCGCGGGCTTGCGTGCGAACCAGCGCCGCCGGCCCGCGCCGCTCGCGTGCGCCCCGCCCAGGCCCCCCGCGAAGCCGCTGAGCACACAGACCGCCTCGGCCTGGCTGGGCTGGGCCGGGTCGGGGACGTAGGTGTCGAAGCGGACCGAGTCGAAGCGCGGCGGCGGAACCATCTCGGCCACCAGCCGGTCGGCGGGGACGAAGGGCTCGCGGGCGCACAGGGACAGCGGCGTGGCTTCACGCACGGTGTCACTCATGGGACTCGTGGGGCTCGTGGGTGTCGTCGGCACACTTCTCACTCTATGCGCCGTGCCAGACTGCACGGATGCGACGCCTGTTCCCTGTGACCGACCAGACAGCTGACACGGCAGCCGCCCCGGCAGCTCCGGCTGCCGACCGCGCAGCCGGACGGCCGGTCGTCGTGGACCGCGAGTGGTCCCTCGACGAGCTGGCCGACGCCTATGCGTACCCCAGGGTGGGGGAGGAGGCGGTCCGCGGAGGCGCCGCCGCGGACCCCCATGCGCCGGGCCCGGCCGCGCGGCCCGCGCCCCCGCGGGTCTGGCTGCGGGCCAACATGGTCTCCTCCCTGGACGGCGCCGCCCAGCATGACGGCCGCTCCCAGCCGATCTCCTCCGCCGCCGACATGCGGATCTTCGGCACGCTCCGGGGGCTCGCGGATGTGATCGTGGTGGGCGCGGAAACGGTACGTCAGGAGGGCTACCGGCCCGCACGGGCGCGGGACGCCTTCGCGGAGCGCCGGGCCGCCGCCGGTCAGGCCCCCGCGCCCGCGATCGCCGTGGTCAGCGCCTCCCTGGACCTGGATTTCTCGCTGCCGCTGTTCACCGAGCCCAAGACGCCGACGCTGGTGCTGACCGGTGCGGCCGCCCCCCGGGACCGGCTGCGCGCGGCACGGGACGCGGGCGTGGAGACGGTGATCGCCGGGGACGGGCCGGGGGCAGACCCCGCACGGGTGGTGTCCGCTCTGGCCGAGCGCTCTCTGGTGCGGCTGCTCACCGAGGGCGGTCCGAGGCTGCTGGGGCAGTTCATCGCGGCGGGGGTGCTGGACGAGCTGTGTCTGACCGTGTCCCCGATGCTCACGGCCGGTGACGCCCAGCGGATCGCGGGCGGTCCTTCGCTGGCGGTGCCGGAGCGTTTCGCGCTGGCGTCGGTGCTGGAGGAGGCGGGGTTCCTTTTCACCCGCTACCGTCGCATTTGACAATCAGCGGAATTAGCCGTTCCGGTTAGCTCCGGCCGGGCACACTTACCTCACGCAGACCCCGTGGGCGCAGACCCGTGCGGGCACGGGGAAGGATGGTTTCCGCAGAAGGGCTCCTGACGTGTTCAAAAGCGTACTGATGATCGAGAAGCCCCTGACATCCGAAGACGTGGAATTCGTCACCACCCTGCACGGAGACGAAAAGGTCTCCTTCATCGTGCTGATGCAGCCGCGCGGAGATCAGGCCGACGTACTGCTGCGCGCCATCGACGATGTGGCGCTCGGCGAGCTGAAGGAGGCCGTGCACGAGGGCGAGCGGCCCGAGAGGCCCGCCGAGCTCGCTCTGGAGCACTCGCTCGCCGCCCTGCGCGCCGCGGGCAGCGAGGCCGTCGGGCATGTCATCGAGGACCACCCGATGGACAAGCTGAAGGCCGTCGTCGACGAGTCCCGCGCGGACGAGGTGATCGTGCTGACCGCCCCGCACTACGTGGAGGAGTTCTTCCACCGGGACTGGGCCTCGCGCGCCCGTCACAAGGTCGGCGTCCCGGTGCTCAAGCTCTTCGCGCACAGCGAATAGGCTGGGGCCCTCAAGGACCCTCGCCGTCCGCCGTCCGCACGCACCAGCCCCAGGGGAGACACACGCATGGCATCCGCCGTTCCCAGCGCCGTACCCAGCGCCATGGAGCGCCCGCACTTCATCGGCATCGGCGGCGCCGGAATGTCGGGCATCGCAAAGATCCTCGCCCAGCGGGGCGCGAAGGTCGCGGGCAGCGACGCCAAGGAGTCCGCCGCGGCCGACGCCCTGCGCGCGCTGGGCGCGACCGTGCACATCGGACACGCGGCCGGACATCTGGCCGCCGACGCCAGCTGCGTCGTCGTCTCCAGCGCCATCCGCCCGGACAACCCCGAGCTGGTGCGCGCCGCGGAGCTGTCCGTCCCGGTCGTCCACCGCTCCGACGCCCTCGCGGGGCTGATGACCGGGCTGCGCTCCATCGCCGTGGCCGGCACCCACGGCAAGACCACGACCACGTCCATGCTGGCGGTCGCCCTGACCGAGCTGGGCCTCGACCCGTCGTACGCCATCGGCGGCGACCTCGACGGCCCCGGCACCAATGCCCGCCACGGCGCGGGCGAGATCTTCGTCGCCGAGGCAGACGAGAGCGACCGCAGCTTCCAGAAGTACGACCCCGAGGTCGCCATCGTCCTCAACGTCGAACTGGACCACCACGCCAACTACGCCTCGATGGACGAGATCTACGAGTCCTTCGAGACCTTCACCGGCAAGATCGTGCCCGGTGGCACGCTGGTGATCTCCGCGGACCAGCCCGGCGCGGCCGAGCTGACCGCCCGGGTGCGCCGCGGGCCCTTTGCGCCGAAGGTCGTCACCTACGGCGAGTCCGCCGCGGCCGACGTGCGCATCGACACGGTCACCCCGCGGGGGCTGACCAGCGAGGTCACCGTCCTTCTCGACGGCCGGCCGCTGACCTTCACCGTCTCCGTACCGGGCCGCCACTACGCCCACAACGCCGTCGCCGCGCTCGCCGCCGGCGTCGCCCTCGGCGTCCCCGCGCCCGAACTGGCCGCCGCGCTCGGCGCGTACACCGGCGTCAAGCGCCGCCTCCAGCTCAAGGGCGAGGCCGCGGGCGTCCAGGTCATCGACTCCTACGCCCACCACCCCACCGAGATGACCGCGGACCTGGAAGCCATGCGCTCCGCGGCCGCCGGCTCCCGGCTGCTCGTCGTCTTCCAGCCGCATCTGTTCTCCCGCACCCGGGAACTGGGGGCGGAAATGGGCCAGGCGCTCGCGCTGGCCGACTCCTCACTGGTCCTGGACATCTATCCCGCCCGGGAGGACCCGATCCCCGGCGTCACCAGCGAACTGATCATCGACGCCGCCCGCGCGGCCGGGGCCGAGGCCGCCGCCTGCCCCGACAAGGCCGCCGTGGCCGAGGCCGTGGCGGGAATGACCCGGCCCGGCGATCTTGTTCTCACCATGGGGGCGGGCGACGTCACGGACCTCGGCCCGGCCATCCTGGCCCGTCTGTCGAACTGATCTGTCGAACTGAGGAGCGCACGATGCCGTACGAGGTCGAGAAGCCCGACGACCAGTGGCGCGAGGAGCTCACCCCCGCCGAGTACCAGGTGCTGCGCCAGGCAGGCACCGAGCCCGCCTTCACAGGCGAGTACACGGACACCAAGACCGCGGGCGTCTACTCCTGCCGCGCCTGCGGCGCCGAGCTGTTCCGCTCGGACGCCAAGTTCGAGTCCCACTGCGGCTGGCCGTCCTTCTACGACCCCAAGGACTCGGACGCGGTCGAACTCCTCGAAGACCGCTCCCACGGCATGGTCCGCACCGAGGTGCGCTGCGCCCGCTGCGGCTCCCACCTGGGCCATGTCTTCGAGGGCGAGGGCTACCCGACCCCCACCGACCAGCGGTACTGCATCAACTCCGTCTCCCTGCGGCTCACCCCCGACGAGGGGTGACGTCCCGCGCCTGCCGCGGAGGCGACAGCCCGCCCGATCATGTCCCGCCCTGGTGAGGGCCGCCGGAGCGCGGGTATGTTGAACCGGCAGACAACGCGCCTACGCTGAGGTCTTCGCCGATACGGGGATCCGGTGCGGATCGCGCGACCGGACCGCGGTGCGAGGGGGCGCGCGTGGCCACGGAGAGATTCGACGCGGTGCAGCTGGCCGTCATCGCGGAGTTCGTACGGGTGCTTGAGGAGCCGGCCGGCGGGCTGCTCCGGGACAGCGGACGCCAGCTGTGGCGGCAGATCGTCCACGAGGCGATCGACGGACTGCCCCAGGACACCTACACCGTGCCGCGCCAGGAGTTCCTGAGCATCGTGCAGGCCTGCGCCAAGCGGGAAGGCGCGCTGGAGGAACTGGTGCGGGCGACGCATCTGGTCGCGCCCGCCCTCAGAGCCTCGCTGTCGCCGCTGCTCGACGAGTGGCGGGCCCGCCTGACGTATCCGGGGCGCGACTGGGAGCCCCTGCGCCGGGCCCTGCAGCCGGGCGTCTCCGGGCTCGCCCCGCTGGTCTCCAGGGCCACGGGAGGGCGCGCGGTGCTCCCGGCGTACTGCGGGACGCCCTGGCAGGCGTTCACCCACCTCGCCGACCGCAACGGCACACCGGGCGGGCTGCTGCCGGGCATGGTGCTGCTGGAGCATCTGTCGTACTGCCCCGAACTGGCCTCCGGGATCGGTGAGATCAAGGAGTGGAACGACTACTGGGCACGGGTCTGGGATGTGCTGGACGGGCCCGGCGGGCTCCGCGCCCTCCGCGCCGAACTGGCCCGCTTACGCAGAACGGGCGGGCGCCCGGGCGGCCCGGCGGCCGCACCCGGCGCCGAGGGCGGCTGGGGCGCGCCTCCGGGGACTGCGGGCGGCGGCGGTCTGGAGGGCAACGGCCTGGACGCCGCCTCCTGGCGTGCCGGGGAGGCGGCGGGGAACGCCGTGGAGCGCCCCGTCATCCACCTCTACATCAAGATCGTCCCCGACCGCACCCCCCGGCACTCCGCCGCCCGCGGCCAGACCGCCCGGGCCGCGCGCTATCACGTCTCCGCCAGTGTGAAGTACACCGACTCCGACACCCTGCACCGGGAAGCGGACGCGGAACCCCAGGAGTCGATGACGCTCAGTCAACTTCCAGAAGCCGTCTCTCAGTTGCTCTTACGCATGGCTGCACTGTGGCACACTCGGTCCGAGCTGGTGGCGCTCGACTTCTTCCTTCCCGCGGAACTGCTCAACGAGCCGGTCGAGTGGTGGAACCGGCACCCCGGGAGGGGGTACCGGAATCCGCTGCTCAGCGCCTACCGGGTGACCCTGCACAGTCTGGAGAGGGTGCAAAGGAGGGAGTTCCACCGCGCGTGGCGCGCACGCTGGGCGCGCTGGAAGCAGGCCATGGGGGAAGGGGAGCGGTCCGTGCATCTGTGCGCCCGGTCCGACGCCGACCGGCGGAGCGATGAGCTCCACCTGGCCCGGCTGGATGCGGCCATCGGAAGCGACGACGATGTGATCGGCATGATGCTGTGCCAACCGCCCAAGAAACACGGGCAGTTGGGGATGAAGGAACTGGGCCTGGCGCTGGATCTGGGGGTTCCCGTGGTGATCTACCACCGGGAGGAGGGCGTGGCGGACGTCTGCCGCGCGGCCGTGCGGGAGACCTTGGCCGACGAGGGGCTGGTCAGCCTGCCCGAACGCGCGCAACAGTGGAAGGCGGACGCTGCGGCCGGCCGGCCCTCCGCACACGACCCGGACGCCATCCGCTCACTAGGCATGATCTGGGACGATCCTGAGCATCTTCTCGACGGGGGGCCGAGCGCTCCCGCCGCCTTTGTAGGGGGGACCGAGTGAACGCATCACTTGAGAACGGAGGCCCGCTCTACAAAGGCACCGGGGAGCAGCAGCCGGAGACCGCCTACGAGGACCGCAGCTGGCCCCCGGGGCCTCCCTGGCGTACCTTCACAGCCCCTCCGGTCATGCCCCCGCCGCCCGAAGACGAGGACGCCGACCGCAGGCTCGGGCCGCCGGGGTCCTTACGCCGCCCGCGCCCCGAAGAGGTCCGCCTCGTCAACGCGTCACTGCTGCTGCGCAGGCCGCTTCTGGTCACGGGCCGCCCCGGAGTCGGCAAGTCCGGACTCGCCTATCGCATCGCCCGCGAACTGCGCCTGGGACGCGTGCTGCACTGGCCGGTGACCAGCCGCACCATGCTGGCCTCCGGGCTCTTCGAGTACGACGCCATCGGCCGCGCCCAGGCGAGGGCCGAGCCGGACGGCGCCGCGGGACCCGCCGGGATCGGGCACTATGTGCAACTCGGCCCGCTGGGCACGGCGCTGCTGCCGTACCGGCTGCCCCGGGTGCTGCTCATCGACGAAATCGACAAGTGCGACGTCGATCTCCCCCATGACCTTCTGACGCTCTTTGAAGACGCCCGGTACGAGATCCCTCCCCTCGTGCGGGTGAAGCAGCAGGAGTCCGCCGTCGTCGTCCACACCGACGATCCCGGCGGAACTGCCGAGGTGGTGAACGGCGTGGTGCGCGCTCACACCTTCCCCGTCATCGTGATGACGTCCAACGGCGAGCGGGAGTTCCCGGAAGCCTTTATGCGCCGCTGCCTCCTCCTGGACATCCCCGACCCGGACGCGGCGGCCCTGGGCGAACTCGTCAGCGCGCACTTCGGCGGACAGCTGGGCGAACTGCAGGAGAAGCTCATCCAGGACTTCCTGCGGCGCAGCGAGCAGACCGGCGGGCTCGCCGCCGACCAGCTGCTGAACGCGGCCCATCTGGTCACCTCAGGACGGTACGGACCGCCCGCCTCCGAAGACGGCTCCGGGCACGCCGCAGGGGAAGGGGGCGGCGAATGGGAGGAGCTCCTCAGGGCAATCTGGCACCCTCTCGGCGGTGGCGGGGCGGAGCCGGTGTGACCGGGCAGCCCCCAGACGCAGCCGGCGCAAGGACGGCGCGCGGCCGTGACGGACCGCAGCCGCCGCCCACAGGCTCACGGCTGCCTCCCACCGGGCTCTGCTCCTGGGAAGCGGCCGACGCTCTGTGGGTGGCGAGCGAGCATCCCTGGCTGACGGGGGCGACGGCGCAGCGGGGCGCCCCGCAGGGCGGCGACGGAGGCGCGCCGGACGCCGCGCCTCCGCAGGAGCGGGAGCCGGGGCAGGAGGGGCAGGGACAGGAGAGCCCGCCGCCCGCCCGCGCGGAAACGGACCCTCCGCATCCGGGGGGCGACGCGCCGCTCGCCGAGCCGCCCCCGGCGCAGGACACTCCCCAGGCGGCCGGGGAGCCCGACGCGGCCCTGACCGCCGGGCCGGAAGGGGCGGATACGGCGTCCGGGGACGCAGCAGAGGCCGTGCCCGTCCTTTCGCTGCGGGCAGCGGCGCCCGAGTGCCGCCGGGCGTCCTCGCCCGCGGGCCTGCGGGAGCTGGGGCGTGCGCTGCGTCCGCTGCGCAGCCGGACGCCTTCCCCGTACGCTGCCGAGATCGACGAGGACGCCACCGCCGAGCGCATCGCCGCCGCTCCCCATCTGCCGCCTGTGCTGCGGCCTTTCAGGGAGCGGCGCTGGGAGGCCGCGCTCGTGGTCGACGGCGCACCGCACATGGCCGTATGGCGGGCCGCGGTGGACCGCTTCCACGAGGTCGCCGAACGCTTCGGCGCCTTCCGCAATGTGACCGTGCTGACCCTGGACGCCGAGTCGCCGGGGGCCGCAGCGGTCTCGGCCGGCCGCCGCCGCACGGGTGCGCCGGCGCAGTCGGCCCGCGGCCTGGCCGACCCGACGGGCAGGCGCATCGTGTTCGTGCTGACCGACGGGGCCGCCCCGGCCTGGCGGTCGGGCGCGGCGCAGCGGCTGCTCGCCCGGTGGGCGAGGCGGCAGCCGGTGGCCGTGCTGCAGCTGCTGCCCCAGCGGCTGTGGCCCCGCACTGGGCTGCTCCCGTCCCTGGTCCGGCTGCGCGCGGCGGGTCCCTGGGCCCCGCACGCCAGGACCCTGTGGGAGCCGGCCGAGGCGCTTTCTGAGCTGCTGCGCTCCCGGCTGTCACGGGGGCGGGCGGCGCCTGTGCCGGTTCCGGTGCTGGAGCTGAGGCCCGAATGGCTGGGCCCCTGGGCCCGCTTCGTGGGGGCGAGCGGGCCGCGCAGCGTCGAGCTGGCCGCCGTGCTGGTCGATCCGCGGGCCCGGCCCGGGCAGCCGGCCGGCCGCCAGCCGGCGGCCGTCGGCCAGTCGGCCGTCGAGCGGGTGGCCCGCTTTCGCGGCTGGGCCTCCCCCGAGGCGTTCGCCCTGGCCACCCGGATGGCCGCCGTGCAGCTCGATCTGCCGACGATGACCGAGATCCAGCGGCGCACCATGCCGCGTTCCCACCCGGTCCATCTGGCCGAGTTCCTCATCAGCGGCCTGGTGAAGCCGCTGCCCGACTGCGGCGACGCGACCGGCTCGTTTCTCTTCGACGAAGGGGTGCGCGAGGAACTGCTGGCGCACGGGAGCAGGGACGCGACGGAGCGTGCGCTGCGGCGGGCGGCGGAGTATCTGGCTCCGCGGAACGCGGCGGCGCGCGACCTGCTGTCGTATCTGGACGGCGAGGCAGGCGTTACGGGCGAGGCGGGCGTGACGGCTGGGACGGTCGGGCCAGGCGTGACGGGCGAGGCGGGCGGGACGGCGGATGTGCGGGGCGGGGACGCTGCCTTCCGCGAGGTCGAGCGCATCGTCCTGCATGCCCTGAGCGGCCCGCATATGCACCGCGCAAGGCAACTCGACGCCCTGGTGGCCCGGACGGCAGAGGAGAGCGTACGGAGCGAGCAGGGGCGCGGCAAGGGGCGTGGGCAGCAGCCCGCGCCCCCTTTCGTGCTTCCGGACTCCCCCCTGCCACCGCGACTTTCACCCGAACACCACGATTCCTCGACGCTTCATCACTCGTTCGCCGGAGGGCTGCCATCGGCTGCCCTAGCCGGAACCACCCCAGCCGGTCCGGGAACAGGACCCGCTTGTCCAGGAGCAGGAGAAGGAGAGACACCAGTGAGCACGGGCCCCGTCGCGTCCGAACGCGAGCATCAGCAAAGTCTGACCGCCGGCGGACCGCGTCCGGCGACTCCGGCCATCTGGGGCAATATGCCGCCGCGCAACCTCGTCTTCACCGGCCGGGCGGACCTTCTGGTGGCCCTGGAGCGCGGCCTGCGCTCCGGGCCCACCGCCGTACTGCCCCATGCCCTGCACGGCATGGGCGGCGTCGGCAAGTCTCAGCTGGCCCTGGAGTTCGTCTACCGGCATGCTGCTGAGTATGACCTGGTGTGGTGGATTCCGGCTGAGCGTCCCACACAGATCCAGCAGGCATTCGTGGAACTGGCCCGCAGGATGCACCTGCCGGTCAGTTCGGAAGCCATCACCGCGGTGCCGGCCGTTCTGGAGGCGCTGCGCACCGGGGTGCCCTACAGCAATTGGCTGCTGGTCTTCGACAACGCGGAAAGTCCGAACGCAGTGCAAGAGTACTTCCCCAGTGCACCCGAGGGCGGGCCGACCGGTTCGGTCATCGTGACCTCGCGCAATCCCCAGTGGAACACCCTGGCGCATCCTCTTGAGGTCGATGTGTTCGACCGCAGCGAGAGCATTCAGCTGCTGCGCCGGCGCAACCCCGATCTCACCGATGACGACGCCGACATGCTCGCCGAGGTCCTCGGCGACCTGCCGCTCGCGGTGGAGCAGGCCTCGGCGTGGCGTGCCGAGACCGGCATGCCCGCTGCCGAATACTTGAGGGTGTTTGAAGAAAAGCGCGCCGAACTCATGGCGGTGTCACCTCCGACCCAGTACGAAGAAACGGTCGCCACCGCCTGGAATGTCTCCCTCGACCATGTCGAGACGAAGAATCCGGGGGCTCTGCAACTCCTCCAGCTGTGCTCCTATTTCGCTCCGGAGCCAATCTCCCGGCAGTTCTTCTCCAATGCCCTCCCGGAGCCCATCGCACCGGAACTGGACCGGATCTTCACCGACCCGATCCGGCTCAGCAGGGCCATCCGGGAAATCAGCCGGTATTCGCTGGCGAAGATCGACCACCGGACGAACTCCATTCAGATGCACCGGCTGGTGCAGGCGGTGCTCTCCGCCCGTATGACGGAGGAGCAGCGGGACCGGTTCCGCCGCGGCGCGCATCTGATGCTGGCGGCGAACGCGCCCAGCGACCCGCGGGATCCGCAGAACTGGGCACGCTTCGGCGAGCTGTACCCGCATGTCATCGTGTCCCGGGCGATGCACTCCGAGCACCGCAACGTACGGCAGATGGTCTACAACGTCGCCGAGTATCTCTTCTACTGGGGCGACCACGAGGCGGCGCTCGACTTCGCCCGCCAGGTCTACGCCGTGTGGCGCGACGCCTTCGGCGAGGGCGACCCGCAGACGATCGTCCTCGGCAGGCATCTGCGCTTCGTCCTGTGGCGGATGGGCGCCTACACGGAGGCGGCGGAGCTGGGCGAGCGCATGCTCAGCACGCTGGAGGCGGCAGGCCAGGACATGGAGGAGGAGTATCTGCGGGTCAAGGGCCAGGTCTCCAGCGACCGCAGAGTGAGCGGTGACTTCCGGGGAGCGCTGGAATTCGACGAGGAGGTCTATGAGCGGTCGGTGCGGGCCTTCGGCGACGACGACCCCGACACCCTCCAGCACGCCGCCAATCTGGCCGTCTGCCTGCGCGTCAACGGCGACTTCCAGCGGGCGCTGGCGCTGGACGAGGCCTGCTGGCGCTCCAAGGTGCAGACATTCGGCGCGGACAACCCCACCACGCTCGCCTCGGAGGCATCCGTCGCCCTGGACCGCCAGGAGCTCGGCGAGTACACGCAGGCCGTGATGATGTGCGACGAGGGCGTGGAGAAGTCCCGGGAGGTGTACGGCGAGGCCCACCCGATGACGCTGCGCGCCATCGCCAGGCTGGGCGTCGCCCAGCGCAGGGCGGGCCGGCACGCGGAGGCGCTGGAGAACACCCGGGTGGCGCGGGCCGCGCTCACCGACCGCTACGGCGAGCGGGCCCCCGACATTCTGCAGATCTCCCTCAACCTCTCCATCGACCTGCGGCAGAACGGCGAACTCCAGCAGGCGGCACAACTGGGCGAGCGCACCAGGGACCTGTACGCGGAGACACTGGGTCCGGACCATCCGCACACGGCGTCCGCCGACGTCAATCTGGCCGTGACGCTGCGGCTCCTCGACCGGGTGGACGCGGCGCGCAAGCTCAATGAGTCGGCGCTCGCCCGGCTGAAGGAGAAGCTCGGCGCGACGCATCCCTCCACGCTGGTCTGCTCGATCAACCTGGCGAACGACCTGTTCGCCCAGGGCGACTCGGCCGCGGCCCTGGAACTGGACGAGCAGACGCTCGCCCTGGTCGAGGAACACCTGGGCGCCGCCCATCCGACCGCCCTGGTGCTGCGCGCCAACCTCGCCCTGGACCTGCGGGCCGTGGGGCGTACGCAGGAGGCGGAGTCGGTGCATGCGGCGGCGGTCGCGGCGATCACGGAGAAGCTGGGCGAGGACCATCCCGCGTGCGCGGACGCGCTGGCCTGGCGGCGGGCGAACTGCGACATCGACCCGATGCCGCTGTAGCGGCGGCCATTGCCGCGTGGGCGGCGGGCGGCCCGCGCTTGGCCGCCGTACACCTTAAGTCCGGTGGCTGAGCACAGGCGCGGCCACCGGTCCCGCCTCGCCGACGTCATGGGCGTGCGTCCGGTCATAGGCGTGCGTCCGGTCATCGGCCTGCGCCCGGCGGAAGCCCCGGATGGCCCGGTCCGCCGGCGGGCGGATCAGACGCGCCGGTCGAGCCCGCGGCCCAGCCACCCGGCCAGGGCCACCGGATCGGGCGGCGCCCCGGTCTGCTCCGCCACGGTCAGATGGACCGCGCTGATCAGCTCCGGCACGGTCCACAGCCCGCGGACGGCCTCGGGGGACCGGCCGCAGTCCGCCAGGGCCAGCGCGAGCCCGGCCCATGCGGACGGGGCCCCCTCGCCCTTGGCCCGGTGCGGATCGGCGAGCGCGGCGGTGCAGGCGAGTACCGCCTCAGGCGCGCGGCCGCTCGCCCACAGCACGTCGGCGCGGCTCGCGCCGCTGACCCCCGGGACGTGGTCCAGGCCGCTGTCGGCGATCCGGTGCAGGGCCGTCGGGGTGGTCAGCGCAAAACGCGCGAGCACGGCCCGCGCGTCGAGGTGCCGTTCCCTGCGGTCCGGCGCCGTGTCCAGACGGGCGGCCGGCAGCGTCGGGGCCGCGTCCGGGGCGCGCCGCCACAAGGCGGCCAGCCGCTCTATGTCATCGGGTCGCGGACGGACATGGTGCAGTCGCCACAGAGCCCGGTGGTCCCGGGCAAGCGACCGGGCCAGACCGGCGGCCCGGCACGCCGTCGGCGACCGCGGCCCGTCGGCGCGTGCGCCGTCCACGGCGGCGCGCAGCCGCGCCAGCAGCCGCCGCCCCACATCGGTCAGCGCCGGATCCCCGGCCACCGCGGGCAGCACATGGCGCAGCTGACGCCGCCACAGCTCGGATTCGAACCAGGCGAGGCCCTCGCAGTCCGTGTCCTGCCGCAGCGTCTGGGCCCGCCAGAACCGGGCGACTCCGGCGAAGGCGTAAACGCCCTGGAGCATGCCGGACAGCGGCCGCGGATCGTCACGCCAGGGCGCGTAATAGAGACGTTCCCGGTCCGTGGGGTCCGCTGCCTCGTACAGGGGCGCAAGGTGCCCGAGGGCGCTGAGCTTGCTGTGCTGGAGCTCGTGCGCCAGCGTCGCGGCGCAGGACAGCGCAGAACCGGGCCAGGAGAGAGCACAGCCGCCGACCGCGTCGGCACTGGTGACGCTGCGGACGCGGAACGGCTCATGGGCGTTCATCGGCTGTACGGTGCGCAGCAGGACATGAGCCGCGGCGGCGGACGGGGGATCCGTCTCGGCGAGGAGCGCGCAGGCGTCCCGCAGCAGTGCCGTCCAGCGCCGCGCCGCGGCCGCGGAGAGCGGCCGGGCCGCGCCGATGGGAGGGGGCGCGATGCGCTGTCCGCCGATGTCGTCCAGGATGATCCGCAGCGGATGTCCGTCCCGGTCCCTGGCGGCCTGGAAGCTGTGCAGGGGACGCCAGCCCGGTGCGCTGTGGGACAGCGGCCGGGGCAGCCGGAGCACCGATGAGGGGGTGCGCAGTGTCACGGCGTCGTCCTGGGCCGTCAGCACCGCGACGCCCCAGGGGGTACGGTCGGCCAGCCTGGCCTGACCCAGTCCTGGCAGCTCGACGCGTCCGGTGCGGGAGGGAAGCGGAAGAGAGAACTCCAGGCCCGCGCGTGCCGCTGCCGCGGCGGCGAGCGCGTGCAGCCGGCCGACATCGGCCCACAGCGGCAGCCGCTCGTCCTCGCGGGGGAGATGCAGCCGGCGCAGCAGCCGGCCGAGCCAGAGCCCGGTCTCCGGCAGACCGATGAGCTCGCGGACGGTCTCGGGGGCATCGCGCTGGGCGGATGCGAGCAGCTCCCAGGCCCGCTGGGCAGCCGGGAGCGGGCCGGTGGCCGCCGGCCGGACGACCAGGAAATCCATGAGCAGATCGAGCATGAGCAGCCGTCGGCTGGTCTCCGCGTCTGCGAGGGCGATCAGTGCCTCGAATTCTCCCTCGCCCCGTGCCAGGCTCTCGAACTGCCGGGTGGTCAGGCTGTGTCGGCGCTCGCCGTCCGGCGGCCGGTCAGCAGCCCGCGGCGTCAGACCGTCCAACTCGGATTGCCTGTGCCGGTGGCCGCGGTCGTCGGTCCGCCCAGGGCCTTGAGCAGCTGCCGCTTGGCCTTCTCCCGGCAGGCGCTGCGCTGTGCGCGCAGCTGGTCGAGGGAGGCGTCCGTCAAGTCAGGCAGGACCGACCTGATGGCACTTTCCGGAGTCTCCATCCTTGGGCAGACCTCCCCGAAAATCCGAGCTGTGTTCGACCCGCTCTTACATCATGGCCCAACCCCACAGCCGCGGAAACATCCCCAACCAGCCACCCTGGCCGTGACGTTGGCCGATGTAGGCGGTTCGGCGGCCGCGGGCGGACCGGGTCCGTCAGTCCGGAGCGCACCACTCCGGGGTGCCGCGCAGCGTACGCTCCAGGTCCGCCAGCGCGAGCGACCCCGCGTCGAGCAGCGACACCGCCTCCCACAGATGCCGCAGTCCGTGTTCGAAGGCTGCGCAGGTCCCGATCAGCTCCAGGATCTCGACGCGCATCACAGGGGAGCGGGGCACGCTCGACGCGATCTCCGGCGGCAGCTGATCGATGACCGCGGCCCGCAGCCCGGGATCCTGCATCACGGGAACGGCCGCCAGCGCCTCGTACAGCCTGCGCCGGTCGTCCAGAGTGAGGCGGGGGCGCGCCGAAGCCCGGGCCGGAGCGGCCACGTCCGCGCTCGCCGTCATGGCGGAGGCGAAGCGCTCGCGCAGCGCGTCGGCGAGCTGCCGGGAGTCGTACCGCCACTCGGGGTGGGCGCGCAGCAGCCGTTGTGCCTCCGCGCCGAAACGGCCGGCGGTCGTTCCGCCGGGGCCGCGGGGGCCTCCGAGGCCTCCGGGGCGGCGCTGGCCGCCGGGGCTGATGGCGAAGAGCACCTGCTGGCCGCGGGTGGCGTGCGGCCGGCCGCAATGCGCCGGGCCGGGCCGCGGGACGCCCCCGGGGGACTGTCCGTGGACGTCCACCAGCCACAGCTGCCGCGGATGCTCCGGCGCCGCATCGGGACGGAAGGCCGCCAGCGCCGCCTCCAGATCCAGACAGCGCGGAGCGTGCTCCGTCGCGTCGGCGCACAACAGCCGTCTGCGTCCGTCCCGGTCCACCAGCCCACGGCCGGACCAGGCCACGAACAGCCACTCGCTGCTCTCGGCCGCCAGCTCCTGGAACACCGCATGCCGCACGCACTCCTGGTCGGCGCGGCGCCAGACGGCGCCCGCGTCCTCGACGAGCCGGAGACTGCCCGGCAGCGGCGACAGCAGCAGCGTCACCGCCTGCGGAGCCATCCCCAGGCAGCTGAGCAGCCAGTCACGGTACGCCAGCGCGTCGCGGACCGGCCCGTCGAGGTCCCAAGAGGGGCCCGCCGCGTACGACTCCACACCGGCGATCAGCGCCGCGGCCCCCGTCGCCCCTGGCGCTCCCGTCGGCTGTCGGTCCGCCGGACCTTTCCCGCCCGCCACATCCATGACGACGAGTGTTCTCGACGGACCCGCACACTGTCACCGCCCGGGAACCGGTACGCCAGTGGGAGAATGACATCCGTGACACCCCCCGTCTCCGCTCTCGTGGACCGTGCCCGCGCCCTTGCCGCCGGCGGACGGCGACGGCTCCTGGGCATCGCCGGCGCGCCGGGCGCGGGCAAGTCCACGCTCGCGGGCCAGATCGCCGACGCCCTGGGCGGACTGGCCGTCCTCGTCCCCATGGACGGCTTCCATCTGGCCCGGGCCGAACTGGACCGGCTCGGCCGGGCGGCCCGCAAGGGCGCGCCGGACACCTTCGACACCGCCGGATACACCGCGCTGCTCACCCGGCTGAGAACCCCTCGGGAGCCCGTGGTCTACGCCCCCGCCTTTGACCGGGCGCTTGAGGAGCCGGTCGCGGGCAGCATCCCCGTCGCCGCGGATGTCCCCCTCGTGGTGACCGAGGGCAACTATCTGCTGCACGACGAAGGGGAGTGGGCCGCCGTCCGGCCGCTGCTCGACGAGGTGTGGTTCGTCGACCTCGACGACGCCGTACGGGTACCGCGGCTGATCCGCCGTCATATGAAGTACGGCAAGGAGCGCACACACGCCGAGCGCTGGGTTCGCGACTCCGACGAGCCCAACGCCCGGCTGGTGGCCCGTGGCCGTGCCCGCGCCGACCTCGTGGTGCGCCTCGGCTGACGCGCGAGGCCGTCGCCGCCCCCGGCCCGGCCGAGTTATCCACAGGGCTCGCGGCGCAACTGATCCGGCGGCAGCATGGAGCCATGTCCACAGACCCCGCAGCTCCCGCAGCTCCCCCCGGCCCCGCCCCTTTCACGGCCGACGACTACCGCGCCCGCATGGCCCGCGCCGTGGAGTCCGCCGCCGAGGCGGGGCTCACGGGCCTGCTCATCGCTCCCGGACCCGACCTCGTCTATCTGACCGGCTATCGCCCTCCGACCGATCTTGAGCGGCTCACCCTGCTCGTCCTCGCCGCGGGGCGCGACCCGGTGCTGGTGGTCCCGGCCCTGGAAGCCCCCGATGCCCACCAGGCCCCCGGCGCGGCGGCGTTCACCGTGCTCGACTGGACGGACGGAAAGGACCCCTACGCGCTCACGGCCCCGCTGCTCGCCCCCGACGGCCGCTTCGCGGTCAGCGACAACACCTGGGCGCTGCATCTGCTGGGCCTGCAGAGCAGACTGCCCGGCACCGCGTACACGGCGCTGGCCGAGGCGCTTCCGATGCTGCGCGCCGTGAAGGACGCTCGGGAGGTGGAGCTGCTCGCTGCGGCGGGCGCGGCGGCCGACGAGGCGTACGGCGAGATTCTGAAGGTGCGCTTCGCCGGGCGTGCGGAGAGCGAGGTCGCCGCGGATCTCGCCGCCCTGCTCAAGCACTTCGGGCACTCCCAGGTCGACTTCACCATCGTCGGCTCCGGGCCGAACGGCGCGAATCCCCACCATGAGGCCGGCGCCCGCACCATCTCCGACGGCGACATGGTGGTCCTTGACTTCGGCGGCCTCAAGCACGGATACGGCTCCGACACCACCCGCACGGTGCATGTCGGCGAGCCGTCCGCCGAGGAGCGGCGCGTCCATGACGTCGTACGGGAGGCGCAGCAGGCGGGGTTTGAGGCGGTGCGGCCTGGGGCGGCCTGCCAGGACGTGGACCGGGCCGCCCGTCAGGTGATCGCCGAGGCCGGATACGGGGAGTACTTCATCCACCGCACCGGCCACGGCATCGGGGTGACCACCCACGAGCCGCCGTATCTGGTCGAGGGTGAGGAGCGGCCGCTCGTCCCCGGCATGTGCTTCTCCATCGAACCGGGCGTCTATCTGCCGGGCCGCTTCGGCGTCCGCATCGAGGACATCGTCACGGTGACGGAGGACGGCGGCCGCCGTCTCAACACCACGGGGAGGGAGATGGCGATCGTGGAGTAGCACACAGCACAGCCCGCACCGCGGCTGCGGGATCAGGAACCGCCCGGGTCCAGCTTCTGCGCCAGATCCCGCGCCAGGCCCCGCGTCAGATCCTGTCCTATGTCTCCGCCACCACGGCGCAGGACTGCGGCGGCAGTCGCAGCACCCCGTCCGCGCCCGGGGGCTCCACCGGGTCCCATGCCGCGAGGATCCGGGCGCCGCCCTTGCCTCCGCCGTCGGTGGCCCCGGCGCGGGCTCCGCCGAGGGGGATCTCGGCCGGGGCCCCGGCGAGATTGACGGCGATGCGCAGATCGCCGCGGCGGAAGGCGAGCCAGCGCGCCTGTTCGTCGTAGGCGGTGCGGACGGCGGCCAGGTCCGGGTCGGCCAGATCGGGCTGCTCACGGCGGAGTGCGATCAGCTCCCGGTGCCAGGCCAGCAGCCGGGCGTGCTCGGGGCGCGCACGCTCCGCACGGTCCAGACAGGACCGCTCCCGGGTGGCGGGGTCCTGCGGATCGGGGATCTCCTCGGCCGCCCAGCCGTGCGCCGCGAACTCCCTGCGTCTGCCCTCCCGTACCGCGCGCGCCAGGTCCGGGTCGGTGTGGTCGGTGAAGAACTGCCAGGGTGTGCGCGCCCCCCACTCCTCTCCCATGAACAGCATCGGGATGAAGGGCCCGGTCAGCACCAGTGTCGCGGCGCAGGCCAGCAGCCCCGGGGCGAGCGTGGCGGAGAGCCGGTCGCCGAGGGCCCGGTTGCCGATCTGGTCATGGGTCTGGGCATAGCCGAGGAACCGGTGCGCCGGAGTGCGCACCACGTCGACCGGGCGGCCGTGTGTGCGCCCGCGGAAGGTGGAGTACACGCCGTCGTGGAAGAAACAGCGGGTCAGGGTCTTGGCGAGCGCGGCCAGCGGGGCGCGGGCGAAGTCCGCGTAGTAGCCATGTGACTCCCCGGTCAGCGCGGTGTGCAGGGCATGGTGGAAGTCGTCGTTCCACTGGGCGTGCAGCCCCAGACCGCCCTCCTCGCGCGGGCGCGTCGTCCGCGGATCGCACAGGTCGGACTCGGCGATCAGAAAGAGCGGCCGGCCCAGCTCGGCCGACAGCTCGTCGACGGCGGCGGACAGCTCCTCCAGAAAGGTCAGCGCGCGACTGTCGGCGAGCGCATGGATCGCGTCCAGCCGCAGCCCGTCGATCCGGTAGTCACGCAGCCAGGCCAGCGCGCTGCCCAGCAGATAGGCCCGGACCTCGTCGGAGCCGGGCGCGTCCAGATTGACCGCCGCGCCCCAGGGTGTGTGGTGGGCGTCGGTGAAGTAGGGGCCGAAGGCGGGCAGATGGTTGCCCGAGGGGCCGAGGTGGTTGTGCACCACGTCCAGCACGACCCCCAGGCCATGGCCATGGGCGGTGTCGACGAAGCGCTTGAGGGCCTCCGGCCCGCCGTACGGCTCGTGCACCGCCCACAGGGACACCCCCTCGTACCCCCAGCCGTGCACCCCCGGAAACGGGCAGAGGGGCATCAGCTCGACATGGGTGATCCCCAACTCCGCCAGCTCGCCGAGGTGTTCGGCAGCCGCGTCCAGGGTGCCGGCGCGCGTCCAGGTGCCGATGTGCAGCTCGTACAGCACCGAGTCCCCGGTCAGGGGCCGGCCCGCCCAGGCGGCGCGCCAGATGTGGCTGTCCTGGTCGACCACCGCGCTCGGCCCGTCGGGCCCGTCCGGCTGGCGGCGTGAGCGGGGGTCGGGCAGCACCGGGCCGCCGTCCAGACTGAAGCCGTACCGGGCCCCTGCCGCGGCCCCTGCCTGAACATTCCACCAGCCTTCCAGACCGCCGGAACGGCGCTCCATCGGAAGCTCGACGCCCTCCAGCCACAGCGACACCCGCTCCTCGGCCTTCGGCGCCCACACCTCGAACAGCACAGCCGGTCCCCTCGTCGTCGAGTCTTCGGCTTCCATCCGGCGACGGACACCTCCATCCTGACAAGTCCGGGGTCTTCAGGCGTGTCGTTGCGGCCATTAAGGTCACGCCCCATGACGATGCCGCCGCTTCCCGCGCCGCCGTTGCCCGCCTTCCCGCCCGGCTTCCTCTGGGGGGCCGCCGCCTCCGCCTTCCAGACCGAGGGCGCGGTGGACGCCGACGGCAAGGGCCCCTCCGGATGGGACGCCTTCGCCGCCCGGGGCCGGATCAAGGACGGCGCCGACGCCGCCCGCGCCACCGGCTTCTACGAGCGCTACCGCGAGGATGTCGCCCTCCTCGCCGGACTCGGCGCAGACGCCTTCCGCTTCTCCGTCTCCTGGCCGCGGGTGATCCCCGGCGGCAGCGGGCCGGTGAACGCCCGCGGGCTGGACTTCTACGACCGGCTGGTCGACGAGCTGTGCGCCCACGGCATCACCCCCGCCCCCACCCTCTACCACTGGGACACCCCCCTTCCACTGGACGAGGCGGGCGGCTGGCTGGAGCGCGACACCGCCTTCCGCTTCGCGGAGTACGCACAGGCCGTCGCAGAGCGGCTCGCCGACCGCGTACCGATGTGGATCACTGTCAATGAACCGGCGGAAGTCACTCTCCTGGGTTATGCCCTGGGGGAGCACGCCCCCGGACGGCAGCTGCTCTTCGACGCGCTGCCCGCCGCCCACCACCAGCTCCTCGCACACGGCCTCGCCGTACGGGCGCTGCGCGCCGCCGGGGCGGACAACATCGGCCTCGCCGTCTCCCACTCACCCGTATGGACCGCCGGCACCGGTGAGGAGGACCGCTCGGGCGCCCGGCTCTACGACACGATCGCCAACTGGATGTACGCCGACCCCCTGCTCACCGGCCGCTACCCGGACGAGAACCTCGCCGCCCTGCTGCCCGGCCCCGTCGCCGACGACCTCGCCGTGATCGCGGCCCCACTCGACTGGTACGGGGTGAACTACTACCACCCCATGCTCGTCGGCGGCCCGTCCCAGCAGGCCCTCGGGGCCTTCGCCGGGGTCGGCATGCCCGCGGAACTCCCCTTCGGACTGCGGGAGATCGAGACCGGGGAGCACACTGACTTCGGCTGGCCGGTCGTGCCCGACGGGCTGCGCGAACTGCTCGTCTCCCTGAAGGAACGCTTCGGCGAACGGCTGCCGCCGCTGTTCGTCACCGAGAACGGCTGCTCGTACGACGGCATCGACGACCAGCGCCGCATCGCCTTCCTTGACGCCCATCTGCGCGCGCTCCACCAGGCCATCGAACAGGGCGTCGATGTGCGCGGCTACTTCACCTGGTCGCTCACCGACAACATCGAATGGGCGGAGGGCACCTCCCAGCGCTTCGGCCTGGTGCACATCGACTACGAGACGCTGAAGCGCACCCCCAAGGCCTCGTACCGCTGGTACCGGGATGTCATCGGGCAGCAGAAGGGCATACGGCCGTCACGGCACTGAGCGGATCTTCCACACCAGCATCCCGCCGAGGGCCGTCACCGCGGTCGCGGTCAGATACAGCCCGGAGTATCCGCCCGCGTACGCCACGACCGGCGCGGCCAGCGCCGGGCCCAGGACCTGGGGCGCGGAGTTCGCGACATTGATCACGCCCAGGTCCTTGGCCCGGTCGCCCGCCGTCGGCAGCACCTGGGTGATCAGCGCCTGATCGACCGCGATATACGCCCCGAAGCCCAGCCCCAGGAGCGTCGCCGCCGCCATCGCCACCGGCCAGGAATGCCAGAACACCAGCAGCGACGACGCCGCCGCCATCACCGCGGAGCTCACCGCCACCAGCGCCTTCCGCTTCCCCAGCCGGTCGGAGACCACCCCGCCCGCGACCGCGGTGACGACGACCCCCGCGGTGTAGAGGAGTGTCAGGATCAGCACCCCCTCGTCCGGATCCGGGTACCCCACCGCGTCCTTGAGGAAGTACAGCAGGTACAGCGTGCCGATGGCATTGCCCAGCATCACCAGGAACCGGGTCAGCCAGGCCCAGCCGAAGTCCGGATGACGCCGCGGGTCCACCCAGAAGTCGGTGAGCCGCACGGTCTCCCGCCTGCGCTGTGCGCGCGGCGAGGGCGGGTCGCGCGTCAGCAGCACGAAGGGCAGTGCGCAGACCACCACCAGGGCCGCGAGCAGCAGATACCCGGCCGTGAGCCCGGTCGCCACGACGGTTGTCAGCAGCGCCCCGACGACCAGCCCCAGCGTCTGCGGAATCCCGATGAAGCCGGACACGGCGGCGCGCTGACGGACGGGCACCTGGTCGGGGACGACCGCGTTCGCCCCGGCGAGCATCGCGTTCAGCCCGAGCTGGGCCAGACACCAGCCGACGGCCACCCCGGCCACGGTCGACTGCGCCGCCGTCACCGCGAGTCCCGCGGCCCCGGCGAGCGCCCCGCCCAGCAGCCATGGATGCCGCCGCCCGAAGCGCCCGCCCGTACGGTCCGAGAGAGCGCCCGCCAGCGGATTGGCGACCACCGCCACCAGCGCCCCGGCCCCGGTCACCCAGCCGAGCGCGACCTCCTTGCCCACTGGGTCGACCGCCTCGATCTGCTCGGCGAGCAGCATCTGGATCGGGGTGAAAAAGGCCATGTAGAGGCCGAGATTGGCCAGTACGAGACCCGCGATCCAGCCACCGCCGACACGCACCCGCGGCTCGGCGTGCGGCCCCGGCGCCGGACCGGGGGCCGTCTCTCCTCGCGCGTCTTCGGTTGTCATGGACCGCTCGCCATCAGCTCGGGGGTGTCCGGAGCCTACGGACACCCCCAAGCAGGAGCAATACCTGATCGGCAATCAGATTGGCGCCGCTGTCCGGCCCGGTCGGCTTGTTCTGGACACGTTCGACCCGGCGGGCCGACAATTCCCTGTGTGACGTCCTCCCATGAGTTCCAGACCGAGCCCGCCCGGCTCTCCGACGCCGAGCGCGACCGCGTCATCGGTGTGCTCAGAGAGGGGGCGGCGCAGGGGAAGCTGTCGCACGACACCTTTGTGCACCGAATGGAGCTGGCGCTCGCGGCCCGCCACAGCGAGGAACTGCGCGCCCTCACCGCCGATCTGGAAGGTGAGAGCCGCTGGTCGCAGTGGTTGTACGGCACGGTGGGGCGGGTGTCGGCGTTCTCGGTGCGGCTGCGCCGGGCCTGGCAGGCGGAGAAGCTGCCCCCGCTGCTGCTCCCCGAGCCCGGCCCCCACCCCCTGCGGATCGGCCGCGACCCGGGCAACGGCCTCAGACTCAGCCATGACACGGTCTCCCGGATGCACGCCGAGCTGAGCCGCCAGGGCAGTCTGTGGGTCCTGCGCGACCTCGGCTCCACCAACGGCACCACGGTCAACGGCAGCCGCGTCGTCGGCTCGGTCGTCGTCCAGGACGGCGACATGGTCGGCTTCGGGAGGATGAGCTTCCGCCTCACGGCGCGCTGACGGACGCGTCCTCCAGGACGCACGGTCGACTACCACGGTCGACTACGCGGACTGCGCCGCGGACGTCTGATCCCCCTCCCCGGCATCCCGGACCAGCAGCGCCACCGGGCGGTCCGCGAACAGCTCGCCCAGCGCGAGGGGGCCGCCGCCGAAGGAGCGTCCCGCTGAGAGCACATCGCGCCAGCGGCCGTCCGGGAGCGGCAGCGTGGTGTCCCCCCAGCCGCCGGACCGGTCCAGCCGCCGCGACAGCCGGGTCACCGCAGTGACGACCGCGCAGCCGGCATCCGTGCCGACCGTGTCCGCCGCGTCCGCCGCGTCCGCCGTGTGCGCCGCGTCCGCCGTGTCTGCCGTGTGCGCCGTGCCCGCTTCCGGCGAGCGGCAGAACGCCAGGCACAGGTCGGCCGCGCCCCCCGAGGCGTACAGCGGAGCGTACGACGACCCCGGGCCGAATACTCCGGGCCGCTCCCGGCGCAGCCGCAGGGCCGCGGCCGTCAGGGCCAGCTTCTCCGCGGTCAGGCTGCGGGGCCGGAGCCCGTCGTCGCTCCGGACCGCCGCGGCGGACGGGAAGCGCGCGGGAGCGCGGTTGTCGGGGTCCACGAGCGCGAGGTACTCGCCCTCCGCGCCCTGGTACACCTCCGGCACCCCCGGCATCGTCAGCTGCACCAGCGTCGCGCCCAGCACATTGGCCCGTACATGCGCGTCGATCCCGCGGCGGAACAGCGCCGTCGTATACAGCGGAGGCCCGGCAGGACCCGCCGCGACGAAGTCCGCGACCGCCTGCTCATATGCCGCGTCCGGCTCCGTCCAGCTGGTGTGCAGCCCCGCCTCGCGCACCGCCTTCAGCAGGGCGCCCTGCAGCCTGTCCGGGTACGGGAAGCCGAAACCCAGGGCGGTCTGCCAGGCCGTCCACGCCAGATGCGCGTCCGGCGCCCGGCCGCCCTCCAGACGCGCCGCCTGCACGCCGATCTTCTCCACGAACTCCGCCCACTCGCCGGGGAACTGCGACAGCACCGCGATCGCCGCCCGCACGTCGGCGCTGCGCTTGGTGTCATGCGTGGTCAGCACCGTGCCGGAGGCCGGCCAGTCGCGCGCCATCCGGGCGCAGTACGCATGGAAGGCGTCCGGGCCGACCGCCGGGTCGCCCGGCTCGCCGCCCACCTCGTTCGCCGACAGCAGCGGCGTGTACCGGTAGAACGCCAGGTCTTCCACGGACTTGGCGCGCAGCGCCGACGACGTCTGCGCGAACCGCGCCCGGAACGCCTCGTGCAGCGGTCCCTCGCCGCCCCGCCCCAGCGCCAGATCCCGCACCGCGTCGACGGCCTCCGCCTCCTCCGGGACCGCGAACGCCGCCTTCGCCCGCCGGGCGGCCTCCGCCGTGAGCACCTGCTCGCCGCCGTCGCGGTATGGGCGGTAGACCGGCATCCGCACCAGCAGCTCCCGCACCGCCCGGCGCAGCGCCCACGGCGCATGGTCGCGCGGCGCGGGGGCGGCGGCGCACAGGCGCTGCGCCATCCGGGTGAGCGCCGCGGTCTCCGCGGCCAGATCGTGGGTGATCACCTTGTACGCGGCGCGGCGCGCCGTCGCCTCCCAGGAGCCTCCCCGGTCGTCGGCCGCACCTGTGAACTCCCGGTAGTGGTACGTCAGCTTGTCGAGCCCGTCCGGGTCGAGGAACACCCCGTCGATGCGGCGCAGCGCGTCGTACCCGGTCGTCCCGGCGACGGCCCAGCCCTTGGGCAGCCGCTCGTCCCCGGTGAGGATCTTCTCCGCCACGGTCCAGCAGCGCCCTCCGGTCGCCTCGGCCAGCCGCCGCAGATACGCCTCCGGGTCCGCGACGCCGTCCGGGTGGTCCACCCGCAGCCCCTGGACCACGCCCTCCCGCACCAGCCGCACCACCGTGGCATGGGTGGCGGCAAACACCTCCGGGTCCTCCACCCGCACCCCGATCAGCTCCGAGACGGTGAAGAAGCGCCGGTAGTTCAGCTCGGTGCGCGCCAGCCGCCACCAGCACAGCCGGTACCACTGGGCGTCCAGCAGCTCTCTTGGGTCCGTCAGGCCGGCGGTCCCCGCGCGCAGCGGAAAACGGTGTTCCCCGTAATGCAGCACACCGCCCTCCACGCGCAGCGTGCCCAGCTCGTCCCCGAGGCGCCCCGCCAGCACCGGCAGCAGGATCTTTCCGCCGCCCGCCTCCCAGTCGACGTCGAACCAGCGGGCGTACGGGGACGAGGGGCCCTCCCTGAGCACCTCCCACAGCGCGCGGTTATGGCGCGGCACGGCGGCCATATGGTTCGGCACGATGTCCAGGACCAGTCCGAGGCCGTGCTCGCGTGCTCTTCGGGCGAGCTGCCGCAGGCCGCGCTCGCCGCCCAGCTCCTCCCGCACCCGGTTGTGGTCCACCACGTCATAGCCGTGCGTCGAGCCCGGCACCGCCTCCAGCACCGGCGACAGATGCAGATGCGAGACGCCGAGGGAGGCCAGATACGGCACGGCCGCGGCCGCGGCGGAGAAGGGGAATCCGGGCTGCAGCTGAAGCCGGTAGGTGGCAGTCGGAGTGTCGGTCATACAAACGTACGTACCCCGTGGGGTGGCGGTCCGCCCTGCCCGCCGCCCGACCGGCCCAAGCGAGTGCCCCGGCCCAAGCGAGCGCCCGCGCCCAAGCCGCCGTGCCTCGGACGAAGCCGCCGCCCCTCGGCTCCCTGGCGTCGGCTACGCGGGTCTGCGCAGCACCGCCAGGCTCCGCCCGGTCAGCCGTACCCGCTCCCCGGCCGCCACCTTCGGCCCCTGCCCCGGAGGCACCCCCTCCGGCCGCCCCGTGTCCACCACCACCTCCCACTGGCGGCCGTGGTTCACCGGCACCGTGAAGTCGAGCCCCTGCGCGCTGGCGTTGAACATCAGCAGAAACGAGTCATCAAAGATCCGCTCCCCTCGGGGACCCGGCTCCGAGATCGCGTGGCCGTTCAGAAACACCGTCAGCGCCCGGGCATGCGCCGCCTGCCAGTCCCGCTGGGTCATCTCCTCCCCCCTGGGAGTGAACCAGGCGATGTCCGACAGCTCGTCATGCGTGCCCTCCACGGGCCGGCCGTGGAAGAACCGCCGCCGCCGGAAGACGGGATGGTCCCGGCGCAGCCACACCATCTGCTGGGTGAAGGCCAGCAGCGAGCCCTCCTGCTCGCTCCCCGCCTTCGGCCAGTGCACCCAGGACAGCTCGTTGTCCTGGCAGTAGGCGTTGTTGTTGCCGCGCTGGGTCCGGGCGAACTCATCGCCATGGCTGAGCATCGGCACACCCTGGGAGAGCATCAGCGTGGCGATGAAGTTGCGCATCTGCCGCTCGCGCAGCGCCAGCACCTCCGGGTCGTCGGTCTCGCCCTCCGCCCCGCAGTTCCAGGAGCGGTTGTAGCTCTCCCCGTCGCGATTGCCCTCGCCGTTGGCCTCGTTGTGCTTCTCGTTGTACGAGACGAGGTCGTGCAGCGTAAAGCCGTCATGACAGGTGGCGAAGTTGATGGAGGCCAGCGGCCGCCGTCCGTCGTCCTGGTAGAGGTCGGAGGAGCCGGTCAGCCGTGAGGCGAACTCCGCCAGCGTCCGCGGCTCTCCGCGCCACAGATCGCGCACCGTGTCGCGGTACTTGCCGTTCCACTCCGTCCACAGAGGCGGGAAGTTCCCCACCTGGTAGCCGCCCTCGCCGACGTCCCAGGGCTCGGCGATCAGCTTGACCTGGCTGACCACCGGGTCCTGCTGCACCAGGTCGAAGAAGGAGGAGAGCCGGTCCACCTCGTGGAACTGGCGGGCGAGCGTCGCGGCGAGGTCGAAGCGGAAGCCGTCGACATGCATCTCGGTGACCCAGTACCGCAGCGAGTCCATGATCAGCTGAAGGACGTGGGGGCTGCGCATCAGCAGTGAGTTCCCGGTGCCGGTGGTGTCGGTGTAGTAGCGGCGGTCGGCGGCCAGCCGGTAGTACGAGGCGTTGTCCAGCCCCCGGAAGGAGAGCGTGGGCCCCAGGTGATTCCCCTCGGCGGTGTGGTTGTAGACCACGTCGAGGATCACCTCGATGCCCGCCTGGTGCAGCGCCTTGACCGCCTGCTTGAACTCCAGCACCTGCTCGCCGCGGTCGCCCCACGAGGCATAGGAGTTGTGCGGGGCGAAGAAGCCGATCGTGTTGTAGCCCCAGTAGTTGCTCAGCCCCATGTCCGCCAGGCGGTTGTCATGGACGAACTGATGCACCGGCATCAGCTCCAGCGCGGTGACGCCCAGCTCCGTCAGATGCGAGATCACCGCCGGATGCGCCAGCCCCGCATAGGTGCCGCGCAGCTCCTTGGGCAGCTCCGGATGGAGCATGGTCAGGCCCTTCACATGGGCCTCGTAGATCACCGTGCGGTGGTAGTCCGTGCGCGGCGGGCGGTCGTCGCCCCAGTCGAAGTACGGGTTGACCACCACGGAGGTCATCGTGTGCGGCGCGGAGTCCAGATCGTTGCGCGAGTCGGGGTGGCCGAAGTGATAGCCGTACACCGACTCGTTCCAGTCGACGGACCCGCAGATCGCACGGGCGTACGGATCGAGGAGGAGCTTGGCGGAGTTGCACCGCTGCCCCCGCTCCGGGGCGTACGGGCCGTGGACGCGGAAGCCGTACCGCTGGCCCGGCATCACACCCGGCAGATACGCATGGCGCACAAAGGCGTCGGTCTCCCGCAGCTCCACAGCCGTCTCCGAGCCGTCGTCGTGCAGCAGACACAGCTCGATACGCCGTGCGGCTTCCGAGTACACCGCGAAGTTCGTGCCGGCGCCGTCGTACGTCGCGCCCAGGGGATACGCCTGTCCCGGCCAGACCTGCATATTTATGACTCTTCCACTTCTGATCCGGGTGCTGGAGGCCCTCGGCCCGAATCGTCCCCGAAAGTATCGTCGCTCACGCCTCGATCCCGCGGCCGACAGGCGTGGACGGCGCGGTCAACATCGGGTTCCTTCTGTCGCCCGGGGGTGCAATCCCTATGAATCCGCTCACGTGGGCAGACATCGCCAGCGGGAAACCACCGGCGGTTCAAGGGAGTTGGAAAACGTCACGGTGGATACGCTGCATGGCGTCCCACAGGCGGAGTACCCTTCCTTGATCGTTGGAGGGGGTACGGAAGGCGGTGCGAGGGTGAGCTCGGGAGGGCTGGAGCTACCCCCCGGTGACGCGGGGCACGAGGGGGACTCCGCAGACGTCCCGCCCGGAGCGGTCTCCCTCGCCAGACCGGTGGAGATCGGGGCGGAGCTGGACTGGGGCGCGGACGCCTGGAGTGAGGTGCGCACACGTGCCCAGCGCGCCGGGCGTGCGTACATCTGGCTGAATCTGGTCGAGCAGCGGCTGCGGGCGGTGGTGGCCGCGGTGCTGCGGCCGGTGTACGAACCCGTCCACGGCGACGACTGGGTGGTCGCCGCGGCCGGGCCCGCCGGACAGGAATGGGTGCAGCGCGCGGTCGCGGTCCGCGAGGTCTCACGGCGCAAGGGCTATCTGCTGGACCCGGCGGACGACAACGTCCTGTCGTTTCTGACGCTGCCCCAGCTGCGAGAGCTGATGGTGCAGCACTGGCCCTGCTTCGAGCCGTACTTCGACGACCGGCGGGATGTCGAGCTGGCGCTCGACGAGCTGGAGGTGGCCCGCAACATCGTCTCCCGCAACCGGGCGCTGAACGAGGCGGTGCTCGCCCAGGCAGAGCGGGCCTCGGCACGGCTGCTGGAGATACTGGGCGGCGGGGCGGGCGTTCCCTCGGCGGACCGGCTCCCCGTCGACGCCGTGGAGGATCTCGTCGGCGACCGGTACGCGGACGTGGTCTCCGTCCACCCCGACCGGGTGCGGCTGCTGCGCCAGCTCCCGGCCGAGGACCTCTTCGGCGGCGCACGCCGCCTCGACGCCATCGGCATCGGCCTCAATCTGCTGGTGCAGAACTTCTCCGGCCGCCGGCTGGTGCGGCTGGCCGAGTCCGGCTGCCGGGTGCGGCTGCTCTTCCTCAACCCGGCGAGCAGCGCGGTCAAGCGGCGCGAGCGCGAACTCGGCCTCAAGAAGGGCGAGCTGAGCCGCACGGTGGAGATGAACATCCTCCATATGCGCCGGGTCCGCGCCCGGCTGCGCGATCCGGGCGCGTTCGAGATCCAGGTATTCGACGAGACGCCCCGCTTCAACGCCTATCTGGTGGACGGCGACGGCCCCGACGGCGTGGCCGTCGTCCAGTCCTATCTGCGCAAGGCACGCGGCATGGAGGCGCCGGTGCTGGTCCTGCGGGGCGGTGGACGGTCCGTGGTCCGGGCGGGCGTCGACCCCGAGAACGGACTGTTCCAGACCTACCGCGAGGAGTTCGATTCGTTCTGGGTGGATTCGCGCCCAGTGTCCTGAGATAAAGCCGCGGCCCGGCGTTGTCAGTGGCGCATGCCAGGGTGGAGAGCCAGTGGGGAACCGGTTGGGGGCCCCGCGCGCACAGAGGGGGGAGACATGGCCTGGCACGCAGAGCCGCTCGTCGGCTTCGACCTGGAGACGACGGGCACCGAGCCGCTTGAGGCGCGGATCGTGACGGCGGCGATCGTCGAGGTGGGGCCGCGGGGCATCGCCCGGCGGACCTGGCTGGCCGACCCGGGCGTGCGGATTCCGCCGCAGGCGTCCGCGATCCACGGCATCAGCAGCGAGCGGGCGGCGGCGGAGGGACGGCCGGCGCGGGAGGTCGCCGACGAGATCGCCGAGACGCTGACGGACTGCTGGCGACGCGGCGTGCCGGTCGTCGCGTACAACGCGGCATTCGATCTGACGCTGCTCAGCGCGGAGTTGCGGCGGCATGGGCTGCCCTCGCTCGCCGAGCGCGGATTCGACGCGGCGGGCGGGACGGGACCGGTGATCGACCCCTACACGATCGACCGGGCCGTCGACCGCTACCGCAAGGGCAAGCGCACCCTGGAGGCCGTCTGCGCCGAATACGGCATCCGGCTCGACGACGCCCATGAGGCGGGCGCGGATGCGCTGGCGGCGGTGCGGGTGGCGCGGGCGATAGCCGAGCGGCATGAGGCCGTGGCCGCGATGGCTCCCGCGGAGCTGCATGAGCGTCAGATTCGCTGGTACGCCCAGTGGGCGGCGGACTTCCAGCGCTTTCTGCGGCGCAAGGGGGATGCGGGGGCGGTGGTCGACCCGGCGTGGCCGCTGCGCGCGCTGCCGCCGTCACCTGCGGTGCTTTCCCCCACCCTCCCCCTACGCCCTGGGGGCGTGGGGGGACCCCCACTTCCCTGAACTGGGGCTCCGCCCCGGGAGGCCGTGCAGGGGCGGCGGCGCGAGGCTGCCGCCCGCCAGGGGGGCGCGGGGCGGCAGCCCCGCAGTCCCTCCCCCTCCCGGAGGGGGGTCTGGGGGCGGAGCCCCCAGTTACGGGACAACACCCCCGCCGCGCTGCCGGCGGCCCGTCAGAACGGACGCCACCTGACCCCCGCGTCCCCCTCGCGGAGGGACGCCACCCGGCGGCGGAACTCCGCCAGGGCGCGCGGGTTCGCGGGGGCGTGCTGGGCCACCCAGGCGCAGCTCGCCGTCTCGCGGGCGCCGCGGAGGAGTTCGCAGCCGGCCCAGTCGCGGACGTCCCATCCGTAGGCCGAGACGAACGCCGTATAGGCCTCGGGCGGCAGCCCGTAGCGGTCGCGGGCGAGGGCCATGACCACCAGGTCGTGCTCGCGGGCGTCCGAGGAGAAGGTCTCCAGGTCCATCAGCACGGGGCCGTCCGGGCCGACATGGACATTGCGGGGGAGCGCGTCGCCGTGCACCGGGCCGGGCGTCAGCCGTGGTGTGAGCGCGGCCGTCGCCGCACGGAGGCAGTCGGCCCGCTCACGCAGATACGCGGCGTCGGCCGGGTCGATCGCATCCCCCGCGAGCCGCAGCCACCGCGCCACCCCGCCCAGCAGCTCCCGCCGCGGCAGGGCGAAGGGCGCGGCGGGGAGCGCGTGCACCCGGCGCAGCAGCAGCGCCAGATCCTCCGGCGCGGCGGGGCGTACGGCGTCGGGCAGCCGATGCCACACCGTCACCGGGCGGCCTGCGGCCAGCCGCGGTTTCGGCTCCGCCGCCCGTACCGCGGGGACGCCCGACTCCGCGAGCCAGGCGGCGACAGCGAGCTCCCGCTCGGCGCGGGGCGTCAACTCGGCGCCCCGGCCCACCTTGACGACCAGCTCACCGGTCTCGAATACGGCGTTCTCGCCGAGGGCCAGCAGCTTGGCGTCCTCGGCGGGCAGTCCGGCCGCTGTCAGCAGCCGTCGGGCCTGTGTCTCGTCCATCACGCGGCACAGTCTCGCATCCGGAAAAGAAATGGCACGAGACGTATCGTCTCGTTATTCTTGCGGCATGACTTCTTCGAAGCGTGCCCATATCGCCATGTTCTCCATCGCCGCCCACGGGCACGTGAACCCGAGCCTGGACGTCATCCGGGAACTCGTCGCCCGCGGGCACCGTGTCAGCTACGCCATCCCCGCCTCCTTCGCCGACAAGGTGGCGCAGACCGGAGCGGAGCCGGTCGCCTACACCTCCACGCTCCCCACCGACGAGGACCCGGACGCCTGGGGCGTCGAACTGATCGACAACATCGAGCCGTTCCTCGACGACGCCATCTCCGTGCTGCCGCAGCTGTCGGCCGCCTTCGAGGGGGACGAGCCGGACCTGGTGATCCATGACATCACCTCCTATCCGGCGCGCGTCCTCGCCCATCGGTGGGGCGTGCCCGCCGTCTCGCTGTGGCCCAACCTCGTTCCGTGGGAGGGATACGAGGAAGAGGTCGCCGGACCGGCGTATGCCGAGATGAAGGCGTCGGAGCGGGGGCAGGCGTACTACGCCCGGTTCCGTGGCTGGCTGGCGGAGCACGGCCTCGGCTCAGTCGACCCGGACGACTTCGTCGCCCGTCCGCGGCGCGCCGCAGTGCTGATCCCCAGAGCGCTCCAGCCTCACGCGGACCGTGTCGACGAGTCGGTTTACACCTTCGTCGGCGCCTGCCAGGGCGACCGGGCCGAGCAGGGCCGGTGGGCGCCGCCCGCGGACGCCGAGAGGGTGCTGCTGGTCTCGCTCGGTTCGGCGTTCACCAAGCAGCCCGCCTTCTACCGCCGGTGCGTACAGGCCTTCGGCGATCTGCCCGGCTGGCATGTGGTGCTCCAGATCGGCAAGCATGTCGACGTCTCGGAGCTCGGCGAGATCCCGGGCAATGTCGAGGTGCACCACTGGGTTCCGCAGCTGTCCGTGCTGCGCCAGGCCGATGCCTTCATCACCCACGCGGGCGCGGGCGGCAGCCAGGAGGGCCTGGCGACGCGTACGCCGATGGTGGCGGTCCCGCAGGCCGTCGACCAGTTCGGCAACGCGGACATGTTGGTCTCGCTCGGTGTGGCGCGCCGTCTCGACGCGCAGACCGCCACCGCCGGGGAACTGCGCGAGGCTGTCCTCGCGCTGGCGTCCGACCCGGAGGTCGCGGCACGGCTCGCCGAGATCGGACGCCAGATGGACCGGGAAGGGGGGACGGTCCAGGCGGCGGACCTGATCGAAGCCGAGCTGCGCTGAGCGGGCGAGCGCCGGCACATCCTGAAGCGGTGCGGGCCTTCAGGCCCACCGCATCCCGCCGCGCGCGGCCGCCGTGCCCTCCCCCACGGGGCACGCCGGCCGTCATATGGTGTGACGATGACGACGAGGTATGCGGCGCTGCTGCGCGGGATCAACGTCGGGGGCCGCAGAAAGGTCCCGATGGCGGCTCTGCGTGAGGTCCTCGCCGCACTCGGCCACACCGGCGTCGGCACCTACCTGCAGAGCGGAAACGCCGTCTTCTCCAGCGCGTCCACGGATGAACGGGCGATCGCGGCAGACCTGGAGAAGGCCATCGAGGACCGCTTCGGGTTCGACGTCGGCTGCCTGGTGCGCAGCGGCGACTATCTGCGCGCGGTCATCGACTCCTGCCCGTTCCCCGCCGGCTCGCTGGAGGGGAAGCAGCTCCATGTCACCTTTCTCTCTGAGTCCGTCGCCCCCGCCCGCCTCGCCCCCGTCGACCCACAGGCCTTTCTGCCCGAGGAGTTCCGCCTCGGCGACAGGGTGCTCTACCTCTATCTCCCCGAGGGCATGGGCCGTTCCAAGCTCGCCGAAGCTCTTGCGAAGCCATCCCTGTTCAAGGGGGTCACCGCCACCAGCCGCAACTGGAACACCGTAGTCAGACTGGCGGAGCTGACCGATGCCGGCTGAGCCCGCGCCCGCGGACCCGGTCGGCGCCGCCATGGAGGCGGAGTTCCGGCTGCTGGACCCGGCCGTGCGCGCCTCTCCCCAGCGGCTCGCCGAACTGCTGCACCCCGACTTCTGCGCGATCGGCGCCTCCGGCCGGACCTGGAACCGCGACACGGTCACCGCCGCCCTCACCGCACGCGCGGAACCGGCACAACGCCCCGTCACCGCCTCGCATATGAAAGGCGTCCGGCTCGCTCCCGACGTGGTGCATCTGACCTTCGACACCGAGTCCGGCGCGCAGCGCACCCACCGCAGTTCGCTGTGGCGGCTGGTGGACGGCCGCTGGCTGCTCTACTTCCACCAGGCCACGCACTTCGGCGACCCGGCCGCCGACACGGCTGAACCCGTTGTATGAAGCGTCTCAGCCGACCGCCGCCAGCAGATCCTCCCGCCGGGCGCACGCGTCATAGCGCCGGAGCAGCAGCCGGGCCAGTTCGGGGGCCGGGCCCAGGACGTCGGCCAGCACATCCGCCCCGGCCTCACGCGCCCCGGCGGCGATACGGTCCGGCAGCCTGCCCGGCGCGATCACATACGGGGCCACGGCGACGCGCCGGACGCCTTCGGCGCGCAGTGCCCGTACCGCCGCGCCGGTGTGCGGGGGGCCCGCGGAAGAGACAGCGGAGGCGAACGCAGGCCGCACGGAGCACCAACCGGTGCGCCTCAGCTCCCGCGCCATTTCAGCGATCACTGCGATCGCCTCCGGGTCGGTGGAGCCGGCCGAGGCCAGGACCAGTCCGGTGGCGGACCGGTCGCCGGGGCCGAGGCCGGCTTCGTACAGCCGGCGCTCCAGCGCGCCGAGCAGCAGCGGCGAAGGGCCGAGCACCTCCGCCTGGCGGATGCGCAGCGCCGCCGGGGCGGCCCGCAGCACCGAGGGGATGTCCGCCTTCGCATGGAAGGCACGGGTCAGCAGCAGCGGCAGGGCGACCACATCGCGCGCCCCCTCGGCCGCCAGCCGGTCCAGCACCCGCGGCACGGACGGGGCGTTGAAGTCCAGGAACGCGGTCTCCGCCCGCAGTCCGGGGCGCAGCGCGGCGGCCCGGCGCACCAGGGCGTGCACGGTCGCCGCATGCCGCGGGTCGCGGCTGCCGTGGGCGACGACCAGCAGCACAGGACGCCGGTCGGCAAGAGCGTGGGGGTGATGGCGCATGACAGTGCCTCAGCTCCTGGCCAGCAGACCGCGGCTGCGCAGCACCCACCGCTCCAGCGGAGAAAAGATCAGCAGGTCGATGGCGATGCCGACGATCAGGATCAGCAGGATGGCGAGGAAGACGCCGGGCATGTCGAAGTTGTTCCGGCCGTTCTCCAGCAGCTGGCCGAGCCCCAGGCCCAGTTCCGGCGAGGAAGCGATGATCTCCGCGGCCATCAGCGACCGCCAGGAGAACGCCCAGCCCTGCTTCAGCCCCGCCAGATAGCCGGGCAGCGCCGCCGGCATCACGATGTGCAGGGTGCCGCGCAGCCCCGTCGCGCCGAGTGTGCGCCCGGCCCGCAGATACAGCGGCGGCACCTGGTCCACGCCCGACACCAGGCCGTTGGCGATCGACGGCACCGCGCCCAGCAGGATCACTGCGAACATCATCGAGTCATTGAGGCCCAGCCAGATCACCGCGGGCGGCACCCAGGCCACCGACGGCAGCGACTGCAGCCCCGACAGGATCGGCCGGATCGCGGCGCGTACGAACGCCACCCGCGCCACCAGCAGCCCGAGCGGGGTGCCGATGGCCAGCGCCAGCAGAAAGCCCAGCAGACCGCGGGAGACCGAGGTCCAGACGACCTCGTGGAGCGTGCCCTGCAGCCACATCTCGGACAGGCTGTCCCACACCGCGGACGGAGCGGGCAGCTTGTACTCCTCGGTGACCTTGGCCCACACCAGCAGCTGCCACACCGCCAGCACCAGCGCCACCGCCGTCACCGGCGGCAGCACCTTCTTCAGCAGCACCTCGCGCACCGGCGTACGGCGCGTCTGCACGGACTCCAGCGCGTCCAGGCCCGCCTCCAGACCGGCCAGGTCGTCGCCCTTCGCGACGGCGGCCGGTGCGGCGTTCGCCCCCGGGTCCGTCGTACTCGTATCAGTGCCGGCCATGACGGCGGATCTCCCCACGCAGCTCTTCGGTGATCTCGACGGACAGCTCCGCCACCGCGGCATCCTCGATACGGCGCGGCTGGTCGATGTCCACCGTCCATTCACGGGCGATCCGGCCCGGCCGCGACGACAGCAGCACCACCCGCTGCGCCAGCCGCACCGCCTCACGGACGTTGTGCGTCACGAACAGCACCGACAGATCTGTCTCCCGCCAGATCCGGGTCAGCTCGTCGTGCAGCACATCCCGGGTGATCGCGTCCAGAGCCGCGAACGGCTCGTCCATCAGCAGCAGCCGGCTGTCCTGCGCCAGCGCCCGCGCCATCGCCACGCGCTGCCGCATGCCGCCCGACAGCTCGTGCACCCGCTTGCCGTACGCGCCACCCAGCCGGACCAGCTCCAGCAGCCGCTCCGCCTCACCGCGCCGCTCCCGCCGGGGCGTCCCCCGCAGTTTCAGCGCCAGCTCGACGTTCTTGCCCGCGGTCAGCCACGGGAACAGCGCATGCTCCTGGAACATCAGGGCCGGCCGGCCGTCCGTGGTGATCGAGCCGGCGCTCGGCCGGTCCAGACCCGCCACCAGATTCAGCAGCGTCGACTTGCCGCAGCCGGACGCCCCCAGCAGGGTGACGAACTCACCGGGCGCGACATCGAGGGAGATGTCGTCCAGGACGGGCTGCGCACCCGCGGGCCCGGCGAAGGACTTCGAGACATGCTCGATCCGCGCCGCGTACGGAACGGCGGCGGGGGCGGGCACGGAGTCCGTCGTCGAACGGTCCCCGGCCCGGCGCACCGTGTCCTTCGTCAGGGTCTGCGCGGTCTGGGCCATGGTCGTCACCTCCTGGGTCATGCTGTGAGTCGTGTTGCGTACAGGTCGTACGGGCCGTACGGGTCGTACGGGTCGTACGGGGCTTACGGCGGCGTACACGGCAGAGCGGCTGCCGGCCGCCGGCTACCGGCTGCCGACGCCGAGCCCGTCGTCGGCGACGGCGGGTCTGCCCTGCGCGGCGAGCACCGTGTTCAGCGGCCCGAGGTCGTAGATCCCGGCGATCTCGGCGAGGGCGGTCTCGTCCAGCAGCCCCGCCTCCACCGCGTGCCGGGCCTGCACCCGCAGGGTCGCGGCCAGCGGATCGTCGGTGAACCGGAGTGAAGGCCACGCCGCGTCGATCACCTCGGCGGGCAGCGGCTTCCCGGTCAGCTCCGCCAGCTGTGCGTTGGCGGACTGCTTCGCCTTCTCCGGATGGGCGCTGATCCACTCATTGGTCTTCACCGCGCCCCGCAGCACCGCCTCCACCACATCCGGGTGCTTGCTCAGGAACTTCTGCGACACGATCACATTCGTGATCACGAACTTCTCGTCCGGCCATAGCGAGGCCTCGTCGAGCAGCACCTTCGCGCCCTTCGCCACCAGCTGCGACGCGGTCGGCTCCGGAACCCACGCCCCGTCGACGGAGCCGGACGCATAGGCGTCCGGGGTCACCTTGCTGTCGGTGCGCAGCACGGAGACATCGCCCTTGCCGCTTTGCGGGTCGACCTTCCAGCCCTGCTCGGCGATCCAGTTGAGGAACGCCACATCCTGGGTGTTGCCCAGCTGGGGAGTGGCGATCCGCTTGCCCTTGACGTCGTCCGGAGTGCGGATCTTCTCCGGGTCGACCACGAACTTCACCCCGCCGGAGGCCGAACCCGCGACGATCCGCAGATTCTGCCCCTTCGCCTTGGCATAGCCGTTGAGGGCGGGGGAGGGGCCGATGAAGCCGATGTCGACAGAGCCCGCGTTCAGCGCCTCGATCTCCGAGGGGCCCGCGTTGAAGCTCGCCGTGGACACCCGGGTGCCGCCCAGCTCCTTCTGGAAGAAGCCCTCCTGGTCCCCGACCAGGGCTGTGGCATGCGTCAGATTCGGGAAGTACCCGATCCGCACCGTGTCGGCCGACAGCTTCTTCCCCCGGGCGACCGGCACGGCGTCCTCGCCGCCGCGCTGCGCCTTGGAGCCGTAGCCGCACGCGGTCAGCGCCACGGCGAGCAGCGGCACGGCCGCCGTGAGGGCGAGACCGCGGCGCCGGGCGCGTGCGCCGTGGCGTCGCGGGGGAGTGCGGAGGGCTGGCACGGGAGGGGTTCCTCTCGTCGGCCCGGCTCTCACATCACCTCGGATCGCCGGGTGACGCGGCCGGGTTGGCGGCGGGTTCGGGTCTTCGTCTGCGCGGCGGGCAGCACGGCAGGGAGGTCAGCGCGCACATCGCGCCACTCCGCCGGTGCCCGCGCCGAGAACGCCGCTCCCGATGCGGCCGCCTTCTTTGGCGAAGGTCCCGTAGAAGCCGTCGGCGGCGTCGCCGGCCATCAGAAGTCCCAGCCGTCGTCGTCGGCCCCGGCGGTGTCTTCGGCGGTGTCTTCGGCCGCGGCGGCGAACGACGTTCCGGCCATGCCGGCCGCCAGCGTGGCGCCGTCGGCCGGATCGATCAGCAGGAACGATCCGGTGCGCCGCGAGTCCGCGTATGCGTCGATCGCCAGCGGCTCAGCGGTGCGCACCACGACCCGGCCGATGTCATTGGCGACCAGCTGTCCCGGGTCCGGATGCTGGGACAGATCGTCCAGCGTCAGACGGGACGGGATCTCCTTCACGATCGCCTTGACCGTACGGGTGGTGTGCTTGAGCAGCACCCGGTGGCCGACCCTGAGCGGCTCGTCCGCCACATGGCAGACGGTGGCCTGAACATCCTGGGAGGTCGCCGGGGCGTCGTCGCTCGGCACGATCAGATCGCCGCGGGAGATGTCGATGTCGTCCTCCAGCAGCAGCGTGACCGACTGCGGAGTCCAGGCGATGTCCACCGGCTTGCCGAGCAGGTCGATGCCGGCGACCTTCGACGTGCGGCCCGAGGGCAGCACGGTGACCCGCTGGCCCACCCGGAACGTACCGGCGGCGATCTGCCCCGCGTAGCCGCGGTAGTCGGGGTGCTCCGCGCTCTGCGGCCGGATCACATACTGCACCGGCAGCCGGGCGTGGCAGCCCGTGAGGTCATGGCTGACCGGCACCGTCTCCAAGTGCTCCAGGACGGTCGGCCCGCCGTACCAGTCCATGTTCGCCGACGCCTCGACGACGTTGTCTCCGGCGAGCGCCGAGATCGGGATGGCCGTGACCTCGGGGACGCCCAGCTCGGTCGCGTACGCCGTGAACTCCTCGGCGATCGCGGCGAAGACCCGCTCCTCGTAGCCGACGAGGTCCATCTTGTTGACCGCCAGCACCGCATGCGGGACGCGCAGCAGCGCGGCGATCGCGGCATGGCGCCGGGTCTGCTCGACGACGCCGTTGCGGGCGTCGACCAGGATGACGGTCAGCTCGGCGGTGGACGCGCCCGTCACCATGTTCCGGGTGTACTGCACATGGCCCGGGGTGTCGGCGAGGATGAACCGGCGGCGCGGGGTGGCGAAGTAGCGGTACGCCACATCGATGGTGATGCCCTGCTCACGCTCGGCCCGCAGACCGTCCGTCAGCAGCGCCAGGTCGGGGGCCTCCTGGCCGCGTGAGCGGGAGGCGTGCTCGACGGCCTCCAGCTGGTCGGCGAGCACCGACTTGGAGTCATGCAGCAGCCGGCCCACCAGGGTGGACTTGCCGTCGTCCACCGAACCGGCGGTGGCGAAGCGCAGCAGGGTGGTGGCCGACAGCAGCCCGTCGGAGGCGGCGGAGGGGGTGGTCGTGCTCATGTCTAGAAATACCCTTCGCGCTTGCGGTCTTCCATCGCCGCCTCGGACAGCTTGTCGTCGGCGCGGGTGGCGCCGCGCTCGGTGAGCCGGGAGGCCGCGATCTCGGCGATCACCGCGTCCAGCGTGGTGGCGTCGGAGTCGACGGCCCCGGTGCAGGACATATCGCCGACCGTCCGGTAGCGGATCATCCGCTTCTCGGTCGTCTCGGTCTCCTTGGGGCCGCCCCACTCGCCGGCGGTCAGCCACATGCCGTTGCGCCGGAACACCTCGCGCTCATGGGCGAAGTAGATCTCGGGCAGCTCGATCTGCTCCCGGGCGATGTACTGCCACACGTCCAGCTCGGTCCAGTTGGACAGCGGGAACACGCGGACGTGCTCGCCGGGCGCGTGCCGGCCGTTGTAGAGCTGCCACAGCTCCGGGCGCTGGCGGCGCGGGTCCCACTGCGAGAACTCGTCCCGCAGGGAGAACACCCGCTCCTTGGCGCGGGCCTTCTCCTCGTCGCGCCGCCCGCCGCCGAAGACGGCGTCGAAGCGGTGCTGCTGGATCGCCTCGGTCAGCGGCACGGTCTGCAGCGGATTGCGGGTCCCGTCCGGACGCTCCTTGAGGGCCCCGCGGTCGATGTAGTCCTGTACGGACGCCACATGCAGCCGCAGCCCGTGCCGGGCGACGGTGCGGTCGCGGTACTCGATGACCTCCGGGAAGTTGTGCCCGGTGTCCACATGCAGCAGCGAGAAGGGGACCGCCGCCGGGGCGAACGCCTTCAGCGCCAGATGCAGCATGACGATGGAGTCCTTGCCGCCGGAGAACAGGATCACCGGCCGCTCGAACTCGCCCGCCACCTCACGGAAGATATGCACGGCCTCGGACTCGAGGGCGTCCAGATGCGACAGCGCGAACGGACTGTCCGTGTCTTCCTGCACTGTGTCGTCCACGGTGGTCGTCATGCCAGGCCTCTCTCGGTCAGCAGCGCATACAGCGCCTCGGCGGACTCCCGCACGGTCTGGGTGTGGGACTCGATCCGCAGATCCGGGCTCTCGGGCGCCTCGTACGGGTCGTCGACCCCGGTCAGCCCGCTGATCTCGCCCGCCGCCTGCTTGGCGTACAGGCCCTTCACATCCCGCTCGGAGCACACCTCCACCGGAGTGGCGACATGCACCTCCAGATACGGGGTGCCCTCGGACCGATGACGCCCCCGGACCGCCTCGCGGCTGTCCGCGTACGGGGCGATCACCGGGACCAGCACCGTCACGCCGTTCGAGGCGAGCAGCTCGGCGACGAAGCCGATCCGCTGCACGTTGAGATGCCGGTCCTCGCGGCTGAAGCCGAGGCCCGCGGAGAGGAACTCGCGGATCTCGTCCCCGTCCAGCACCTCCGCCCGGCGGCCCTCGCCGCGCAGCCGGCCCGCCAGCTCGTTCGCGATGGTCGTCTTGCCCGCGCTGGGCAGTCCGGTGAGCCAGACAGTGGCCCCAGTCACGTGCGTCTCCCGCTCGTCATGCTCTTCTGTGGTCGTCGTCGTGGTCGTCATCAGCCGTGCAGCCCGCATTCGGTCTTGGCACGCCCGGCCCAGCGGCCGGCCCGTGCGTCCTCGCCCTGAAGGACCCGGCGGGTGCAGGGCGCGCAGCCGACGGAGGCGTAGCCGTCCATCAGCAGCGGGTTGGTCAGCACGCCGTGCTCGGCGACATAGGCGTCGACGTCGTCCTGCGTCCAGCGGGCGATCGGCGAGATCTTGACCTTCTGCCGCTTCTCGTCCCAGCCGACGACCGGGGTGTTCGCCCGGGTCGGGGACTCGTCGCGGCGCAGGCCCGTCGCCCAGGCGTCGTACCCGGTCAGGCCCTCCTGAAGCGGTCTGACCTTGCGCAGCGCGCAGCACAGGTCGGGGTCGCGGTCATGCAGCTTCGGCCCGTGCTCCGCGTCCTGCTCGGCGACGCTCTGGCGCGGCGTGAGCGTGATGACATTGACGTCCATGACGGCGTCCACCGCGTCCCGCGTGCCGATGGTCTCCGGGAAGTGGTAGCCGGTGTCGAGGAAGACGACATCCACGCCGGGGCGGGCGCGGGAGGCCAGATGGGCGACCACCGCGTCCTCCATGGAGGACGTGACGCAGAACCGGGGCCCGAAGGTCTCGGCGGCCCAGCGCAGGATCTCAAGCGCCGAGGCCTCCTCCAGCTCCCGCCCGGCACGCTCGGCGAGCGCCTTCAGCTCCTCTTTGCTTCTCTCCTCGCTCCGAGTCACTGTCATATCCGGTCCCCTCCGCCGTCGTTGCGTGAAACCCCGCGGGCCAGCAGCCCGAGGAACTTCAACTGGAAGGCTCGATTGCACGCCGCGCATTCCCACGCGCCGTGGCCCTGCTCGCTCGGACGCAGGTCCTCGTCGCCGCAGTACGGGCAGTAGAAGGGTGCGGCGCGCTCACTCATGAGAGAGCCTCCTCGCTCGCCCGCGCCGCCCATGCCGCGAACCGCTCGCCGTCCTCGCGCTCCTCCTGGAAGCGCTTGAGGACCCGCTCGACATAGTCGGGCAGCTCGGCGGAGGTGACCTTCAGCCCGCGGACCTTGCGGCCGAAGCCGGCCTCAAGACCCAGCGCGCCGCCCAGATGGACCTGGAAGCCCTCGACCTGGTTGCCGTCCTGGTCCAGCACCAGCTGGCCCTTGAGACCGATGTCCGCCACCTGGATACGGGCGCAGGCGTTGGGGCAGCCGTTGACGTTGATGGTGATCGGCTGGTCGAAGTCCGGCAGCCGGCGCTCCAGCTCATCGATCAGAGAAGCGCCGCGGCCCTTGGTCTCGACGATGGCGAGCTTGCAGAACTCGATGCCGGTGCAGGCCATGGTGCCGCGCCGGAACGGCGAGGGCTTCACCCGCAGATCCAGCGCCTCCAGCGCCGCCGTCAGCGACTCGACCTGCGACTCCTCCACATCGAGCACGATCATCTTCTGCTCGACGGTGGTGCGCAGCCGGCCGGAGCCATGGGCCTCCGCCACCTCGGCGATCTTGGTGAGGGTGGCGCCGTCGACCCGGCCGACGCGCGGGGCGAAGCCGACGTAATAACGGCCGTCCCGCTGCCGGTGCACGCCGACGTGGTCGCGCCACTGCGTCACCGGCTGCTCGGGAGCGGGCCCGTCGATCAGCTTCCGCTTGAGGTACTCGTCCTCCAGCACCTGGCGGAACTTCTCCGCGCCCCAGTCGGCGACCAGGAACTTCAGCCGGGCACGGGTGCGCAGCCGGCGGTAGCCGTAGTCACGGAAGATCGAGATGACGCCCTCGTAGGCGTCCGGGACCTCGTCCAGGGGGACCCATGCGCCGAGCCGCACACCGATCTTGGGGTTGGTGGAGAGACCGCCGCCGACCCACAGGTCGAAGCCGGGGCCGTGCTCGGGGTGGTTCACCCCGACGAAGGCGATGTCGTTGATCTCGTGCGCCACATCGAGCAGCGGGGAGCCGGAGATCGCCGACTTGAACTTGCGGGGCAGGTTGGAGAAGTCCTTGTTGCCGACGATCCGCCGGTGGATCTCGTCGATGGCGGGCGTGCCGTCGATGATCTCGTCCTCGGCGATGCCGGCGACCGGCGAGCCGAGGATGACGCGCGGGGTGTCGCCGCACGCCTCGGTCGTGGACAGGCCGACGGCCTCCAGCCGGTTCCAGATCTCGGGGACGTCCTCGATGCGGATCCAGTGGTACTGGACGTTCTGCCGGTCGGTGATGTCGGCGGTGCCGCGGGCGAACTCCTGCGAGATCTCGCCGATGACCCGCAGCTGTTGGGTGGTCAGCCGGCCGCCGTCGATGCGCACCCGCAGCATGAAGTACTCGTCGTCCAGCTCCTCCGGTTCCAGGATCGCGGTCTTGCCGCCGTCGATCCCGGGCTTGCGCTGGGTGTAGAGGCCCCACCAGCGCATCCGGCCGCGCAGATCGTTCGGGTCGATGGAGTCGAATCCGGCCTTGGAGTAGATCGTCTCAATGCGTGTCCGCACATTGAGACCGTCGTCGTCCTTCTTGAACTGCTCATTGCCGTTGAGGGGCGTGAAGTGGCCCACGGCCCACTGGCCCTCGCCGCGGTGGCGTCCGGCTTTGCGGCGCGGTGCGGCGGAGGCTGGCTTCTCAGGGGTGGCGGCCATGTCGATACGTCCTTCGAGACTGCAGGAGGGCGGCTCTGACCTGCACACTCACGCGGATGCGCGACGTGGGGCAGGAGGGGTTCGCAGAAGGTGGGAGCTCGTGCTGTACGGGGAGGTGCTGGGCTGTCAGCAGGCCCGACAGATGGCGCTGGACATGCGGCCGAGGTCGACGTGCCGCCGACTCACCAAGGCAATTCCAGCTCGAGACATGACGGAAGCGTGTCACGGGGATCGGAGGCCAGTCCACTGTTATCCATAATGTGGACAAGAATGTCCCGAATGATGGGACGGTGTGGGGTGGGTCACGCCGGGCGTGGGTGAGTCGCGGGCCAGCCGCGGGTCAGCCGCGGATCGGACCGCGTATCAGCCGTGGGCGCCGGGCCAGGGGCCGGGCGCGACGGCGTCCGGCTCCTCCTCCGCCTTTGTCTCGAAGAGCGTGAAGCCCCGGCGGAGGTAGTTGTCCATCGCGTGCTCGCCGTCCTTGGAGCAGGTGTGCAGCCATACCCGCTTGGTCGGCGGAAGGTCCGGCCAGCGGTCGGCGAGATCCCAGGCGCGGGCGGTTCCGTACGACAGCAGATGCCCGCCGATGCGGCGGCCCCGGAAGGCCGGGATGAGCCCGAAATACACGATCTCCACCACGCCCTCGGGCTGTGCCTGCAGCTCCAGATAGCCGGCGGGCGTCCCCTTCTCATACGCGACCCAGGTCTCGGCGCCGGGGCGGCTGAGCGTCTCCTGCCACTCGGCGTAGGTCAGGGCCAGCCGGTCGGTCCACAGGATGTCGCCGCCGACGGCGGTGTAGAGGAACCGGCTGAACTCAGGCGAGGGCGTTTCGGCGCGGACCACCGTGACGTGCGCCGAGGGCGCGGGGACGGGCCGCAGGCTGTCGGGGCTCGTCTGCTCCAGGGACCAGGTGATGACGCGCATGCGCTCCAGGGAACCACGCCCCTTGCCCCTCCCCCAAGCGAGGGACCCCGCACCCCCTCGCCCGCGCCCCGGTCAGGGGCAGAGCAGCACCACCTCCAAGTGGTCCGCGAAGCGGTAAGGGCGGTGGGCCAGGATCGGGGACAGCCGGCGGCGGAGGCGCGAGACCTCCGCCCGTACCGTCACCGTCCGCGCCGGATCCCCGAACACCTCCCGCGCCAGCTCCGCCGCGCTGTGTCCCTCCCGGTGCACCGCCAGCGCCCGCAGGATGTCGGCGTGGCGCGGGGTCAGCTCATGGGCCCACTCGCCGGAGCCGCCGCTCACCGTCACCTTCGGGGCGTGCGGGCGGCGCAGGTCCAGCACGACGCGCCCCGCCCCGGGGGACTCCGCCACCCGCAGCAGCCAGCCGCCCGGCAGCGGCTCGGCGGCGCACGGCCCGAGCCCGGGCAGCCACAGCCGGCCCGTCCGCACCGTCTTCGGCAGGGGCAGCCGGCCGTCCGGCGGCGGCATGCCGGTCACGGCCGCGGGCCACCCCTCCGCGTCCACGGCGAGCGCCCGCCCCGGCAGCCGCGCAAGCAGCGGGGCCGCCACCGTGCGCAGCCGGTCCAGCGCGGCCAGATGGCGCACCCGCAGCTCCGCCTCCGCGAGCCGGGCCACCGACGTCACCAGCGACAGCGTCCCCGGATGCATCGAGGACAGCGGCCCGCTGACGTCGACGACACCGAGCAGCCGCCCGTCACGCGGGTCGGTGATCGGCGCCCCGGCGCAGGTCCAGGTGTGGTGCGTGGAGACGAAGTGCTCCGCGGAGTGCACCTGAACCGGCCGCCGCGACACCAGCGCCGTACCCACGCCGTTCGTGCCCACCACGGACTCCGTCCAGTCCGCGCCCAGGACGAAGCCATGCGCGTCCCCCTTGCGCAGCACGGCCGCACTGCCCTCCCGCCACAGCAGCCGCCCCTCCGCGTCGGCGACCACCATGATGTGCTGCGCCGCCTCGGCGGTCGCGACGAGCCCTTCGCGCAGCACCGGCAGCACGTCGCGCAACGGCGAGGCCAGCCGCCGCCGTTCGATCTCCTCCAGGGGCAGCAGCCCCGCCCTGCGGTCCCGGTCGGGGTCGACGCCGCAGCGCAGCATCCGCTCCCACGACGCGCTGATGTCGGCCCGCGGATCCCACCGCGGGCGACGCCCCGAGAGCGTGGCGTCCCGCACGCCCTTCAGCAGCCGTGCGGCGTCCGCCGTGTCCATGGACGCCAGCCCCGCCAGGTCCAGTGTCGTGTTCCCCATGGGTCCTCCGCCCCCATGGTCCACGGCGTGCCGTCCCCGCGCGGCGACCTGGATCACACCCATACGGGGTGCAACCCCTTGCAACCCTCGCCAACCTCCCTCCTCGCGTACGAAAGTGAGGGCACGCCGGCTCGCCGGCGGTCATGCACCGCACCACCCGCTTGGCGGCCCGCATGACAACGAGCGCGGGGTGGCGCCGTGTCGGCGCAGCACCACCCCGCCGGTCGTACGGGCCGGTCCGTGACGTCGTACGGGACGTACGGGCCGGCCCCACGATCACCGGCGCCGCCGGGCAGGCGCCGCGGGCCCGCGGCCGTCGCTCAGACCACGGCCCGCGCCCGCTCCACCACCGCCGCCAGGTCCAGCGAGTACGGCAGCGTGCCGAACGCCGCCCCCCAGTCCCCGCCGAGACGCGACGCGCAGAACGCGTCCGCGACCTCCGGCGGCGCCCACCGCACCAGCAGCGAGCCCTGCAGCACCAGCGCCATCCGCTCCACCAGCCGGCGCGCCCGCGCCTCGATGCCGTCCAGATCGGCCAGCTCCGTCAGCAGATCCTTGATCGCGCCGTCCAGCCGGTGGTCCGCGCCCCGCGCCCTGCCGACCTCCGCCAGAAAGGCGTTCAGCGCCTGCGGCTCCCTCTGGAGCGCCCGCAGCACATCGAGGGCCTGCACATTGCCGGAGCCCTCCCAGATCGAGTTCAGCGGCGCCTCGCGCAGCAGCCGAGGCATCCCCGACTCCTCCACATAGCCGTTGCCGCCCAGGCACTCCAGCGCCTCGACGGCCACCGGGGTGCAGCGCTTGGTCACCCAGTACTTGGCGGTCGGCACCGCGAGCCGCAGAAACGCCCGCTCCTCCTCCGTGTCCGCGTCGTACGCCGCCGCCAGCCGCAGCGCCAGCGTCGTCGCCGCCTCCGACTCAAGCGCCAGATCGGCCAGCACATTGCGCATCAGCGGCTTGTCGATCAGCAGTCCGCCGAACGCCCTGCGGTACGCGGCATGGTGGACCGCCTGCGCCACGCTCTGCCGCATCAGCGCCGCCGACCCCAGCACACAGTCGAGCCGGGTGGCCGCCACCATCTCGATGATGGTGCGCACCCCGCGGCCCTCCTCGCCGACCCGGCGCGCCCACGTCCCGTCGAACTCCACCTCGCTCGACGCGTTCGAGCGGTTGCCCAGCTTGTCCTTGAGCCGCTGGATGCGGAACACGTTCCGCGTGCCGTCCTCAAGCACCCGGGGCACCAGAAAACAGGTCAGCCCCTCACTCGCCTGGGCGAGCACCAGGAAGCCGTCCGACATGGGCGCGGAGCAGAACCACTTGTGCCCCGTCAGCTCGTACTCGCCCGCGCCCCCTCCTGTGAGCGCCGTCGCCCGTGTCGTGTTCGCCCGTACGTCGCTGCCGCCCTGCTTCTCCGTCATGCCCATCCCGAACAGCACTCCGGGCTTGTCGGCGGCGGGCCGCAGCCCCTCCTCGTACACCCGGGAGGTCAGCCGGGGCTCCCACTCGGCCACGAGCTCCGGGTCGGCGCGCAGCGCGGGCACCGCGGCATGGGTCATCGACACGGGACAGCCGTGCCCGGCCTCCGCCTGCGTCCACACCATGAACCCGGCGGCCCGCCGCACATGCCCGGCGGGCCGGGTCCAGGCCGCGGTCAGGCCCGCGGAGACGGCCCGCCCCAGCAGCCGGTGCCAGGCGGGGTGGAAGTCGACCTCGTCGATCCGATGGCCGTACCGGTCGTGGGTGCGCAGCTTCGGCGGGTACTCATTGGCCTGCACCCCCCATTCCTGGGCCTGCGCGGAGCCCGCCGCCCGGCCGAGCTCGCCGAGCTCCTCTCGTACGCCGTCGAGGAGTTCGGGCGCGACATGCCGCTCGACCCCCTCGGTCAGAGCCCGGTCGCACGCATAGACGTCGTACCCCACCAGGGGCGGAGCCTGGTTGGTCACTGTGTGGGTGGTCGCTGCCATGCGGATACGGTAAGGAGGTGCAGGCAGCAAATGAAACACCCCAGAGGCCCCCGGGCAGGCTCCACCGGGCCCGGGTCCTCTACCGCAATGTCTCCAAGCGGAAGATGGCCTGGCTGCTGCTGAAGGACACGGTCAACTCGTGCATCGAGTACCGCATCCTCGGTCTCGCGGCCGAGGCCGCGTTCTTCACCCTGCTGTCCCTGCCGCCGCTGCTGCTCGGGATGATCGGCCTGCTGGGCTATATCGACGAGTGGACCGACACCACCACCGTCGCCTCCATCGAGTCCAACATCCTCAGCGCCGTGGGCACGGTACTGTCCGAGCGCGGCGTCGACGAGATCGCCAGGCCGCTGCTCGACGACATCACCAAGGGCGGGCGGCCCGACATCATCTCCATCGGCTTCGCGATCGCCCTGTGGTCGGGCTCGCGTGCGGTGAACGTCTTCGTCGACACCATCACCGTGATGTACGGCCTCGACGGGCACCGCGGCATCGTCGCCACCCGGCTGCTCGCCTTTCTGCTCTATCTCGTCGCCCTGGTGATCGGCGCGGTGGTGCTGCCGCTCGCCGTGGTCGGCCCCGACCGGGTCGTGGAGATCATCCCGTGGGGCACGGAAGTCGTCGCAGTCCTGTACTGGCCGGTGGTGATCCTGCTGTCGGTGGCCTTCCTCACCACGCTCTACCACGTGTCCGTGCCGGTGCGCTCCCCGTGGATCGAGGATGTGCCGGGAGCGCTGGTGGCGCTCGGGATGTGGGTGCTCGGCAGCTTCCTGCTGCGCATCTACCTCACCAACACGGTGGAGGGCCCGACGATCTACGGCTCCCTCGCCGCGCCGATCGCCGTCCTGCTGTGGATCGGCATCTCCGCCTTCGCGGTCCTCGTCGGCGCGGCCGTCAACGCGGCGATCGACCGCGTCTGGCCCTCGGTCGCCACCGCCGCGGCCCGCGCCGCGAACGTACGCGTCCGCGCCGCCGAGGCCGCGGCGATCGTCGCCCGGGCGAGGGCCGCGGAGGAGGCGGCGGAGGCGGAGGACGACGACGAGGGCGGCGCGGACATGCCGTCGGAGTTCCCGGAACGGTGGTCGAAGTTCCTGCCGCCCGACGACGTACGGGGCCGGCTGCACACAAGCCGGGAGCACGGTCGCGCGAACGGCAGGGCGAATGGCCAGGACAGCGGCCGGGACGGCGGCCGGGACAGCGGCTCGGCCCATGAGACCCGCGACGGCGGCGACCACAGGAGCTGAGCGCAGCGAAGGAAGGGGCGCGAGCATGTACGCGGAGCGGCCGTCGAGGCTTGCGGGAGCAGTCGTCTGGACGGCCGTCCGGGACAGCGGGGCGGCCGGCCGGGCGCTGCCCGTGCTGCCCGACGGATGCGTGGACCTGATCTGGGCTGGCGGCCGGCTGCTCGTCGCGGGCCCCGACACCCGGGCGCACCGGCCCGACCCCGCCCTCGGCGAGCGCTTCGCCGGGGTGCGCTTCGCGCCCGGGACCGGCCCGCCGCTCCTGGGAGTGCCGGCGCATGAGCTGCGCGACCAGAGGGTGAACCTCTCGGACCTGTGCGGCGCGGCGGACGCCCGGCGGCTCGCCGCCCGCGTCGAGCGAGCCGCGGGTCCGGCGGCGGCGCTGGAAGCCGAGGCGCTGCGCCGGGCGGCCGCCGCGGGGCCGCCGGATGCGCTGACCGCCGCCGTGGTCCGGCTGCTGGAGGCGGGCGGCACGGCCGCCGCGGCCGGCCTCGGCGTCCGCCAGCTGCACCGCCGCTGTCTGGACGCCTTCGGCTACGGACCCAAGACGCTGGCCCGGGTGCTGCGCCTGCAGCGTGCGCTGCGCCTCGTACGCCGCGGCATGCCCTTCGCGGAGGTGGCAGCGGCTTTAGGCTGTGCCGATCAGGCGCATCTCGCCCGCGAAATGCGGGAGCTCGCCGGGATGACTCTCGGGGCCTATGCGGAGTTGGCGAAGAGCGAGACCTCACAGCCGTCGGGGTCCAGCACGACCGCGTAGCGCTGGCCCCAGAAGGCGTCCCACGGCTTCAGATGCCCGCGGCAGCCCGCGGCGACGAGATCCGCGTACACGGAGTCGACCTCCTCGGGGCAGGCGCACAGGAAAGCGAGGCCCAGGCGGCCGCCGCCGGACGGCCGGGTCCAGTGCGGGTCGAACGAGCGGAGCGTCTCCTCGGTGTCCCAGAGCACCCGCAGGCCGCCGGGCAGCACGGCTTCCACGTGCGGCGCGGAGTCGGCGGCTGCGGGGACGTCCAGACCGAGACGGCGGTAGAAGGCGAGCGAGGCGGCCATGTCGGAGACGACCAGTCCGATGGCGTCGAGTCGTGGAGTCGGTTGCGCGGTCATGCCGTCGACCGTATGCCCGGGCACGGGCCGCGGTCTTGAACGGATCGGACATCCCCGGGGGAGCAGGGGAGTCCGCCGGCGTCACCGTTTCGTAAGGCCCCGGGGCCCTCGGCACGCCATGCGGGCGGGGACACTGGGGAGATGCACAGCATTCTGGTCGTCGACGACGATCCCACCGTCGCCGAGGTCGTCACCGGCTATCTGGAGCGGGCCGGGTTCCATGTGGACCGGGCCGCGGACGGGCTTGAGGCGCTCCGGCTGGCCGCCGGGCGGCGGCACGATCTGGTGGTGCTCGATCTGATGCTCCCCGGGATGGACGGGCTGGAGGTGTGCAGGCGGCTCAGGGCGGGCGACGCGCCCCCGGTGCCGGTGATCATGCTGACCGCGCGCGGTGACGAGGACGACCGCATCCTCGGACTGGAGCTCGGCGCCGACGACTATGTGACCAAGCCGTTCAGCCCGCGTGAGCTGGTGCTGCGGGTGGAGTCCGTGCTGCGCAGGCACGGCGGGCCTGGCGGTGCGGACGGGCGGCGGCGTACAGGGCCGAAGCTGCGGGCCGCGGGCATCGTGCTGGACCCGGCGGCGCGGCGGGCGGTCAAGGACGGGCGGGAACTGGGCCTGACGCTCCGGGAGTTCGATCTGCTCGCCCATCTGATGCTCCACCCCGGCCAGGCGATCGGCCGGGAGCAGCTGATGCACGAGGTGTGGGGCTGGGAGTTCGGCGATCTGTCCACGGTGACCGTCCATGTGCGGAGGCTGCGCGGCAAGATCGAGGACGATCCGGCCCGCCCGCGGCTGATCCAGACGGTGTGGGGCGTGGGCTACCGCTTCGACGTCCCCCAGGACGTCTCGGCCGGCTCCCAGGGCCCCGCAGCGCCCCACGGTCCCGCCGCCGGCCGGCCCGTCGCCCGGGAAGAGGTCTGAGCCCGTGCGCGACCTGCTGCTGATCGCCTTCTTCGCCCTGCTGGGCGCCGGTCTCGCCGGGCTGCTCGGCGCGGCCGCGCTGCGGCTGCTGAGGCACCGCTCCGTCGCCGTGTCGCTCACGGTCGTCGCCGCGGTGACGGTCATCGCGATGCTCGCGGGCACGCTCGCCGTGGCGCAGGCGATGTTCCTGTCCCCGCACGACCTCAAGGTCGTCACCATGGTGGTGGCGATGGCCGCGGTCGTCTCGCTGGCCGTCGCGCTGCTGCTGGGCCGCTGGGTCGTGGCCCGCAGCCGGGAGCTGACGCAGGCGGCGCGGTCGTTCGGCGAGGGCGGCGCGTTCTCCGCCCCCCACCGGGCCCCCACCGCCGAGCTGGCCGAGCTGAGCCGTGAGCTGGCCGCCACCAGCGAGAAGCTCGCCGCCTCACGGGAGCGCGAGCGGGCGCTGGAGGCCTCGCGCCGGGAGCTCGTCGCCTGGATCTCCCACGATCTGCGGACGCCGCTCGCCGGGCTGCGGGCCATGTCCGAGGCGCTGGAGGACGGCGTGGTGCAGGACCCGGAGCGGTACTTCACCCGGATGCGCACCGAGGTGGACCGGCTCAACGCCATGGTCGGAGATCTCTTCGAGCTCTCCCGCATCCACGCGGGCGCGCTCGCCCTCACCCCCACCCGGATGTCCGTGTACGACCTGGTTGGCGAGGCACTGGCCGGGGCCGACCCGCTGGCCCGCGAGCACGGCGTACGGCTCGTCGGCGACCGGGTGGAGCCGGTGCCGGTGGAGGTGGACGGCAAGGAGATGACGCGGGTACTGGCCAATCTGCTGGTGAACGCCATCCGCAGGACCCCCGCGGACGGCACGGTCGCCGTCGCCGCGGAGCGCCGCGAGGAGTGGGTGGTGCTGTCCGTCACCGACGGCTGCGGCGGCATTCCGGAGGAGGACCTGCCGCGGGTCTTCGACACGGGCTGGCGCGGCAGCCAGGCGCGGACGCCGCCGGCCGGGGCGGGGCTGGGGCTGGCGATTGTGCGCGGCATCGTCGAGGCGCATGAGGGCCGGGCGGATGTGCGGAATGTGACCGGCGGGTGCCGGTTCGAGGTGAGACTGCCGGCGGCGGTCGGAGCGTAGATCTGGGGGCTCCGCCCCCAGACCCCGTTTACGGGGGGCTCTGCCCCCGGACCCCCGCGCCTCAATCTGCCCCAGACTCCGTCCGGGGGTACCCCCACGAGGCTTGGGTTCTGGCCCTGCGCCTCAATCGCCGGCTGGGCTGGGTTCTGGTCCCTGTGCCTCAAGTGCCGGCGGGGCTGGGTTTCCGGCCCCCGCGCCTCGATCTCCCCCCCCAGCGGGCAGCTGGGGGAGGAGCCGGGGGGAGCTTGAGGACGCGGCCGGAGGCCGTACCGGGGGTCTGGGGGCTCGCCCCCGGTCACGGGAAGGCCGCGGCTACCCCCGCCCGCCGAACTCGTTCAGGATCTGCTCCGCCGCCAGCGTGGCCGTCAGCTCGCCCGCGCGGACCCGCTGTTCCAGCGCGGGCGCCAGGTCCCGTACGCCAGGATGCGCGCGCAGCCTGCCCAGCAGCTCGTCGTGGACCATCGACCAGACCCACTCGACCTGCTGCTCGCGGCGCTTGGCGGCCAGCCGCCCCGTGGAGTCCAGCAGCGCCCGGTGCTGCTCCACCCGCTCCCACAGCACATCCAGGCCCGCGGACTCCCGGGCGCTGCACGACAGCACCGGCGGCGTCCACGCCGCGTCGGCCGGGTGCATCAGCCGCAGCGCACCCGCCAGTTCGCGGGCGGCGGCGCGGGCGTCCCGTTCATGCGGGCCGTCCGCCTTGTTGACGGCGATGACGTCCGCGAGCTCCAGCACACCCTTCTTGATGCCCTGCAGCTGGTCGCCGGTGCGGGCCAGGGTGAGCAGCAGAAAGGTGTCGACCATGCCCGCGACCGCGGTCTCGGACTGGCCGACGCCCACGGTCTCCACCAGCACCACGTCGTACCCGGCCGCCTCCATCACCACGATGGACTCGCGCGTGGCCTTGGCCACCCCGCCCAGCGTCCCCGACGTGGGGGAGGGGCGGACGAACGCCGCGGGGTCGGCCGACAGCCGCTCCATCCGCGTCTTGTCGCCGAGGATGGAGCCGCCGGTGCGGCTGGACGACGGGTCCACCGCCAGCACCGCGACCCGGTGCCCCAGGCCCGTCAGCATGGTGCCCAGCGCGTCGATGAAGGTCGACTTGCCGACCCCGGGCACCCCGCTGACCCCCACGCGGCGGGCCGTCCCCGCATACGGCAGCAGTTCGGTGAGCAACTGCTGTGCGAGAGCGCGGTGGTCGGCCCGAGTGGACTCCACGAGCGTGACGGCCCGCGCGACATACGCACGCGAGCCCTCCCGCACGCCCTTCACATAACTGTCGATGTCGATCGTCGGCACAGGCAGGCCCACCGGCTCAACGCTGCTCGTGGCCGAGCGACCCGGCGAGCGTGCGCACCAGGTCCGCGGCCGCGTCCGGGATCACCGTGCCCGGCGGGAACACCGCGGCGGCGCCCGCCTTGTGCAGGGTCTCGACGTCCTGCGGCGGAATCACCCCGCCCACCACGATCATGATGTCCTCGCGGCCCTGTGCCGCCAGCTGCTCCTTCAGCGCGGGCACCAGCGTCAGATGACCGGCCGCCAGCGAGGAGACGCCCACGATGTGCACATCCGCCTCGACGGCCTGCCGCGCCACCTCCGCCGGGGTCTGGAACAGCGGGCCGACGTCCACGTCAAAGCCCAGATCGGCGAACGCCGTCGCGATCACCTTCTGACCCCGGTCATGGCCGTCCTGGCCCATCTTGGCGACCAGGATGCGCGGCCTGCGCCCCTCCGCCTGCTCGAACTCCTCCACCAGCGTGCGCGTCTGCTCCACCGCCGGGGACGTCCCCGCCTCGTTCCGGTACACACCGGAGATCGTACGGATCTGGCCCGAGTGCCGCCCGTACACCTTCTCCAAGGCGTCCGAGATCTCCCCGACCGTCGCCTTCGCACGGGCCGCGTCCACGGCCAGCGCCAGCAGATTGCCGTCGAGATCGCCGCTGCCGGCCGCACCGGCCTCCGCGGCCGCGGTGAGCGCCCGCAGAGCGTCCTGGCAGGCGTTCTCGTCGCGCTCCGCCCGCAGCCGCCGCAGCTTCTCGATCTGCTGCGCCCGCACCTGGGAGTTCTCGACCTTCAGCACCTCGATCTGCTCATCGCTGTCGACGCGGTACTTGTTGACGCCGATCACGGGCTGCCGGCCGGAGTCGATGCGGGCCTGGGTGCGGGCGGCCGCCTCCTCCACGCGCATCTTCGGGATGCCCGCGTCGATGGCCTTGGCCATGCCGCCCGCCGCCTCGACCTCCTCGATGTGCTGCCACGCCCGGCGCGCCAGATCGTGGGTGAGCCGCTCCACATACGCGCTGCCGCCCCATGGGTCGATCACCCGGCAGGTGCCCGACTCCTGCTGGAGCAGCAGCTGGGTGTTGCGGGCGATGCGCGCGGAGAAGTCCGTCGGCAGCGCCAGCGCCTCGTCCAGGGCGTTGGTGTGCAGCGACTGGGTGTGGCCCTGCGTCGCCGCCATCGCCTCCACACACGTCCGGGTGACGTTGTTGAAGACGTCCTGCGCGGTCAGCGACCAGCCCGAGGTCTGGCAGTGGGTGCGCAGCGACAGCGACTTGGGGTTCTTGGGATCGAAGCCCTTCACCAGCTTCGCCCACAGCAGCCGCGCCGCCCGCAGCTTGGCGACCTCCATGAAGAAGTTCATGCCGATCGCCCAGAAGAACGACAGCCGGGGCGCGAAGGAGTCCACGTCCAGACCCGCGCCGATGCCCGCCCGCAGATACTCAAGACCGTCGGCGAGGGTGTACGCCAGCTCCAGATCGGCCGTCGCCCCGGCCTCCTGGATGTGATACCCGGAAATGGAGATCGAGTTGTAGCGGGGCATCTTCTTCGAGGTGTACTCGAAGATGTCGGAGATGATCCGCATCGACGGCTGCGGCGGATAGATGTACGTGTTGCGGACCATGAACTCCTTGAGGATGTCGTTCTGAATGGTCCCCGCGAGCTTTTCGGGCGGCACGCCCTGTTCCTCGGCGGCCACGATATAGAGCGCGAGCACGGGCAGCACCGCGCCGTTCATCGTCATCGACACGCTCATCCTGTCCAGCGGAATCCCGTCGAACAGCTGCCGCATGTCGTAGATCGAGTCGATGGCCACGCCCGCCATGCCGACGTCGCCCGTCACCCGCGGATGGTCGCTGTCATAGCCGCGGTGGGTCGGCAGGTCGAAGGCGACCGAAAGCCCCTTCTGGCCGGCGGCCAGATTGCGCCGGTAGAAGGCGTTGGACTCCTCCGCGGTGGAGAAGCCGGCGTACTGCCGGATCGTCCACGGCTGGTTGACGTACATCGTCGGATACGGGCCGCGCAGATACGGCGCGATGCCGGGGTAGGTCTCAAGGAAGTCCAGGCCCGCCAGATCGTCGCCCGTGTAGAGCGGCTTGACCGGGATGCCCTCCGGCGTGTCCCAGACCAGATCGGCGTCGCCCTTGCCGGTGGCCTCCATGACGGCGCTGCGCCACTGGTCCCGGTCCGTCCGCGCCGCGCCGGACGGCTCGCCCAGCTCGATCGCCGAGAAGTCGGGAATGCTCATCACGCCACTCCGATCCGGTCGAGCACGGCACTCAGCACGGCGACCGCGTCACCGCCCGCGACGGCGAACGCGTCGACCCCGGCCCGTTCATAGGTTTCGCGCTGCTCGCCGGGGCGTCCGGCGAGGAACACCTGCCGCGCGCCCGCCGACTTCAGCGCCTTGGCGACCTCGGCCGCCTGCTCGGCGTAGAGCGCGTCGCTGGAGCAGATGCACGCGACGGCGGCGCCGCTCGCGGTGAACGCGTCCGCCGCCGACGCGGCGTCCACGGACACCGGCTCGTGCACGGGCTCGATGCCGCCCGCCTGGAAGAGGTTGGCCGCGAACGTGGCGCGCGCGGTGTGCGCGGCGGCCGGGCCCAGCGCGGCGAGGAAGACCCGCGGACGTGCGCCCGTGGCGGCCAGATGCGCGTCGGAGCGGGCCCGCAGCGCCTCGTACGCCTCGTCGCGGCGCACCCGCGGCAGCCCGCCCGAAGGCGGTACGGGAGCGGGCTCGCGCTCCACGGCCGGCTCGGCGAGCAGCGGGAACTCACTGACGCCGGTGACCGGTTCACGGCGCGTCGCCAGCTTCTTCTTACGGGCTTCCCAGGTCGCGCCCAGCCGCTCGGCGATCAGCCCGTCGCGCAGCGCCGCCGCCTGGCCGCCGGCCCGCTCGATGTCCCGGAACTGCTCCCAGGCGGCCGCGGCCAGTTCGCTCGTGAGCTGCTCGACGTACCAGGAGCCGCCCGCGGGGTCGATGACCCGCCCCAGGTGCGACTCCTCCAGCAGGATCGTCGAGGTGTTGCGGGCGATACGGCGCGCGAACGCGTCCGGCAGCCCCAGTGCGTGGTCGAACGGCAGCACGGTGACCGCGTCCGCGCCGCCGACGCCCGCCGCGAGCGAGGCGACGGCGGTGCGCAGCATGTTCACCCACGGGTCGCGCCGGGTCATCATCACCGGCGAGGTGACCGCGTGCTGGCGCTGTGCGCCGCCCGGGCCCTGGACGCCGCACACCTCGGCGACGCGCGCCCACAGCCGGCGCGCGGCCCGCAGCTTGGCGATGGTGAGGAACTGGTCGGCCGTGGCCGCGTAACGGAACTCCAGCTGCCCGCAGGCCGCCTGCGCCGACAGCCCCGCGGCCGTGAGGGTGCGCAGCCAGGCCACGCCCGTCGCCAGTGAGCAGCCCAGCTCCTGGGCGGGCGAGGCGCCAGCCTCGTGGTACGGCATCGCGTCGACGACGACGGCCCGCAGCCGCGGATGCCGCTCGGCGCACAGCCGGGCCAGCTCGGCGGCGGCCGCCATGCCGCCGTCGACCGCCGCATGGCCGCCCGTACGGGCAGCGTGTCCCAGCGGGTCCGCGCCCAGATTGCCGAGCGCCGCCTCGGGGGGCACGCCGCGCTCCTCGTACAGCCGCAGCAGAGCGCGCGCCGCGGCGTCGAAGTCCGCGCCCGCGTCCAGTACGACGGGCGCGAGGTCGAGATAGACGCCCTCCAGCGCCGTGGCCAGGGAGGAGACGGGCACCCCCGCGGCCCCGGCCGACAGCCAGAGCGAGGTGACGCCGTTCTCCAGATCGGCCAGCACCGCCTCGTTGGCCCGGACGGGGTCCGGACGGTCATGGCGCTGGCGCACATCCCAGCCGCCGGCCGCGGAACCCTCGGGCCTGCCGCCGCGGGTGAACGGGGCGAATCCGGGGTACCCCGTGGCCTCGGCCGTGCCTGCGACGCCGTCGGCCGCTGTGCCAGCCGTATAGAGGGGACGGGTGGCAAGCCCGTCCTCCAGGGCGGTGGACAGCATGTTCTCGGCCGCGTCGTCCGGAACGTCCTTGCCCGCTTTGCGCAGCACCGTGCCGACGAGGCGCTGCCACTGCTCATGGGATGCGTTCGGGAATTCGGCGGCCGGCGAGAACCCGTTGTCGGGGAGGACCGTCATGCTCAGATGCTAGGGCAACCCCGCAAAGGTGCAGCAGAGGCGAAAGCTGTGACCTTGCTAACGGGCGTTAGCCGCTTCGGGGCGCTCCGTCGCAGGTCCGGGGCCCACCAGCTCCTCCAGTACATCCTCCATCGTCACAAAGCCGATCACCGTGCCCCGCTCACCGGTGACCGCCGCCAGATGGGTGCCGGCCGCGCGCATCGCGGTCATCGTGTCGTCCAGCGGAGTGTCGATCTCGACCCGTATCACCGGGTGGAGCGCGCTGCGCGGGAACGGGCGGGTCCGCTCGGCCACGCCGAGGGCGTCCTTGATGTGGAGGTAGCCGAGTATCTCGTCGCCAGGCCCGGTCACCGGCAGCCGGGAGAAGCCCGAGGAGGCGGCCTTGCGCTCCAGCTGCTGCGGGGTGACGTCATGGCCGACCATCACGGTCCGGCCCAGCGGCACCATCACCTCGCCGGCCGGGCGGGCGCCCAGCTCCAGCGCGTCCTGCAGCCGCTGGCCGTCCGCCGGGTCGAGCAGCCCCGCCTCGCTGGAGTCCTTCACCAGCCGGGCGAGTTCGTCGTCCGTGAACACCGAGGCGACCTCGTCCTTGGGCTCCACCTTGAGCAGCCGCAGCAGCGCGTTGGCGAAGGCGTTGATCCCGAAGACCACCGGGCGCAGCGCACGGGTGAGGGCCACCAGCGGCGGGCCCAGCACCAGCGCGGTCGCCGTGGGCGCGGCGAGCGCGATGTTCTTCGGCACCATCTCGCCGATCAGCATGTGCAGATACGTCGCCAGCGTCAGGGCGATGACGAACGCGATCGGGTGGATCAGCCCCTCGGGCACGCCGACCGCCGCGAACGGCGGCTCCAGCAGATGCGCGATGGCCGGTTCGGCGACCGCGCCAAGCACCAGCGAGGACACGGTGATGCCGAGCTGGGCCGTGGCCATCGCCGCGGACAGATGCTCAAGTCCCCACAGGGCGAGCCGGGCGCGCCGGTTGCCCTTGTGGGCCGCCGGCTCGATCTGGCTGCGGCGCACCGAGATCAGCGCGAACTCGGCGCCCACGAAAAAGGCGTTCGTGAACAGCGTCAGAACGCCGATGGCGATCTGCAGAGCGGTCATCGGACTTCCTCGGCGATCTGCACGGCGGACGCCGGGGCGGCCCCGGCGGCGGAACCGGCGGTCGGGACGGGTTCGCCCACGGGTTCGCCGACGGGTGCGGGTGCGGGTGCGGGCACGGGCACTTCGGCGCGGGCCGGCTCCGTCACCGTCTCGCCCGCCGTCTCGCCGCCCTCGGGTGCGGGCGCGGCGATGCGGACCTGGTCGGCCCGGTGGTGGTCGACATGCGCCACCGTGAACTGCCAGCCGTCCACGTCCAGCCGGTCGCCGGTGCGCGGAATGCGCTCCAGCCGGTTGGCGATCAGACCCGCCAGGGTCTCGTACGGTCCGTCGGGCGCGCTGAAGCCGATCTGCGCCAGCTGGTCGAGCCGGACGGAGCCGTCCGCCTCCCATGCCGTACGGCCGTCCGCCGCCGGCTCCACCGGCAGCAGATCCGGCCGCTCATGCGGGTCGTGCTCGTCGCGGACCTCGCCGACGACCTCCTCGACGATGTCCTCGACCGTCGCCACGCCCGCGGTGCCGCCGTACTCGTCGATCACCACGGCCATCGTGCGGGTCTGCCGCAGCCGGGCCAGCAGCCGGTCCACCGGCAGCGAGTCGGGCACCAGCAGCGGCTCGGTGGCCAGGTCGGTCACCGGGGTGCGGGTGCGCACCGACTCGTCCAGGGCGAGCACATCGCGGATGTGCACGGTGCCGATCACATGGTCGAGGGTGTCCCGGTAGACCGGGAAGCGGGAAAGCCCGGTCGCCAGGGTGAGATTCGCGGCGTCCGCGGCGGTGGCGTGCGCCTCCAGGGCCTGCACGTCGACGCGGGGCGTCATCACGTTCTCCGCGTTCAGCGAGCCCAGATGCAGGGTGCGCACGAACAGCTCGGCCGAGTCCTGCTCGATCGCGCCCTCCCGGGCGGAGTGCTGCGCGAGCGCCACCAGCTCCTCGGGGGTGCGGGCGGAGGCCAGCTCCTCTGCGGGCTCCAGTCCGAAGCGGCGCACCAGGCGGTTCGCCGTGTTGTTCAGATGGCGGATCAGCGGCGCGAACGCGGCGGTGAAGACCCGCTGCGGGCCCGCCACCACCTTGGCCACGGCCAGCGGGCTGGAGATCGCCCAGTTCTTGGGCACCAGCTCGCCGACCACCATCAGCACCACGGTGGAGGCAGCCACGCCGAGCAGTGTGGCGACCGTCGGCACCGCGCCCGAGGGCAGCCCGGCGGACGTCAGCGGCCCGTGCAGCAGCATCGCCAGCGAAGGCTCCGCGAGCATGCCGATGACCAGCGAGGTCACGGTGATGCCCAGCTGGGCGCCGGACAGCTGGAACGTCAGCCGTTTGGCGGCCTTCAGGGCCCCGGCGGCCCCGCGCTCACCGGCCTGCGCGGCCCGCTCGAGCTCGCCGCGCTCCACGGTGGTCAGCGAGAACTCCGCCGCGACGAACACGGCGCAGGCGAGGGTCAGGGCGAGAGCGAGGAACAGCAGAAGTATCTCGGTCACCGTGCCACCCCCGCTTCACTCTGGGACGGGTCGGGGATGGCACGGCTCGTACTGGGAGGCTCACCCATTGCGGGACCGTAGCTCCTTCTCAGCTCGCTGGTTCAGGGGCGGGGAGGCTGACCCCGCTCTCACACATAGTAAAGGCGGCGCAAACCAGCCAGATGTGTCTCAGGTCACAGGAGAGTAATCGGTTGCCGCTCTCCCGTGTGAACTGGGCCGCACCTGCGCCGTGAGGCGGACTGGCAGGGGCTCACCCTGCGCAAGGTCTGGATGGAGCAGCGGAGCGCCGCCGAGCAGCACGTATGGCGAGAGAAGCTCGAAGGCGCGATGGCCGCTGTCATGGCCGCCTCCTCACATCTGAAAAAGCGAGAGGTCAGCAACAGGTCCTTATCGCGGAGCACTTGACGCCCAAGGCAGCGCACCTCCACTATGCGATTCCCGAAGAGATCAGGACAGGCGACAGACATTGTTCCGGGCACAGCGGTCCACGTAGTTCTTGGCCATCCCCTCCTCAGAGCAACCTTCAGTGATCACTTGTCGGGCCGGTCGGCGCCCTCCCCTGAACACGCAAGACCAGCAGCACCCGCGCGACAGCTTGAAACATGCACGAGGAGCACCGTGACCCCTATGGCCGCCGACGACCCCCTGCTCCTGCGTGCCTTCCGCAGCCTGGATCCGGCCGATCAGGCAGTCCTGTGCCCCCAACTGGCCGTAACTTCAGAAGACGTGGCACCAGCCTCCGAACCCGGCACGAGGGGACGCGGCTCCATCTCTGCACGACGGCAGCTGAGCGACGCGTATCTGAGGTTCTACGCTGCCGAGGCCCCCAGCCGAACCTGCCGCCACCTCGCCGCCGTATTGGACGACGCGGTGAGAGGCGGTGTCTCCCACCGCTCCCCGGAACTCGACCTGCACGCTGACGCCTGCTCCAGCTGCGCCCTGGTCCGCGCCGAACTCACCGCGGTCCACGGTGCGACTGCGTCCGCTCTCGTCGAAGTTCTCCTCAGCTCCGCGAGCGCCGCCGCAGCCACCGTGCGGGCGGAGAGCGGTGACGAGGACCACCCGGTCCCCAGGGAGCAGACGCCGTGCGCGGCAGCGCCTGCCGGGCCGTCCTTCACCCCGGGCGTTGCCAGTCGGCTACGGGCGCTGGTCACGGCCTCGCCGTCGCGCGCCGCGGCCGTGGCAGGAGCGACCGTCACCGCGCTTGGGGCAGCCGTCGTCGCCTTCTCGGGCGCCTCCGGGGACACCGGGAGCCCACTGGCTCGCACGACCGTCGCTGCTCCGGGGTCGGCTCTCCCGACCGCCGAGCCGTCAGCCGTCGCGTCCGCCTCTCCGTCCCGGACTGCCGGCGCCGCCTCCGGGCCGCCGGCGACCCCTCACGCCCCGACCGCTCCCGCCAAGACCACGGCTCCGGTCGCTGCCGCGGCTGCGTCGGTCACTTCCCCCGGGCACACACCGCCTCGTCCCCCCGCCGGTTTCCAGCTCGTCAACCGAAGCACCGGACTCTGTGTGGCCGTGCAGAGTCCGGCCGACGGGGCGATGCTGCGTCTCGATGTCTGCGATGCGGGGGCGGCCCGGCAGCGCTGGGAGACCGTGGCGGCCGGCTACGGCGCTCACCAGCTCCGCAACGTGGGTACACACAAATGCCTCGACGGCACCGACGGCGGGGGAAACGTCGTCAGGGTCGTCCAGAGCGACTGCCACAACAGCTACTCCGCTCAGCGCACCATCCAGCTGTGGATCACCAAGCCGCAGTCAGACGAAGGCGCCTTCCGCCTCCACTTCGCGCCGACGGTTCACGGAAGCGACTATTCCTCCCACCTCCTCGGTCCTGAGGACTGGTGGCGTGAGAACCCGCCCAGGCAGGGCTCCTATCTCGCCCGGCTCCCCAACTACTACAACTCTGAGAGCTTCGTCTTCACCACGGCCCCGTAGCGGCCTGCCATCCTCCCCTGGCCCATTCCGGTCAGGGCCTGCGCGGGCCCTCGGCCCGCCCGTGCTGGCAACAGGGGACGCCGGTGCTCTTAACATAGGTTTAGGGTTGGGTGACGGAGATCACTTCTACGCTCGACTCGACGGCCCGGACCCCTGCACTCGGCATCCACGCCCTGGCGGGACGTGAAGATCCGGCGTGCGAGGCACTGGGAGGCTCTGTGCGCATACTGCTTGTCGAGGACGACAACCGGGTCGCCGAGGCCCTGACCGGCTCGCTGCGGCGCAACGGGTACGAGGTGTGGCGCGCGGCCAGTGCCGCCGACGCACTGGCCGCGCCGGCCGTCGATCTGGTCCTGCTGGACCTGGGCCTGCCGGACGGGGACGGCATCGAGGTGTGCCGGGAGCTGCGTGCCCGCGGCTCCGTCCCGGTCATCGCGGTGACCGCCAGGGGAGGCGAACCCGACCGGGTGCGGGGGCTGCGCAGCGGCGCCGACGACTACGTGGTGAAACCGTTCAGCGCCGCCGAGCTGCTCGCCCGTATCGAGGCGGTGCTCCGGCGCAGCATGCCCCGGCGCGCCCGCGAGGACCGGCTCGTCACCATCGGCGGCCTTGAGATCGACCTGCCGCGGCGCACGGTCACCCTGGACGGGCAGCCGGTGCCGCTGACCCGCAAGGAATTCGACCTCCTGGCCGTGCTGGTGCGCGCCGACGGCGCCGCCGTGCCCCGGGACCGCATCATCGTCGAGGTGTGGCACACGACGTACGACGGCATGTCGCGCACCCTCGACGTGCACATGGCCAACCTGCGGGGAAAGCTGGGACGGGCGGGAAGCGTGGTGCGGACTGTGCGAGGCGTCGGCTACCGCCTCACAGCCGCCGACGAAGCATCCCCGGAGGCGGCGTCGGCCACCGCGCCGGAAGTGCCGCCGCCCTCAGACCCGGGCCATTCGGCCTCCGCCGCGCCGCCCACGCCGGCCGACATCTGAGCCCCACCGATGCGCCGCCGACTCCTCGTCATCGTTTTCGCCCTGGTTACGGGCCTCATCCTGGCACTCAGCGTCCCTCTGGTCCGGGCCACCGCGGAGCACACGGTCCAGACCTCGTTCATCGGACGCGTCCAGGACGGCGCCTGGTTCGCCGACATGGCCGCCACCGCCCTGGAGTCGGGCAGGACCGACCGCCTGGAAGCGGCCGCCGACCGCTACACCGCCCTGTACGACTCTGTGGTCGCCGTCGTCGATGCGGACAGAGAGATCGTCGTCGCGCCGCGCCCGCTCGACCTGGAGGAGCCGCGGGTCCGCACGGCGCTGCTGCGTGCCCTCGCCGACCGGCCCGCACGGCAGCCCGCCCTGATGTGGCCGTGGGACGACCGCCCCTTCGTCCTGGCCGAGTCGGTCAAGCGCGATGGCCGTGTGCTGGGCGCCGTGCTCATCGTCTCGCCCAGCGACCGGGCCCGCTCCGAGGTCGCCGACCATCTGACCCTCGTCGCCCTGGGCAGCCTGGGCGCACTCGCCGCCGTGGTGATCGCGGTGGCGGCCCCGGTGGTGCGCTGGGTGCTCCGCCCGGTTCACGAGCTGGACCGGGCCACACACGAGGTGGCCCTCGGGCGGCTGAAGACCAAGGTCTCGGAGCGGACCGGCGCTCCGGAGCTGCGCCGGCTCGCCAACAGCTTCAATGTGATGGCGGACAGCATGCACGCCTCGCAGGAGCAGCAGCGCGCGTTCGTGGCACAGGCCTCCCACCAGCTGCGCAATCCGCTGACCGCGCTCCGGCTGCGCGTGGAGAACCTTGAGGACTACGTGAACGATCCGCATGGCCTGCACGAACTGCACGCCGCCGCCGAGGAGGCCGACCGGTTCGGTGAGATCCTCGACGGGCTGCTGCGGATGGCCAGGACGGAGGCGTCCGAAGCGGAGCGCGTGGCCGTCGACGTCACGGCCGTGGTCGCCCACCGGGTCGACGCCTGGCGCACGGCCTACCAGGCGGAGGGCGTCCCGCTCAGCACGCAGGTTCCGGAGGGGGTGAGCGCGCTGTCCCTGCCCGACAGCCTCGACCACGCCCTGGACACCCTGCTCGACAACGCCCTCAAGTTCGGCGACGGCACCCCGGTCAGCGTCTCGGTCACCCGGGCCCCGGGCGGGGACAGCGACGACGGCCACGAAGGCGCGGGGCGGGACGACGCGGTGGTGGACGTGACGGTGCGCGACGGCGGCACCGGACTGACCACGGAAGAGCTGCCCCAGGCGGGCGGGCGGTTCTGGCGCAGCACCCGTCACCAGAACGTCCGGGGCACGGGCCTCGGACTCGCCCTCACCCGCCTGATGGTTGAGGCAGGCGGCGGCGAACTGCGCCTCGCGGCAGCCGAGCCGCACGGCCTCGCGGCGACCGTGCGGCTGCCCGCCGCTCCCCCGCCCCCGGATACGGCGGCCTGACCACGGCATGTGTCAGGGCTGGGACTCCCGGTACCAGCGCTCCGCGCCCGGGTGCAGCTCCAGCGGGTAGGTGGCGATCGCCGTACGGCGATCGAGCCGACGGGCCTCCGGGTGGACGCGGATGAGCTCCTGCTGTCCCTCGAACAGCACCCGGGTCAGCCAGTACGCCTCCGCCTCCGGCATGTCCGGCCGCACCACCAGGAAGTTCGGCACGCTCACCGTGCTCACCGCACTCTGCTCGCCGTAGACGACGGCCGGCACGGTGGTCTCCATATACAGGTCACCGTAGGACCGGGTCAGGGGGCCGACCACATCGCCGAGATCCACCAGGCGGACCGGCGTGGTCTGCCACAGCTCCGTGATCGCCGCCGTGGGCAGGCCTCCGCTCCAGAAGAACGCGTCGATCCGCCCCTCGGCCAGCGCGGACGCCGACGCGCGCACATCGAGCCGCTCTCCCTCGACGTCGCCGTCCGGGGAGAGCCCGGCCACGTCCAGGATCCGCTCGGCGATGACCGCGGTACCCGAGCCCACAGACCCCAGGGAGACCCGCCGCCCGCGCAGATCCGCCACGCTGCGCACCTCGCTGTCGGCGGGGACCACGAGCTGCACGTAGTTGTCGTAGAGCGCGGCCAGCGCCACCACCGGCACCGGCTCGCTGAACGGCGCGCGCCCGGCGGCGGCGTCCGCGGCGGAATCAGCGAGCGTGAAGGCCACTCGGGCCTCGCACGCGCCCACCCGGCGCAGATTGTCGACGCTGCCCCCCGTGTACAGGACCGGCGCGGTCGCGCCGGGCAGCCGCCGATCGATGAGCTCGGCGTACCCGCCCCCGTACACCGCGTAGACGCCGCCGCGATTGCCGGTGGCCACGCTGATCTCCCCGGCCGGCCGAGGCGGCGCGTCGCTTCCGGAACATGCGGTGAGCAGCACCGCCATCAGGGTGACAGCGGCAGCGAGCGGACGAGCCACCGGCATGGAGGCCTCCCTGGACACGACGAACCCAGCTGACCGCGAAGCCGCACCCACGGCCCACGCGATTCAGCCTAATCCCCGGGTGATGGGTGGCCGGCCGCCGTCCGATGGACCTTGTTGCGGTGTGCGGGCGCCGGGAACCTGCAGGCAGCAGGCGGGGACGTTGCGGATGCGCTTCGGACTGCGGGTCAGGCCGCCGAGGCGGCCTCTGCCTTGGGGGCCGATGGTTCGGGCGGCCGGGGGCCCTTCAACTGGGTCGCCACCACCGCCAGCGCCAGTGCCGCCCCGATCGCGTCGGCGACCAGGTAGGGGCTGAGCAGCAGGCCGGTGGCTGCGACCGCCGCCAGTCGCTCAAGTGGGGTGGTCCTGCGCAGCCAGAAGCCCTCGATGGCCACGGCGAAGGCCAGCAGGCCGATGAGGCCGGTCACCACCGCGAGAACGACCTCGGTGACCGGTCCGTTGAGCAGCAGTGGCGAGTAGGCCATCAGCAGCGGGATCACATAGAGCCCCTTGGAGAACTTCCACGCCGCCACGCTCGTACGCATCGGGGAGGAACCGGCGATTCCCGCCGCCGCGAAACCGGACAGTGCCACCGGTGGTGTCACGTTGGAGTCCTGGCTGTACCAGTAGACGATCATGTGCGCGACGATCAGCGGCACACCCAGGTCGAGCAGCGCGGGACCGGCGAGCACGATCAGCACGATGTATGCGGCGGTGACGGGCAGCCCCATCCCGAGCACCATCGAGGCGATCGCGATCAGCAGCAGGGTCGGCAGCAGATAGCCGCCGCCCCAGCTCAGCATCATGCTGGAGAACTTCAGGCCCAGGCCGGTCAGCCCCACCACCCCGACCACGACGCCCGCGGCCGCGGTGGCCACCGAGACGGAGAGCGTGTTGCGGGCGGCCAGGGTGAAGACCTCCCCGAACTCCTTCAGGCTCAGCCGGCTGCTGGCGCGGAGCATGGCCACCGCGGCCAGCGCGGCGGTGGCGTAGAGACCGGCGAGCAGCGGCGTGACGTGCAACATGAGCAGAGTGACCAGCACGACGAAGGGAGGCAGGAAGTGGAAGCCGCCGGCCATCACCTCGCGCAGGCGGGGGAGGTCTTCGGCGGGCAGCCCCCTGATCCCCTGCCGCCGGGCCAGGATGTCGACGAACAGGAAGATCACCGCGAAGTACATCAGTGCGGGGATGATCGCCACCTTGACGATCTCGATGTAGGGCACGCCGATCAGCTCGGCCATGACGAAGGCGCCGGCACCCATGATCGGCGGGAGCAGCTGCCCTCCCGTGGAGGCGGCCGCCTCCATTCCGCCGGCCTCGTGCGGCCGGTAGCCGACCTTCTTCATCATCGGGATGGTGAAGGCGCCCGTGGTGACCGTGTTGGCGATCGCGCTGCCGGACACCGATCCCATGAAGGCGCTCGCCACGACCGCTCCCTTGGCGGGGCCGCCGCGGTACCTGCCGGTGAGCACGTAGGCGATGTTGATGAAGAAGTTGCCGCCACCCGTCTTCTCCAGCACCGCCCCGAAGAAGATGAACATGAACACGAAGGACGCGGCGACGCCCAGGGCAAGGCCGTATATGCCCTCCTGGAACAGATAGCTGTGAGAGACGATGCGCTGGACGGTATAGCCGCGATGGGACAGCAGACCGGGCAGCAGCGGCCCGATCCAGGCGTATACCAGGAAACAGGTCACCAGCGTGGCCATGAAGGCGCCGATCGCCCGTCGGCACGCCTCCAGCAGCAGCAGAACGGCCACGGCGCCCATGACCAGGTCGGCGGTGGAGGGTATTCCGGTGCGGGCGACGATCCCGTCGTAGTCCAGTACGGGATACAGGCTCACGGTCACAGCGGCGAGCACGAGAAGCGCGTCGACGACGGCCATCGGCAGGCGTCGCGCCCAGCGGCCCTTGCCGGCCGGCCGGGTGACGAAGACCAGCACGAGCACGAACATCAGGTGCAGCACTCGCTGGAGGTAGGAGTTGAGGCTCAGGCTGACGGCGGTGTAGATCTGGAAACAGCCGAGTGCGAGCGTGAGGGCGAGCACGCCGTAGCCCACAGCGGTCGCGGCGCGGCCGTGGCCCCACCGGCCCGCGGCGAGCCGATGCCACAGTGGCCGGTCGTCGGCCGCTTCGGCGGGAGGCGCACTGTCGGGGGTGTCCGGGGCGATGGTCTGTCTCATTGCGCTTTTGGGCGCCCCAGGGCTGACACGTGACGGGGCGCCCTGCCCCTTTCTGGATCGCTGGGAGGAGAGGGATGCCGGGGCCCGTCAGGGGCGGAGCCTGTCGGGGATCTGCACTCCCTGCTCCTCCGCGTAGCGGATGACACCGGGGTGCAGCGGGACCGGACTCTTGGCCAGGTTCTCCAGGACGAGGTACTCGGCGCCGGCCTCATAGACCTTGTTGAGGGTGGCCACGTTCTCGTAGAGCGTGCGGGCCAGCTGGTAGCCGCGCTCCTCGGACATGTCGGCGGGGACCGCGACCACGTTCCACAGTGCGAGCGTCGGCACGTCCTTCTTGACCGTGCTGTAGATGCCGCCCTTGATCGTGTGCTTGTTGTAGAAGGGGTACTTCTCGGTGACCTCGGTCGCCTCGTCCTCACACATCGGGATCAGATGCAATGCGTCGGTGGCTTCGAGCTCGCGCAGCGATCCGTGGCCTTCGCCGACGACCCAGGATCCCGCGTCGATCTGCCCTTCCCGCAGCGCTCGGGCGGTTTCGGCATAGGCGTAGCGCTGGCGTTTGATGTCCTTGTCCGGTGACAAGTCCAGAGCGTCAAAGACCAGGTTGGTGGCCAGTTCGTTGCCGCTGCCGGGCGCGCCCACGGAAAAGCGCTTGCCCTTGATGTCGCTGAAGCAGTCGAGGCCGAGGTCGTCGTGGCGGGACTGCAGGGACACGGCGTGGTACACGTTCGGATAGAGCACCATCAGGGTCTGCGTCTTGACCGGTTTGCCGGAGAACTCCCCCTGGCCGTGGTAGGCCTGATGGACCACGTCACTCTGGGCGATGGCCATGTCACTCTGCCCCCCGGCGATCAGCCGGAGGTTCTGCACCGACCCCCCGGTGGTCTCGGCGCTGGCTTCCACGCCCTCGGCCTTGCGGTTGATCACCTCCGCCATCGAGCCGCCCATCGGGTAGTAGATGCCAGCGGTCGTGCCGGTGGCGATGGATATCCTCGCCGCGTCGCCGTCGCTCTTGCCCGACTCGGCGGGCTGGCTGCAGGCGGCGGTCAGCAGCGTGATGCTCAGGCCCAAGGCGAGGCCGAAGCCGTTTCTGCGGCGCTGTCGTCCCATGAAGCGCTCCTCGGTGTGGTGGGGTTTCTGTGACTCGGCTCACGAGTGAACGGTGGCTGGAACGGTACGTGCGCCCAGCCGGCCGGTGAGCGTTCCCAAGCGCATATTGAGCAATCCTTAAGGTTCACGATCGCGATCGTTCTGCAGGCGGCTCCAAGGTGTGCCGCGGCGCATCCACGCCCGCGCGGGGAGATCCGGCACGGCGGCCGGCCGCCGCCATCAGCGGATCGTCAGAGAGCGGGGGATCCCTCCCCTGGACGGAGGCAGCGAATTGCCCCTGAAGGGCGGTGCGTTGCCGACATCTTGGTAGCGTGGTCGCACGCGCGGCGCCATGGTCAGCCGAGTGCCGAAGCCCGCGCCGCCGATGCGGGAGCCAGGCCAGTTCGGGAGTTGCCGTGGGACAGAGTCGATCCGGCAATCTTCCAGCCGAGGCCACCAGTTTTGTCGGCAGGCGTCGAGAGATCGCACTGGCGCGGGAGATGCTGTCGCGGACCCGGCTGCTGACCCTCACCGGGCCAGGCGGCATCGGCAAGACGCGTCTCGCGCTGCGACTCGCAGACCAGGTGAAACGATCGTTCCCGGACGGTGTCTGGCTCGTGGAGCTGGCCGCCACCGACGACGAGGAGGCGGTTGTCCAAACGGTTCTGTCCGCCCTGGACCGGGACGACGACGGAGGCCGGCCGCCCATGACCGTACTGGCTGACCACGTGCGCCAGCGGCAGCTTCTGCTGGTTCTGGACAACTGTGAGCATGTGCTGCTGCCCTGCGCCGCTCTGGCACGAAGCCTGCTGCAGGCGGCGCCTGGGCTGCGTGTCATCGCCACCAGCCGGCAGGCACTGGGAGTCAGCGGGGAGGGAGTGGTGCCCGTGCCGGCGCTCGGGGCTCCCGATCCACGAGGGGAGGGGACAGGCCGGTCGCCCGGCGAAGCCGTGCAGCTCTTCATGGAGCGCGCCGCTGCCGCGCTCGGCGATCCGGCCGCCACCGCCGTCGACGCGCACGCGGCCGCACTGATCTGCCACCGGCTCGAAGGAATCCCGCTGGCCGTCGAGATGGCCGCCGCCCGTCTACGGGTTCTCAGTTGTGAGCAGATCCTGCAACGGCTGGACGACAGATTCGCTCTGCTCACCGGCGGCTGCCGCGGCGGGCTGCCTCGACAGCGCACGCTGCAGGCCACGCTGGACTGGAGCTTCGAGCTGTGCACCCCCGAGGAACAGCTGTTGTGGGCGCGGATGTCGGTCTTTCCCGGCGCCTTCGACCTGGATGCCGTGGAAGCGGTGTGTGCGTTCGGCGATCTCGCGCCCCGGGATGCTCTCGACGTCCTGACGGGTTTGGCGGACAAGTCCGTCGTGGTGCGCGAGGATCATCAGCCGTGTGCCCGCTACCGCATGCTCGACACGGTACGGCACTACGGCTTGCTGCGGTTGGGGGAGCCACGCGACGAACGGCTGCTGCGCCGTCGCCACCGGGACCACTTCCACGGCCTGGTCCTGCGCGCACAGCAGGATTGGTTCACTCCGCGTCAGACGGCATGGACCGAACGCCTCCACTGCGAACGGCCCAACCTGCGGACCGCGATGAACTTCTGTTTCAGCACGCGCGGCGAGGCGCAGGCCGGGCTGGAGATGGCCGCCGCGCTGTGGAGCCATCGCCTCGGCGCGGGCAGCCTGTCGGAGGAACGCCGCTGGCTGGAACGGGCCCTGGCCTCGACGGCGGTCCCCGGCCAGGCAAGGGCCAGAGCCCTGTGGGCGGACGGATGGCTGGCGTTGCTGTGCGGAGACCCTGATACGGCGCGTATCCGCGTCGCGGAATGCCGTGCGCACGCCGCCGCGCTGGAGGACCCCCTGACGGCAGCGCAGGCCGCCCAGCTGGAGGGCTTGGCCGCACTCTTCGCCGACGACTTCTCACGGGCCCTGCCCGCACTGGAGGCCGCGCTCGACCAGTTCGCCCGGTGCGGAGACCTCGGCGACATATGGACCACCGTGTTCCTCCTGGGCCTGGCCTGCTGCCTGCACGGCGACGCGCGTGCGGCCGGCCTCAGCGCCCAGTGCCTGGCACTCTGCGAGGAACACGGAGCCCAGTGGTCGCGTCCCTACGCCCTGTGGCTCCTGGGTCTGCACCACTGGCTCCGCCAGGAGACCGGGCACGCGGCCCGGCTGCTGCGTGACGGTCTGCGCACCATCAGCCCGGCCCACAACCGCCTCGCTCTCGCACAGTGCCTGGAAGTCCTGGCCTGGGCACAAGCACTCGACGGGCATCACGCCGAGGCCGCCGAGCTGCTGGGCGCCGCACACAGCGCCTGGCAGCTCGTCGGCGCCACCCTGCCCGGAGTGGGACGCCTGCTGCACCATCGCACCGCATGCGAGGAACTGCTCTCCTCCCGCCTCGGCGAGAGCAGGTTCACCGCACTGCACCGCACAGGCGCCGCGCTGGAAGCCGCCGAGGCCCTGGCCCTCGCCCTCGGCCGGGAACGGGAACCCGCCGCCGGCGACCCTCAACCCCCACCGCTCGCCCAGGTCCTCACCCTGCGCGAACGTGAAGTCGCCGAGCTCCTGGCCGAAGGCCTCACCGACAAGGAGATCGCCGCCCGGCTGGTGATCTCGTCCCGCACGGCCGAGGGCCATGTCCAGCGCATCCTGCGCAAGCTCGGCTGCACCTCCCGTGTCCAGGTGGCCACCTGGCTCTGCCGCTGAGATGGTCGCGGGCCTCTGCCGGCTGCGAAGTCCTGGGTGTGGTGCCATCCCTGGGCGGAGCCGCGCCGGTGATGCGCGGCTCCGCCGTGGTGTCCGGGGTGCTAGCTGAGGGTGATGTCGTCGATGTAGCCGCTGTAGTCGGCGTTGCCGGTGGAGTCTTGGTCGTAGCCGACGTTGATGCGGGTGATCTCCTTGTCCTCCAGCCCGTCGGGGAGCTGGACGGTGACGTGGTTCCACTTGCCGGGCGTGAGGCTCTGGCACTGGCCGGCGGGGTGGATTCTGTTGCCGTGCTGGTCGACCGCGGCGGAGTCGCGCAGGGTGGAGCCGTCACTGAACACCAGGTCGAGCGCGACGCAGTTGCTGTTGTTGACCGGCCAGTCCACGTTGTCCCATCGGTCGGCGGGTTTGGGGTGGATCCAGTAGCTGAGCGTCTTTCCGCCGTCGACCTTGACCGGCTTGTCACTGAGGTCGAAGAGCTTGAGATAGGCGTGGGCGTGTTGCGCGTTGTGGCCGCCTGGGGTTGAGCCGGAGTACTTCAGCGATCCGGTCCCGGTGCGGGCCGTCTCATCGGTGCGCGGGCTCGCCACCGGCCCGGGGACGCTGTACCGGCCGCCGACGTCGGACACGCCGCCGTTGTCCTGGTCGACGGTGTCGGTCCAGGACGGCATGACGTCGCCCTGCTCGAAGCCGGTGGTGAAGTCCGCACCGTGCGCGGGGTGGGGATCTACCGGCGCAGGCGAGTCCGGAGCAGAAGTGCCTGGGTCGGTTCGTTTGGTCTGCCGGTAGGTGAAGTCGGTCTGGGCTGTGTCGAAGTCCAGGCGCGGGGTGTTCAGGAGGAAGCAGTACGGGACGCCGAGCTGGGGGTCGCGGGGTGTGAAGCCGCCGTAGCTGCACAGGGTCGCGGTCTCGCCGTCACGGGGAGCGAAGTGCCGCACGAGGTAGGCGCCCTTGTCCTGATTTGCTTCGTAGACGCCGTAGGCGAAGGCCGTGGGCCCGCTGACAGCGCATTCGTCTCCGTCGCGGGCGCAGGCGCGCGCGGCCCAGTCGGCGTCGACGCTTTGCGTCTCGTGGCCGGTGTCCGCGCCGAGGACCAGGTCGTGGTCCCGCGCGGAGAGGTAGCAGTAGCCGCGGCTGCCGCCCCGTACGTCGTTGCCCGACACCGTGGCGACATCGGCGAAGGAGGCGTCGTTGCAGACGAACTCACCGGCGGGGACGGTCTTGACCACCCAGGATCCGTCTCCGCCGTAGGCGGCCTGGTAGAAACCCGACTCGGGCACCGTGCACGTCTGGCCTGGACCGGCGCAGAAGGCGAACGCGGCCGGGGGGCTGGCGATGTAGCAGCTCTTTGCCGCGCCGGGCAGGGGGTCCTCGCCGAAGACGGCGATGGTGCAGGGGACCCCGTCGGGGTAGTCGGCCGCCTTGACCGTCTTGTAGGTCCAGCCGCGGCTCTCGTCGTCGATGTGCGCGCCCAGCGCCAGCCGGACGGCGCCGGTGACGTGGCAGCGCTCGCCCTCGACGGCGCATGCCTGGTACGGCCCGCCGGCATTGACCGCCTGGTTCGGCGGCGCACCGGTCAGCACACGGCACTCCTTGGCCCTGCCGGGAGCAGGATCGCCGCCGAAACCGCCGACGGAGCAGACGGCAGTGGACGTGACGGGCTTGACGAGCCAGCTCGCCCCGGTGCCGAACGCCGCCAGCTGCGTGCCGGAGACCTCACACGCCGCGCCCTCCTGCGCACATACACGTACCGAAGCCAGCCACGACCCGTCGCTGCCCTTGACCGGGCTGTCCTGAGCGGGGACGAAGCACGACTGGTGGGCCTTGGGGTTCGGATTGACCGGGAACGAGGACGCCTCGCAGGCAATCCCCTCGGCAGGCAGCGGCACGGTGACGTACGACCCCGCCGCACCGAATGCCACCTGCCCGGTACGCCCCTCGATTCCCTTGCACTCGCCCCCGTCGTCCGCACACGGGATGAACCCGGCCGGGGCCACCGGAGCAGTGTCTGAGATCTGCAGGGGGGTGAACATCTTGCCCTCACGCACACGGGTGTCGACCGCGTCCTGAGCAGCTTTCACATCATCCGCGGTGAACAGGTTCTTCGGTGTGTCGGCGACGACGGGCTTCACATGGCGTTTCTCGAAGTCCGCCTGCATCCGAGGAATGTACTTCTCAGGGTTGCGGCACGTCTCATAAGTGGAGTTGGGCTCACGCGGGCAGTAGTTGAATATGTGATCGCTCGACCACTTCGGCCAGACAGCCTTGTCCATATAGGCCCTGGTGAACTCCTCGGAGCCGGTCCCCTCGTTCAGCGAGGCGAACACCGCGTCGACCGCCTGGTGCACGCCGTTGATGAAACCGCTGCGCAGCGACCCGACCGACGCCTCCGCATCCGCCGAGATCCGTGCGTTCGCGGTACGGGCGGCGGCGATCGCCGTGGAGTGCCCCGTCCTGGCCGCGTTGGCGCTCACGGTCTCCATGGTGAGGTGGGCGCCGAACAGAACCTGCTTCTGCGCACGGTCGAACGCCTTCTGCGCGGTAGACAGCAACTCCGGAATGGACTTCTCGATCACATTCTTCTTCATCGTGTCATGCCACGCCTGATTACGGGCCTCGATCTCCCTGTCCTCCTCGCTCTTCCCGCTGGCCCAGTCCGCAATCTGGGCGACGACCGTCGTGACAAGCGCCACGACGCCAAAAAGCATGGCCAGTTCCGGCTGCCCTGCCATCTCGGACACCGTCGCCAGCAGAGCCAAGGCGTTCACCACGCCGCTCAGGGCGTCATGCCGCTCCACCGCATCCGCAATGCCCAACAGCTGCCCCACGACCGGAACCGGAGCCAGAATGACGGTCGCCTTGGTCAGATCGGAGGCATCCTGGCTGAAAGCCTCCGCTATCGAGTTGATCCAGGCGGCCGCCATCGCCGGCGTCAACGCCTCATTGAAAACACCCCAGCCCTCCGTCAGCGCTGTGGAAACCCGGGCAGGCGCCACACCTTCCACCGACGTCGCCCCGCCGAACGGATGGAACACCTTGCCGGGGTTCTTCCAGGACTCTGCGAGATCAGATGTGAACCCGACTTCCGACAGATCAGAACCAGCGACCCTCGCGGCCTCGTAGGAGGACGCCGCGCTGCGGACCGAGGCACGCGCGTACACCGGAATCTCCTCCGGTGACAGACCTGCAACCACCTCCGACTCGGCAGGCGCCTGGAAGACCTTCCCGTCCTCCGCCGCGGCACGGAACTCCTCAACGGCCTTGACCTCAGCCGCAGTCGCGGCACGCAACGAGATCGCGCACCCTTCGACAGGACTCGCTGCGCCGCATGCGACTGGTGCGGGAGAATCCTTGACCAGTCGGGAGGATCTATCGGGGTTGTTGTAGTCGGCAGCCTCCAGAGACGCCCAAGAATGACCCGAGGCAGGCTTGAATGAATGCCGCGCGAAACCCTTGGGGCGGTCATAGCTCGGGCGATAGGGCTGGCTGATTGGGCTTCTCTTGACAAAGGACAGCTCGGTGATCGGTCTCTTGGCGATCTCAAGGCGGGCCGCAAGCGCTCGCTGCACTTCCGGATTCGTGGGGTCGTTGGCTGCCCACGTGGTGGCTATGCCCACTGCCTTCGCCGCGTACGGATCAGCTTTGATCCCGAAGTCGAACACGCCGAAGAGCGTCCTCTTCACCCCGAACGTCTCTTTCAGTCCAATTTTGCCGCCATGGGTGATCAGTTCTTCAGCGCGCGTGGAAAACAACTCGTACTTCGGTGTCCCCAGGGCGTCCTCCGTACCCGGCGTCGCCACAGGATAGTCGATTTTGACCTGCTGCTGAGATGCGTCCAACGGCTTGAAACCCAGAGTGTTTCGCATCGCGTGAATCATCTCGTGAAAGAGCACGGTCGCGGAGCGCGGGGCAAAGAGCCTTCCGCTCTTGTCATAGAACCCGGGGACGGAGTCCGCTATCGTAATGATGTTGCTCGCGTTTCCGATCCCTTCCCCGTCCCAGGGGCTTCCGGAGAGTGAGACTCCGGTAGCTAGGCCCTTGGTGCTCAGTGTCATGCTTTCGCCGTTCGGGTCAGCCCGCGCGATCAAGGCGTTCACACGCAGCGTTTCTGCCGGGCGCACCGGATCGTTGAACTCGTTCCCGAAGACGGTGGACGGCAATACAGATGCCCGCCCCATCACCTCAAGCAGCCTGATTCCTTCGGGGTTCGACGCGATCTCATCAAGATCCGCCCAGATCCTGTTGAGAAATTCCTGCGCTTCTGCACCACTGGCGTTGGCGGGCGGCCAAGAGCCCCCGTCGAGCAGACTTCCCTTTTCATTGGTCACTGTGCCGGGGTATACGGCGATACCCGTCGGCGCTCCTGAGGGCAGCACGTACTCGAACGCCACGACCTTGGCCTTGCCTGCCCTGGAGCCGACGTAATAGAAGTCGTGCGTCCCCACCTGAATGCTTCGAGGGTCACCCGATCCGTCGCTCAGATCAGGCGGTGTGGTGCGCACCACCGGCTGGGTCGGCGCGGCCGAAGCGGCAGAGGGAAACTGCCACTGCACGACAGTGACCGCCGTGGCCAAGAGCACCACGGGGAGAATCAACGCCATGAGGCGATATCGCCACCAGGGCAATTTACGGTGTACGGGCACGACTGCTCCTGTTCTCTTGGGTGGGGACGTCGTCCGAACCCCGCAGCCGCGGTGTCCCCACTCCTCCTGCCGCCGTTTGAGCCGACCCGGAGGTGGCGAGAAGTGTCCACTCGCGGCAAGAGAGAGCAGCAGCGTAGAAATACCTGAACGGCTACTGAACTTGATTGGGAGCTGGGGACGCAGGGGCGCGAGGGTGAGCCGAAGGACACCGGCTGGCGCGACCTGCGCGACCTGCCCCCGGGTTTAATCGGTGGTGCCGTGCCCCGGGGTGGGGCTATGGTTCTGCCCGTTCGAAGGCGCGGCTGTGCCGTTGCCGAGGGCACGGTATCGGTTCGCTGAGAAGAAGCAGGAGGTGAGGACATTGATGACTGTCACGGTGACGGGCTCTGCCCGCATTCAGGAGTTCATCGTTCCCACCCCTGTGGTCTCCGGCTGACATCCACTCGATCCGCGCGCTCGGAGCGCGCCGCCGGGGCCACCCTTCGAAGGGTTCCCCTTGTCCAACGCTTCGCTCCACCCGTCTTCTGCTGATCAGCACCCGCTCGCCGTCTACGGCTGGGACCAGGGCTGGGAGGCCGAGTTCGCTTCGTACGCCCTCCAGGGCCTGGTGCCCGGCCGGGTCGTCCGTGTCGATCGCGGCCAGTGCGACGTGGCCACCCCTGACGGCGTCGTCCGTGCCGACACCGCGTTCGTCGTTCCCCATGACCCGATGAAGGTCGTGTGCACCGGCGACTGGGTCGCCGTCGACTCCGGGGGTCGTGATCCGCGGTACGCGCGAACGATCCTGCCTCGGCGGACGGCCTTTGTGCGGTCGACGTCGTCCAAGCGTTCCGAGGGCCAGGTGCTGGCCACTAACATCGATCACATCGTCATCTGTGTGTCGCTCGCGGTCGAACTCGACCTCGGGCGGATCGAACGGTTCCTGGCGCTCGCGCTGTCCAGTTCGAGCGGTGAGGCACTGCTGCGTACGCCGGCGGACTCCTGGGAGAGCGGCGCACAGCCGCTCGTCGTGCTCACCAAGGCGGACCTGGTGCCCGACGCGACGGGCCTGGCGCATCTGGTCCAGGACGTGCAGACCACCGCGCCCGGAGTGCAGGTGCTGCCCGTCAGCGCGACGGCGGGCCACGGCGTGGACGTCCTCGCCGCGATCGTCTCCGGCGGTACGAGCGTGCTGCTCGGCGTCTCCGGCGCGGGCAAGTCGACGCTCGCCAACGCGCTGCTCGGCGAGGACGTGATGGAGGTGCAGACCACCCGCGACGTCGACGGCAAGGGCCGACACACCACCACGACCCGCAATCTGCTCGCCCTGCCGGGCGGGGGCGTGCTGATCGACACGCCGGGGCTGCGGGGGGTCGGCCTGTTCGACGCCGGAAGCGGCGTCGAACAGACCTTCTCGGAGATCGAGGAGCTCGCCGAGCAGTGCCGCTTCCACGACTGCGCCCACCGGTCCGAGCCCGGCTGCGCCGTCCTCGCCGCGATCGACGACGGCACACTGCAGCACCGGCGGCTCGACAGCTACCGGAAGCTGGTCCGCGAAAACCGGCGCAACGTCGCCAAGACGGACGCCCGCCTCCGGGCGAACATCCGCAAGGAATGGAAACGCCAGGACGCCTTCGGCCGCGCGGCCCGCGCCGCCAAGGAGGGCCACGGCCTGCCGTAGCCCGGGGGGCTGCCGCCCTCCCGGCCCCCCTTGGGGGGAGGAGGTGCGGGGCGGCAGCTTCGCACCGCCGCGCCAGAGCCTTTCCGGCTCCGGGCGCCCGGCGTCGCAGGCCCGCGCTGCCGCCGTTCCCCTCCAGGGGTGGCGGCTGGGCGCTACCGCCCCGTCGGGGGACGTGTGCTGCGGGCGCGGGCCCGTGCTGGTGCAGGGGCTCTGCCTCTGGCTCCGGGGCGGTGGTTTCGCGCAGCCGCGCTGGGGGCCTGCGCTCACGCCGGGGGCTCGCGCCAGTTCCTCCCCTGGGGACGGGGCTCCGTGCTGAGGGACAGCCCCGGTGGCGCGATCCACACCGGACCCGTCCCCGTCCCCTGCCGGGGTGCGGGTTGGGGCCCGCGGCCCGGGGGCTCGCGCTTTCTGCCGGGGGCTGTGTCGGCGCTGGGGGTTCTGCCGCCGAGCCCCGCACGGGGGAGCGCGGCCCTCCGCGGGCTGTCCCGCTCGCTCCAGGCCCCATAGGCCGCGCGCGGGGCGGCCGGGCGTCCCCGGCAGCCGCACGGCCGTGCCGCGTGGGGCGCAGCCCCCGCCGGCCTACCCCGGAGGGAGTCTGGGGCGGAGCCCTCAGTTACGGGAAGTGGGGGTCCCCACGCCCCACGCCCCAGGGCGCAGGGGGAGGGCGGGGGAGGGGAAGAACACCCCCGCCTCAACCACTTAGCACCGCTCCCATCCACGCCCCCACAATCACCAGACACGTAAACAGCTCCACCAGCACACTCGTCCCCACCGCCCGCATCACCGCCCTCGTCGACGCCATCGCCGCCCCATGACCGCCCAGACGGAAGCGTTCGCAGGTGTAGATGCCGCCGATGAAACCGAGCACCCCGCCGATCACGGGCAGCAGGAAGAAACCCGCGATCGAGCCCGCGCCGGCGAAGACGGCCATGCGTCTGGTGACGCCCACCTCCCGGATGCGGCGCGGTGGCAGCTGCCACACCACGACCTGGTTGACCAGCAGCAACACCGTCGTGGCGACCAGCAGCACCCAGGCGAGACCGGACTGGTCCTGCATCGCCCACCACAGGACCGCGGCCCACACCAGCCAGGTCCCCGGAACCCCGGGAATCAGCACCCCGAGCACGCCCAGCAGCATCACCGCCCCGACCATCAGGAGCTGCCACACGCCCATCTGCCCAGAGTGCAGGATCTGGATCACTCACGCAGTTCGCGTGCCACCCAGCCCCGCTCATACGCGTGCCAGCCCAGCTGGAGCCGTGTTGTGACGCCCGCCAGCTCCATCAGCCCCTTCACCCGGCGCTGCACCGTCCGCAGCCCCAGGTCCAGCTGCTTGGCGGCGCTCGCGTCCGTCAGTCCGGCCAGCAGCAGCGAAAGGATCTCCAGGTCGACCGCGTCCGGCCCCGGCGCCCGCCCTTCCTCCGGCGCCCCGCGCGCGCCGAGCCGCAGCGGGAGCGCCTCCCGCCAGACCGCCTCGAAGAGGCCCGACAGCGACTCCAGCAGCCCGCTGGCGTGGACCACGAGGGCCGCGGGCTCGGCGCGCCGGCCGGTCAGCGGCAGCATCGCCAGCGCCCGGTCCGCGATCACCAGCCGGGTCGGCACCCGCTCTGCCGCCCTGACCTGCTCACCGCGGCCCAGCGCCGCCGACAGCCCGGCCACCCCGTCCGGCAGCGACAGCGCCTCCCGTTCCACCACGACCCGGTACGAAACCCCCCGCCCCGCCGCCTCCACCGCGCTGGGCCCGCCGGTCACCAGGGCGCACACCTCCTCGTCCGCACCGAGCTGCAGCTGCAGCAGCCGGTGCGCCACCGCGCTCGCGCCGGTCACCACCTCCACCAGGTCGTGCACCCCGGACTCCGCGCCCCCCGCCGCCTCCGCCCGGTACTCCTCGGCCAGCACCGCCGCCGCCAGCTCGGCCTGCTCCAGCTCATGCCGCTGCCGGGTGAGCAGCGCGCCCAGCGCGACGCCGGGCGGGGCCGCCACCCACCGCCCCGCACACGCCGACGAGCGGGCGACCAGCCCCCGGCGCTCCAGCTGCCGCAGCGCCCGCTCCGTGTCCGGCTCGGGCAGTGCGAGCCGATGCGCCAGATCGGCCGCCTCCGCGGCCCCCAGCGCGACCAGCGCGCGGTACGCCGACTCCTGCCGCGCGTCGAGACCTATCGCTCCCAGCACCAGACTCCCGCCCCCTCCGCCGGACCATTTGTCGCATTGTGCTTTTTCGCCGCGCTCCGTTTTCGTCCGGCCCGCCCGGTGGACAATAAGGGCATGAGTCAACAGGGGGAGAGGCCTCCCACCGAAGACGAGTGGTGGAACAGGCTGTACGGCGAACCCGAATCCACCGCGGACACGGGCCCCGGCCGACGGGCGGGCGACACTCTGGACGATCGATTCGCCTCCGCCGCAGGCACGGTGACGGGCCGTCCGCGCGCCTGGTGGGAAGCCTCGCCGCCGCCCGGCCCGCCGCCGGAGCAGCCCCCGGAACCACGCGAACCACCCGAGCCGCCTGAGCTCCCCGAGCCGCCTGAGCTCCGCGAGGTCCCCGAAGTCCCGGAACAGCGGCCGGCCCGTCCGCCCGCGCAAGCCCCCCGGCCGGCACCGCTCGAACAGCCGCCTCCGCAGGCGCCCCCGCCGCGCCCCGCCGTACCGCCGCAGCCGGCCCCGCCGCCCCTGCCGCGGCCGGAGCCGGCCGCCGCGCGGCCGCCCGCGATGCCCCGCCCCGCCACCGGAGTCGTCGGCGGCGGACCGCCCACCTATGAGGCGGAGCCCACCGCGCTGCCGCCCGCCCGCCCGGACACACTCGGCGAACTCACCGCGGACACCGTCCTCGACGGCGCGCGCTATGGCTCGTACACCCTGCGCGCCGCGTCCGTCCGCGGCGACTCCGCGCGCTACCGCGGGGAGCCGCGCCGAGACGCGCTGCTCACCGCCCGCTTCGGCGGCGGCGAGACCGGGCTCGTCCTGGTGGCCGTCGCCAGCGGGGCCCGCGCCGCCGAGGGCGCGCACCTCGCCGCGGCCGACGCCTGCCGCTGGATCGGCACGGCCGTGGGCCGCAGCCACGACCGCCTCGCCGAGGACATCAGGGCGGGCCGCCGCGGCGACCTCAAGTCCGGACTGCACCGGCTCACCGACCGCACCCTCGGCAGACTGCGCGCCCGCGCGGCTGAACGCGGCGCGGGGCCGGAGGAGTACACCGCGGTCCTGCGCTGTCTGCTGCTCTCCGGCGACCCCGCCTGCCGTACGCGCGTCTTCTTCGGCGTCGGCGGCGGGGGGCTGTTCCGGCTGCGCGACGGCGTCTGGCAGGACATCGAACCGCTGCTGCCCGAGCCGCCCGCCGCGGCCGACGGCGGCCCCGCGGCCGGTGCCGGGGCCGCAGAACAGACCCCGGAGGGCGACCGGCTCACCATGGACCTCGGCATCCCGACGCCTCAGTCCCCGTATATCGAGCCTCCTCCGCCGCCACCCGCCGAACCGTTCCGTTTCCGGGCCTCCGTGGCCCGCCCGGGCGACGCGCTGCTGCTGTGCAGCGCGGGGCTGGCAGAACCGCTGCGCGGCGAGCCCGCCCTCGCCGGGGAACTGGCCGGGCGCTGGGCCGACGGCGAGCCCCCCGGCCTCGCCGCCTACCTCGCCGACGTCCAGCTGCGGGTGAAGGGCTACGCCGACGACCGCACGGCCGTGGCCGTCTGGGAGGCCCGCTGACCCGCCGGGCGCTCACGCGGGCGTCAGCCGCAGCGTCAGGATCTGGAAGGGCCGCAGCCGCACCCGCACCCCCTCGTCCGCGCCCTCGGCGGCGTCGGAGTCGGCGTCTTCGAGTGGGCGCTCCAGCAGATCCGTCACCTGCGCCCGTACGAAGGGGAAGCCGGGGCGCAGCACCGTGTCGGCCCGCCCGCCTGCCGACTCGTACAACCGCACGATCACATCCCCGCTCCTGTCCTCGGCGAGTTTGACCGACTCGACGGTCACCGACGGATGCCCGGTGTCCGCCAGCGGCTCGCCGTCCGGCACGGCCGCCGCAGGCCGCAGCGGCAGATTGAGCGCCAGACCCTCGCGTACGGCGTCCGGCACCCCGCCGCCGGGCAGCAGCGCATAGCGGAAGCGGTGCACCCCTACGTCCGCCGCGGGGTCCGGGCTGTGCGGGGCGCGCAGCAGAGTGAGGCGTACGGTCGTGCCCAGCCCCTCCGGGTGCGGGGTACGGGTCACCTCATGGCCGTATGTGGAGTCGTTGAGGACCGCGACGCCGTAGCCGGGCTCGGCCACCCGCAGCCAGCGGTGCGCGCAGATCTCGAAGCGGGCCGCGTCCCAGCTGGTGTTCTCATGCGCCGGCCGGTGCACATGGCCGAACTGGATCTCGGATGTGGAGCGTTCCGCGTGCACATCGAGCGGAAACGCGGCCTTGAGGACCTTCTCCGACTCCCGCCAGTCGACCTCGCAGACGACGTCGACGCGTCCGCTGCCGCCCGCCAGCCGGATGTCCTGGGTGACGCGGGAGTCGCCGAAGACGCGCACGACGCGCACGGCGGCGCGCAGCGGTCCCTCCTCGGTGAGCTCCACCGAGTCGGCGGCGGTCAGATCGGTGTGCCGACGCCGGTAGTGGCGGTCGATGTCCCAGGCGTCCCACTGGTTGGGGTGATCGGGGTGCAGCTGGAGCAGATTGCCGCGGCCGCCGGGCGCCAGCGCCTCACGACCTGCGGTCAGGTCGTACACGGAGGTCAGCAGCCCGTCGCGGTCGACGGTCACTCGCAGCAGCCCGTTGTCCAGCGTGATCCCGCCGGCCGCGGCCTCGGCCCGCACCGGCGGCGCGCCCGTGTCGCGGCAGCGGCCGACGGCGTGCGGGCCGGCCGTGACCGGGGCGAGCACCCGCCCGTCGGCGAGCGGCTGCGCCGGCACCCCCTGCGGCACCTGGGAGGGGGCGAGCGCGATGGCCTCCCCGCGTGGATACGGGCAGGAGTTCAGCACCCCCGGCGACGCCGCGCCGCCCGCCTGCGCCAGTGTCGCGGCGGCGGAGTCGGTGAGCTGCTCCAGTTCGCGGCGCACCTCCTCGTATGTCTGCCGGGCCTCCCGGTGCACCCAGGCGATCGACGATCCCGGGAGGATGTCGTGGAACTGGTGCAGCAGCACCGTCTTCCACAGGCGGTCCAGCGTTTCGTAGGGGTAGCGGTAGCCCGGTGCGCGCAGCGCCGCCGCGACCGCCCACAGCTCGGCCTGGCGCAGCAGATGCTCGCTGCGCCGGTTGCCCCGCTTGGCCGCCGCCTGGGTGGTGTACGTGGCGCGGTGCAGCTCCAGATAGAGCTCGCCGGACCAGACGGGGGCCGCCGCGCCGTACTCCTCCTCGGCCGCGGCGAAGAACGCCGACGGCTTCTCCACCGTGACCCGGGGCGAGCCCTCCAGGTCGCGCAGCCTGCGGGCCTTCTCCAGCATCTCCCGGGTGGGGCCGCCGCCTCCGTCGCCGAAGCCGAACGGGACCAGTGAGCGGGTGGCCCGCCCCTTGTCGGCGAAGTTGCGCTCCGCGCGGGCCAGTTCCGCCGCATGGAGCCGGGAGTTGTAGGTGTCCACGGGCGGGAAGTGCGTAAAGACCCGCGTCCCGTCGATGCCCTCCCACCAGAAGGTGTGGTGCGGCATCCTGTTGAACTGGTTCCAGGACAGTTTCTGGGTGAGGAACCACCGCACCCCGGCGAGCCTCGCCAGCTGCGGGAAGGCGGCGGTGTAGCCGAAGGAGTCGGGCAGCCAGATCTCCTCGGTCTCCACCCCCAGCTCCTCGGCGAAGAACCGCTTGCCGTGCACAAGCTGCCGCGCCAGCGCCTCCCCGCCGGGCATATTGGCGTCGGACTCCACCCACATGGAGCCCACCGGCGCCCAGGTCCCGTCCGCCGCGGCCCGCTTGACGCGCTCCCAGATATGCGGCTGGTGCTCTTTCACCCAGGCGTACTGCTGAGCCTGTGAGCAGGCGAAGACCAGCTCCGGGTAGTCGGCGGCGAGCGCCGTGACATTGGCGAAGGTACGGGAGGCCTTGCGCACGGTCTCCCGCAGCGGCCACAGCCACGCCGAGTCGATATGGGCGTGCCCGGCGGCCGACACGCGGTGCGCGGAAGGCGCGGCCGGCCGGGAGAGCGCACCGGCCAGCTCGGCGCGCGCGGCGGCCGCGGTGGACGCGACATCGTGCAGATCGAGTGTGTCCAGCATGTTCTCCAGGGCGCGCAGGATCTCATGACGCCGTGAACGGTCCGCGGGCAGCTCATGCATCAGCTCGGACAGCACCTCGATGTCCAGCACGAGATGCCAGACCTGTTCATCGAGCACGGCGAGGCCCGCGGAGGCGAACCGGTACAGGGGGCGGTCCCCGGCGGTCAGCACATCCCCGAGGGGCGTCGGTGCGAAGCCGCCGTGCAGCACGGCCGGGTTGGCGGCGGCCTCCAGCAGCAGCCGCACCTCCTCGCCGCCGGCCGCGGGGGCCGCGATCGGGACATGGCGGTTCTGCGGATGGACTCCTTTGAGGGGGACGCCCTGTGCGTCGTACACCAGCCCCTCCGCCTGGAAGCCGGGGGCGTCCCCGCCGAACCCCGGGTCGATCACCGCCTCCACCCGCCGCCCCGCCCATGCCCGCGGCACCGTTCCGTCGAGCCGGAACCAGCTCGTGGACCACGGGGGTCCCCACGGCGTTCCGGTCGCAAACGGCTCGAAGCGGGCCATGAGCGCCTGTGAGACGGGCGCCGGCTCACCCGGCACATGCCATGCCGAAATCGACAGCGGCAGTTCTTCCGCGTACTGCGCGGGCCGGATGAACTGATGCAGGGCGCGCTCCATGCGTCGCTCCACCAGCATGCGGTCGTCATGCATCACGATTCCTTTCGCCGGTCCCCGGGCGGTCGGCCCGGCCGTCTTCCGGCTGGTTTTCCGATAGTTGACGAATGGACATGAGTGGTGTTCCCCGCGTGGGGCATGCATCCCGTGAGCGTGTTCGAGAGAAGGGGACATGGCGACGTGCGGGTGGGGATGATGAGTGTGCATACAGGGGCCGAGCCCGCGGAGTGCGGGCCCGGATGCAAATCATCGACGGCCGTGGAGGGGGAAGAGGTCCGGCCGGCGGGCGGGGAGGTCCGGCTGCGCCGCCGGCTGGGCTCGGCCGATCTCGCCGCGGTGCCGGAGTTACGCCATTCGCTGCGGCAGGCGCTGCCGCGCTGGACGCGCTCGGGTGCAAGGACGGCGGATGTCGCGGAGCTGCTCGCCAGCGAGCTGGTCACCAATGCGCTGATACACACCGATCATGGTGCGGTGGTCACGGCCACCGTGGCAGGCTCCACACTCCGGGTGGAGGTCAGAGATTTTATGCCGGGGCTGCCGGTGCCCGAGGTGACCGCGTCGCCGCCAGGCGCCGCCGGCGACGATCTCAACGATCTCAACGATCTCAACGATCTCAACGAACTCGACGATCTCGACGAACTCGGCACGCACGGCAGGGGCCTGATTCTGGTGGAGAGCCTCGCGGACGCCTGGGGCATACGGACACAGGCAGTGGGCAAAGTGGTCTGGTTCGAACTGCGCGGGCATGAGCCGGAGGGGCCGGCCTGAGACAGGCACGACCCCTCCGCCGTCGTCTATCCGCGGCGCTCAGCCGAACTGCTGCTCCAGGTCTTTGAGTTTCTGCTCCAGAGAGTCGAGACGCGGCAGGGTCTGAGTGTCGTCCTCGGCGGTGAGGTCCACCGTGCGCGGCGCAACGCCCTGTGGATGCGGCGCTGCCTTAACGGCCTGAAGGGAGGGCCGGGAGCCTGCGGCAGGCGAGCTCCCGGGGCTGGGGCGAAGCGGCAGGTGTCCCTGCTCGGCTATGGCAGGCTCCACGACGGAGCCGGGGGAGCCGACGGAGCCGCCCTTCTGGCCATGGCCATGGCCATGCCCGTTTCCATGGCCGTGCCCGGCCCCTGAGCCGGGGCTCAGCATCTGCATCTCGGTGACCTGCATCTCCGTCACCTGCATCTCGGCGGCAAGCTCCGGGGGACGGCTGACCTGGCCCCGCCCCCAGGCCCGGTGCTGGCGGTTGATGGCCTTGATCTGAGCCCTTTCCCGCTTCTCCCGGTCCCGCATGCGGAGACGGTTCTGCTGCTTCTGCCGCCGGTCCTCGCGTACTTCCTCCACCGCCTCGTCCAGCGTCCGCACGCCCTCCAGCAGCATCAGCGACCATGCGCCGAAGGTCTCGCGCGGTGCGCGCAGCCATCGCACCACCCGGATCTGCGGCAGCGGCCGGGGCACCAGACCCTGCTCGCGCAGTGCGGACCTGCGGGTCTGTTTGAGCGCACGGTCGAACAGCACGGCAGCGGAGAGCGACATCCCGGCGAAGAAGTGCGGCGCGCCCGCGTGGCTGGCGCCGCGCGGCGCATGCACCCAGTTGAACCAGGCGGCCGCCCCGGCGAACGTCCACACGAGCAGCCGGGAGCCGAGGGCGGCGTCGCCGTGGCTGGCCTCGCGCACGGCGAGGACGGAGCAGAACATGGCCGCGCCGTCGAGGCCGAAGGGCACCAGATACTCCCACCCCCCGGAGAGGTTCAGGTTCTGCCGGCCGAAGCCGACGAGGCCGTGGAAGGAGAGCGCGGCGGCCACCGCGGCACAGCAGAAGAGAAGGCCGTAGGAGGCGGTGCCGTAGATCGCCTCTTTGCGCCGTCGGCGCTGCTCGCTGCGTTCCCAGGAGTCGTCGGACGACGCGGCCTTCTCATCGGCGCGCTTGCTGCGCGCAGCCACCGCCACCGCCACCACGACCCCCACGAGCAGCACGCCGCCCGGAAGCAGCCAGTCCAGCGTTATGTCGGTCAGTCTCATGACGGTGTTCCCTAGGTTCCTTGCGTAGCGGTAGGCATTTCGGCGGCCATATTGGCCGAAGATCCGCCAGTCACACGCCGATTCTTGGCAAGAGAACGCCATTGAGTCTGCAAGGCATTCGGATAGGTGCGATCTGGTCGAACACCTCTATGGACTGCCTGAGTTGAGTTCGAATAACGCCACACGTGCGTGTGAAGCAGGGCAACCGGAAATGATCGGAAAGGTTTCCGGGGGGATGGACGGGATCGAGGTGAAAGGAGTGGTTCAGACGGACTGGCTGAGCCTGTCGATCCGGTCGGCGTCACAGGTGCGCGGGCAGGTGACGCAGGTGTCGTCGGGGCGCAGGGTGTAGAAGAGGCAGCAACTGGCCCGGTCCCGTGTGGGCAGCGGCTCGCCGCCGGGCCCCGTCAGCTCACGGAAGCCGGCCGTGCCGACGTACGGCTTGGTGGCCCCTGGCAGCAGCCGCTCCAGCTCCGCTACGGCCCGCCGTTCCTCCCCGAGCAGATGTGCGATGTACCACAGTCCCTCGACGATCTCGTCCGTGGCCATGCCCCACAGCGCCCGCTTGCCCCGGCGCACCCGGGGCCGGAAACCGTCCAGCACGGGCTCGATGTGCTCGGCGACCGCGCCGCGCACCTCGGCGCGCAGCGCCTCCTCGCCGGGGACGACACGGGCGCCCGGCAGAGTGGCGGCGGGGTCGTCCGGCAGACAGGCGAATTCGCGGACGCGTACGGTCATACGGCCCAGAGCGCGATGGAAGGCGACGGACTCGACGGGCACGCGCGGCACCCTGCGCAGCATGAACCAGGGCACGGTGACCAGCAGACAGGCCGGCCAGGCGTAACGGTGCAGCCCGAAGCTGGCGATCACATCGGGGCGGGCCCGCTGTCCGTAGTCCCGCTGCACCTGGGCGTCGTCCCAGGCGAGGAAGGCATCAAGGGCCTCGCCGCCGGCCGCCAGCTCCGGCGCTCCCACCCAGCCGTCCCCGGACGGCGGCCGCTCGCCCTCCGCCAGCTCCGTCACGCGCAGCCCGGGGAACACCTCGGCCAGACGCGCATAAGCATCCGCGACGGGTGAGGCAAGGCCGGGGAGCACAGCGGGCACGGTCATGGAAGGACCACCGAATCGCGATCGTTGGCAGGTTAGCCTTACCTTACCCGATGCGATCGATGTTTGAACTGTGACCTCGTCCGCCTATCGTGCACAGGGGCCCCGCACAGCGCGCGCCGGGCCGGGTGGAACGCCCCGAGGAGGACCCGAGTGGAGCAGGTCAGAACGCAGGCCCCGGCAGAGCCGGCCGCGTCCGCCGCCCGTGTCCCGCGGATGCCGGGAGCGCCCCGCGCCCAGGCGGCCGTCGAGCGAGCCTCCGGCAGCCCCCGCATCCCGGGGCAGGTCCGCGGGGAGCACACCCACAGCGAACCGCCCGCCCCCGCAGTCCCCTCCGTCCCCGCGGTCCCCTCAGCTCCGCCGGCCGCGCGCGCCGTGCGGCGGCACTCGGTGCGCGCCCAGATCCTCACGGCGCTGCGCGCCGCCCTCGCCGACGGCGAACTGACCCCGGGCGAGGTGTACTCCGCCCCCGCCCTCGGCGAGCACTTCGGCGTCTCGGCCACCCCCGTACGGGAGGCGATGCAGCAGCTCGCGGCCGAGGGGGCGGTCGAGGTCGTCCCCAACCGCGGTTTCCGCGTCACCGTGCGCACCCCGCGCGAACTGGCCGAACTCGCCGAGGTCCGCGCGCTCCTCGAAGTACCGGTGCTGCTCCGCCTGGCCCACACGGTCCCCGCCGAACGCTGGGCCGCCCTGCGGCCCCTGGCCGAGGCGACCGCGGCGGCCGCCGCGGTCGGCGACCGCGCGGAATACGCGGAGGCCGACCGCGCCTTCCACCGCGCGGTCCTCTCCCTCGCGGGCAACGACCAGCTGGTGAGCATCGCCGACGATCTGCACCGCCGTGCCCAGTGGCCGCCGCACAGCGCCCCCGCCACCCGCCGGGCCGCCCTGCTCGCCGACGCGGCGGAGCACACGGCCCTGCTGGACGCGCTGACCGCACAGGACCTCACGGCGGTCCGGTCCCTGGTCCGCGAGCACTTCACCGGCGCCTGAGAGCCATGCCCGGCCCATGGGGCCGGACTACCCTGGAAGGCCGGAGACGGTCGAGCGGGGGTGCGAGCCGAGATGGGCGACGAGCACAAGGACGAGCACAAGGACAGGCGCGAGGACGGGCGCAAGGACGGGCATCAGTCCGGGATATCCGACGAGGCCTGGGAGGCCTTTCAGCGCGACAGCGAAGGGCCCGCGCGGCTGCGCGCGCCCAAAGAGCCCTCCGCACGGGCACGGATGGTGACCGAGCGGCTCCGGCAGGAGGACGAGGCCGCCGCCCGCAGCCAGGGGAAGACGCGCCGCCGCGCCCGGCGCGGTGAGCCGGTACGGGCGGAGCCCGAGGGATGGCGCACCTGGACCGCCCAGCGCCGGCCCGTCCGGCGTCGTGGAGGGCGGTGGAGGGGGCTGGTGTGGGTGCTTGTGGCCGTCGTCCTCGTGCTGATCCTGCTGAACCCCGGCGGGGTGCTGGGCTGGCTCGGCGGCTAGGGCGGGCCTGAGGGCGTTTCTCCCCTGCCCCACCCCTTCCCGCAACTGGGGCTCCGCCCCAGACCCCGCTTTCCCGGGGGCTCCGCCCCCGGACCCCCGCGCCTCAAGCGCCGGCGGGGCTGCATTGTGCGGCCCCTTGCGCCTCAAGCGTCGGCGGGGCTGGATTTCTGGCCCTCGCGCCTCAACCTCCCCCAGCTACCGCTGGGCGATACCCTCAGGCGGGGCTTGATTGTGCGGCCCCTCGCGCCTGGGGCACCGGCGGGGCTGAATGTGCGCTTTCAAGGTCGGCGGGGCTGGGATTTGGCGCAGCCAGATCAAGCCCGTTGGGGGTACCCCTGGGGGCACCTCCGTGGGGGTACCCCTGGGGGCACCTCCCAGCGGTAGCTGGGGGAGGAGTCTGGGGGAGGTAGCTGGGGGAGGAGTCTGGGGGAGTTTGAGGACACGGCCTTCAGGCCGTACCGGGCGCGGCGGCGCGAAGCTGCCGCCTCCTGGGGCGCGGGGCGGCAGCCCCGCAGCCCCTCCCCCCGAGGGGGTCTGGGGGCGGAGCCCCCAGTTTCGGGAAGGGGAGGGGTGGGGGAGAAGCCCACCGCCCGCGCCCGTCACGGCTTCGAGCGCCCCGCCTGCGCGGGCACCTGCGGGGAAAACTGGTCCGTCAGCCAGACCGGGATGCCGCCGAGGAGGCGGAAGAGCCGGGCGGCCTCCTCGCGCAGCCGGCCCGCCTCCGGCTCCGTCTCGCACGCGGCCAGCGCCGCCAGCGCCGGAGCTGTGCCGATCAGATAGCCCAACTCCTCCCGGATGCGGAGGCATTCGGAGAAGCCGTGCCGCGCCTGGGCCAACTCGCCGTCCCGCAGGGCCAGTCCGGCCTGGTGGTGCCAGGTGAATGACAGCAGCAGCGCATCGCCCCGCGCCTCCGCGCCCGCGTGGGCGCGGCGATAGGCGGCGAGCGCCGCCTGCGGGGAGTTGGAGAGGTGCTCGGCCACCAGCCCGCGGCGGAAGTCCAGCAGCGGCCGCCCCGGCGAGGCCGGTGCGAGCAGCGCGGCCGCCCGGCCGAGCGCGGAGCGGGCCTCGTCGGCGCGGTCGCGCACTCCGAGCCGGGTCGCCGCGTATGCCAGCCGGCCGCGCTCGCAGGCCGCCGCCCCGCGCTCCTCGTCGGTCGCGGCGGTCGCCTCCGCCGTGCGCAGCGCGTCCTCCGCCTCCGCCCAGCCCTCCGCGGTGAACAGGCAGCGTTCGACGAGCAGCCCGGTGCGCTCCAGTGCCGCGGCGGGCTCGTCGGCGCGGTGGGCGAGCAGCGCCGCCGCGTCGGTCCAGCAGCCGCGTGAACGCAGCCGCCATACCGCGGTCTGGAGGGGATCGTCACCTGCAGTGGTTCCGGAACCAGACATGGCGGTATGCGCCACTTGCCCTCCCCGAGCACGCCATTGAGCTGTTGGGTCCAAGCCGATGCCTCAAAGCCGTTGACCGGCGAGCCGACCGGCCGACCAGTCGTCGGGCCGGAGCTGCCGGGTCAGACGGAATCTCAGCATGGAACGGCATGCCGGGCCAAGGGGTGCAGGTGAATCAGTTCACAATCACCCCCAGGGGGTGGCCCGTCGGCCATGGTGCGGGCCGTCAGCTCATCCGCAGGGCCAGGAAGAAGTCCAGCTTGTCTTCAAGCCGCGACAGATCACGGCCTGTCAGCTGTTCGATCCGGCCCACCCGGTACCGCAGCGTGTTGACATGCAGATGCAGCCGGGCCGCACAGCGCGTCCAGGAGCCGTCGCAGTCGAGGAACGCCTCCAGCGTCGGGATCAGCTCCGCGCGGTGCCGCCGGTCGTAGTCGCGCAGCGGATCGAGCAGCCGGGCCGTGAACGCGCGGCGCACATCGTCCGGCACGAACGGCAGCAGCAGCACATGGGAGGCCAGTTCGTGGTGGCCGGCCGCGCACACGGGGCCCGGCCGGGCCGCGGCCACCCGGCGGGCGTGCCGGGCCTCTTCCAGCGCCCCGCGCAGCCCCTCCGCGGAGTGCACCGCGGCGCTGACGCCGAGGGTGAGACGGCCGTCGTCGGCGAGACCGGCGGACAGCGGTTCGCGGACGGAGGCGAGCAGTTCGTCGGCGTGCAGCCCCGCCTCGGCGGTGTCGGTCTCGCCGGACTCGGGGTCGACGGGGACGGCGGACGCGGGCAGCGGCACCAGCGCGACCGCCTCCTCGCCCGTGTGGGCGACGGCGATCCGGTCCGCGGGGTCGGAGCCCGGGGCCGCCGGGTCCACCAGGATCTCCTCCAGCAGCGACTGGGCGACCGCCCCCGCCTCGACGGCCGGGCCCGCGGCCGGGGCCGTGGCGGGCGCGCCCGCCGCCGTCGTGCCTTCCGGGGTCTCCCAGTCCACACGCGCCACCACGACCTGCCAGTGCGGCGCCGCGCCGAGCCCCGGCAGCAGCACGGGGGCGGCCACGCGCAGCCGGGCGGCGATCTCCGCGGGCGGGGCGCCGGTCTGGACCAGCTCCAGGACTTCCTGGGCAAGCCGCCGCCGTACCGTGCGAGCCGCTTCCCGGCGGTCCCGTTCGACCGCGATCAGCTGGGTGACGCCCTGGAGCAGATCCAGCCGCGCCGCCGGCCAGTCGCCCGCGTCCGCCTCCACCGCCAGCAGCCAATCGGACAGCACCGTCTCCCGCACATCCCGGGAGGCGGGAGCGGCCCCACGGCCCGAATTACGGATCGGGAAGAGGGAATAGGTGGATCCGCCTACTACCGCGCGGTACGGGGCCCGCCGCCCCGCCCGGGAGGCGGCCAGGTGTTCACCCGCGAGGGCGGCGCTCACGCCGGTGGGAAGCGGCTCTCCGGCGCCCGCGATGCGACGGCCCGACGGGGACAGCACCCAGGCACGAAGGTCCAGGTCAGAGCCGAGGAGATCGAGGACGACCTCCGGGCCGCCGCCCGCCGGGCCAGAGGTCATGAGCCGCCGGTGCCGGTCCACGACGGCTGCCAGATCGCCGGCCCGCTCGCCGGAGACCTGTCGTACGACATACTCAGTAATGGTCGCGAACGCAACGGATTCATTAACTGCAAAGAGTGGTAGTCGATGGCGCAAACACGCCTCGACCAAATCATCCGGAATGTCGCCCAGCTCGGCCTCGCCGGCGGCCAGACCGGCCACCCCCGCGCTCGCCAGAATCCGGACGAACGGCTCGGAGTCCTCCGCCGAACGCCGCCAGGCCAGGCCGGTGAGCACCAGCTCGCCGCCTGAGAGATAGCGGCTCGGGTCTCTCAGGTCGGTGGTCATCACGCCACGGACGCCGCGGTCGAGTTCCTCCTCGCCGCCGAGCAGCCGCAGCCCCAGCGCATCGGTCTCCAGCAGTGCGCGCAGCCGCATCTCGTCGCCGCCGATCTCTCTTGTCGTTGTCCGGTTGTCACCGGTGACCTGTGGCCATGGTTTCCGGGGGAAAACGGTGAGGTTACTGAGCCTCACCTTTCGTTCGAATCTACAAGACGAGACCGGCGGCCAGCCAACTCCTTCATGGTTTCGGTGACTGCACCCGGCTGGAAACGGCTTGTGTACTAGGCCACACAGCGTTAACGGCAGATGAATAACCAGTCGAGGGCCGACCGTCCCGGACCCGACAGCTCAAGACGGCGCATGACCTGCGACGACGCACCAGACGCACCAGACATATCAGGTGCACACCACGCATCAGACGCACCGAATGCAGCACAGCGCACCTGAGCCACCTGAGACACCTGAGGCACCTGACGCACCGGCCGCGACGACGCACGAGCTGCGACGAACGACCCCGATCACGAAGAAGAGAGCCACTCATGGACTTCCTTCGCCCCGCCAGCTGGGAGGAGGCGCTCGCCGCCAAGGCAGAGCACCCCACGGCTGTACCCATCGCGGGTGGCACCGACGTCATGGTCGAAATCAACTTCGACCACCGACGGCCCGAGTACCTCCTGGACCTGAACCGCATCGGCGAGCTGAGCGAGTGGGAGACCGGCGAGAAGACCGTCCGGCTCGGCGCCTCAGTGCCGTACACCGCGATCATGGAGCAGCTGCGGGCCGAGCTGCCGGGCCTGGCGCTCGCCTCGCACACCGTGGCCTCCCCGCAGATCCGCAACCGCGGCGGCGTCGGCGGCAATCTGGGCACCGCCTCCCCGGCAGGCGACGCCCACCCGGCGCTGCTCGCCGCCGGGGCCGAGGTCGAGGCCGAGTCGGTGCGCGGCAGCCGTCTGATCCCGATCGACGACTTCTACACCGGCGTGAAGCGCAACGCCCTCGCCCCGGACGAGCTGATCCGCGCCGTGCACATCAAGAAGGCCGCGGGGCCGCAGCAGTACTCCAAGGTCGGCACGCGCAACGCGATGGTGATCGCGGTCTGCGCCTTCGGCATCGCGCTGCACCCCGAGACCCGCACCGTGCGCACCGGCATCGGCTCCGCCGCCCCCACGCCGATCCGCGCCGAGGCCGCCGAGGAGTTCCTGAACGCCGCGCTGGACGAGGGCGGCTTCTGGGACAGCGGAAAGATCATCACTCCCTCGGTCGCCAAGCAGTTCGCGGAGCTCGCCTCCGCCGCCTGCAACCCCATCGACGACGTCCGCGGCACCGCCAAGTACCGCCGCCACGCCGTCGGCATCATGGCCCGCCGCACGCTCGGCTGGACCTGGGAGCAGTACCGCGGCGCCGGCCGCACCCTTGAAGGAGCTGCATAACCATGCGTGTCAATTTCACGGTCAACGGTCGTCCGCACGAAGCCGACGACGTCTGGGAGGGCGAGAGCCTTCTCTACGTACTGCGTGAGCGCCTGGGGCTGCCCGGCTCCAAGAACGCCTGCGAGCAGGGCGAGTGCGGCTCCTGCACGGTCCGCCTCGACGGGGTGCCGGTCTGCTCCTGCCTGGTCGCGGCCGGTCAGGCCGAGGGCCGCGAGGTCGTCACCGTCGAGGGCCTCGCCGACTACGCCAGGCAGCGCTCCGAGGGCGGCTGCGCCACGGGCGCCTGCGGCGGCGGCACGGAGTCCGGCGCCAGCATGGACGCCGCGAAGCGCTGGGAGGCGCGCCCGTCCGACGGCCAGACCGGTGAGCAGACGGACCTCGCGCCGATCCAGCAGGCGTTCATCGACGCCGGCGCCGTGCAGTGCGGCTTCTGCACCCCCGGTCTGCTGGTCGCGGCGGACGAGCTGCTGGAGCGCAACGCCCAGCCTTCCGACGCCGACATCCGCGAGGCGCTCTCCGGCAATCTGTGCCGGTGCACCGGCTACGAGAAGATCCTCGACGCGGTCCGCCTGGCGGCCGCCCGTCAGGGAGAGGCGGTCTGACCATGGCCACCACCGGCACCCCCACCAATCTCACCCAGGGCTCCAAGACCAAGGGCGGCATCGGCGAGTCCACGCTCCGCCCCGACGGCACCCTGAAGGTCACCGGCGAGTTCGCGTACTCCTCGGACATGTGGCACGAGGACATGCTCTGGGGCCACACACTGCGCTCCACGGTCGCGCACGCCGAGATCAGATCCATCGACATCTCCGAGGCCGTCGCCACGCCCGGCGTCTACGCGGTGCTGACCTACGACGACCTGCCGGCCGAGATGAAGAACTACGGCCTGGAGATCCAGGACACTCCGGTCCTCGCCCACGGCAAGGTCCGCCACCACGGCGAGCCGGTGGCCCTGGTCGCCGCCGACCACCCGGAGACCGCGCGCCGCGCCGCCGCCAAGATCAAGATCGATTACGCGGAGCTGCCGCTCATCACCGACGAGGCGTCCGCCACCGCGCCCGGCGCGGTGCTGGTCCACGAGGGCCGCGACGACCACCACGCCGGCCATGTCCCGCACCCGAACATCGTGCACCGCCAGCCGATCGTCCGCGGCGACGCCGACGAGGCCGCCAAGCGCGCCGACGTCATCGTCACCGGCGAGTACACCTTCGGCATGCAGGACCAGGCCTTCCTCGGCCCCGAGTCCGGCCTCGCCGTCCCCTGCGAGGACGGCGGCGTGGAGCTGTACGTGGCCACCCAGTGGCTCCACTCCGACCTGCGCCAGATCGCCCCGGTCCTCGGCCTGCCCGAGGAGAAGGTCCGGATGACGCTCTCCGGCGTCGGCGGCGCCTTCGGCGGCCGCGAGGACCTGTCCATGCAGATCCACGCCTGTCTGCTGGCGCTGCGCACCGGCAAGCCCGTCAAGATCGTCTACAACCGGTTCGAGTCCTTCTTCGGACATGTCCACCGGCACCCGGCGAAGCTCTACTACGAGCACGGCGCCACCAGGGACGGCAAGCTCACGCACATGAAGTGCAAGATCGTCCTGGACGGCGGGGCCTATGCCTCCGCCTCCCCGGCGGTCGTCGGCAACGCCGCCTCCCTCTCCGTCGGCCCGTACGTCGTCGACGACGTGGACATCGAGGCGTTCGCCCTCTACACCAACAACCCGCCCTGCGGCGCGATGCGCGGCTTCGGCGCGGTCCAGGCGTGCTTCGCGTACGAGGCCCAGATGGACAAGCTCGCGGCCAAGCTGGACATGGACCCGGTGGAGTTCCGCCGGCTCAACGCCATGGAGCAGGGCACGATCATGCCGACCGGGCAGCCCGTGGACTCCCCGGCCCCGGTCGCCGAGCTGCTGCGCCGCGTCAAGGCCATGCCGCTGCCGCCCGAGCAGCAGTGGGTGACCACCGAAGGCGCGGACGTACGCGCCCTGCCCGGCGGACTGTCCAACACCACCCACGGCGAAGGCGTCGTCCGCGGCGTCGGCTACGCGGTCGGCATCAAGAACGTCGGCTTCTCCGAGGGCTTCGACGACTACTCCACCGCCAGGGTGCGCATGGAGGTCGTGGGCGGAGAGCCGGTGGCCACCGTGCACACCGCGATGGCCGAGGTCGGCCAGGGCGGCGTCACCGTGCACGCCCAGATCGCCCGCACGGAGCTGGGCGTCACCCAGGTGACCATCCACCCCGCCGACACCCAGGTCGGCTCGGCCGGCTCCACCTCCGCCTCCCGCCAGACGTATGTCACCGGCGGCGCGGTCAAGAACTCCTGCGAGCTCGTCCGCGAGAAGGTCCTCGACCTCGGGCGCGCCAAGTTCGGCTCCTACCACCCCGCCTGGGCCACCGCGGAGCTGCTGCTCGAAGGCGGCAAGGTGGTCACCGACGGCGGCGAGGTCCTCGCCGATCTGACGGACGTCCTGGACGGCGAGGCCGTCGAGGTCGAGGCCGAGTGGCGGCACCGCCCCACCGAGGCCTTCGACCTGCGCACCGGCCAGGGCAACGGCCATGTCCAGTACTCGTTCGCCGCGCACCGCGCCGTCGTCGAGGTGGACACCGAGCTGGGCCTGGTCAAGGTGATCGAGCTGGCCTGTGCCCAGGACGTCGGCAAGGCGCTCAACCCGCTGTCCGTCGTCGGCCAGATCCAGGGCGGCACCACCCAGGGTCTGGGCGTGGCGGTCATGGAGGAGATCGTCGTCGACCCCAAGACCGCGAAGGTGCGCAACCCCTCCTTCACGGACTATCTGATCCCCACGATTCTCGACACGCCGACCATCCCCGTCGATGTGCTTGAGCTGGCCGATGAGCACGCCCCGTACGGGCTGCGCGGCATCGGCGAGGCCCCGACCCTGTCGTCCACCCCGGCCGTCCTCGCGGCGATCCGGAACGCGACGGGGCTGGAGCTCAACAGGACGCCGGTGCGGCCCGAGCACCTCACCGGCACCTGATCCCCCCACAAGACCCTCCGGGCGGAGCGCGCCGTGCCTCACCAGGAACGTCACACTTCCCCGGCCCGGCACGCGCCGCCCGGAGAACCCAGCAGTACCCGCAGGACCAGCAATGTCGGCAGCACCAGCAGTAACCAGAGCAGTGCCAGTTCGTCTCGGGCCGTCCCCCGGGTCGTGCAGCCAACGCACCATCCCAAATCCCGCATTCTGATGCGGGTGCCCCTGTGAACCTTGGGAGTAGGCACCATGACCCAGCAGTCCCTTGAGCCGAAGACTGCGGCGGAGGACGCCGGCGCCGGTACGCGCCAGCCCGCCGGAAGATCCTGGCTCGACCGGTATTTCCACATAACGCAGAGAGGGTCGACCATCGGGCAGGAGGTGCGTGGCGGCATCACCACCTTCATGGCGATGGCGTACATCATCCTTCTCAACCCGGTCATCCTGTCGGTGCCGGACGCCAGCGGCGCACGCCTCGACGGTGATCAGCTGACCACCGCCACCGCGTTCGCGGCCGCCGCCACCACGATCGTGATGGGCCTCATCGGCAATGTGCCGCTGGCCCTCGCCGCGGGACTCAGCGTCTCCGCCGTCATCGCCTTCCAGGTCGCACCCGAGATGACCTGGCAGAACGCGATGGGCATGTGTGTCATCTACGGCCTGGTGATCATCCTCCTCGTGGTCACCGGCCTCCGAGAGATGATCATGAATGCGATCCCGCTGGCGCTCAAGCACGCCATCACCATGGGGATCGGCCTCTTCGTCTGCCTCATCGGCCTGGTCCAGGCCGGCTTTGTCACCAGCATGCCCGGCCCCGGCGGAGTCGCCGGCGCCAAGCCCATCCAGCTCGGCACCGCCGATGTGCTCACCGGCTGGCCGGTGCTCTGCTTCGCCGTCACCGTCATGCTGATCTTCGTTCTGCAGGTCCGCAGGATTCCCGGCGCGATCCTCATCGGCATCGTCGGCGGCACCGTCTTCGCGGCCGTCGTCCACCAGCTCGCCGGTCTCGACAAGGCCGCCTGGGGCGGTCTGAACGCCCCGGAGATCACCGGTTCCATCGTCTCCACCCCCGACTTCGGGCTGTTCGGCGAGGTCTCCTTCAGCGGCATCGGCAGCGTCGGCGGCATCACGGTCGGCGTCATCGTCTTCACCCTGGTGCTGGCCGGCTTCTTCGACGCCATGGGCACCATCATCGGCATCGGCCAGCAGGCCAACCTCGCCGACTCCAAGGGCAAGATGCCCGGGCTGAACCGCGCCCTCGCCGTCGACGGCGCGGGCGGCGCGATCGGCGGCCTCGCCGGCGCGTCCGGCCAGACGGTGTTCATCGAGTCCACCGCGGGCGTCGGCGACGGAGCCCGCACGGGCTTCGCCAGTGTGATCACCGGCCTCGGCTTCACGCTGTGCCTGTTCTTCACCCCGCTCGCCCAGGTGATCCCGTCCCAGGTGGCGGCCGCGGCGCTGGTCGTGATCGGCTCGATGATGCTGACGAACGCCAAGCACATCGACTGGAACGACCCGGCGACCTCGATCCCGGTCTTCCTGACCACCGTGCTGATGCCCTTCACTTACTCGATCACCGCGGGCATCGCGGCGGGCGTCATCGCCCATGTGCTGATCAAGGCCGCCCAGGGCAAGGTCCGCGACATCGGCTGGCTTATGTGGGTCCTGGCCGCGGTCTTCCTCGCCTACTTCGGCCTTCACCCGATCGAGGGCTGGCTGGGCGTCAAGTAACCCCGGCCCGCCCCACGGGCCCCCACCCCCGCACACCCGTGAGGAGACCGACATGCTGGACATCGCCGATGAGCTGAACCGGTGGGTCGAGCAGGGCCGTGCCTTCGCCGTGGCCACCGTCGTGGCCGTCGGCGGCAGCGCACCCCGCCAGCCGGGCGCCGCGCTCGCCGTCGACAGCGAGGGCACGGCGATCGGCTCGGTCTCCGGCGGGTGTGTGGAGGGCGCCGTCTACGAGCTGTGCCAGCAGTCCCTCCAGGACGGCCGCACCGTGCTCGAACGTTTCGGCTACAGCGACGAGGACGCCTTCGCCGTCGGCCTGACCTGCGGCGGCGTCATCGACATCCTCGTCACCCCGGTCCCCGTGGACGCCCCCGCCAGAGAGGTGTTCGCGGCCGCGCTGGCCGCCGCCGCCCGAGGGGAGGCGGCGGCGGTCGCCCGCATCGTCGAGGGACCGGACGAACTGCGCGGGCGCGCGCTGCTCGTCCGCCCCGACGGCGCATACGACGGCTCCCTGGGCGGCCATCCGGAACTGGACCGCACCGCGGCCGCCGAGGCCGCCGCCCTCCTCGACGCAGGCCGCACCGCCGCCGTCGGGATCGGCGAGGACGGCAGCCGCTGCGGACAGCCGCTGACCCTTCTCGTCGAGTCCAGCGTCCCCGCCCCCCGGATGATCGTCTTCGGCGCGATCGACTTCGCGTCCGCGCTGGTGCGTGTGGGCAAGTTCCTCGGCTACCACGTCACCGTGTGCGACGCCCGCCCGGTCTTCGCGACGAAGGCCCGCTTCCCCGAGGCCGACGAGATCGCGGTCGAGTGGCCGCACCGCTACCTCGAGTCGACCGGCGTCGACTCCCGCACCGTGCTGTGCGTCCTCACCCATGACGCCAAGTTCGACGTCCCGCTGCTGAAGCTGGCCCTCACGCTGCCCGTCGCCTACGTCGGCGCGATGGGCTCCCGCCGTACCCATCAGGACCGCAACAAGCGGCTGCGCGACGTCGGCGTCACGGACCTCGAACTCGCCAGGCTGCGCTCCCCGATCGGCCTCGATCTGGGAGCCCGCACCCCCGAGGAGACGGCCCTGTCCATCGCCGCCGAGATCGTCGCCAACCGCCGCGGCGGCACAGGCGTCTCCCTGACCGGCGCCCACACCCCCATCCACCACGACGGCGCGGACACGCCGACGGGGCGCATCGGGTCGGTCGCCTGACGGACTGGACTGACGGACTCATGGACCGACGGACTGGACTGCTGGGCTGACGGACTGACAGCGCTGTCCAGGGCCGTCCGACGCCGCCATACGGGTGGCAGCGCGCGCGGACCATGGCCGGTCGGGGCGGGTCAGGGGAGCGAGAGGCGTACGAACTACAGGGCATGCCCTGCTGATCGCCGGAGTGACACCGTGCGCACCGCTTCCTTCGCCACCGCACTAGCCTTCGCCACCGCCCTCGCCCTCCCTGCCGCGCCGCTCACCCAGCCCGCGGCATCCGCCGCCCGCCCGCCGGCGCCGCCGCCCACCCGGCTCCACACGCCCCCCGCCAACCCCGACGCCTACCGCCAGGCGGCCGTACTGCGCGCCCAGGGGCGGCACACCGAGGCCGCGGGGATCGAGGCCATGGTGCGGACGCCGCACGCCGTCTGGTTCGGGGACCAGCGGCCCGCCGAAGCCGAACGCGACGTCCGCGGCGCCGTGCTGGACGCCGCGGCGCAGCGGGCCCTGCCCGTCCTCACGCTGTACAACGTTCCCGGGCGTGACTGCGCCTCCTACTCGGCGGGCGGAGCGTCCACGACCGCCGAGTACCGGCAGTGGATCGACGCGGTCGCGCGCGGCATCGGCACACGGCCCGCGCTGGTGGTGCTGGAGCCCGACTCGCTCGCGCTGCTGCCCGAAGACTGCCCGGGACAGGACGATGACCGCGGCAGCAGGACATCCGCCCGCTACACCGAGCTGAACTACGCGGTCGACGTGCTCGAACCGCTCCCCGGGACCAGCGTCTACCTCGACGCCGGGCACCCCGGCTGGCACTCCGTCGCGGGCATCGTGCCCCGCCTGATCAAAGCCGGCGTCGCGCGGGCCACCGGCTTCCACATCAACGCCTCCAACTACCAGACCGACGAGGCCAACGCCTGGTACGGAAGGCTCGTCTCCTCCTGCCTGGCCCATGCCGGGGGCGGCGGACAGGCGGCCGACTGCCCCGGCCAGTCGGCCCCCCGGAAGGACACCGAGGCATGGCTCGCCGCGAAGGCCGCCGTGGACCCCGCCGCGATGAAACACTTCGTCACGGACACCAGCCGCAATGGGCAGGGGCCCTGGACGCCGCCCGCCGGGCTGTACCGCGACCCCCAGGACTGGTGCAACCCGCCGGGGCGCGGACTGGGCGCGCCGCCGACCCTGGCCACCGGCGACCCGCTGCAGGACGCCAGGCTGTGGATCAAGACCCCGGGGGAGTCGGACGGCCCCTGTCTGCGCGGCACGGCCGGGCCGCAGGACCCCGCGCGGAAGGCCGTCGCCCCCAAGGCGGGCGAGTGGTACGAGGAGCAGGCCCTGGAACTCGTACGGCTGGCGCGGCCGCCGCTCGCTGACTGGGCCTGATCCGGCGGGCCTGGTCCAAACGACAGGGCCAGACCGCCCCGCGCCGGATTTCGGCTTGATCTGGCGCACCCGAAACCGGCCAAAGGTAGTGTGTTCAACGGGCAAGGCTCATGGGGGCAATAACGGTCAGGCGCCGTGGACGCGCACCATGCCGCTTTCCGCGAGCGGGGAGTAGTACTCGGTGAACAGCTTGCCGACCAGCTCCCCCCGGCTGGAGACGCCGACCTTCTCGAAGATGCCCTTGATGTAGTCGCGCACGGTGTGGGGGGAGAGATGCAACTGCTGGGCGATTTCACCGGTGGGCAGCCCGCGTGCGATGCACTGCGTGACCTCCGTCTCGCGGTCCGTCAGTTCGTACGCGTCGACGATGAGCGGGACGATCTCCGAGGTCTTCGCCGGTTCGATCACCACCGCGGAGGGGCCGAGCGCGCCGCTGCTCTCCCGCAGACAGGAAGCGTGGCAGACCAGCCAGCGGCCCGAGCGGGTGCGCACCCGCACCCGGGCCTGACCGCGGTCGCGTTCCTGGGCGATGGCCCTGGCCTTCATCGCCGTCGACTGCACCCAGGCCGGGATGCGCAGACCGATCTGCGCCGGTGTGGCCGGCCCTTCGGGCAGGTCCTCCAGATGCGCGCGGGCGTCGTCATTGGCCGAGAGGAGCATGCCCGACGGATCGAACAGCAGCAGCCCCGGACCGTGCTGGGCGTCCGGGAGACGCTGCATGGACTGCGGAGCGGGCTCGGCGAAGGAGCGCAGCTTCTTGGCGAGCGGGGCGATCAGACCGGCGATCAGCTTGGTCTCGGCCGTATCGAAGGCGGGGCGACCCTTCGCCCGGAAGAGGCTGATGTGACCGTGCGGACGGCCGCCGACGCGCAGCACGGCGCGCAGCTCGTCCTGGAGTCCGCGGGGACGCATGAACTGCTGGTAGAGAGTGCTGCGGGCGGGCAGATCGCCGGTCGCCTGGCGCAGGCCCGCGACCGGCATGGGGGCCTGGGCCAGATCCCGGAACAGATTCACGTTCTCGGTGAAGAGTTCGCTCTCCCAGTAGACGGCGCAGCCGCCCTCGTCCAGGTTCTCCGCCCGGATCGGGGCGGTCATCATTCCGGTCAGCGGATCCGTGACGCGCCAGACCGCCGCATCGTACGGCAGCAGTTTCCGTAACTGTGCCGACGACTCGGCGAACATGCCGAGCGCATCGGAGGTCCTCGCGGCCCGCGACAGCAGCTCGGTGCGGCCGATGTCGATTCTGGAGAGTGAAGAACCGGTCATCCCGCCATCCTCGCAGCCGGGTCAGGAATGGCCAACCCCTCAAATGCGGGGGCCGGAAGGGCCCTTGACTCCCCCTTGAATGCGGGATGGGAAGGAGCGGGCGGGTGAGAAAGAGTTTTACAGGGGGGCAGGAGGCAGCGATGGAGGAGTCAGCCGGAGAGATGCGATTAGGAATCATCGGCGCGGGCGGCATGGGCAGGGCCGTCGCCAGACGGGCGGCCCTCGCGGGCGCGGACGTACTGCTCGCGGACCACCGGATCGGCAAGGCCCGGGCCGTCGCCGCCGAAGCGGCGGCGGGCGCCCCCGGCTCGGTGACGCCCACGACGGTCGACGCCGCCCTGCGGCCCCGCATGGTGGTGCTCGCGCTGGGCTGGCCCGCGGCCATGGAGCTGATCAGCGCCCGCACGGCCGCGCTGCGGGGAAAGGCGCTGGTGGATGTGAGCGTGCCCAGCCAACGGGACGCCCTCACCAGCGGGGTGCGCAGACTGGCTCAGGCCGCCCCCCGTGCCCGCTGGGTGAAGGCGTTCGCCGCGGGGGACGCCGAGGCGCTGTTCCGCGGGGAGATGGACGGCCAGCCCGTCGATGTGTTCGTGGCGTCGGACGACGAGCGCGCCAAGGTCGCCGTGGTCGAGCTGGTGGACCTCTCGGGCCTGCGGGCCTTCGATGCGGGAGGACTCGACAATGCGAGAGGGCTGGAGGACATGGCTCGTCTCGGACAGGAGATGCGCGACCGTCTGCTGCTCACGGCCGGGTGGGGTTTCAAGTTTCTCCCCTGCTGGTGAGCGGCTTTCGACAACTACGTTGAACCGGTAGGCCATGACGGGGGAACCAGTGTCAGCGCACCATACGTTTTGCATACTCGGCCCGCTTGTCGTCCACGGCCTCAGCGGGGAGGTGAGGCTCGGCGGAAACAGGCAGAGAATTCTGCTGACCATGCTGCTTCTTCAAGCCAATCACGCGGTTGCCGCGGACCGGCTGGTCCGCGCCATTTGGGGAGACGCGCCTCCTGCGACGGCCCGGAGCCAGATACGGATCTGCGTGTCCGGATTACGCCGTCAGTTCGCGGCGGCAGGTGTGCGCGCCAGTATTGAGACCCACCGTCAGGGCTATCTCATCAGAGTGGCCCCCGGCGATGTCGACCTGCATCATTTCGAGACGCTTGTCGCCGAGGCGCGCACCGGTGCGTGCGGTGCGCCCAGCGAAGCCGTCGTACAGAAATTCCGGGAGGCGCTGCAGCTGTGGCGGGGGCCGATCGGCGCCGGGATGGAAAGCGAGCTGCTGGACAGCGTTGCCCTGAAGTTCCATGAAGACCGCTACTCCGCGATGGAAGACCGTTTTGAGTTCGAACTCCAGATCGGTGAGCACCGGCGTGTGCTGGGCGAGCTGACGCATCTTGTGGCGGAGCACCCGTTCCGGGAGACGCTGTGCGCGCAGCTGATGATCGCCCTCTTCCGCTCCGGGCGTACGGCGGAGGCGCTGTCGCTGTTCCGCCTCACACGCCGGCGGTTCTCCGAGGAACTCGGCATCGAACCGGGCGAGCGGCTGCGGAGGATCGAGCGGCGCATTCTGACCGGTGAAGGGGACGAGGCGTCTCTCGGCTCGACGCCGCCCTGCGGGCCTCCCCCGCAGACGCCCGGCTGCCCGGACCCGGCGGCGGCCGCCGGGCCGCTGTCGCCGCAGGACCGCATCGCGCTCCTGGAACAGGAGATCGCCGTGCTGCGCGAGGAGTACGTCGGGCCCGGCCGGCCCGGTGCCTGACTCCCGCGCCGTCTCCCCCTCAACCGAGGGGGAGACGGCGCGCGCAGTCCCTCGGCGCGAGGGATGGAGGGGGTCTGCCGGCCTCGGAAGACTGCTGGTCGTAGCCGTTCGCACAGGGTGTGGGGCGGCCCAGGCAGCAGCCGAGGGAAGGACAGACAGTGGCAGAGAACCTCCAGGCCCCCGTCACCCCGGAAGAAGCCGTCGACCGGCTGGCCGCAGGGCTGAAGGGCGAAGTGTTCATGCCCGGCGACCCGGAGTACACCGCCGAGTGCTCCGGCTTCAACGAGATCGCGCGGCACCGGCCGTCACTCGTTGTGGCGGCGCGCGGCACGGAAGACGTGAGCGCCGCCGTCCGCTTCGCCGCCGAGCAGGATCTGCCCGTGGGGGTCCAGGCCACCGGACACGGCATCGCGGCGCCGGTCCGCGGCGGAGTCCTCATCAGCACCCGGCGGATGAACGCCGTGGCCGTGGACCCCGTCGCCCGGATCGCGCGGGTGGAAGCGGGAGCGAGGTGGCATCAGGTCATCGCGGCCGCCGCCTACCACGGGCTCGCGCCGCTCAACGGCTCCTCCCATCTGGTGGGCGTGGTCGGCTACACCCTCGGCGGCGGACTCGGGCCGCTCGGCCGCCGGTACGGATACGCCGCCGACCATGTCACCCGCATCGAGGTCGTCACCGCCGACGGGACGCCGCGGACCGTCACGGCCGCCGACGACAGCGGGCTGTTCTGGGCGCTGCGCGGAGGCAAGGGCAACTTCGGCGTGGTGACCGCCCTGGAGTTCTCCCTCATGCCCGTGTCGCGGCTCTACGGAGGCGGCATCTACTTCCCCGGCGAGCTGTCGCCGTCCCTGCTGCGGACCTGGCGGCGCTGGACCGAGACCGTCCCCGAGACGATGACCTCCTCCGTGGCCCTGCTGCGGCTGCCGGACGTGCCCGCCGTGCCGGAGTTGCTGCGCGGCCGGCTGACGGCCCATCTGCGCATCTCCTTCATCGGCCCCGAGGAGGAGGGCGAGCGCCTGGTGCAGCCGCTGCGCGACGTGGGGCCCTGTGTGCTCGACACGGTCGGCGACATGCCGTACTCGGCTGTCGCCGACATCCACCAGGACCCTGCCGAACCCCTGCCGTACCACGAACGCAACATCGTGCTGCGCGCACTGGAGGACGACGCGGTGGACCGGCTGATGGACCTCGCCGGACCCGGCTCCTCCTGCACGGACCTGATGGTCGAGCTGCGCCAGCTCGGGGGCGCGCTCGCCCGGCCGCCCGCCGTGCCCAACGCGGTCGGCAACAGGGACGGGGCGTTCACGCTCGCGACCCTCTCGCAGCCGGGGTCGCCGGACCGGGTGCTGGGGCCGATGGGGCGGTGGGGCACCGGACGGACCTACCTCAACTTTCTGGCCGGGCCGGACACGGTGGGCGCGGCGAGGGGGTGCTTCGATCCGGCCGTGTACGCGCGGCTGCTGCGGGTGAAGGCGCGGCATGATCCGGGGAATCTGTTCCGGATCGGCCATGCGCTGGCCGATCCCGGTGCGGGCGGCTGATTTTTCCCCTCCCCACCCCTTCCCGTAACTGGGGGCTCCGCCCCCAGACCCCGTTTCCCGGGGGCTCCGCCCCCGGACCCCCGCGCCTCAATCTCCCCCAGCTACCGCTGGGGGTACCCCCAGGCGGGGCTCATTTGAGCCCGTCCGGCGCTTGAGGACACGGCCGTCAGGCCGTACCGGGGCGGACGGCGCGGCGCGGCAGCACCGCAGCCCTTCCCCGAAGCGGGTTCGGGGCGGAGCCCTGATGAATTGACGGTTTGCCAACCACCACCACGCTCTCCGCAGGAGGACGTCTGATGACCACCGACAACCCGACCGCCGCGGCCGCCGCCGCGGCCTCACCGAACGCCGGCGCCGCCGCGGCCCGCTCCGCGGGGCTGCGATACGGCGCGCTCTTCGGACCCGCCGTCTTCGGCGTCACCGCGGCCGGCGTCGCGCTGCCCGATGTGGCCGCCGCGCTGGACGCCGCGCCCTCGTCGACCGCGTGGGTGCTGACCGCGCACGCACTGGCGCTTGGCGTCGGCACGGCGCTGTTCGGCCGGCTGGCCGACTCCCGCGGTGTGCGGTTCTCTCTGCTGCTCGGTTCGCTCGTGCTGGGCGTCGGCGCGCTGATCTGCCTGCTCGCGCCCAACCTGGGGGTGCTGGTCGCGGGCCGGTTCGTGCTGGCCGCCGGCTCCGGGGCCATGACCTCCGGCGCGCTGGCCCTGTCCGCCTCGTCCGCGCCCGCCGACCGCCCCCGGGTCCTGGCCGGGTTCGGTGCGACGATGGCCGTGTTCTCGGCGAGCGCGACGCTCGCGGGCGGGGTGTTCACCCAGTGGGTGACCTGGCGGCTGACGCTCGTACTGCCGGCGCTGTCTTTGCTGGCCGTGCCGCTGTGCCTGCGCGCCGCCGCCGAGCGGCGCGGCTCCGGACGCCCTCTGGACCTGCCGGGCGCGCTGCTGCTCACGGCGGCCGCGATGTCGTTCCTGCTGCTGATCCAGACGTCCGTGCTGTCGCTGTCCGCCCCCGTGGTCATCGCGCTGGCGGCCGTTCTGGCGCTGACCGGCGCCGCGCTCGCCGTGCGGGTGCGGACCGTGCAGATGTCCTTCGTACCCCGCCGGCTGGTCGCGGACAGCCTGTTCCTGCGCGCCGTCGTCACCGGCATCGGCGTGTACGCAGGGCTCTTCGCGGCCATGTACGCCGTCCCGCAGCTGCTGGTGCGGGAGCACGGCTGGAGCGTGCTCGCCGTCGGCGCGTGGCTGCTGCCCGGCGCGGTGGTGGGCGCGGTGCTGTCCCGCACCGCCGGGAAGCTGACCGCGGGCGCCGGCGGCAGCAGGCTGCTCGCCGCCATCGCCGCCGCCACGGCGGCCGCCCTGCTCACCGTGTTGAGCGGATCCGGCACGGTCCAGCTGATCGTCGGCGCCTCCCTGGGCTTCGCGGCGTTCGCCGTCACCCAGGTGGTGACCACCGCGCTGATGTCGGCCCGCGTCGAACCGGCCCTGCGCGGCGGGGCGATGGGGCTGCTCAACCTCACCTTCTTCGTCGGCGGGGGAGTGGGCAGTGCGACCGCCGGCGCACTGGCCAAGTCGCTCTCGCTGTCCACCGCGCTCGGCATCGTCGCGGCCTTCCCTCTGGTGGCGGCGGTCTGCGCGCTCACCCTGGCCGACCGCGCCCCGCGGGCCTGACCGGCCTTCGCGGCGGCCGGAAAACACCATCGATACGGCGGCGATAGGCGCCGGGACGACGATGAACCTTCACCCGGCATCTGCGCATGAGGAGAGAACCGAGAAGCCATGGAAGATCTGGCGGATTCTGAATTCGACGGTCATATACGGAAACTGATGGACTGGCACTTCGGGGAGCACACGGGATCCCCGTTCTGGCTCGGAAAGCGGGACGGGCTGGGGTTCGACCCGCTTGCCGATGTACGGGGCGTCGCCGACCTCACCCGCTTCCCGGACGTCAGCGACGAACTGCGCACCGTGCCGGCCCGGCAGCTGATCCCCCAGGGCCTCGCGGACCGGCCGTTCCGGGTCTATGACTCGGGCGGCACCACCGGCTCGCCCAAGCGCATCGTGGACAGCGGCTACCGGTCCCGGCTGCTGGAGTGGGCCCATGCACGGCTCGTCGAGGCCGGGGTGCCGGGCAGCGGCAACTGGCTGCACCTGGGGCCGAGCGGCCCGCACGTCATCGGCTTCGACGTCGGCCGCTACGCCGCGCTCGGCAACGGCATCCTCTACGGCGTCGACCTCGACCCGCGCTGGGTCAAGCGGCTGCTGGCGCAGGGCCGTGCGGACGACGCCGACGAATACGTCCAGCATCTGCTGGACCAGGCGGAGACGATTCTGCAGACCCAGGACATCGCGGTGCTCAACACCACTCCGCCGCTGCTGGAGGCCATCTGCGCCCGGCCGGAGCTCTACCGGCTGGTCAGGGAGAAGACGCAGGCGATCATCTGGGCGGGCACCTCCATCAGCGCCGAGAGCCTGCGCCAGCTCGACGAGGTCTTCTTCCCCGGCATCCCGGTCGTCGGCGTCTACGGCAACAGTCTGATGGGCGTGGCGCCGCAGCGCCCCGCCGCGCCCGGCGACCGGCATCCGTGTGTGTTCGAGCCGTACCCCGCCACCACCCGGCTCGAACTGGTGGACGACGACGGCCGGTCCGTGCCGTACGGGGAACGCGGACGCGTCAGGCTGCACCTGGTCGCCGAGGAGATGTTCCTGCCCAACATCCTGGAGCGCGACACCGCGGTCCGGGTCGAGCCGCGGCCCGGCTCGGCCGTGGACGGGCTCGCCGACGTCCAGACCTTCCGCGCCCTCAGCGACGTACGCATCATCGAGGGGGTGTACTGATGGCGACGCACCTCGCTGCCGGCGTCGCCGCCGAAGCGGCGGGCGACATCCTCACGGTCGACCCCTGCGTCTGCGGCCGCACGACGCCCAGCGCCGACCGCTCCCGGCTGCCGAGCGTCCTGGGCGGCGATCTCGCCGATGTGGGCACCGCCCCGCGGCTGCTGGCCCTCGCCTCGCTCTCGGAGATCCGGGACCAGGCGGACGGCCGCGCTCCGCACGCCTCGGTCTTCGAGAAGGCGGCCGAACTCTTCGCGACCGGAACGCTCCAGGACGAGAGCCCTTGCGCGTACGCACGCCGGGTCTCGCACGCCACCGGGCTGACAGCCGCGGCGGTCGGCCAGGCCGTGCGGGACATCGTCGCGGAGATCGGGCAACTGCCCGCGACCACGGCCGCGGAACTGCCGGCCGCCGGACCCGGGAACGGCTTCGAAACGCGCTGGGTGCCGCGCGGCAGGGTCTTCGCCGCCGTCATGGCGAGCAACCACCCCACCCCCAATGTCTCCTGGGTGCAGGCCCTTTTCCACGGCTACAGCGTCCTGGTCAAGCCCGGAAGCCGTGACCCGTTCACCGCCCTGCGGCTCACCCGGGCACTGCTCGCGGCCGGCCTGCCGCCGCACAAGCTGGCCTTTCTGCCCTGCTCCCGGGAGACGGGCGACTTCCTGCTGAGGGAGGCGGACCGCGGCATCATCTACGGCGGCGACCGCGCGGTCCGCCAGTGGGAGGGCCGGGAGTCCGTCGCGGTCCGCGGCCCCGGACGCACCAAGGCGCTGCTCGACACCGACCCCGACGACCGTCTGATCGGCCATCTGGCCGTGTCCGCCTCCTTCGACGGCGGCACTCGCTGCACCAATCTCTCCGCGGTGCTCACCTCCCGCCCCGTCGCCGACGTCGCGGACCGGCTCGCCCGGCGGCTCGCCGGCCTTCCGTCGCTGCCGGCCACCGACGAGGCGGCCACCCTGCTCGTCGCGGACCGCGCGCGGGCCGAGCAGATCCGCGGACAGCTCGCCGCGCTGCGCTCTGAGCTCACCGACCACAGCGCCCGCGCCGACACCGGCGAAGCGGTGGTCGAGCTGGACGACGGATCGTTCCTGCTGCGCCCGGTGGTGCTCTCGGCCGACCGCGCGGACCACCCCGCCGTCGGCACGGAGCTTCCCTTCCCGTTCGTGGTGGTCGCGCCGTGGTCCGACGCCGACGGCATGGGACCGCTGCGCGACTCCCTGGTGCTGAATCTGCTGACGGACCGTGAGGACCTCCTCGAAGCGGCGGTCCGCGAACCGAGCGTGCGCAAGGTGACCCGCGGGCCGGTGCTGCCGTGGACCGCGGTGCCCGGCATCCCGCACGACGACAACTACACCCAGTTCCTGCTGGAGCCCAAGGGGGTCGTGGCCGGAGCCTGAGCCATGACCCGGCCCGCCGTGCCGCACCGGCCCCCGCAACCGAAGGAAAGGCAGCTGACGCATGTCCCTGAACAGACGAGAGATGGTCATGACCGTGACGGGTTCGGCGTTCGTCGCCGCGGCCGGCGCGGTGCCGTTCGCCACCGGCGCGCTGGCGGGGAACGCGAACGGCCCCGCGACCTCGGCGGAAGGCGAGCCCGCAGGCGGGGACGCCGCGGCCGCTGAGGAGTACACCGAGCGCTACAAGGGCCGCACGATACGGGTCCTGCCCGCCTCGGCGGGCGGTGGCGTGCTCATCGACGACCGTCCCCTGCACCTGATGAAGTTCGCCGACGACGCCTATCTGAGCTCCATGTGCCACTACGAGATGGCGCCCACGCCGCTGCACGCGGCACGCAAGGCCATCGACGAGCTGCGCGGCGCCGCTCTGCTGCCGTCCAGCCACGGCACGCACGTCATCGACGTCTGACACCCCGGAACGAAGGAACCCATCGGCATGGTGCACATCCGCAAAAACCACCTGGACATGTCCCGGGAGGAGAAGCGCCGCTTCGTCCACGCGGTGCGCGAGATCAAGAGACGGGGCATCTACGACCGTTTCGTCGCCCTCCATATCCGGATCAACTCGACCGACTACCTGGACAAGGAGACGGGCAAGCGGCTGGGGCACATCAACCCCGGCTTCCTGCCCTGGCACCGTCAGTATCTGCTGCGCTTCGAGCGGGCCCTGCAGCGCGTCGACCCCCGCGTCACCCTCCCGTACTGGGACTGGACCTTCGACCACGGCGAGGACTCGCCGCTGTGGGACGAGGAGTTCATGGGAGGCAACGGCCGCCCGGGCGACCGCAGGGTGATGACAGGCCCCTTCGCGCGCGACAACGGCTGGGTGCTCAACGTCAGCGTCATACCGGTGGGCGACGAGGACCCGGCACTCAACGGTCACTTCACCCATGACGACCGCGACTTTCTGGTGCGTGACATGGGCACGCTGACCGACAAGCTGCCGACGCCCAAGGAGCTCGACGACACCCTGGCGCTCCCCGTCTACGACTGTCCCCCGTGGAATCACACCGCGGGCGGGGAAGCGCCGTTCAACAGCTTCCGCAACCACCTGGAGGGCTACACCAAGTTCCCCTGGGAGGAGAAGGCGGGCAAGCTGCACGCGGCCGGACACGTCTGGGTCGGCGGGCACATGATGTACATCGGCTCGCCCAACGACCCGGTGTTCTTCCTCAACCACTGCATGATCGACCGCTGCTGGGCCCTCTGGCAGGAGCGCAACCCCCATGTGCCCCACTACCTTCCCCTGACGGACACGCCGGACGTCCCCGATCTGCACACCAGGCTGGGCCCCTGGCACACCATGACCCCCGCCGACCTGATCGACCACACGAAGTGGTACCGCTACGCCTGAGCCTCTCCCCGCACGCCGGCGGCGCCGGACCGCGCATCCGCGGTCCGGCGCCGCCGTCTGTGGGACGGGCCGTTCGGCCCCGGCTCACTTCTCCAGGCAGAACTCGTCGATCGGGTAGCCGACATGACGGTCCTCGCTCGGCAGATAGCCGAGCACCGTGTCACCCGGCTTCAGCTCGGTGCTGTTGAGGACCGTGCCGCCCGGGCCGAGGACCCGGACATGCCAGTCGTCCTGGAGGATCAGATTGACCCGCCGGCCGTCGGGGGCCTCGGCGTCGATCGAGATCAGCGGCCGGGACTCGATCTTCACCCGGCCGACCGTGACCATGCGGGTGTTGCCCTTGATGTCCACGGCGGTCACCTTGCTGCCCGCCTTCAGCTCGCTGAGGTAGTTGGTGCGTTCGTCCTTGCCCAGGGTGTACGAGTGGATGGCGCCCGCGTTCACCCGGAAGGGGCGGGTCGGCATATAGGGCAGCGGGTGGGTCTCGCTGACGCAGAGGATCATGCCCTTGGAGTGCGAGCCGACCAGGATGCCCTCGTCCTCCCGGAAGTGGGTGCAGGTGTCCACACAGGCGCGCTCGCCCATGCCGATGTGCGCGGTCTCGACCACCCGCAGCTCGGTCAGGTTGAGATTGGGCACTCCGGCCTCGGCGGCGCGCTTGAGCGCCGCGGTGTCTCCGACGGCCTTCGGAGCCATCATCACGCCGTCGGAGCCATGCTCCAGCACACCGAAGATGATCTCGGCCTCCTCCACATCCTGGGCGACGGTGATCAGCGAACCCTGGGCGCGCGCGGCCGCGGCGATCACGATCTCCAGCGGGATCTTGGTGGGGTCGCGGAACAGCAGCAGGCTCCACTTCTCGGTGCGCGCCGACTCACAGGCGTCCTCCAGCGTGGGGGCGTCCACGATCTCCACAAACCGGCCGAACTCGGTCTCGGGGTGGAGCAGGGACAGCTCGGCGGGGGTGACGCCGTGCCGCGCCGGGTCGACGATGACGACGCCGGCCTCGCCGAAGTCCTCCGGCAGCGGCTTGCCCTGGGGGAAGAGCACCTTGGTCACGGTGGGCGGCAGATCCCTCAGGTCCGCCGGGTCGTCGGCGACGACCGCCTCCACCCGGTGGTGCAGGGCCTCCTGGACGATCGCGTCACGGGCGTCACCGAGAGAGCGGATGTCAAGCCAGCTGATCTTCACAGTGGAACTCCTTGGATCGGTGTGGGTGAGAAGAGGAAATGAAGCACTGTCAGGCGGCCATGGCTCCTTTGGCCGGACCGTCTGCCCGGCCGTCTGTCCGGCCGTCTGCGCGACCGTCTGATCGGCCGGCGCCCCTGCCGTGGATGACGTCGGACAACTTGTCGGCCATGGCGCCGGGATCGGGGGCCTGGAAAACATTGCGGCCCATGGCCACCCCGGCGGCGCCCGCCCGCATCGCCTCCTCCACATAGGCGAGCGTCTGGGCCTCGTCGTCGTTGTGCGGCCCTCCGACCACCACCACGGGAATCGCGGCGGTGGCGACGATGTCCGCCATCGCGGCCTCCGAGCCGACATACAGCGTCTTGACGAGATCGGCGCCGAGGTCGGCGGCCAGCTGCACGGCATGGGCGACGAGAGCGGGGTCGCGGGGGTTGTCGATCCTGGGCCCGCGCGGATACATCATGGCCATCAGCGGCACGTTCCAGCGGTCGCAGGCATCGGCCACGGCCGCCATGTCGGCGATCTGCTGCCGCTCCTGGGCAGAGCCGATGTTGACATGGACGCTGACCGCGTCGGCGCCCAGCCGGAGACTCTCCTCGACGCTCGCCACCAGATACTTGGCGTCGGGGTCGGGAGCGTGCACCGTGCTCGCGCTGAGATGGACGATCAGCGAGGTACGGGTGAACCACTCCGGGTCGACAAGCCGCAGCGCCCCCTTGTGCAGGACCACCGCGTCGACCCGGTGTGAAGCGAGCTGTCCCACCAGTGCGTTGAGCCGGCTCCCGCCGGTGACGGGACCGTCGGTGATGGAGTGGTCCAGGGGAACGATGAACAGCCGCTCCGGATCATGGCGGTGCAGCCGCTGCAGACGCAGCCTCCTGGCGAACGGGGCATGGGGCATGGTCGTGATCAACATGTGCTCCCAGTGGTGTTGTCACAGTGGTGTTGTCAGGGCCGGTGTGCCAGATGAAGGGGGTGCGGGCCGGTCCCGGCGTCCAGCCCGAACTCGCTGTGCAGCAGGCCGACGGCGCGGGCCGTGTCCTCGCCGGGCACCGTGACCGACACCCGGAGCTGCGAGGTGGACAGCGAGCGCGCCGCGATGCCGGAGCCGGTGAGCGAGGAGAGCATCCGGGCCGCGTAGCCGGGGCGGCTCAGCAGCCCCTTGCCGACGATGGAGACCTTGGCCACGTCCTCGTCGATGTCCACACCGCAGGACGGGGAGACCGCCAGCTCGGCGAACGCCCGGCGCACGGCGTCCGCGTGCGTGTGATGGACCGTCACGCCGAAGGACTGGCCCCCGCCCGGCGTCTCGGAGACCGCGGCCATATCGGCCGGGACGCCCTGCCGGGCGAGGATCTGGAGGACCGCGAGGGCGGAGTCCTCCTGGGCGGCCGTGGTGCGCAGCGTGATCCGCACCACGTCAGGGTCGTGTACGACCGCCATGACGGCGGCTTTGGCCTCGAGCATGTCCTCTCCGTCTGTCGAGTGGATACGCGTGCCGGCCTCCGCTCCGGCCGCATGGCCCACATGGATGTCGACCCCGTACAGGGCCGCGAGCTCGACCGCGCGTGCGTGCATGACGCGGGCGCCGGCGAAGGCCATTTCGGCCATCACATCGACGTCGACGGACGGCAGCAGCCGGGCGGCGGGCACGATCCGGGGGTCCGCGCTGAACACCCCGGCGACATCGGTGTAGATCTCGCACGTCCGGGCGCCGAGCCCGGCTGCCACCGCGACCGCGGTGGTGTCCGAGCCGCCGCGCCCGAGGGTGATCACATCCCCCTCGGCGGTGACCCCCTGGAACCCCGCGATCACCGCGATCCGGCCCGAGTCAAGAAGCTTCACGGTCCGCTCGGCGTCGATCGCCACGATGATCCCCGCGCCGTGTGCGCCGCTGGCCAGGATGCCGCTCTGGGCCCCGGACAGCGCGGTGGCGTCAAGCCCCGTGCGCTGGAGGGCCATGGCGGCCAGGGACGCGGAGGCGGCCTCCCCAGTGGCCAGCAGATGGTCCAGCTCCCGGCCCTCGGCCCGCGGATTGACCGCCGCGGCCTGCCGGATCAGATCGTCCGTGGTGCTGCCGCGGGCCGAGACCACCGCGACGACGCGCCGGCCGGCCCTGGCGGCCGCGCCGATGCGCCGCGCCGCGTTGAAGAGCTGTTCATCGGTGGCGAGCGAGCTGCCGCCGTACTTCTGCACCAGGACGTCGCCCGCGTGCCCGCCGCCCAGCGTCCCCATGTCCGCCTCCGCTCATCGAACCGCATGTCCGAACGCAGTGATGAGCTTGTGCGAGGCGGGTATCGCCCCCGTTACCCCGTTGCACCGCCGGTGCATTGGCCGTGCATCATGAACAAATCGGGACGGGACGGGGCGTGTGAAGCCCATGCGAAACGCCTGGCCGGGAAGCCCGGCCAGGCGTCGTGGTGTGATATGTCTCTCAGGCTTCGCCGCCCTCCGGATCGCCTTCCAGATCGCCTTCCGTCTCCAGATACGCCTCCCGCAGCGCCTGCAGCACCGCCGGGTCCGGCTCGGCCCACATGCCGCGGGACTCCGCTTCCAGCAGACGTTCCGCGATGCCGTGCAGCGCCCACGGATTGGCCTGCTGCAGGAACTCCCGGTTCTCCGGATCCAGGACATATGTCTGGGCGAGCTTGTCGTACATCCAGTCGGCGACCACGCCGGTCGTGGCGTCATAGCCGAAGAGGTAGTCGACGGTGGCGGCGAGTTCAAACGCGCCCTTGTAGCCGTGGCGGCGCATCGCCTCGATCCAGCGCGGGTTGACCACCCGGGCGCGGAAGACCCGGGAGGTCTCCTCGACCAGGGTGCGGGTGCGGACGGTCTCCGGGCGGGTCGAGTCGCCGATGTACGCCTCGGGGGCCGTGCCGCGCAGCGCCCGCACCGTGGCGACCATGCCGCCGTGGTACTGGAAGTAGTCGTCGGAGTCGGCGATGTCGTGCTCGCGGGTGTCCGTGTTCTTCGCGGCCACCGCGATCCGCCGGTATGCGGTCTCCATCTCCTCACGCGCCGCGCGGCCGTTCAGCTCGCGCCCGTACGCATAGCCGCCCCACACCGTGTAGACCTCGGCCAGATCGGCGTCCGTGCGCCAGTCGCGGCTGTCGATGAGCTGGAGGATGCCCGCGCCGTAGGCGCCCGGCCGGGAGCCGAAGATACGGGTGGTGGCGCGGCGCTCGTCGCCGTGGGCGGCGAGGTCCGCCTGCGCGTGCGCGCGGATGAAGTTGCTCTCGGCCGGCTCGTCCAGACTGGCGGCCAGCCGCACCGCGTCGTCCAGCAGCCCGATCGTGTGCGGGAACGCGTCCCGGAAGAAACCGCTGATCCGCAGGGTGACGTCGATGCGCGGACGGCCCAGCTCCGCCAGGGGGACCGGCTCCAGGCCCGTCACCCGGCGGGAGGCGTCGTCCCACACCGGGCGGATGCCCAGCAGCGCCAGCGCCTCCGCCACATCGTCGCCCGCGGTGCGCATGGCGCTGGTGCCCCACAGCGACAGGCCGACGGAGGCAGGCCACTCGCCGTTGTCGGAGCGGTAGCGCTCCAGCAGCGAGTCGGCCAGCGCCTGACCGGTCTCCCAGGCGAGCCGGGACGGCACGGCCTTGGGGTCGACCGAGTAGAAGTTCCGGCCGGTGGGCAGCACATTGACCAGTCCGCGCAGCGGCGAACCGGACGGGCCCGCGGGCACGAAACCGCCGTTCAGCGCGTGTACGGCATGGTCGATCTCGGCGGTCGTGCCCGCCAGCCGCGGCACTGCCTCGCGCGCGGCGAACTCCAGCACCGCGGCGACCTGTTCACCGTGGTCCGCCGCCACGGCCGCCACGGCGGCCGGGTCCCAGTCCGCCGCCTCCATCGCCTCGACGAGCGCGCGGGCCGTCTCCTCCGCCGCGTCCGCGTCGGTGCGGGTCGCCTTCGACTCGTCCAGGCCCAGCGCCTCCCGCAGACCCGGCAGCGCGGACGTGCCGCCCCAGATCTGCCGGGCGCGCAGCACGGCAAGCACCAGATTGACCCGCTCCGGGCCGGTCGGCGCGGAGCCCAGCACATGCAGGCCGTCGCGGATCTGCGCGTCCTTGACCTCGCACAGCCAGCCGTCGACGTGCAGCAGGAAGTCGTCGAAGCCGTCGTCGTCCGGGCGGTCCTGAAGCCCCAGGTCGTGGTCCAGCTTCGCGGCCTGGATCAGCGTCCAGATCTGGGCGCGGATCGCGGGCAGCTTGGCCGGGTCCATGGAGGAGATCGCCGCGTACTCGTCCAGCAGCTGCTCCAGCCGGGCGATGTCGCCGTATGACTCGGCGCGTGCCATCGGCGGCACCAGATGGTCCACGAGCGTGGCGTGCACCCGCCGCTTGGCCTGGGTGCCCTCGCCCGGATCGTTCACCAGGAACGGATAGACCAGCGGCAGATCGCCGATCGCCGCGTCGGGCGCGCAGGCCGCGGACAGGCCCGCGTTCTTGCCGGGCAGCCACTCCAAATTGCCGTGCTTGCCCAGATGGATCATGGCGTCCGCGCCGAAGCCCCCGTCCTCACGGGCGGCCTGGATCCACCGGTAGGCGGCCAGATAGTGGTGCGACGGCGGCAGATCGGGGTCGTGGTAGATCGCGATCGGGTTCTCGCCGAAGCCGCGCGGCGGCTGGATGAGGATCAGCAGATTGCCGCGGCGCAGCGCGGCCAGCACGATGTCGCCGTCCGGGTTCCGCGACCGGTCGACGAACATCTCGCCCGGCGCGGGCCCCCAGTGCTCCTCCACCGCCTCCCGCAGCTCCGCGGGCAGCCGGCCGAACCAGCGCCGGTAGTCGGCGGCCGGGATGCGCACCGGATTGCGGGCCAGCTGCTCCTCGGTCAGCCACTCCTGGTCATGGCCGCCCGCCTCGATCAGCGCGCGGATCAGCTCGTCGCCGTCGCCCGACGCAAGGCCCGGCACCTCCTCCGCGCCGAAGTCATAGCCCTCCGCGCGCAGTCGGCGCAGCAGCGCGACCGCGGAGGCGGGGGTGTCCAGACCGACCGCGTTGCCGATGCGGGAGTGCTTGGTGGGATACGCGGAGAGCACCAGCGCGATCCGCTTCGCGGCGGCCGGGATATAGCGCAGCCGGGCATGGCGCACCGCGATCCCGGCGACGCGGGCGGCCCGCTCGGCGTCCGCGGCATAGGCGGGCAGTCCGTCCTCGTCGATCTCCTTGAAGGAGAACGGGACGGTGATGATGCGGCCGTCGAACTCCGGCACCGCGACCTGGCTCGCGGCGTCCAGCGGGGACAGCCCCTCGTCGTTCTCCTCCCAGGCCTCGCGCGACCCGGTCAGACAGAGCGCCTGGAGCACCGGCACATCCAGCGCGGCCAGCGCTCCCGCGTCCCATGACTCGTCGTCGCCGCCTGCTTGGGCTTCCGCGGGCCTGGTGCCGCCCGCGGCGAGCACGGTGGTCACCACGGCGTCGGCGGCGCGCAGTTCGTCGAGCAGCTCTGGCTCGGGGGCGCGCAGCGAGGCCACGTACAGCGGCAGCGGGCGGCCGCCCGCGTCCTCGATCGCCCCGCAGAGCGCGTCCACAAAGGCCGTATTGCCGCTCATATGGTGCGCGCGGTAGTACAGCACCGCGATGGTCGGCCCCTCGACGCCGTCACGCTCCGCGCGCTCCAGCCGTCCCCAGGTGGGGGCGGGCGCCGGCGGCTCGAAGCCATGGCCGGTGAGCAGCACCGTGTCCGACAGGAACCGGGCCAGCTGCTCCAGATTCGCCGGGCCGCCGTGCGCGAGATAGGCGTGCGCCTCGGCCGCGATGCCGATCGGGACGGTCGAGGCCTCCATCAGCGCCGCGTCCGGGGCCTGTTCACCGGTGAGCACCACCACCGGGCGGTCCCCGGCGAGCAGCACGTCCAGACCCTCCTGCCAGGCGCGCAGCCCGCCCAGGAGTCGTATGACGACGAGGTCCGCGCCCTCCAGCAGCGCGGGCAGCTCATCGAGCGGGAGCCGCGCGGGGTTCGCGAACCGGTACGGCACAGGGCCGCCCGCCGCACGCGCGCTCAGCAGGTCGGTGTCCGACGTCGACAGAAGCAGGATCATCCGGCGTCCGGCCTTCCTCGGGGTCCGCGCCCCGGGCAGTGCGGACGGCGGGAGTTCCTGGCTCATCCGGACGGTGCGCTCTGCACGCTCCTGCCGGACTCACAGTGGCGGGACCGCGCCGGACTCTCACCGGCTTCCTCCCCATTGCGCCGTCCACGGCGATGACGGGCCGTCTGGCCCGCCGACGAGCATAGTAGGGGTGCGGGCAGCTGAGCAGGGGATACGGCTTGTGTGATGGTCGGTATGCTCGCGGCCATGCCCACGGCCCCCTCCGCCGCCAACCGCCCGTACGGGGACGAACCGCCCCCGCGGGACGGCGCTGACGCCTGCCCGGGAGCGCTGCGGCTGCACTCCGCGAACGACGGCGCGCTGGCCCGCGTACGCATCCCCGCGGGCCTGCTGACCGCCGCGCAGGCGGACGTCCTGGCATCCGCCGCCGAGCGCCTCGGCGACGCCCGGCTCGACCTCACTTCCCGCGGCAACGTCCAGCTGCGCGGCCTGGAGCCCGCCTGCGGCGGCGAGTTGGCCCGCCTGCTCGACAGGGCGGGCCTGCTGCCCGCACCGCGCCATGAACGCGTTCGCAACATCGTGGCCTCGCCCCTGTCCGGCCTGGACGGCCAGGGGGCGGACGACGTCCTGCCCTGGGTGCGCGAACTGGACGCCCTGCTGTGCGCGAGCGAGACGGCGACCGCCCTGTCGGGCCGCTTCCTGTTCGCCTGCGACGACGGCCGAGGGGACATGACCGCGCTCGACGCGGATGTGACGATTCTCGCGTCGAACGCCGCCGGACAGCCCCCGGCGTGCGCCTGCCCCGCGCCCCGGGCGGCGACAGCCGGCCACGACGCCGCGTCCGCCCATACGGCGACCGCACAGCGGCTGCTGGGTACGCCCGATGCGCCGACGCCGCAGGAGGCTCGCCATGCGGCCGTCCCGCCTGGTCCGTCCGGCGCATCGTCCGGCGGCGGCCCGGCGGCGGCCCCGACTGTCGGCGGCGGGTCGGCGGGAGCCGACGCGCCCGCGCAGGGTGTGGCGCACCGCAGCCGGCCCGACGCCGTCTCCGCGTTGCTGCGCATCGCGGGCGATTCCGGGGCGTACCGTATCTCCGCCCGGCGTGCCGCGCGTGCCGCGCTTGTCGTCGCCGAGGCGTTTGTGGAGCTGGCCGGGGGGCAGGCGTGGCGGGTGCGGGAGCTGCCCGCGGGGAAGAGCCTGCCGCCCGGCGGTCTCGTACCGCTGCTGGCCGGACACGGCATCGAGGCGCGGTACGAGAGCGATGCGCCCGCGCCCGAGGGGCCCGCGCCCGTCCCCGGACCGGTCAGCGGACCGAACGGCCGCACCGCGCTGTCCGTCGCGGCGCCGCTCGGGCGGCTGACCGCCGCCCAGTGGCGGCAGCTGGCGGCCGTCGCGCGCGAGGACGGCGACGGCACACTGCGCCTCACCCCCTGGCGCGGCATCGTGCTGCCCGGACTCACCCCTGCCGCCGCACCCGCCCGGCTCGCCGCGCTCGCCGACGCCGGGCTGATCGTCGCCCCCGACGACCCCCGCACCGGCGTCAGCGCCTGCACGGGCAGGCCCGGCTGCGCCAAGTCGCTGGCCGACGTACGGGCGGACGCCGCGGCCGCGACGGCGTCCGGCGGCGGAGGGCTGCCCGTCCATCTCTCCGGCTGCGAGCGGCGCTGCGGCCACCCCCGGGGCCGGTGGACGGATGTGCTGGCCACCCCGGACGGCTACCGGATCGCCGCCCCCGATGGGCCCGTGCACCACGGCGTCACCCCCGCAGAACTCGCCGGCGCGCTCGCGGCGGCACGCACCACCCCAGCCACCCGGTGAGGAAATGAGCGAGAAGACAGTGTTCGAGTACGAGAAGGACGGGGCGGCCATCTACCGCGAGTCCTTCGCCACCATCCGCGCCGAGGCGGACCTCGCGGGGCTGCCCCCCGAGGTCTCCCAGGTCGCCGTGCGGATGATCCACGCCTGCGGCATGGTCGACCTCGTACGCGACCTCGGCTACTCGCCGCAGGCCGTGCTCCGCGCCCGTGAGGCGCTGCGCGCGGGCGCGCCCATCCTGTGCGACGTCTCCATGGTCGCCAGCGGCGTCACCCGCAAGCGGCTGCCCGCCGGCAACGACGTGATCTGCACCCTGTCCGACCCCTCCGTGCCGGAACTGGCCGCCCGTATGGGCACCACCCGCAGCGCCGCCGCCATGGAGCTGTGGCGCGACCGCATGGAGGGCGCGGTGATCGCCGTCGGCAACGCGCCCACCGCGCTCTTCCGGCTGCTGGAAATGATCGAGGACGGCGCGCCCCGCCCCGCCGCCGTCATCGGAGTGCCCGTCGGCTTCGTCGGCGCCGCGGAGTCCAAGGACGCCCTCGCCGAACACCCCTCCCGCCTGGAGCACCTGGTCATCCGCGGACGCCGCGGCGGCAGCGCCATCGCCGCCGCCGCGCTCAACGCGATCGCGAGCGAGGAAGAATGAGCACCCACCAGACGACGGGACGGCTGTACGGCGTCGGGCTCGGGCCCGGCGACCCGTCCCTGATGACGCTGCGCGCCGCCGAGGTCATCCGCGACGCGGACGTCCTCGCCTACCACTGCGCCCGCCACGGCCGCTCCCACGCCCGCCGCATCGTGGAGAGGCATCTGCGCCCCGAGCACATCGAGGAGCGCCTGATGTATCCGATCACCACCGAGACCACCGACCACCCCGGCGGCTACCGGGGCGCGCTCGACGACTTCTACGAGGAGGCCGCGGCCCGGCTCGCCGCTCACCTCGACGCGGGCCGTACCGTCGCCGTGCTCGCCGAGGGAGATCCGCTCTTCTACGGCTCCTACCAGCACATGCACAAGCGGCTCGCCCACCGCTATCCGACCGAGGTGATCCCCGGCGTGACCTCCGTGAGCGCGGCCGCCGCCCGGCTCGGCACTCCGCTGGTGGAGGCGGAGGAGGTCCTCACGGTCATCCCCGGCACCCTCCCGGAGGAGGAGCTGACGGCCCGTCTCGCGGCCGCCGACGCCGCCGTGGTGATGAAGCTGGGCCGCACCTTCCCCGCCGTGCGGCGGGCGCTGGAGCGCTCGGGCAGGCTGGCGGAGGCGCGGTACGCCGAGCGGGCGACGATGGAGGGCGAGCGGACCGGCGAACTCGCCGGGATCGACCCGGAGTCCGTGCCGTACTTCTCGATGGCCGTGGTGCCCAGCCGCATCGCCAACGCCCGCCCGTCCGCGAGCCCGTCCGCGAGCCCGTCCGCGGGCGCGCCCGCGGGCGAAGTGGTCGTCGTCGGCACGGGCCCCGCAGGTCCGCTGTGGCTCACCCCCGAGTCGCGCGGGGCGCTGGCCTTTGCCGACGACCTCGTCGGCTACACCACCTACCTCGACCGGGTGCCGCACCACCCGGGGCAGACCCGGCACGGCTCCGACAACAAGGTGGAGGCGGAGCGCGCCGAGTTCGCGCTCGACCTGGCCCGCCGCGGCCGCCGCGTGGCGGTCGTCTCGGGCGGCGACCCGGGCGTCTTCGCCATGGCCGCCGCCGTGCTGGAAGCGGCCGCCGAGGACCCGTACCGGGACGTCCCCGTGCGCGTCCTGCCCGGCGTCACCGCCGCCAGCGCCGCGGCGGCGAGGGCAGGCGCGCCCCTGGGCCACGACTACGCCGTCGTCTCCCTCTCCGACCGGCTCAAGCCCTGGGAGGTGATCGCGGAGCGGCTGCACGCCGCGGCCGCCGCCGACCTGGCGCTGGCCCTCTACAACCCCGGTTCGCGCAGCCGGACCTGGCAGGTCGGCAAGGCCCGCGAGCTGCTGCTGGAGCACCGCGCGCCGGACACCCCCGTCGTCGTCGGGCGCGATGTGGGAGGGCCGGAGGAGAGCGTTCGGATCGTCAGACTCGCCGATCTCGACCCGGCGCAGGTCGACATGCGGACGCTGCTGATCGTCGGCTCCTCGCAGACCCGCGCGGTGCGGCGGGGCGACGGGGAGCTGGTGTGGACGCCGCGCCGCTACCCCGGGAAGCGCGACGCGAACAGCTGACGCAGCCAGGCGGCGGCCTCGGGGGAGTCCGCCGCCGTCGGCACCCCCTGCGGCACGGGCGGCCGGCGGACCACCACCGCCGGGATGCCCGCCTCACGGGCCGCGGCCAGTTTGGGCGCGGTCGCCGCGCCGCCGCTGTCCTTGGTCACCAGCACCTCGATCCGGTGGCGGCGCAGCAGCTCGCGCTCCCCGTCCGCGGTGAACGGGCCGCGGTCGAGCAGCACCTCCATCCGCGCCGGGCACGGCGGCCGCGGAGCGTCCACGGAGCGCACCAGGAACCACTGGGCGTGCAGGTGCGCGAAGGCGGCCAGGCCCATGCGGCCGGTCGTCAGGAACACCCGTTCCCCCAGCGCGGGCAGCGCCTCGGCGGCCTCCTCCAGCGAGCCGACGGACCGCCAGTCGTCGCCGGGGACCGGGGCCCACGACGGCCGGCGCAGCGCCAGCAGCGGAACGTGCGCGTCGGCGGCGGCCCGCGCGGCGTTGAAGCTCATCGCCTCCGCGAACGGATGCGTCGCGTCCACGACCGCGTCCACCCGGTGCTCCCGCAGCCACCGTGCGAGCCCCTCGGGCCCGCCGAACCCCCCGATCCGCACCTGTCCCGGCGGCAGCACGGGCCGCGCCACCCGCCCGGCCAGCGAACTGGTCACGCGCACTTGAGTGTGCATCGCGCCGGCGAGCCGACGGGCTTCCGTCGTGCCGCCGAGGATCAGTACGTGCGGGGCGGGCGCGGGCGCGGGGTTCACCGGGGTCCTTCCAGGGGCGGGGCGGGCTGCCGGGACCCACTCAAGCACATGGCCCCTGGGCCCGCGTTTTACCGGGCGAAGACGCCGCCCGCGGCGAAGGCCCGCTCGGCGAAGCGTTCGCCGATGCGGAGATGGGCGGCGGCGTCCGGGTGGAGCGCGTCCGGCATCGGCAGCTCGGCGGAGTCCGCCTCGCCGTAGAGCTCGCGGCCGTCGAGGTAGTGCAGATTCGGGTCAGCGGCCGCCCGTGCGGCGACGATGCGGGAGAGCTCCTCCCGGATGACGGAGAGCGTCAGACGCGTGGGATCCGAGGGGTCGCCCGTGGCCCGGAAGGTCAGCCTCCCGGCGCCCGCGTTGTCGAAGTCGACCGCGGCCGGGCCGGGGGTGTCCTCGTGGATCGGGCAGAAGAGCGGCGAGACGACCAGCAGCGGCGCGGTCGGATGGCCGTCGCGGATGGTGTCGAGGAAGCCGTGGACGGCCGGTGCGAACGCGCGCAGACGCATCAGATCCGCGTTGACCAGATTGATGCCTATCTTGAGGCTGATCAGGTCGGCGGGGGTGTCCCGCAGGGTGCGGGCGGTGAACGGGTCGAGCAGGGCGCTGCCGCTCATCCCGAGGTTGGTCAGTTCCACGCCGCCGAGAGCGGCGGCCCGCGCGGGCCAGGTGCCCGTGGGACTCGCGGCGTCCGAGCCATGGCTGATCGAACTGCCATGGTGCAGCCACACCTTGCGGCCCCGGTCCGGTGCGGGCTCGACAGGGGCGTCGGTGCGCAGGGCGATGAGTTCCGTGATCTCGTTGTGCGGCAGCCAGATCTCGATGTCCTTGGGACCTTCCGGCAGCCCGCTGAAGCGGAGGGTGCCGGGCGGGCCGGGCCGGGTGTCGGCGGTTCCCGCGGCCATGTCGATGATCAGCGTGTTGCCCTCCCGCACACTGCCCTGGCCGGCCAGGCGGCCGTCGACGAGCAGGTCGTACACGCCGTCCGGGCGGGGCGGGGCGCCGACGTAGGACCGCTTGGTGGGCAGCGTGTCCAGCTCCACGGCGGCAGCGCGGGTACGGAAGACCAGCCGCACGCCGGAGGACTGCGCCTCCGCCACGGCCAACTGCCCGTCGCCGCACTGCGCCCGCGCCCACGCGGGCAGCCGGTGCGGCAGCACGCCGTGCGCGGTGCGCTCCAGCTCAAGGGCGCCGCGGAGGAGGGCGGGGGTGATGGGGGTGGTGATCCAGGGATGCGTGGTGTTCATGGCCTCGGGTCGTCGGTCGGAGGGTGGGTCTGTCCCCTGCCCCGCCCCTTCCCGAAACTGGGGGCAAGCCCCCAGACCCCCCGTACGGCCTTCGGCCGTGTCCTCAAGCGCCGGACGGGCTCACGTGAGCCCCGCCGGCGTTTGAGGCGCGGGGGTCCGGGGGCGGAGCCCCCGGTTAACGGGAAGGGGCGGGGCAGGGGACAGACCACCCCGCATCACAACCCGCCGCACCCCCACGCGGCAACCGAATTTCAGCAGACGTGGTCGCGGGAGCGGTCGCGTTCCGGCGAGTACAGATGGCTGTCCCGGAACGCCGACGCCGTCAGCGTCCGCCCCACCACAATCACCGCGGTGCGCACCACCCCCGCCGCCTTCACCTGATCCGCGATGTCCGCGAGCGTCCCGCGCAGGACGAGCTCCTCGGGGCGGCTGGCCATGGCGACGACGGCCGCGGGGCAGTCCGCCCCGTAGTGGGGGAGCAGCTCCTCCACCACGCGGTCGGCGTAGCGCGCGGCCAGGTGGAGGACCAGCAGCGCCCCGCTGCGGCCCAGCGTCGCCAGGTCCTCTCCCGGCGGCATGGGGGTGGCCTGCTGGGCGATGCGGGTGAGGATGACGGTCTGGCCGACCGTCGGCACGGTCAGCTCGCGCTTCAGCGCCGCGGCCGCCGCCGCGAACGCCGGGACGCCCGGCACCACTTCGTACGGCACGCCCGCCGCGTCCAGCCGCCGCATCTGCTCGGCGACCGCGCTGAAGACGGAGGGGTCGCCGGAGTGCAGCCGGGCCACGTCATGGCCTTCTTCATGGGCGCGGATCATCTCCTCGGCGATCCGGTCCAGATCGAGCCGGGCCGTGTCGACGAGCCGCGCGTGTGGCGGGCACTCGGCGAGCAGCTCACGGGGCACGAGACTGCCCGCGTACAGGCAGACCCGGCAGGAGGCCAGCGTCCGGGCCCCCCGCACCGTGATCAGATCCGCGGCGCCGGGGCCCGCGCCGATGAAGTACACCGTCATGCTGTGTCGTCTCCTGTCTGCTTGACCGCCCGACCGTGCTCGACCGGCGCCTCCGGGGTGACTGCCGTCTCCGGGGTGACCGGCGTCTGCGGCATGCCCGTCGTCCCCGCCGTGCCCGTCGCCTCCGCCGCGCCCGCGGCGTCCGGCTTGACCGCCGCCCACTGGGTGACCGGCATCGCCTGCCGCCAGCCCGTGAAGCCGCCCACCGGCACGGCGTGCGCCACCGCGAGCCGTACCAGCTCGCCGCCGTACCGCCGGCGGCAGTCGGCGAGCAGCGCCTCGGACTCCAGGGTCACCGTGTTGGCGACCAGCCGTCCCCCCGCGGGCAGCGCCTCCCAGCAGGCGTCCAGCAGCCCGGGCGAGGTCAGGCCCCCGCCGATGAACACCGCGTCCGGGGCGGGCAGTCCCGCGAGCGCCTCGGGCGCCCGGCCCGTGACCACCCGCAGGCCGGGCACGCCGAGTGTCCGCGCATTGCGGCCGATGCGCTCCGCCCGCACCGGATCGCGCTCCACGGTGACGGCCCGGCAGGACCGGTGGCTGCGCATCCACTCGATCGCGATGGAACCCGATCCGCCGCCCACATCCCACAGCAGCTCCCCGGGCGCGGGCGCCAGCGCGGCCAGCGTGGCCGCCCGCACATGACGCTTGGTGAGCTGCCCGTCGTGCTCGTACGCCTCGTCCGGCAGCCCCGGCACACCCCCGAGCCGCAGCGCGCCCTCCGCCCTGCGGCACTCGACGGCGACGACGTTGAGCGCGTCGCCCGGCGGATGCGCCCAGTCCTCGGCGACGCCCTCGACGGAGCGTTCCCGCCGTGACCCCAGCTGTTCGAGCACCCGCATCCGGCTGGGGCCGAAGCCGCGTTCCCGCAGCAGGGCCGCCACCTCGGCGGGCGTGCCGGCTCCTGCGCTGAGCACCAGCAGCCGGCGGCCGTCATGGAGTGCGGCGGCGAGCCGCGCCGCCGGGCGGCCGACGAGGGTGACGGTCTCCAGATCCTCCAGCGGCCAGCCGAGCCGGGCGGCCGCGTACGACACGGAGGACGGATGCGGCAGCACCCGCAGCCGCTCGGGCCCCAGTTCCTCGGCCAGCGCGCGTCCGATCCCGTAGAACATCGGGTCCCCGCTGGCCAGCACGCAGACCCGGCGCCCCGCGTGCGCCCGAAGCAGCCCGCGCACGGCCGGTCGCAGAGGCGTGGGCCAGGCGATGCGCTCCGCGGCGCACTCCGCGGGCACCAGCCGAAGCTGTCGGCCGCCCCCGATGACGGCCTCCGCCTCGCGCAGCGCCATACGGGCCGGCTCGGCCAGCCCTTCCCAGCCATCGGCGCCGATCCCGACGACGGTCACGGACGGCGGGGGGACAGCGCAGCTCACGGCCGGTTACCTCACGGGTGGAAGGGGACGGACCGGCACTCTACTCGGCCGTTCCCCCGTCCCCGCCGCCGCGTCCGGCCTGCGGATCACGCCGCCGGAATGCCACGCGGGCGGCGCGTCACCCGGGCGGCGCGTCACGCCCGCGGCTCAGGCGTCCGGCTCAGGCGTCCGGCTCAAGCACCCGGCCCAAGGCCCGCCGCTCACGCCTCGCCCGGGTGCCACGGCGGCCACTCGCCGGGCCGGTCCGCCCAGTGCACCTGCTCGGGGTCGTCCAGGTCGATGTCCGGGAACTCCCGCCGTACGCGCGGCTCGAACTCCTCCCGCTCCAGCGACTCCCAACCGCTGCCGCGGAACCGCACGAGCCGGTAGCGGCTGTCGGCGTCGTACGGCGCCACGTCGACGAGATGGCCGGACTCCTCCGGGGTGGTGGGATTCTCCATGGGTCCAGAGTGCCCCCGGGCGCCGTCGCGCGCGCGTCGTGGACGGCCGGTCGTGGACCGCCGGCGACTTCCCGGATGTTCCCCGATTCCCCCGCGGAGTGACATGTGTCACTACTACAGTGTGCATCCGGCTTCTCACCCTCGGACGGGGAGGGCGGGGCCGTGGGGGCACAAGGGGGAGCAGTGACCACGATTCTCTATGTCCATGGCACCGGTGTGCGCGCCGAGCGGTACGCGGCCGATCTGGAACGGCTGACAAAGGGGCTCGCAGGCGAACTGCCGGGCGTGGCGGTCGAACCCTGCCCCTGGGGCGACGTCCTGGGGGTCCGCCGGCCCGCCTTTGACGACATGCCCCCCGAGGCGGCCGCCCGCGTCCCCGACGAGGCGGATCGCCGCAGAGCCGTCTGGGCGAGGCTCTACGACGACCCCCTCTATGAGACCCGGCTGGCCGTTCTGGACGCGGACGCCGACGCCTCCGCCGTCCCGCCCCGTGTCGTCAAGGGGCTCGAACGCGGCTTACGCGGCCTGCCGGAGCACGGCACGGTCCGCGAGCGCGTCGGCGACGAGGGCGCCGCCGCGCTGTGCCGGGCCGTCGCGGAGCTGCTCGCGGACGAGGAGTTCGACGCCGCGCTGCCCGCCCTGGCCGCGACCAAGGCGAACGACCTCGTCGGCCGCGCGGTCACCGCCCAGTACATCGCCGTACGGGAAGAGGCCGCAGGCCATCTCGTCACCCCTGCCGAGCGGGACGATCTGGCGCAGGCGGTCGCGGACGCCCTCGGCGGCACGGCCCTCGGCGCGGGCCGGAAGGCGCTGCGGACCGGCTGGCGCACCGCGCAGCGCATCGCCCACCCGGCGGTGCGCCGCTACCGGCATCAGATCCTCGAACACGCCACGCCCGCCGCCGGGGACATCCTCCTCTACCAGGCACGCGGCACACCCGTGCGCGCCTATCTCGCCGAGCGGGTCGCCGAGGCCGCGGCGGACGGCGGCCCGGTCGTCCTCCTCGGCCACAGCCTCGGCGGCATCGCCTCCTTCGAGACCCTGGTCGCCGCCGCGCTGCCGCAGGTCCGGCTGCTGGTCAGCGTCGGCAGCCAGATCCCGTATCTGTACGGCATGGACGCGCTCGCCAGCCATCGCCACGGCGCGCCGCTGCCGGGGCACTTCACGGCGGACTGGCTCAATGTGCACGATCCCGCCGATCTGCTGGGCTTCCCCGCCGAGCCGGAGTTCCCGGGCCGTGTCCGGGATGTCGCCGTCGACACCCGCGAGCCGTTCCCGCGGGCGCACGGCGCCTACTGGGCCACCCAGGAGGTGTACCAGGCGATCGCGGCGGCGGTGGAGAGGAGCGCACGGTGACCCTGCGCGCTCTGCTCGTCGTCCCGGAGAGCTACGGCGACGGCTCCCTGCTGCCCGACCTGCCCGGCTCGCACCGCAGCGCGGTGTCGTTCGCCCGCTGGCTGCTCCAGCATGTGCGCGAGCCGTGCCACATCACGGTGTTCACCAACGCCGACCTCCCCGAAGCCGACGTCACCGGTCTGAGCTGGCTCGCGGACAACGACGGTCACCGCTTCGACGTCGCCCGCGCCGACCGCTCCAGCCTGAGCGGGGAGTTCCTCGACGATGAGGCACAGCTGGAGCAGCTCGCCCCGGACGACGCATTCGTCCTCTACTGGCTCGGCCACGGCGCCGTCTGCGGCTACGACAGACGCCATTGGCTCTTCCTGAAACGCCCCTCCTGCACCGTGCTGGAGGATCTCCGCGCGTTCATGTGCAACGAGGGCAGGCCCGAGCGGCAGTTGTACGTCATCGACGCCTGCTGTGAACGGGAGGTCCAGCAGGACACCGATGTGCACGGCGCCCAGCCGCTCATCGCCGCGCATGGGCAGCTGCCGCACCCCGAGTGGACCGACCAGCTCGTCCTCTACGCCGCCCGCGAGGGCGAGCAGGCGGCCGTCGACAGCGACGGCGGGGTCTTCACCCGCAGACTCCTCGGCGAGCTGGGCAAGCTCACGCCGCAAGACGCACTCGAACTGAAGGCGATTCAGGAGGCCGTGACGCGGCTGAACGAGAGCTTCGCCGAGGAGTACGCACGCCATCAAGTCGACCAGATCCCCACACACTTCCGCGCGACCCGCAAGGGGGCGGATGTGCTCCGGAGCGACTACCGCCCCTACACCCTGGTGAAGGAGCCGGAGATCGAGGCGCTGCGGTCCATCGTGGCCGGGGCGCACCTCACCGCAGGACAGCGGGGCGCGGTCGCCAGTGCCCTGCACCACGCCGGAGTCCACCTCGCAGAGCCGGACATGCCGCTGGAGGAGCTGGCGGCGCATGTCGCCGGGCTGCTCACCCGGCAGGAAGGACCGCCGGCGATCACCGTCTTGTGCTCCGTGCTGGAGTTCTTCGACCCGGACGGACCGATCCGCGACTGGTATGAATCTCTGAGCGAGCGCCCCGGGCTTCCCCCGCTGACGGATGACCATGCCCGGATCGCCGTGCCGCAGGGCACGTCGAGCCTGGTCGTCGAGATCCAGCGAGCCGAGGAGAAGGGACAGGTCACGGCGGCGTCGCGACGCAACCCGCTCTATGACCTCAGCGCCCGGTTCTACAGCGGCCAAGAGCCCCGTGACATCCCCCTCGCCCACCGGTCATGGCGCAAATCGCAGCTCGGCGAGGCGTTCCTGGAGGTCTACGACCGCACCTCCCGGCAGCTGACCGCGGACGAGCTCCACGACTCCCGGTTCGAGTTCCTCGTCGACAGGGAGCTGTTCGACCAGCGCTTCCACCGCCTGCCCTGCTATGCCGTCGAGAGCGGAGCCGCACCGCTGCTGGGAGACTGGGCCCCGGTCGTGCTCAGGGACCGCTGGCGGCATACATACGGACGAAGATCCAGAGCCTGGACGCGCATCGGCGGCGGGCATCTGGAGCTGCTCGCCGCGACCAACCGCTTCCTGTGGGACGCGTGCATCACGCCCTGCGACCTCGCGGCCGTGCGCGCCGCCTTCAGCGGAAAAGCGGCGGCCAGCAGCGCCGGAATCGTCCTCGCCCAGCCCAGAAACGGCGTCAAGGGCGCGCAGGACCATGTCTCGACCGCCCTCAACTACGGTGCGACGGTGGCGATCTGGCCGTACGAGGCCTGTCTGGACACCAGTCCGGGCACGATGGTCGACCGGAGCATGTGCCGCAGCGGCCAGTTCCGGAGGGCGCTGGAGGAAAAGCTTCTGGAAAGGCCGCTGAAAGATATCCCGGACATCATGTTCGAACTGCGCACCGGGAGCGGCGGCGTCGAATTTCCCGACATGGCCGTGATTTTCGAAGATCCGCTTCGTTTTCCAGTGGCCCGCACCCGGGTTGCCCAGCCTGTCGAAGGTGGTTGACCATGGACACATACGAACAGCTCGGCGGCCCCCCTCCTGCATGGTGGGTATATCAGGGGCAGTGGAAGAACGGGGCGGCCCCCGCGGCCCTCCCCGCCAGGGAAAGGGACAGCGGGCCGGAGATTCCGGACCCCCCGCCCTGGCGTATGTTCGGGCTAAAGGAAGCGCGCGCCTGCGAGGACGATCCGCAAAGGCCCCGGGACGATCCCTGGCATCCCGTCCCTCCCCCCAGGCCCGACCCCCGCGCACTGGCCTGGGACGAGCACATCGCGGTCGCCTACCACGGCGACGGCAAGGCCCATGACCTGGTGAACGCGGCCATCCATCTGCGCAGGCCCCTGCTGGTCACCGGACCGCCGGGCGTGGGGAAGACCACCCTCGCCGCGAGCGTGGCCAAGGAACTCAAACTCGGCCCCGTGCTGCGCTGGGGCATCACCAGCCGCTCCACCCTCCGCGAGGGCCTGTACGACTATGACGTTCTCGGCCGAATGCACGATATGAACGTGCGTCAGCGTACGTCACCCTGGAGGAAGGAGCCCGAAGGCGAGGACATCGGGGGATTCTTCCGGCTGGGGCCGCTGGGGGACGCCCTGCTGCCGAGGCTGCGGCCGAGGGTGCTCCTCATCGACGAGATCGACAAGAGCGATGTCGATCTGCCGAACGATCTGCTGCATGTCTTCGAGACGGGGGGATTCGAGATTCCGGAGCTGCGTCGCATCAGGGGGAAGGACCTGGTGTATGTCCGGCCCGCCGACGACGGGGAGAGGGTTCCCGTGCACGGCGGCAGGGTGTGCTGCGCTCAGTTTCCGATCGTCATCCTCACCAGCAATGGCGAGCGGGAATTCCCGCCCGCTTTCCGCAGGCGCTGTCTCTTCCTTCGGCTTGAACCCCCCACCACGGAGCGGCTGAAGGCGATTCTGAAGGAGCACATCGACAATCTCACCGATCTCGACGAGATCCAGGATGTGCTGAACCGCTATGAAGAGCTGAGCAGAGAGGGCCGCCAGCTCTCCCCGGACCAGCTCATCAACGCCGTACGGCTGCGCCTCAACGCCCAGATCGACCCGCTGGACCTTCAGACCATCGAGCAGGCCGTGCTGCACTCGCTGTCCGGGGCGTGACCGGTGCACCCGGCGGTGGCTGCGGCCCTACTGAGAGCGGAGGCGGACATCGGCCTCGGCGAGGTGCTCGACGTCGCCTGGCTGGCCCGCCGGATGGCCGGCACGACGCCTTCCGGGCGGGGCCAGGAGACCCACCCGGACCCCGCCCCCAGGGCTGAGCCCAGCCGCGGAGCGGGGGAGAGCGCCGCTTCCGCGCTCCGCCAGCGCTTCGCCGCGGGCGGTCCAGGGCGGTCCGCGCCGCCCGGCCGGACGGCGGGGGTGGACGTCCATCTGCTGCGCGCGGGGCCGGTGCTGTCCGCCGCGGGCAGGGTGTCCGGCGGCGGTGTTCAGGGTCCCGCGCCCACCTGGACCCTCCCGCACCGGCTGGGCCTCGCCCGCGCCCTGCGCGAACTGCGGCGCACCAGCCCCTCGCCGGTGGCCAGTGAGGTGGACGAGAACGCCACCGCCGAGCAGTGGGCGACCAGCGGCACGCTGGTCCCCGTCAGCACGCCCGCGAAGGAGCCGTACTTCGAGCTCACGCTGGTGTGCGACACCGGCGCGTCGATGCGCCTGTGGGACCGGATGCTGCGGGAGATGGCGTCCGGCGCGGCCCGGCACGGCGCGTTCCGCTCGGTGACGGTACGCCGGCTGCTGTCCGACGCCGACCCGGTGGCGCTGACGCGGCCGGGCGGCGCGACCGGGCTCGGCGAGCTGATCCAGCCCAACGGCCGGCGCATCGTGGCCTTCGTCACCGACGGGGTGAACCGGGGCTGGCACGACGGGCAGCTCGCCCGGCACGCCCACCGTCTCAGCCGGTACGGGCCCGTGGTGGTCATCCATCTGCTGCCCCGCCATCTGTGGCCGCGGACCGGGGTCAACCCGCTCCCCGTGTATCTGCGCACCGACAGCGAGGGCGTCGCCGATGTGCAGTGCCGGGTGCGGCCCGACCGGTTCACGCCCGCGGGCTGGTCATGGCACGACCTGTGGCCCGAAGGACCGCCCTGGAAGACCGCCCGTCCGCTCGCCGTGCCCGTCGTCTCGCTCGATCCCGCGTCGCTGCGTCGCTGGGTCGCCTTCCTCACCGGAGAGCCGGGGCAGATGCTCTCGGGATCGGCCTGGATCGTCACCGCCCAGGGGCAGGCAGGCGAAGGGCCGCCGGACGGGCCGCCGGACGAGCCCTTCGACGCCATGGCCGCCGCCGTACGGGGCGACACCTCACCCAGCCGACTGATCAGGGAGTTCGACGCCACGGCGAGTCCCCGGGCCCGGCGGCTGCTGCGCAGCCTGGCCACCGCGCCGCTGAACCTGGACACGATGTGGCTGGTGCACACCGCGACCAGCGGACAGCGGAACCAGTGCGGCGACCCCGCTCCCCTCGCGGAGGTCTTCCTCAGCGGGCTGCTGCGCCGTACCCCCGGCAGCGACTCGGAGGCCGACGCGAGGCCGGGCGGCGAGGACTACGACTTCGTCGAGGGAGTGCGCGGGCTGCTGCTGGCGAGCCTGGAGCGGCGTGAGGCCATCGACACCTTTATGACGGTCTCCCGCGAGGTCGCCCATCGGCTGAGGCGTTCACCTCTGGCCTTTCCCGCGCTGCTGACCTCTCCTCATGACACCGAGCTGGTACGTCAGATCGACATGGAGGTCCAGCCGCTCGCCAGGGTCGCCGCGCAGATCCTCAAGGGCCTCGGCCCCGCCTACCGGGGCGCCGTCGAACGCATCGAGCAGGCCGCCGCCCGGGCGGTCCTGGCCACGGCGCCGCAGGGCCAGGCGCATACGCAGCGGCCTGCGCCGGTTCACCCGGCGGCCACGCCGTACGCATCCGCAGGCGATGGCCCCGCCGACGCCCCCGCCCCCATCGACGCCCCCGCCCCCGCCCCAGCGGCGGGCACCCGCGTCGCCGTCCTCGGTGCGAACAGCTGCGGCAAGACCACCTTCCTCGCCGCCGCCTGGCTGGCGGCGGTCAACACGCCCAAGGAGCAGGGCCGCTGGAACATCGTCCCCATGGACGGCAGCGCCGAGCACTTCCTCATCCAGCAGACCCACAGCCTCGCCCTCGCCCGCCGCTTCCCCGAGCCCACGCTGAAGCCCAGGCCCTTCTCGTATGTCTTCCGGGCCGATCTGGGCGGCCCCCAGACGCCCGCCGACCGGCGGCTGCGCGTCGACTTCACGCTCTCCCTGCTCGACACGGGCGGCGGGGTGCTGAAGCGCGACAAGTACGGCAAGGACCCAGCCGTGGATGCCCACTTGGGGCGGTCGAACCGCATCCTGCTGCTTGTGGACCCCTTCAGTTCCGCGAAGAGGGATTCCCAGGCCGCCTATCTCACCCCGCATCTGGAGCGGCTCACCCGCGATCACTTCGAGAACGGGCGGCTGAAGCGAGGCCGGCTGCCGCACCGGGTCGCCGTGTGTCTGACCAAGTTCGACGACCCGAGGGTGTTCCGCTCCGCCCGGCGGGGGAACTGGGCCGGCCAGAACGGGCAGGGCGACCCCTGTGTGCCGCACGAGGACGCGGAGGGCTTCATCTCCTGGCTCGGCCGGAGCTCACCGGAGATCGCCGAGATCGTGGATCTGGTGCGGCTGAACTTCCTCCCGGAGCGGGTGCAGTGGTTCGTGCTGTCCGCCATCGGCATCCACCGGCGGCGCGACGGCTCCGTCGACCTTGACGACTGCTCCAACCAGACCCGCGACGAGGACGGCATTCCGATGCTGCGCGGGCCGGTCCGCCCGCTCCATGTGCTGGACCCTCTGGTCGCCCTGGGACGGCGGCGTTCCGGACTGCCGGGGAGCGCGGGCAGACAACGCAGAACACGGGGGGAGCGCTGAATGGGCCACGACGACAGCGAGTTGTGGGCGGTGTGGGCGCTGCTGTCCAAACCCCGCGGCGACGGCGGCGAGTACCGCGTACTCGCCTGCAGTGAAGGCCCCACGGCCTACGGCATGTTCGACGCCCTGGTGCGGCGGACCCTGTTCGGCACACCCCCGCAGTGGATGGGTGCCGGCGCGCCGGGGGAGGGCCTGCCCTGGATCTCGTTCGGGGCCTTCGGCGAGAGCGATCTGCCCCGCCGGCACCTCAGCATCTCCATCACCCACTGGAGCCGCCCCTCGGAGTCGTACTGGGACTCCTCGGGGCGGCGTCTCGCAGAGACGCGGTTCTTCGCCGTGCCGTACGAGGAACTCGCCCGCACCGGTCTCGGGCTGACCGGGCTGTGGCACGCCGTCCGCCCCGTGGAACTGCCGCCCGACGACGGCGAATCCCGCCTCGCCCTGCCCGCGGGCCCCGATCCGCTGCCGGATGTCGCCGAACTCCTCGACGACGAGCTGGGGTTCGACTGGGCGGCGGCCGCCGCGGCGGCGGCCCTGGAGCGCCCGCTCGCCCTGGTTCCGCGCTCCAGCCGGTTCGCCCTGACCCGTCTCGCCACCATCGACGCCGTCGCCTGGCTGCTGCCGTACGGGTGCCGGGCCGGGCTGACCGCCGCCACCTGGGCGCCGGAGCCGGGCCCGTCCACCCCCTGGCTGTGCTACACGCACAGCGACCTGGCGGACGAGCGCGTCCGGGTCTTTGAGTCGGAGCCCCCGGAGGTCTCTTCGCGCACGGGCCGCGCTCATCTGGCGCGGCTGCGGCTGCTGCGCCAGGAGCTGGGCACCCTCGGCATGCTGCGCGAGCTGGCCGCCGACAAGCGGCCCGCCCGTCTCGGCGGGCGGGCGCGGCGCGATGCCCCGGGGAGGGCCGCACAGGGACGGGGCAGGTGAGGGATGGAGCCACGGCGTCCGCAGGACCCCGGACAGCTGGGCCGGTTCACCGTGCTGTGCCGGATCGGCTCGGGAGGCTTCGGCGATGTCTTCCTGGCCCGTGAGCAGGACCGGCGGCACGAGCGGGGGCACGACCGGGGACACGAGCGGCGCCGCCGGCTCGCCGCCATCAAGCTGATCAAGCAGGACGTGGCGGACTCCGAGCGGCTCCGTCCGCGTTTCCGCAGCGAGATCGAGGCGGTCAGCCGGGTGGGCGGACAGGGCATTCCCGAACTGCTCGACGCGGACCCGGCGGCGGCACGCCCCTGGCTGGCCACCCGCTATATACCGGGCCCCTGTCTGCAGCAGCTCGTCGACCAGGCGGGGCCGCTGCACCCGGAAGCCGTCTGGGCGCTGGCCGCCGGCCTCGCGGGCACACTGGCCGACCTCCACAAGGTCGGTCTTTACCACCGCGACCTCAAGCCCAGCAATGTGCTGATCACCCGGGTGCGCCCCTGGGTCATCGACTTCAGCCTGGTCAGGCTGGTGGGCGACCCCAGCCTGACGGCGACCACGGACGCCATGGGCAGCTTCCAGTACGCCGCGCCGGAACAGGCCGCGGGCCTCGGGCGCGCCCAGGGGCAGGCCGATGTGTTCGCCCTCGGGGCGACCCTGCTGTTCGCGGCCACCGGACATCCCCCCTACAGCGGGCGGAACCAGCTCGACATCCGGCTGCGGGCGCTCACCGAGAGTCCGGACATGTCCGGGCTGCCGCGCGGTGAGCTCCGCGGCCTCGTCGGCGACTGCCTGGAGTTCGAGGCGGGAGACCGTCCCGAAGCAGCCGAGGTCCTTCAGCGGGCCGAGCATGTCGCCGGGGCCATGCGTTCCCGGCGGCTGCCGCTGCCCGCCCCGGCGCTGCGCGTGCTGGACGAGCACCGCGCCGGACTGCGAGCCGTGGCGGGCGTGGACGACGACTTCACCGAGTACGACGAAGTGTCCGTGCTCCGCCCGGCGACGATGTGCGTCGCGTCCCCCAAGCGCCGGGAGCCGCTGGTGCGCACCCGGTGGCAGTGGCAGTGCTACGACTGGCTGCGCGCCGCTCCCGCGGTGCTGGGCGCACTGGTGCTGGCCGTGACCGCCGACGGCGTTCTGTACGCCGTCGACCGGGCCGACGGCACGACGCGCTGGCGGCTGGAGCTGGGCGCCCCGGCCCGCGGCGGGCTCGCCGTAGCGGGCGACGCCGTCGCCGTGGCCACGGCCGACGCGGCGGTCCATGTGGTGCGCCTTTCTCCAGACGGGCCGTGGCCCTTCCGGTTCCGGCTGCCCGCGCCGGCCCATGCCGTGGCATACGACCCGGGCCCGCAGCCGGGCGAACCACGGCTGCTCATCGCGGCCGGACGTCTCGGGGTGACGGCCCTGGAGGCCGGGGGGCGCGTCGTGCGGTGGACGGCGGCACGGACCGGGGCGGCGGGGCGGCCCGTGCTGGACGGCGGGGCGCTGTATCTGCGCACGGCCGACGGGGCGCTGACGGCGCTGGCACTCGCGGACGGCGCACGGCTGTGGCGTGTGCCGGTGGCCGGGGCGGCATACGCGGGACCCGCCGTCGCTCACGGCAGGGTGTTCTCCGTCTCGGCCGACGGCTCGGCCACGGCGGTCGACGCAGCCTCGGGCGAGGTGCTGTGGCGGCGCAGGCTCGGTGGAACGGTGCATCTCGCGCCCGTGCCGTCGGACGGGCTGCTGCTCGTGGGGTCGGCGGAGGGCCGGGTGTGGGCCCTGGACGCCGCCGGCGGCCGGGAGATCTGGCGGCGGGGCCCGCGCGGCCACACCGGGCTCACGGCGCTGGCAGGGCCCTGCGCCCGCAGCGATGCCGCACCCGGCACATCCGACCGGGAAAGCGCCCTTCTGGCCGACCGTGACGGAATCTGCGCACTGTCGTCAGCAGACGGTTCCGAGGTGTGGCGATGGCGTGTTCGGAACGTGGCGAACCTCTGGCCGGGGCCGGGTGAACTGGTGGTCGGAGGGCTGGACGGAACGCTCCGCTGCGTCCATGCGGACGCCTCCGCGGCACGTCTGCGGCACCGGGAAGACGCCTGGATTCCGGAAGTGCCAGACACACCATGAGAAAAGCCGGAATGAATCCTTATTTTCTCCGGACACTGCTCTGAACGGGCTACTACCATCGGTCTCGCATCACGGCGGAGCGTAATGTTCAGGCCACTCTCCGCCGCCCGGTGCTGCCGACGCCGCCGCCTTCGGCCCACCGTCCCGGAGCCTTCCGGAACGGAGCACAGCGGTCGGCGCGGCGTCTGTTCGCCTCACCGCGAGAAGACGCCGCGCCCCGCCCAGGGGGGGAGCCATGAACGCCACCGCCACCGCCGCCGCACAGCCCCGGACGGCCCACCCCGCGCACCCCGCCCGGGAGGCGGCCCGGTGACCCGCCCCCGGTGGGGTCACAGTGACCGGACCCAACGGCTGGGCAAAGGAAACGACGCAGGCCACGGCAGAGCCGTGACCGAGGACGCAGCCGGGCTGTGCCCCGTGTGCCGGACACGCCGGACCGCACCCCGCTGCCCGGTCTGCGGCTGGGACGGCGGCGGTCGCGACGCCGCCGGGGGCGAGCGCGGGCGGGAGCACACGGCCGCCTGGCACTGGGACCTCCGCGCCGCCCGTCTCGCCACACGGGCCTGCCGCCCGGAGCCGGGCGCCTCCGCGACGCCCGACGGGACGCTGCACCCCCGGCTGCGTACGCTGCTGCGCCGGTCCCACCGCGTCGAGGACGACCCCGGAGCCCCCGTAGTCCCCGGAGCCCCCGGAATCCCCGGAGCCCCCGGGGACTACGGAGACCACGGCGGGCCGGAGGGCCTCGCGGACCCGGCAGCGGACGGCGACGCTGACACCGCCCCGCACGGAAACCTCTCCGGCGATCTCTCCGGCGCGGTCTCCCTGCTGACCGCGCTCGCGGCCGGCGAGATCGACGCCGTGTGCTTCCTCGGTGTGTCACCCGCGGGCCTCGCCATGGAGGAAGTGGGCCGCGACGACCGCGGCGTCCTCGGGCCCCACGACGACCGCGCCGCATTCCTCGACTGGCGTGAGGCGGTGCCCTGGCTGCGCCACCCCGCGCCGGAGCGTCAGTTCCTGCTGGCAGGCGGCATCGGCGCCGCCGCCCCCTACGGCCTCCGCGGAGTGCCGGCGGCCAGCGACACGGCCTGGGAGAGTCCGGTCGGACACGCCGTGCGCGAAGGAATCCAGGGACTGCTGGCGGCCCGCGGCCACGGCCGGGAGATCCCCCTGGTCGCGGTGGACGCGGCCCCCGGCTGGCGCTGGCCGCGGCACGCCCTGACCCTGCTGGAGCAGTACGCGCCCCCCTCCGCCACGCTCACCGTCCCGCCCGACGACCCGCGGCTGCACAGCGACCCGCGCCCGCTCACCGCTCTGGTGACCGCCGCCTGCCGCCGAGTGCCGCTGCGCTACGGCTATGCGCTGCTCACCCGGCCGCCCGACCGGCAGACCGCCACCGGCCCCGCCGCCCGCGCTCTGCTGCTCTTCCCCTGCGGCACCCTCCTGCCGGACTCCGGCGAACTCCCCGTCAAAGTGCCTCTCCTGGCCTCCCCCCAACAGGACGGTTCACTGTTCGCCCTGCCCGTGGTGGTCGCCCGCGGGCCCCATCCGCGGCGTATGAGCGTGCTGCACACCGCGCGGACACGCCTCGAACCGGGGCGCCGCACCACCGTGACCGTGCTGCTCGACGCGTCCGGCGCCGTGCGTTTCGAAGGGCCTGAGCCCCTCGCCTCCGCCGGCCCCGACGGCGACGCCGCCTTTGACTTCGACGAGCGGACGCTGCTCGAACAGCCGCCCGCCCTGACGCCGCAGCCGGAACCCCCGGCCGATCTGCTGGTGCTGCTCGAACTGGGCGGCAGCGGCGACGACTTCGCCCGGCGCACCGGCTTTCTCCAGACCGTGCTGAACCGGCTGGCCGCCGTCTGGCCGGACGGCGACGCCCTGCGCGTCGGGCTCATCGGCTATGCCGACCACGCATTCCGCACCGTGGGCCGCACCCGCGCGAGCGAGGCGCCCCTGCTCTTCTGGGGCTCCGGCACCGCCCGCGAAGCCGCCCACGCCCTGCCGGAGTTCCCGCCCTGCGGCGTCGCGGACGACTTCGGAGCACCCCTGGAGGAGGCGCTGCAGGCCGCCGCCTCTCCCGACTGCTGGCGGACCGGATCCCGGCGCGCCCTCCTGGTCGTCGGCCGGCGGCCGCCCCATCCGCCACGCCAGGGCCGGGACCAGACCCTGCCCTGCCCCGCCGGACTCGACTGGGAGGCGCTTCTGCACCATCTGCGACAGCGGCTGGGCCTGCGGGTGATCGCGGTCCGCGACCCGCGGCCGGATCTCCCGGGCCGGCCGGTCAGACCGCCGACCGGGGAGCGCATCGAGAGGTTCTGGGAGGAGCTGGGCCGCCAGGGCCGCTTCACCCTCGGCCGGCACGACCCGGACGACGTGGCGGTCTGCTTCACCCGGGCAGCCGGTCGCCGGTCCGCCGCGCCCCCGCTGCTGACCTTCGTGCCGGACGAGCCCGGCCCGTCCCCCACCAGCTATCTGACGATCGACCACGGCCTGACAGGCGGCTCCGCACAGCCGGAAGGGCGAGGAGAAGCATGAGCGCAGAAGAGCCGGGAGAAGTCCGGTTCCCACCCGAACTGAGGCCGACGGTCCGGGGCGAGGAACCCCATGCGGACAGCGCCCCGCAGTGGCGCGAGGCCGTACCCGACGCGTCCACCGCGGTACCCGGCCCACGGCCGCCCATGGGCGACCGGGTGCGCATAGGCCTGTGGGGCTCCCCCACGTCCGGCAAGACCACCTTCCTCGCCGCGTTACGGCTCGCCGCCCAGGAGCCCTCGGGCGCCTACGGGCGCTGGCAGGTGGTGGCAGGCGACGATGTGTCAGAGGCCTTTCTGATCAAGTCCTCGCGGGAACTGACCATCGACCGCAGGTTCCCCGGCGCGACCCAGGACTCCGGCCTGCTGAGCTGGCTGTTCCGCGGCGACCTCACCGGCACCCGCTATGCGAGGAAGCGGTTCGGACGCTCCCGCCGCGCCAACCGGATGGAGTTCGAGCTCAGCGTGCTGGATGTGCCGGGTGGCTTCTACGAAGACCTCTACCGGGACGTCGACGCCGACCGCAGCATCGACCATCTGGCGGCCTCCACCGGGCTTGTCTACCTGTTCGACCCGATGCATGAGGCCGTCGACGGGGACTCCTTCGCCTACCTCAACGGCACGCTCGCCCGGCTCACCCGCAGATGCATGGCCGCGGGCACCCTCGACGGCCCCTATCTGCCGCATCACATCGCGGTCTGCATCACCAAGTTCGACGACCCCGAGGTCTTCGAGCGGGCCAGACGCGGCGGCTGGACCGAACTGGGGCCGCAGGGCACGCCCGTCGTGCCCGACCCCGAGGGCTTCTTCGACTGGCTGGCCCGTGATCTGCACGGCAGCTCCATGGAACTCATCGGGCGCGCCATCAGAAGCAGCTTCCACCCCTCCCGCATCCACTACTTCGCCACCTCGGCGATCGGCTTCTCCACCCGGCCGGGCGGCGGGGTGGACCTCGGGCGGTTCGGCAATGTGCGGCAGGTGGGGGGCGAGCCGCAGATCCTCGGCGCCGTCAACCCGCACAACGTGATGGACCCGGTGATCGCTCTCCTGCTCGGCATCAAGAAGCGGTGATGACATGGACGGCATGCGCGAGGTCGAAGCGCTGTGGGCCTGGTACGGAAAGGAGCCCGGCTCCCGCAGGGAGTACAGCGTGCTCCACTGCAGCGGGGGACCCGACAAGGCACGCGTCTTCGAGAGCTACATCAAGTCCTCCGCCCCCGGGAACCCGCCGGCCGGCTCGCACCCCGGCGGGGACCGGCTGCCCTGGATCACCGTCAACGGCCGCACCGGGCAGGGGGAGCGGTGGATCGGAATCTCCTGCCTGGAACACTCGAAAAGCATCGACGGCGGCGGCAGAGTCATCTCGCCCACGCGCTATTTCATGATGCAGTACGAGGAGACCGCCCCCTGCGGCGTCACGTTTCTGGCGCTGTGGAACGCGGTGGAGACACTGCTGCTCCCCCCCGAGGGGTCCCCCCTGCGCGTGCCGGTGCGGCTCGCCGCGGACGACCGGGCGTCCGCCCTCGTCGGACTCGCCCAGATCGCCGGCGCACTGGCCCGCCCCGCGGCCGAGGCCGAGGCAGGACAACGCCAGACGGCGGCGGCCCACTGGGCGGCGGCCGTGGCCGCCTGCGTCCTCGCCGGGGACCGGGTGGTCATCACCGGCGCGGACGGGCTGGGGCTGCGCGAACGCCTCTCCGTGCTCGACGCCGTGGCCGGCTTCCTGCCGTACGGACTCCGCAGCGACCTCGCCGCCGGAAGCTGTGTCGAAGGCATGCGCCCACCTCGCACGGACCTGGCGTTCGGGCCCGACCGCACGCCTGACGCACGCAGGATCCCCCTCGGCCGGCTGCCCGCCGACCCCGCCGCGGGCGGCGAGTTCCGCGAGCGGCTGCGCCGCCTCATCGACGGCAGCGGATACCAGGATGTGCTCGCCGTTCTCTCGGAGAAGCGAGATCCGCTGAGACTGACGGACCGTCCGCAGATCCTGCGCAGCCTCGCGCCGCTCGACCCGCTGCGCCGCGCCGTGTCGGCGGTCGCCCTGAGCCATGGCCAGTCGGCCCTGGACACTCCGGACGAGCAGGCAGCCGCCACGCGCGAGACGCTGCGCATGCAGTGGCAGGACCCCCGTACCAGCCAGGACGTGACAGCACACGTCGTGGAGAAGCTGCTGGCGCCCGGCGTCGACTCCGCTGCCCCCCATGGCGAGCCGGGGGCGGCAAGCAGCCGTCGGCAGCTCCTGTGGCAGTTCGCGGTCCAGTGCGAGAAGGGCGAGGAGGTGCTGCGTACGCTCTTCGCCCACAGCACGCGGGAACCCGTCCTGGAGCACACCGCGCAGGTGGTCGAGTGTCTGCGCCTCCTCGGCCCCGAGCCGCTGTACCACAGCGTGCACACCCCGGCGGTGCTGAGGGAAGCGCCGTGGATCACGCTCGCGCTGCTGTACGCGGAGGCGGCCGACGTCCAGCGGCTGCACTTCTGGCTCACCGTCGCACAGCCCTGGGACCTGCTGGCGGAACCCTGGCTGCGGGCCTGGCAGCCGCTGATCGTCCCGGAGGCCGAGATCGCCGGTCTCGGTGTGCTCTCGGACGCGCCGGCGCCGGACGACGCGGTCGTGGTGCTGGCCGCGGCGGCGCGCGCGGGAGCGGGGGAGCCGCTGCGGGCGGTTGTGCGCTTCCTGTGGAAGGCGCTGCTCCGGGCGGCCAGGGAGGACGGCGGCCAAGACGGCGGCCCGGTCGCGCAGGAGCAGCGCGGCCGGCGCATAGCGCTGCTGGGCCTCGGCCCCGCCCAGCCGAAGGACGTCTTCCCCGACGCGGTGTCCGCAGGGGTGAACGCGCCGACGCTCGGAGAGCTGCTGGACCAGCCGCACCTGTGGGCCGAGTGCCAGGCGCACGCCGACGCCCTGCGGTGGGTGGCGGGCCAGCAGCCCGTCGGGCCCGGGGACGGAATGCTGGAGTGCCAGCGCTATGGCCAGGACGTCGAGAGGCTGTTCGGCGACGAGCACCTCAAGCCCGATCTCCGGGGATTCGTCACGGCGCTGACGAGCCTGGCGATGCGCGGGAGGCCGGGGGACGCCGTCAGCAGAATGCTGATGGACGTGCTGCGGCGGGTGCCCGTCGGGCACGGCCGTGACCACGTGACCGGGCGGCTCAACGAGTGGGTGGCAGCGCATATGCACGCCCCCGCACCCCCAGGGTTCGACGACGACCGCGCCGGAGGCGGCATCGACCCCATCGACCCCGTCGGCTCCGAGCGCTTCAGCCACGGATACGCGGAACACGAGTCCGCCACTTGGGAGAAGGCGGTCCAGCAGGCCGGAGGGCACCCCTCCGCGCCGCCGCCGGACATGACGGCTCAGCAACTGCCCGTACGACCGGCGTCCCTGGGGCTCCCCCGACCGGGGGAGCCCCAGCCGCCGGATCCGCGCCAGACCGGGGAGCAGACGGCCGCCTCCGCACAGTGGGACCTGCTCATCCAGATGGTGTCCACCGCCAGTTCGCCACAGGAAGTCGCCCGTGCCTGGGCGCCGGTGGCGGCGGGGCCGAGAGGCGAGGAGTCCCTGGCGCTCGCGGGCATGTGGTGGGGCCGGATGACGACCTCCGGACGACGCCATACGCTGCTCGACCATCTGCTGCGGGAACTCGTCGAACAGCAGCTGCTCGACGCCCATGAAGCCCATGAACTGGTCCACTTCTTCAACGTGCTGATCGTGTCGGATCGGGTCTGTGACGACCGTGCCGGCGGCTGGCACGGCCGGATCCAACTGAAGTGGGAGAAGCACCGGCTCACATGGCTCCGCAGACGTTACCGCCAGCTGAGGCGGGCGCGCCTGCGCTCCTACCTCCCACTGCCGCAGCGCAGGCGCAGCAAGCACAGCAGGCCCTCCAAGCAGAGGAAGAACGATGACGACTGACCGCGTACCCGGCAGACTCCGGGCCCCCGGGCTCCGGCCGCTGCTGGTCCTCGCCGTGCTGCTGGTCCTCGCCGTGCCGCTGACCCTCGCCGTGTCGCCGCCGCGGCCCCCGGCGGCGCGCGCCGACGACAAGCCCGCGGCCGGGCTGACCGCCCTGCTCGACCGGCTTGTCGCCCGCGGCGGCGCGAACTACGCGGTGGCGGTGGACACCTCCGACTCGATGCAGTCCAGCGGCAACTACGCCAGGACCCGGCAGGTGCTGCCGGACTTCATTGACTCGCTCACCGACGACGACCGGGTCTGTCTGGTGCCCTTCAGCGAGGGGGCGAGCGCGTGTGAACTGGTCTCCAGGACCGAGGCGAAGGCGCAGCTGAACCGGCTGCCCGAGCGTGCCACGGGCAGCGCGTCCAACTTCGGACGCGCCTTCGAGGCGGCCGTGGACGGGCTGCGCCGCTCGAACGCGGAGGTCTCCGGGGTCCTGCTGCTGTCCGACGCACAGCTCTACGCGCCCGACGACCCCCGGTTCAAGACCTTCGAGAGTCCGGGCTGGGCCGCGCTGCGCGCCGAAGTGGCCTCGCTGTCCGGCACGCAGGAGGTGACCGGCTACGGCATCCCGCTCGGCTCGGGCAAGAAGCTGGGGGACGTGCTGGCCAAGGTCTTCCCCCGGTACCGGCTGCTGGACGCGTCGGGGAGCGACCTGGCGCCACCGCTGATCGAGGCCCATGACGACATCCGCATCCGGCAGGCCGCCAAGCGGGTGCGGGACGACGAGGGCAGGGGAGTGGCCGTCTCCTGGCCCGCGCCGCCGTCCGACGAGCCGCTGCACGCCGGGAGCGAGATCCGCGCCCGGCTGACCGCGACGACCGAGGCGCTCCCCGTGCGGGTCGACTCGCTGCGGCTGGCCGGGCTGCCCGAGGGAATGCGCGTCTTGGCGGAGCCGTCAGGGCCGGTGGAGCTCGGCCCCGGGGAGCAGCGCGATGTGGTGTTCACCCTGGACGAAGCGGTCGAACACTCCGACGGGCTCTTCGACGGCAGGGAGCGCGCCACCTGGCGGCTGACGGTCGGGGGAGCGGTCTCCTCGCCGCTCTCCGACGACATCGAGCGCCATCTCGACGGCGCCTCCGCCGATCTGACCGACCGTCCGGAAGGCGAGCCGCTGACCGTCGTCGGCACCGTCGTTACCTCGGCGTCCGTGCAGTGGTGGGCCGGGGCCCTCGGGGTGCTCGCCGTGTTCCTGGCCGCGGCCGGCTATCTCTTTCTGCGCCGGAACCCTCCGATGCGCGGCATGCTGGTCGCCGAGGCGGTCGACCGGACCGCGCCGCTGCGCATCCGCGTGTACGGCCGCCGCACCATCACGGCCGACCTCTCCACGCTGGTGGAAGACGGCGGAACACTCTGGATCAAGGGCTCACCCGGGCCGCTCGGCGGCCTCCCCCCGCTGCGGCTGCGCTGCCGGATCGCCGACCGGTCCGTACGGGAGGCGGTGTGCTCACCGGGCGAGCCGCTGCTGCTCGCCGGACTGGAGTTCCGCTACCAGCCCAAAGGCTCCGGAACCCCCGGGTGACCCCGGCCCGGCTACTCTCCGACGCGCACCAGGGCGAGCGTGATGTTGTCGGGCCCGCCCGCCTCGATGGCCGACTTCCACAGCTCGTAGGCGGCCCTGCCGTCGTCGTATACGCGCAGCAGCTCCTCCAGCGCCTCCTGCGGCACCGGGTCGGTCAGTCCGTCGGTGCAGATCAGCAAGCGGTCGCCCACCGCGAGCGGAGCCGTCGAGACATGCGGCACGACGGAGCTGAACGAGGTCGCGCCGCCCAGCGCCTGCGTGACCAGGGAGGTGGTGCGCTGGCCGGGCGAGAGCGGCGGGCTGTCGTCGACGCTGAGCCGGCTCAGCCCGTCGTCGTCCATCCGCAGGACCCTGCTGTCGCCGACATTGAAGACCAGCAGCGTCTCGGTGAGCAGCACCGCGCCCGCGACTGTCGTGCCCATCGCGGTCAGCGAGGCATCGCGGTCTGCGGCCGCGTACACCGCGTGATTGCATACGTTCAGGGCGTCGCGGACGGCATGCTCATCGTCCATGGCCGAACCGAGCGCCGCGAGCCTGGTCGCCGCCAGCGCACTCGCGACCTCGCCCGCGGGCTGCCCGCCCATGCCGTCGGCGACCGCCACCACCAGGGGCCTGCCGTACGGGAACACCAGCGTCTGCGGCGTCTCGGTCTCGGTCGCACACAGCGTCCACGGTCCGACGACCAGACTGTCCTCGTTGTGGTCGCGCAACAGCCCGGAGTGGCTCAGCGCGGTCACGGCTGTATACGGCATCGCAGCGTCCGCCTCTCCCGCCCCCTGTGCGTGATGCCCTCCTGCCATTGTCTCTCCGCGGCGGTGGGTTCCCCTTCCCATGACTGCGGGCTCCGCCCCCCTCCCCCCTTCGGGGGAGGGGGCGCGGGGCTGCCGCCCCGCGCCCCCGCTGTACGGCCTTCGGCCGTGTCTCAAGCTCCCCAGCTACCGCTGGGAGGCGGAGGTGACCCCAATGCACTGGAATTCCGGCGCAGCCGAACACCAGCCCCGCCGGTGCGGGAGGCGCGCATTCAGCCCCGCCGGCGTTTGAGGCGCAAGAACCCGCACAATCAAGCCCCGCCGGCGTTTGAGGCGCGAGAACCCGCACAATCAAGCCTCGCCGGCGTTTGAGGCGCGGGAACCTGAAACCAAGCCCCGCCGGCGATTGAGGCGCAAGAGCCCTCATATCCCAGCCCCGCCTGGGGGTACCTCCCAGCGGTAGCTGGGGGAGTTTGAGGCGCGGGGGTTCGGGGGCGGAGCCCCCGTGAACGGGGTCTGGGGCGGAGCCCCGGTTTCGGGATGCCACGTGGCCTCGCCCGCCACCCGGACCCCCGTCCGCCCCCCTGGCCGCACCGGCACCGTCCCGGCCACCCGCACGGCGACCGGCGCGTCGAGCCCCTCGACCTCGACCGTGGCCATGGCGTCATGCCCGTAGAAGCGGACGTCCGTCACGACGCCGCACGCCCCGCCCCCCTCCGCCTCGGTGAGCCGGAGCTGCTCCGGCCGCAGCAGCACCAGACCCTCGCGCGCCCCGGCGGGCGCGGCCGTCAGCGGCACCCGGCCCAGCACGGTGGCGGCCGCGGCTGCGCCTTTCGCGTCCGCCGTGCCGGAGACGAGGACCGCGTCGCCCACGAAGCCCGCCACCCAGGGGTCGGCGGGCCGGTGGTAGACGTCCTCGGGCGTGCCGCACTGGGCGACCCGGCCGTCGCGGACGACGGCGACGAGGTCCGCCGTGGACAGCGCCTCCTGCTGGTCGTGGGTGACCAGCACGGCCGTCGCCCCGGTCGCCCGCAGTGCGGCGCGCACATCGTCCCGCACCCCCGCCCGCAGCGCGCTGTCCAGCGCGTTGAACGGCTCGTCGAGCAGCACCAGCTGCGGCTCGGGGGCGAGCGCCCGGGCGAGTGCGATGCGCTGCTGCTGCCCGCCGGACAGCTCGTGCGGCATGCGCGCGCCGTAGCCCGCGAGCCCGACCAGCTCCAGCATGCGGTCCACCCGGGCGCGCCGGGCGGCCCGGTCGACGCCGCAGAGCCCGTACGCCACATTGCGTGCCACGCTCAGATGCGGGAACAGCGCGCCCTCCTGCGGCACGATGCCGATGCGCCGGCGCTCCGGCGCGATATGCGCGCCGGGCCCGCTCAGGACGCGCCCGCCGACGGCGACGCTGCCCTCGTCGGGCCGCAGAAACCCGGCGACGATGCGCAGCATGGTCGTCTTGCCGCAGCCCGAGGGGCCGAGGACCGCGGCCAGCGCGCCGCCGGGCACCGTCAGGTCGAGTCCGTCGAGGACCGCGCCCTCGGGGCCGTATGCCTTGACCAGTCCTTTGATCTGAAGGTCGGTCATGTTCTGTGCCTTCCGAGGAGATACGACGGGACGGCGGCCAGCAGGATCAGCGCGGCGGCGTAGGGGGCAGCGGCGGCGAACGACCCCGCGCCGGTCTCCGTCCACAGCCGGGTGGCGAGGGTGTCCATGCCGGTCGGCCGCAGCAGCAGCGTCGCGGGGAGCTCCTTCATGCACACCACGAACGTCAGTGCCGCGCCGGCGGCGACTCCGGGCGCGGCCAGCGGCACGGTGACTGTGCGCAGCACCGCGAGCGGCGAGCGTCCCAGTGAGCGGGCGACGTCCTCCAGCACCGGCGGGGCCTGGAGGACCGCGGCACGGGTGGCGGCCGCCGCGACCGGCAGGAACAGCACCGCGTACGCGCAGACCAGCAGCGGCAGTTCCTGGTAGAGGGGCCGGGCGTAGCGGACCGCGAAGAACACCAGGGCGAGGGCGACGGTGATGCCGGGCAGGGCGTGACCGGCGTAGGCCGCCTGCTCCAGCAGCCGCGCGCCCCGGCCGCGGTGGCGGGCGGCGATCACCCCGACCGGGAGGGCGAGCAGCGTGGTGAGCGCCGCGCCCGCCGCGGCCGTGCCCAGGGTGGTCAGGGAGGTGTCGGCCAGTGTGCCGGGGTCCCAGGTGGCGGAGTTGCCGACGGCCAGCCAGTAGCCGAGCGTCGCGAGCGGGAAGCCGGCGGCGACGGCGACGACCGCGCCGCACCAGCCCAGCGCGGGCAGCCGGAGCCGGCCGAGCGGCGCGGGCTCGGCGGGGCGGGCCGTGCCCGCGCCGGTCCTGGCGTGCCCGGCGCGGCCGCGGGTGCGGGTCTCGGCCGCCACCAGCGCCACCGTCATCAGCACCAGCACGGCGCTGAGCGCGGCGGCCGGGGTGCGGTCGAAGCTCGCGCGGTAGGAGGTGTAGATGCCGCGGGTGAAGGTGTCGTACCGCATCAGCGACACGGCCCCGAAGTCGCTGAGCACATACAGCGCCACCAGCAGCCCGCCTCCGGCGGCCGCCGGGCGCAGCTGCGGCAGCGTGACGCGCAGGAAGGTGCTCAGCCTGCCGTGTCCCAGGGAGCGCGACACCTCCTCCTGCGCGGGGTCGGTGCGGCGCAGCGCGGCGGCGACGGGCAGATAGACATACGGGAAGCTGACCAGGGTCAGCGCCAGCGCCGACCCGGTGAACCCGGCGAGGCCGGGGGCCGCCGACAGCCAGGTGAAGGCGGCTACATAGCTGGGCACCGCCAGCGGCAGGGTGACCAGCACCGACCAGACGCGCGCGCCGGGCAGCGCGGTGCGCACGGTCAGCCAGGCGAGCGAGACGCCCAGCACCAGAGCGCCGAGGACCACGGCGGCGGTCAGTCCGAGGCTGTGGCCGAGCAGCAGCGCCGTACGGTCGTCGGCGATGACGTCCCAGGCGTAGGCCGGGCCCCGCTCCAGGGCGCGGACGGCGAGATAGCCCAGCGGCAGCACCGCAAGCAGGGCGGCCGCGCAGGCGGGGACGAGCAGTGCGGGGGACGGGCGGCGGCCCGCGGCGACGCGCCGCCGCCCGGCGGGCGGCTTGGCTGCCGCTGCCGGGCGGTCGGCGGAGTGACCGGTGGTCGGGTCGGTCACGTCAGACCATTCCGACGTCCTGGAGTATGGCCAGGGTCTCCTTCAGGGAGTCGAGTTCGCCGAGGTCGATCTCCGGGGTCGTCAGGGACTCGAACGGAGGCAGGTCCTCGACGTCGCTGGTGACGCCCGCGGCCAGCGGGTACTCCTTGGTCTTGTCGGCGAAGTGCCGCTGGGCTTCGGCCGACAGCAGGAAGTCCACGGCCTTGCGGGCGTAGGCGCTCTGCTCGGCGTCCGCGCCCTTGAGCATGCCGACGCCGGCCACATTGACCAGGCCGCCCGGGTCGCTCTTGGCGAGGAAGTGGATTCTGACGTCGAGCTTGTCCTCGCCCTTCTCGGCGACCCGCTCGTACCAGTAGTAGTGGTTGACGAGTCCGAGCGAGACCTCGCCGGAGTCGACGGCGTCCATCACGGCGAGGTTGTTCTCGTAGGGCTTGCCGTTGGCCTTGAGCCCCTTGAGCCAGTCGCGGGTGGCGTCGTCGCCCTCCAGCACGCGCATGCCGGTGACGAACGACTGGAAGGAGGCGTTGGTCGGGGCGTAGCCGACCTTGCCCTTCCACTCCGGCTTCACCACGTCGTGGACGGAGTCAGGCGGGGTGGCGACCTTGTCCGGGTGGTAGGCGATGACGCGGACGCGCCCGCTGAGCCCGATCCAGTCGCCGGCGGCGCCGCGGTAGGCGGGGGCGACCTTCTCCAGGGCGGTCTGCGGCAGCGGTGCGAGCCTGCCCTCCTTGGACAGCGCGCCGAGCGCGCCGGCGTCCTGGGAGAGGAACAGGCCCGCCTCGGTGGCGTCGCCCTCCTCCAGCAGCTGCGCGGACAGCTCCGCGCTCCCTCCGTAGCGGACCTCGACGCGGGTGTCGAGGGACTCCTCCAGCTTGTCGATAAGAGACCCCACGAGCTTCTCGTTGCGGCCCGAGTAGATCACAAGGCCGGCCGGTTCATCGCTGCCGCAGCCCGCGAGCAGGGGGGATATCAGGGCTGCCGCGGCGAGCGCGGTGAGGGTGCGGGCCAACGGGCGTCGCATGAGGGGGATGCCTTCCTGCTGTGCCTCTCGTCGGCGCGCCGCAAGGTGCGGGGCCGACGGGGGCGGTGGACCGGCGCCGGGGAGGAACCGAGGAGCTTAGGCATAAATAAGGTAAAGCTAACCTAAGGGTCAAGGGTTTCGGATGTAACAGCTCGGCCGCGAAAAGGCCGCGGATTCGACTGCGGCGTCTGGCCTGAACCTTTCGCTCACGCTCAAGGCGTCGGAGTGCGGAAGCAGTTGCCCCGTGCGCGGCGCGCGCCGTGACCCCGCGCACCGGACCGGCGGCGCGCGCCCCCTTCCCGATAAGGCCAGCCTTACCTACTATGCCCGCCGTGACGACCCACCCCGCCCCGCTCACCAGCGGCAACACCCTGCCCCTCGCGTGCGGCCTCGCCGCCCACGGCGAGCGCACGGCCCTGCTCACCTCCGATGGGGAGATGACCTACCGCGAGCTGGCCGCACATGTGGCGGACGCCGCCCGCCGATTGGGGCCCGAGCGCCGTCTGGTGCTGCTGCCTGGCGCGAATACGCCGGAGGCGCTTATCGTCCATCTCGCAGCCCTCTCGGCCGGCCACCCGGTCCTGCTGGTGCCGGGCGACCACCCGGAGGCGGCCCGGCAGCTGGCCGACGCCTACGACCCCGACGTCGTCGTACGGCCCGCTGGCCCCGGCGAGCCCTGGATCCTCGACGAACGGCGCACGGGGACCGCCCATGACCTCCACCCGGACCTCGCCCTGCTGCTGTCCACCTCCGGCTCCACCGGCTCGCCCAAGCTAGTCCGCCTCTCGTACGACAATGTGCAGGCCAACGCCGAGTCGATCGCCGCATACCTCGGCATCCGCGACACCGACCGCGCCGCCACCACCCTGCCCATGCACTACTGCTACGGGCTGTCCGTCCTCCACAGCCATCTGCTGCGCGGCGCGGGCCTGATCCTCACCGGTCTCTCGGTGGCCGACGCCTGCTTCTGGGAGCTGTTCCGCACCGCCCGAGGCACCGCCTTCGCCGGCGTCCCTTACACCTTCGAGCTGCTCGACCGCATCGGCTTTGACGCCATGGACCTGCCGCGGCTGCGCTATGTCACCCAGGCCGGCGGCCGCCTCGCCCCCGAGACCGTGACCCGCTACGCCGAACTGGGCGCACGCCGCGGCTGGGACCTGTTCGTGATGTACGGCCAGACCGAGGCCACCGCCCGCATGGCCTATCTGCCGCCCGATCTCGCGGCCGCCCACCCCGCGTCCATCGGCGTCCCGGTGCCCGGCGGCGCCTTCCGCCTCGACCCCGTGGACCCCGTGGACCCCGTGGACCCCGTGGACCCCGTGGACTCCGTGCACTCTGCGGAGGACGTCCCCGGCCCGGACGCCGGGGAACTCGTCTACACCGGGCCGAATGTGATGCTCGGCTACGCCCGCACCCCGGCCGACCTGGCACGGGGCCGGGACATCCGGGAACTGCGCACCGGCGACCTCGCCCGGCGCACCCCCGAAGGGCTGTACGAGATCGTCGGCCGGCGCAGCCGCTTTGTGAAGATCCTCGGCCTGCGCATCGACCCCCAGCGCATCGAGACGGTCCTCGCCCGCCACGGCGTCACCGCACTGTGCGCCGGCGACGACACCACCCTCGTGATCGCCGCGGCCGACGCCCCGGACGCCGACGCGGACCGCATACGCAGCCTGGCGATACGGGAGTGCCGACTGCCGCCGCGCGCGGTCCAGGTCCAGCTGCTCGCCGAGCTGCCCCGGCTGCCCACCGGCAAACCCGACTACCAGGCCATACGCGCGCTCCCCCGCGAGAGCGGGGACGCCCGGCCGCTGCCCGGCGACCCCCGGCCGCTGCCCGACGATCTGCGCCAGCTCTACGCCCGCATCCTCGACCGCGCCGACGTGACCCCCGACAGCAGCTTCGTCAGCCTCGGCGGGGACTCTCTGTCGTATGTGGAGATGTCCCTCCAGCTGGAGAAGCGACTCGGCAGCCTGCCGCCCGACTGGCACACCAGACCCATTCGCGACCTCGCCCAGCCCCGCGAGCCCGCGGCGTCACAGGCCGCCTCCCGGCCCTGGCCCCGCAGGCGGACCCTGGAGACCAGCGTCGCCCTGCGCGCCCTCGCGATCTTCTTCATCGTCGGCTCGCACATCCATGTCTTCGGCGTCAAGGGCGGCGCCCATCTGCTGCTCGCTGTCGCCGGATACAACTTCGCCCGCTTCCACCTCACCGACGCCCCCCGGCGTGAACGCATCCGCCACGCCTGCACCAGCATCGCGCGCGTCGCGGCGCCCAGCATGGTGTGGATCGGCGGCATGCTGCTGCTCGCGGACGACTACACCCTCAGCAATCTCGCCCTGCTGCACAGCGTCCTCGGGCCGCACGACAACCCGACCGGAATGCACTTCTGGTTCATCGAGGCCCTCGTCTACATCCTGGCCGCCGTCGCCGCCCTGCTCGCCCTGCGCTGGGCGGACCGGGCCGAGCGCCGCTTCCCGTACGGGCTGCCGCTCGCGATCGCCGCCGCCGGGCTGCTGACGCGTTACGACCTCCTCGGCCTCCCCGACCGCTCGCTGATGCCCGACGCCGTCACCGTCTTCTGGCTGTTCGCCCTCGGCTGGGCGGCGGCGAAGGCCGCGTCCGTACGGCAGCGGCTGCTCGTCACGGCCGTGACCCTGGCGACCGTGCCGGGCTTCTACCCCGAGGAGCCCATGCGCGAGGCGCTCATCGTGGCGGGCTTCGCGCTGCTGGTGTGGGTCCCGGCGCTTCCCAGCCACGAGCGGCTCAACCGGCTCGCCGGAGCCCTGGCGACCGCCTCGCTGTACATCTATCTGACGCACTGGCAGATCTATCCGCTGATCGACGACTTCTCCCGCCATCTGGCGTTCCTCGCGTCGCTGGTCTTCGGCGTGGCGTACGCGGCGGCGGCGAACCGCACGATGCGGGCGCTGCCGCGCCTCCGCGCCCCGGGGCTCCGTCTCCCGGACGCGGCTGGAAAATCCAGCCCCTCCGGCGTTTGAGGAGCGGGGGTCCGGGGGCGGAGCCCCCGCAGTCAAGCCCCGCCGGCGATTGCGGCGCAGGGTGGGGGCGGAGCCCCGGTCCGGACAAGGCGCCTCACCCCTTGAGGACCCCCAGCGGCACAAGCCTCGCCACCCGCCTGCACAACCCCGCCCCCTCACTCGCCCGCACCACCGCGTCGATGTCCTTGTACGCAAGCGGCGCCTCCTCCGCGAGCCCTCGGGCCGAGGAGCCGCGGACCATGACGCCGGCCGCCTCCAGGTCCGCCCGCAGCCGGCGGCCGTCGACCTCGCGGGCCGCCCGGTGGCGGCTGCGCACCCGGCCGGCGCCGTGGCAGGTGGAGTGCCAGGCGCCGCCGCCCGCCACCCCCGCCAGCACATACGAGGCGGTGCCCATCGTGCCGGGGATCAGCACCGGCTGGCCCACCGGGGCCAGATCGTCCGGCAGCTCCGGATGCCGGGCGGGCAGCGCCCTGGTCGCGCCCTTGCGGTGGACGCACAGCCGCCGCTCCCGCCCGTCGGCCGTATGCGTCTCCATCTTGGCCATGTTGTGCGAGATGTCGTACACCAGATCCACCGGACACCCCATGACCTCGTCGAACGCCCGTCTCGCCGTATCGCCCAGGACCTGCCGGTTGGCCCGGGCGTAGTTGGCGGCGGCCGCCATCGCCGCCAGGTAGGAGCGGCCCTCCGCGCTGTCCACGGGGACACAGGCGAGCTGCCGGTCCGGCACCCGGATGCCATAGCGGTCCATCGCCCGGTCCATCGTGCGGACATGGTCGGTGCAGATCTGATGGCCAAGCCCCCGCGAACCGCAGTGGATCATCACACAGATCTGTCCCTCGCCGAGGCCCATGACCTGCGCGGCCCGCTCGTCGTACACCTGCTGCACGGACTGCACCTCCATGAAGTGGTTGCCGGAGCCGAGGCTGCCGACCTGCCCGAGGCCGCGGTCCACCGCCCGGTCGCTCACCTCGTCGGCCGCGGCCCCCGCCAGCACCCCGCGGTCCTCGCAGCGCACGAGGTCGCGGGCCACGCCGTGGCCGCGCTCCACCGGGTACCGCGCGCCGTCCGTCAGCACTCCGCCGAGCTCCGCGCGGCGCAGGCTCCAGATGCCGCCCCGGCCGGGGCCCCGGGGCACACGGGCGCTGAGCAGATCCATCAGCTGCCGCAGCCGCGGGCCAAGCGCCTCCGCGTCGCAGTGCGCGGCCAGCAGCCGGACCCCGCAGGAGATGTCGAAGCCGACGCCGCCGGGGGAGATCACCCCGCCCGCGTCCGGTTCGGTCGCCGCGACGCCCCCGATGGGGAAGCCGTACCCCCAGTGCACATCGGGCATCGCATAGGAGGCCCCGACGATGCCCGGCAGCGCGGCCACGTTCACGACCTGTTGCAGCGCCTGGTCGCCTGCGACGTCCGGCAGCAGCTCGGCCGAGGCGAAGACGACCCCCGGCACCCGCATGCCCTCGCCCCGGGGAATCCGGAACCGGAACGCGCCGTCCGGGACCAGCTCCACATCCACCACCGCGAAGCACCTCCTCACCGGCTCCCACGTCGCACCACGCGCCGTCCACGCGGCACCCATATGTCGCCCGTATGTCGCCCGCGCGCCGCTCGTACGTCCTCACACGTCCTCACACGTCGACGGTGACCGCACACCGCCAGCCCGCCGCCCCGCGCCCGAACTCCAGGCCGTGCCAGGTGACCGCCTTGGGCGCGGCCCCGACGACCGGGCAGGAGCGGGCGTCGGCCATCCGCAGCACCGCGTGCACACCGCCGTCCACGGGTGTGACCTCGACGCCGACGGGCGCCTCGCCCTCGGCGTCCAGCCAGTACACGACCTCTTCCAGCAGCGCCACCAGCAGTTCCTCGTCGCTCCCGGCGAGCACCGCCGCCTCCCGCCTGCCGACGGCCCTGGCTCCCCGCAGATCGAGGAACGACTCGCAGACCCCGTGGACGGCCTGTTCCAGGCACTCCTCACGCGTCGCGCCCCATGCCTCGACCCGCAGATCCGCGGTGTGCGGAACACTGCGCCGGCCGGCGCTCTCGGGTGGCAGGTCCACAGTCGCCTCCTGTCCCTTTCATGGTGCACCGCCCGGCGGCCGCGCACCGCTCGGCGGGGGCGCACGGCTCGACGGCGGCGCACCGCCCGGCGGACATGCCCGCCCCGCGGCCGCGGTCCATGCTGGAGACATGGCCCGGGCAAACGAGGAGGTCGAGGCGCTGCTCCAGGAGTACGCCGACCTCATCGCGATCAGCGGCGGCGACGCCTTCAAGGCGCGCGCCTACGAAAAGGCCGCACGCGCCATCGGCGGACACCCCGCCGACATCGCCAAGCTCGACGCCAAAGGGCTGCGGGAGATCCCCAACGTCGGCAAGTCCATCGCCGACAAGGTCGTGGAGTATCTGCACACCGGCCATGTCCCCGCGATCGACGAGACCCGCGCGACGATCCCGGCCGGCGTCCGCGCACTGATCGCCATCCCCACGCTTGGCCCGAAGAAGGCCCTGGTGCTCCACCGGGAACTCGGCGTCTCCTCCGTCGACCAGCTCCTCGACGCCATCCACGCCGAACGGCTGCGGGACCTCAAGGGGTTCGGCGAGAAGACCGAGGAGAATCTGCTGCACGGCATCGCCCTGATGCAGAAGGCCGGCGAAGGCCGCATCCTCATCAGCGCGGCCCTGGACGTCGCCGAGCAGATCACCGGCGAACTGTCCACGATCCCCGGCTGCGAGCGGTGCGTCTACGCGGGCTCGCTGCGCCGGATGCGCGAGACCATCGGCGACATCGACATCCTGGTGGCAGCGGACGACTCCACACCCTTCATGGAGGCGCTCGGCAGCCTGCCGCAGACCGCCGAAACCATCGCCCACGGCGAGAAGAAGACCTCCATCCGCACCACCAAGGGCCTCCAGGTGGACCTGCGGGTCCTGCCGCCGGTCTCCTGGGGCGCGGGCCTGCAGTACTTCACCGGCAGCAAGGCCCACAACATCCGCACCCGTGAGATCGCGGTGCGCAAGGGCCTCAAACTCTCCGAGTACGGACTCTTCCACGCCAAGAGCGGACGGCGCGTCACCTCACGGACGGAAGAAGACATCTACGCCCGCCTCGGCCTGCCCTGGATACCGCCGCCCCTGCGCGAGGACCGCGGCGAGATCGCCGCCGGACTGGCGGGCGAACTCCCCGACCTCGTCACCGAGGACGACATCCGGGGCGATCTGCACACCCACACCGACCTCACCGACGGCCTCGCCCCACTGGAGGACATGGTCGCCGCCGCGGCCGACCGCGGCTATGCGTACTACGCGGTCACCGACCACGCCCCGAACCTCTCTATGCAGCGCATGACCGACGAGAAGATGCTCGCCCAGCGCGACCGCGTCCGAGCGCTCGACCGCGCCTTCCGCGGCATGCGGCTGCTGCACGGCACCGAGCTCAACATCGGGCCGGACGGCGAACTCGACTGGCCCGATGACTTCCTCGCGGAGTTCGACCTCTGCGTCGCCTCCGTCCACTCCCACTTCAACCAGAGCCGCCGGGCCCTCACCCGCCGTCTGATCCGCGCCTGCGAAAACCCCCATGTCGCGATCATCGGCCACCCCACCACCCGCCGCATCGGCAAACGCCCGCCCATCGACGCCGACTTCGACGCCGTCTTCAAAGCCTGCGCGGACACCGGCACCGCCCTGGAGGTCAACTCCCATCCGGAGCGCCTCGACCTGCGCGACGAGGACATCCTGCGCGCCAAGGAGTACGGCGTGAAGTTCGCCATCGACTCCGACGCCCACTCCACCACCCATCTGCCCTATCTGCGCTATGGAGTCGGCACCGCCCAGCGCGGCTGGCTGACGAAGGACGACGTCATCAACACCTGGCCGCTCACCAGGCTGCGCCGCTTTCTGCGCAAGGGCTGACGGCGGATCCGAGTATCCTCCGGTTCTGCCCTGCCCCGCGGCCCACCCGCCGGTCCCTGCAACGGAGAGCGCATGCCCGAAGCCGACAGCACACACGTCGACGCCGCAGAACTCCTCACGCTCGCGCTCCGCCACCTCGACGACTACGACACCCGACGTCCCTTCACCGAGATCCCGACCCTCGACGATTCCACCCCGCTGCCCTTCCGGCCGTTCCCGGCCCTGGCGATCGCCATGGCCGGGCATGTCCTGTCGGCGTGGGAGGTCAGGACGTTCCAGGTCGAGCGCGCCAAGCGAGGAGAGCGCATACGGTTCTTCACCGCGGTCGGCGCAGAGCCCAGACGGACCTTCCGTGCCTGCACCCTCTTCGACCCCGAGCTGGGCGCCCAGCGCGTCGTCGAGCTGTGCGGACACGCCTTCTGCCTCAACAAGGCCCCCGCCGGCCCCGGGAGCCGCTGCGCCGACCATCTCGGCGATCCGCCGCCGGACGGCCACGACCTGTGCCACTGGCTGCGCAAGGCCGGCGAAGCCGCCATCTCGGTCGAGCGCGGCCGAGGAGGTCTCACCGAGACGGAGGCGCTGGCCGTGCACGCGGCACGCGCCGGTGTGCCCATGGCAGAGGTGTGCAGAGCCACCGGGCTGCTTGAGTGGACGGTGCATGCCCTCAGCGGAGAGCCCGCGAGCGTTCCGGACGGCGTCGACGGCTCCGACGCCCCCGCGGCCTGGCCGCTTGTGCTCACTCCCGTGCGCGACATCACCGCGGCGGACGTCCACCGTGTCTACGCATACACAAGCGGCAGCCCCGCCCCGCCCGACCCGGACACGGTGCTCGCCCGGAAGGGCCGCTGGTACACATACGAGCCGCTGCGCGAGAACGGCCCCTTCCTGGTCTTCGAGGACGAGCACTGCTTCACGCTCCAGTGGTGGCAGATGCAGGACCATCTGCCGGAGCACCAGCTCGTGCGCCCCGGCGACGAAAGCCGCAGACGGGACATGTACCAGCCGCCCTGCCAGTGCGGCGACTGCGACTACTAGCGCCCCTCCCGGCAGGCTCTGCCCCCTCGCGCCGCCCTGCACGCTCCCCCACAGCCTCCGGCGTGGGCGGGCCCCCACCTCCCCCGGGCCCTGCGGGCCCGGGAGGCGCCCCCGCGCTGCGTCGCCCCGCTCCGCAAACGCCGGAGGGGCTGGAGTTCAGCCCGGCTCGGGGAAGTGGCAGGCCACCTGACGCGCTTCCCCGGGGGCCGCGATCCGCAGCACCGGGGCCTCGGTGCGGCAGATGCCCTGCGCCTTGGGGCAGCGCGGATGGAAGGTGCAGCCGGGCGGGGGCGCGGCCGGGCTGGGCGGATCGCCGAGGAGAGTGATCCGTTCCCGGGTCCGCTCGGCGGCCGGGTCCGGCAGCGGCACCGCGGACAGCAGGGCGCGGGTGTAGGGGTGGGCGGGGGCCGCGTACACCCGTTCCCTGGCGCCGATCTCGACGATCCGGCCGAGGTACATCACGGCGACCCGGTCGCACACGCGCTTGATCACCGACAGGTCGTGGGCGATGAAGAGATAGGACAGGCCCAGCTCCCGCTGCAGCCGCTCCATCAGATTGACGATCTGGGCCTGTACGGACACATCCAGGGCGGAGACGGGTTCGTCGGCGACCACCAGCCGGGGGCTGGTGGCCAGCGCGCGGGCGATGCCGATGCGCTGGGCCTGTCCGCCGGAGAACTCATGCGGATAGCGGTCGATGTGTTCCGGGATCAGCCCGACCAGCTCCATCAGTTCGGCCGCCCGCTTGCGCGCCTCGGCGGCCGGGGCGCCCTGCACGATCAGCGGGTCGGAGATGATCCGGGCCACCGTCTGGCGGGGGTTGAGGGAGGAGTGCGGGTCCTGGAAGACCATCTGGAGCTCGGTGCGCAGCGGTTTCAGCTCCCGCTGTGACAGACGGCCGATGTCGCGTCCGCCGAATTCAATCGATCCGGAGGTCGGCTGCAGCAGCCGGACGATCATCCGGCCCGTGGTGGACTTGCCGCAGCCGGACTCGCCGACCAGGCCGAGTGTCTCGCCCGTCGCCACCTCGAAGCTGACGCCGTCGACGGCCCGGACGGGGGCCGAGCGGGCCCGCCGGCCGGGGAACGTCATCGTCAGGTCCCGTACACAGAGCAGAGGTGCGGTCATGAGCTGATGCCTTCGTACGCGGGGAAGTGGCAGGCCACCGGATGCCCGGCCGGCCCGGTCGGTCCGTCGAGCTCGGGGCGCTCGGTCTCGCAGCGGGACCGCTCGCCGTCGAAGGAGGCGGCGGCCAGCCGGGGGCAGCGGGGCGCGAACGCACAGCCGGGGGCCGGGGTGAGCAGGGACGGCGGACTGCCGGGGATCGGCCGCAGCGGCTCGTCATCGTCGTCGTCGAGACGCGGCAGGGAGTCCAGCAGGGCGCGGGTGTACGGATGGGCGGGGGAGGCGAACAGCGTGTCGACGGGGGCCTGTTCGGCCGCCCGGCCCCCGTACATCACCAGCACGTCATGGGCGACGCGGGCGACCACCCCCAGATCGTGGGTGATCATCACGACGGCGAGCCCCCGCTGCTCCTGGAGCCGGGCGATCAGCTCCAGGATCTGGGCCTGCACGGTGACGTCGAGGGCGGTGGTCGGCTCGTCCGCGATGAGCAGCTCCGGTTCGCAGACCAGCGCCATCGCGATCATCACACGCTGGCGCATTCCGCCGGAGAACTGGTGGGGGTACTCGCCCGCCCGCCGCTTTGGTTCGGGGATGCCGACCTCGGCGAGCGCTTCGACGGCCCGGGCGCGGGCAGCCCGGCGGCCGGAGCGGAAGTGGACCCGGTGGTGTTCGGCGATCTGCTCCCCGACGGTGTAGTAGGGGTGCAGGCTGGAGAGCGGGTCCTGGAAGATCATGGCCATCTTCCGGCCGCGCAGCCGGTTCAGCTCCCGTTCGTCCCTGCCGATCAGCTCCTGTCCGTCGAGGGTGATGGAGCCGCTGACGCGGGCGTTCGCATGCAGGCCCAGCACGGCGAGCGAGGTGACGGACTTCCCCGACCCCGACTCGCCGACGATGCCCAGCGTGCGGCCCCGCCGCACCTCGAAACTGAGGGAGTCCACGGCCCGTACCGGACCGTGCTTCGTCGGAAAGGCAACCGTCAGATCCCGGACGGACAACAGGCTGTCGGACAGCGGCCTGTCGGGCGGCGCACTCTCGGACATCAGTACCTCACCCGGGGATCGACCACGGCATACAGCAGATCGACGGCCAGATTGGCCATGACGATGAAGGTGGCGGCGAGCAGGGTGACGCCGAGGATGACCGGCTGGTCGCCGCTGGACAGCGCGCCGTAGAACAGCCGTCCCACGCCCGGCAGCCCGAAGATCGACTCGGTGATCACCGCACCGGCCAGCAGCCCGCCGAGGTCCATTCCGAAGATGGTGAGGACCGGGGTCATCCCGGCCCGCAGACCGTGTTTGACCACGACCATGCGGCGCGGCAGCCCTTTGGCTCGGGCCGTGCGGATATACGGCTCCGCCATGGTCTCGATCATCGAACTGCGGCTCTGCCGCGCGTACATGGCCGCGTACAGGACGGCGAGCGCCAGCCACGGCAGCAGCAGATTCGACGCCCACTGGACGGGGTCGGAGCCCAGCGGCACATACTGCGGATAGGGGAGCAGCCCGGTCGCCCGGATCAGCCCGTAGATCAGCAGCACCGAGGTGAAGTAGACGGGCAGCGAGGCGGCGGCGACCGCGCCCACCATCAGCGCGCGGTCGGTGAGCGTGTCCTTGCGGAGCGCGGCGGTGACGCCCGCGCTGAGCCCGAGCCCCAGCCAGAGCACCGCGGCGCCGAACGCCAGCGAGGCGGAGACCGGCAGACGGTCCATCAGCAGCTCCCATACGGCCTGGCTGTTTTCGTACGAGTAGCCGAGGCAGGGGACGTCGCAGTGCAGCGCGTACTGTCCGCTGCCGATGGTGCGTCCGGTGAAGATGCCGGTGACAAAGTCCGCGAACTGCCGCCACACCGGCTGGTCCAGGCCCATATGGGCGCGGATCGCCGCCAGCCGGTCGGCGCTGCACGACTTGCCGCACGCCGCCGCCGCGGGGTCGGAGGGCAGGACGTAGAAGATGGTGAAGGTGACGGCGGCGATCGCGATCAGCACGCCGGCGACGCCGAGGAGCCGCCGGCCGAGGTAGCGGATCATATGCGGCCTCCCCTCGGATCGAGGATGTCGCGCAGCGCGTCGCCGAGCAGGGTGAAGGCGAGCACCGTGAGGAAGAGGCAGGTGCTCGGGAGGATGAAGTACATGGGATCCGTGTCGTAGAAGGCGACGCTCTCGGCGATCATCTGACCCCAGGAGGGGGTGGGCGGGCGGACGCCGACGCCCAGATAGCTGAGCGCCGCCTCGGTGGCGATCATCCCGGGGATGATCAGGGTGGTGTACGCGATGACGGGCCCGGCGACGCCGGGGAGGATGTCGCGGCTGAGAATCCGCCAGGGCCCGGCCCCGGCGACCCTCGCCGCGTCCACGTACTCCCGGTGTTTCAGGCTCAGGGTCTGGCCGCGCACGACGCGGGCGATGCCGGGCCAGCCGAAGAGCCCGATGACGGCGGTCATCAGCAGGATGCGGTTGGCGTCCTTGGCGACCGACAGCATCGCGATCATGAAGATCAGGGAGGGGAAGGACATGGTGAGGTCCATCAGCCGGGAGAGCACGGCGTCGGTGCGCCCGCCGAAGTAGCCGGCGGTGACCCCGGCCGCGGTCCCGGCGACCACCACGATCGCGGTGGCGGCGAAGGCGATGAACAGCGAGACCTGAGCGCCGTGCACGACCCTGGCGAACAGATCGCGTCCGGTGACCGGTTCGACGCCGAGCCAGTGGTCGGCGCTGATGCCGCCGAACGGGCCGATCGGCAGTCCGCCGAGGTACGGGTCGACGGCGGACTTGTCGAACTCGTCGGGCGACCAGCCGCCCAGCGCACTGAGCAGCGGCGCCGCCGCGGCCATGAACACGAACAGGGCGACGACGCTGAGGGAGATCTTCACGGAGGTGCGGCGGCGCAGTTCCGCGCGGGCGAGCTGCCAGGGGCCGCTGCCCGCGGGGAGTGAGGTGGAGCTGAGAGTGGCAGCCATGGTGTGCTGCCTCAGCCCGCGCTCTTGGCCGGGTCCTTGAGGCCCACCGTGGCGTAGTCGATCTGGCCGCCGAAGGAGGTGTGGCCGTACGCCCCCGCGATGTTGGTGCCGAGCAGCAGCGGCATGCGCTCGATGACGGCGGGCGCCGTGGGGGCCTTGGCGAGGATCTCGCCGTCCAGCTGCTGCCACGCCTTGTTGGCCTGCTGGGCGTCGGTCATCGCGGCGATCTCGTCCATCCGCTGCATGGTCGGCTTGTCGCGGAAGAGCGAGTGGTTGCCGGAGTTGCCCTTCTCCTTGATGTAGCGGCCGTCGAAGACGAAGGGCAGGAAGGTGGAGCCGGAGGGGTAGTCGGGGCACCAGCCGGTGTAGACGAGGTCGGTGCGGTTCTTGGTGTCGCCGATGGTGTCATAGAACGCCGACGGGTCGACGGTCTCGATGGTCACCTTGATCCCGGCCCGGCCGAGGGCCTGCTGGATCGCCTCGCCGACGCCCTTGTCGCCGTTGGAGACGGTGACGCTGGTGGCGAAGCCGTCCGGCTTGCCCGCCTCCTTCAGCAGCTCCCTGGCCTTCGCCGCATCGCCGGTGACGGGGATCTTCAGGGTGTCGGGCTGCTTGCCGCCGAAGAGGGAGCCGGGCATCAGGGCGGTGGCCGCGTCATTGAGCGCGGGCCCGCCGGAGGCGGTCACGATGGCCTCGCGGTCGAGCGCGTACTGCACGGCCCGGCGGACCCTGACGTCGTCGAACGGGGCGCGGCCGGTGTGCATCTGTACCATCTCGGTGCAGTTGGTCGACTCGGCGAGCAGCCGGGCCCGGACGGCGGCCTTGGTGAGCACCTTCGGAGTGCTCTCGGGGCGCATCTTGCCCCAGGAGACGGCGGAGGCGTCCGCACCCGAACTGGCGATCAGCCGGTCGTCGATCTGGTTGCCCTTCAGCCCCATCGTCACCACGATCCGGTCCGGGTACGCCTTGCGGACCTGGTCGGTCGCCGGGTCCCAGTGGGTGTTGCGGACGAGTACCAGCCGCTTGTCGCGCGCATACGACTCGATCTTGTAAGGCCCCGAGGAGAAGGGCCGGTTGTCGTACTGCGGCCCCTTGTCCTGCGCCTTGGGCACCGGGGCGAAGGTCGGCAGCACGGTGGCGTAGGGGAACTCCGCGAAGGGTTTGCGCAGTTCGAAGACGATCGTGCGGTCGTCGGGCGTCTTGACGGAGTCGAGGTGCTTGCCCTGGGCCGGTCCCTGGTAGCCCTCGGCGCCGGCGAGATAGCGGGCCGCGTAGTCGGGGCCGCCGGGCAGGTCCGGGGAGAAGGACCGCTCCACGTTGTACTTGACGTCCTGGGCGGTGATCGGGGTCCCGTCCTCGTACTTCAGGCCCTTCTTGAGTCTGAACGTCCAGGTCTTCGCGCCGTTGGAGGAGACGCCGAGATCCTCGGCGAGGTCGGGCACCAGCTCGCCGCCCTCCGCGCCCGGCGCGGCCTTGTACGTGACCAGCGTGCGGTAGAGCAGCCGGGTGCCGAAGTCCATGTCGCCCATCACCCAGTTGCGGGCCGGGTCGAGATGGGTGAAGTCCGTGTTGGACAGCACCGTCAGGGTGCCGCCCTTCTTGGGGACGCCGCCGACCATGGCTCCGTTGTTGGCTGTTACGGGGTTCTCGGCGGAACTGCCGCCGCGAGCCGAGTCCTTGCCGTCGCCTCCGCCGGAACAGCCGGCGGCGCCGAGCGCGAGGGTCGCCCCGAGGGCGACGGCGACGGCGGAGAGAGTGCGCTTGTTCATCAGTGGTCACTCCGTGAACAGTCGGACAGCCATGGGCAGCTGGAATGTGACCGGTAACATAGTAATGTGAAATGGTACTCCACAAGGTGCGGATGACGCCGTTACCCACCCGTGTCCAAACGGACCGTACGGGTGGGCTCGCAGAAAAACCGACGAGGCGGCCCGACGTCGCCGTCTACGCGACCGGGGTGAGTTCGGGGCGGCCGAACAGCAGGGCGTATCCGGCGGGGAGCTGGTGGAGGATGCGGGTGATCAGGTCGGGGCCGGCGCAGGCGGCGACGGCGGAGAAGACGGAGCCGGTGTCCCAGCGGGTGGTGGCCAGGGAGGCGCCGGAGCGGGCGGCGAGGTCCTTGACGAAGGCCCGGCCGGTCAGCGGCCGGGTGTCGGGTATCTGCGCGGTCAGCACGCGTGCGGCTTCCAGGGGCAGGCAGGCGGCCAGGTCCACACGTTCGTCGCCGGTCAGCTGGCGTCCCAGTCCGGCGAGAACCAGGCGGACGGCTTCGTCGGCTCTCTCGCGGGTGGGGTAGGCGCCCTCGTAGCGGACCTTCTCCAGCATCTGCTCGTATGCCGTCCTGCACGGCTGCTGGGGCGGTGTGTGCCGGTCGGAGATCACGGGGGTGGTTGCCCTTCCTGCTGTGGCCGGTGTCCGGGCACCGGGTGCGGGGGACGGTTCGAGGGGGTGCGGAGGGCAGGGTGAAGGGGAAAACGCGTGCCTGCCCTCCGCATCTGTCTGGCCGGTGTCAGCCAGAGATTTCCTTGCGGCCGGACCCGGTGCCGATGGAGATCTTGCGGGGCTTGGCGCGCTCGGCGATCGGAATGCGCAGGGTGAGCACGCCGGCGTCGTAGTCGGCCTTGATGTGCTCGGTGTCGAGGGTGTCGGCGAGCACGATCTGACGGGAGAAGACGCCCAGCGGCCGCTCGGACAGTTCCATCTGCACGCCCTCGGCCTTCGCCGCCGGCCGGCGCTCCGCCTTGACGGTGAGCATGTTCCGCTCGACGTCGATGTCGATCGCGTCGGCGGTGACGCCGGGCAGATCGAAGGCCACCACGTACTCGTCGCCCTCGCGGTAGGCGTCCATCGGCATCGCCGAGGGACGGGACCAGGTGCCCGGGCCCATCAGCTGCTGTGCCAGCCGGTCCAGCTCGCGGAAGGGGTCGGTGCGCATCAACATCGTGAAAACACCTCCAGCAGGTTCGGGCAGTTGCTGCCAATGCGCCTGACTGAAACCGTTGTAACATGTCATCCAATGGATGACAAACCCAAACGTCATCTACATGATGACAAGCCGAGGGAGGTGCCCGTGACCGCAGCCGACCAGCCGTCCACGACCAGCACACAGACCCACAGTCCGGCGTCGTTCCTTGCCGCCGCGGCGGCCCTGCACGCCATAGACGACGCCCTGCGCGACGCCCAGCGGGTGCCCCCGGACACCCCTGACGCGCAAAATCCCGGGCCGGAGCAGGCGCTGGCCTCCCTCATGCTGCTGCGGCAGGTCCGCGAGCAGCTCGCCGGATGGGAGACCGGCCTGATCGAAACCGCCCGCGACGCGGGCGCCAGCTGGGCCGATCTCGCCCGCCCCCTCGGCGTCGCCAGCCGCCAGGCCGCCGAACGCCGCTATCTGCGAGGCCGCCCCGGCCCTGCCGGAACCACCGGCGAGCAGCGTGTCGAGGCCACCCGTCAGGCCCGGGCCGCCGCGCGCACGACCGCCTCCTGGGCACGTGTCAACGCCGCCGCCCTGCGCGGCCTCGCCGGGCAGATCGCCGCCCTCACCGACCTGCCCGCCGCGGCCGACCGCCCGCTCGGCGAGCTCCACGCGGCCCTCGCTCGCGATGATCCCGCCGACCTCGTCGCCCCGCTGGCCGCCGCCCGCCCCCATCTGACCGCCCATCCCGACCTCGCCGCCCGGCTCGACAGCCTCACACCCCCCTGAGCCCATGCGGCGCCCGCCGGTGCGGGGTCTTGGCAAGCGATGTGCAATGTGAAATATTACCGTGTGTGCTCATCAGGAACACCTCGGACGTCATCATCGTCGGGGCCGGTGTGGTCGGCGCGGCCTGTGCCTACTACGCCGCCCGCGCGGGCCGCACCGTCACCGTGATCGACCGTGGACCCGTGTCCGGCGGCACCACGGGAGCCGGGGAGGGGAACCTCCTCGTCTCCGACAAGGAGCCCGGCCCTGAACTCGAACTCGCCCTGCTCTCCGCGGAACTCTGGCGGGAACTGGCCGATGTGCTCCCGCCGGCCGTCGAGTACGAGGCCAAGGGCGGCGTCGTCATCGCCTCCGACGAGCCGGGCATGGCCGCGCTGCGCGACTTCGCGGCAGGGCAGAGCAAGGCCGGCGTCGCCGCGCACGAGATCCCGGCCGGTCGGCTGCACGATCTGGAGCCCCACCTCGCACCCGGTCTGGCCGGCGGCTTCCACTACCCCCAGGACGCCCAGGTCATGCCCGCTCTCGCGGCGGCGCATCTGCTGCGTGCGGGCGGCGACCGGGTGCGGCTGCTGCTCGGCGAGGAGGTCACCGGCCTGATCACCGGGGCGAACGGCGAGGTGCGGGGCGTGCGCACACCGAGCGGCCCGGTGCACGCCCCGTATGTGGTGAACGCCGCCGGAGCCTGGGGCGGCGAACTCGCCCGCCTCGCGGGCGTCGAGCTTCCCGTCCTGCCCCGCCGGGGATTCGTCCTGGTGAGCGAGCCGCTGCCGCGCGTGGTGCGGCACAAGGTGTACGCGGCCGACTATGTCGCCGATGTGGCCAGCGGCTCCGCCGCACTGCAGACCTCCGCGGTGGTCGAGGGCACCCCCGCAGGACCGGTGCTGATCGGCTCCAGCCGGGAGCGCGTCGGCTTCGACCGGTCGCTGTCGACCGAGGTGCTGCGGCGGCTCGCCACCGGGGCCCTCGCGCTGTTCCCCGTACTGGCCGGGGTGCGGATGCTGCGCGCCTATGCGGGCTTCCGCCCCTACCTGCCGGACCATCTGCCCGCGATCGGCCCCGACCCCCGGGTGCCCGGACTGCTGCACGCCTGCGGCCACGAGGGGGCGGGGGTCGGGCTGGCCCCCGCCACCGGGCTGGTCGTCGCGCGGTGCCTGACCGGCGGCGAACCGCCGCTCGACCCCCGCCCGTTCCGGCCCGAGCGCTTCGAGCCTCCGCCCGCCGGCCCGCTGTGACGCACATGCGAAAGGAGGCCCGCAGTGGCCCGTAACCCCGTCGAGCTGGCCGGGGCCCAGCCCGGACCGCCCTTCGAGATCACCTTCGACGGCCGCGCCGTCACCGCCCTGCCCGGCCAGTCGATCGCCGCCGCCCTGTGGGCGGCCGGCATCCTCTCCTGGCGCACCACGCGCGTGGGCGGCCGGCCGCGCGGCGCGTTCTGCGGCATCGGGCAGTGCTACGACTGCCTGGCGACCGTCAACGGAACACCCAACCGGCGGGCCTGCCTGGTGCCCGCCGCCCCCGGAGACGCCATCACCACGCAGGAGGGACACGGCCATGCCGACCTCGGAGTCTGACCCCCATGGCCCGGTCCCCGAGCTATACGACCTGGCGGTCGTCGGCGCGGGCTGCGCCGGCCTCTCCGGCGCCGTCACCGCCGCGGAACTCGGCCTGTCCGTCGCCCTGCTGGACGCCTCCGGCCAGACCGGCGGCCAGTACTACCGGCATCCCGCGCCCGCCCTCGGAGCCGTACGGCCCGAAGCGCTGCACCACGACTGGTCCGCCTTCGCCGAGCTGCGCCGCCGTCAGAAGGCCTGCCGCGTCACCCGGCTGGCCCGGCATCATGTCTGGGCGGTGACGCGGGAGGACGGCGACCTGTGGGCGGTCCACGCGGTGACCGGGGCCGACGGCGACGGGGAACGGTCCGTACGGGTCCGGGCGCGGGCTCTGCTCCTCGCGACCGGCGCATACGAGCGGCAGCTGCCCTTCCCGGGCTGGACCCTGCCGGGCGTGGTCGGCGCGGGCGGCGCGCAGGCGATGCTCAAGTCGGGGCTCGTGCTGCCCGGCAGACGGATCGTCGTCGCGGGCAGCGGCCCGCTGCTGCTCGCCGTCGGCTCCTCGCTGGCCGCCGCCGGGGCCCGTGTCCCCGCCGTCGTGGAGGCGTCCGGCTATCTGCGCTACGCACGCCGACCGCGCGCCCTGGCCGCCAACCCGCGGAAGCTGGCGGAGGCGGCCGTCCACGGCGCGGCGCTGCTCCGCCACGGTGTGCGGGTGCGCACCCGCAGCGCGGTCACCGCGGTGCACGGCCGCGACCGGGTGGAGGCGGTCACGGTCTCCCGGCTCGACCGGGAGTGGCGGCCCGTACAGGGGACGGGCCGCCGCATCGCATGCGACGCACTGGCCGTGGGCTTCGGCCTCGTCCCCCAGACCGAGCTGGCCACGGGACTCGGCTGCGCGGCACACCGTACGGCCGACGGGGCGTCGGCCCTCGTCCTCGACCCGCTGCAGGAGACCTCCGTGCCCGGAGTGTGGGCCGCGGGGGAGACCGGCGGCGCCGGCGGGGCCCAGCTGGCCCGTGAGGAGGGCGAGGTGGCGGGCCTCGCCATCGCCGCCCGGCTGACCGGACGGCCCGCGCTCGTCCGGAGCGGGCGGATGCGGGAGCTGCGCCGCCGACGGGCCCGGATGCGCGCCTTCGCCGACGTCATGGCCGCCGCTCATGCTCCGGGCGACGGCTGGACCCGGTGGCTGGCCGACGACACCGACGTCTGCCGGTGCGAGGAGGTGACCGCGGGGCGCATCCGCGAGGCGGTCGCCGGTCTCGGGGCGCGGGACGCCCGGTCCGTCAAACTGCTCACCAGGGCGGGGATGGGGTGGTGCCAGGGGCGGGTCTGCGGGGCGGCGGTGGCCTGCCTGGCGTCTGGCCGCGGGGTGGCGGAGCGCCGTCCGCTGGCCGTACCCGTCACGCTGTCGTCCCTCGCGGCGCTCGACGGGGCGGGGGCGGATCCTGGACCGCCGGGGCCCTGAGGCTGTGTCAGGTGGGTCTTTCCCCTCCCCTCCCCCTACGCCCTGGGGGGTGGGGGGACCCCCACTTCCCGTAACTGGGGCTCCGCCCCAGACCCCGTCTCCCGGGGGCTCCGCCCCCGGACCCCCGCGCCTCAATCGCCGGCGAGGCTGAATTTCCGGCCCCTGCGCCTCAATCTCCCCCAGACTCCGTCCGGGGGTACCCCCACGAGGCTGGGTTGTTGGTCCCTGTGCTTCTGGGGTCGGCGGGGCTGGGTTTCTGGCTCCCGCGCTTCAATCGCGGGCGGGGCTGGGTTTCTGGCCCCTGCGCTTCAATCGCGGGCGGGGCTGGGTTTCTGGCCCCTGCGCTTCAATCGCGGGCGGGGGCTGGGTTGTTGGCTTTTCGTGCTTCAGGCGCCGGTGGGGCTGGGTTTCTGGCTCCCGTGCCTCAAGCGGCGGAGGGACGGGACATGGTCGCGTGCGCTCCCGGCCGGTCTCTCAGCGGCCCGGACGCCGGTGTCCGCGTCGGCGTCCTGTCCGGCGGCCGGGCGGGGGGCGTCGTCAGGGTGCTGAGGAGCTGACGGCACCGGGCCGTCACGAGGGCGCGATCACATCTTCGATGGTGATCGGGAGCGCGCGGAAGCGGCGGCCCGTCGCATGGCAGACGGCGTTGGCGACGGCGGCCGCCGCGCCCGACTGGCCCACTTCCCCGACTCCCTTGACCCCCAGGGGGTTGACAATCGCGTCCTCGACCTCGATGAGGTCGACGTCGACCTCGGGGGCGTCGGCGTTGACGGGCACGAGATACTCGCCGAGGCTCGCATTCGCCCAGCGGCCCGTGGCGGGCTCCATATGAGTGGCTTCGAGGAGCGCCTGTCCGAGGCCCCAGATCATGCCGCCCATGAGCTGGCTGCGGGCGGTCCTGGCGTTGAGGACACGGCCCGGGGCGAAGGCCCCGGCCATGCGGCGGACGCGGATGAGACCCAGTTCCGGGTCGACCGCGACCTCGGCGAACTGGGCGCCGAAGGTGAGCATCGCCCAGGGGGCGTCGTGCGGGGGCGGGCCCCACGCGCCGGTGGCCTCCGCGTCGGGAAGGAAGTTGCGGGTGAGGAGTTCGGCGTAGGTCTCTCCCTGGTCGGGCGCGTCGCGCCGGACCATTCTGCCGTCGCGCAGGATCACCTGGCCGCGGTCTGCTCCATGGAGCGGTGACTGCGGGTCGGCGACGGCCCGCGCGATCAGCTGGCCGCGCAGCGTGGTGCACGCGGCGTGCACGGCGGCGCTGACCATGCCCGCTCCGCTGGAGCCCACGGCGGCGGCCATATGCGGCAGATCGGTGTCGCCGCCTTCGAAGCGGCACTGCTCTACGGGGAGTCCGAGGGCCTCTGCGGCCACCTGGGTCATGGCGGTGAGCACGCCGGTGCCGATGTCGGTGACGGCGCCCTGGATGACGGCCGTCCCGTCGGCGTACACGCGTGCGCGGGCGCGCTGCGGGTTGTTCGGTCCGTAGACGGGGTAGGCCGCCGAGGCCATCCCCAGGCCGATGAGCCAGTCGCCGTCGCGTTCCGGTCCGGCGGCGCGGCGTTCCCAGCCGATGCGTTCGGCCCCGCGCCGGTAGCACTCCTTGAGGCCGTTGCTGCTCCAGGGATGGCCGGATTCGGGGTCGGTCTCGGCGAAGTTGCGCAGCCGCAGCTCGATCGGGTCAAGACCGAGCCGCTCGGCCAGCTCGTCCATGGACGTCTCCAGCGCGAACAGGCCGGTGGCCTCTCCGGGGCAGCGCATAAAGGTCGGGGTCATGGTGTTGGCGCGGATGAGCCGGTAGACGCCTTCGTAGTGGGGACAGGCGTACAGCCGGCCCGTGAGGGAGAGGGACGGCTCGGCCCACTCGTCGAAGGGGGAGGTCAGGGAGAGTTTGCCGTGGCGCAGGGCGATGAGCCGGCCCTGCTCGTCCGCGCCGAGGGTGAGGCGGTGTTCCTGCTCCTCGCGGTGGCCGCAGCCGGTGAACATCTGCTCGCGGGTGAGGGCGAGGCGGACCGGGCGGCCGACGGCGCGGGAGGCGAGCGCCGCCAGCGCCGGATGGTGCCAGACCATGGCCTTGGCGCCGAAACTCCCGCCCGTGTAGTGGCTGATGACGCGGATGCGGCTGTGGGGCAGGCCGAGCAGTGCGGCGACGGTGTGCTGGACGGCGGTGACGCCCTGCGTGGTGTCGTACAGCGTGAGCCGGTCGCCCTCCCAGAAGGCGGTGGCCGCCGACGGTTCGATGGGGTTGTGGTGGTTGGCGGCGAAGGTGAACGTGTTGTCGACGGTGACGGCCGCCTGGGCCAGTCCGGCTTCCACATCCCCGCGGGAGGACCGTCCCGGCACGAACCCGGCGAAGATGCTCCGCGGTTCGTATGCCTTCTCGCGCGCCTGGTCGATGACGGTGACGGACGGCTCCTCGGCGTACTCGACGTGCACCAGCCGGGCCGCGTGCAGGGCGCGTTCATAGGTGTCGGCGACCACGAGGGCCACCGGCTGGCCGGCGTAGTGGACGCGGTCGCTCTGCATCGGGAAGAACGTCTCCCCGGGGGCGGCCGCCCCGGCGAGCGAGGGAAGCAGTGGCGGCTGGCCGGCGATCTTGCCCAGGCTCTCCTGGGTGAGGACGGCGAGGACGCCGGCGGCCCGGTCGGCCTCCTCCGTGTCGATCCGGGTGAGGCGGCCGTGCGGGACGCGGGCGCCGACCACGACGGCGTGGGTCAGCCCGGGCAGTGGTGCGTCGGCGGCGTAGCGGGCGGCGCCGGTGACCTTGGCAGGCCCGTCCACGCGGTTCAGCGGCCGGCCCATCGGGCCGTCCGCAGGCGGTGCGCCAGGCGTGTCAGGTGCGCCGGATGTGGTGGACGGGGCGCTCATCCCTGCCTCCCGGTGACGGTGCCGGTGGTGGTGAGGGCGCGCAGAGCACGGACGAGCGTACGCCGCGCGAGATCGGGCTTGAAGGCGTTCATGGCGGTCGTGCGGGCCGCGGCCAGCTCCTCGCGCGCCGCCCGTTCGAAGGTCTCGTCGGTCGCGGGCGCGCCGAGCAGGACCTCCTCTGCGCGCCGGGCCCGCCAGGGCTTGACGGCGACTCCGCCCAGAGCGATCCGTACGCCGCTGATCGCGCCGTCGTCCGTGTCGACCGCGGCGGCGACGGAGACCAGGGCGAATTCATAGGACTCGCGGTCGCGCACCTTGAGATAGCGGGACCGCCGGGCCATCGGCAGGGCGGGCACCTCGATCGCCGTGATCAGCTCTCCATGGTCCAGCGGATGCTCGCGGTGCGGCGTCGCTCCGGGCTGAAGGAAGAACTCGTCGACGGTGTGGGACCGTTCGCCGTGGACGCCGCGCGTGTGGATGCGGGCGTCGAGCGCCGCGAGCGGGACGGCGACGTCGGAGGGGTGAGTGGCGATGCAGTGGTCGCTGACCCCCAGCACGGCATGGGTGCGGCTGACGCCGTGCAGCGCCGAACATCCGCTTCCCGGCTCCCGTTTATTGCACGGTGACTCGCCGTCGCGGTAGTAGGCGCAGCGGACCTTCTGCAACATATTGCCGCCCATGGAGGCCATATGCCGCAGCTGGGCGGAGGCGCCGAGCTCCAGGGCCTGGGAGACCATGGGGAAGCGTTCGCGTACGGCGGGCGATGCGGCGGCCTCGCTCATCCTGGCGAGCGCGCCGATGCGTACGCCGCCGTCGGGCAGGTCCTCGATGCCCGCGAGCGGCAGCCGGTTGATGTCGACCAGCCGGCGGGGGGCCAGGACATGCTGCCGGAGCAGATCCACCTCGGTGGTGCCGCCGGCGAGGAAGTGGCTGCCGGGGTCCGCTGTGACGGCCTGGACGGCGTCGTCGACGCCGTCCGGACGAAGATAGCTGACAGGGCGCATGACGGGCGTGCTCCTCGGGCTTCTCAGATGCGGCAGACACGGCAGACGCGGCAGATGCGTCAGACGCGCTCGCGTGCGGCGCGGACGGCCGCCCGGATGTTGGGATAGGCGGCGCAGCGGCAGATGTTGCCGCTCATCCACTCCTTGATCTCCGCGTCATCGGCGGCGTGGCCCTCCTCGACGCAGCCGACCGCCGACATGATCTGCCCGGGGGTGCAGTAGCCGCACTGGAAGGCGTCATGGGCGATGAACTCCTCCTGCATGGGATGGAGCCGCCCGTTGTGCTGTCCGTCCGGCTGCGCGAGCCCTTCGACGGTGGTGATCTCCCGCCCCTCGCAGGCAATGGCGAGCGTCAGACACGCCAGCACCCGGCGGCCGTCGGCGAAGACCGTGCACGCGCCGCACGTGCCCTGGTCGCAGCCGCGCTTGGCCCCGGTGAGATCGAGCTCCTCGCGGAGCGCCTGCAGCAGGCTCACCCGGGGTTCGATCAGCAGGCTCCGCTCGACGCCGTTGACGGTCAGCCGTACGGTGACGGGCCCGGGACCACGCTCGGCCGCCTGAGTGTCCGCGGCCGGTGTGTCGACTGACATGAGGCTCCCTCCTCCACGGGCACGGGCGTGCGGTCCGCCCGCCCCTGTGAGCCTCACATAGGACATCATTCCCGGCAATTCGGGGAAAGGTGACGATTCTGGCTGCGTGATCGGTGTCGCTCACGCTGATGAGCGCCCGCCTCGAAGAGCGTCCGCCCGGGCTAACGGTGGCGGGCCGCCAGGGACAGCAGTTCGTCCACGGGCCACTGGTCGTCGGCGTGCCGGCCGTACTTGACCTCGCGCACGAGGCCGTCGGGTCCGATGAGGAAGTCCGCGGGGAGGCCGAGGGCCCCGCCCGGTCCGGGGACGGACGGCAGGCGGGTGAAGGCGACCCGGAAGATCGCGGGCCAGGCGCGCGGGTCGAGCAGCGCCCGCGGCGACGACTCCACGCCGAAGGCCGCGTACAGCGACTTGCCGGGGTCGGCCACGGCCGGAAAGGGCAGGTCGCCCTGGTGCGGAAGCATCGACTCGGCCGGGGAGTGGAACACGGCCACCTCGCGGATGCCCGCGGCCCTGATCTCCTCGTGCCGCCGGGCCACGGACCTGAGGTGCAGATTGCACACGGGGCACCCCGCGAAGCGCCGGAACTGCAGATGCACCAGGGCCGCGGGGTCGGGAACGCGCAGGCGCTCGGAGGTGATCGTCGTCAGTATGCGGGGTGCGACGGCGTCTCCGGGCGTCAGCCGCGGGGCCGGACGGCCGCCGCGGCGGAAGATGCGGGACGCGGTGCTCATACTGCCTCCTGGGCGAGCCTTGGGCAGGGGAATCCCCGGGGTGCGAGCGCCGCGAGGGTCCCCCGCACGGCGCCGCGCCAGTGCTGCGCCGGAGCATAGCCGAGTTCGCGCGGGGCGCGGTCGCGTCGAGTCAACCGGCCTACGCGGTGTCAACCTTCCGCCCCGGCAGGGGTGTTGCCGAGGTGCGCACCGCACTGCGCAGTCTCCCGTCGTCGCGGCGGCGACGCCGGGCGATCTCACCCCACGACCACATCCGCCCAGCGGCCCGTCCCGCCGAGGTGCTCTCGTACGCCGCACCGGGCCGACAGCGCCGTGACGATGCCGAGGCCCCGGCCGTGCTCGTCCGGGTCCGCTGCAGGGGCCGGGAGTCCGGCCGGGGCGGCGGGCCCCCTGTCGGTCACCTCGACGCGTACGGCTCTGCGCCTGTCCGCCCACACCCGCGACAGCCGCAGCGTCGCCGGGGGCAGGGCGTGGACGATCGCGTTGGCGAGCAGCTCAGAGGCCAGCAGGAGCACATCCTCTGCGGCTTCCGCGGGCAGTCGCCAGTCCGCGAGGACCGCGCGTATACGCCGCCGTACGGCCGGGACGGCCCCGGGGGTGTGCGGCAGCGAAAAGATGTACTCGGTTTCCTCACAAGGCGCCGCGTCCTCACGAAGCGCTGCTTCCTCGCGGAGCGCTGGACCGGGCCGCGCTGCTGTCATGGCCCCTCCTCCGGGAGCTGTCGGTCGGCTGGAGGCCGGACGTGATGCACGCTACGAACAGAAGCGCGGGCAGTCAATGAACAGTGGTCGGCATTGTCGAACGGTGGTCCAATGCGGGCGACGGACGTACGATCGCCTCATGGTCGGCCCTGTCCAGTCCATAGAACGGGCGGCCGCGATCCTGCGTCTGCTTGCCGCCGGTCCCCGTCGGCTCGGGCTGGGCGAGGTGGCGTCGTCGCTCGGGCTGGCCAAAGGCACCGCGCACGGCATTCTGCGCACCCTGCAGCATGTGGACTTCGTGGAGCAGGACGCGGCGACCGGCAAGTACCAGCTCGGGGCGGCGCTGCTCCATCTCGGCACCAGCTACCTCGACGTCAACGAGCTGCGCTCGCGCTCCATCAACTGGGCCGACGCCCTGGCCGCCCGCAGCGGCGAGGCCGTCCGTCTGGGCGCGCCCCTGGAGGGCGAGGTGCTGATCGTGCACCACGTCTTCCGGCCGGACGACACCCTCCAGACCCTGGATGTCGGCGCGCTGCTGCCCTTGCACGCCTCCTCGCTCGGCAAGGTCCTGCTGGCCTTCGGGGCCGCCCCCCTCGACTCCGTGCTGCGGGCCGGACCGGAGGCGTACACCAGGCACACCCTGGTGCTGCCGGAGGACCTCGAACGGGCACTCGGCGAGATCCGGGAGGTCGGCTGGGGCGCGGAGGTGCAGGAGATGAGCATGGGGGACGCCGGAGTCGCCGCGCCGATCCGGGGGCACGGCGGTCTGGTGGTGGGCGCGATCGGGGTGTCCGGCCCGGTCGAGCGGATCTGCGACGACAAGGGCCGGCCCCGCCCGGCCCTGATCACCTTGCTCCGGGAGGCCGCACGGGCGATTTCCAGGGACCTCGGCGCGGCGCGCTGGTAGGCCCGGCGGTTCGGCGGCGCAGACGACTCAGCGGAAGGCGGGCGTGTCATGGTTGCTCGGTATGTGATGTCCATCGACCAGGGCACCAACTCCACGCGATGCATCCTGTTCGACCACCGCGGGCGACTGAAGTCGGTCGCCCAGCGGGAGCACCGTCAGCACTTCCCCCGGCCCGGCTGGGTCGAGCACGACGCCTCCGAGATCTGGCGCAACCTCCAGCGCGTCGTCCCCGAGGCGCTGTCCGGCGCAGACCTGGACGCCGGGCAGATCGCGGCCATCGGGATCGCCAACCAGCGCGAGACGACCGTGCTCTGGGACCGGCGGACCGGCGCTCCGCTGGGCAGGGCGATCGTCTGGCAGGACACCCGCACCGCGCCGCTCGTCGACGACCTGAGAAGCCGGCCGGGCGACGAGTACTTCCTCGAACGCTGCTGCCTTCCCCCGTCGACCTACTTCTCCGCGCCCCGGATCCGCTGGCTGTTCGACCACGTCGAGGGGCTGGAGCGGCGTGCGCGGGACGGCGAGGTGCTGTTCGGCACCATGGAGAGCTGGCTGATCTGGAATCTCACCGGCGGACCGGCCGGGGGCCTGCACATCACCGACGCCACCAACGCCAGCCGCACCATGCTCGCCAACATACGCACGCTGACCTGGGACGATGAGCTGTTGGACTTCTTCGGGACGCCGCGTGCGATGCTGCCGGAGATCCGGTCCTCGGCCGAGAGCTACGGCGAGGCCCGCTCGGTGCTGCCGGGCGTTCCGATCACGGCCGCCCTCGGCGATCAGCAGGCGGCCCTCTTCGGGCAGACCTGCTTCTCGCCCGGCGAGGCGAAGTGCACCTACGGGACCGGCAGCTTCCTGCTGATGAACACCGGCGCCGACGTCGTGCGGTCCCGGCACGGGCTCCTCACCACCGTGGCGTACAAGGTCGGGAACCAGCCGGCGGTCTACGCGCTGGAAGGCCCGATCGCCGTCACCGGCTCACTGGTCCAGTGGTTCCGCGACCGCCTGGGCCTGATCAGCAGCGCGCCCGAGATCGAGACCCTGGCGCGCACCGTCGAGGACAACGGCGGCTGCTATATCGTCCCGGCGTTCTCCGGCCTGTTCGCACCCCACTGGCGCAGCGACGCCCGCGGCGTCATCGTGGGCCTCACCTCGTACATCACCAAGGGGCACCTGGCCCGAGCCGTTCTGGAGGCCACCGGCTGGCAGACGCGGGAGGTCGTCGACGCCATGAACGCCGACTCCGCGCTCGCCCTCAAGCAGCTCAAGGTGGACGGCGGGATGACATCCGACAATCTCCTCATGCAGTTCCTCGCCGATGTGCTCGACGTTCCCGTGGTGCGGCCCCTGGTCGCCGAGACCGTCTCGCTCGGCGCGGCCTACGCCGCGGGCCTCGCCGCCGGCTACTGGCCGGACATGGAAGTCCTGCGCGGCAACTGGCACCGAGCGGCCCAGTGGCTGCCGGCCATGGACCCCGAGCGCCGGGAGCGGGAGTACGACTGCTGGCAGCGGGCCGTCGAGCGGTCCCTGGGATGGATCCAGCCTGCGCAAGGCGAGCGGCAGGGTCCATGACGAGCAGCAGGGCCCATGACGAGCGCGCAAGGACGTCATGGCCGCGTCATGGCCGCGGCGGGTCGGGGCGCACGCCCGGCGTCGTGCCGAAGGCGCGGAGTTCCACGCACGGCTCCGCCGTCGGACAGCGGGCGGTGACATACACGCTGTGCACACCGCTGACGGGTCTGATCGGCACCGAGACATCGGACGGCGATCCGTCGGCGTCGGGGATGATCTGTGTCAGCGGCGGCCGTTCCGGGGCGTCGAGCGTCAGCTCGATCCAGGCGCCGCCGCCTTGCGGCCCGGTGAGCCTGGCCCGGGCGAAGCCGTCCCCGCCCGCCGCGAAGTCGACCCGCTCATACCGGAGTACGGAGGAGTTGCCGAGCACACGGCTGCCGGCTGCGACGCCGGCCCGTGCGCCCTGCTGCGAGGTGTGGGCACCGGCCCGGACGGGAAACCGGGCGGAGAGCGCAGGGGGACTCTCCGGCGCGGTTTCCGGCTCTGGCTCTGGCTCCGGCGCCGACGGCGGTGGTGGTGTCGTCGGTCCGCCGCGCTGGTCGCAGGCGGAGAGCGCGAACATGCCCGCGACCACCCCGGCCAGAAAGCCGGCGATCGCGAGAGCGGCCGGAGAACGGCCGGGACGGCACCGGGGGAGCACCGCCCGCAGCCTTTGGCAGCGGCCTACGGCGGTCCCGGCGGCTCGGGCGGCTCGGGTGGTTCCGGCGACTCGGGCGACTCGGGCGGCTCGGGCGGCTCGGTAGGCTCGGCCGGTCCGGTGCAGCGGCGAGCGCCTCGCCGGGCCCTGAGCGCCCGTGCGCTCCAGCAGCCCGGCAAGGAACGGCGGGTCGCCCAGCGGCACGGGAATGGCGGCCTTCGCCCGCAGATACTCCCGCCCCGGCCACCATCCGAGCAGCCGCACCGGCAGCTGCGCCGCGAGCCGTTCGTCGAGCCGCGCGAGGTCCTTGTGGACGTTCCGGCAGCCCGGACACGCGCTGAGATGATCCGCGGCTTCTTCGTCAGGCTGCTCACCGGGCCGTGCGTGCAGACGACGGAACAGCTCCCGGCAGTCCGGGCGCTCCAGCCGCTCCAGATACAGGTCGGCACGGAATGCGCGGAGCACGCTCAGGGCCCGTTCGCACGCCTGAGGAATCTCATGACGCGCCAGCCCGGTGATGCGTGCCGTCAGGGCAGGGTCGTCCCCTTCCACGACCGAGTGCCACAGCAGACGCCGGGCAGCGGCCGGGAGACGCTCGTACGCGAGAGCGAGCTGGCCGTCCTCGCCCCACGGCCACTGTGAACCCGCCGCGACCCACTGCCGGAAGCGCCGGGACAGGGCGTCCGGCTCCCGCCGCCAGCGATCGACCGCCGCATTGCGTACCATCCCCAGCAACTGCGGGCGCAGACATCCCGGATGACGCTGCTCGACAAGGGACTCTCCGGCGGAGATCTGCTGGAGCAGACGTGCGAAGACGCTCGCGGTCACCTCCTGGGCGTCGAGCGGGCCTGACATGCACTGGGAGGCATACGCCTGCACGGCGGCGTAGTGGCGGCGGTAGAGATGCCGGAAGGATCTGGTCTGTCCCTTGCGTAAAGCGATCAGCAACGCCGCGTCGGGGAGCGGGCGCTGCGGCGGACGCGAGCCCAGGAGCAGGTGCACGGAGAAACCTTCCACTCGGTCCGGCGGCGGCAGCCGTACGCCGGTATATGCCTGGTGCGGGCTTTACCTGGCTGATTCAGAAGCCGGCGGGTCGGCCAGTACATACACCGGCTGATCCGGGCGGATCTTCATGCCGTCGAGGAGATAGCGCAGCCTCGGTGCGTGGTAGTAATTATGAGTGAGAGTCAATGGTTCTCCCTGTTTGAGTTCCGGATCGTATCCGGGGCATGTCGGGCACCAGTTGAACATTCCGAGCTGCATGTTGAACCACGGCTTACTGGCGTCCCGTTCAGTACGCAGCAGGTAACTGATCTCGCCTTCAGCCAGCGCCGGGTCCAGACGGAATTTCTGTCCTTCGCCGTCTTTCCGGCAGGGAGCCATCCCGACGGGAAAGAAGGCGGCGTTGTTGATGATTTTCCGGGTGCCTGCGCTGTAGTCGACGCACTGTCCCGTGGCCGCGTTGTGCAGCAGCCTGTAGTCCTTCGCGCGCGGGAGCGACACGGCCTGCCAGAGCTGCTCCTTGCTGCCGTCACAGGTGTTCTGGACGACTGACGCGGCGGCAGGCTCGACGCACTGCGCGGCGACGCCCAGATTGCGGAGGGGGCCCGACCAGACGACCGCTCCCGGGGCCCTGGGTGCGGCCGGGCGAGGCGTCGCGGACGGCGTGGCGGGGGAGGGGGCGGGGGACGGGGTCCGGGAGGGCGGCTTCGGGGAGGGCGGCTTCGGGGAGGGCGAGTCCTTCGGCCGGGCGGGGGTGAGCCGGACGGGCGGCGGATACGCGAGGGAGGCATGAGTCGTCTCGGCGGCCGCCGTCCATGGTCCGGCCCCGTTCCGGTCGTCTCCGAACGGCGAGGGCAGGAGGAACACGGTGACGCCGACGACGGCGACGACGCCTCCGGCGACCGCCCCCAGCTGGGCAGGGGAGCCTGCCGCCCGCGGCTGCCAGCTCCCCGCGCCGCCCGGGAGGAGGCCGTGGTCCGGGACGCCGGGGGCCGCCGCCGCACCGGCTGCGCCCGCACCGGTCGTCTCGGCCGTTCGGGCCGCGACATAGCCGGAGCTGCCGAACAGCAGCACACTGGCCGGCAGCTTGGCGTCAAGACGTTCATTGAGCTCGACGAGTTCGCCCAGCGCCCCGCGGCAGGGCGGGCACTGTTCGAGATGCCGGTCGAGGTCTCGGTTCGGCCGCCGTCCCGCCCGGCGCACCGCGGCGCCCAGCAGTGAGCTGTAGCGGCGGCACTCCTCGCTCGCCGACGCGCGCTCCGCGTGCACGGCCAGATACGCCTCGCGGAGCCCTTCCCGTGCTCTGGCCGCCAGCGAGCCGACGCCGCTCGGGCCCAGCCCCAGCAGTGCGCCGACCGTCGAGGCGGACTCCTCCTCGACGACGGTGTGCCACAGGGCGGTCTGCCACCGCTCGGGCAGCGAGCGGAACGCCCGCAGGACGAGGCTGGAGTCCTCCAGGCGCAGTATCCGCTCCTCGGCGCTCTCCTCGCCCGCGACGCCGGGCAGATGGTCGAGCCACTGCCCGAAGTCGGCGGACAGCTCGGTACGGCGGTCCGTGGCCGCCCACTCCGCCGCGACACGCCGCACCACCGCGAGCAGATAGGGACGCCAGGCGGCTTCCGGGCCGCGTCCGGACCGCACCGCCTGCAGAGTGCGGGCGAAGGCTTCAGAGACCAGATCCTCGGCGGTGTGCGCATCACGGCAGCAACTCCGCGCATACGAGAGGACCGCTGGGCGGTGGAGTCGATACAGCTCCTCTATCGCGATGTCGGGGTCTGATTCCCCGGCCGACGCCGCCGGTTGCGCGTCGGGGAGGCGGGCATTGTCACCAACGGGCATGCGCCAGCAGAGCCTTCCCTGTTTTCCCAACACTGCATATGCAAGAGATGTGCGGCTCCGAACGCCGCGGACGATCTGCCGGCGGCGGTTCCGGCGGGGGAGGCGGCGGGCTGGGTGAGGGGTGCAAGCGGGGAACCTCTTCTGCGCTCAGTGCGGTCGTGACGGTGGCTGCACTTGTTCAGAGGGGCCGCCTTCATGACCCGTCCCGCCTCTTTGCTGAAACGTTACGTTGGGGTTCGGCGTTCGGGTGGAACTGGCCCGGCTGTGCCGACGGGAAACGCTAAATGCAGGTTCCCTGACAATTGCCGCTCGCGAAAACCGGACGCCGGAGGCGTACGGCTCAGAGCCAGCCCCTCCGCTTGAAGACGACGTACAGACTGGCGCATACGACCGCCATCAGAGTGATCGCGAAGGGATAGCCGAACAGCCAGTGCAGCTCCGGCATATGGTCGAAGTTCATGCCGTAGATCGTCCCGACGAGCGTCGGGGCGAAGAGGATGGCCGCCCACGCCGAGATCTTCTTGATCTCCTCGTTCTGCTCGAAGCCCGCCTCCGCCAGCGCCCGCATCTCCGCGTTCTGCTGCTGGGAGACCAGCGTGGCGTTGACCGTGAGGATGTCCGCCAGGGCCTGGCGGAAGCCGTCGACGCGTTCGCTGGTGTGGGTGACGTGGTCGGCGACGTCGCGGAGGTAGCGCTGGAGTTCCTCGTGGGTGCCGTACTTGGCGAAGCCCGCCATCAGGCCGTTGAGCATGCCCACCAGGGGGCGGGTGGCGCGCTGGAACTCGACCATCTCGCGGGCCAGTTCGTAGATGCGGCGGGAGACCGCCGGGTCGCCGCCGAAGACCTCGGTCTCGATCTCGTCGATGTCGATCTGGACGCCCGCGACCACCGGGGCGTAGCCGTCGACCACCGCGTCGAGGATGGCGTAGAGCACCGCCTCGGGGCCGAGCGCCAGGAGTTCGGGGGTCTGCTCCATGCGGTGGCGTACGGCGGAGAGGTCGGGGGCGGCGCCGTGGCGGACCGTGATGACGAAGTCCTTGCCTACGAAGACATGCAGCTCGCCGAAGTCGACCTCCTCCGGGGCGTCCAGATAGCGGGCGGCGCGCAGCACGACGAAGAGGGTCTCGCCATAGCGCTCCAGCTTGGGGCGCTGATGGGCCTCCAGCGCGTCCTCGACGGCCAGTTCATGGAGATCGAACTCCGCGGCGAGGGAGAGGACCTCCGCCTCGGTCGGGCGGTGCAGGCCGATCCACGCCATGCCGTCCGACTGAGCGCGGAGCTGGCGGAAGGTGTCCGCGAGCGAGTCCGGGGTGGAGACACGGCGGCCGTCGCGGTACAGCGCCGCGTGCACCACGCTGTCCTGGTCCCGGCCGCCCGGGGGTCCCCCGGCCGTGCGGCCGGCATCCGGCGCGCCGTCCACGCCGGACGAGGGCCCGGGCGGCTCCGCGGAAGCGGCGGGCCGGCGCCGCCAGTGGGGGAGCATCGCCTGTCACCTCCGGCCGTCGGGATCCGCGCAGGCAGGATATCCGCGGTCGGGCACGGCGGCAGGACCGAGGCCCAGGCCACCGGCCCTCGGGACTGGGCGGGCGCGCGGGCTCGGCGTACGTGCGGACTGGGCGGGCGTGCGGGCTCGGCGTACGTGCGGACTGGCGGGCGTGCGGGCTCGGCGTACGGGCGGACTGGGCGGGCTGCGGGCTCGGCTACGCGCGGTCAAACCGCCGTACACGGCTCTCGCCGCCCGCCTCGACGGCTTCGACCCCGATGAGCTGTCCGCCCTCATGGCCTCCCGCGAGGTCGCCCGACTGGTCACCCTGCGGGCCACCATCCACACCCACACCGCCGATGACTGCCTCGCCCTGCGCCCCTCGTCCAGGCCGCGCCCGACCGCGAGCTGCGCGCCTTCCGCGGCAGGCTCGCCGGAGTCGACCTCGGCCGGTTCGCCGAGCGTCGGTCACGGCAGCAGACCCGCGCGCCGCGCGCAGACCACCGCCTCCAGCCGCGTATGCGCGCTCAGCTTCCGCATCGCGGACCGCAGATAGCCCTTCACCGTCTCCGGGCGCAGCCCCAGCCGCCGCGCCGCCGTCGCGTTCGTCGCGCCCGACGCGACCATCGCCAGCACGTCCACCTCCCGCGGGGTCAGCGCCACCCGCAGCGGATGCGACGCCGGGGCGGCCGCGGCCGCCAGCCGCCCGCACACGGCGAGGAGTTCCTCCCGCAGCGCGGGATCGGCGACCCGCGGCGCCAGCGTCCGCAGCACGCCATGCGCCTGGCGCACCTCCTCCCAGCCGGACGCCCCCGCCGCCGGGGCACGGGTCCTGGCCCGGGCCAGCAGCCGCTGCGCCTCATCCCGTGCGACCAGCGCCTGCTCCACATCCCGCGCCGCGGCCATCGCCGCGTCCAGGGTCCGTTCGCCCAGCGGCAGCGCCTCGCGCAGCGCGCCGTACAGCACGCCCCGCACGCTTCTGCCCACGACCACGGGCACCGCGACCACCGCCCGCAGCCCCTCCGCCGCCACCGCCGCGTCGTACTCATGGCTGATATGCCGGGCCGTGCGGTAGTCGGTCACCCCGCACGGCCGGGACAGCGCCATCGACTTGCCGCCCAGTCCGTTTCCGCTGCACACGCCGAGCCCGCGCAGCGCCCCGGTCGCCGCGCCGCTCAACTCGGCGATGCGCAGCGTTCCGGCCGTCCTCGCGCCGCGCACCAGCCCGCCGAACGCCACCGGCAGCCCCGTCGCACGGCGCAGGCGCACCAGGGCGGCGCGGATCTCCGCCGACTCCTCCGGCTCGCTCACGTCAGGTCCACTCCCTGTGCTGCTCGTGATCACCCCCGAACGGGGGTAGTGAGACCCAGGTCACCGATTACACGATGGCAGCGCCCCGCCCGGCAACAAGCCCGTCCGCCGATGAGGAGAGCCCGTGACACCACAGTCACCGCCAGCGCCAGGGACGTCATACACGCGGACGGAGAGGTTCCGCGCCGCACGGGACTTCCTGCTGGAGCACCGAGAGGACTACGCGGCGGCGTACGAAGGCTTCGCCTGGCCCCGCTTCGAGCACTTCAACTGGGCCCTCGACTGGTTCGACGCCATCGCCGACGGCAATGAGCGGACCGCGCTGCACATCGTCGAGGAGGACGGAACCGGCGCCCGGCACTCCTTCGCCGAGCTGTCCGCCCGCTCCGGCCGCGCCGCCAACTGGCTGCGGGAGCAGGGCGTCGGCCCGGGGGACCGCGTCCTCGTCATGCTCGGCAACCAGGTCGAGCTGTGGGAGACCGCCCTCGCCGCGATGAAGCTGCGCGCGGTGCTGATCCCGGCGACCCCGCTCCTCGGGCCGGCCGATCTGCGGGACCGCGTCGACCGCGGCCGCGTCCGCCATGTCGTCGTACGCGCCGAGGACACGCCGAAGTTCGCCGAGGTGCCCGGCGGCTACACCCGTATCGCGGTGGGCACGGGTGCGGCGGCGGGCTGGCTGTCGTACGACGGTGTGGACGCCGGCCGTACGCACTTCGAGCCGGACGGCCCCACCCGCGCCGACGACCCCCTGATGCTCTACTTCACCTCCGGCACCACCGCCCGCCCCAAGCTCGTCGAACACACCCATGTGTCCTACCCCGTGGGCCATCTGGCGACGATGTACTGGATCGGCCTCCGGCCCGGCGACGTCCACCTCAATATCTCGTCCCCCGGCTGGGCCAAGCACGCCTGGTCCAACCTCTTCGCGCCCTGGAACGCCGAGGCGACCGTCTTCATCCACAACTACACCCGCTTCGACCCCGGCCGGCTGCTGGCCGCGATGGACCGCGCGGGCGTGACCAGCTTCTGCGCACCGCCCACCGTATGGCGCATGCTGATCCAGGCGGACCTCACCGCGCTGCGCACGCCCCCCAGGGAGGCCGTCGCCGCGGGCGAGCCCCTCAACCCCGAGGTCATCGAGGCCGTCCGCCGCGCCTGGGGAGTGACCATCCGCGACGGCTTCGGCCAGACCGAGACGGCGGTGCAGGTCGCCAACACCCCCGGGCAGAGCGTCAGGCCCGGCTCCATGGGCCGGCCGAGCCCCGGCTACACCGTGGCGCTGCTCGACCCGGCCACCGGCAAACCGGCCGAGAGAGAAGGCGAGATCGCCGTCGACCTCTCCACCGCCCCCGTGGGGCTGATGACCGGCTACCACGGCGACCCGGAGCGCACCGCCGAGGCGATGTCCGACGGCCACTACCGCACCGGCGACATCGGCGCGCGCGACGCGGACGGCTACATCACCTACATCGGCCGCTCGGACGACGTCTTCAAGGCATCCGACTACAAGATCTCGCCATTCGAGCTGGAGAGCGCGCTGCTGGAACACGAGGCGGTCGCCGAGGCGGCGGTGGTCCCGGCCCCCGACGCGCTGCGCCTCGCCGTGCCGAAGGCGTACATCGTCCTCGCGGACGGCTGGCAGCCGGGGCCGGACACGGCGAAGCTGCTCTTCGAGCACTCGCGCGCGGTCCTCGCACCGTACAAGCGCATCCGGCGCATCGAGTTCGCCGAGCTGCCCAAGACCGTCTCCGGAAAGATCCGCCGCGTGGAGCTGCGCGAGCGTACGGCCGCGGGCTCGACGGCCGAATACGACGAGGGAAGCCTGCGATGACGGCCGAGACCCCTCGGACCGCCGAGACCGCCGAGACCGCCCAGACCCCTCAGACCGCTGAGACCGATCTGTCGTACGCGCATGGCGTCGGGACAGCCCCGCTGCTCGGCGACACCATCGGCCGCAACCTCGACCGTGCGATCGCCGCCCACCCCGACCGCGAGGCGCTGCTCGACCTCCCTGCCGGAATCCGCCACACCGGGATCATGGCGGGCTCGCCCTGCCCGATCTGGAGCGGCGCACCGGCACCGTCGGACGGGTGCTGCCGCATGTCGAGATCAAGGTCGTCGCCCCGGTGAGCGGCGTGACCGTGAAGCGCGGCACGGCCGGGGAGCTGTGCACGGGAGATCGAGGAGTTCCTGCACACCCACCGCAAGGTCGCGGATGTGCAGGTGGTGGGCGTACCCGACGAGCGGTACGGGGAGGAGGTGCTGGCCTGCGTCATCCCGCGCGACCCGGCGGACCCGCCGACCCTCGACGATCTCGCCGGCCACTGCCGGGGCCGGCTGGCGCACTACAAGGTCCCGCGCCGGTTGGAGATCCTCACGGCGTTCCCCATGACGGTCAGCGGCAAGGTCAGAAAGGTGGAGCTGCGCCGGCGGTACGCGGAGGGAGGGAGCGGGGCGGCAGGGCACGAGGACGCGGGGTGCGCACAGGCACCGTACGGGGAGGGCTAGCGGCTGCGCCTGCGAGCCCCCGGCGCATGCACACCCTGGGCCACTGGTCGAGACCGCAGGACGCCTCCGCGCGCCGGATCTCCCGCAGCCCCTCGGTCAGCTCGTCGTCGGCGAGGGCGCGGAAGCCGAGCCGCGCGTAGTACGGGGCGTTCCACGGGACGTCGGCGAAGGTCGTCAGGGTGAGCGCCGACAGCCCGTCGGCGGCGGCGCACACCGCGAGGTGGTCGAGCAGCCCGCTGCCGAGGCCGCGGCGGGCGGCCGACGGATGGACGGAGAGCTGCTCGACATGGGCGGCTCCGTCCACCTCCTCGCAGAGCAGATACGCCACGGGGCGGTCGCCGGAGTCCGCCGTCACCCAGGCGTGGCCCGCCCGCCGGAAGCGGTCGAGCGTTTCGATCGAGGGCGGCTCGTCGTCGGCGACCGCCGCCATGCCGAGGGCGCGGAAAGGCTCGCCGGCCGCCCTTTCGATCTCCTGGAGCAGGGGCAGTTCGGCGCGCGACGCTGGTCGGATGCGCATGGCCTGAGTATGGCGGAGCCCGCGGCCCGCGCCATATGGCGGGTCGGCCCGCGGCCCATGCGGAGGCGGGCGGGCACGGCCCGCCGCGGGCCCCGTCGCCGTCGCCGGACGTGGCCGGTCCCACAGACGGTCCGGCCCCGGCGGGCGCTGCGCGGAAGACGCCGGGCGGTGTGGGGCGGTGTGGGCGGCACGTGGGTGAGCGGCGAACGCAGGCGGTTCCGGGCCGCCAGGCGAGGCGTGCGCGGTGTCGGCCGGTGCGCGGACGCGCCGGGAGTGCCGCGGGCGGCGCGGTCCGGCCGGTGCAGGAGCCATGTCGGCGCATGGCCGATCTGCTGCCGGTGCGGGGCTCCGGGCCGATCGGACGCCCGCCCGGCGTGCCGCGGGCGGCGGTCAGTGTGGGCCGGGGGCTCCGGGGTGGGGCGCGCCCGTGCCGACCAGCTCGTCCGCCGCGCAGTTCACGGGCTGCGGGCTGCCGGTGAGATCCATGACGAAGAGCGGTATGCCGAGGGCGTCGGCGCGGGTGCGGGCGTCCTGCGCGTATCCGGCCAGTGAGAAGTGCACGCTTGCCGCCGCGTCATGCAGCCCGTGCAGCCACAGGCACTCGACCGCCCGCAGCGTCGTCCGGCGCGTCGACGGGTCCACCCTGGCGACCAGCCCGGGGCCGCGCAGATCCACGCCGGGGGCCGCGATATGCCGCTCGGGCCGGATGACGTCGCGGAAGCCGAGCCATCTGAGGTAGTGGGCGGCGGCCGTCACGGCGTCGTGCGCCGTGCGGATGGTGACCGGGCGGAAGGCGGGGCGGCGGGGAGAGGCCGCGGTGCGCGGCAGCGGGATGTGCGCGGGGCGGCCGCTCGCCTGGCTGGCCGGCCGCGGCATGCCGCCCTCGTGCTCCGCGGGGCTTCGGGGGCCGCCGCGGTCGCCGCGGTCGCGGAGGCCGTCGCCGTCCCCAGGGCGGCCGGCCGGCGTGTCCTGGCCTTCCGGGAGGTCCAGGACGGGGCTGCTCCGGTCCTCGCCGGCGCGGCGAGCCGGGGCCACGGGAGGGACGGGTGCGTTCCCGGTGCGGACCGGGACGCGCAGCACCGTGCCGCAGGGGCAGCCGAGCTCCGGCTGCGGCCAGTGGCCCTGGCGGGCGCACTCCGGGCAGCGGACCGTCACCCAGTCGTCCGTCCAGGTGCGGTGTGTGATCGGCTCCGGGGCCGCGCCGCGCAGCAGCGGGGGCGCCAGCGGGGCGCCGCAGGCGCATGGGTAGACGGGTGGCGCAAACCGGTGGTCCCGTCGGCATGCCGGACAGCGCACCGGCACGCTTTCGGTCATCGTGCCCCCCTTCCCCCTGGTGCGGGGTTTCCCCTCGGCTCGGGGTCCATCGTCCACCAAGTGTGAAGCCTTGGCGAGGTACTTCGGACACTTCCCGGTCTTCTGTACGCGGGGGAGTGTGCGCCTGCTCATCTCCCTTGACGCCGTTCGGCCCAGACCGTACATTGCTTCCGTATAACAGAATCTAAATTCCGCAATGCGAAATCCCCACGGGGGGTGTGCGGTGCGGAATCCCCGTACGGAATCGCAGCTCTCAGGTGGCGCGACAGAGCCCGATCCGCAAGGCCCAAGCAGGAGCACCCATGCCTCGTATGACCGCTGCCCGCGCGGCAGTTGAGATCCTCAAGCGCGAAGGCGTCACCAACGCGTTCGGTGTGCCGGGCGCGGCGATCAACCCCTTCTACAAGGCCCTCAAAGAGGGCGGCGGCATCGATCACACGCTCGCCCGCCATGTCGAGGGCGCCTCGCACATGGCCGAGGGCTACACCCGCACGCACCCCGGCAACATCGGCGTCTGCATCGGCACATCCGGCCCGGCCGGCACCGACATGATCACCGGCCTGTACTCGGCCATCGGCGACTCGATCCCGATCCTCTGCATCACCGGCCAGGCGCCGACGAACGTGATCCACAAGGAGGACTTCCAGGCCGTCGACATCGCCTCGATCGCCAAGCCGGTCACCAAGGCGGCGACGACCGTCCTGGAGCCCGCGCAGGTCCCCGGTGTGTTCCAGCAGGCCTTCCATCTGATGCGGTCCGGCCGCCCGGGCCCCGTCCTGATCGACCTGCCGATCGACGTCCAGCTCGCCGAGATCGACTTTGATCCCGAGACCTATGAGCCGCTGCCGGTGTACAAGCCCGCGGCGACGCGCGCCCAGATCGAGAAGGCGATCTCGTTCCTGCTTCAGTCGGAGCGCCCGCTGATCGTGGCCGGCGGCGGCGTCATTACCGCCGACGCCTGCGATCTGCTTGTCGAGTTCGCCGAGCTCACCGGCACACCGGTCATCCCCACCCTGATGGGCTGGGGCGCCATCGCCGACGACCATGAGCTGAACGCCGGCATGGTCGGCGTCCAGACCTCGCACCGCTACGGCAATGCGAACTTCCTGGAGTCCGACTTCGTCCTCGGCATCGGCAACCGCTGGGCCAACCGCCACACCGGCTACAAGCTGGACGTCTACACCAAGGGCCGGAAGTTCGTCCACGTCGACATCGAGCCCACCCAGATCGGCAAGATCTTCGCTCCGGACTATGGCATCGCCTCTGACGCCAAGGCGGCCCTGGAGCTGTTCGTCGAGGTCGCACGCGAGCTGAAGGCCGAGGGCAGGCTGCCGGACCGCTCGGCGTGGGTCGCCTCCACCCAGGAGCGCAAGGCCACGCTGCAGCGCCGTACGCACTTCGACAATGTGCCGATGAAGCCGCAGCGCGTCTACGAGGAGATGAACAGGGCCTTCGGCCCGGAGACGCGGTACGTCACCACCATCGGCCTCTCCCAGATCGCCGGCGCGCAGATGCTGCACGTCTACAAGCCGCGCCACTGGATCAACTGCGGCCAGGCCGGCCCGCTCGGCTGGACCATCCCCGCGGCACTCGGCGTCGCCAAGGCGGACCCTCAGGCCCAGGTCGTGGCGCTCTCCGGCGACTACGACTTCCAGTTCATGATCGAGGAACTGGCGGTCGGCGCGCAGCACCGCATCCCGTACGTCCATGTCCTGGTCAACAACTCCTATCTGGGCCTGATCCGCCAGGCCCAGGCCGGCCTGGACATCAACTTCCAGGTCAACCTGGAGTTCGAGAACCTCAACTCGCCGGAGCTCGGCGTCTACGGCGTCGACCACATCAAGGTCGCCGAGGGCCTGGGCTGCAAGGCCATCCGCGTCACCGAGCCCGACCAGCTGCTGCCGGCCTTCGAGGAGGCGAAGAAGCTGGCGGCGGAGCACCGGGTGCCGGTGCTGGTGGAGGCGATCCTGGAGCGGATCACCAATATCTCGATGAGCCGGACGATGGACATCAGCGACATCACGGAGTGGGAGGACCTGGCGACGGAGCCGGGCCATGCGCCGACGGCCATCAAGACCCTGAAGAGCTGACGCTCTTCACTCTGACCCTTCAGGGGCGGTCTCCCGAGCGGGGGACCGCCCCTGAAGCGTTAAACCCAGCCTCGTGGGGGTACCCCCGGACGGAGTCTGGGGGAGATTGAGGCGCGGGGGGTCCGGGGGCGGAGCCCCCGGAACACGGGGTCTGGGGGCGGAGTCCCAGTTGCGGGAAAGAGCGGAGAGGGGAACACCCACCCGCGCCGCCTACACCCTGTTGCTCGGGATCACCGCCGTCCGCTGCGCGGAAAAGTCTCCCCACTTGCCGTCGGGCAGCCTGGCCCGGAGTTTGACGCTGTAGCGGGTGCCCGGCGGGTCCGTGACCGTGAAGGTGTAGGTCGCCGTTCCCGCCGGAGGCCCGGCGCCCCACACGATCGTGGTCACCGGTTCGCCGTTCAGATACAGCTGGTGCTCCTTGACGGGGCCGCCGGCTTCCGGCGGGGTCCAGGTGAGCGTGACGCTGCCGGGGCGGGCGGTGACCTTGAGGTCGGTGGGGGCTGTGCTGGGGGTGTCGTCGCCGGGGGCGGGGGCGGTGGTGAGGTCGACGGGGGCGCTGTCCGGGGAGGAGTTCTCGGCGGCGTCGCGGGCGCGGACCGTGAAGGTGTAGATGACGCCGGGGCGCAGGTTCGCGATGCGGGCGGCAGTCTGGTCGCCGCCGACGCTGTGGACGCGGGTGTCCTCCTGGTAGACGTCGTATGCCGTGACGCCCACGTCGTCGGAGGCGGGCCGCCAGGTCAGGGTGACGGCCCGGCTGCCGTCGGCGGCGCCGCGCAGACCGGCGGGCGCGGTGGGCGCCTCGTGGTCGTCCGGGGTGGCGTCGGGGGTGGTGACGGGGACGGGGGCGCTGGGTGCGGAGACGTTGCCCGCGGCGTCGCGGGCGCGCACGGTGAAGACGTAACGGGTGGCGGGCTCCAGGGAGTTGACGTCCACCATGCGCTTGACGCCGGGGACGGCGGCGACGGTCCTGCCCTCTTGGAGGACCTCGTAGCCGGTGACCTCCTCGTTGTCGGTGGCCCACTCCCACATCACATGGACCGAGGTGGCGCTGCCGGCCTGCGCGGTGACTCCGGCAGGCGTCGTGGGGCTCTCGGTGTCCTCGCCGAGGCCGCAGGCCGTCATCGCCGCCAGGAGCAGGACGACGGCGGCAGCGGCCAACGCGGTTGCTGCGCAGGGTCGTTGCACGGATCGCCTCCGGGCCTGAGCCGACAGCATTGGTCCAGACCTGTATGGCATACCGTGTGCGGCACGGCAAGGGTCAGCGCGTGCGCTTCCGCTTCCGCGCGGGGGTTTCGGCGTTTTTGGCCTCATGGGATGCCGCGGAGGCCACGCGCGGGTCCGGGTGCCGGTCGGCGAGGTCGGTCAGCACGCGCAGGGCCGGGCCCGCGTCGGCGGCGGCGAGCGCGCGGAGGAGGCCCGCGGGGCCGTCGGGCCAGGCGGCCGCCGCCGTGTCGAAGGCGTCGGGCAGGGCCGTGGGCGGCGTCTTAGGCGCGCGGTCCTCGGCCTCGGCGGTGACCAGGACGCGCCGGTCCGCCAGCCACGCCTGGTCGAGGTCTTCGAGCAGCAGCACCGCGCGGGCGCTCTGCGGCACCGCGTCCTCGGGGGCGTCCTCGCCGCGTGCCAGCAGGCTGCGGCGGGCGTAGCCGCCGAGCACCGGGTCGGCGAGGGCGGCGCGCAGCGCCGTGGCGGGGATCCCTGCGCGGTCGAGGCGGGCGAAGACCGCGGGGGTGGCGACCTGGGGGAGGTCCGCCGCCCTGGCGGCGGACAGCGCGCCGAGCAGCTGGCTCCACGCGGGGTCGCCGCCGTGCGCCTCGGCCCACTGCCCGAGCACCGCGGCCGCGACGGCGAGCGGCCAGCCCTGAACCGCCCGGACGGTCTCCGCGGCGCTCCAGGAGAGGGCCGTGCCAAGGTCGGGGGCGGCCACATGGGCCGCCGTGAGGACATGCCGGAGTACGGCGGAGCCGAACGAGGTCAGCCCGTAGGCATCGCCGGTGCGGAAGACGCAGCCGGTCTCGGCCAGCCGGTCGACGACGACGGCCAGGGCGCGGGCGTGGGCGTCCAGTTCGGCGCGGTCGTCCTCGGTGAGACCGGGGAGGCCGAGCAGCGCGGAGAGGTCGGCCGCGGAGGGTGTGACATACGGGGCGGTGTACGCGGCGGCCGTGTCCGGCACCTCGACGGGGGCGTCCTCCAGCTCCGGGTCCACCCGCCAGTCGGCCATGTCGGAGGCCTTGCGCGCCACCGAGTCCGGGGTGCCGCCGCGTTCGTACAGGGCGTACAGGACGTGGACCGCGTCGAGGCCGTATCCCTCGTCGGCGGCTTCGGGCCCGGCGGCCGAGGCGGTGGGGATGCGGTCGGCCTCCAGGGCGAGGATGTTCGCGGCGAGTTCCACGGCCTCCTCGGGGGTGCCGGATTCCCAGACGATGTCCGCGGGGCCGGGAAAGCCGCACTGCTCGGCGAGCGGGCGCAGCTCCTCGTCGTCCGCGGCGCCGGTGGCGAGAGTCGCGGGCAGCGGCGCGGCGTGCAGCAGGCCGAGGATCTCATCGGGGGCGGGCAGCGCCTGGGGCGGCGGGAGCGGGACGCCGGAGTCGCCGTAGTAGTCGAGGTGCTCGTCCAGCAGGCGGTCCGCGAGCGCCATGTGCGGCATGGCCTCGGGGCCGGGGGCGAGCTGCGCGAAGGGCCCGGCGAGGGCCTCGCTCAGACCCGCCGCGCTCCAGCGGTCGACCAATGCGGCCGCGATCCGCTCCAGTTCCTCGGTGAGGGCGTCCTCGGGGCGGTCGGCGGACAGGGCGGGGGTGACCGGCAGCAGCGGCCCGGCCGGGGAGGGGGCCTCCACATCGCGGGCGAAGGCGGCCAGCAGCCGCTCGGTGAGCGAGGCCCGCACGGCGAAGGTCCGCGCCGTGACATCGGCGCGGTGCAGCGGTGCGGGCAGTTCGGGCCGATCGGCGTGCGGCAGGGCGTCATGGGCCGCGAGCCACGCCCGCACGGCGTCGGGGTCGTCGGCGTCCACGCCGTCGGCGCGCAGCAGCGAGGCGTACCAGCGCGGCCAGGTCAGCTTCCACGGGCTGGCGGCCGCGCCGCGCGCCTCGGGCATGAGGTCGTCGACGGCGGCCAGCAGCCGTGCCCGGCGCTTGGCGTTGAGCCGGCCCGCGGCGCGGACCCGGTCGACGAGGGCGGTGAGGACGCCGGGGAGCGCCTCCAGCTCCGCCGGGGTCGCGGCGAGCAGGACCGGCAGGTCGTCGAGCAGCACCTGCCTGAGCAGCTGGGACGTCGGCTCCGGCACACCCGCCCTGCGGTCCGCGCCCCGCAGGGCGAGCAGCGTGAGCACCGCGTCCGCGGTCCGCGCGGGCGGAGCGGCGCCGCGTTCCTGCTCCGCCCAGGAGAGGAAGCCCTGGAGTCCGACGTTCAATGCAGCAGCGCTTTGGGTCACCGGGGGAGCCTATGAGCGCACGGCCCGGCAGACGCGCTGCGGCGTTCGCGGATGGCCCGATCAGGTGACCTGCGGGCCGTGCTCCGATGAGTTCCGGGCGGCTCGCCGGTCTGCCGTTGTATGGACTCACCAAGCACCGGCTCGCCGATCTCGCCGATCTCACCGGCTCCTGCCGGGAACCCCGACCTGCGGCCCGCCGCCCGTGGCGTGGCGCGGCTCCTCGACTCCGTCCGCGACGAGCGGCTGTCGGACCCGACGCCATGCCCCGAGTACGCGGTACGGGAGCTGCTGGCCCATCTGACCGACCTGTCCGCCGCCTTCCGCGACGCCGCCCGCAAGGACCTCGGGCCGACGACCGGCACGGACCCCGGCGCCGCGGTGCCCGTGCTGCGGGACGACTGGCGCACCGTCCTGCCGCGGCGCCTCGGCGAACTGGCCGAGGCCTGGCGGCAGCCCGCCGCCTGGCAGGGCGACACCCAGGCGGGCGGCGTGCCCCTCCCGGCTGCCGTCGCCGGGCGGGTCGCCCTGAACGAACTGCTGATCCACGGCTGGGACCTGGCCCGCGCCACCGGTCAGCCGTACGCCCCCGAGGAGGCGAGCCTGACGGTGTCGTATGGGCTGCTCGCGCCCGCGGCGGAGAGCGCGGCGGACGACGGGGAGAGCGGCGGGCTCTTCGGCCCGCCCGTCCCCGTCCCGCAGAGCGCCCCGCTGCTCGACCGGGTGATCGGCCTCAGCGGCCGCCGCCCGGACTGGCGGCCGGGAGACTGACCGCCCCGGCGCGCGGCGCGGCGCCGACACGATGGCGCACGGCGCACGCGTGGCGTCAGGCCACCGGCGCACACCGCTGCCGGGCCAGCAGGTCGCGGGCGCATGCGCGGAACAGTTCGTCGCGGACCACCGCTTCCCAGACGAGATCAGAAGCCGCCACACGAAGGTCGCGTTCGGCCAGTTCGGTCAGCCGGGGCAGCGCCCCGCCGCTCGTCCGCAGCTCCGGGTGGTGCGCCAGCAGTTCCCGGAGCGCGTCGAGGGCGATCTCCGGCCCCGGGGCGTACTCGGCCGCGTCGAGGAGCCGGTCCGCCACGCGGTCGGGGTCGGTGAAGCGGTGGCCGAGGGCCAGCAGGGCGCCGACTGCGGCCGGGGCCGTCTCGGGGTCCCCCAGGAGGCGCTCCAGCGCGGGGATCAGCGGCCTGCCCTCCGGGCCGAGTCCGGCTGCGGCTGCGGCTGCGTGGAGCACCGGCCAGCGGCAGCCCTGCCGGGCGCGGGCGACGTCGTCCAGCACGCCCGAGAGGACGGCCACCGCCTCGTCGGCCGCGCCGCCCAGCCGGTAGAGCGCCAGGGCCGTCTCCGCCTCCGCCGCCAGCTGCCGCTCGTCGCGGCCGGTTTCTTCGCACGGGACGAGAGCCGCGCGGAGGGAGGGCCGCAGCCGCGCCGCGCCGCGGCCGAGGCCTGCTGCCTTCGCGGCGGCGTTCGCGACCTGGAGGCCGTATCCGTCGAGTGCTTCGGGGAGCGCGTCGAGCAGCGGCCCGGTCTCCTCTGTCAGCTCGTGCAGGGCTGTGGCGGCGGCGAGGCGTCCCGCCTGTGGGCCGTGCGTCGCGGCCGCGCGCAGCAGTCCGGCGACACGGTCGCGGTCCGCCGAGCCGTGTGTCGGGCAGACGGCGGCGAGTGCGCCGGGGACGTCGTCCGGGAACCGGGGCAGCGCGGCGGTGAGCTCGGGCAGGGCGGCCGTGGCCGCGGGGCCCCATGCCGTGAGTCTGCGCGACAGCATGTGCCCGTCGAAGGCTTCGAGGTCGGGCACGGTCAGCCGGGCGCGGACCGCGTCGAGCAGCTCGGGCGTGCAGGGTATCGGCGGAGCCGGACGGTCCTCGGGCAGGCCGCACGCGGCCGCCAGCGCCCCGGGCCGCAGCCCGAGGGGGCTCCGGGCAAGCAGCGGGGCGGCCGCCCGGGAACCACCCGGATCAGCGCTTCGAGCGCGCAGTCCGCGAGATCGTCGTCGTCGGCCGCGGCGAGGGCGGTCAGCTCGGGTACAGCCGGTGCGGCCTGCCGGCCGAGCCTGGCCAGCAGGTCCAGCGCCTCCCGCACGACGTCCGGCTCGTCCGCCGGTGCGGCGTCGCGCAGCAGGGCGGCGAGGGCGGGAACGAGCCTGCCGGGCGCGGCCCGTGAGACGGTGCAGGCGTGGTCGGCGGCCTTCAGCGCCTCCGCCTTCGCCCGCGGGTCGGGGGACCGCAGTGCCGCGTCGAGCAGTGTGTACGCGCTGTCCCTGTCCTCGTCGGCCCCCCGGGCCAGAAGTGCGTTCAGCACATATCGCACGGGGTCGGTGCGCTCCTGGTCGTACGGGGCGAGGACCAGCGGTTCTGCGGGCAGCAGCGACAGCGCCGTCTCGTGGAGGGACTGTGTCCACGGCAGACCCGCGTCCAGGCACATCAGCACGGCGACGATGCGCACGGAGCCGTGGCGCTCGGGGCCGAGGGACGGCAGGGCGAACTCCTCGGCGCACCGGGGGTCGAGGCGCACCAGCCCGGCGAGCAGCTCGGCCCGCACGAGGGGGTCCTGCTCCTCGGCCCAGCGCCGACGCAGCACCGGGGTCGCCTCGGCTGCCGCGCCGGCGCGGGCGGCCGCCCAGGCGGCGGTCTGCCGCACCCGCGGGTCTGCGGCTTCGCCGGTCAGCGGGAGGATCAGAGGCAGCTGAGCGGCCAGGGCACGGCGGCAGGCGGCGGTCTCCGCCGACCGGAGGTGCTCCTTCCGCGGGTCTCCCGTCGTAGCGCCCAGGAACTCCAGCAGCTCGCGGGACTTCCACCCGGCGGCGGCCAGCCGCGCCAGGAACGGGATCGCGGCGGCGGTCGCCCCGCAGACCGCGCCGTCGTCCAGCAGCGTCTCGTAGAGGCCGAGGAAACGGTGTCCGCTTCGTCCTCGTCGTCGCTCGCCAGGGCGCGCAGCATGCCGGGGACGTGCTCCGCGCTGCCGCCGCCGCAGGTGCGCAGTTCCTCCCACGGCACCTGGTCCACGTCCGCGAAGATCTGTGCGATGTCCATGCGCGGAGCATGGCACGGGGGTCTGACATCGCTGACCGGCGCAGGGGGCGCCCCGGTCCGGCACGGCTCAGTGGCCGGGACCTGCCACGGGCTCCCCCGCCGTCGTCTCAGGCACTGTCGTCGCCGTCGTCCCAGTCGCCGTCGTCCCAGTGGCCGTCGGGTGCGACTCGGCGTCAGCCGTGCTCCCGGCCGTACTCGCCTTCCTTCCCAGGTGGTTGAAGGCAAGATTCAGCAGGATCGCCGTGATGCAGCCGGTGGAGATGCCGGAGTCCAGCACCACCAGCAGGTCCTTCGGAAAGGAGTGGTAGAAGGCGGGCGCGGCGATGGGGATCATTCCGACGCCCAGGGACACGGCGACGATCACCGCGTTCTCGCCCTTCTCCAGTGCGGCTGCGGCCAGCGTCTGGATGCCGCTCGCGGCGACGGAGCCGAAGAGCACGATGCCCGCGCCGCCGAGGACCGGCAGCGGGACGAGGGCGATGACGGAGGCGGCGACCGGGAACAGGCCGAGCAGGATCAGGATGCCGCCGCCCGCGGCGACGACGAAGCGGCTGCGCACCTTGGTCATCGCGACCAGGCCGATGTTCTGGGCGAAGGCGCTGCACATAAAGCCGTTGAAGACGGGGCTGAGCGCGCTGCCGAGGGTGTCGGCGCGCAGTCCGCCCTCGATGGTCCGCCGGTCGGCGGGCCGGTCCACGATCCTGCCGAGGGCGAGCATGTCGGCCGTCGACTCGGTCATGCACACCAGCATCACGATGCACATGGAGACGATGGCGGCGATCTCGAACTGCGGTGCGCCGAAGTGGAAGGGGGTCGGGAAGCCGATCAGATCGGCGCTCTTCAGGGCGTCGAAGTCCGTCATGTTCAGCGGGATCGCGACGAGCGTGCCGACCGCCAGGCCGAGCAGGATGGCGATTTGCTGGAGGAAGCCGCGCAGCACCCTGCGCAGGACGAGCACGACGGCCAGAGTGAACGCCGCCATGCAGATGTTGCGCAGCGAGCCGTAGCCGGCGGCCGTGGAGTCGCCGCCCTGGGACCAGTTGAAGGCGACGGGCAGCAGCGAGACGCCGATGAGGGTGATGACAGTGCCGGTGACCACGGGCGGGAAGAAGCGCACCAGCCGGGAGAAGTACGGGGTGAGCAGAAAGCCCAGCAGCCCCGCGACGATGACCGCGCCGAAGATGACGGCGATGCCGTCGGCCCCGCGGTCCTTGCCGATGGCGATCATCGGGGTGACTCCGGCGAAGGAGACGCCGTTGACGAACGGCAGCCGTGCGCCGACCTTCCAGAAGCCAATGGTCTGGAGCAGGGTGGCGAGGCCGGCCGTGAACAGGCTGGCCCCCATCAGGAAGGCCGTCTCCATGGCGCTGAGGCCGACGGCGGGCCCCACGATCATGGGCGGGGCCACCACGCCCGCGTACATGGCGGCCACATGCTGCAGACCGCTGGTGAACATCTTGAACGGCGGGAGCGTCTCGTCGACGGGATGCTTGGGAGCGGCCACGAATGTTCCTCCGGTCGGTTAGACACGTCGGCGGGGACGTGGGTTTCAGGGAGGTGGTGCGGGTGCTGCACGGGGTGGCGCGAGTGGTGTGCACGGACATGCGTCAGGCGCACAGACGGCGGTGCATGGGGACAGCAGTGCACGGGGACGGCGGTACACGGGACCGGCTGGCACGTGTCACCGCACCGGGGGGCACGCACACCGCCTGGCGGCGTCGTACCCCCCGGTCACGGCTGCCGTGGACCCCGCTCGGGTCCACGGCCGGCCGGTCGAGGGCCGTCCCCCTCGACCGGACGTATGGGGGCCTGTCAGTCCTGGGCGGCGATGCGCGCCAGGCGCTGTGCCTCGTCCCGCGTGGAGCGGGCGATGGCGTCCTCGTCGACGGTGGTGAGCCGGCCGTTCTCCACGATGGGCCTGCCGTTGACGAGGGAGAGCGTCACCGGGGCGGCCGCGCCGAAGACCAGCGCGACGACCGGGTCGGCGATGGAGGAGTGGGCGAGCGTGTCCAGCTTCCACAGCACGAGGTCGGCGAGCTTGCCGGCCTCCAGGGAGCCGATCTGGCCGGCGCGGCCGAGGACCTGCGCGCCGCCGTATGTGCCGAGCCGCAGCGCCTGGCGGGCGTTGAGCGCGGCCTCGCGGTGCGCGCCGAGCCGGTTGATGAGCAGGGCGTTGCGCAGTTCGGTGTGGAGCTCCCCGGACTCGTTGGAGGCGGTGCCGTCGACGCCGAGGCCGACCGGGACGCCCGCCTTGAGCATGTCGGGCACGCGCGCGATGCCGGCCGCGAGCCGGGCGTTGGAGGACGGGCAGTGCGCGACGCCGGTCTTGGTGCGCGCGAATGCCTCGATGTCGGAGTCGTTCATATGGACGCAGTGGGCCATCCACACGTCCTCGCCGAGCCAGCCGGTGGACTCGAAGTAGTCGGTCGGTCCCATGCCGAACAGCTCATGGCACCACTTCTCCTCCTCCACGGTCTCCGAGCCGTGGGTGTGCATGCGCACACCGAGCCGGCGGGCCAGTTCGGCGCCCTGCTTGAGCAGTTCGGTGGAGATGGAGAACGGGGAACACGGGGCGACGGCCACCTGGGTCATGGCGTCGAAGGAGGCGTCGTGGTGCCGCTTGACGGTCTCCTCGGTGGCGGCGAGCGCGCCTTCGAGGGTCTCAACGGCGAAGTCCGGCGGCAGACCGCCGTCCTTCTCGCTGCGGTCCATGGAGCCGCGGGCCAGGGTGAAGCGGACACCCATGTCACGGGCGGCGCCGATGATCGCGCCGGACAGGTCGCCGGAGCCGTGCGGGTAGACATAGTGGTGGTCCATGGCGGTGGTGACCCCGCCGCGGGCCATCATGGCGAGGGACCCCTGCGCGGCCGAGCGGACCATGGGCTCGTCGATGCGCGCCCAGGTCGGGTACAGCGCCACCAGCCAGTTGAAGAGGTTGTGGTCGGTGGCCAGGCCACGGGTGATCCACTGGTAGAAGTGGTGGTGCGTGTTGACCAGGCCGGGCGTGACCAGGTGGCCGGTGCCGTCGATACGGCGTACGACGCCCGCGAGGCCCTCGGGAGCCTTGCCGGCCCCGACCGACTCGATCCGGTTGCCGGCGACGACGATATGACCGGAGGCGTACTCGGTGTCGTCGGCGTCAACGGTCGCGATGGCGCAGTTCTCGATGACGATGCGCTCGATGCCAGGGGCTGCCGATCCTGCCATGGCGGATCCTCGTTCTTTCTGTGGCGGTTTGGGCACGGCAGGGCCCTACGGGATTTGAGTGCCGGAGCCGGAACCTGCAGCTGGCGGTGCTGCCGTCCGTGGGGGTGCTCCGGGTGCCGAGGTGGTGAAGGCGCTGCGGGACGCTCCCCGGCGACGGATGTGCCTCATACGGGAGTTCCCTTTCTGGTGTTGCGGGGGTGCGGCCCCCGCCGGCGCCGGGCCGGCGGAGACGCTGCCCTGTCCGTCCCGGGACCGGTCAGAGGTTGGTCATGTCGACCGGTATCTGCGGCTCTGCTCCGTCGCGCAGCACGGTGGCCTCGATCAGGCCGTACGGGCGGTCGGCGGCGAAGTAGACCTCGTTGTCGTTCTTGAGCCCGAAGGGCTCCAGGTCGACGAGGAAGTGGTGCTTGTTCGGCAGGGAGAAGCGGATCTCGTCGATCTCACTGCGGCTGTTGATGATGCGCGAACCCATCTGGTACAGGGTCTGCTGCAGCGACAGGGAGTAGGTCTCCGCGAACGCCTGGAGCATGTGCTTCCTCGCCTGCGCATAGGACTTGTCCCAGTTCGGCATGCGCTCCTCGTCGCTGGACCAGCTGTAGCGCCACTGGGCCGCCACCTGGGTCGCGAGGATGCGGTCGTACGCCTCCTGGAGCGTCGTGTACTTGTCCTTGACGTAGCCCCAGAATTCGGAGTTCGTCGAGTTCATCACGACGAGATCCTTCAGACCGGAGATGACCTGCCACTTCTCGCCGTCGAAGGTGATCTGCGCCGTGCGGATCTCCTGGCCCTTGCGGACGAAGGAGTGCTTGACGTCGTCGGCGCCGATGAACTTGGAGTTGCCGTCGGAGGTCTCGATGCGCTCCCAGGCGTACTCCTCGATCCGGATGCGCGCCCGGTGGATCGGCTCCTGCGAGGTCACGAAGTGACGGGCGAGGTGGATGCCGAACTGCTCGGCGGAGTCGATGCCGTACTCCTTGGCGAACGCGTACACCGTGTTTTTGGTGGTGTCGGTCGGCAGGACGTTGGCGTTGGAGCCGGAGTAGTGGACGTCGTCCATGTCGCCGGAGAGGGCGACGGAGACGTTCAGATCCTTGATGTGGTGCGTGTCGCCGTCCCGCGTGATCCGAACGACGCGGTTCTCTGCTTTGCCGTACTGGTTCTGGCCGAGAATCGTAGGCATTTCTCTGCTAGCTCCCTCGGTAAACGGAGTAGCCGAACGGGTTGAGCAGCAGCGGTACGTGGTAGTGCTCGCCCGGTACGACGGCGAAGGTGATCGCCACCTCGGGGAAGAACACGCCGCTGTCCCGTGTCGCGGGGGCGTCCTGCTGTGCCTCGGCTTGCTTCTTGACGAAGTACGCCTCGGTCTCGAAGTCGAGACGTACATGGGTGGTGCCTTCCGGCAGCGCCGGCAGGTTCTTGCAGCGCCCGTCCGCGTCGGTGGCGCCGCCGCCGAGCGCCGTCCACTCGGCGTCGCCGCCGCTGCGGGCCGCGAGCCGGATGGCGACGCCCTCGGCGGGGCGGCCGGCGCTGGTGTCCAGGATATGCGTGGACACGGAGGCCGTGGTCTGTGTGCTCATGCGCTCTCTTCCTCCATGAGGTCCCCCTTGAGGTCCTCCATGAGGCGGGTCAGCCGGATACGGTTGATCTTGCCCAGCTCGGTGCGGACGATCTCCCGCTCCTGCTCGGGCGTGTTCCCGATCCGCTCACGGACGGCGTCGCGCATCTGCGCACCGGTACGGCCGGTGGCGCAGATCAGGAAGACATGGCCGAACTTGTCCTGATAGGCCAGGTTGAGTTCGAGCATCTCGGCCTTGAGCTCCTCGGAGGCGCCGGCCATCCCCCGCTGCTCGCGGGCGGAGGCCGGGTCCCCCGGCTTCGGCCGGCCGATCGGCGGGTGCCCCGCCATCGCCTCGGCCAGGTCCTCGGCGCTCAGCTCCGCCATGGCGGCGTCACCGGCGGCGAACAGGGCGTCCGCGGTGGCGTACGGGCGCTGGGCGAGCAGCTTGCGCCCCCACGCCGAACTGGCGCACACCTCGTGCAGGGCGGCCAGCGCCGCACCGCTCTCCAAGGCGTTGAAACGGGCGAGGCCCGGGATCGAGGACGAGGTCACGGGTGCCTCCGTGGTGCTTCTCGCGGTGCGTGGACGGGCTGCGGACAGCTAACGCCCTTGGGCGACGCAACGTCAACACTTTGTTGAAAACTCGTCGACGAGGGGGAGTCCCCGGTGACGCCGTGTACGCACCACGGGTACGGGGGGTAATCCCCCACCCCGAAATCGAGCCCCGCCGGCGTTTGAGGCGCGGGGGTCCGGGGGCGGAGCCCCCGGTTACGCGTTCTTCGCCGCGTTCTCGCGATTCAGGTAGTTGTACACCGTAAACCGGCTCACCCCCAGCGCCCCCGCCACCGTCTCCACCCCGTGCCTCACAGAGAACGCCCCGCGCGCCTCCAGCGTGCGGACGACCTGCTGTTTTGTCTTGCGGTCGAGTTCGGACAGCGGTCTGCCGTGGGTGCGTTCCATCGCGGCCAGGATGTGGTCCAGGGACTCCGAGAGCTGCGGCAGCCGGACGGCGAGGACGTCCTCGCCGTCCCAGGAGAGGACGACATCGTCGGCCCCCGCCTGGCCGGGCTCGAGTATTTCCGCGCCCATGGCGTCGACGAGCGGTTTCACCGCGGCGGCGAAGGGGTGGTCACGGCGCTCGGTCATCGCTCTCCCACCTCTCCGGCGCTGTCCGCGCCGATGACGTTGACCTGGAGCGAGACGCGGGTGGCCCCGGCCTCAAGGGCGCGCCGCAGCAGCGCGTCCACGGCGGTGAGCACCTGCTCCGCACCGCCTTCGGCCGTGTTCCCGAACGGCCCGACGTCCACCGCGTCCAGCTCGGCGGCCTGGATGACCTCGCGCGCGACGACCGCGTGTGCAGGTGCCTCGTCGAGGTCGAAGGGTTCGGTCGTGAACTCGACTCGCAATCGCTCCATGGGGGTCACCGTAGCGGGGTTTTCCCCGGGGCCCTCTTGACAAGCGCGGCAGCCCGGCTGCAATCTTCCATTAAGCAGAAATGAACTTCCGCAATACGGAAGGAGCGCATGCCCCTCATGGGATACACGGACCAGCGCTTCGATGTGAACCTCTCGATCCTCTTCACGGAACTCCCGCTGCTGGAGCGTCCCGCGGCCGCCGCCGCGGCCGGCTTCGGCGCGGTCGAGCTGTGGTGGCCCTGGATCGAGACCCCCACCCCCGCCCAGGCGGAGCTCGACGCCCTGAAGAAGGCGATCGAGGATGCCGGGGTCCAGCTGGTGGGACTGAACTTCTACGCGGGGAAGCTGCCCGGACCGGACCGGGGCGCGCTCTCCGTCCCCGGCGAGGAGTCCGACCGCTTCCGCGCCAACATCGACGTGGCCGCGGACTTCGCCGCCTCGGTCGGCTGCAAGGCGCTCAACGCGCTGTACGGCAACCGCGTCGAGGGTGCGGACCCGTCCGCGCAGGACGAACTCGCCCTGGAGAACCTGATCCTGGCCGCCCGCGCGGCCGACCGGATCGGGGCGACCCTGCTGGTCGAGACGCTCAACAAGCCGGAGTCCCCGCTCTACCCGCTGGTGAGCGCTCCCGCCGCGATCGAGGTCGTGGACAAGGTGAACGCGGCGACCGGCCTCGGCAATGCCAGGTTCCTGCTCGACATCTACCACCTGTCGATGAACGGCGAGGACGTCGGCCAGGTCATCGAGGCGTACGCCGACAAGACCGGCCATGTCCAGATCGCCGACAACCCGGGCCGCGGCGCGCCGGGCACCGGCTCGCTGCCGTTGGCGGACCTGCTGGACCAGCTCAGGAAGGCCGGTTACGACGGCTGGGTTGGCCTGGAGTACAAGGCCGGCGACCGCCCGAGCGCCGAGTCCTTCGACTGGCTGCCGCGCGAGGCCCGAGCGGCCCGCTGACCGCCGAAGCGGCCACCTCACCCCCGTACCACGAGCTTTGAAAGAGGCACCCCCGCCATGAGCGCACTTCCCAAGGTTGCATGGATCGGTCTCGGCATCATGGGCTCCCCCATGTCCGAGAACCTGATCAAGGCCGGCTACTCGGTCACCGGCTTCACCCTCGAACAGGAGAAGCTCGACCGCCTCGCCGCCGCAGGCGGCGCCGCCGCGGGCTCGATCGCCGAGGCCGTCAGGGACGCCGATGTCATCATCACGATGGTGCCCGCCTCCCCGCAGGTCGAGGCGATCTCCTACGGCCCCGACGGCATCCTGGAGAACGCCAGGCGGGGTGCGCTGCTGATCGACATGTCCTCGATCACCCCGCAGACCTCCGTGGACCTGGCCGCGGCCGCCGGGGAGAAGGGCATCCGCGTGCTGGACGCCCCGGTCTCCGGCGGCGAGGCGGGCGCCATCGAGGCGGTGCTGTCCATCATGGTCGGCGGCGAGCAGGCCGATTTCGACGCCGCCAAGCCGGTCTTCGAGGCGCTGGGCAAGACCATCGTGCTCTGCGGCCCGCACGGCTCCGGCCAGACCGTGAAGGCCGCCAACCAGCTGATCGTCGCCGTCAACATCCAGGCCTGCGCCGAAGCCGTGGTCTTCCTGGAGAAGTCCGGCGTGGACCTCGCCGCCGCGCTCGACGTCCTCAACGGCGGTCTGGCCGGCTCCACCGTGCTGACCCGCAAGAAGGACAACTTCCTCAACCGCGACTTCAAGCCGGGCTTCCGGATCGACCTGCACCACAAGGACATGGGCATCGTCACCGACGCCGCCCGCAACGTCGGCGCGGCCCTGCCCGTCGGTGCGACGGTCGCCCAGCTGGTCGCCTCGCTGCGCGCCCAGGGCGACGGCGGTCTGGACCACTCGGCTCTGCTGCGCGCCGTCGAGCGCCTCTCCGGCCGGCAGATCTGAGTCCCGTCAGTCCCGGCCGTTCCGGCCTCCCAGACTTCCGGGCGGCGGCGGCGCTGACACCTGTCCTGTCGCGCCCAGGCGTCGCCGCCGCCCGGAACCACACTCGGAAATTTCAACAAACTGTTGACGCCAGATGCGGGGCTTCTTACGCTCCTGACACCGTCAGCAGCTCCAGCACGGAAGGTCCACGATGTCGAAGCGCGTGCTTACGTCGCGAATTCTCACTACGGAGGCTGGCGCCCCCGTCGCCGACAACCAGAACTCCGCCACCGCCGGCGTCGGTGGCCCGCTCCTCCTCCAGGACCAGCACCTGCTGGAGAAGCTCGCCCGCTTCAACCGTGAGCGCATCCCGGAGCGCGTGGTGCACGCCCGCGGCTCCGGCGCGTACGGCTACTTCGAGGTGACCGACGACGTCACCGGCTTCACGAAGGCCGACTTCCTGAACACCGTCGGCAAGCGCACCGAGGTCTTTCTGCGCTTCTCGACCGTGGCCGACTCGCTCGGCGGCGCGGACGCGGTGCGCGACCCGCGCGGATTCGCCGTGAAGTTCTACACCGAGGAGGGCAACTACGACCTCGTCGGCAACAACACCCCGGTGTTCTTCATCAAGGACCCGATCAAGTTCCCCGACTTCATCCACTCGCAGAAGCGCGACCCGTTTACCGGCAAACAGGAGCCGGACAACGTCTGGGACTTCTGGGCGCACGCCCCCGAGGCGACACACCAGGTGACCTGGCTGATGGGCGACCGCGGCATCCCCGCCTCGTACCGGCATATGAACGGCTACGGCTCGCACACCTACCAGTGGACCAATGCCGACGGCGAGGCCTTCTTCGTCAAGTACCACTTCAAGACGAACCAGGGCATCCGCTCCCTGAGCAGCGAGCAGGCTGCCGAGCTGGCGGGCAAGGACCCCAACTCGCACCAGACGGACCTGCTCCAGGCCATCGAGCGCGGGGTCAACCCGTCCTGGACGCTGTACGTGCAGATCATGCCGGCCGCCGAGGCCGCGGAGTACCGCTTCAACCCGTTCGACCTCACCAAGGTGTGGCCGCACGCCGACTACCCGCTGCAGCGCGTGGGCCGGCTGGTCCTCGACCGCAACCCGGACAACGTCTTCGCCGAGGTCGAGCAGGCCGCTTTCTCCCCGAACAACTTCGTGCCCGGCATCGGCCCGTCCCCGGACAAGATGCTCCAGGGCCGGCTGTTCGCCTACGCGGACGCGCACCGCTACCGGCTGGGCGTCAACCACACGCAGCTGCCGGTGAACGCCCCCAAGGCGGTTCCCGGAGGGGCCGCGGACAACTACGGCCGTGACGGCTTCATGGCCACCCGCAACGGCTCCCGCCACGACAAGAACTACGAGCCCAACTCCTACCAGGGCCCGGCCCAGACCGACGCCGCGCTCTCCGCCCCGCTCGCCGTCTCCGGCTACACGGGCGCCCACGCGGCCCCCGCCCATGTCAAGGACGACGACTTCTTCCAGGCGGGCGAGCTGTACCGGCTGATGTCCGAGGAGGAGAAGTCCCGCCTGATCGCGAACATCGCGGGCGGCCTGTCCCAGGTCACGCGCGACGACGTGATCGAGAAGAACCTGGCGCACTTCCACGCGGCCGACGAGGACTACGGCCGCCGCGTGGAGGAGGCGGTCCGCGCCCTGCGCGAGGACTGACCTATACGGCCACCACGGTGGCGACCGCCACGACGGTCGCCGCACAAGCCGCGTACGGGACCTGACGGGAGGTCATGCTCCGTACGCTGCCCGAACCGCAGGCCCGGATGAGGGGTGGCCCGCGGCAAGGGCAGGGACGAGGACCGCAGCGGCGGCGATGCCAGTGCGGTGGTGAAGGTTCGAGGGCGCTCTGTCTGACCTGACGTCAGAGCGCTCCGCGAACCGATCGCCCCGCTGCGGTCCCAGCCCGCACTCTCCGCCCGGCGGCGCGAACGTCCTGGTCACGCCAGCCTCGCACCGTCGGGCGGCAACAACCCCTACGGCCTGGGCGACTTCAGCCGCCAGGGCGGACGGCCGCAGCCACGCCCAGGTGTCCGCGACCGTCTCGGCGGCCGGCCGGCAGCGGAGCCCGGCGGCCAGGGCCCGTGAGACATCGCCGCGGTGCAGCGCGTCATGCAGCTCACTGCCGGGCGGGCGCCAGATCGGCAGATCGCTCCACGGTGCGACGCCCGCCGCCTCGATCGTCGCCGGGTCCGTCCACACCAGTTTCGCGTCGGACCCGGTGGCGTCGACACCCAGTGCGTTGCGGTCCGTCTTTCCGTTGTCGTTGAGCGGCGCGCCGCCCAGCAGCCGGATGCGGGCCGGCACCATATGCAGCGGCATCTGGTCGCGCAGCCATGCGTCGAGCGCCGCCGGGTCCACCGCGCGTCCGGCGAAGGCCGCGGCAAGCTCGGTCTCGCCGTCGTCCGCGGGCAGTGCGACCACCGCGGCGTCGGCCACCTGCGGATGGCGGCGCAGCACCGCCTCCAGACGTCGTCCACGTGCGCGAGGCACTCCTCCCTGGTCCCCGAGAACCCGGCCTCCCGCCACCCGGTGGGCAGCTCCCGGCCCTCCGCCCAGATCGAGTACTGCTCCTCGCCGTTGAGCACCACGACGAACCGGTCGCCGTCCTCGTTCCGGACCACGCCCCACCTCCAGGGATGACGTGGACAACGTCCCCAGCCTGGGCCGCCGCGCGCACCCGGCACAAGGCCGACCCCATGGAAGGTCCCGAACGCCCGGATCGGTTCCTTCGATTACCGCAGACGGGTCTCCAGGCCGTCCAGCACCCGCTCCAGCCCGTACTGGAAATCCCTCTCCCGGGCGGCCCGGGGGTCCTTGCCCCGCTGCTGCGCATAGCTCTCGCGCAGCCGGGGATAGGCCAGGGCGGCCTGTTCCGCCGCCGGCCACAGCCGCTCCACCCACTCCTGCTCGTCCTGGCCGCTGCGGGCCAGAACCGTCAGCCAGGCGGCCTCGCTGGTCGCCATGCCCGTGACATAGGCGATGAGCGTCGCCATGGCCGGGTCCGCCTCGTCCGCCGGGAACCCCGCCGAGGTGAACACGCCGAGCAGCCCCTCCGACAGGCGCATCCAGTTCGGACCGAGGTACGACATGCCCATCTCGCCCAGCACCGAGGCGATCCAGGGGTGGCGCAGCATCGTGCCGCGCAGGCTGTGCGCGCACTGGGCCGCTTCCTCGCGCCAGCGCGCGGGGTCCGTGGCGCCTGGTGCGTCGATCTCACCGTAGATCTCGTCCACGGCCAGCTCGATCAGCTCGTCCTTGTTGGCCACGTGCCGGTACAGCGACGTGGCTCCCGCGCCGAGCCGGTTGCCCAGCTTGCGCATGCTCAGCGCGTCGATGCCCTCTGTGTCGAGCAGGCGCACGGCTTCGGTGACGATCTGCTCCCTGCTCAGCGCCGGCTGCTCCCGTCCACCCCGCGGACGGGTCCACACCGACGGGATCGCCTGCTCCCGGGAGGGGGATCGGGATGGCATGGGCTTCCTCCTCGTCCGCAAGCGTGAGTTCGCTGTCCAGTCGCTGCAGTTGATCACCGGCTGCGTCCCGCGACAACGGCGACGACCTTAGCGCACACCCTACGCATGCTGCGTACAGCCGCAACGGCCCGGGAACGCCGTCGGCGTTCAGCGGCCGGCGTGCGCCGTGTCTGGCTTCTCCCGAGACCCGCCACGCACTCTGGCCGGCGAGCGCCGCGCAGGGTGAGTGCCTCATTGTCGGCTCAGAGTCACCGCTTGTGCGCGGCGCATGATTGTGCGTACAGTGTGCGCATCCTGAGAATGCTGTACGCGTCGTCGTCGATGGAGGGGTCATGCCGCAGAAGGAGAAGGTCAGTTGGGACACCCAGGGCAACTGGGAGGCCAGCGGCAGCTGGGGCGCAGCCGACTCGCAGAGGCGCAGGTTCTACGTCGATCACTGGCAGGCCCGTCTCGACCGGCTGCGCGAGGCCCACCATGTGCCGGGCGCCTGCCTGGCCGTTCTCGCCCATGGCCAGGTCCACGAGATGGCGAGCGGCATCCTGCACCGCGGGACCGGCGTCGAGGCGACCTCCGACTCGGTGTTCCAGCTCGGCTCGCTGGCCAAGATCTATACGGCCACCCTGGTCATGCAGCTCGTCGACGAGGGCCGTCTGGACCTCGACGCGCCCGTGACGGACGTGCTGCCCGACTTCACCGCGGGGGACCCCGGGACCACCCGGCTCATCACCGTCCGCCGACTGCTCTCCCACACCAGCGGGCTCACCTGTGACTTCACCTATGACTCCGGGCGCGGTGACGACTGCCTCGCCCGCTATGTCGAGGCCGCCGCGGAGGTGGGGCTCGACTGCCCTCCCGGCACGGCCGTCTCGTACAGCAGCCTCGGCTACAACGTGCTCGGCCGGATCGTGGAGGTGCTCACCGGGAGCACCTGGGACGAGGCGCTCAGGGAACGGCTGCTCACGCCCCTGGGGCTGACCAGGACCATGACCCTGCCCGAGGAGGCGCTGGCGCACCGCACGGCGATGGGGCACCTCGGCGATCTGGGGCAGGACCCGGACCCGGCGCCGGCCTGGGATCTGATGCCGCGGTCGGCGGGCCCGTACGGGCGGGTGCTCGCCGCCGCCGGGGACGTCGTACGGCTTGCCAAGATGCACCTCGACGGCGGCCTTGCCGCGGACGGCGCCCGACTGCTCACCCACGGCGGCGTCCGCGCGATGCAGCGGCGCGAGGTCGACGTGCCCGACAAGTGGACGGTCAGCGCGGACGGCTGGGGTCTGGGCTGGACCCTCTACGACTGGTTCGGCGCGCCGGGCTTTGGGCACGACGGGGCGTCGATCGGACAGTACGGCTTCCTCCGGGTGGCACCCGAGGCGGGCGTCGTGGTGGTGCTGCTCACCAACGGCGGCGACGCACGCCGGCTGTACGAGGAGCTGTTCGGCGAGCTGCTGCGCGAACTGGCCGGGGTGCGGTTGCCGGCGCCGTTCGGGCCGCCCGCGCAGCCGCCCGCCGTGGACCTCGCTCCGCTGACCGGGGTCTACGAGCGGGAGGGTGTGCGCATCACCGTCAGCGAGCAGGGAGGCGCGGGGCGTCTGGTGTACGAGTTCGTTGGCGGGATGAAGGACTTCTCGCCGCCGCTGGAGATGGACCTCGTGCCCGTCGCGCCGCAGGTCTTCGCGGGGCCGGGCTCCGGGGCGTACAGCGCGGACTGGATGCCGGTGGTGTTCTCCACGCTCGCGGACGGCACGGGATGCGTGTACATCGGCATGCGGGCGGCGCCGAAGGTCGCCTGATCCCGGGGTGTGCGAGGAGGCCCGCCCGCGGCCCGGCGTGGCGGGGCGGGGCGGGACCCCTCGGGTTGAGCGCTCAGCGGACGGCCGGCGCCGGTGCGCCCGGCCTCAGCAGGGGACCGCCACCCGCGACGCGGTCCGTGCGATCGATCCGCCGCTGGCGATCGGGATCGCGGACAGCATCTCGGGCGGGAAGTCGAAGGCGTCGACCAGGGTCATCATGTGCGGAGCGAGGTCGGCCACGACGGCGTCCAGCGCATCGGGCAGTTCCCGCACCTGATCAGCGGTCAGATGCCCCTCGGCGAGCAGATCCCCTGTGTGCTCGCGGATCTGGCGCAGCAGGAACAGCCGGCACAGGGAGAGAAGCAGCGACCGGGCCGTCGGGTCCGCAGCCCGCTCCGCCGCGGCCGCGAGCGCGTCCGCGGCCTGCAGCCGGGCGTGGACGGACACCATCTCCAGGGCCGAGGCAGAGGTGACGTTCCAGCGGCCGATCGGGTCGCCGGCCGGACCGGCGCGCAGGGCTGTGCGGGCGCGCGCCTGCCAGACCGCCTCGACCTGGGCGAACAGGCCCCTGAGGAAGGGCAGGTCCGCCAGGCCGCCGGCCGGCATGGCGTCCGGCAGGGCCGTCTGATGGCCGAAGACCATCTCGGACGCGGCCTTCACCCAGATCACCAGGTTGTCGCCCTCGGCGGTGATGCCGCCCTCGATGCTGGCCGGCAGATCCGCGATGCCGTTCTCGGGGAACAGGCCCTGCGCGCCGCAGCGTTCGCGGCACTCGGCGGTGATCGTCCGGGCCTGCCAGGTGATCCAGCCCTTGGCGATCGCCGTGAGCCGCTCGACCTCCTCGCGGTTCTCCTCGGTGTGGGTGGCGGGCTGGTCACCTCCGCCAACGACGCGTTCACCAGTGCGATGTCGGCGAGCTTCCTGGCCGGAGGCGCGGGTGTCGTCGCCGCCGCCGTGCTCGCCCTCTTCCTGATGAAGAGCGGCAAGGGCACGGCGGCGGCCGACGCGGAGTCGCGGCCCGGCGAGGAGTCGTCGAAGCCGCTGGTCGACGCCGGCCACTGAACCACGCCCCACGGCCGCCGGGATCCCCCGTACCCGGCACTCGGCCAGGGCCTCCGCCCGACGCCCGAGCCTCAACCCCCGAGGCTCGGGCGTCGGCCTGCGTGCCCGTTGTCGATCGTGGAGAGTTGTCCATGAAATCGAGGACGTGGGGACTGAGGGGTGTGGGGGTACGACGAGCAGGGACGGCGCTTCTGTCAACTCGATTTGCGGTTGCTCGACGATGGCACTCGGCTGCTGCGCAGATATGTCCACACGTACGAGTACGACGGTCCGGACGCCATCGAGATCTCCGGAGCCTGCCGTGAGGGCTCACTGGAGCTGTTTCCCACGGGAGCGGCGATCCGGAGGCGCAAGCCCGGTCCGAGGGGCGGATCGCAGCGGTCCGGCTCAAGGTGAGTGATGAGCCTGTGTCGGTGTGGGAGATGGGGCTGGGCGAGGGCGAAGACGCCAGGCTCCTCGAAGCCGGCCACGCCTACGGGTACGACACGGACTCAGCGCTGGGCGGGTTCGCCGACGCGGAGGCATGGCCGATCCTGGCAGGGCGGTGGCGGGAGGCGCTGGAGGAGAGCCTCCCAGGTGTGGTGGAAGACCTGCCCTACTACTTCAGCCGGGTGTCGACGAGGACTTCGCCGCCGACCTTGTGCAGTTCTGGACCGGCGGTGATGGGACGTACCCCGTCTGGGTGGGGCGGGGTACGTCCGGGGAGGTTGCCGCCGTCGTGGTGAAGACGGGGTGCCTGCCCGGCCTCACGGTGCGGTGAGCTCCAGGAAACGGGACCAGGTGGGGGCGGAGACGGTGAGGTGGGGGCTGGGGTGGAGCTTGGAGTCGCGGATGTGGACGGTGTCGGGGGAGGAGGCGACCTCGACGCAACTATCTCCGTCGCCGCTGCTGTAGCTGGACTTCCGCCAGGAGAGGGCCACTTCGACGCAGTCGTCACCCGAGCTGCCGCTGTAGCTGCTCTTGAACCAGACCAGATCCGTGCTCATAGCGCTCCTCGCAGTCTCTTCAGCAGATCCGCGGAGTCTTCCGGGGTGAGTGCCTGCGAACGCAGTTTCGCATACCGCATCTGGAGTGTGCTGATGGTGTTCCGGTCGGAGATGAACTGTCCGCTCTCCTGCCCCTCGCAGTAGGCGAAGCGCTCGAGCTGCGGGGTCTCCAGGATGCGCATGGGGCCGTCCATGGCGCAGTGCTCCTCCCTGATCAGGGGCATGAGCTGGATCGCGACATTCCGCAGCGACCCGACGTCCAGCACATGGTCGATGAGCCCCCGTGTGACCTCGACTCCGCCCATCCTGCGCAGGAACAGATGCTCCTCCAGTACAAAGCTGAAGGCGCAGTTCGGCCGTTCCGTCAGCAGGCGCTGACGTTCCTGTCGGGCCGTCAGCTGCTCGGCGATCTGCTCGTCACTCAGTGGCGGAATGCGGTTCTCGAACAGCTTGCGTGCGTACGCCTCGCTCTGCAACAGGCCCGGCACCAGCCGGCACTCGTACGTGTCGAGCCACCGCGCCTCCCGCTCCAGCGCCGCCCACCTCAGGAACCATGTCGCCAGCCCCGGGTTGCTCCGCGACACATGCTTGGCCGCCCGCTTGATGACGCCGAACGCGTCCAGCGCCTCATCCGCCAACTCCGGGAACTGGGGCGGCGGAAACCGCCGCCCCAGTTCCACCGAGGCCACCGTGTGCTTCGAGCAGCACACCTTGGGCGCGAACTCCTCCCGCGACAGGCCCCGGTGTTCCCGGAAGGCCTTGACTACCTCCCCGAAGCCCTTAAGGCTGTCGGAGGCCTCGTCGTTGGTGCTGCTGTTGTCGTTGTCGTTGCCGTTGTCGTTGTAGTCGGCCATATCCCGGACACCTTTCCCACGGTCGCTCCTCCCCGCTGCAACTCGTCCAGGTTTATGGCCGGTACGCCGTACTGTCTACCGATTGTGCATGTACAGATACCCACCGTATGAGTACGGCGGCCCCGTACGCGCGGCGCTGCGTGACTGCTGTGCGGTCAGCCCTTCAGCTGCTCGTACGCCGGGAGCGTGAGGAAGTCCTCGTAGTTCTCGTCCAGCGCGACCTTCAGCAGCAGGTCGTGGGCCTGCTGCCAGTTGCCGGAGGTGAAGGCTTCCTCGCCGATCTCCTCGCGGATGGCGGCGAGTTCCTCGGCGGCGACCTTGCGGGCGAGGTCGGGGGTGGCGCGTTCGCCGTTTTCGAAGGTGACGCCTGCGTTGATCCACTGCCAGATCTGGGAGCGGGAGATCTCGGCGGTGGCGGCGTCCTCCATCAGGTTGAAGATGGCGACCGCGCCCAGGCCGCGGAGCCATGCCTCGATATAGCGGATGCCGACCTGGACGGCGTTGCGGAGGCCCTCGTACGTCGGGCGGGCGTCGAGGGTGTCGATGGCGATCAGGTCGCCGGGGGCCACGGAGACGTCCTCGCGGAGGCGGTCCTTCTGGTTGGGCTTGTCGCCGAGGACCGCGTCGAAGGAGGCCATGGCGATCGGGACGAGGTCGGGGTGGGCGACCCAGGAGCCGTCGAAGCCGTCGTGCGCCTCGCGGTCCTTGTCGGCCTTGACCTTCTCGAAGGCGACCTTGTTCACCTCGGCGTCGCGGCGCGAGGGGATGAAGGCGGCCATGCCGCCGATGGCGTGCGCGCCGCGCTTGTGGCAGGTGCGGACGAGGAGTTCGGTGTACGCGCGCATGAAGGGCGCGGTCATCGTCACCGCGTTGCGGTCGGGGAGGACGAACTTCTCGCCGCCGTCGCGGAAGTTCTTGACGATGGAGAAGAGGTAGTCCCAGCGGCCCGCGTTGAGGCCGGAGGCGTGGTCGCGGAGCTCGTAGAGGATCTCCTCCATCTCGTACGCGGCCGTGATCGTCTCGATGAGGACGGTGGCGCGGACGGTGCCCTGCGGGATGCCCAGGTAGTCCTGGGCGAAGACGAAGACGTCGTTCCAGAGGCGGGCCTCCAGATGCGACTCGGTCTTCGGGAGGTAGAAGTACGGCCCCTTGCCCAGCTCGATCAGGCGCTTGGCGTTGTGGAAGAAGTACAGGCCGAAGTCGGCCAGCGCGCCGGGGACCGCACGGCCGTCCAGCTGGAGGTGGCGCTCGTCCAGATGCCAGCCGCGGGGGCGCATCACGACCGTGGCCAGCTCCTCGGCGGGGCGCAGGGCGTAGGACTTGCCGGTGCGCTCGTCCGTGAAGTCGATGTTCCGGGTGTAGGCGTCGATCAGATTGAGCTGGCCGAGGACGACGTTCTCCCAGGTGGGGGCGGAGGCGTCCTCGAAGTCGGCGAGCCAGACCTTCGCGCCGGAGTTTAGCGCGTTGATCGTCATCTTGCGGTCGGTCGGTCCGGTGATCTCGACGCGGCGGTCGTTCAGCGCGGCCGGGGCCGGGGCGACCCGCCAGGAGGCGTCGGCGCGGATCGCGGCCGTCTCCGGAAGGAAGTCGAGGGTGGAGGTGCGGGCGATCTCGGCGCGGCGTTCGGCGCGGCGGGCGAGGAGCTCATCACGGCGGGGCGTGAAGTTCCGGTGCAGCTCGGCCACGAAGGCGAGGGCCGCATCGGTGAGGACCTCGTCCTGCCTCGGCAGGGGCTCGGCGTCGACGATGGCCAGCGGGGACGGCGCTGGTGCGGACATGAACGGTCACTTCCTTCGGGCGGGCTTCACGGGCGGTGCCGGGCGGCCGTCGGGGTGAGCGGGCGGCGCGCCGCGGTGCGGCGGACGTGCTCACGGCACTGAGTGCCAAGGCTCCGAGGGATCGGTCGCAGGCGCCGTCGCGTTGTCGGGCGCTTCTGATCAGTGGATAGTAGTTATCGCATAGTGGAAGTTCAATGGTTTGTTGATATCGAGATTCTCTGAGTCGACAGACCATGGCTCTCAGTGCCATGCCGTTCACTCAAGGTGGGCGAGATCGTCCGGGGTGTCGATGTCGTACGCCTCGGCCACATCCCCGCACTCGACCAGCGTGACGTCCGAGGCGTGCGCCGCCAGATAGGCGCGCGCACCGCGGTCGCCTTCCGCGCTCGCCGCGACGCCCTCCCAGTGGTCCGCGCCGAACAGCACGGGATGCCCGCGCTCGCCGCCGTACGCGGCCGCCGCCAGAGTGGCGGGGGAGCGGTACGCGGCACGGACCCGGCCCACGGCCCGTACGCCGATCCCGGGCTGGTCCACCAGGGACACCAGCGCCGCGTCCGCGCCCGTCCCCGCCAGCGACGCAAGCCCCGCGCGCAGCGACGAGCCCATGCCCTCCTCCCACGCCGGGTTGTCCACCACCGTGCAGCCGGTCAGCCCGGCCGCCGCCCGCACCCGCTCGGCCGCCGCGCCCAGCACCACATGCACCGGGCCGCAGCCCGCCTCCCGCAGCACCGCCGCGGCATGCTCGACCAGCGGACGCCCGCGGTGCGTCAGCAGCGCCTTCGGGCGGCCGCCGAGCCGCCGCCCGCCGCCCGCGGCGAGCAGCAGGCCCGCGACCACCGGCAGCCGGCGGCCGTGGTCCTCCGTCAGTTCCGACGTGTCTCTCATGGGCCATCCATATCGCACGTGGGGACGGGCGGGCGCGCCCTGCGGGGGTGACGCGGCCTTGGATAAAGTGCAGCCTCCGACAGCGAAGTTCACCATGGGGGACGAGAGCCGAATGAGCGCGAGTGCACAGCAGGGCACGGTCTTCAAGCCGCTGGGGGAGGACGACCCGCGGCATGTCGCGGGGTACCGGCTCGCCGCTCGGCTCGGGGCCGGCGGCATGGGCAAGGTGTATCTGTCGTACACGCTCGGCGGACGGCCCGTCGCCATCAAGGTCATCCGGCCCGACTTCGGCCAGGACGCGGAGTTCCGCCGCCGGTTCGCCCAGGAAGTGCAGGCCGCCCAGCGCGTCCAGGGCCTCTACACCGCCCCCGTCATCGACGCCGACCCCGACGCCAAGCAGCCGTGGCTCGCCACCGCGTACGTCCCCGGCCCCTCCCTCGCCGACGCCGTCACCCAGCACGGCAAACTCCCCGTCGAGACCGTGCTGTTGCTCGTCGCCGGAATCGCCGAGGCTCTCCAGGTCATCCACGGAGCGGGCATCGTGCACCGCGACCTCAAGCCCGCCAATGTGCTGCTCGCCGCCGACGGGCCGCGCGTCATCGACTTCGGCATCGCCCGCGCCGCCGACGCCACCTCGCTCACCAGCAGCGGCGTCACCATCGGCACGCCGTCGTTCATGGCCCCGGAGCAGGCCGCGGGCAGCCAGGTCACCCCGGCGACCGACATCTTCGCGCTGGGGCAGGTCGCCGCGTACGCCTCCACCGGCAGCCCCGCGTTCGGCGAGGGCACCTCGCACGGGGTGCTGTACCGGATCGTGCACGAGGAGCCCGATCTGACCGGGGTGCCGGAGCGGCTGCGGGAGCTGGTGACGCGCTGCCTGGCCAAGGAGCCGCAGGACCGGCCCTCGGTCGCCGAGCTGCTGACCATCTGTCAGGAGGCTGCCGCGGAGACGGTGCTCAGGCGGCCCGAGGAGTGGCTGCCGAGCGCGGTCGCCGCAGAGATAGGCACCCGCAAGGCGGCGCCCGCGCCGGCGGCGGCAGCGCCCGAGGCCGCCGTGCCGCCGGCCTCGCCTCCGCCGGCCT
>NZ_JAOWCB010000039.1 GCF_026420845.1 Streptomyces sp. PR69 | reverse complement strand
AGCGCCGGCCGCCAAGCCCGCCGCCGCGACCCCGGCTCCCGCGAAGGCCGCGCCCGCCCCGGCGAAGCCCGCCGCCGCGAAGGCCGTGCAGGCCGCCAAGCCGGCCAAGGCGGAGAAGCCCGCCGCCGAGGCCCCGGCCGGCCCGGAGTTCATCACCCTGCGCGGCCCCTCCGCCGCCGTCGCGAAGAACATGGACGCCTCGCTGGAGGTGCCGACCGCCACCTCGGTCCGCGCCGTCCCGGTGAAGCTCCTCTTCGACAACCGCATCGTCATCAACAACCACCTCAAGCGCGCCCGCGGCGGGAAGGTCTCCTTCACCCACCTCATCGGGTACGCGATGGTGCAGGCCATCAAGGCCATGCCGTCGATGAACTGGTCCTACGCGGAGAAGGACGGCAAGCCGACCCTGGTCAAGCCGGAGCATGTCAACTTCGGCCTCGCCATCGACCTGGTGAAGCCGAACGGCGACCGCCAGCTGGTCGTCGCCGGCATCAAGAAGGCCGAGACGCTCAACTTCTTCGAGTTCTGGCAGGCGTACGAGGACATCGTCCGCCGCGCTCGGAACAACAAGCTGACGATGGACGACTTCACGGGCGTCACCGTCTCGCTGACCAACCCCGGCGGTCTGGGCACCGTCCACTCCGTGCCGCGGCTGATGCCCGGCCAGTCCGTGATCATGGGCGTCGGCTCCATGGACTACCCGGCCGAGTTCCAGGGCACCTCCCAGGACACCCTGAACAAGCTGGGCATCTCCAAGGTCATGACGCTGACGTCGACGTACGACCACCGCGTCATCCAGGGCGCCGCCTCCGGCGAGTTCCTGCGCATCGTGGCGAACCTCCTCCTCGGCGAGGACGGCTTCTACGACGACATCTTCCAGTCGCTGCGCATCCCGTACGAGCCGGTCCGCTGGCTCAAGGACATCGACGCCTCGCACGACGACGACGTCACCAAGGCGGCGCGCGTCTTCGAGCTGATCCACTCCTACCGGGTCCGCGGCCATGTCATGGCCGACACCGACCCGCTGGAGTACCGCCAGCGCAAGCACCCCGACCTGGACATCACCGAGCACGGGCTCACCCTGTGGGACCTGGAGCGCGAGTTCGCGGTCGGCGGCTTCGCCGGCAAGTCGATGATGAAGCTGCGCGACATCCTGGGCGTGCTGCGTGAGTCTTACTGCCGCACCACCGGCATCGAATTCATGCACATCCAGGACCCCAAGCAGCGCAAGTGGCTGCAGGACCGGGTGGAGCGTCCGCACACCAAGCCGGAGCGCGAGGAGCAGCTGCGCATCCTGCGCCGGCTGAACGCCGCCGAGGCGTTCGAAACCTTCCTGCAGACCAAGTACGTCGGCCAGAAGCGGTTCTCGCTGGAGGGCGGCGAGTCCGTCATCCCGCTGCTCGACGCGGTGATCGACTCCGCGGCCGAGTCCCGTCTCGACGAGGTCGTCATCGGCATGGCCCACCGCGGCCGCCTCAACGTCCTGGCGAACATCGTCGGCAAGTCGTACGCGCAGATCTTCCGGGAGTTCGAGGGCAACCTCGACCCGAAGTCGATGCACGGCTCCGGCGATGTGAAGTACCACCTGGGCGCCGAGGGCACCTTCACCGGCCTCGACGGCGAGCAGATCAAGGTCTCCCTGGTCGCCAACCCCTCCCACCTGGAGGCCGTCGACCCGGTCCTGGAGGGCGTCGCCCGCGCCAAGCAGGACGTCATCAACAAGGGCGGCACGGACTTCACCGTCCTGCCCGTCGCCCTGCACGGCGACGCGGCCTTCGCCGGCCAGGGCGTCGTCGCCGAGACGCTGAACATGTCGCAGCTGCGCGGCTACCGCACCGGCGGCACCGTCCACATCGTGATCAACAACCAGGTCGGCTTCACCGCCGCCCCGGAGTCCTCGCGTTCGTCCATGTACGCGACCGATGTGGCCCGCATGATCGAGGCCCCGATCTTCCATGTGAACGGCGACGACCCGGAGGCCGTGGTCCGCGTGGCCCGGCTCGCCTTCGAGTTCCGCCAGGCGTTCAACAAGGATGTCGTGATCGACCTCATCTGCTACCGCCGCCGCGGTCACAACGAGGGCGACAACCCGCAGTTCACCAACCCGCAGATGTACAACCTGATCGACAAGAAGCGCTCGGTGCGCAAGCTGTACACCGAGTCGCTGATCGGTCGCGGCGACATCACGCTGGAAGAGGCGGAGCAGGCGCTCCAGGACTTCCAGGGCCAGCTGGAGAAGGTCTTCGCGGAGGTCCGCGAGGCCACCTCGCACCCGGCCCCGGCACATGTCCCGGACGCCCAGCCCGAGTTCCCGGTGCACGTCGACACCGCGGTCTCCCAGGAGGTCGTCAAGCGGATCGCCGAGTCCCAGGTGAACATCCCGGACGGCATCACCGTCCACCCGCGGCTGCTGCCGCAGCTCCAGCGCCGCGCCGCCTCCGTCGAGGACGGCACGATCGACTGGGGCATGGGCGAGACGCTGGCCATCGGCTCGCTGCTGATGGAGAACATCCCGGTGCGGCTCGCGGGCCAGGACTCCCGCCGCGGCACCTTCGGCCAGCGCCACGCCGTCCTGGTCGACCAGGAGACCGGCGAGGAGTACACCCCGCTGCTCTACCTGAACAACGAGGAACAGGCCCGCTACAACGTCTACGACTCGCTGCTCAGCGAGTACGCGGCGATGGGCTTCGAGTACGGCTACTCGCTTGCCCGCCCGAACGCGCTGGTGATGTGGGAGGCGCAGTTCGGCGACTTCGTCAACGGCGCGCAGACGGTGGTGGACGAGTTCATCTCCTCCGCCGAGCAGAAGTGGGGCCAGACCTCCGGCGTCACCCTGCTGCTGCCGCACGGCTACGAGGGCCAGGGCCCGGACCACAGCTCCGCCCGCCCGGAGCGCTTCCTCCAGCTCTGCGCGCAGAACAACATGACGGTCGCGATGCCGACCCTGCCGTCGAACTACTTCCACCTGCTGCGCTGGCAGGTCCACAACCCGCACCACAAGCCGCTCGTCGTCTTCACCCCGAAGTCGATGCTGCGTCTGAAGGCCGCGGCGTCGAAGGCGGAGGAGTTCACGGTCGGCGGCTTCCGGCCGGTCATCGGCGACGACTCCGTCGACCCCGCGGGCGTGCGCAAGGTCGTCTTCTGCGCCGGCAAGGTCTACTACGACCTGGAGGCGGAGCGTAAGAAGCGCGGCGTCACGGACACGGCGATCATCCGGCTGGAGCGGCTCTACCCGCTGCCGGGCGCGGAGCTGCAGGCCGAGATCGCCAAGTTCCCGAACGCCGAGAAGTACCTGTGGGCGCAGGAGGAGCCGGCGAACCAGGGTGCGTGGCCGTTCATCGCGCTGAACCTGATCGACCACCTGGATCTGGCGGTCGGCGCGGACATCCCGCACGGCGAGCGTCTGCGCCGGATCTCCCGGCCGCACTCCTCCTCCCCTGCGGTCGGCTCGGCGAAGCGCCACCAGCAGGAGCAGCAGCAGCTGGTCTCCGAGGTCTTCGAGGCCTGACCTGCGCGGATGCTGCGCTGATCCACCGCGTCTGAGGGCCCGGGCTGCACTGCGGTGCGGTCCGGGCCCTCTGCGTTGCCCGCCATACTTGTATGTGCATCTACGCACTTGTACGTACAAGCACGTAACCCGTTTTTGCCTACTGGAGCTGGACGTGTACTTCACCGACCGAGGCATCGAAGAGCTGGAGAAGCGGCGCGGCGAGGAGGAGATCACCTTTGAGTGGCTCGCTGAGCAGCTGCGCACGTTCGTCGATCTGAACCCGGACTTCGAGGTGCCGGTGGAGCGGCTGGCCACCTGGCTGGCGCGGCTGGACGACGAAGACGAAGAGTGACGGGAGACGGCGTGACGGCGTGACGGCGTAACCCGGGTGACGGCAGAGACGGTGGAGCGCACCACCCGCCTTGACACCCGGCAACCGCGATATATCGTGTTACCAGGAGACGCGATATGTTGCGTTGCTACGGCTGCCGAGGAGGCCCCGTCATGCCCCACTCGACCTGGGAAGTCGCCGAGCCTGCCAAGCTTGTCTTCGACGATCCCGTGACCGCCCTCAACGTCCGCATCGTCAACGGCACGGTCAATGTCGTCGGCACGGACAAGGGCCCCGCCCGGCTCGAGGTCTCGGCGCTGGACGGCCCGCCGCTGATCGTGACCCAGCAGGGCTCCACCCTCACGGTCGCCTATGAGGACCTCCCCTGGAAGGGCCTCCTCAAATGGCTGGACCCCAAGGGCTGGCGGCGCGAGGCGGTCGTCTCCCTCACCGTGCCGGCGGACGCCGCCGTCGAGGTCGGCGTCATCGGGGCCGGGGCCGTCGTCTCCGGCATCCGCGGCGACGCCACTGTGCGCGGCGTCAGCGGCGACACCACGCTGGTCGGCCTGACCGGCGCCGTCCGCGCCGAGTCCGTCTCCGGCAGCCTGGAGGCCCAGTCGCTGGCGGGCGATCTGCGCTTTGAGTCCGTGTCCGGCGACCTCACGGTGATCGAGGGCCTGGGCCGGTCCGTGCGGGCGGAGTCCGTCAGCGGCGACATGGTGCTGGACCTCGCCCCGGCCGCCGGCGCCGCACCGCCCGACATCCGGCTCACCACCGTCTCAGGCGAGGTGGCGATCCGGCTGCCCCAGCCCGCGGACGCACAGGTCGGCATCAACACCACGGGCGGCGCCGTCTCCAACGCCTTCGACGACCTCCGGGTCAGCGGCCAGTGGGGCGCGAAGAAGATCACCGGCACGCTGGGCGCGGGCACCGGCTCCCTCAAGGTGACGACCGTCTCCGGCTCCATCGCCCTGCTGCGCCGCCCGCCGGCCGACCCCGGCAGCGAACCGTCCGACGCCGCTGCCGGGAAGGTGCTCTGACATGCCCCCCGTCTTCGCCCACGGCCGGCTCCGCCTGTATCTGCTCAAGCTGCTGGACGAGGCGCCGCGCCACGGCTACGAGGTCATCCGGCTGCTGGAGGAGCGCTTCCAGGGCCTGTACGCGCCCAGCGCGGGCACCGTCTACCCGCGGCTGGCCAAGCTGGAGGCCGAGGGCCTGGTCACCCATGCCACGGAAGGCGGCCGCAAGGTCTACTCGATCACGGACGCGGGCCGCGAGGAGCTCGCCGGGCGCACCGGCGAACTCGACGACCTGGAGCGGGAGATCCGCGAGTCGGTCTCCGAGCTGGCCGCCGAGATCCGCGACGACGTCCGCGGCGCGGCGGGCAAGCTGCGCAGCGAGATGCGGGCCGCGGCGACCGAGACCCGGCAGACGCCGAAGGACGCGACGGGCGAGCAGTCGTGGCAGGCCGCCAAGGAGGAGCTGCGCCGCGCCAAGCAGGAGTGGAAGGAGCAGACGCGCCGGGCGAAGGACGAGTCGCGCCGGGCGCGGGAGGCGCAGGAGACGGCGCGTCAGGAGATGCAGCGCATCGCACGCCAGGTGCAGGAGCAGGTGCAGGACCACTTCGCGCGGGGCGACTGGCCGACCGGCGTACGGGAAGGGCTCAGCGAACTCAGCGCGCAGCTGGGCGGCCTGGCGAAGAGCGCGGCCTGGCCGCCGTACGTCCGGCCGGAGCCGGCGGAGGAGACGGTCCCGGAGTGGGCGAAGGACACCCGGGACTCGGGTGATCCGGCGCGGGACCTGGACCGGCTGCTCGACCGCTTCCGCGACGACATCCGCGATGCGGCGCGGGACCACGGGGTGACGGCGGCGCAGCTGACCGAGGCGCGCCGCCATCTCTCGACGGCCGCGGCCCACATCTCGGCGCTCCTCAGAGCCCCCAAGCCGTAGGCCCCTGGGGCTCCGCCCGCACCCCGCACCCCGCGCCTCAGAGGCCGGCGAGGCCGGATGTGCAAGTCCTTGCGCCTCGGACGCCGCGGGGCCGGGATGCCCAGGCCCCCGCGTCTCGAACTCCCCCAGCTACCTCCCCCAGACTCCTCCCCCAGCTACCGCTGGGAGGTGCCCCCAGGGGCACCCCCACGGAGGCGCCCCCAGGCGGGGCTGGATTCGGCTGCGCCGGAACAGCCCGTCTGAAAGGCGCATCCCGGAAGGAGTCTGGGGGAGTTTGCGGACGGGGGGGTCCGGGGGCGGAGCCCCGGTTTCGGGAAGGGCCCGGCGGGGGCGGCCCGTCACGAGCCGCGTGGACCGGACCCGAACATCGCACGCTGCGCGGACTCATACGTCGCCCCGTGGTCCGCGAGGACCTCCGCCACCACCCCCGGCATGGCCGTCAACGCCAGCAGCAGGTGCTCGCCGCCGATATGGCGGTCGCCGCGGGCCACAGCGATGCGAAGAGACTTCTCCAGGGCGTCTTTCGCGGCAGGGGTGAAGCCGCGGCGTCCTGACGTCCACCGCCGTCTCGGCCTGCCGCCAGACCGCAGCGCTCCCTCCCCGTGCACGGCCTCGACCTTGGAGACGACCTCGGTCACATCGATGCCGAGTCCGGCCAGCGCGTCCGCGTCCGCGCGGGAGAGCCCGCCGCGGCGTCGGGCCGCCGCGAGGGCCGCCTCCACCGAGGCGCGCCGGTCGGCGACGCCGAGCGCCGCGAAGGCGAAGGCCGCACGCGTGCCCTCCTGGTCCAGCATGGCCAGCAGCAGATGCTCCTCGGTGACGGAGTCCGCCCCGGTCCGCTCCGCCAGGGCCACGGAGCAGGTCACCACATCGCGCGCGTCCTTGCTGAAGCGTTCAAACATCACTGCCTCCCGTACTTCTTGTGGACGGCCTGCCGGCTGACGCCCAGCTCCCCCGCGATCTCCTGCCAGGACCAGCCCTGATTGCGCGCGCTGCGCACCTGCACCGCTTCGAGCTGCTCCAGCAGCCGGCGCAGCGCGGCGACGGCACGCAGCCCCACCCGTGGATCGCGGTCGCCCGCACGCTGGGCGAGATCGGTTGCCTCACTCATACCTGTCAACCTACATTGACAGGCCGAAGACCGTCAACCCTGGTTGACATCGCCACGGGTGACCATGACCTCGACCTCGGCCCCCGGCGCCGCGAGCACCCACACCGTGCACGCCCTCCCCGGCGCCGCGGCCTCAGTCGGCGTCCAGGCGCGGCCCGTCACCGCGATCCGCCATCCGGCCGGAGCCGGGGGCAGTGAGAGCTCGCTGACGCCGGCCCCGCGGCCCGTCGCCCGGTATCGCAGCCGGTACGTCCCGCCCCCGGGGTCGTACGCGTCGACGGCGACCCGCCCCGCGACCGCCGCCGCGTACGGGGCCGCCGTCTGCTCCTTGTTGGCACGGAAGCGGCCCTCGGCGTCGACCGCGCAGTAGCCGCCGCCGTAGCACCACACATAGCCCGCCCAGCCGGAGCTGTAGCGGCTCAGCGAGGCGAGCGCGTCACGGTAGAAGCGGGACATATTGGGCAGCGCGTTGTTCAGCGGCCCCCACTCCCCCACCACCACCGGGATGCGCTGCCGCGCGGGGTAGACCGTGACGGCTGCCTCGTACGCCTCGATCCAGCCCGCGTCCGGGTCGTAGTCCGCCCCCGCCTCCATGGCGGTGTTGTAGAAGTGGGGCGCGTAGACGACCTTCGGATCCTCGATCCGGCCCAGGCCCGTCGGCACACCCTCGCCGACGATCGGCGTCGGCTCGACGAAGAGCCAGCTGTCGCGGTCGACCGAGCGGACCGCGTCCGCGAGGCGGTTGTACATCGGCGTGAGCTGCTCGCGCTCGATCCGGCGGGCCGCGGTCGCCAGGTCCTCGCCGTCCCGCAGCTCCCCCATCGGCTCGTTGATCAGGTCATAGCCGAGGACGGCCGGATGGCCGCCGAAGCGGGCCGCCAGAACGCGCCACATCCGCGCCTGGGCGCGCCGGAGGTCCGGGTCCTCGTAGAGATGGGTGAAGGCCCGCTGCACGGCGGGCTCGAAGTACTCGGAGAACCAGTCGTCGGGGTGCGGGGTGAAGGGCAGGCCGTCGGTCCTGGCAGCCCACTCGGGGATGCCGCGGCGCCCGAAGGCCGGTCCGAAGACGTCCTGGTGGGCGTCCAGCACCACCTGGATGCCGTGCCGGTGCGCCCAGTTCAGGATGCGTTCGATCCGGCGCAGATACTCCTGGCTGTACCGGCCGCGCCGCGGCTCCAGATCGTCCCAGAAGACCAGCAGCCGGGCGGCGTTGAACCCCTTCGCCCGCATATCGCGGAAGTGCTTCTCGGTGACGGCCGTCAGGGCCGACTCGCCCCGGCCGGTCTTGTCCTCGACGTTCCAGCCACGCAGGGTGATCACCCGGCCGCGGTCGTCGGTCAGCGGCGGGATGCCGTCCGGGCGGTCCGCGGCGCGTGCGGCGGGGGCGGGGCCGCGGGCGGCGGGGGCCGCGGCGGCCGGCGTCAGCCCCGGCACGGCCAGACAGGAGCAGAGTGCCAGGGCCGTCACCAGCAGACGGAGAATCCGGCTCATACGCGGGTTCACCCGCACCAGTCGCATGAGCCGGATCCCATCAGCAGAACTGACGGCCCATCAAGAGGTCGTCAGCACGATCTTTCCGAACAGCTCGCCGCTCTCCATCTTCTCGAAGCCTTCCCGCGCCCGGTCCAGCGGCAGCACCTCGTCGATCACCGGCCGCACCCCCGTGGCCGCGCAGAAGGAGAGCAGGTCCTCCAGTTCGTCCTTGGTCCCCATGGTGGAGCCGACGACCTTGAGCTCCAGGAAGAAGATCCGGGTCAGCTCGGCATGCGCGGGGCGGTCGCCGCTGGTCGCGCCGGAGATCACCAGGGTGCCGCCGGGGCGCAGCGACTTGACCGAGTGGGACCAGGTCGCCGCGCCCACGGTCTCAATGACGGCGTCCACCCGCCGCGGCAGCCGGGCCCCCGGCTCGTACGCCTCCTCCGCGCCCAGCTCGACGGCGCGCCGCCGCTTGGTCTCGTCGCGGCTGGTGGCGTACACCCGCAGCCCGGCGGCCTTGCCGAGGACGATCGCGGCGGTGGCGACGCCGCCGCCCGCGCCCTGGACGAGCACCGAATCCCCCGGGCGCACCCCGGCGTTGGTGAAGAGCATGCGGTACGCGGTGAGCCAGGCGGTCGGCAGACAGGCGGCCTCCTCGAACGACAGCTCCTTCGGCTTGGGCAGGATGTTCCAGGCGGGGACGGAGACCTGCTCGGCGAAGGTGCCCTGGTAGCGCTCGGTGAGGATGGAACGGGGCTCGTCGGGGCCGACGCCGTGCCCCGTCTGGCCGATGACGGAGTGCAGCACCACCTCGTTGCCGTCCTCGTCGACGCCCGCGGCGTCACAGCCGAGGATCATCGGCAGCTTGTCGTCGCCGAGGCCGACGCCCCGCAGCGACCACAGGTCGTGGTGGTTGAGGGAGGCGGCCTTGACGGTGACCGTCCGCCATCCGGGGCGGGCTTCAGGCGCGGGGCGTTCGCCCAGTTCAAGTCCCTTGAGCGGGTTCTCACGGTCGATGCGGGCAGCGTAGGCAGCGAACATGCGCCTGAGAGTAGGCCGGGCCGGTGCGCGGCGGTACCGCGCACCGGTGTGATGTGCGTCCTGGCGTGACCGTCCCGTCAGTCCCGGCGGTACTGGGCCGGGGAGTTCTTCGTCGCGGGGTCCTCGTACGAGCCCGCCCTGCCCCGGTCCACATGGAACGTGGTCAGCGTGGACACCGGCGAGGCGGGGTCGCGGCGGTCGGCGATGACCCGCATATGGGCGCTGAACCGTTCCGGCGTGACGGTGTAGACGTCATAGCCGTAGCGGTTGCCCTCGAAGTACTGCAGATGGGGGTTGGCCGCGCCCATGACCGGGCCGTTGGTCTTGTTCCAGTCCGCGGAGTACGCGCCGGAGGTCACCGAGTGCGCGGTGAACTCCGTGCCCACGACCGGCGACGACGTGTCGTCGAAGTCCGGCCGGAGGTCGTCCACGAACGCGGAGTGCCAGTCGCCGGTGACCACGACCAGATCCTCAAGACCGGAGCTGTGCACATGTCCGAGGACCTCCTTCCGCTCGGCGAGGAAGCCGTCCCACTGGTCGGTGAACATGTACCAGCCGCCGGGGCTGCGGCGGAGCTGGCTGAGCATGATCGAGTTGGCCCAGACATGCCAGGCGTCGGGGGCGTCGGAGATGCCCCGCTTCAGCCACGACTTCTGCTCGGCGCCCAGAATCGTGCCGTCCGGCAGGTTCTGCGCCGAGCGGTACGAGCGCAGGTCCAGCACGGTCAGCTCCAGCAGATCGCCCCAGCGGCGCACCCGGTGGATCTCCGGGTCGGGCAGCGCCGTGCCGCCGGTGACGCCGCTGTCCCGGTGCGGCATGTTCTCGTACCACGCCTGGTACGCGGCCGCCCGGCGCCGCATGAAGGGCGCGCCGCCCGCGCCGCCGCTGTAGTCGTTGACCACCTCGTGGTCGTCCCAGGTCAGAAACCACGGGTGCGCGGCGTGCGCCTCACGCAGGGAGCGGTCGCCCTTGTAGAGCGCATGGCGGCGGCGGTAGTCGGCGAGCGTGAAGGTCCCCGGGCCCTCGTGGTCCCGCACATGGTCCTCGGGGACCCCGCCGACCTGGCCGTGCTCATAGATGTAGTCGCCGAGGTGGACGACGAAGTCGACGTTTTCGCGGGCGATGCCGCGGTGGGCGGCGTAGTAGCCGTCGTGGAACGCCTGGCAGTTGGCCGCGGCGAAACGGACCTCCGAGACCCGGCCGGCGGGCGCGGTCCTCGTCCGGCCGACACGGCTGACAGCGCCGAGCGCCTTGAACGCGTACCAGTAGCAGACGCCCGCGGACAGCCCTCCCACGGGCACATGCACGCTGTGGCCCAGCGTGGCGGAGGCGGGAACGGTCCCGCGGGCCACCACCTGGCGCAGCGAACGGTCCCTGGCCACCACCCACTCCACCTCGACGATCTCCGGCAGATCCTGCTCCGGCGCGAGGGGCTCGGGGGCGAGCCGCGTCCACAGCAGCACGCTGTCCGGCTGCGGGTCGCCCGAGGCGACGCCGAGGGTGAACGGCCCGGGGTCGTAGTCCGCGCCGAGCGCCTCGGCGGCCTCACGCGCCTGCGCGGGCGTGAGCCCCGCACTCAGCGGCCAGGCGAGATTGAGCGCGCCCGCCGCGGCGGCCGTCTTGAGCAGATCACGTCGGTTGAGCTTCACTTGCGTCCCCTCGCAGTGGCCGTGGCGGCGTTGAGCGTGAGCGATATCCCGTCCGCGTAGCCGTCGTTGGACGTGCCTCCGGCACGGGTGAAGACCAGCAGCACACGGGCGCTGCGTGCACCCGGGGGCACGGTCGCGGACGCCGTGCGCTCCACAAGCGCGGTACGGGACAGCCGCTCGGCGGCCGTGACCGGGCCGAGGACCGACAGCGCCACCGGGGCGCCCTGCGCGTCCCGGAACTCCACGGACAGCCGGACGCCGTCCTCCTGGCCCGCGTAGCCGCCGAGCCACCCGGCGACCGTGTACCGCACGGCGCCCCTGTCGACCGCCCGCCGGCCCGTCGTACCCCGCTCGGGCAGTGCGACGTCCTGCAGCAGCGCCGTGCGGGGACTGTTCCCCCCGGAGAAGAACCGGCTCCCGCGGTCGGCGGGTCCGGGGTCGGCGGCGGTCGGATAGCCGCCGCCGTAGCTGTACGAGATGAGCGCAGGAGCCCCCTGCACGATCCGCCAGCCCGTCACATCCTGCACGGGCTCGGCGGTGCCGCCGGGCCCGCTTTCGGCGTCGCCGTTGACCACGAGATTCACACACGCCTCCAGGTTCGAAATGGCGTGCGCATACCAGCAGCTGACGGTGAACCTCGGAAGACGTCGGAGGAAAGCCCACGGGGCGGACTCCCCGGTAACCCCCGGGGCACCGGACGCCCCTGGGCACCGCCCCACTCCGCGCAGGCACCCGGGGCCCGGGCAGGCGCCTCTCCCACCCACCTCCCCCTTCGCCCTGGGGGCGTGGGGGGACCCGCACGGTTCCAGCACCCCACCGCGCTCGGGAAGGCGGGAAGGAGCGCGGCACCCCAGCCAAGCGCGGGCGGGCGGAAAGGTCCGACGCCCTGTCAGACGCGGGAGCTGGGCGAGGTCCCCGCACCGTGCAGGGAGCCGCCATGCGGGTAACGGGACCCGCATGGCGCGGAGGGGCCGACCGGGGTGACTGGGCACCTGTCTGGCTTGGCGGGGCCCGACTTCGGGGGACCGAGACCCCTCAGGTGCGGAGGAGCCGACTGCGGGGAGCCGCGCCCGTCAGGAGCGGAGGGGCGGGACGCCGGGGGCCGTGCCCGTCTGCGGCGGAGGGGCGGGACGCCGGGGAGCCGCGCCTGTCTGCGGCGGAGGGGCCGTGCAGGGTCGCCCCCGCAGAGGACCGGCGGCAAGACCGGGGTGGCCCTGAACAGGACCGGTCACGCCGCCGGCCTTGAGGAGGTGAGCCCGGAGGGGCCCCGACCACCCGAGGCACGACAAGACCCCGCACCCCAAGAAACCCGAAAGCGCGCCCGCGCCTCACAGGACGGAACAAGCACAGGAACGGCGCGCAGCGCCGCCAGGGGGTGCAAGGGGGCGAAGCCCCCGCACACCCAAAAGGGCGGGAGGGCGGGAAAAGAACCCGCACCCCCCGCGCAAGGCGTCACGGCGTCACCGCCGCGCCACCCCCTCCTCCCTCGCCGCCGCCGCCACCGCCGCCGTCACCGCGGGCGCCACGCGCTCGTCGAACGGCGACGGGATGACGTACTCCGGCGCGAGCGCGTCGCCCACGACATCCGCCAGCGCGTTCGCCGCCGCGATCTTCATGCCCTCCGTGATCCGGGACGCCCGCACCTGGAGCGCCCCCGCGAAGATCCCGGGGAAGGCCAGCACGTTGTTGATCTGGTTCGGGTAGTCGCTGCGGCCGGTCGCGACCACGGCCGCGTGCCGGTGGGCGACGTCCGGGTGCACCTCGGGGTTCGGGTTGGCCATGGCGAACACGAATGCGTCCGGGGCCATCGAGGCCACCGCCTCCTCCGGCACCGTGCCGCCGGAGACGCCGATGAAGACGTCCGCACCGGCCAGCGCCTTCTCCAGCGATCCGGTGAGCCCCGCCCGGTTGGTGATCTCCGCCAGCTCGCGCTTGACCGGCGTGAGGTCTTCGCGGTCCCGGCTGACGACGCCCTTGCGGTCGGCCACGGCGACATCGCCGATGCCCGCCTCCAGGAGGAACTTCGCGATGGCCACGCCCGCCGCGCCCGCGCCTGAGATGACGGCGCGCAGCTCGCCGAGCTCGCGCCCGGTCAGCTTCGCCGCGTTGCGCAGCGCGGCCAGGGTGACGATCGCCGTGCCGTGCTGGTCGTCGTGGAAGACGGGAATGTCCAGCCGCTCCTGGAGCCTGCGCTCGATCTCGAAGCAGCGGGGCGCCGAGATGTCCTCAAGGTTCACTCCTCCGAAGGACGGCGCGAGGCGGACGACGGTCTCGACGAGCTCGTCGACATCGGTCGTGGCGAGCGCGATCGGCACCGCGTCGACGCCGCCGAACTGCTTGAAGAGGATCGCTTTGCCCTCCATGACCGGAAGCGACGCCTCCGGGCCGATGTCCCCCAGTCCGAGCACCGCGGTCCCATCCGTCACAACCGCGACGACCTGGGACTTCCAGGTGTAGTCGTGGACGAGCTCGGGCTGCTCCGCGATCGCCGTGCACACCTTGGCGACACCGGGCGTGTATGCGAGGGACAGGTCGTCCTTGTCGCGGACGGGCACCGTGGCCTGGACGGCCATCTTCCCGCCGCGGTGCAGCGCGAAGGCCGGATCGAAGGGCTCGCCGGGAGCTTCCGCGGCGTCTGTGCCGCTGCCCCCGGCGGAGCGCTCACGGTCGCGTTCCGTGTCACTGTCGCTGCGAGGATTGACGATCTCCGCTGCCATGTTTCGTTGACCCCTTAAGTCTTCATCAGTTGAGGGTGGCCACTCCTGGTTGAGGAGGGGTGGGCGGGCACCGCGTCCGGTCCCCGCTCGGCGGTTGGCCCGCCTCGCGGAGGAGGTTCGTACGCGCGGGCGCGCCGCACAACGCGCCCTGAGCCCCGGATGAGGGGTGTAAACGTCCTTCTTACCGGACCGGCCATGGGCCCGACGAGTCCATTTGTGATCGATCACAAGCCGCGTGACGCGCCTCATAGGACCTCACGGACGGAAATCCCAGATATCCCGGAAATACGGACAAGCCCGCTTTGCGCAGTGAATAACGCCGACAACGCACGACGGACAGGAGATCTTCCGGTGGGAAGAAGGTAATCCCGCGAAAGGTCCGGCCTTGATGTACCGGCCTGTGGGGGTTCGGGGGTGACCCGTTATCCGATTTTGACATGCGAAGCCCCCTGCTTGGGCTAGTCCGAATGGCAAGATGCCCAAAACACACAAGGTCGCGACACTCGAAGATGAGTACACGGACGAGTGCACGCGCCCGTGCCGCAACGGCCACCGCACGGCAACCGCACGGCCACGGACGACGCACCCGGACGCGACGACCCCCCACGTAAACCCCCGAGTGGACCAGCGACTGGCAACTCCCTCATCACGCCGCCGGAGGCACCGACTATGACCGCAAGCACCACCCGCCGCGCCTTCGCCGCAAGGACTCGCAGCACCTCCCGCCTTGCCGCGATCAGCGCCGTAGCGGTCGCTGGAACCCTGCTTCTGACCTCCTGCGGGGATCAGACCGACAAGGGCAGCGAGAGCGGCGGCACCGGCAAGGAGACGCCCGCCGCCTCCGCCGCCCCGCTGTTCGACCAGCTCCCGGCGAAGTACCAGGAGTCCAAGGTCATCAAGGTCGGCTCGGACATCGCGTACGCGCCGATGGAGTTCATGGACGAGAGCAACCAGCCGGCCGGCGTCGACATCGACCTCGGCAAGGAGCTGGGCAAGGTCCTGGGCGTCGAGTTCAAGTTTGAGAACGCCACGTTCGACCAGCTCGTCCTGGGTATGAACAACGGCCGCCACGACATCGTGATGTCCTCCATGACGGACACCAAGGAGCGCCAGCAGGGCGCGAGCGAGGACGCCAAGGGCGGCGCCGACTTCGTGAACTACTTCAAGGCCGGCTCCGCGATCCTGACCCACAAGGGCAACCCGAAGAACATCAGCACGCTCGACGACCTGTGCGGTCTGACCGTGGCCGCCCAGCGCGGCACGGCCAACGAGGACCTGCTCAAGGCCCAGCAGCAGAAGTGCGGTGACGAGAAGATCAAGGAGTTCATCTCCGACCAGGACACCGACTCCATCACCCAGCTGCAGACCAAGCGCGCCGACGCCGTGATCACCGACTTCCCGGTGGCCCTCTACAACGAGCTGGAGGCCGGCGGCGGCAACCTCTTCCAGGTCGTGGGCGAGCAGATCGACGCCGCACCGTACGGCATCGCGGTCAGCAAGCAGAACCCGGAGCTGCGCGACGCCCTCAAGGCCGCCGTCCAGAAGATCATCGACGACGGCGCTTACGGCGAGGTGCTGAAGAAGTGGAAGGCCGAGTCCGGCGCCATCGAGACGGCCACGGTCAACGCGGGCAAGTGAGCGGAACACCGCTCGCCGCTCCTCCACTCCGCACGGCATAACGTAAGGCAACCGAAGTGACCGACCCTCTCGACAAGGTCCCCACCCCGGACCCCCAGGGCTCAGACCCGAAGGACGGCGGCAGCGGCGGCGGCCACGGCGCAGCCGTGGCCGCCGCCCGCCCCGAGGCGATCAAGGCCATCCCCGTCCGCCACTACGGGCGCTGGATCGGCAGCGTCGTCGTGCTGGCGCTCCTCGGACTGCTGGTGAAGGCGTTCGCCGACGCCCAGATCCAGTGGAGCGTCGTCGGCGACAAGCTCCTCGACGGCACCTTCGCCTGGGGCGCCTGGGAGACGCTCAAGATCACCGTGCTGTCGATGACGATCGGCGTCGTCCTCGGCGCGATCCTGGCCGTGATGCGGCTGTCGCCGAACCCGGTGCTGTCGTCCGTCGCCTGGGCGTACATCTGGTTCTTCCGCGGCACCCCGGTGCTGGTGCAGATCTTCCTGTGGTTCAACCTCTCGCTCGTCTTCGCGACGCTCGATCTCGGGCCGATCTACAAGAACGAGATGAACGACGTCATGACGCCGTTCGTGGCCGCGCTGCTGGCGCTCGGCCTGAACGAGGCCGCGTACATGGCGGAGATCACCCGGGCCGGCATCCAGTCGGTCGACACCGGCCAGACCGAGGCGGCCCACGCCCTGGGCATGAAGGGCTCCCAGACGATGCGCCGCATCGTGCTGCCGCAGGCGATGCGGGTGATCATCCCGCCGACCGGCAACGAGTTCATCAATATGCTGAAGACCTCGTCGCTGGCGTTCGCCATCGGCTACGGGGAGCTGTTCCTGCGCGGCCGGCAGCTCGGCTCCCGGACGCTCGCCGTCATGGAGTCCCTGATCATCGTCTCCATCTGGTACCTGGCGCTGACCACGGTGTTCAGCATCGGCCAGTACTACCTGGAGCGTTACTACGCCCGCGGCAGCAACCGCACGCTGCCGCCGACACCTCTGCAGCGACTCAAGGCCCAGCTCACCTCGTTCCGGGTTCCGAGCCAGGTGGGAGGCAAGACCGTATGAAGTCCACCGATGTGAAGACCCCCGACTCCGGCCGGCCGATGGTCAAGGCGGAGGGCGTCCACAAGTCCTTCGGCCATATCGAGGTGCTCAAGGGCATCGACCTGGAGGTGGCGCCGCGCGAGGTGTTCTGCCTCGTGGGGCCGTCCGGCTCCGGCAAGTCGACGTTCCTGCGCTGCATCAACCACCTGGAGCAGATCAACGCCGGTCGGCTGTACGTCGACGGCGAGCTGGTCGGCTACCGGCAGAAGGGCGACAAGCTCTACGAGCTGCGGGACCGGGAGGTCGCGCTGAAGCGCCGGGACATCGGCATGGTCTTCCAGCGCTTCAACCTCTTCCCGCATATGACGGCGCTGGAGAACGTCATGGAGGCGCCCGTCCAGGTCAAGCGGGAGTCCAAGGCCGCCGCCCGGGAGCGGGCCGTGCGGCTGCTGGACCGCGTCGGCCTGTCGGACCGGGCCGGGAACTACCCGGCCCAGCTCTCCGGCGGCCAGCAGCAGCGCGTCGCCATCGCCCGTGCGCTGGCGATGGAGCCAAAGCTGATGCTCTTCGACGAGCCGACGTCGGCGCTCGACCCCGAGCTGGTGGGCGAGGTGCTCGATGTGATGCGCGGTCTCGCCGAGGACGGCATGACGATGATCGTCGTCACGCACGAGATGGGCTTCGCCCGTGAGGTCGGCGACTCGCTGGTGTTCATGGACGGCGGTGTGGTGGTCGAGTCGGGCCACCCGCGCGATGTGCTGACGAATCCGCAGCAGGACCGTACGAAGGCGTTCCTTTCGAAGGTTCTCTGACGGTTATATGAAGGCGCCGGGGCGGACGGGGACTGCTGTTCCCCGTCCGCCCTCTGCCGTCTCGGCGCCGTCCGCCCGCCTCCCCGACCGTCTCTCCGCCCGCGAGTCACCTGACCGCGAGTTACCTGACCGCGAGCATCAGCGTGTCACTGGGCGAGGCCCATACGGCCCGCGCCTCCGCGAAGCCCGCCGCGCGCAGCGCCTCGGCGTGCCACTGCGGCGAGGGGGTGTCGCCGTCGGCGTGCTCGCCGTAGATCGCGAAGCGCTCCGCGGTGGGTCCGGCGAGCTGCGGGTCCCGGGCGGCGAGCTGCCACCACTCGCTCCAGCCGAGGGCTCCCGCCGCCTTGGCGCGGTCCATCCGGGCATGCCGCTGGGCACGCTCGGCGGCGTTGATGCGGGGTGTGGCGGGGTCGATCATATGGTCGGCGTTCATCAGGACGCCGCCCTCCCGCACCAGGCCCGCGAGCTGTCCGTACAGCGCGGCGAGCGGTTCGCTGCGCAGCCAGTGCAGGGCGGTCGCGGTGAGCACGGCGTCGTACGAGTCATGGGGCAGCCGCTTCACCCATTCGGGGTCTTTGAGGTCGGCCGTGACGAGCGTGACGCGGTCATCGCCGGCGAAGTGGCCGCGGGCGATGGCCAGCAGCGCGGGGTCGAGGTCGACGCCGGTGCTGACCGCTTTGGGGAACCGCTTGAGCAGCCGGTCCGTAATACTTCCCGTGCCGCACGCGAGGTCCAGCACCCGGGGTTCGGGACCCACCATGGCCTCGACCATGTCGAGCATGACGCGGAACCGCTCCTCGCGGTCGGGCATGTACCACTCCTGCTGGCGGTCCCAGCTGTGCTGCCAGGCCTGCCAGTCGGCGTCCTGGCCGGTGACTGTCTCGGACATGGGATTCCTCCGGATCGCATCGCGGTGCGTAATACCCTCGAAACAGAGCCATCTATTACCTCGACATTAGACCGCCGCCGTAAGGACTACAAGTGGAACTGGCCTATTACTCGGACTTCGCAGTGCGTCTGGTCAACACCGAGGAACCGGCGCGCAACAAGGACAGCCTGACGTCGGTCGAGGCCGTCCGGGCGCTCTTCGGCGCGTCGTCCCAGACGGCGCGGCGCGCCACGGACGCGGATGTGTCCCGGTTCCGGTCGGTGCGCGGCAGACTGCGCGCGGTCTTCACGGCCGCGGACTCCGGCGACCAGGCTCAGGCCGTGGACCTGCTGAACTCCCTGCTGATGGAGTTCCCGGTGAGCCCGCAGATCTCCGGCCATGACTATCTGGACGACGAGGGCCACCCGCGCTGGCATATGCACCTGGCGGAGCATCCCTCCAACGCCACCGCCGGCTATGCCGCCATCGCGGCGATGGGGCTGGCCTTCCATCTGACGGAGTACGGGGTCGACCGGCTCGGCCTGTGCCAGGCGCCGCCGTGCCGCAACGCCTACCTCGACACCTCCACCAACCGCTCCCGCCGCTACTGCTCGGACCGCTGCGCGACCCGCGCCAACGTGGCCGCCTACCGCGCCCGCAAACGCCTGGAGGCGGAGCGGTCACAGAAGACCGGCCGCACCGCCGAGAAGCCCCAGGAGAGCAGCGCCCGCACCGAACGCTGACCGGCCGGCCGCGGCCGGTACCGCCCGCGCACCCGCCCGAGCACCAGCTCCTCGGGCACGCTGCCGAAAAGCCTGCTGTCACCCTCGGCACCCGGATTGTCCCCGAGCACCCACCACCCGTCCGGGCGCAGTTCGACCAGCCGCTTGACGATCAGCAGATCCTGCTGGAGCGGATGGCGCAGCACCGCGACATCGCCGGGCCGCACCACCGCGCCGTAGTGCACCAGGAGCTGATCGCCGTGGTACAGCGTGGGCACCATGGAAGGCCCCGTCACCTCGGCGACCCCGAACGGCGCTTTCGGCTCCCGCCCCTGCTCAGTCATCAGCTGCCTCCGAGTCCCTCGACTCCCCCGGTACGTCCTTCCCCGTCCGCCCCCGCGGGCGTGGGGGATTCCCCAACCAGTCCCATACTGACCCCGGACTTTCGTCCTAAGCCCTAGGGGGCACTCGCGAAATCCCTTCTCTCACGGAGTAATGTCCCACCTGAGAAGACGATCACGAGGAAGGACAGCTCAATGCTCTCCCGCCTGTTCGCGCCCAAGGTCAAGGTCAGCGCCCACTGCGACCTTCCCTGCGGCGTCTACGACCCGGCCCAGGCCCGCATCGAGGCCGAATCGGTCAAGGCCATCCAGGAGAAGATGGCGGCCAACCAGGACCCGCACTTCCAGGCCCGCGCCACGGACATCAAGGAGCAGCGCGCCGAGCTCGCCAAGCACCATGTCTCGGTGCTCTGGAGCGACTACTTCAAGCCGCCGCACTTCGAGAAGTACCCGGAGCTGCACCAGCTGGTGAACGACGCGCTGAAGTCCCTGTCCGCGGCGAAGGCGTCCACGGACCCGGCGACGGGCCAGAAGGCGCTGGACTACATCGCCCAGATCGACAAGATCTTCTGGGAGACCAAGAAGGCCTGACCGAGGCGCGTCCTGCAGACCGCGGGGGCCTGATCCACAACAGGGATCAGGCCCCCGATTCGTTGGGACCGGCAACTGGCGAGCGCCGTTCCGGTCGCGGGAGCTGACCGGCGTCGACACTCCGTCGTACGAGACCTTCAGCTGAGCCCCAGCGCGTCATCCGCTGACTCGGGCTGCTCCCGCACCCGGTTCCGCGTGCGCCTGTGCGGCGTGCGGAGCCGGGTGCGGCCGTTTTCCGGCAGGAGTGCGTTCAGCGGGATCGGCGGGCTATGCCGATGACGACCGTGGCGTACAGCTCCTCCGATTCGGCGATGCGCGGGACCAGTCCGCCGTCCTCGACCGCCCGGGCCGTGGACGGGGCCTGGTCCTCGCTTGTCTCGATGAGCAGTGCGCCGCCGGGGGCAAGCCAGTCGGGCGCCGCCGTCGCCACGCGGCGCTGGACGTCGAGGCCGTCCGCGCCACCGTCCAGGGCGAGCAGGGGTTCATGGTCCCGTGCCTCCGGGGGCAGCAGGCCGATGTGGTGTGTGGGCACATAGGGGGCGTTGGCGATCAGTACGTCGACGCGGCCGCGCAGGTCGGCGGGGAGGGGGGCGTAGAGATCGCCCTCGTGGACCCGGGCGCCCGCGGCGGCGAGGTTGCGGCGTGCGCAGCGCACCGCGGCCGGTTCGACGTCGGACGCGTGCACCTCGGCGCCGGGCACGGCGGCAGCGACGGCCGCGGCCACCGCGCCCGTGCCGCAGCACAGGTCGACCACGACGGATCCGGGGCGGGCCAGCGCGGCCGCCTCGCGGGCGAGGAACTCGGTGCGGCGGCGCGGTACGAAGACGCCGGGTTCCACCGCGATCCGCAGCCCGCAGAACTCCGCCCAGCCCAGGACGTGTTCGAGCGGCACGCCGCCGGCCCGGCGCGCCACGAGTGCGGCGAGTTCCGTCCGGGTGCGGGCGGCGGAGAGCATCAGACGGGCCTCGTCCTCGGCGAAGACGCAGCCTGCGGCGCGGAGGGTGTCGACGACAAATCCGGCGACGGGGGAGGAAAGAGGGGAAGGAAGGGACATCGGAGCCTTTCGGATCGCCTGAGGCGCTCTTCCGGTCTCCCGGTCTCCCAGACTCCTGGTCACCTGTCTCCGGCGGACCCCGTATGGGCATCGTGAAAGGAGAGCGCCCGTCCTGCCACTGCGGTAATGGGTCTCACCTCCAAGGTCGTGTCCGGCCGTGGGCAGCAGGCCCACGCGCGGGACGGCCACCCTACCCCACGCACCGATCATGCCGCGGGCGCGCCGAGCAGCGGACTTCCGTGCCGTACCAGCCATGACCGGTACGCCGCCGAACGCAGCGCCGCATCGCGGTAGGCCGCGACGAGGTCCTCGTACACCGCCGCGTACAGTTCCTCGCACCCGCGGCGGCGGGTGAACAGCAGCAGCCGGACGGCGAGGGGGTCGCCGCGCAGCGGACGGATCGCCATGTCGTCGCGTGGTCCGGAGGTGGGCTGGCAGGGTGCGACGGCCTCGCCGACGACGATCAGCGAGGCGGCGGTGTGGTAGTCCCCGTGCAGCACCTGGGGGGTGATCCCGGCGGCGGCGAGCACGCGGTTCAGCCCGTCCCACTCGCCGTCCACGGTCGGGTCGACCATCCAGCGGTCGCCCGCGAGGTCGGCGAGGTCGACGACGGGTGCGGCGGCCGCCGGGTGGTCGAGGGCCATGGAGACGAACTGCGGTTCGCGGTCGAGGAGGACCCGTGCGGCCAGCCCGTCCGGCCGCCGCAGCGGGCAGCCCTCCACCTCGTGCACAAAGGCGACGTCAAGCTGGCCCGCGGCTGTCATCCGCAGCAGGGCGTTGGCGGAGACGTCCATCTGGAGCGAGATGTCGGTGGCGGGCAGCCGCTTGCGCAGCCGACGCAGCCAGCCGGGCAGCGCACGGCTCGCGGTCGAGCCGATGCGCAGCCGGGGGCCGCCGGTGCGGGCGGCCGCGGCCCTGGCCTCGGCGACGAGGGCGTTCATCTCGGCCACCAGCGGGCGGCCCCGGATCAGTACGGAACGGCCCAGCGGGGTGGGCCGGCAGCCGCTGCGCTCACGGCTGAACAACTCGCCGCCGAGGAAGTTCTCGATGCGGCGCAGCTGTGTCGTCAGGGACGGCTGGCTCACGCCCAGCCGTCGGGCGGCTTTGTGCAGGCTGCCGGTGTCAGCGATGGCGCACAGGGCGCGGAGGTGCCTCACCTCGAGCTCCATGAGCCGAGGGTAGGGGGACCCCAACAGCCACACCAGACACCTGAGTCGGTGCAGAGCGGGGCGCACCGAGGCATCCGGCGGGGGCTGATGCCCTGGTGTTATCAGCCGTTGACATCATTCCGGCGACATGACATGTCCCCGACACTCTGACTGCCGAACCGTTCACCGAACCCGTTCATCGGACGAGCAGGAGCCCCCTATGCGCCACCTCAGATCGTTACTCGTCGCCGCCGCCGGCCTCGCTCTTTCCGCCTCGCTCGGCGCTACGCCCGCGGCCGCCGCACCGCAGCCCGCCGCCCCGTCGCCCGCCGCACCGCCCTCGTATGCCGCCTACGAAGGCTCCGCCGAGGACGCCGCCGCGACGAAGGCGTTTTTCGAAGCCGTCGTGAAGTCGGTGGCCGAGAAGCGCGCCGCGAACCCCGGCGCGCAGGCCGTGACCGTCGTCTACAACGCCTCGCGCGCACCCAGCTTCCGCAGCCAGATAGCCCAGAGCACACAGATCTGGAACGGCTCCGTCAGCAATGTGACGCTGCGCGAGACCTCGGGCCGCGGGGACTTCGCGTACTACGAGGGCAATGACCCGCGGGGCTCGTACGCGAGCACGGACGGCCACGGGCACGGGTACATCTTCCTGGACTACCGGCAGAACCAGATCTACAACTCGACCCGCGTCACCTCGCACGAGACCGGGCATGTGCTGGGTCTGCCGGACCACTACTCGGGCCCGTGCAGCGAGCTGATGTCAGGCGGCGGCCCTGGACCGTCCTGCCAGAACGCCTACCCGGACGCACGTGAGCGTGCCCGGGTGAACGCGCTGTGGGCCAACGGCCTGGCGGCCGCCCTGGAGCGTGTCTCCTGAGAAGGCCCGACAAAGCCTGAGAAAAGCGGAGAAAGGCGGAGAAGCCTGAGCGAGGGGCGTGCCGCCGTCGTCCTCGGCGGGACGCCCCTCGCCGTTCGCCGCGGCTCCGGCTCACGCGGCCGGAAGGACCGTCAGGCCTCCACCGGGGCCAGGCTGCTGCCCAGCTCCGTGCCCGGCGGGAGCTGGCGGCGGATGACCGACAGCGCATCGTCGAAGTCGCCGCCCACGACGCCGGATTCATAGGCCGCGCCGCCGAGATGGAGGGTGAGGCTGAGATCCGTGCGGTCCCTGGAGCCGTCCCCGCGCACCTCGCCCAGCGTCAGCAGACAGCTCAGCGTGGCGTGCTGCACGGACCCGTCGGGCGTGTGCACCGGGAGGGGCATATCCCACTCCAGCACACAGGGCGGCAGCGGGGCTCCGCCGGCCGCCGGCCCTATCGCGGCAAACGACCCGCCCGTGTACTCGGATCCCCTGATCAGTGTGCGCAGTTGACCCGCGCGGGCCGTGATGGTCACAGCCTCGGCACCCCGTCGGTCGCGGTACCAGCCCGCCCAGACTTCAGTCGACTCCAATGGCATGCGCGGACTGTAGCGAAGATCCTTCGCGAATCCAGCAATGCGTCTCAGCACTTGTGGGCATACCGGGTGAGATGCACCCGCGTCGAGGGAGCACGCGGCTTTCTCAGGTCTCTCTCGTCGGCTCTCTCATCGGCTGCGCCGGGTGACGTACTCCGCCAGGGCCAGCAGATCGCCCGCGGCCTTGAGATCGGGGACCGCCTGGGACAGCTCCTGTACGGCGCGGGCCATCCGGTCCGCGGCGTGCAGCTGCGCCCAGTCCCGGCCGCCCGCGCGGTCGACCGCCTCGGCCGCCCTGCGCACAGCTGAGGGGGTGTTCATCGCTCCGCGGTACAGCTCGGCCAGCTCCGTCCCCGCAGGGGTGCCGGAGGCGAGCGCCGCCACCACCGGCAGCGACTTCTTGTGCGCCGCGAGATCCGCGCCCACGGGCTTGCCCGTGCGGTCCGGGTCGCCCCAGATCCCGATCAGATCGTCGATCAGCTGGAAGGCGAGCCCGGCCTCCCGGCCGAAGGCGTCCATGGCGGAGGCCTCTTCTTCGCCCGCGCCGGCGTACAGCGCGCCCAGCGCGCAGGCGCAGCCCAGCAGCGCCCCGGTCTTGGCCGTCGCCATGGCCAGGCACTCGTCCAGGGAGACCTCGTGCGGCGCCCGCTCCTCGAAGGCGCAGTCCGCCTGCTGTCCGGCGCACAGCTCGATCACACAGGCGGCGAGCCGCGCCGTGGCCGCGCCGGAGGCGGGGTGCCGGTCCTCGGCGAGCAGCCGCAGCGAGAGTGCCAGCATGGCGTCGCCGGCCACGATGGCGTCGGCCGTGCCGAACACGGTCCAGGCGGTGGGACGGTGACGGCGGGTCGCGTCCTCGTCTATGACGTCGTCGTGGAGCAGGGTGAAGTTATGCGCCAGCTCCACGGCCGCGGCGGCCCGCACCGCCTGCTCGGCATCCCCGCCGAACGCCCGTGCCGCGGCCAGCACCAGCGCGGGCCTGATCGCTTTTCCGGCCGAGCCCGCGGCCGGTCTGCCGTCGGCGTGCTCCCAGCCGAAGTGGTACATCGCCACCCGCCGTATGGAGCCGGGCAGCGTCTCGACGGAGGCACGCAACCGGGGGTTGACGACGCTCTTGGTGCGCTCCAGCAACGCGACGGCCTCGCGGGCCTCGACGGATTCCGCCATGGTCAACTCGATGGTCCTTTCCGTGGGACGCGGACGCGGCTGTGCGGACGCCGGCCGCCCCCTCGTGGACGCGCGCGGACCGCGGGGCCGCGAGGCCGCAGGGACCGGCTCGGCTCGGCTCGGCCGGGCGTGCGCCGAAGCGCGTACGCCCGGCCGAGCCCGGTCCATCAGCGCCAGCGGCCGATCTCGACGTTCTCCAGCACACCGAGAGCGTCCGGGACCAGCACCGCCGCCGAGTAGTACGCCGTCACCAGATAGGAGATGATCGCCTGCTCGTCGATGCCCATGAAGCGCACCGACAGACTCGGCTCGATCTCATCCGGGATGCCGCTCTGCTGCAGTCCGACCACACCCTGCTCCGACTCGCCCGTACGCATGCAGATGATGGACGTGGTGCGGTTCTCACTGATCGGGATCTTGTTGCACGGGAAGATCGGCACACCGCGCCAGGCGGGCACCTGGTGACCCGCGACGTCCACGGTGCCGGGGACGAGGCCGCGCTTGTTGCACTCGCGGCCGAAGGCGGCGATGGCCTTGGGGTGGGCGAGGAAGAGCTTGGAGTTCCGCCGCCGGGAGAGCAGTTCGTCCATGTCGTCGGGGCTGGGCACGCCGTCGTGCGGCTGGAGCCGGTGTGCGTAGTCGCAGTTGTTCAGCAGGCCGAACTCGGGGTGGTTGACGAGCTCGTTCTCCTGGCGCTCGCGCAGCGCCTCGACCGTCAGCCGCAACTGCTGCTCGGTCTGGTTCATCGGCTCGTTGTAGAGATCGGCGACGCGGGTGTGGACCTTCAGCACGGTCTGGGCGACGCTCAGTTCGTACTCGCGGGGGGATGCCTGGTAGTCGACATACGTATGCGGCACGACGGCCTCGCCGACATGGCCGGCGGCCAGATCGATCGCCGCCTCGCCGTACTTGTTGGTGCGCTGGTGCGGAATGGCGGCGACCCTGGCCAGATGCGCCCGCAGACCGTCCGCCCGCTCGGCGAGGTTGAGCACATCCGCCCTGGTGAGGGTGAGAACGGTGCACGCGGTGGCCGCGCGGGCGGTGAATGCCCAGGTGGCGTCGCCGTCCAACAGCGCCTGCTCGCCGAAGTACGCGCCGTCGGCGAGGACGCCCAGATCCGCCTCGTCCCCGTACGGCCCGACGCCGACCTTCTCCACCCTGCCGTGCGCGAGCAGGAAGACCCGGTCCGTCGCCGTCCCCCGCTCGGCCAGCACCTCGCCGGCGGCGAACTCGCGCTGCTCGCAGCGCTGCGCCAGCTCCCGGAGCGCGTCGTCGTCGGCGAAGCCGCGCAGCGCCGGGAGCTCGCCGAGCTCCGCGGGGATGACGGCGACCTGGCCTGCGGTCTGCACAAAGGTGACGCGGCCGTCGCCCACTGCATAGCTGAGGCGGCGGTTCACCCGGTAGGTGCCGCCCTTGACCTGCACCCACGGCAGCATGCGCAGCAGCCACCGTGAGGTGATCTCCTGCATCTGCGGGGCCGATTTGGTGGTGGTCGCGAGGTTCCGCGCGGCGGCTGTGCCAAGACTCTGCTGCTCGCGCGGCTGGCGGACCTCTTCGCCGACCGAACCGACCGAATCAACCGACATAGGACTCCCTCTCGATCAACAAGTTCAGACCTGCCAAGGGAGCCTGTCATCACAGTGAGTCGTCGCACCATTACACAAACGGATGGGACTACATTTCCCTCACCCGGGAAGCTGGCCGCACAACTCGCACAGCGCGGCATAAGTTGCATCTCATTTGCACATTTTTCTACGCTGCCGCAATGCGGCTGACAAGATTCACCGACCTGGCGCTGCGCGTGCTGATGCGACTGGCCGTCGCAGAGGGCGAAGACCCGCCCACCACCCGGGAGGTGGCCGGGACCATGCAGGTCCCGTACACCCACGCCGCCAAGGCCGTGGCCCGCCTCCAGCACCTCGGCCTCGTCGAGACGCGCCGGGGCCGCGGCGGCGGGCTCACGCTCACCCCGGCCGGCCGGGCCGCCTCGGTCGGCACCCTGGTTCGCGAACTGGAGGGCCCCGGCGACGTCGTCGAGTGCGAAGGCGGCGCCCCTTGCCCGCTGCGCTCCGCCTGCCGGCTGCGCGGGGCGCTGCGCCGGGCCCAGGAGGCCTTCTACACCGCCCTCGACCCGGTCACGGTCGGGGAACTCGTCGGCTCCCCCACCGGACCGCTGCTGCTCGGCCTCGGCCCCACCCGCGGCGCGTAGCGCCCCCAGCCCGCGCTGCCCGGCACCGCATCCCCAAAAATGCGCATCCAATATTCCAATTATTTGGTTCGAACAAGACAAGGGAACGCCCATGTTGTCCGAGTCATCGGCCGCGAGCTGTTCAACCGCGGCAACCAGGCCTCCGGCGCCCAGCGCCAGGCCCTGGCCGGCTCCATCGCCGCGTTCGCCGCGCATCTCGCGGAACGCCCCGACGACCGTCCGGACGCCATCCTGGCCCGCATCGCCCACAAGCACGCCTCGCTGGGTGTGACCGCCGAGCAGTACCGCACCGTGCACACCCCTCTCTCCGCGGCCGTCGCCGAGGTGCTGGGCGACGCCGTCACTCCGGAGGTCGCGGCCGCCCGGGACGAGGTCTACTGGCTGATGGCGGACGCGCTCATCTCCCTGGAAGCCCGGCTGTACGCACGACAGGGCGTCCGGGCGGGCGACGTCTGGCGCGAGTGCGCCGACACGCCCCTGCTGCTCGTCTCCGCCGGGATCGGAGTGACGCCCATGGCTGCGATGCTGCAGCAGCTCGCGGCCGACGGGCACCGCGGACGGGTCACCGTCGTACACGGCGACCGGAGCCCTGCCGCGCACGCCCTGCGGGCGGACTGCGACCTGCTGATCGCCAAGCTCCCGGACGCGGTCGCGCACTACTGGTACGAACAGCACGAGGGGTGCGAACAGCACGACGGCCGCGAGCGAGCCGCCCACACCCCGGCGGCCGTCCACACCGGGCTCGTCGATCTGGCAGGGATTCCGCTGCCGCCCGGTGTGCGCGCCTGGCTGTGCGGTCCGCTGCCCTTCATGCGCGCGATGCGCGGGCAGCTACTCGGCCGGGAGGTGCCCGCGGCCGACATCCACTACGAGGTCTTCGGCCCCGACCTGTGGCTCGCCGACCGCTGAGCGGCACACGCAGACGAAGCGATTCGACACAGCAGGTCGATGAAGCGACAAGACGAGACAGCGACAATGGACGGGTGACCGAAGAAGCGCCGCCCTCCCTGTCCGCCGCCCTGCGGCCGGTGCTCCCCTCCCCGCTCCAGGAGACCGGGGACGAGCGCTTCACCTCCCGCGGGCTGCGTCTGCTGCTCAAGCGCGACGACCTGATCCACCCGGACCTCCCCGGCAACAAATGGCGCAAGCTCGCGCCCAACCTGAAGGCGGCGGCCGGCCGCCCGGTGGTCACCTTCGGCGGCGCGTACTCCAACCATCTGCGCGCGGTCGCGGCGGCGGGCCGACTGCTGGGCTTCGACACCGTCGGGGTGGTACGCGGCGACGAGCTGGCCGGCCGCCCCCTCAACCCTTCCCTGGCGCAGTGCGCGGCGGACGGGATGCGGCTGCACTTCACCGACCGGGCTGCCTACCGCGCGAAACGCGACCCCGCGGTGCTGGCCCGCATCCTGCGGGAGGCCGCCGGGGACATCGCGCCGGACGAGGTGTACGTGGTCCCCGAGGGCGGCAGCAACGCCCTCGCCGCCCTCGGCTGCGCCGACCTGGGCCGGGAGCTGGGCGGCGAGCTTGGCAGGGCGGGCGGCGACGCCCTCGTCGTCGGCGTCGCCTGCGGCACCGGCGGCACACTCGCCGGACTGGCCGCCGGGCTCCCCCGCGGCGGGCGGGCCATCGGCTTCCCCGTCCTTCGGGGCGGCTTCCTCGGCGAGGAGATACACGCCATCCAGCGCGCGGCCTTCGGCGGGCCGGCCGGGAACTGGTCGCTCGACGAGCGCTTCCACTTCGGCGGATACGCCCGTACGCCCCCCGTGCTCGACGCCTTCGCCGCCGACTTCGAACAGCGGCACGGACTGGCCGTCGAGCGGCTGTACGTGGCCAAGATGCTGTACGGGCTCACCGCCCTCGCCGAAGAAGGGGCCTTCCCTCCCGGCGCCGCGGTGACCGCCGTGATCACCGGCCGTCCGGCTCCGTGACTCAAGGGCGCCGACGACGCAAGGACGCCGACGCCGACAGGACACCGACGCCGACACCGGGCCCGACAGGACGGTTCGATCGCCCGGCGCATGGGTACGTCAACCCTCCGCCGGTTCCTCTCAATTGGTTCCGGCAAACCTCTAGCCACTGTCCGTACTCATAGCCTTACCATGAGTGACAGCCATCGGTTGGGGGTCCGGCGACACGGCATCATGGATCGCGATAGCGTCGCCAGGCAGTACCGCCGCGTACTGACATATGCCCCACGGCTTCGGGACCTCCCCTCCCGCGGCCCCGAAAGAGCTTGTGCACCTTGGAGGTGAGGGTGTCCCAGATCGCAGGCGAGCCCGGGACTCAGGACTTCGTGGAAGTCCGTCTGCCCGCTGCGGGCGCCTACCTTTCCGTGCTGCGTACGGCCACGGCCGGTCTGGCCGCGCGCTTGGACTTCACCCTCGACGAGATCGAGGATCTCCGGATCGCGGTCGACGAGGCGTGCGCGATCCTGCTGCAGCAGGCCGTCCCCGGGTCGGTCCTCAGCTGTGTGTTCCGGCTGGTCGACGACTCTCTCGAAGTGACGGTCTCGGCCCCGACGACCGACGGGCGCGCCCCGGAGCGCGACACCTTCGCCTGGACGGTGCTCTCCGCACTGGCCGGCAAGGTCGACTCCTCCGTGGCGGACGACCAGACGGTCTCCATCAGCCTGTACAAGCAGCGCGGCGCGGGACCCGGGCCGGCGTGAGCGAAGGAAACGGGGACGGTCCGATGCAGGAGGACGAGGAGCGCAACCCCAGGGTGCTGAGCTCGTCGGCCGGCATCCCCGAGCAGCAGGCACGGCCGCACCCGGCGGTGGACGGACCGGGCGGCCGGCCGGCGGCCGCGGAGGAGCAGGCCCAGGCCCAGGCAGATCAGGCGGACCAGGCGGACCGTATGAGCGAGCACAGCGAGCACATGCCGGAGCAGCGGCAGGAGCAGCAGCACGAGCAGCCGCTCGACCCTAGGGACCGCAGCGGGGCGCGGGCGCTCTTCATCGAGCTGCGCAAGCTGCCCGCCGGGTCCCCGCAGCGGGCGGAGCTGCGCAATCAGCTCGTACGGATGCATCTGCCGCTGGTCGAGCATCTGGCGCGGCGCTTCCGCAACCGCGGGGAGCCGCTCGACGATCTGACGCAGGTCGCCACGATCGGCCTGATCAAGTCGGTGGACCGCTTCGACCCCGAGCGGGGCGTGGAGTTCTCCACCTACGCCACCCCCACGGTCGTGGGCGAGATCAAACGGCACTTCCGCGACAAGGGGTGGGCGGTGCGGGTGCCGCGCCGCCTCCAGGAGCTGCGGCTCTCCCTGACCACCGCCACCGCCGAGCTGTCCCAGCAGCACGGCCGCTCCCCCACGGTCCACGAGCTTGCCGAGCGACTCGGCATCTCGGAGGAGGAGGTCCTTGAGGGCCTGGAGTCCGCCAACGCGTACTCCACCCTCTCCCTGGACGTCCCCGACACCGACGACGAGTCCCCCGCGGTCGCGGACACCCTCGGCGCGGAGGACGAGGCGCTGGAGGGCGTCGAGTACCGGGAGTCGCTCAAGCCGCTGCTGGAGGATCTCCCGCCGCGGGAGAAGCGGATCCTGCTGCTGAGGTTCTTCGGCAATATGACGCAGTCGCAGATCGCGCAGGAGGTGGGCATCTCCCAGATGCACGTTTCCCGGCTGCTGGCGAGGACGCTGGCGCAGCTGCGCGAGAAACTGCTGGTCGAGGAGTGACCGAGGAGTGACCGGGGGCTCTGTCCCCGGACCCCGTTTGGGGGAGCTGAGCCCCCGGGCCCCCGCTCCTGCCCGCCGGCTACGCGTCGCGCGTCGCGCCCGGCCCGCGGATGCCCAGCGCCTGGGTGGCCGTCGGGTTGACCAGAAGCACCAGGCCGGTCACGGCGACGGCCGCCAGCGCGATCCCGAGGGGGATCAGCGCGCCCGAGGCGCGCAGCAGCGTCCATGCCGGGATGAGCGCCATCAGATGTGTGATGATCGCGGGGCCGCGGCTCCAGCTGCGCATCCGCAGCAGTCCGCGCGCCGCCGCCAGCGGGATCAGGGCGAGCGCGAGGAGGGTCATCCCGCCCATGAGGGCCTGGGTCCGGCCGTCCGGCTGCCCGAGGAGCGCCTCGACGAGCATGTATCCACCGCCCGCCGCGAGGGCGAGGCCCTCCACGCCGGACACCGCGGCCGCCGCGGTCAGCCGGGCGGGACGCGGTGGCCGGGGGCTGCTCTGCTCAGGGCTGGTCTGGTCTTCGGCACTCACCCCAGCAGGGTAGCCGCCCGCCGCGCCCCGGTGTCGTCCACAGGGCGAAGCCCCGGACTGGGCTGGGTACCCCCCAGTAGGTACGCTGCTGCGCATGCGTGCACTCCTCGTGGTCAATCCGGCAGCCACCACCACCAGTGCCCGCACCCGTGATGTCCTCATCCACGCGCTCGCCAGCGAGATGAAGCTGGAGGCCGTCACCACCGAGTACCGCGGCCATGCCCGCGACCTCGCCCGCCGGGCCGCGGAGTCCGACGACATGGACATGGTCGTCGCCCTCGGCGGAGACGGCACGGTCAACGAGGTCGTCAACGGCCTGCTGCACCACGGCCCCGATCCGGACCGGCTCCCGCGCCTCGCCGTTGTGCCCGGTGGCTCCACCAATGTCTTCGCCCGCGCGCTCGGGCTGCCGAACGACGCCGTGGAGGCGACCGGCGCGATCCTGGACGCGCTCCGTGACCGCACCGAGCGGACGATCGGCCTCGGCCTCGCCGCCGGCACGCCCGGCACGGAGGACGAGGGCGTGCCGCCCCGCTGGTTCACGTTCTGCGCGGGGTTCGGCTTCGACGCGGGCGTGATCGGCCGGGTCGAACAGCACCGGGAGCGCGGCAAGCGGTCCACGCACGCGCTCTACATCCGCCAGGCGCTGCGCCAGTTCCTGGAGGAGCCGCACCGCCGGCAGGGGATGATCACCCTGGAGCGGCCTGGCGCGGAGCCGGTCTCCGATCTGGTGCTGTCCATAGTCTGCAACACCTCACCCTGGACCTACCTGGGCAATCGCCCGGTGTACGCCTCGCCGGACGCCTCCTTCGACACCGCGCTCGACGTGCTCGCGCTCTCCCGGCTGTCGACGCCTGCGGTCGCCCGGTATGCCACCCAGCTGCTGACCTCCTCCCCCGAGCGCGGCCCGCGCGGCAAGCATGCGCTGGCGCTCCATGACGTCACAGACTTCGCCTTGCATTCAAAGGTCCCCCTCCCGTTCCAGATGGACGGCGACCACCTTGGAGTGCGCACCAGCGTGACGTTCACAGGCGTTCGCCGTGCACTGCGTGTGATTGTGTGAGTAGAAGGGCCGAAAGTCCTTTAACTCGAACGTACGGACTGGCTCCCACCCCATAGAAGTACGGCTGTGACCTAGTCGACACCGAGGAATCAAAAAAAACTTTCCGGAAGGGGTTGTATCCGCCGCCGAGGTTTGCGAATCTCTACTTGGCGATCGGGACAGCCCGCACCACCGGCCCCACAGATCGCCAGAACCCCTCCTCAAACCCAGGACCACGCCGGGCAACCGGAAGTCGGCCCTTCCCTTGCGGGGGGATTCGTGAAAGCGTTCACATTCACAAGCAACCTGTGTGTAATCAAGGAGAGGTAGCAGCCATGGACTGGCGTCACAACGCCGTTTGCCGCGAGGAAGACCCCGAGCTGTTCTTCCCCATCGGCAACACCGGTCCTGCGCTGCTGCAGATCGAGGAAGCCAAGGCCGTCTGCCGTCGCTGCCCCGTCATGGAGCAGTGCCTGCAGTGGGCGCTCGAGTCCGGCCAGGACTCCGGCGTCTGGGGTGGCCTCAGCGAGGACGAGCGCCGCGCTATGAAGCGCCGCGCCGCTCGCAACCGGGCGCGCAACGCAAGCGCCTGATACGCCCCCGCTACGACCTCAAGGCCGGCGGCGCGTACAGCGAGTACGCATTCCACCGCCCCCGAGCCGCAGCCGCGCAGTACCCCGAATGCGCATCGAGCACCACCTCATAGAGCTTCGAGCCCCGGACCGCTCTCCACGGTCCGGGGCTCATCGCCGTCAGCGCTTCTCTTTCGCGCTTCTCTTTCAGCGCTTCTCTTTCTCCGCCTGCAAGGGGATGTCGAGCACGACGCGAGTGCCGCGGTCCGGCGCGGGCACGGGGAGCATGTCGAACGTACCGCCCAACTCCCCCTCCACCAGGGTCCGTACGATCTGCAGGCCCAGATTGCCCGCGCTCTGCGGGTCGAAGCCCTCGGGCAGACCGCGGCCGTCGTCCTGGACCGTGATCAGCAGCCGTCCGGCGCCGGGCCGCAGACCGCCGCGCACCGCCGAGACCTCCAGCGAGCCGTGTCCGTCCTGGGGGAAGGCATGCTCCAGGGCGTTCTGCAGCACCTCCGTCAGCACCATCGACAGCGGGGTGGCGACCTCGGCGTCGAGGATGCCGAAGCGGCCGGTGCGGCGGCACTCGACCTTGCCCGGTGAGATCTCGGCGACCATGGCGATGACCCGGTCGGCGATGTCGTCGAACTCGACCCGCTCGTCGAGATTCTGCGAGAGCGTCTCATGCACGATGGCGATCGAGCCGACGCGGCGCACCGCCTCGTTGAGCGCTTCCCTGCCCCGTACCGAGTCCATCCGGCGGGCCTGCAGACGCAGCAGCGCGGCGACCGTCTGGAGGTTGTTCTTCACCCGGTGGTGGATCTCCCGGATGGTGGCGTCCTTGGTGATCAACTCGCGCTCGCGGCGGCGGAGTTCCGTGACGTCGCGCAGCAGGACCAGGGAGCCGATGCGCGGCCCCTTGGGCTTGAGGGGGATGGCGCGCAGCTGGATCACGCCGCCGTTGCCCTCGACCTCGGTCTCCCGGGGGGCATAGCCGGAGGCCAGCTTGACCAGGGCCTCGTCGACCGGGCCGCGGGAGGGCGCCAGCTCGGCGGTGATCTGGCCCAGATGCTGGCCGACGAGGTCGGCGGCCAGGCCGAGGCGGTGGTAGGCGGACAGCGCGTTGGGCGAGGCGTACTGGACGACCCCGTCGGCGTCGAGGCGGATCAGCCCGTCGCCGGCGCGCGGCGAGGCGTCCATGTCGACCTGCTGGCCGGGGAAGGGAAACGCGCCGGCGGCGATCATCTGGGCGAGGTCGGAGGCGGACTGGAGGTAGGTGAGCTCCAGCCGGCTGGGGGTGCGCACGGTCAGCAGATTCGTGTTGCGCGCGATGACGCCGAGGACGCGGCCCTCACGGCGTACGGGGATCGACTCCACCCGCACCGGAACCTCCTCGCGCCACTCCGGGTCGCCCTCCCGCACGATCCGCCCCTCGTCGAGCGCGGCGTCCAGCAGCGGGCGGCGGCCGCGGGGGACGAGATGGCCGACCATGTCGTCCTGGTAGGACGTGGGTCCGGTGTTGGGGCGCATCTGGGCGACGGAGACATAGCGGGTGCCGTCGCGGGTGGGGACCCACAGGACGAGGTCGGCGAAGGACAGATCGGAGAGCAGCTGCCACTCCGAGACCAGCAGATGGAGCCACTCAAGGTCGGATTCGCTCAGGGCGGTGTGCTGGCGTACGAGATCGTTCATGGACGGCACATCTGTGAGCGTACCTTTGGGGTGAACGGACGGGCCGCCGGGAACTAAGCTGTGCGAACAGATGGACATTCCCAAATGGTCTAGTCCACAATGAAGTGGTTCGCAATGAACCGGTAAAAAGGCCTCCGCCCTCCCCGCACAGGAGGGTGGATCGAGGCACCGGGCGCTCTCTGCCCTGACTGCGCCGATGCCTCCCCACGGCCGCCCGGGCCCGCACACCCGGCGGCCGGCGCAACTCCGGGCTGCGGTGCCGTACGGGTTGAGGGTCCCGTCGCGGCGCCGCGGCCCGCGGGTGCTTTTCGGGGTGCGGGGCGAACCGGTGCCGCATGACCCAGCCGCGCCCCGAGGGCGGCAGGCGCGACCGCCCGGGAGAGGCCTCAGTGCGTCTGGGTGACCTTGGCCAGCGCCCTCGGCGCGTCCGGGTCCTGGCCGCGTGCGATCGTGACCTCGTACGCCAGCCGCTGCAGCGGCAGGATCTCCAGGATCGGCTGAAGCTCCTCGGGCAGGTCCGACGTCGGCAGGACGAAGCCCGCGGACGCGGCCGCGACCTGCGCCTCGGGGCCGATGACCACCAGATCCGCGCCACGCCCCCGCAGCCGCTCCAGCACCGGCCGGAGCGCCTCGCCGCCCTTGCCGTCCGTGACGACCGCGATGACGGGCGAGATGTTGTCGACCATGGCCAGCGGCCCGTGCAGCAGATCCGCCCCGGAGTACGACAGCGCCGGGATGTAGCTCGTCTCCATGAGCTTGAGCGCCGCCTCCTTCGCCGTGGGGTAGCCGTATCCCCGCGAAGTGATGACCATCCGCTCGGCGAACCGGTAGCGCGCGGCCAGCTGCCGCACCTCGTCGCCGCGCGCCAGCACCCGCTCGGCCAGCTCCGGCAGCGCCTTCGCGGGCGCGCCGTCCCCGCCCCGCAGGCCCTCCACGAAGAGATAGAGCGACAGCAGCGACGCGGTGTACGTCTTCGTCGCGGGCAGCGCCTTCTCCGGCCCGGCCAGGATGTCGATGTGGTACTCGGACACCGCCGCCAGCGGCGAGTCCGGGTTGTTGGTGACCGCCAGGGTGATCGCCCCGGCGTCCCGCGCGGCCATCGTGGAGGCCACCAGGTCCGGTGACCCGCCGGACTGGCTGACGGTGATGACCAGTACGTCCCTGAGGTCCGGCCGCGCCCCGTACGCCGTCGTGGTGGACATCGAGGTGAGCCCGCACGGCAGCCCCAGCCGCACCTCCAGCAGGTACTTGGCGTACAGGGCGGCGTTGTCGGACGTGCCCCGCGCGGTCAGCAGCACAAAGCGGGGCTTCTTCGCCGCGATGGCCTCGGCGGCCTGACGGATCACCGGCGCGCCGGTTTCCAGGACGCGCCGCAGCACGGCCGGCTGCTCCGCCATCTCCCCGGCCATGATCCGGCCGGGGAGCTCACTCTCCCCGTGCTCAGCGGAGGGGTTCGTCACGGACGACATGCTGGGCGCCTCCCTGACGGCGTCATGAGGTCAGGCTCCGCCGGCGCCGGCGATGACCTCGGCGGCGGCGCGCCCGCACACCCGGGCCGCGCCATGGGTCGCGATATGCAGCGCTCCCCTGGGCTCCGCGCCGTTCACGCCCATCTCCACCACGACCACGTCGGGCCGGGCGGCGACGAGGGCGTCGAGTGCGCGCACCATCCAGGGGTGGCGGTGGGCATCGCGTACCACAGCGACGATCCTACGGTCCCCCGCCGCGGCCAGCACGTCGTCGGCCAGTCCGCGGGCGTCGTCCGTCTCCCCGTATGAGCCGCTCGCGGTGCCGGGCAGCAGGGCGTCCAGCTCAGCGGCCACGCCCCAGGGGGTCTCGTCGCCGACGGCGATGTTCGCGACCGGGGCGAGGGCGGCCACATACGGCGCGGCCGCGGGAGGTTCGTACGGAAGGCGGGCGGCCGTCAGCTTCACCGCGCGCCGGGCCGCGACCAGCCCGATGTCCGCCCCGCTGCCGGAGCCGGGCGCGGTCCCCTCCTCTGAAGCCGCGCCCGGCTCCCTCTCAGCCCCCCTGGCCCGGCGCGTCCAGTCGGCGAGGGCGCGCACCCGCGCCGCAGCGTCGACGAGCCGCTCCTCGGGCAGGTCGCCGTTCCGCACCGCCGTGACCAGCGCGTCGCGCAGCCGCAGTACGGTCTCCTCGTCGGCCAGGCCGCCGCCGACGCAGATGGCGTCGGCGCCCGCGGCGATCGCGAGGACGGAGCCGCGCTCGATGCCGTACGTCGCCGCAATGGCCTGCATCTCCATGCCGTCGGTGACGATCAGCCCCTGGTAGCCCAGCTCTTCACGCAGCAGTCCGGTGAGGATCTGCGGGCTCAGGGTCGCCGGGCGGTCGGGGTCGAGCGCGGGAAGCAGGATATGCGCGCTCATCACGGCTTTGGAACCCGCGGCGGCGGCCGCGCGGAAAGGCCCCAGCTCACGGGCGTGCAACGTGGCGAGGTCCACATCGACGCGGGGCAGCGCATGGTGCGAGTCGACATTGGTGTCGCCGTGTCCGGGGAAGTGCTTGGTGCAGGCGGCGACTCCGGCCGACTGGAGCCCCTCGACATAGGCGGCGGTGTGACGTTCAACCAGTTCCCGGTCCGCGCCGAAAGACCGTACGCCGATAACCGGGTTGTCCGGGTCTGAGTTGATGTCAGCGGAGGGGGCCCAGTTGAGGTCGACCCCGCAGGCGGCGAGCCGCCGGCCGAGCTCCGCGGCGACGGCCCGGGTCAGCCCGGTGTCGTCCACGACTCCCAGCGCGTGATTGCCGGGGAAGGAGGAGCCGGTGTGCACCTCAAGCCGGGTGACGTCGCCGCCCTCCTCGTCGATGGCCACCAGGACGTCGTCCCGCTCGGCCCGCAGCTGCGCGGTGAGCGCGGCGAGCTGCTCGGGCGAGGCGATGTTGCGGCCGAACAGACCGACCGCGCTCAGCCCTTCGCCGATGCGGCGGAGCAGCCAGTCGGGGGCCGTGGTGCCGGTGAAGCCCGGCTGGAGCACGGCGAGGGCGTCGCGGGTGAGAGTGTCGGATGTGCTCACAAGCGTCGTCATAGGACGGTGTTATCCCTTCACTGCGCCCGAGGTGAGCCCCGCGGCCATCTTCTTCTGGATGACCATGAAGAAGGCCACGACGGGGATGGCGATGAGCGTCGAGGCGGCCATCAGCGCGCCGTAGTCCACTCCGCGCGAGGTGGTGAAGTTCGCCAGCCACACATTGAGCGTGTATTTGTCGTTGTCCTGGAGCACGACGTAGGCGAGCAGATACTCGTTCCAGGCGTTGATCAGGGAGTAGATGGAGGCGGCGGCGAGACCCGGCGCGAGCAGCGGGAAGACGACCCGCCAGAAGGCGCCCATCTGGCTGCAGCCGTCCACCATGGCGGACTCCTCCAGCTCCCTGGGGATGTTGATCACGAAGCCGCGGATCATCCAGGTGGCGAACGGCAGGGTGGAGACGAGATAGACGATGATCACGCCCCAGTACTCGTTCAGCGCGCCGAGGTCGTTGAGCTGGAGATAGATGGGGATCAGCATCGCGGTCGGCGGCAGCAGCTGCACCAGGATCAGCACGATCATAAAGATCCTGCGGCCCTTGAAGCGGAAGCGGCCGATGGCGTACGCGGCGATGGTCGCCATGATCATCGCGCCGACCACCGCGGTGACGCAGACGATGAGGCTGGACTTGACCGCGGTGCCGAAGTTGGCCTGGTCCATGGCCCGGCTGAAGTTGTCGAAGGTGATCGACGAGGGCCACAGGGTCTGGTCATAGCTGCGGATCTCGGCGTTGGGCCGGAGCGCGCTGATGACCAGCCAGTACACCGGGAAGATCATGACGACGAAGGTCAGCAGCCCGATGAGGTTGTAGAGGTGCCGGGATCTGTTCTTGCGGTCCGGGCGGATCGCGGCGGACGCGGGCCGCGGCGATCCGGCCGGACCGGCGGAGGACGCGGTCTTCGCGGTCTTCGCGGTCTTCGCGGTCTTCGCGGTCTTCGGGGCCTTCGGGGCGGAGGCGGTGGCGCTCACTCGACCTCTCCGATCTTGAGCAGCTGGCGCAGGTAGTACACGGCGACGCCGGACAGCAGCAGCACCGTGATCAGGGAGATCGCCGCGCCCTGGCTGAAGGAGTTGGACTCGAAGGCCTTGTTGAAGGCGTAGAGGCCGAGCACCTCGTACTCCGGCTCGGGCTTGGTGCCGCGCATCAGCCAGACCTGGCCGAGGACGTTGAAGTCCCAGATGACCGACAGGGTCGCGACCATCTGGAAGACCGGTTTGATGACCGGCCAGACGACGAAGCGGAAGTTGCCGAAGGCCCCGACGCCGTCGATGGCCGCGGCTTCCTCCAGCTCCTTGGGGACCTGGGTGAGGGCCGCGTACAGCGTGATGGCGACAAAGGGGACCGCGCCCCAGACGACGACCGCGCCGATGACGACGAAGCCCTGCTTGTAGTCGAGGAACCAGTTGTGGCCCTGGAAGTCGAGCCCGAGGTACTTGGCGAGGACCATGTTCCAGACGCCGTAGTCGGAGTCGGAGAACCAGCGGAAGATCGACGCGGCCACCATCAGCGGGATGGACCAGGCGGCGATCAGCGCCGCGGTCACCAGCAGCCGCGCCCATGCCGACATGCGCTGCATCATCAGCGCGACGGCGAGCCCGAGGGCGAGGGTGGCGATCACACAGGCGGCCATGAAGACCACGGTGAGGACGACGGAGTCCCAGAAGGCGCCGTCGGCGAAGATAGTGGTGAACTGCTCGAAGCCGACCCAGGGGGCGGCTTCGCCCGTCCACAGCTCCTTGCGGCCGACGTCCTGGAAGGACATGATCACCGTCTTGACCAGCGGCCAGAGGAAGACCGCGGCGATGGCGACGATGGTCGGGCCTATCAGCAGATACGGCAGCAGCTCACCGGCTCTTCGGGATCGGATGCTGCGGGCCTTGCGCGCCGTGCCCTCGGGCGGCTGCGGGCCGGTGACCTCGGTGCGCCGCGAGGCGGGCGCCGCCGGGTCGGCTGCTTTCATATCGGCGGCACTCATGGTGCTGAGCCTTCCGTTCAGGTGTGACGACCGGGAAGTACCGGGGGCGGGGGCGGCGGACCTGCGCCGGAGCAGGTCGGCCGCCCCCGCGACAGACGAAGGGGACCGAAGCCGTCGAGAGTCCCGGGTCAGGTCAGGACTGCTCGTTGATCAGCTTGTCGATCTCCTCGTCGGCCTTCTTGGTGGCCTCCTCGACGGATGTGCCCTTGATGATGTCGAGCAGCATCAGCTCCAGGACCTCACTCTTCTCGACCGCGGCCCAGCCGGGGGCGATCGGGGTGAACCAGGCGTCCGGGACGGCGTTGGCGATCGGAGCGGTCTCCGGCTTCGCCTTCAGCGGCTCAAGCTGCTTGGTGTTGTTGGGCAGGATGTTCTTGGAGGCGAGGACGGCCTGGGACTTCTCGCTGGTGAACATGGAGATCCACTCCTCGCCCAGGTCCTGGATCTTGGACTTGGAGATGGTGGCGAGGTCGGAGCCGCCGATGAAGGACGGCAGCGCCTTGCCGTTCGGGCCGGGCATGCCCGCGGTGCCGATCTTGTCCTTCAGCTTCTCGTTGCCGTTGGCGGCCGGGTCGACGACACTGCCGGCCTCCCAGCCGTTGCCGTAGAGAAGAGCGGTCTTCTCATTGGCCATCACGTTGGCGTGGTCCTGCTCGTCCTTCGTCTTGTCGCCGTGGTTGTACTTGTTGACCAGGTCGACGAAGTGCTTGATGCCCTGCTGCGCCTCGGGGGTGGAGAGGGTGGCCTTCCACTTCTTGCCGCCCTCGTCGTACTCGGCGATCTGGCCGCCGTACGCGGCGACGTAGGACATGGCGGCATACCAGTAGCGGCCGGGCAGATAGAGCGGAGAGAAGGCCTTGTCGTCGCCGTACTTCTGCTGGACCTTGTCGAGGGCGGCGGTCAGCTCGGCTTCGGTGGCCGGCAGCGCGTCGGAGCCCGTGCCGGCCTTGAACATGTCCTTGTTGTAGATCGCGACACGGGCGCCCGCGTAGTAGGGGACGCAGTAGAGCTTGCCCTCGAAGGAGCAGGTGTCCTTCAGGCCCTTGATCCAGGTGTCGGAGTTCTCGTACTTCTTTTCGTCGATCTCACCCAGGGCGCCGTTGAGGATGTACGTCATGGTCTCGGTGTTGCCGAGCTCGACGACGTCGGGGAACTTGTCGCCGGCGAGGGCGGCGTCCAGCTTCTTGGTCTTGTCGCCCCACTGCTGGTACTGGACGTTGACCTTGACCTTGGGGTACTTGGCGTTGAACTGGGCGTTGACATCCTTGACCAGCTCGGGCCAGGTGGACTGCGCATCGACCATCAGCCAGACGGTCAGCGTCTCGTCGCGGTCCTTGGGGTCCTTCGCGGCCTTGGTGCTGTCGGAGCCGCATGCCGCGATCGACGCGGTCATCGCAGCCACACCCACCGCAGCTATGAGCTTACGCTTCACGCCACCCTCCTCAAGGGATGCAAGAGTTACCCCCCACCACCCGGGAGTCGCGCAGAACTTGAGGTCGCGCATCGGAGTCTGCCCTGGGGCCGGGATCTGGTCTTTAATGGTTTAGACCAGTACCGGGAGCTTGGCCTAGACCTTTAGGGGTGTCAAGGGTGTATAAGAAGGGCTGTCGCGTCCGTTACCGGACCGACATCTGAGGGAGGTCGACGACCTGTGACCGGGCCGTGCCACCATGTGAGCCGCGACAGACGGAGGTGCCGGTGACGGCAGCAGGGCAGAAGGCGGAGAAGCGGGCCATGACCACAGACGGGAGCGGCACCGAGACCGAGAACGGCAATCAGGCCCGCACCGCGCGCGTGCCCAAGTACTACCGCCTCAAGCGGCATCTCCTGGAGATGACCGAGACCATGCCGCCCGGCACCCCGGTGCCGCCGGAGCGGACGCTCGCGGCGGAGTTCGACACCTCCCGCACGACCGTGCGCCAGGCCCTCCAGGAGCTCGTCGTCGAAGGCCGCCTGGAGCGCATCCAGGGCAAGGGCACCTTTGTCGCCAAGCCCAAGGTGTCCCAGGCCCTGCAGCTCACCTCGTACACAGAGGACATGCGCGCCCAGGGTCTGGAGCCGACCTCTCAGCTGCTCGACATCGGCTATGTCACCGCCGACGACACTCTCGCCGGACTGCTCGACATCCCCACGGGCGGCCGGGTGCTGCGCATCGAGCGGCTGCGGCTCGCGAGCGGCGAGCCGATGGCCATCGAGACCACCCATCTGTCCGCGAAGCGCTTCCCCGCCCTGCGCCGCAATCTGATGAAGTACACCTCCCTCTACACCGCCCTGGCGGAGGTGTACGACGTACGGCTCGCCGAGGCCGAGGAGACCATCGAGACCTCACTGGCCACCCCGCGCGAGGCCGGACTGCTCGGCACGGACGTCGGGCTGCCGATGCTGATGCTGTCCCGGCACTCCATCGACACCCAGGGGGAGCCGGTGGAGTGGGTGCGCTCCGTCTACCGCGGCGACCGCTACAAGTTCGTCGCCCGGCTGCAGCGCCCCGGCGGAAACGCCGAATAAGTTCCCGCCGTTCAACTGACCTGACGGAATAGATCCGTTATCTGGACAGGGGGTGTCGCGGCGCGCCCCCCTCCCCTAGATTTCGTGCGCATTACACAGGCGTTCGGCAAGGGGACGGAGTTCGCCGTATGTCAGAAGTGCCCAAGGCGTCACAAGCGCCGGATTCAACGGAAGCGACAGGAGCCACGGGAACCACGGGAGCGACGGATCGTCAGCAGCCCGTGGTCACACCCGTACGGGTCGTCGTCGCCCTCTGTCTTATCGCACCGTTCATCGCGATGCTCTGGGTGAGTTCCTATGCCAGGGTCGAGCCGACATTCGCGGGCATGCCGTTCTTCTACTGGTACCAGATGCTCTGGGTCGTCATCTCGACCGGGCTCACCATGATCGCGTACTGGCTGTGGCAGCGCGACCAGCGCGCCCGGGCCGCCGCCGCTTCCCGGAAGGAGGGCGGGGACCTGTGAAGGACGGCGTGAACGGCGTCGCACTCGCCGTCTTCCTCTTCTTCTTCGTCGCCGTGACGGTCATGGGCTTCCTGGCCGCACGCTGGCGCAAGGCCGAGAACGAGCACAGCCTCGACGAATGGGGCCTGGGCGGACGCTCGTTCGGCACCTGGATCACCTGGTTCCTGCTCGGCGGCGACCTCTATACGGCGTACACCTTCGTGGCCGTCCCGGCGGCCATCTACGCGGCCGGAGCGGCGGGCTTCTTCGCCGTCCCGTACACCATTCTCGTCTATCCGCTGATCTTCACCTTCCTGCCGCGGCTGTGGTCGGTCTCCCACCGGCACGGCTATGTCACCACCTCTGACTTCGTCCGCGGCCGCTGGGGCTCCAAGGGGCTCTCGCTCGCCGTGGCGCTCACCGGCATCCTGGCGACGATGCCGTATATCGCGCTCCAACTGGTGGGCATCCAGGCCGTGCTGGACGTCATGGGCGTCGGCGGCAGCGAGCACACCAACTGGTTCGTCAAGGACCTGCCGCTGCTGATCGCCTTCGGGGTGCTCGCGGCCTACACCTACTCCTCCGGGCTGCGCGCGCCCGCGCTGATCGCGTTCGTCAAGGACACGCTGATCTATATCGTCATCGCGGTCGCGATCATCTACATCCCGATCAAACTCGGCGGATTCGACGAGATCTTCGCCAAGGCGGGCGCGGCATACGAACAGATCAACCCGGCCACCGACAAGCCGCGCGGCTCGCTGATCCCCGGCGACTCGGCCCACTGGGGCTATGCCACCCTGGCCTTCGGCTCGGCGCTCGCGCTCTTCATGTACCCCCACTCCATCACGGCGACGCTGTCCTCCCGCAGCCGCGACGTCATCCGGCGCAACACCACGATTCTGCCGCTGTACTCGCTGATGCTGGGCATGCTCGCCCTGCTCGGCTTTATGGCGCTCGCCGCCGGCGTGACCGTGAGCAACGGCCAGCTGGCGATCCCCCAGCTCTTCGAGAACATGTTCCCCGACTGGTTCGCGGGCGTGGCCTTCGCCGCCATCGGCATCGGCGCGCTGGTGCCGGCGGCGATCATGTCGATCGCGGCGGCCAATCTGTTCACCCGCAACATCTACAAGGACTTCATCCGCCCCGACGCCACGCCGGAGCAGGAGACCAAGGTCTCCAAACTGGTGTCACTGCTGGTGAAGGTGGGTGCGCTGGCGTTTGTGCTGACCATGGACAAGACGGTCGCCATCAACTTCCAGCTGCTGGGCGGCATCTGGATCCTCCAGACCTTCCCCGCGCTGGTGGGCGGCCTGTTCACCCGCTGGTTCCACCGGTGGGCGCTGCTCGGGGGCTGGGCGGTCGGCATGATCTACGGCACGGCGGCGGCGTACGGGGTGGCCAGCCCCACGCAGAAGCACTTCGGCGGCTCGTCCGCGACGATCCCCGGAATCGGTGAGATCGGCTACATCGGGCTCACAGCGTTTGTGCTGAACGTCATCGTGACGGTGGTGCTGACGTTCGTCATGCGGGCGGTGAAGGCGCCGGAGGGTGTGGACGAGACGAGGCCGTCGGACTACACGGCGGATGCGGGGGAGCCTGGGGTGCGGCGGGAACCGCCGAAGGTGGGCGCGGACGCGGCGCGCTGAGCGTTGCGCGTGCGGGGACCTTCCCCTGCCCTCCCCCTACGCCCTGGGA
>NZ_JAOWCB010000038.1 GCF_026420845.1 Streptomyces sp. PR69 | reverse complement strand
CGCACCCGGCCCCGTCCCCACACCCCCACCCGCCCTCGCACCCGGCGCGGAGGGTGAGCGCGGTCACCGAACCACCGCGGCGGCCCCGGCTAGCGTGAAGACTCCCGCGGGGGCATCGTTCCCCGCTCACCACGAGGAGTGGCCATGCTGCGTGCGGTGTGGAACGGCACAGTGATCGCGGAGGCGCCGCGCACGGTGATCGTCGAGGGCAACCACTACTTCCCGCCCGAGTCCCTGAACCGGCAGTACTTCACACCGAGCAGGGCGAGGTCGCTGTGCTTCTGGAAGGGCGTGGCGCGCTACTACAGCATCGAGGTCGACGGCCTGGTGAATCGGAACGCCGCCTGGTACTACCCGAGGCCCAGCCCCCTGGCCCGGAGAATCAAGGGCCATGTGGCGTTCTGGCAGGGCGTACGTGTGGAGGGGACGCCGGAGCCGGACCGCGCGGAGCCGGACCAGGCCGCAGCAGGCGAGGGGTGACCCGAGGAGCGACCCGATATCGGCGTCAGCCGTCATGGCCGCCCAGGTCGGCCAGGTCGGCCAGGGCGTCCTCCACGGCGCGGTGGAAGGTCGGGTACGCGAACATCATGTGCCGCAGCCGGTCGACCGGGATCTCGTTCTGGACGGCGATGGCCAGCCCGTAGAGGACCTCGCCGCCCGCCGGGCCGACGGAGGCAGCCCCGACCAGGACCCCGCGTTCGGCATCCTCGACCAGCTTGACCAGGCCGTCGTTGCCCGCCTTGTGGATCCAGCCGCGCGCCGAGGACGGGAGCCGCGCGCTGCCCGTACGCACCCGCAGCCCCTGCTCGCGCGCCGCTTGTTCGGTCATGCCCACGGAGCCGATCTCGGGGTCGGTGAAGGTGACCCGCGGCAGGGCCCGGTAGTCGGCCTCCGGCCCCGGCTCGCCGAGGATGTCGCGGACGGCGAGCTCCGCCTGGTACATCGCCACATGGGTGAAGAGGCCGCGGCCGGTGATGTCGCCGACGCCCCATACGCCCTGCGCCGCCGTCCGCATCCGGCCGTCGACGGCCAGGGCGCGCGCGCCGGGGTCGAGGCCGACGGTCTCCAGGCCGAGTCCGGCCAGGTGCGGGCGGCGTCCGGTGGCCACCAGCAGCCGCTGCCCGGTGATCTCCTCCCCGCCGTCGAGGGTGAGCCGGAAGGCGTCGGCTCCGGCGTCCGCACCGTCGTCCGCACTGTCGTCCGCGTGCCGCACTCCGGCAGCCCGCGCCCCGGTGCGTACGGTGCAGCCTTCCGCCCGCAGCACATCGGCCAGCAGGGCGCCGACCTCGGGCTCCTCCGCGGGCACCAGCCGCTCCATCGCCTCCACGACGGTCACCGCGACGCCGAAGCGGGCGAACACCTGCGCAAGCTCCACGCCGATGGCGCCGCCGCCGAGCACCAGCAGCGAGGCAGGCGGCTCCTTGGCCGAGACCGCCTGCCGGTTGGTCCAGTACGGCACCTGGTCCAGACCCGGTACGGGCGGGAGCTGCGGGCGGCTGCCGGCGGCCAGCACCACCGCGCGCCGGGCGGCGAACGTCCGGCCGTCTGCCTCCACCCGGCCGGGGCCGGCCAGCCGGGCGCGGCCGCGGATGAAGCGCCCGCCCTTGCCGGTGAACCGGTCGACGGCCACCTGGTCGTCCCAGCCGTCGGCCGCCTCCTCCCGGACGCGGTCCGCGACCGGCGAGAAGTCCGCGACGACCCGCGAGGCCCCGGCCATGCCGGGGACGCGCCGGGCCTCGGCGAGCAGATTCCCCGCCCGGATCATCATCTTGCTCGGAATGCACGCCCAGTACGGGCACTCCCCGCCGACCAGCTCCGCCTCCACCCCCAGGACGTCCAGCCCCGCGTCCGCGAGCCGCCCGGCGGCATGCTCGCCGCCGACCCCCATTCCGATCACCACGACATCGACATCATGCACCGGCACCATCAGGGGCCTCCTTGCTCAGCTGTTTCCCAGGGTCTCGGTCACCGGGTACCCGGGATGCGCCCCACACCAGCGCGCCGGTCAGCAGCAGGAGCGTCAGCGGGTAGAACACCGGGCGCAGCGGGATCAGGACCGGCAGCAGCGCGGCGGCGGCGCCCGCGCCCAGGGCGAGCAGAAAGGCCGGCACGCAGCAGGCGAATCCCAGCAGGAACGCCGGGAGCACGCCCAGGAGCCGGGCGTACCGGGTGGGCCGGCACGCGGCGGCCTGCCGGGCCGTGTGGGCGGCGACGGCGATGTTGCAGCCGACGAGCGCCGCCACGACCGCGCCCAGCAGCAGGTTGACCGGGCTGACGAACACCGCGAGATGGCTGGTGGGATGCCAGGCGAGGACCGGTTCGAACAGATACGGCGCGCGCGGGTCGAACAGCTGCTCAGGCGCGGTCCGCACGGCGGGGGAACCGGTGAACCGGCCCGAGGGGGACACCGCCAGATCCCCGATGGAGAACAGGTAGACCAGCAGGGTGACGGCGGCGGCGGTCAGCGCGACCCGGCGGCTGCGGCGAACCGCGAGGGCGCTGCGCACCCGGCGGGGGGTGGCGGCGACCGCGGCGACGGCGGCGTCCCCGGCGTCTCCGACCCTGGCGAGCGCGGTCAGGAGCCCGTTCGGGAGTCCGGTCAGGAGCCGGGTCAGGAGCCCGGTCATGGGGGTGCCTGTCATGTCCGCACCTGGCCGCTGGGGTAGAAGGCGTACCAGGCGAACCACATCGAGTCGAGATGGTCAGCGGGCTCCCAGCGCTCCCCGGCCTGCTGCACGACGCGGGCGGCGCCGAGCCTGTCGTCCCAGCGCGCCTCCACCAGGACGCCGCCGGCCTCCGCCCGCACGACCCCCTTCGTGCGGACGACGTCCTTGGGGATGGCCAGCCGCTCCGCGCCGACGCGTACGCCCACGACGACGTCCTTGTCGGCGAAGCGGTCACTGGAGGCGAGGACCGGGAAGATCGGGCGGCCCCCGGCGTAGTAGCCGCCGCGGTCCGGATAGGAGTCATAGGAGCCGTACGGGTCGCTGCCGTACGAGCGCAGCGCCCCGGTGTCGGTGGACAGCACCTGGGTGTCGGGGTGCGCGGTGCGCCACTGCCCCCATGTGGTCCAGACCAGGGGGACGGTGTCGAGCCGGGTGCCCTTGAGCGGTCCGCTGACCGCCTGACCCAGCAGCTGGGGCCACTCGGAGCCGGTCTGCCGGTCGTACATCAGCAGATTGGAGTTGACGAGCCTGCCGGTGGTGCCGAACGTCAGCCGCTGGGTGTCGGGCGGGGCGGAGAATCCGATGACCGTGCCGGTCAGGGGGCAGTAGGTGACCGCGAGCGGCGCACCGCCGACCGTGTCGTTGACGATCTCGTGCCATACCAGCACCAGCTGCGGGTACGCCTTGACCTCGCCCCGGTGCTCCAGGCCGAAGACCGGGTCGTCGTCGGAGAGGAAGCCGGCGTCGCCGGCCGCGACGAACCGGGGCTCGTCGATGGAAGGGATGCCGTCCTTGCCCGGTCCGCCGGACACCGCGGCCCCGGCGAGCGCCTCCAGCGACGGGTCCTGGCCCGGCTGCACGGCCGTGACCGGCTGGGACGGGCGGTCGGAGACGGCCTGCCAGCCGATCACGCCGCCGCCCACGAGCAGGACCGCGGCCGCACCGATCGCTCCCGCGCCCTTGACGGCCTGCCGCCGTGACCGGCGGGGCGGCTGCCGACCGTTCATCTCGCACCTCCCGGCCCCCCGGGGACGCCCCGACCCCGCGGGACACCGGCTCGTCCCGCCTGGTCGCGGTCACCCACTTCCGATGGTGCCGGGAGCATGGCGGGCGCCTCGGTGAGCGCGCTTACAGTTCCCGCCGCGGGGAGGCGGTTCAGGGCACCTGTCCCTCCGTTCAGGGCGCTATCCCTCTTCGATGAAGCCCTCCCGCACCAGCCACTCCTTGGCCACCTCGTGCGGGTCCTCGCCGCCGACGTCGACCCTGGCGTTCAGCTCCTGGGCCGTCTGGGTCGTCAGCCTCGCGGTCAGGGGGTTCAGCAGGTCCGCGATCGCGGGCCACTTTTCGAGGGTGGCGGTGTGGATCTCGGGGGCCGCGTTGTAGTTGGGGAAGAAGTGCCGGTCGTCCTCCAGGACGTCCAGGTTCATCGCCTTGATCCGGCCGTCCGTGGTGTAGACCTCGCCCAGCAGGCAGGAGTCGGACTGGGAGATCTGGGTGTAGATGATCCCGGCGTCCATCTTCTTGATGCTGGCTGCGGGGAGGTCCATCCCGTAGGCCTTCTGCATGCCGGGAAGCCCGTCGTCGCGGGACGCGAACTCGTTCTCCACGCATACGGTCACGGCGGACGGGTTCCGCTCGGCCAGCTCCGCCACGTCCGAGAGCGTCTTCAGTCCGTACTCCGCGTTGTTCCGCTTGCTGATCGCCAGGGCGTAGGTGTTGTCGAGGGTGGACGCGGGCAGCCAGGTCACGCCTTCCGCGAGGTCCGTGTCGCGGACGGCCTGCCACTGCTCCCGCGGGTCGGTGATCGGGTCCTGGTTGCCCTGGTAGGTGATCCAGGCCGTGCCCGTGTACTCGTACATCGCGTCCGCGTCGCCGTTCACGATCGCCTCGCGGGCGCTGATCGAGCCGGGCAGGTTCGTCCGGTCCAGCACCTCCGCGCCCGCCGCCTTGAAAATCAGGCCGATCATCTGGCCCAGGATGAGCTGCTCGCTGAAGTTCTTGGACGTGACCGTCAGCGAGGCGCCTTCGAGGGGGCGGCCCCGGCCCACCGAACCGGGGGAGACGTCGTCGGCCAGCGGCGAGCCGCTCTTGAGGCCGCAGCCCGTCAGCCCGCCGAAGGCCAGCAGGGCGAGGGCCGCCGCCGCGGCCGTGAACCGTTTCACTCCGCCTCCAGCCCGCGCGGGGTCAGCACCAGCTCCGCCAGCGACGCCAGCCAGTCGACCAGCAGCGCCAGCGCCACCGTGAGCACCGAGCCGAGCACCAGTACCGGCATCCGCTGCGTCTGGATGCCCGAGGTGATCAGATCGCCGAGCCCGCCGCCGCCGACGAACGTGGCCAGCGTCGCCGTGCCGACGTTGAGGACCAGCGCGGTGCGCACCCCCGCCAGGATCAGCGGCACGGCCAGGGGCAGTTCGACTCTCAGCAGGGTGCCGGCCGCGGACATGCCGATGCCGCGCGCGGCCTCCACCAGCTGTGGGTCGATCGCTTTCAGGCCCGCGACCGTGTTGGCCAGCACCGGCAGCACCGCGTAGATCACCATGCCGGTGACGGCGGTCGAGGGGCCGATCCCCAGCCAGATCACCAGCAGCGCCAGCAGCCCGATCGCCGGGGTGGCCTGCCCGATGTTGGCGATGGCGGTCACCACGGGGGAGGCCCTGCTCAGACCGCGCCGGGTCAGCGCGATGCCCAGCGGGATGGCGATCAGCAGCACCCAGAAGGTGGAGATCGCCGTGAGCCGGATGTGCTGCCACAGCCGCAGCTGCACGGTGTCTCCGGCGAGCGCGTTCCCGGCGATCGAGTCGAGGTCCGCGTTCGCGATCCAGACCCAGGTGGCCGCCGCGACGAGCACGACCACACTCGGCAGCAGCGTCAGCCGCTGCCACCCGATGCGGGGCCGGGGGCGGGGCGCGAGCCGCGGAGGGGGTTCCTCCGCCGCCCGGTCCGCCGCCCGGTCCGCCGCCTGGTCCGGGGCGTGATCCCGAGCCTGATCCGGAGCCCGGTCCGGGGTCCGATCGGCCGCGAGGTCCTCGCTCATCCGCCGAACCCCTCAAGCTCCCGCTCCGTACGGTCGTGGCGCAGCTCCTCCAGGTGGTGGTGGTGCTCGATCGCCGCCAGCCGGTCCGCCTCCAGCATCTCGTGCACGGAGTTCATCAGCGTCTCCATGTCGACGACGCCGATGTACTCGCCCCGCCGCCCGGTCACCGCCGCCCGGCCCCCGGAGTCCGTCAGCACCGCCTCCAGCGCGTCGCGCAGGGTGGCGTCCCGTGTCACCGTGTCCTGGACCAGCTGTCCCGCCCTGGCCAGCGAGCCCTTGGCGCGCGCCAGATCGCCGCGGCGCAGCCATTTGTACGGGCGGCCGCGCCGGTCCAGCATCAGCAGCTCATTGTGCGGGCCCTCCCGCAGCTTGTTGAAGATGGACTGCAGCGGATCGTCGACGCTGACCGTCGGGAACTCGGCGATCACCACATCCCGTACACGGGTGAGGTTGAGCCGCTTGAGGGCCGCGCCCGCTCCCACGAAGCCGGAGACGAAGTCGTCCGTCGGGTTGGTGAGGATCGCCTCCGGGGTGTCGAACTGGGCGATGTGCGATTGCTCCCGCAGCACCGCGATCCGGTCGCCGAGCTTGATCGCCTCGTCGAAGTCATGGGTGACGAAGACGATGGTCTTGCGCAGTTCGTGCTGCAGCCGGATCAGCTCGTCCTGGAGATGGTCCCGGGTGATGGGGTCGACCGCGCCGAACGGCTCGTCCATCAGCAGCACCGGCGGGTCCGCGGCCAGCGCCCGCGCGACGCCCACCCGCTGCTGCTGGCCGCCCGACAGCTGCCGCGGATAGCGGCCGTGGAACTCGCGCGGGTCCAGGCCCACCAGATCGAGCATCTCCTCGACCCGGCCCCGGACCCGCGCCTTCGGCCAGTCGGCCATCCTCGGCACCAGGGCGATGTTCTCCGCGACTGTCATATGCGGGAACAGCCCCGAGGCCTGGATCGCGTACCCGATCTTCCGCCGCAGCTTGACCGGGTCCATGTCCGTGACGTCCTCGTCGTTGATCCGGATACGGCCGGACGTGGGCTCGATCAGCCGGTTGATCATCTTCAGCGTGGTCGACTTCCCGCAGCCGGACGGGCCCACGAAGATCACGATCTCGCCGGCCTTGATCTCCATGGAGACGTTGTCGACGGCGGGCGTGGGGTTGCCGGGGTAGCGCTTGGTGAGGTTCTCCAGCTGGATCGTGGCGCCGGACGCGCCATCCGGGGAGACGGCGGTGCTCGCGGACCCGGTGTTCCCGGACCCGGTGTTCCCGGACGCGGTGTTCTCAGGCACGGATCCCCCTCGGAATGGTCAGCCGGCCGAGCAGTACATACGCGGCGTCGAACAGCAGGGCGAGGACGACGATCCCGAGCGTGCCCGCGAGAACCTGGTTGACGGCGTTGGCGCTGCCGAGCGAGGCGATGCCCCGGAAGATCTCATTGCCCAGGCCGGGGCCCGACGCATACGCGGCGATCGCGGCGATGCCCATCAGCATCTGCGTCGAGACCCGGATGCCGGTCAGAATCGGCGGCCAGGCGAGCGGCAGCTCCACCCGCAGCAGCCGGGCCGTACGCGACATCCCGATGCCCTTGGCCGCGTCGACGAGCGAGGGGTCCACCCCGCGCAGCCCGACGATCGCGTTGCGGACGATCGGCAGCAGCCCATACAGCGTCAGGGCGATCACCGTCGGCGCCACGCCCAGGCCCACGACCGGGATCAGCAGGCCGATCAGGGCGAGGGAGGGGATGGTGAGGAAGGTGGCCGTGGAGGTGATGGCGAGATTCCCGGCCCAGGCGCTGCGATAGCTGAGCACCCCGACGAGGACGCCCAGCGCCGTGGCGATCACCATGCACTGGAAGACGGCGCTGGCGTGCTGGAAGCCGTCCGTGAGCAGCTGCTGGTGCCGGGTGGTCAGATACTCCCAGAAGCTCACACGCGCTCCCTCGGTCGGCGGACACTCCGATGTCCTCTCCTCGCCGAGAGGCCCTCGCCGAGGGGCGGCTACCCGGTCTGCGCCCGGCTAGGGGGCGTTTTCCGGCCAGACCGCCGGCCGCGCCGTCCGCTGAACTGCTGCTCCGGCGGCCACTGCTCGCAGCTCCGCGGCCACTGAGCCCGGCCCCGCCCGCCGCTACTGCGCCCGGTCCCGGGCCGCCTGCTCCACCAGCGGGATGATCCGCAGCGGCACAGGGTTCTCCATCACGATCGCCGTCGACGCCCGCACGATGCCATCAAAGCCGACAACCCGGTCGATCACCCGCTGAAGGTCGGCGTTGGAGCGGGCGACGAGCCGGCAGAGCATATCCCCGTGACCGGTCGTGGTGTGCAGCTCCAGCACCTCCGGCACGGTCGCCAAATGGGCCCGGACATCAGCCCCTTGGCCCTGTTTGATCTCCAGCGTGGCGAACGCGGTGACGGGATAGCCCAGGGCGGCCGGATCGACGTCCGGGCCAAAGCCGCGGATGACTCCATTGGACTGAAGCCGGTCCATCCGCGCTTGCACCGTGCCCCGCGCCACGCCGAGCCGGCGGGACGCCTCCAGCACCCCGATCCGCGGCTCACGCGCCAGCAGGACGATCAGCCGGGCGTCCAGATGATCGATCACCATGAGGTCTCCTGAGTGGTCATCCTGTACACATAGCCCGGCGATTCCCGGCTCACGCTATGCAGATTGCCCAGCGCACAGGCAAACTATTGCGCACCTTGTGGATCGGCGGGAGTCTGCGGCTATGGCAGACAACGCGATGACCATGGATCAGACCCCTCACACCGCGCGCGAGGCAGACCCCTTCCCGGTCAAGGGAATGGACGCGGTCGTCTTCGCCGTCGGCAACGCCAAGCAGGCCGCGCACTACTACTCCACGGCCTTCGGCATGAAGCTCGTCGCCTACTCCGGGCCGGAGAACGGCAGCCGCGAGACCGCCAGCTATGTGCTGACGAACGGCGCGGCCCGCTTTGTCCTCACCTCCGTGATCAAGCCGTCCACGGAGTGGGGCCGCTTCCTCGCCGAGCATGTCGCCGCACACGGCGACGGAGTCGTCGACCTCTCCATCGAGGTCCCGGACGCCCGCGCCGCCTACGCGTACGCCGTCGAGCACGGCGCGACCGGCCTCACCGAGCCGTACGAGATCAAGGACGAGCACGGCACGGTCGTGCTGGCCGCGATCGCGACCTACGGCCAGACCCGCCACACGCTCGTCCAGCGCGACGGCTACGACGGCCCGTATCTGCCGGGCTTCGTCGCCGCCTCCCCGATCGTCGAGCCCCCGGCCAAGAGGACCTTCCAGGCGATCGACCACTGCGTCGGCAACGTCGAACTCGGCAAGATGAACGAGTGGGTGGGCTTCTACAACAAGGTCATGGGTTTCACCAATATGAAGGAGTTCGTCGGCGACGACATCGCGACCGAGTACTCGGCGCTGATGTCGAAGGTCGTCGCCGACGGCACCAAGAAGGTGAAGTTCCCCATCAACGAGCCGGCCATCGCCAAGAAGAAGTCCCAGATCGACGAGTATCTGGAGTTCTACGGCGGCCCCGGCGTCCAGCACATCGCACTCGCCACCAACGACATCGTGTCCACCGTGCGCTCGATGCGCGCCGCGGGCGTGCAGTTCCTCGACGTCCCCGACACGTACTACGACACGCTCGGCGAGTGGGTCGGCGACACCCGGGTGCCGATCGAGGAGCTGCGCGAGCTGAAGATCCTCGCCGACCGCGACGAGGACGGCTATCTGCTGCAGATCTTCACCAAGCCGGTGCAGGACCGGCCGACGGTCTTCTTCGAGATGATCGAGCGGCATGGCTCCCTGGGCTTCGGCAAGGGCAACTTCAAGGCGCTGTTCGAGGCCATCGAGCGCGAACAGGCCAAGCGCGGCAACCTCTGACCGCCGGCCTCTGACCGGCGGCCACGACCGCCGGCCTCTGACCGGCGGCATCGGAACGCCGAGCGATGGACCGCTGTCCGGGAGCGGGGGCCCGGGCAGCGGTCGCTTACGATCGGCGGGGTGTGCGCTGATGTGATGGTCGCCGAGGACGACGGCAAACAGGGCGAGTTGATCCGCCGCTATCTGGAGCGGGAAGGACACACCGTCACGCTCGTACGGGACGGGCGCGCCGCGCTCGACCTCGTACGGCGGCGGGAACCCGATCTGCTCGTCCTCGATGTGATGATGCCGCGCGCCGACGGGCTCGATGTGCTGCGCGTGCTGCGGGCCGAGGCCAGCGAACTGCCCGTGCTCATGCTGACCGCCCGCAGCACCGAGGACGATCTGCTGCTCGGGCTCGACCTCGGCGCGGACGACTACATGACCAAGCCGTACAGCCCGCGCGAGCTGATGGCCCGCGTCCGCACCCTGCTCCGCCGCACCCGGCGCGGCGCAGGCGGAGGACCGGCGGCGGCCGACCCGGTGCTCGCCGTCGGCACGCTGACGGTCGACCCGCAGCGGCACGAGGTGACCGTCGACGGGACGGGCGTGGAGTGCACACCCGGCGAGTTCCGCATCCTCGCCGCCATGGCCGCCGAACCCGACCGGGTCTTCACCCGGCAGCGGCTCCTCGAAGAACTCCACGGCTTCGACCGGTACATCAGCGGCCGCACCGTCGACGTGCACATCATGAACCTCCGCAAGAAGATCGAGGCCGCCCCGCGCCGCCCCGCCCGGCTGCTGACGGTCTACGGCGTCGGCTACAAGCTGACCGACCCGGCCGCCTCCGCCGCCCGCGCCCCGCGCACGATATGAAGCGCGCCCGGAAGCCGGCCGACCGGCGGCTGCCCCTGCGCAAGAGCCTCCTCGGGCGGCTGCTCGCCGTCTCCGCGCTGGCAGCCGCCTGCTCCGTCGCGGCCACCGCCTGGCTGGCTGCCCAGACCACCTCCGGCGCGATCCGGCAGGAGCAGGGGCAGAACCTCGCCGACGACGCCCGCATCTACAACACCCTGCTCGGCTACGCGGCCACCCACCCCCGCTGGGACGGCGTCGAGACGGCCGTACGGGAGCTCGCACAGCAGTCCGGCCGCCGTATCGCGCTCACCACACAGGACCGCCGTACGCTCGCCGACTCCGCCGCCCCGCACGGCGAGGGGACAGCCGGCGGCGGGGCGGAGGGGCCGCCGCCCGAACTGCCGCCCCGCGCCTCAGCCGTCGTCGACCCCCTCTCGCCCGACACCGCCCTGTCGCCCCCGGCCGACCCGTCCCGGGCCGCGGCGGCCGACCGCATCGACCCGCGCGCCGTCGGCCCCTTCAAGCTGCCCGCCGCCGAACGCGCCGCACTGCGCCGCACCGCCGAGACCACGGCCGACTGCCTCAGCAAGTTCTCCGTCGCCGCCGACATCGTCGACGGCCCCAGCGGCCGCCCGCACATCCAGGTCGTCGGCAGCACCGAACGCGCCGAAGCCACCCGCTGCCCGACCGAGGACCTCGACCGGCCCACCAAGACCGAGGCCAAGGCACTCGACGCACTCAGCAGGCTCACCGACGCCTGCCTGCAGCGCCAGGGACTGGCACCCGTCGAACTCTCCCTCGATCTGTCCTGGACGGCGGCGAACCCGGCCCCCGTCCCCCGCGAGGCCCTCCCCGCCGAGCAGACCGACGCCGCCGACCGCGCCATCGCCTCCTGCGTGGACACCGCACGCCGCGAACAGCTCAGCTCCTACGTCGCCTCACCCGCGCTGCTCTACATCGGCGACCCCCGCGGCGGCGCCGTCCCCGGCTTTGAACTGTCCCCCGCCAACACCGCGAAGATCGCCGGGGCCGCCGCCCTCGTGCTCGCCCTGACCGTCGGCGCTTCGGTGCTCGCCGGCACCCGTCTCGTACGGCCGCTGCACGCGCTCACCGGGGCCGCCCAGCGGATGAAGGACGGCGAGGACACCGCGCCCGTGCCCGTCACCGCGGACAACGAGATCGGACGGCTGGCCGCGGCCTTCAACGACATGTCCGCGCACCGCGCACGGCTCGAAGCCCAGCGCAAGGCGATGGTCAGCGATGTCGCACACGAGCTGCGCACCCCGCTGAGCAATATCCGCGGCTGGCTCGAAGCCGCGCAGGACGGACTCGCCGACCCCGACCCCGCGTTCGTCTCCTCCCTCCTGGAGGAGGCGATGCAGCTCCAGCACATCGTCGACGACCTCCAGGACCTGGCGGAGGCCGACGCCGGCGCGCTGCGGCTGCACCCGGAGCCGCTGCGGGCCGCCGACCTCCTCGCCCAGGTCGCCGCCGCGCACCAGGCCCGCGCCGAGACCGCCGGGGTCACGCTCGCCGTCGACGCCGGGCCGCCGGACGGCCGCCCGCCCGCGCCGGAACTCCACGCCGACCCCGTGCGGCTGCGCCAGGCCGTGGGCAACCTCGTCTCCAACGCCGTACGCCACACCCCGCCCGGCGGCCGCGTCACGCTGCGCGCGTACGGCTCCGAGGGCGGCGGCGGCTTCGACGGCGGCGGGGCGGCGGCCGGGCCCGCGGCCCTGATCGAGGTCGCCGACACCGGGTGCGGCATCCCGGCCGCCGACCTCCCTCATGTCTTCGACCGCTTCTGGCGCGCCGAGAAGTCCCGCAGCCGTCGCACCGGAGGCAGCGGTCTCGGCCTCGCCATCGTCCGCAAGCTGGCGGAGGCGCACGGGGGTGCGGCGCGGGCGGAGAGCGAGGAGGGGAAGGGGTCGGTCTTCTCTCTGAGGATTCCGGCCGCACCGCCCGGACCGAGAGACGAAGCGCCCTGATCCGAAACACACAGCGGTCTGACAGCTTTCTCACAACTCCCCGCCAGTCTGGGGGACATGCCCGGCGGCGAGCAGTTCCGGCCGATGACCGGGCGTTGTCCAACCCAGCTGACACGGGAGCTTCACGCTATGTCCCACCGACTGACCCTGCGCGCCGCCGTCCTCACCGCCTCCGTGGCGGGCGCGGTGCTCTTCCCGTCCGCCGCCGCCTTCGCGGACGGCATCCCGACCCCGGCCCCCAAGGAGGATGCGTCCGTCCAGCCCAAGGACGACACAGCCCGTCCCGTCCCGGCCGAGAACGACCGCGAGGCCAAGGCGCGCGCCGAGAAGGCGCAGGCGGACAAGGAGGCCATGCCCGCGCCGCGGGGCGGGGTGGCCGCGGGTGAGCGGGCCGATGAGGGCACGACGAACACCGCCGCCGTCCTTGCCGGTTCCGCCGCCGGTGCGGCGCTCCTCGGCGGCGTCGGCTTCACCGTGATCCGCCGCCGCGCGGGCGCCTCACGCGCCTGACATCCACCGCGCCCCTCCCCCTGACCGGGGGCTCCGCCCCCGGACCCCTGCGCCTCACTCTCCCCCAGCTACCGCTGGGAGGTGCCCCCAGGCGGGGCTGGGTTTCTGGCTCTTGCGCCTCAATCGCCGGCGGGGCTGAGTGTGTGCTGCCAACGCCCGGCGGGCTGGGATTTGGCGCAGCCAAAATCCAGCCCGTTGGGGGCACCTCCCGGACGGAGTCTGGGGGAGTTTGAGGACACGGCCGAAGGCCGTACGGGGGTCTGGGGGCTGCCCCCAGTTACGGGAAGGGGCGGGGTGGGGGAAAGAACAGGAACCCCATGACCCTGACCCGCGCGCGACTCCTCGTCGCCACCCTCGCCACCCTCGCCGCCCTCACAGGCTGCTCCGCCTCACAGGACGCCGCCCGTACGCCCCCGCCGCCCGCCCCGACCGTCGCCGTCGTCCCCGGAGGGGACACAGCCACCGCATCCGCGGAGCCCGTCCACCTCGCCATCCCCTCGCTCGGCGTGCAAAGTCCCCTGATGCGGCTCGGCCTCAACGCCGACGGGACCGTCGAAGTGCCGCCGCCCGACAAGGGGATGACCGCAGGGTGGTACACCGGCCGCTCCAGGCCCGGGGAGACCGGGCCCGCGGTGGTCATCGGGCACAATGACACCCGCTACGGACGGGCCGTGTTCCACGATCTGAAGAAGATCGCCAAGGGCGCGGACATCGCCGTACGGGACACCCGCGGCCGGACCGTCCACTTCACCGTCACGGCGACGGAGGTCGTCAGCAAGAAGGCGTTCCCCACCGAGAAGGTGTACGGCGCGACGGACGCCCCCGTGCTGCGACTGGTCACCTGCGACGGCGGATTCGACGCCGAGGGCCATCCGGTCGACAACCTCATCGTGTACGCCGAGCTGGCCCGCTGAATCACGTTCAGCTCCCTGACGCGGAGGGCGACGGAGACGGCGAAGGTGACCGCGGCGCCGGGGTCGGCGCCGGCGCCGCGCTCGACGCCGCCGGAGTCCCGGCCGGGGTCCGGGCCGGGGTCCGGACCGGCTGCCGCTCCGGCCGCTCCAGGTCCCGCGGCCCGCCCTCCGGCGGCTCCCCGAGCGCCTCCAGCGCCTCCTTCGCCTTCGGCGCCCACAGCGGCGAGAAGTCGGGGTTCGTCCGCACGGCCTCCTCCAGATGCCGCCGCGCCGCCCCGTACTGCCCCAGCGCCCGCTCGATCTCCCCCCGGTGGTACGAGAACAGCGCACTGCGCCGCCCTTCGTCCGTCGCCTTCCGGGCGAATTCCAGCGCCTGCTGCGAGCGGCCCGCCCGGTGCAGCGCCCAGCCCAGCGCATCCGCCATGTCAACGCTGTGCCGCCCCTTGTCCCACTGGGCCTGCAGCCGCCGCGCCGCCGTCTCGGGGCTGCCGTGGTCGGCCTCGTACCGCCCCAGCTCCAGCGTCGAGTCCACCCCGTGCTTCGCCGCCTCAGCCGCTCCTTCGCGGAGCCGCTCGTACTGGAGGCGGGCGTCGCCGTCGAGGCCGAGCGACTGGTAGAGCTCACCGGCCTCAAGCGCGTACGCGGGCAGCGGACGGCCCTTCTGCGCCGCCTGGTAGTCGCGCAGCGCCTCGTCCGTACGGCCCAGCGCCGCCAGCGCCCGGGCCCGTCCCGCCAGCGAGGCGTGATGGTCGCGCCGGGACCGCAGCGCCGCGTCGTAGTGGGCGATGGCCTCCGCGGGCTCGCCCCGCTCCCAGGCGAATTCGCCCATCCGGTACAGCGCCGCCGCCTTCTGCTCTGGGTGCTCTGCGTTCGCGGCGGCGTCGTGCGCCGTCGCGGCCGCGTCCTCGCGCCAGCCGCGGTCGCGGTAGACGAGCGCGGCCGTGCCCATCGCCTCGGGTCCGGAGTTCAGCTCCAGCAGCCGGTCCATGGCCCTGGCGGCCGCCTTGTAGTCGCCCAGGCCGTTGTACGCGTCGATCAGCAGCGGATACGTCGTCCACCGCTTCGGCTTCCGCTTGACGGCCCGCTCGCCCCACTCGCGGGCCCCGGCGAAGTCCCGCCGGGCGTTGGCCAGCGCCGCCATGCCTGCCATCGCCTCGACGTTCCCCTTGTCGGCCGGGACGACGTCCAGCGACTTCTTCAGCGCCCGCTCGGCCTTCGGGAACTGCTCCGGCCGCGCCAGCCGCATCCCGCGCTGCACATACGCCGCGCCGAGCACCGCCCACGCCTCCTCGTCGCGGGGGTGGTCCTTCAGCCATTTCTCCCGGTCCTCGATGAGCGCGGCCAGATCGGCGGGCGCGGCGGGGGCGCCGCTGCCCGCCGCCGCCATCGCCCGCCCGGCGGGCCCCGGCGCGGACGGCGGATCCTCGCCCCATCCGGGCGCGAGCGCGATGACTCCGGCGACGAGCGTCGCACCGACCAGCAGGCTGACCGCGGCGTTCTTCACGTGATCCCTCATGGCGCTCACTGTGCGTCAGGGCGCAGCCCGTACGGAGGACACACTCGGCGGTGCGCAGTACAAGGCGGCCGGGTTCACACCGATGGCCCCCGGTGGAAGGCTGGGATCATGGATGAACTCCTGCACCGCGGTCCGCAGCGGGCCCCGCAGCCGCTGATCGAACGGCTGGCCGCCGGGCTCCCCGCAGAGGCCCTGATCTCCGACCCGGACGTCATGGCCTCCTACGCCAACGACATGGCCAGCTTCTGTCCGGCGGGCCTCCCCGCCGTCGTCGTCCTGCCCCGCACGGTCGAACAGGTGCAGCACATCATGCGCACGGCCACGGAGCTTCGCGTCCCCGTCGTCCCGCAGGGCGCCCGTACGGGCCTGTCCGGCGCGGCCAACGCCAGCGACGGCTGCATCGTGCTGTCCCTGGTGAAGATGGACCGCATCCTGGAGATCAGCCCCGTGGACCGGATCGCGGTCGTCGAGCCCGGCGTGGTCAACGCGGCGCTGTCCCGCGCGGCGGGCGAGCACGGCCTGTACTACCCGCCCGACCCCTCCAGCTGGGAGAGCTGCACCATCGGCGGCAACATCGGCACGGCCTCGGGCGGACTGTGCTGCGTCAAGTACGGGGTGACGGCGGAGTACGTCCTCGGCCTTGACGTCGTCCTCGCGGACGGCCGGCTGCTCACCACCGGCCGGCGCACCGCCAAGGGCGTGGCGGGCTATGACCTCACCCGGCTGTTCGTGGGCTCCGAGGGCAGCCTCGGCATCGTCGTCAAGGCCGTCCTCGCCCTGCGGCCCAAGCCGCCCGGGCAGCTCGTCCTCGCCGCCGAGTTCGACTCGGCCGCCGACGCCTGCGCGGCCGTCTGCGCGATCATGGAGCGGGGCCATACGCCGTCGCTGCTGGAGCTGATGGACCGTACGACCCTGCGGGCGGTCAACGCACTGGCCGGCATGGGGCTGCCGGAGCGCACCGAGGCGCTGCTGCTGACCGCCTTCGACACCGCGGAGCCGGCCGCCGATCTGGCCGCCGTCGGCGAGCTGTGCGCGGCGGCGGGCGCGAGCGAAATCGTTCCTGCGGATACGGCGGCCGAATCCGAGCTGCTGCTCCAGGCGCGCAGAATGTCGCTCACCGCTCTGGAGGCCGTGAAGTCCGCCACGATGATCGACGATGTGTGCGTGCCGCGCTCCCGGCTGGGCGCGATGCTCGACGGCACGGCCGCCATCGCCGACAAGTACGGGCTGACCATCGGCGTCTGCGCCCACGCGGGCGACGGCAACACCCACCCGGTGGTCTGCTTCGACCATGCCGACCCCGATGAGTCCCGGCGGGCCCGGGAGTCGTTCGACGAGATCATGGCGCTCGGTCTGGAACTCGGCGGCACCATCACCGGCGAGCACGGCGTGGGCGTGCTGAAGAAGGAGTGGCTGGCGCGGGAGCTGGGACCGGTGGGCATGGAGCTGCAGCAGGGCATCAAGCAGGTCTTCGACCCACTCGGTCTGCTCAACCCCGGCAAGCTGTTCTGAGCCGTCCGCGTCGCGCTGAGCCGCCGAAGCCGCCGAAGCCGCCGAGGTCGCCGAGGTCGCCGAGCCGCAACGGTCGTAGGACACGGGTCGCAGCGGGGTCGGCACAAAAGACCGATGACCGGATGGGGGCCTCCGCATAGCGTGAGCAGGGTCATACCGGACCGGAGCTGACCGACCGGACCTGAGGAGGAACAGCCGTGCCCGCACGCCTCGACCACACCATCGTTCACAGCCGTGACCGCTTTGCCTCCGCGCGCTTTCTCGCCGAGCTGATCGGCGAGCCGGAGCCCAAGCCCTTCGGCCCCTTCGCCAGCCTTCCGCTCGCGGGCGGCGTCACCCTCGACTACCTCGACGCGGACGACGACGACTTCACCCGGCAGCATCTGGCGCTCCTCGTCTCCGAGAGCGAGTTCGACGAGATCCTCGGCCGCATCACGGCGCGCGGACTGCCCTACTGGGCCGACCCGCGGCATCAGGAGCCGCAGCAGATCAACCACCACTTCGGCGGCCGCGGGGTCTATATCGACGACCCCGACGGCCACAACATCGAGTTCCTCACCCATACGTACGTCATCGACTGAGGTCAGCCCTGCCCCTCCGAAGACTCGTCGGAAGACGGCCGGAACCTCTCCCGCAGCCATACGTCGTCGGCCGGGGTCCGTGCGAGCAGCCCGGCCAGGCCATCGTCGATGCCGAGCTGCCCGGACTCAGAGCCCGGAGGGACCACCCGCAGCGTCCGCTCCAGCCAGGCGGACACCGCGGGCGACGGCGCCTCCAGCAGCGCGTCGCCGTCGGGGGAGCTGAGCGCCATCAGCACGACGCTGCGCCCCTCGTACTTCGTCGGCCAGATCCGCACATCCCCCTGGCCGCACGGCCGGAACACGCCCTCCACCAGCAGCTCACGGGCGAAGGTCCAGTGCACGGGGTGGTCGGAGCCGATGTGGAAGGTGATGTGCACGGCGTACGGGTCATCGGTGCGATAGGCCAGCCGGGCCGGCACGGGGATGCTGCGCTCGGGCGACAGCACCAGTTTCAGCTCCAGCTCGCGTTCCACGACGGTGTGCTGCATCGAAGTGCCTCTTCTCTCGCTTTCGGGTGTTTCTGAGTGCGGGTGCACCGGCCGCCCCGGGGGCGGCCCTGCTGGAGGAGACACGGATGCCGGCCGGTCATTACGCGGGTTCCGAAGATTTTTCCGGGGCAACTTTCCGTTACCGCATGGCGACTGAAAAGTGGTCGTTACGGCTGGAGCGGTCCGCGGGCGCTCAAGGGTCTGATAGATGTGGTGCCTTGAAGTGAGCCTCGAGCAGATACGGGACCACGGTGATGAGCGCCCCAACCCCGGCCACAGGTGACGGCAGCAGCCCCACACCCGGCTATTACCCGGATCCCTCCATTCCCGGATATGTCAGGTACTGGAACGGCGCGGCCTGGGTGCCCGGCACAAGCCGTCCCGCTCCGAAGGCGGGCGAGGCGATGCCCGCCGCCCCGCGTTCGGCGGCCGCGGCCGCCGCTTCCGCGACCGCCTCGGCGTCCGCGCCTCCGCCGCCCGCGGCGACGCCGGGCCCGGCCGCCGTGGAGGAGACCGGCCCGGTCTTCCTCGACGAGGAGCCGGACGCGGGGGCCCCGGCCTCCGGGGCGTCGCACTCCGGTGCGCTCCCCGAGCCGGCCAGTGCCTGGGCGGCCGACGCCGCACGGCAGTCGGGCTTCGGCGGGGAGCGCGACAGCCGCGTCTCCTGGGGAGACACCGCGGGCACGGGCGGGGCGGAGTCCGGTGCGCCCGCGGACCCGAGGGCGCCCGCCGATCCGACAGGCGGGGCGCTGCCCGGGGTCCGGGCGTCCGGCTCCGGTTCCGGCGGCGCTGGCGGCTCCGGCGCGGGCGAGGCCACGGGCCAGGGCGACGGGACGATGACCTTCCGCTCTCCCGTGAAGGGCGCCTCCGGTGCGGGCGCGCCCGCCGCATCCGCTGCCTCCGCCGCGCCCGCTGCCGAGAGGCCGCGCCCCCAGCCGCGTACCCCGCAGTCGCAGTCGCAGTCGCAGACGCCCGTACGCCCCCACGTCCCCTCGCAGCCCCAGCCCCAGTCGCAGCCTCAGCAGCCCCGGCCGCACGCCCCTGCCGCCCAGTCGCAGTCCCCGGTGGCCGCCGGGCCCGGCGGCGGCGCGGCGTCCTGGCCGCAGCAGGTCCATCAGCTCGCCCAGGGAGCACAGGCCGCCCAAGCGGCTCAGCCAATCCAGCCGGGGCAGCCGGGGCAGTCCGCCCACGGCGTCCGCACCGGCAGGGAGCCGGAACAGCCGGTCGTCCCCTGGAAGCCGCCGGTCAACGACCCCTTTCTGCAGGCGGCCCAGGCCCAGGCGGCGGCCCGCCCCGCGTCCCTCGGCAAGCGGTTCGCGGCGCGGCTGATCGACACGCTGCTGCTCGGCGGGCTCGTCGCCACCGTCGCGGTGCCGGTGCTCGGCCAGGCCGTCGCCCATGTCGACGGCAAGATCGAGGCCGCCAGGCAGTCGGGCCAGACCGTCACCGTGTGGCTGGTCGACGGCACGACCGCGGGCCATCTCGGCATCGTCCTCGCCGCCCTGCTGGTCTTCGGGCTGCTGTACGAGACGCTGCCGACCGCCAAGTGGGGCCGCACCCTCGGCAAGAAGCTGTGCGGTCTGAAGGTCTGCCATATCGAGTCCCACGAGACGCCGACCTTTGTGGCGGCGCTGCGCCGCTGGCTGGTCTACAGCCTGCTCGGCGTCCTCGTCATCGGTCTGCTCAATGTGCTGTGGTGTCTGTTCGACCGTCCGTGGCGGCAGTGCTGGCACGACAAGGCGGCGCATACGTTCGTCACCGGCTGACGCCCTGCGCCCATCGGCTGACGGTCCGTCGGAGACTGTCGCCCGAACGGCGTGTCATACGTTGCGAGGGCCCCGGGGGCACGGTGCACTGCCCCCATGAGCCCCATGAGCAATGACGACCGGCCGCCGTCCGGAGAGCCGCCCGAGGAAGACCCGTTCCGCAAGAAGCCGCCCGAGCAGCCGCCGCCCGGCTCGACGCCCCCGCCAGGTCCGCCCCCTCCGGGTTCCACGCCGCCGCCCCCTCCGCCGGGCGGCGGCGGTCCTCTGCCCCCGTACGGTCCGGGCGGCGGCTACGGAGGCGGCTATGGCGGCGGCCCCTACGGGGGCGTCGATCCGCTCGCCGGGATGCCGCCGCTCGCGGACTTCGGCCGGCGGCTGGCGGCCAGGATCGTCGACTGGCTGATCATCGCCGTGCCGCTGTTTCTGCTCTCCCTGCTCTTCGGCGGCTGGGACTTCACCACGGAGAGCGACAGCTGGGAGGAGATCAGTGAGGAGCTGAACACCGGCAGACAGTGGCTCTACTCGATTGTCTCGGTCGTCGCGTACGTCGGCTACGACACCCTCATGATCAGGAATGATGGCCAGACCCTGGGCAAGCGCTGGATGAAGATCCGCGTGGCCATGCTCAACGACGGCAGCGTGCCGGATGTGAACTCCTCCCTGCTGCGCGCCGCCGTGCTGTGGGTGCCCGCGCTGATCTGCTGCTTCTGCATCTGGTGGATCGTCATCGTCATCACGATGCTGACCGACAAGCCGTATAAGCAGGGAATGCACGACAAGGCGGGCAAGACGGTCGTGGTGCGGGTGCAGTAACGCTTCAGCGGTGCAGGGAATGGACGCCCGCGCCCGTGCGCTGCGCCGGCACGGGACCGGTCGGCGTGGCCGGCGCGGCAGGCGCGGCCGGCGCGGCGGAGGGGCCGGGCTGCGCCTCCCGTGCCGTATGCAGTGCGGCGTCCAGGGCTGCCCCGCGACGCCTGCGCATGTCCCGCTGGTGCAGCGCGGCGGAGACGGTCAGCCCAAGACCCAGTGCCACGGCGGCGACGGCGGCGACGGCGATGCCGCTCTCGGCGCCTGTGAGCAGCAGCAGGGCGAGGGCTGAGAAGACGACGGCAGCGGAACCGTAGGCGAACTGTGCGGCAGTCGGACGCGGCATGACGGTATCCGTCCTCGGGGCAGGGGGGGCGGCCTCGGGAGCCGGCCGGCGCGGTCGCACTGCCGATCGACTCTATGACGGTGCATGCCCGAGGGGAACCAGCGGTAAGCGTGACCTAACCCACGGTGCCGGTGCATGGGGGGCGCATGGATTCATCCGCGCTGCCAATTGGCCGAAAATATGCGCCTATTGTCCGGTCCTTAACCCTTTCGAGGGTGTTCGAATTCCGGAACCTGACTCGCACATAGTGCAGTTGGCTTGTCCAAGTCAAGGACTGTCTTTTCTTCGTCAACTCCGGTCGAATGTCGTCACTTGTGACGCGACTCCGCGCGCGGACTACCCCACATCTTGTCCGTGGCGGCGGGGCGCAGGGGAGGACACCAATCAAGTGACCAGTAGACGACGCACGTTCAGAGCGTCCGCGGTGCTCGTGGCGCTCGCCGCGACCACCGCGACGGCCTCGGCCTTCGCCACCGCGCAGGCCGACGACCACCGCTCGGACCCGACCGCCATCGAACGCCATGACCCGGCGCCGGGCAAGGCCAAGGGGGGGCATGGCGAGGGGCCCGAGAAGGCCCATGTCGAGCACGATCTCGAAGGCCCGTTCAGCAAGCAGCAGGAGGAGCAGCGGCAGGCTGCCCTCGAACAGGTCATATCGGGCGACGCGACCGTCCAGAAGCGGGGTGCTTCCAAGGTCGTGCGGCTCGATGACAAGAAGTACGTCGAGCTGGGCCGGGAGAAGACCGACAAGATCTTCACCATCCTGGTGGAGTTCGGCGACAAGGTCGACGACACCACGATGTACGACCCCGACGGCGACGGCCCCAAGCCGCCCGTCAAGAAGTACGGCGGCACTCCGGGCCCGCTGCACAACGAGATCGCCAAGCCCGACCGCTCGGTCGACAACTCCACCGCCTGGCAGGAGGACTTCGACCGGGAGCACTTCCAGGACCTGTACTTCGGCGAGGGCGAGAACGCCGACGGCACGCCCAAGCACTCGCTGAAGACCTACTACGAGCGGGCCTCCTCGGGCCGCTACTCGGTCGAGGGCACGGTCTCCGACTGGGTCAAGGTCGAGTACAACGAGGCCCGCTACGGCTCCAACTACTGCGGCCAGTCGAACTGCTCCAACGTCTGGGACGCCGTCCGCGACGGCGTCAACGCCTGGACCGCCGACCAGAAGGCCAAGGGCAAGACCGACGAGCAGATCAAGGCCGAGCTGTCCCAGTACGACAAGTGGGACCGCTATGACTTCGACGGCGACGGCGACTTCAACGAGCCCGACGGCTATATCGACCACTTCCAGATCGTCCACGCAGGCGAGGACGAGTCCGCGGGCGGCGGCGCACAGGGCGGCGACGCCATCTGGGCCCACCGCTGGTACGCCTACGGCACCGACGTCGGCAAGACCGGCCCCGCCGAGAACAAGGCGGGCGGCACGCAGATCGGCGACAGCGGCATCTGGGTCGGCGACTACACCGTGCAGCCGGAGAACGGCGGACTCGGCGTCTTCGCCCACGAGTACGGCCATGACCTCGGCCTGCCGGACCTCTACGACACCTCCGGCGGCGGCGAGAACTCCACCGGCTTCTGGTCCCTGATGTCGTCCGGCTCCTGGCTGGGCACCGGCGGTGAGACCATCGGCGACCTGCCCGGCGACATGACCGCCTGGGACAAGCTTCAGCTCGGCTGGCTCAACTACACCAAGGGCAAGGCCGCGACGAAGTCCAAGCACAAGCTGGGCGTCGCCGAGTACAACACCAAGAACCCGCAGGCGCTCATCGTCGAGCTGCCGAAGAAGGAAGTCACCACCACCGTCGTGAAGCCCGCGCAGGGCTCCAAGCAGTGGTGGAGCCAGATGGGTGACGACCTCAAGAACACCCTGACCCGCTCCGTCGACCTCACCGGCAAGACGTCGGCCGAGCTGTCGCTCAAGGCCTGGTACGACATCGAGGCCGAGTACGACTACCTCTACACCGAGGTCTCCACGGACGGCGGCGCGACCTGGACCGCGCTGGACGGCACCGCCGACGGCCAGGCCATCCCGCGCGACGCCTCCGACACGCCCGCGCTGACCGGCGTCTCGGAGACGCACAAGGACCTCGTCTACTCGCTGGACGCGTACGCGGGCAAGAAGTTCGACCTCCGCTTCCGCTACCAGACGGACGGCGGCGTCGCGCCGCTCGGCTTCACGGCCGACGCGATCACCCTGACCGCGGACGGCGCGACCGTCTTCAGCGACGACGCCGAGGGCGACGACGCGGGCTGGACCGCCAAGGGCTTCACCCGCATCGGCGAGGGCTTCACCAAGGAGTACGAGCAGTACTACATCGCCGAGAACCGGCAGTACGTCTCGTACGACCAGACCCTCAAGGTCGGCCCCTACAACTTCGGCTTCGCCGAGCCGAAGGAGAGCTGGGTCGAGCACTACCCGTACCAGAACGGCCTGCTGATCTGGCTCTGGGACACCTCCCAGGCCGACAACAACACCAGCCAGCACCCCGGCAAGGGCCTGATCCTGCCGGTGGACGCCCACCCCGAGCCGCTGAAGTGGAAGGACGGGTCGCTGATGCGCAACCGCATCCAGTCCTACGACTCGACCTTCAGCTGGTGGCCGACGGACAGCATCAAGCTGCACAAGGCGGGGGTCGCCCAGCGGATCTGGCCGAAGTTCGGCAACCCCGTCTTCGACGACCGCAAGGGCACCTACTGGTACAAGGAGAACCCGACCGCGAGCGTCGACGTTCCTGACACCAACACCAGGATCTCGATCCTCTGGCAGCCCTGGAGCGGCAAGACGGTCACCGTCAAGGTCGGCCCCTCCACCAAATAATTGACATAATCGCAGGTCAAACCATGATCGGCCGTTGCCCCCTGGCGGGCGGCGGCCGATCGTGTTTAGGTGCGGGGGACGAGACCCTTATTGACACCAGCGCACGGGGGAGTGGATTGGCATGCCCGGAGGCGGGTTCTGCAAGCTGCCGGGAGGCAGCGTCGTGGTAGCGATAGGGCTGCCCAGTCCGGCCGGGGACGGCGGGACGGTCCGCATCCTGGTCCACGCGGCGAACCGGGCGAGGGCGCTGACGCGGCTGCGGAATCTGGGGCTGCGGGCGGTGTACCTCCGCGGCAATGCGGAGCCGCCGACGCCGGATGAGATCACGGCGGTGCTGCACCACCCTGACGGCCTCCTCTGGCGCACGTCGGGCGCGCCCGCGGCGCAGGAGCTCTGGCACCCGATCCGCGCGCTGCTGCGGCCTGCGAGCAGCGCCTGACCGCCCCTCCGGGGGCTCCGCCCCCGAACCCCCGCGCCTCAATCTCCCCCAGCTACCTCCCCCAGCTACCGCTGGGAGGTGCCCCCAGGGGTGCCCCCAGGCGGGGCTGGGTTTCCGGCCCCCGCGCCTCAAACTCCCCCAGCTCCCCCCAGACTCCGTCCGGGGGTACCCCCACGGCGGTACCCCCAGGCGGGGCTGGAAAATCCAGCCGTTGGGGGGCGCCTCCCGGACGAAGTCCGGGGGAGATTGAGGACACGGCCGAAGGCCGTGCAAGGGGTCTGGGGGCTTAAGCCCCCAGTGTCGGGAAGGGGAACGTCACACCACCGGCTTGCCGGAGAGTTCGACGCCCGCGGCCCGCATCTCCTCCAGCGCCCGCTGCGTCGTCTCCTCCGCCACCCCCGCCGTCAGATCCAGTAGCACATGCGTGCGAAACCCCTCGCGCACCGCGTCCAGCGCGGTCATCCTCACGCAGTGGTCGGTGGCGATGCCGACGATGTCGACGTCGGTGACGTCGTGCCGGCGCAGCCAGTCCGCCAGCGGCGTGCCGTTCTCGTCGGCGCCCTCGAAGCCGCTGTACGCCGCCGTGTGCGCGCCCTTGCTGAAGACCGCGTCGATCGCGCCCGAGGCGACGGCCGGGGCGAAGTTCGGGTGGAAGCCGATGCCCTCGGTGCCCGCGACGCAGTGGGGCGGCCAGGAGTGGACGTAGTCCGGGTGGTCGGAGAAGTGGTCGCCGGGATCGATGTGGTGATCGCGGGTGGCGACGACATGGGCGTAGCCCGCCTGGGACTCGCCGATCAGATCGGTGATGGCGGCCGCGACGTCCGCGCCCCCCGCCACCGCGAGGCTGCCGCCCTCGCAGAAGTCGTTCTGAACGTCCACGACGATCAATGCGCGGTGCATGGCGGGTGTCCTTCGGTGGGGGCGGGGTCGACGGCTGCTGAGGCGGCACCCCGTGCGGGGGCATCCCCTACAGGGGATGAGATCGAGCGTAGAGACTTCGCGCGCCCAGTGGGAGGGGGCATCGCCGTCGCACGGGGCGCGTTAGCCCAGGGCGCGCCAACGGGTACCCCGCTCATGGCCGCCGCATGCACCAGCGCCGTACTCGCCGTGCCGGCCGCACCCGCCGTGCCCGCCGTGCCCGCCGCACAGGCCGTGCCCACCGCGCCCGCCGTACGCACCGCACAGGCCGTGCCCACCGCGCCCGCCGCGCCCGCCGTACGCGCCGCACCCTCCGTACTCATCGGTACTCCGTGGGGATCACCGGCTCGCCCCGCGACAGCTGCATCGCCGACAGCGGCAGCCCCGCCCGCGCCGTCGCATGCCGCTCCCGCGCGGCCTCCAGCGGCTCCCGCGCCACGACCTCGCCGCCCTTGACCAGCTCCACGAGCAGCTGCCGGTCGACGAGGTCCGCCGGGACCGTCCCCGCGGAGACGACCTCCGCCTCGGCGACCCCGTATGCGTCCGGCCGCCGCGCCGCCCACTTGCGGCCGCCGAGCGAGCTCTTCGCGCCCAGGGACTTCTTCGCCACCGGCCGCAGCGGGGCCCCGGCGTCCGCGGACTCCGCGCGCGCGACCAGCTTGTAGACCATCGAGCAGGTGGGGTGCCCGCTGCCGGTGACGAGCTGGGTGCCCACCCCGTACGCGTCCACGGGCGCGGCCGCCAGCGAGGCGATGGCGTACTCGTCCAGATCGGAGGTGACGACGATCTTCGTGTCGGATGTGCCCAGCTCGTCGAGCTGCTGCCGGACCCGGTGGGCCACGAGCAGCAGATCGCCGGAGTCGATGCGCACCGCCCCCAGCTCCGGCCCGGCGACGGCGACGGCGGTGCGGACCGCTTCGGCGACGTCGTAGGTGTCGACGAGCAGCGTGGTGCCCCGGCCGAGGGAGTCGACCTGCGCCTGGAAGGCGTCCCGCTCGCTGTCGTGCAGCAGGGTGAAGGCGTGGGCGCTGGTGCCGACCGTCGGGATGCCGTAGCGGAAGCCGGCCGCCAGGTCGGAGGTGGAGTCAAAGCCGCCGACGTACGCGGCGCGCGCCGCGGCGACCGCGGACAGCTCATGGGTGCGCCGCGCGCCCATCTCGATCAGCCGCCGCCCGCCCGCGGCGACGGACATCCGCGAGGCCGCCGCCGCGATCGCCGAGTCATGGTTGAGGATCGACAGGATCACGGTCTCCAGCAGCACACACTCGGCGAAGGAGCCCTCGACGCGCAGCACCGGTGAGCCGGGGAAGTACACCTCGCCCTCCGGATAGCCCCAGATGTCCCCGCTGAAGCGGTAGCCCGCGAGCCAGCGCAGGGTGGGTTCGTCGACGATCCGCCTTTCGCGCAGAAAGCCGAGCACGGCGTCGTCGAAGCGGAAGTTCTCGACGGCGTCCAGCACCCGGCCGGTGCCTCCGACGACGCCGTAGCGGCGGCCCTCGGGCAGCCTGCGGGTGAAGACCTCGAAGACGGAGCGGCGGTCGGCGGTGCCCGCCCGCAGGGCGGCCTGCACCATCGTGAGCTCGTACTGGTCGGTGAAGAGCGCCGTCGAGGGAACCTCGACGGGCAGTCCCAGGTCCGCTGTGTCCATGACGAGGATGCTACACCTGATTTCGTCAGAGTGACGAGATCTCTCCGTGAGGGGCGGTTCTGGCCCCCTGTCAGGGGGAGCCGTTTGTGCGCCGGACCGGTGCGGGTGGCAGCATGGATCGTGTGAGTGTCGCTCCCGTAGAGCCAGTGGAAACCGCCCGCCCCGATGCGGAGGAAGAGGCCTTCGCCGTCCCTGAGCCGGACGTGCCCTGGGTGACGCTCGTCCACAATGATCCGGTCAACCTGATGAGCTACGTCACCTATGTCTTCCAGGCGTACTTCGGGTACTCCAAAGACAAGGCGCGCAAGCTGATGCTCGACGTACACCACAAGGGCCGCGCGGTCGTCTCCAGCGGCACACGCGAGGAGATGGAACGCGACGTGCAGGCCATGCACGGCTACGGACTGTGGGCGACGCTCTCCCACGACCTCACGTGATGGCGAAGGACATGGCCGGACACTTCGAGCCGATCCCCGGCGGCGGGGCCGCCGTCGCCCTGGACGAGGTCGAGATCTCGATCCTGCGCTCTCTCGCCGTACAGCTGATGGAGCTGATCGGGCCGGGTGAAGAGCCCGCGGGCGGCGAGGAGGACCCGCTGGCCGCCCTGTTCGCCGAGGGGCCGAGCGAGCCGCCCGCCGACCCGGCGCTGGCCCGTCTCTTCCCCGACGCCTACGGCGGGCCGGACGGCGAGCAGGACGATCAACTGCACGCGTACTCCGCCGAGTTCCGCCGCTACACCGAGAACGATCTGCGCACCCGCAAGCGCGAGGACGCGCTCGCCATGATCCGCAGTCTTGACGCGCTGACCGCCCAGGGCGAGGGCGGCGCCGTCCTCAAGCTCTCCGCGGAGGACTGCCGGCGCTGGCTCGGGGCGCTCAACGATCTCCGGCTGACCATCGGCACCCGGCTCGACGTCCGGGACGACGACGACACCGCCGAGCTGTACCAGCTGCCCGACTCCGACCCGCGCAAGCCGATGGTGATGGCCTACCTCTGGCTCGGCTCGCTCCAGGAGTCACTTGTGGAAACGCTGCTGACCTGATGTTTTAGTGTCTGGAAACAGACATCTGCTGTCTTGAACGCGTTCGCTCAACGGACCCTCAGATCCGGATAACGATCCCGTCACCGCCCCCGCCGTTTCACCAGGCGAGGGCGGTTTTTACGTTTTGCGTGTGACCTACGCCACTCACCGTGGCGCAAAAGGCGTGGTAAGAATTCGCAACTCCTTTGCGGCGTGACCCACCGTTCGCAGCGGAGCGGCCGGGACCGACCCGGCCGGTACGACCAAGGCGCCAACGGTTCCGATTGTCCGCGGATCCTGCCCTACGTCGCCGATCGGACAACGGCGTTCGCTCAACCAAAACCAGCCCCGTACGGCCGGTCGCCGCGCCACCGCGCTGCGGCACCCCTCCCTGAGGTAGCCAGATGTCACTCGACAGCATCACCAAGACCATCGATGAAGGCGTAAGCAACTTCTTCGAACCCGTAGCTTCAGCGCTCGGAGACTTCGTCTTCTACAGCGTCAACATAAACGGCGCCGAGCTTCCCCTGATCGTCGCCTGGCTCGTCGTCGCGGGCCTCGTCTTCACCGGATGGTTCGGCTTCGTCCAGTTCCGCAAGTTCCGGCTCGCTGTGGACGTGGTGCGCGGCAAGTACGACGACAAGGACTCCGAAGGCGAGGTCAACCACTTCCAGGCGCTGACCGCCGCCGTCTCCGGCACCGTCGGCCTCGGCAATATCGCCGGTGTCGCCGTCGCCGTCTCCATCGGCGGCCCCGGCGCCACCTTCTGGATGATCCTCTGCGGTCTGCTCGGCATGGCGAGCAAGTTCGTCGAGGTCACCCTTGGTGTGAAGTACCGCGAGGTGCACGAGGACGGCACCGTCTCCGGCGGTCCGATGCACTACCTGCCCAAGGGTCTCGCCGAGCGCTTCGGCGCGAACGGCAAGGCCGTCGGCAAGGTGCTCGCCATCCTCGCCTCCGTGATGATCCTCTTCTTCGGTCTCTTCGGCGGCAACCTCTTCCAGGTCAACCAGAGCTACAGCCAGCTCTCCTCCGTGGCCGGCGGCGGCTCCTCCACCTTCGCGCTGTTCTTCGGCCTGCTGATCGCCGCCCTCGTCGGTCTGGTGCTGCTCGGCGGCATGCGCTCCGTCGCCTCCGTCACCAGCCGTCTGGTCCCGGCGATGGCCGCCATGTACATCGTGGCCTGCCTGGTCGTCATTCTGTTCAACGTCACCGCGGTGCCGGACGCGATCGGCACGATCATCACCGAGGCGTTCAGCCCGTCCGGCGTCGCCGGCGGTGTCATCGGCGCCCTGATCGTCGGTTTCAAGCGCGCCGCGTTCTCCAACGAGGCCGGTCTGGGCTCCGCCCCGATCGCCCACTCCGCGGTCAAGACCAAGCACCCCGCGAGCGAGGGCCTGGTCGCCTTGCTGGAGCCGTTCATCGACACGGTCGTCATCTGCACCATGACCGCGCTGACCATCGTGATCGCCAACCCGGCCAGCTGGGCGGAAGCGCGGGCCGGCGAGTCCATCGGCGGTGTCACCATCACGTCCGACGCGTTCGAGACCGTGATGCCGTGGTTCCCGTACCTGCTCACCGTCGCGGTGCTGCTGTTCGCCTTCTCCACGCTGATCACCTGGGGCTACTACTGCCTCAAGGCCTGGTCGTACCTCTTCGGCCGCAGCAAGGCCAGCGAGCTCACCTTCAAGGTGATGTACGTGGTGGTCGTCGTCCTCGGCGCCCTGGTCTCGCTGGACACGCTGATCAGCATGGCCGACTCGGTGCTCTTCATGCTGGCCGTGATCAACATCATCGGTCTCTACCTGCTGGCGCCGATCGTCAAGAAGGAGCTGGACAAGTTCCTGGCGTACGTCGCCTCCCGGCGCTCCGGTGAGGCCGTCGAGGCCTCCGAGACCGCCGAGCCGGAGGACGAGGAGCCCGTGAAGGTCGTCTGACGCCCGTCATGACCTGACACGGATCTGCGGATCCACAGACGAGTCCGCCCGCACCGCCTGCCGGTGCGGGCGGACTCGTCTGTCCGGGAACCTCAGCGTTCGCTCAACGGACGTTCAAATCCGAGTAACGATCAAGTTTGCCGATCGCCATGCTTTGACCCAGGAAGGGGGTGATGTCCCCTTCTTCCTGTGTTCTGTGCCACATTCGCCCCAAACCGCCCATGTTTCCAGCGTGTTACAACTTCACGACCACTCGCGGGACGCCACCCCTGTCCCCGAGGGCGCCACAACCGGCCGACCGCCGGTGGCACTCCATCCACATCCGGGGGGATCAGCATGGAGAAAGGCGCAGCACCATGACCTCGGCGCAGGTCGAGAAGGACCCCGCGCACACCGCGGGAGACGCTCCGGACGGGGGCGAGGGCTACCAGCGCGGACTGGGCGCCCGGCAGATCCAGATGATCGCCATCGGAGGGGCCATCGGCACCGGCCTCTTCCTCGGCGCGGGCAAGGCCATATCCCAGGCCGGCCCCAGTCTGATCCTGGCCTACGCCCTGGCGGGCCTGGTCATCTTCTTCATCATGCGGGCGCTCGGCGAACTGCTGATGTACCGCCCGGTGTCGGGCTCCTTCTCGGAGTACGCCCGCGAGTTCATCGGCCCCTTCGCCGGCTTCGTCACCGGCTGGACCTACTGGCTCTTCTGGGTGGTCACCGGCATCACCGAGGTCACCGCGGCCGCCACCTATATGACGTACTGGTTCAGCCTGCCGCAGTGGATCTCCGCGCTGCTCTTCACGGTGATCCTCTACACCGCGAACCTGATCTCCGTGAAGCTCTTCGGCGAGATCGAGTTCTGGTTCTCGATGGTGAAGGTCACCGCCATCCTCGGCATGATCCTCATCTGCGCGGGCGTCCTCACCCTCGGCTTCTCCGACGCCGGCGACACCGCCTCCGTGAGCCATCTGTGGGACCAGGGCGGCTTCTTCCCGTACGGCATCGGCGGCACCCTGGGCACCCTCCAGATCGTGATGTTCGCCTTCCTCGCGGTGGAACTCGTCGGCGTCACCGCGGGCGAGTCCAAGGACCCCGAGACCACCCTGCCCAAGGCCATCAACACCGTGCCCTGGCGTATCGCGGTCTTCTACGTCGGCGCGCTGATCATGATTCTCTCGGTGGTTCCCTGGAGCGAATTCCAGCCCGGCGTCTCGCCGTTCGTCGCCGCCTTCGAGAAGATGGGCCTCGGCGTCGGCGCCGCCATCGTCAACTTCGTCGTGCTGACCGCCGCGCTCTCCTCCTGCAACTCCGGCATGTACTCGACCGGCCGGATGCTGCGCGACCTCGCCCTCAACGGCCAGGGCCCGAAGCTCTTCACCCGGCTCACCCGCAGCGGCACCCCGCTGATCGGCACCACCTTCTCCGCCGCGCTGATGCTCGTCGGGGTCTGGATCAACTACCAGTGGCCGGGCGAGGCCTTCGAGTACGTCGTCTCCTTCGCCACCATCTCCGGCATGTGGGCCTGGATCATGATCCTGGTCAGCCATCTCCGCTACCGGGCCAGGGCCGGCCGCGGCGAGCTGCCCGCATCCTCCTTCAAGGCCCCGGGCGCCCCGTGGACCAGCCTGTTCGCCCTCTTCTTCCTCGGCTGCGTCATCGTCATGATGGCGGCCGACGCCGATGCGCGGATCTCCCTGTACTGCGCGCCGCTGTGGGCGCTGCTGCTGCTCGGCTCCTATCTGGCGCTGCGTGCCAGAAACCCGCGGGGCGCGGCCTTCACCAAGCGCCGCTGACCCGCCCGAGCCTCGCCCGAGCCCCTGGCCCTGAGCCTCTGGGCCTGAGCCTCTGGCCCTGGGCCTCAAGCCCCCGGGCCTCAGGTCCCTGGCCCGGCGACTGCCGTCCCGCTATCCGGTCGGCCCCGTACCACTCCTCGGTACGGGGTCGACCGTCTGCTTATCCTGTCGCTCATGCTGACCCTTACCCAGGCCCTCTACGACCAGATCGTCGCGCACGCCCGCGCCGACCACCCCGACGAGGCGTGCGGCGTGGTCGCCGGGCCCGCGGGCACGGACCGCCCCGAGCGCTTCATCCCGATGCTCAACGCCGCCCGCTCGCCCACCTTCTACGAGTTCGACTCCGGCGATCTGCTCAAGCTCTACCGGGAGCTCGACGACCGCGACGAGGAGCCGGTGATCATCTACCACTCGCACACCGCGACCGAGGCGTACCCCTCCCGCACCGACATCAGCTACGCCAACGAGCCCGGCGCCCACTACGTCCTCGTCTCCACCGCCGACACCGACGCAGCGGGCCCCTTCCAGTTCCGCTCCTTCCGTATCGTGGCCGGCGCGGTGGAGGAAGAAGAGGTCAAGGTCGTCGAGGCGTACTGAGGCGCGCACGGCCCGCGCGCGTTCGGGGCGTCCGCCTGGCGAACGGCAGACGTCCGGAATCTGAGATCACATTCCAGAATCCGAACCGGGAATCGATACGATGAGCGCATGGTTGTGAGCGACGTGAGCGACAAGACGCCCAGCAGGCTGCTGCTCGTGGCGCGGCTGCACGTCGACCTGTGCCGCCTCGCCAGCGCGATGTGTACGAACCGCACGGGCACGCCCCGCGCGGCGCTCTGAACCGCGCACCGACGATCCGCCCGCACCGTACGCACGCCCGCACGTCTGCCCGCCCCGCCGCGGGCCCGGCCGCGCGCCCGGACGCACACCCGCCCGGGGCGCTGCCGAAGACCGCCCCCGACCTCTCCCGACTTCTCCCGACAGGAGCCCACCCATGGCCATCGAGGTCCGCATCCCGACCATCCTCCGCACCTACACCGACGGCGCCAAGGCCGTCGAAGGCAGCGGAGAGACCATCGCCGAGCTGTTCGCAGACCTCGAGACCCGCCACGCCGGAATCCTGGAGCGCCTGGTCGACAAGGACAACGGCGACCAGCTGCGCCGCTTCGTCAACGTCTACCTCAACGACGAGGACGTCCGCTTCCTCGAAGGCATCTCCACCAAGCTCAGCGACGGCGACAGTGTGACGATCCTGCCCGCCGTCGCCGGCGGATCGCTCTGATGGCCCGGTACGACAGTCCCCTCGCCGCGGTCGGCAACACCCCGCTCGTCCGGCTGCCGCGGCTGTCCCCGTCCGACGACGTGCGGATCTGGGCGAAGCTTGAGGACCGCAACCCGACCGGCTCGGTCAAGGACCGCCCCGCGCTCCATATGATCGAACAGGCCGAGAAGGCCGGCCGGCTCACCCCCGGCTGCACCATCCTGGAGCCGACCTCCGGCAACACCGGCATCTCCCTCGCCATGGCGGCCAAGCTCAAGGGCTACCGCATCGTGTGCGTCATGCCGGAGAACACCAGCGAGGAGCGCCGCCAGCTGCTCGCCATGTGGGGCGCGGAGATCATCTCCAGCCCGGCGGCAGGCGGCTCCAACACGGCCGTCCGCGTCGCCAAGGAGCTGGCCGCCGAGCATCCCGAGTGGGTGATGCTCTACCAGTACGGCAACCCGGACAACGCGGGCGCCCACTACGCCACCACCGGGCCGGAGATCCTCGCCGACCTGCCGTCCGTCACCCATTTCGTCGCCGGCCTCGGCACCACCGGCACGCTGATGGGCGTCGGCCGCTATCTGCGCGAGCACGTCCCCGGCATCCAGATCGTCGCCGCCGAGCCGCGCTACGACGACCTGGTCTACGGGCTGCGCAACCTGGACGAGGGCTTCGTGCCCGAGCTGTACGACGCCTCTGTGCTCACCACCCGCTTCTCCGTGGGCTCCGCCGACGCGGTCACCCGCACCCGTGAGCTGCTCCAGCAGGAGGGCATCTTCGCGGGCGTCTCCACGGGCGCGGCACTGCACGCGGCGATCGGCGTCGGCAGGAAGGCGGTCAAGGCGGGGCAGTCCGCGGACATCGTCTTCGTGGTCGCCGACGGCGGGTGGAAGTATCTGTCGACGGGCGTCTACACCGCGCCGACGACGGAGGCGGCGATCGAGACGCTCCAGGGCCAGCTCTGGGCGTAACGCCTGCGGAACCGCTCGGGCCTTGCGGCCCGCGCGGGTCGTCGTACGCCCATGCGCCCGGACGCGCCGGTCATACGGCCTGAGCCGGGCGCGGCCCGCCACGTCAGGCCGACGGATCTTGGGGACCTGAGGCGGACCTGTCCGCCACCGGCGCCCGAACAGCCCTGCCGCCGCCCGTCTCCGACCGGCGGGTCTCGCGGCTCGCCGTGCGACAGGGCATGTATGCGGCGGTCCGTGGGACCGTCGTACGGCTGTATGCCCGGACGCTCCTACCCACAGGGCCTGAGCCTCTGGTGTGGTCCGCCGCCCCAGGCTGGCGGAGCTTGCGGGCTTCGGAGGGACTTGCCCGCGCCGGTCGCCCGGCGGTATGCGCGGCCCCAGGGAGCCCTGCGGACTTTCCGGCCTCAGATCGGTCTGTCCGCGGCCAAGTCGCGCGGGCGGCCTTGCCGCCGGGCGTGTCCCTGACCCGGCGGGTCGTCGCGGCTCGGCGTGCGGTGGGGTACGCGCGCTGCGCCGTCGGTCAGGGCCGGTCGGCCCGGCGGGACCTGCGCCGCCCGCCCGCCCCTGTCGGTCTACGTCGCCAGATGACGGACGTGGTCCCAGACCGCCGGGTCGACCACCCCGACCCGGCGGCGGAAGGCCCACAGCTCCACCTCCCGGAGCTCGTCCGTCTCCAGGAAGCTGGGCCGTCCCCGGGCGTCCCCCACCGTGCCGGGCGGGAGCGGGATCACTCCGGGCCGCTCGTCCCGGTACCGGCTGGTGATCTTTGCGACCTGGACCGTGCGGCCGCGCGCCGACAGCACCAGACACGGCCGGTCCTTGACCCCGGGCCCGTCCTCGTACGGCACCTCAGCCCACCAGATCTCTCCGGGCCGGGGACGCCGCGCGGGCCGGGCCGGCCGCCCCGGCGGCCTGGTGCGCCCGCCGGGCCGCACCAGGCCCGGCCGCCCGCCCGGCCGCCTTCCGCTTCGGCCCAGCCCGTCCGAGACCGCGGCGATCAGCGCGATCACCACCACAGCGAGCACCGCGAGCCACCAGGACGTGTCCATGGGCAGACCGTACCCCGCGGCACCCCGCGGCGGCCGACCGCCGGCCGACCATCGGCCGCCGGATGCCGAACACCCGTGTACCGCGCGTATGAGCACGTGAGCACATGCCCCTGACGGGTGACGCAGCAGGTGAGTTCCCCCACAACGGCACCTCGCGGAGGAGCGACCGCCCGCTTCGCGCCTTACGCTCGACAGACCGCACGACCCGCCCCCAGCCCTCCCCGTCAACGGAGGTTCCAGCTCAATGAAGGTCACCGTCGTCGGCTGCTCGGGGTCGTTCCCGTCCGCGGAATCGGCCTGTTCGAGCTACCTCGTCGAGGCCGACGGCTTCCGGCTGCTTCTCGACATGGGCAACGGCGCCCTGGGCGAGCTGCAGCGCCACTGCGGTCTCTACGACCTCGACGCCATCTTCCTCAGCCATCTCCACGCGGACCACTGCATCGACATGTGCGGGTACTTCGTCGCCCGCTACTACCGCCACGACGGCGGCCGCTGCCCCGCCCTCCCCGTCTACGGTCCCGAGGGCACCGAACAGCGCCTGACCGCCGCGTACGCCGACACGCCCTCCGCCACCTCGATGAGCGAGGTCTTCGACTTCCACACGCTGAAGTCCGGCAGCTTTGACATCGGCCCGTTCTCGGTCCGCACGGAGCGCGTCTCGCATCCGGTGGAGGCGTACGGCATCCGTCTGGAGCACGGTGGCCGCAGCTTCGCCTACTCCGGCGACTCGGGCGTCTGCGAGGGGCTGCACGAGCTCGCCGACGGCGTGGACCTCTTCCTGTGCGAGGCGTCCTTCACCCACGGCAAGGAAGACGTCCCCGACCTCCACCTCAACGGCCGCGAGGCGGGCGCGCACGCGCGCCGCGCGAACGTCGGCCGGCTGGTGCTGACCCACATCCCGCCGTGGACGGACGCCGAGCGGAACCTGGCGGACGCGCGCGCGGTCTACGACGGCCCGTGCGAGCTCGCGGCCCCGGGCCGCGTCTACGAGGTCTGAGCCCCCGGAGCCCCGGAGCCCCCGGAGCCCGCGGAACCCTGTGGGACCCGCGGAACCCGCGGCCCCTGAGGGACCTGTGAAACGCACCGCGGCCCCCGTGTCTTCCGTACCAGACACGGGGGCCGCTGCTCTGCGCGGTCCGGCGGCCTACTTGGCCTCCGCCTTCTGCAGCTCGGCCAGCTCCTCGTCGGACTCACGGCCCGGCGTCGGGAGGTTGAACTTGATGATCGCGAAGCGGAAGATCGCGTAGTAGAGGGCCGCGAAGCACAGCCCGACCAGGACCAGGCCCCAGGGGTTGGACGCGATGCCCAGGTTCAGCAGGAAGTCGATGGCGCCGGCGGAGAAGCCGAAGCCGTCCTTCATGCCGAGCGCCCAGGTCAGCGCCATCGAGACACCGGTGAGCACCGCGTGGACGGCGTACAGCACCGGCGCGATGAACATGAACGTGAACTCGATCGGCTCGGTCACACCGGTGACGAACGAGGTCAGCGCCAGGGAGAACATCATGCCGCCGACGACCTTGCGGCGCTCGGGACGGGCGCAGTGGACGATGGCGAGGCAGGCCGCCGGGAGGGCGAACATCATGATCGGGAAGAAGCCGGTCATAAACTGCCCGGCCGCCGGGTCCCCGGCGAGGAAGCGGGCGATGTCGCCGTGCTTGCCGTCGAACTCACCGGCCTGGAACCACGGGAAGGAGTTCAGCAGGTGGTGCATGCCCACCGGGATCAGCGCACGGTTGGCGACGCCGAAGATGCCCGCACCGGCCGCGCCGGAGCCGACGAGCCACTCGCCGAAGTGGTGCAGACCCGTGCCGAGGACCGGCCAGATGAGACCGAAGACAATGCCGACCAGCAGTCCGGCGAAGGCGGAGAGAATCGGGACGAGGCGGCGGCCGCCGAAGAAGCCCGCCCAGTCGGGCAGCTTGGTGCGGTAGAAGCGCTGGTACAGCAGGGCGACCACGATGCCCATGACGACACCGCCCAGCACCCCGGCGTTGACCGGCGCGTCCACATGGACGATCTTGTCGTCGACGACCTTCGCCACCTGCGGCAGATTGCTGTCGGTGAAGGTGGCGAGCACCTTCTGGAAGACCAGATAGCCGGTCACGGCCGCAAGGGCCGTGGAGCCGTCGGACTTCTTGGCGAAGCCGATCGCGATGCCGACGCAGAACAGCAGCGCCATGTTGTCGAGCAGCGCCCCGCCGCCCGCCGCCATATAGCCGGCGATCTTGGTGATGAAGTCCGGGAAGGACTCACGGGCCAGCATGTCGGCCTGGCCGAAACGGACCAGCAGCGCGGCAGCGGGCAGCACCGCGACCGGGAGCATCAGGCTGCGGCCGATGCGCTGCATGACAGCCATCGCGCCGGCGCCCTTCTTCTTGTCCGCCGCGGGGGCGGCGCTCGCCGTACTCATCAACTTCCTCCAGGGGACAAGGCGCCGCCAGGGGACAGTTCACGGGGGGACGGCGGCGTCTCAAGGGGAACGCGGCAGGACATGCGCACGGCCGCGTGGTCTACACCATTAGAGGTGTAGACCAGTTGTAGCACGGTGAGGGTTAGATAAGGAACCTGCGAATTCTGTGGCCCAGGCCATAACGGCAAATGAACGACATATGGCCGCACACCCCGGCATGTAGCCCCTTCTTACGTGATGTTCTCCCGCTCCAGCCGGTCCGCCAGCTCCTTTGGCTCACGGCCCGGCGTGGGGATGTCGAACTTGGTGATCGCGAAGCGGAAGATCACGTAATAGACGACGGCGAAACACAGCCCGATGGGAATGATCAACCACGGTTTCGTTGCCAGACTCCAGTTGATCACGTAGTCGATCAGGCCCGCCGAGAAGCTGAAGCCGTCCTTCACCCCCAGCCCCCACGACACCGCCATCGACACCCCCGTCAGCAGCGCATGCACCGCATACAGCGCGGGCGCGATGAAGAGGAACGAGTACTCGATCGGCTCGGTGATGCCCGTGACGAACGACGTCAGCGCCACGGACATCATCAGTCCGCCCGTCTCCTTGCGGTGCTCGGGACGGGCGCAGTGCGTGATCGCCAGCGCCGCGGCCGGCAGCGCGAACATCATGATCGGGAAGAAGCCCGTGGTGAACTGCCCCGCCGTCGGGTCCCCGGCCAGGAAGCGTGTGATGTCACCGTGCACCACCGTGCCGTCCGGTTTGGTGTAGCTGCCGAACTGGAACCACACCGGCACATTCAGGAACTGATGCAGTCCGATCACCAGCAGCGCGCGGTTCGCGACGCCGAAGATGCCCGCGCCCCAGGCGTCGAGGTCCACCAGCCAGTCGCTGAAACTCTCCAGGCCGTCGCCGATCGGCGGCCAGATCCACAGACACAGCGCGGCGAAGAGAATCCCCACGAACGACATGATGATCGGCACCAGCCGGCGGCCGTTGAAGAAGCCCAGCCAGTCCACCAGCCTGGTGCGGTGGAAGCGCTGCCAGAAGTACGCGGCCAGCAGACCCATGATGATCCCGCCGAAGACCCCGGGATTCTGGAACGTGAACGCCGCCACCGTCCCGTCGCCCGCCTGGCAGCCGGTCGCCACCGCCCGGGAGCCCTCCGGGCAGTCCTTGGGAAACTGCTGCAGGACGTTGTAGTAGACGAGAAAGCCCGCCACCGCCGCCAGCGCCGTCGAGCCGTCCGCCTTCTTCGCCATGCCGATGGCCACGCCCACACAGAACAGCAGCGGCAGACCGATCCCCGGATCGAGCAGCGCGCCCCCCGCGCCCGCCATCACCTTGGCGACATCGTCCCAGCCCAGCCCGTCCGCGCCGAACACATCGGGCTGCCCCAGCCGGTTGAGGATGCCGGCGGCGGGCAGCACGGCGATCGGAAGCTGCAGGCTGCGCCCCATCTTCTGCAGCCCCTGGAACGCCACATGCCATCGGCTCGGCGGCGCGGCCTCGGTGCTGTCGGCGCTCATCGGCGTCCTCCCGGAGGATGCCCGGCTGGTGCAGGCCCGGTTTGGCAGGTGTTGCAGACTGGTGTAGACCAGTCGGGTGAGGGTCCCGGAGCCCGTCGGGAAGAGGGTCCTCCGGTGATCATCATCATTCGGTACGAGACGGTTACTCGCCCGCGAAGATGGGCCAACCGTGCGTTACCGTGATCAAGCGGACCGAAGGTGGGCCGAACAGCGACGCCCAGGCGTCGCCCAGCGCTCAGATACGCAGGGAGAGAACATGGCCAGCAAGGCTGAGAAGATCGTCGCCGGCCTCGGCGGCATCGACAACATCGAAGAGATCGAGGGCTGCATCACCCGCCTCCGTACCGAGGTCAACGACCCCAGCCTGGTCGACGAAGCCGCGCTCAAGGCCGCCGGCGCCCATGGCGTCGTCAAGATGGGCACCGCGATCCAGGTCGTCATCGGCACCGACGCCGACCCCATCGCCGCGGACATCGAAGACATGATGTGAACGAAGCCATGATGTGCAGGACTGCATGAAGGGCGAAGCGAACCGCTGAGTCCGGCTGCAAAGCTGAGTCCGGCTGCAAAGGGGACAAGGGGCCTGTCCACACCCGGACAGGCCCCCTCCGCATGTGCCGATAGGCTCGATGCCATGTCTCGAATCGACGGCCGCACCCCCGAACAGCTCCGCCCCGTCACCATCGAACGCGGATGGAGCAAGCATGCCGAGGGCTCCGTCCTCATCTCCTTCGGCGACACCAAAGTCTTCTGCACCGCCTCCGTCACCGAAGGCGTCCCCCGCTGGCGCAAGGGCAGCGGCGAAGGCTGGGTGACCGCCGAGTACTCGATGCTGCCGCGCTCCACCAACACCCGAGGCGACCGCGAATCCGTACGCGGCAAGATCGGCGGCCGCACCCATGAGATCAGCCGCCTCATCGGCCGCTCCCTGCGTGCAGTCATCGACTACAAGGCACTCGGCGAGAACACCATCGTCCTGGACTGCGACGTCCTCCAGGCCGACGGAGGCACCCGCACCGCCGCCATCACCGGCGCCTATGTCGCCCTCGCCGACGCCGTCGCCTGGGCCCAGAGCAACAAGCTCGTCAAAGCCGGACGCAAGCCCCTGACCGGAACCGTCGCCGCCGTCTCCGTCGGCATCGTCGACGGCACCCCCCTCCTCGACCTCTGCTACGAGGAGGACGTACGCGCCGAGACCGACATGAACGTCGTCTGCACCGGCGACGGCCGCTTCGTCGAGGTCCAGGGCACCGCGGAGGCCGAGCCCTTCGACCGCAAGGAACTCAACGCCCTGCTCGACCTCGCGTCCGGCGGCTGCGCCGACCTCGCGGCGATCCAGCGCACCGCGCTCGAAGGCTGACGGGTCAGCCGGCGGCCAGAGAAAGGTAAAGAAGCAACCAAGAAGCAGGCTCGCTGCGTCTGTACCGTCACGGGCGTGCGGATCGAACCGTACGCCCGTCCACACCTGGGGGAGGACCCGCAACCCATGCGCAGCAGCCGCCGTATCCGCACCGCCGTCGTCGCCACCGCCGCCGCAGCCGCTCTGACCGGAGTCATCGGCTGCGGCGCGCTCGACAAGGCACTCGACTGCGTGCAGACCGCCGACGCCATAGCCACCAGCGTCAACAAGCTCCAGCAGGCCGTCTCCACGGCAGCGGACGACCCCACGCAGCTCAACGAAGCCCTCGACGAGATCGACACCGAACTCGGCAAGCTCAAGAACGACACGGACAACGCCGACCTCTCCAAGGCCGTCGAAGACCTCGACAAGGGCGTCGACTCGGTCCGCGAAGCCGTGAACAACGGCGACGCAAACCCGGACATCAGCCCCGTCACCGACGCGGCCGCCGAGATCGGCAAGGTCTGCACGCCCGGATAATCGTCGGCATGACCCGACTGATCCTCGCCACCCGCAACACCAAGAAGATCACCGAACTCCGCGCGATCCTCGCCGACGCAGGACTCCACCATGAACTCGTCGGCGCGGACGCCTATCCCGACGTCCCCGACGTCAAGGAGACCGGCGTCACCTTCGCCGAGAACGCCCTCCTCAAGGCCCACGCCCTGGCCCGGGCCACCGGCCTGCCCGCCGTCGCCGACGACTCCGGCCTCTGCGTGGACGTCCTCGGCGGCGCGCCCGGCATCTTCTCCGCCCGCTGGGCGGGCACACACGGCGACGACACGGCCAACCTCAATCTGCTCCTCGCCCAGCTCGCCGACATCGACGACGCCCACCGCACGGCCCACTTCGCCTGCGCGGCCGCGCTCGCGCTCCCCGACGGCACCGAGCGCGTCGTCGAAGGCCGCCTCACCGGCACCCTGCGCCACACCCCGTCCGGCACGGGCGGCTTCGGCTACGACCCCATCCTCCAGCCGGACGGCGAGACCCGCACCTGCGCGGAGCTCACCCCTGCGGAGAAGAACGCGATCAGCCACCGGGGGAAGGCGTTCCGGGCGCTGGTTCCGGTGGTGCGGGAGCTGCTGGGCTGAGCCGGGGCAGGCGCGAGCGGCACGGCGTTTCTTTAATAGGAGCCGCGCCGCTCGTGCATCACGTGAGCCCGGTGGGACTCGAACCCACGACATACCGGACCTAAACCGGCATCCTCTAGCCAGCTGGGATACGGGCCCAGGCCGCCTACTGTACTGTGCCCGGCCGCACCGCCGAGACGGGACGTGGCTTGGGCCCCGGCTTCGCGAATGTGCCCGTCTGGCTGTGGCAGGAAGGGCACAGATAGCGCAGGTTCTCACGGCGGTTGTCCAGTCGGTCGCCGTTGATGTGATCGATCTCCAGAACGAGCCTGCGGCCTTGCCAGGTGTCTCCGATCCCGCATGCATCGCAAACATGGGGCACGCCAAGGTCGTCGAGCGCGCGTCTCAACAGGGCTGTCTTGGCCCGCGATGTCCCCGGAGCGAGTCGAACCAGGACGTCGGCCGCCGACTTGCGGTTCCACGACTGGACACCGCGGCGGTGGGCCTGTCCTGTGAAATGGGCGGTCGATAGTCCATGGGCTTCGATGCTCTGCTTCAGATGACGGCGAGCCGTGGTGCCGTCGGGCAGACCGAGTGCGGCGAGAGTGCCCGCGAGGCTGGCGGCTGACTCGACCGCGGCGGCAATCCGATCGCGGGGCAGGGCGCTGAGGTAGCAAGCGGTGAAGCCGCGTGCCCTGCTCATGCCGCTGACCTCTTCCTGCGGCCGCGATATGTGTCCGTCACCGCATGGCAGTTGGGACAGAGCAGCCGGAGGTTCTCCGGACGGTTGTCCCACCAGTCGCCGTTGACATGGTCGACTTCCAGCCGGAGGGGCTGCCCGTTCCACTCAGGCCCTGTGCCGCACATCGCGCAGTTCTCCGGGACCCCAAGGAGGAGCAGCCGCCGGCGGAGCCGAGCTCCCGGAACCCGGCCGTCATCCGGTGAGCCGAGAACCAGCGGATTGGCGCGAGCTGCCTTCCGCGCTCCTCGGCGGGTCGTGAAGTGCGAGGTGTCTATGCCGAGCGCTGCGATGCGACGGCTGATGTGGGTGTGATTCCCGCCCACCGGGCTGATCCCGAGTCGGCGCACGACTTCTTTGACGCTGGCCGAGACGGCGACGATCTTGCGGAGAGTCTCCTCTGTATGACGCTCCCGGCGCGTCGTGAAGTGTGAGACGTCGATGTCCGCTTCCGCCATTCTCTGCCGCAGATAGCGCCTGCTGCCCGGCGTGGGCCTCCCGCCGCACCACCTCACTGCGTCGTCCCAGTTCGTCGTCGCGCGAGCGGCTTCTTCCAGCAGCTTCCGTGTGTATCGGACCGGCATTGCTGCGTCCCCCTCCGTTCCGGCCGTGCGTTCGCAGCCTCGTACGGAGTAACGAGCCGGATATCGGATGGTCACGTCCAGAATGCGGAACGGTCCGCACCGCTTGACTGCGGTGCGGACCGTTCTCCGGGGCGGGCCCGCAGCTCAGATGCCCAGATCCTTGATGATCTTGGCGACATGGCCGGTGGCCTTGACGTTGTAGAGGGCGCGTTCGACCTTGCCGTTCTCGTCGACGACGACCGTGGAGCGGATGACGCCCGTCACCGTCTTGCCGTACAGCTTCTTCTCGCCGAACGCACCGTACGCGGTCAGGACCTCCTTCGAGGGGTCCCCGACGAGGGTGACCTTCAGGGACTCCTTGTCGCGGAACTTCGCCAGCTTCTCCGGCTTGTCCGGGGAGACGCCGATCACGTCGTAGCCCGCCTCGGCGAGCAGGTCCAGATTGTCCGTGAAGTCGCAGGCCTGCTTGGTGCAGCCGGGGGTCAGGGCCGCCGGGTAGAAGTAGACGATCACCTTGCGGCCGCGGTAGGCGGCGAGCGAGATCTCGTTGCCGTCCGCGTCGGGCAGGGTGAATTCCGGGGCCGGGTCGCCGGGCTGGAGGCGCTCGCTCATGGTGCTCCTTGGGAGAGGTCTGGGTGTACGCCGTCGAGCGTAATAGGGGTGCCGTGGGGTGCGAGCCCGGTCGAGCTGACAGACTGTCGAGGAAGGATTGCCGGATACGACGACGGAGGCAGCGCGGTGTCGGACGCCAGGACCCCTGCGCAGATCGAGGCGGACATCGTCCGCCGGCGCGAGCAGCTCGCCGGGACACTCGACGAGATCGGGGTGCGGATGCACCCCAAGACGGTCATCGGCGACGCCAAAGCCAAGATCGCGTCCACCGTGGACCGGACCGCGGGCCGGGCTCTCGTCACCGTCAACCGCACGGTCTCCGACATGCGGTCGAAGTTCGTCGACGAGGAGGGCGCCCCGCGCCTGGAGCGGGTCGTGCCGGTGGCGCTGGTGGCCGTGGGCCTGGTGGGGCTGTACGCGGTGTCGGCGAGGCGGCGGCGGGCGTGACCCTCGCGGGCGCACCGCGGGCGTGGGCAGGTAGGTTCGACGCGTGAGCGAGAACACCCACCACGAGCACCACGACAAGCTGCCCATCCGGATGCTGCACGACCGCGTGCTGGTCCGCACGGACATCCCGGAGGGCGAGCGGCGGTCCAGCGGCGGCATCGTCATCCCGGCGACCGCGGCCGTGGGCCGGCGGCTCGGCTGGGCGGAGGTCGTCGCCGTCGGGCAGAACGTACGGACCGTGGAGCCGGGCGACCGGGTGCTGTACGACCCCGAGGACCGCGCCGAGGTCGAGGTCCGCGGGGTGGCGTACGTACTGATGCGGGAGCGCGATCTGCACGCCGTGGCCGCCGACCGCTTCCAGGGGTCCGAAGACACCACCGGTCTCTATTTGTGAGGCTGTGCGGCCGTGCCGCGCGGAAGGGGCCTGGTGACCGGTGTCACCAGGCCCCTTCGCCGTAGTTTGCTAGCTTGGAGGCACCCGACGAGACGCGCCGTACCGGGACCCGCAAAGACGACGCACACCTGAAGCTGTCGTTTTTGAGGTTCCGGAGGTGCCGTCATGGCCTGGGTTCTGCTCGTCGTCGCCGGTCTGCTGGAGGTCGGCTGGTCGATCGGGATGAAGTTCACCGAGGGGTTCACCCGTCTCTGGCCGAGTGTGTTCACCGGCGCGGGGATCGTCGCGAGCATGCTGCTGCTGTCGTACGCGGCGAAGTCGCTGCCCATCGGCACGGCGTACGGCGTCTGGGTCGGCATCGGCGCGGCGGGCGCGGCGGTGGTCGGGATGACGGCGCTGGGTGAGCCCGCGACGGCCGCGCGGATCTTCTTCGTCTGTCTGCTGCTGGTGGCGGTGGTGGGGCTGAAGGCCACCTCGGGTCACTGAGGGCTGCCGTCGAGCGAGCCGCCGAGAGGACCGCCGAGTGGTGCGTCGGGCGGGTCGGCGAGTCGGTCGGCGAGCTGACCCGCCGACTGGTCCGCGAGCGGATCGGTGGGCAGCTGACCGGCGGGCTGGTCGGCGGGCGCGCCGGGACGCCGCGGCGGCCCCGGGTGCGGCCCTGGG
>NZ_JAOWCB010000037.1 GCF_026420845.1 Streptomyces sp. PR69 | reverse complement strand
CTGCGTCCGCTGCCGCGCCGGCCGCTCCTCACGAGCGCCGCCGCGCCCGCGGCCCCGGGCGGCTCCCGGCTCGCCGAGGTCCTCGATCTCCTCCGCGGCCAGGCCGGCGCGGATCCGCTCGGCCCGCGGCAGGACGCCCTTGGTCCCCTCGGGGATGCTGAGGTCCGCGTAGAGGTGCGGAGACGTCGAGTACGTCTCGACAGGGTCGTTGAACTCCAGCTCCAGCGCCTTGTTGATCAGCTGCCAGCGGGGGATGTCGTCCCAGTCCACCAGCGTCACGGCCGTGCCGGACGCCCCGGCCCGGCCGGTGCGGCCGATGCGGTGCAGATAGGTCTTCTCGTCCTCGGGCGACTGGTAGTTGATCACGTGGGTGACGCCCTCGACGTCGATGCCGCGCGCGGCGACGTCGGTGCAGACCAGCACATCCACCTTGCCGTTGCGGAAGGCCCGCAGCGCCTGCTCCCGCGCGCCCTGCCCCAGGTCGCCGTGGACCGCGCCGGAGGCGAACCCGCGCTGGGACAGCTGGTCCGCGATATCCGCCGCCGTCCGCTTCGTACGGCAGAAGACCATGGCGAGCCCGCGGCCCTCGGCCTGCAGAATGCGGGCGACCATCTCGGGCTTGTCCATGGAGTGCGCGCGGTACACATGCTGCGCGATGTTCGCGACGGTCGCGCCCTCGTCGTCCGGCGCGGTGGCGCGGATGTGCGTCGGCTGGGACATATACCGGCGGGCGAGACCGATCACCGCGCCCGGCATGGTCGCCGAGAACAGCATGGTCTGCCGCTTCGCCGGAAGCAGCTGGATGATCTTCTCGACGTCGGGGAGGAAGCCCAGGTCGAGCATCTCGTCCGCCTCGTCGAGCACCAGCGCCCGGACATGGGAGAGGTTCAGCTTCTTCTGGCCGGCCAGGTCGAGCAGTCGCCCGGGGGTGCCGACGACGACGTCGACGCCCTTCTTGAGCGCCTCGACCTGCGGCTCGTACGCCCGGCCGCCGTAGATCGCCGAAACGCGCACATTGCGCACCTTGCCGGCGGTCAGCAGATCGTTGGTGACCTGGGTGCACAGCTCACGGGTGGGTACGACCACCAGCGCCTGCGGGGCGTCGGTGAGCTGCTCGGGCCGCGCCCGGCCCGCCTCGACGTCAGCGGGGACGGTGACGCGCTCCAGCAGCGGCAGGCCGAAGCCGAGCGTCTTGCCGGTGCCGGTCTTGGCCTGGCCGATGACGTCGGCGCCGGAAAGGGCGACCGGGAGCGTCATCTCCTGGATCGGGAAGGGAGTGATGATGCCGACGGCTTCGAGGGCCTCGGCGGTCTCGGAGAGGATTCCGAGATCCCGGAAAGTCTTGGGCTGCGTAGTCAGGGTGTTGCCTCTTCTGTGAGACGCGGCACAAGGCGAACGCTGGGGGTCGTACCGCGCCTGGGTACGTGACCGGCCGTGGATTGGCCGGATGACGCGGGACCACTGCCGTCGCTCGAGCGCTTATGCCGCTGAGGGGGCCCCTCATCTGCGGAGGTGCACCGGAGCGCACCGCCCGCGTGGAGGGCGGTCGGGTCGGAGCCGATCGGGCCACCGACCGGGCATCCTCATTCAACAGACGACCTGTCGGGCAGAAAAAAGCATCCATGCTCGGCAGGCTCATTACCACTGTACCCCGGATTCGCGCATCTGTGTTGGCCGAATTCCCGGGGGGTGTGCCCGGCGCCGGTCCGGGAGCTGTTGCGGCGGCCGGGCTGACCAGGTCCTTCCGGTCCGGCGTGAGCGGGCTATTGTGCGGTTCATGGAGACGCCTGACACCGCCGCCGAGCACGCCGCCGAACACACCGGGATCGCCGCCCAGGACTGGGCCGCGGCCTCCGCGGACCCCCAGTACCGCGCCGCGGTGGTGGATCTGCTGGGCGCGCTCGCCTACGGCGAGCTCGCGGCCTTTGAGCGGCTCGCCGAGGACGCGAAGCTCGCGCCCACCCTGGCCGACAAGGCGGAGCTGGCCAAGATGGCGTCCGCCGAGTTCCACCACTTCGAGCAGCTCAGGGACCGGCTCTCGGCGATCGACGAGGAGCCGACCGCCGCCATGGAGCCCTTCGCCCAGGCGCTGGACGACTTCCACCGCCAGACCGCGCCGTCCGACTGGCTGGAGGGCCTGGTCAAGGCGTACGTCGGCGACTCGATCGCCAGCGACTTCTACCGTGAGGTGGCCGCCCGGCTGGACGGCGACACCCGCGCGCTGGTCCTCGCCGTCCTGGACGACACCGGGCACGGCAACTTCGCTGTGGAGAAGGTCCGCGCCGCGATCGAGGCCGATCCGCGCGTCGGGGGGCGGCTGGCGCTGTGGGCCCGCCGGCTGATGGGCGAGGCGCTCTCCCAGGCGCAGCGGGTGGTCGCCGAGCGCGACGCGCTGTCCACGATGCTCGTGGGCGGGGTGGCGGACGGCTTCGACCTGGCGGAGGTCGGCAGGATGTTCTCCCGTATCACCGAGGCGCACACCAAGCGGATGGCCGCGCTGGGCCTGGCCGCCTGACGACCGGCCCCGCCCCCGGCTCCCGCTGCCGCGGGAGCTGACGCTGCGCATGGCGGCGGCCCGGTCAGTATGGCAGGGCGCGTCGCAGACGGCGGCTGCCGGATGGCCGGATCAGCAGCGAGAGCAGTACGGCCCCGATGGCCAGCGCGCCCGCCAGCGTCGCCAGCAGATGGCCCGGGCCGAGCGCCGCATGAGTGACGTACGCGCCGAACAGGGCGCCTGCCGGGCCCGTGGCGTACACCACGCGGCGGGACGGGAGACGGCCGGACAGCTGACGGGCGGCGGCCCAGGACAGGGCGAGTCCGAGCAGGACGGAGCCGAGCACTTCCCAGAGCACTGCTGATCACCTCGCGGACACCGTGCGGGCAATGCGGTCACAGCCCCGTACTACCCGGCGTCAACGGAGGGCAACCCTCCGATGCACCCTCTGCGAGCAGCGCAAAGGCCCCGGCGGATCCGCCGGGGCCTTGCCGAGTCGTGACGCCGCGTCGTGCGTGCTACAGCGCTCCGAACCCGACACGCCGCGCCGTCGGCTCGCCCAGCTCGACATAGGCGATCTTCTCCGACGGCACCAGGACCCTGCGGCCCTTCTCGTCCGTGAGGCTGAGCAGTTCCGTCTTGCCGGCGAGCGCCTCGCTCACCGCGCGCTCGACGTCCTCGGCGGACTGCCCGCTCTCCAGAACGATCTCCCGGGGCGCGTGCTGCACGCCGATCTTGACCTCCACGGCTATGTCCCTCCGAACGGTCAGTGCGGTGCGCGGTCAGCCGCGCCGTACGCAGCACACATTAGCCCGGAGAGAGCACAGGCTACGCCCGGCCCGCGCACGCCAGGAGCGAACAGGCGGGCGGCGGTCGGATACGTCAGCGTCCGTCGGGGTGCGGCTCGCCGCCGTGCAGCGGGAAGCCGGCGATGCCGCGCCACGCCAGCGAGGTCAGCAGCTGCACCGCCTTGTCGCGCGGAATGCCCGACTCGCTGGAGAGCCAGTAGCGGGCGACCACCTGGGAGACCCCGCCCAGGCCCACGGCCAGCAGCATGGACTCCTCCTTGGAAAGGCCGGTGTCCTCTGCGATCACATCGGAGATCGCCTCCGCGCACTGCAGCGAGACCCGCTCCACGCGCTCGCGCACCGCGGGCTCATTCGTCAGATCCGACTCGAAAACCAGCCGGAACGCCCCGCCTTCGTCCTCCACATAGGCGAAGTAGGCGTCCATCGTCGCCGCGACGCGCTGCTTGTTGTCCGTCGTCGACGCAAGCGCTGTGCGCACCGCCTGGAGCAGCGACTCGCAGTGCTGGTCCAGCAGCGCCAGATAGAGCTCAAGCTTGCCGGGGAAGTGCTGATAGAGCACCGGCTTGCTGACGCCGGCCCGCTCGGCGATGTCGTCCATCGCGGCCGAGTGGTAGCCCTGGGCCACAAACACTTCCTGGGCCGCGCCCAGGAGCTGGTTCCTGCGGGCTCGGCGTGGCAGGCGTGTGCCCCGCGGGCGCGCCGCCTCTGTCTGCTCGATGGCTGTCACGCCGCCTCCCATGATCGTTCTATCTGCGCGTGGCACCGCGCGCGGCCATCGTACTTTTGGGTAACGCGGCTGTGCGCGGTGCGAACGCAGAATTTCACGGACCGGACAGTCGGCACAGCTCTCCGACCGTGCACAACGTGCGCACAATCACGGTCAAAGGGTGCATGATCACCGATACTCGTCCTCGTTGAGCGCCACCACCCGGGCCTGCTCCGCGAGGTCGGCCTCATTCGCCTCGTCCTGGGCGACGTCCGTCATCTCGTCATCGCGCTCAGGCCGTACGTCGGTGTGCTGCTCGGCGGCGTCTGCCTCGGGCACTTCCTCGTCGAGGTCCGTGGCCGCGTCGTCCTCGGCGATGTCTTCGAAGGTGTCGGGATCGGTCGGATCGACAGCCATGCGGCACCGCTTTCCATGGAGAGGGCCTCTTCTACGAGACTACGAGCTACCCATGCGCCGCGCTATGCGGTGTGTGACGCCGGACACGCGAGCGGGCGCGTGATCGTCTCGTAACATCGGCGTATGTCTTCGACCGAGCTGCCGGGAGTCCGCGCCGCCGCTGCCGCCGTGGCGGGGCCGAAGGACCGAGCCGTCCGCGTGGCCGACGGAGAGGCGCTGCGCTCCACGATGCTGCCCGGACTGCGGCTCAGCGTCAGATCCAGACCGCCGGTGCGCCCCGGGCTGCCGCCCGCGCTGTACGTCCACGGGCTCGGCGGCTCCTCGCTGAACTGGTCGGAGCTGATGGCCCGGCTCCAAGGCGATGTCGACGGAGAGGCGGTCGACCTCCCCGGCTTCGGCGCCTCCCCGCCGCCGGAGGACGGCGACTACTCGGTCACCGGGCACGCCCGGGCTGTCATCCGCCTCCTCGACGCGGGTGGCCGCGGGCCCGTGCATCTGCTCGGCAACTCCCTGGGCGGGGCCGTGTGCACCCGCATCGCCGCCGTACGGCCCGACCTGGTCCGTAGTCTGACGCTCGTCTCACCCGCCCTGCCCGAGCTGCGGGTGCAGCGCTCCGCCGTGCCGACGGCGCTGCTGGCGGTGCCCGGCGCGGTGGGCGTCTTCCGCAGGCTCACCAGGGGGTGGACGGCGGAGCAGCGCACCCTGAGCGTGCTCGCGCTGTGCTACGGAGACCCCGCGAGGGTCACCGAGGAGGGGCTGCGCCACGCCGTGCAGGAGATGGAGCGGCGGTTGCAGCTCCCGTACTTCTGGGAGGTGATGGCCCGCTCCGCGCGTGGCATCGTGGACGCCTACACGCTGGGCGGTCAGCACGGGCTGTGGCGGCAGGCGGAGCGGGTTCTCGCGCCGACCCTGCTCGTCTACGGAACGCGGGACCGGCTCGTCTCGTACCGTATGGCGCGCAAGGCGGCCGCGGCCTTCCGCAATTCGCGGCTGCTGACCCTTCCGGAGGCGGGGCATGTGGCGATGATGGAGTATCCGGAGACGGTCGCCCAGGCCGTGCGGGGACTGATCGACGACTGCGGTGGAGGCTGATCCGGGGCGTGGGACGGCATAGTCGCAAGGGCCCCGCACCCAAGGGCTCGGACACGGCAGGCGGCAACAGGGCGGCCGGCATATCCGGCGAAGAGCGCGGGGCCGAAGGGGCCGCGGGCGCGGGGAACGGGCGGCGCAGGCGGACCGGCCCCGCCGTACACGACCATCACGCCCCCGCGCCGCCGCCCGGACATCCCGGCGCGTACGACGCCTGGTCCGGGGCCGGGTCTGGTCCGGCCGGCGGCGACTCGGCGCCCTCCCCTGACGACGGCCTCGCCAGAGGCGGGCATCCCCAGCAGTACGAGGCCGGCGGCGGATGGGGCGTCCCGCCCGCGACGCCGCACGGGTACGGACGCGAGCAGGGGGCAGGCCACGAGGCCGGGCGGACGGCGACGGCCGTCGCGCAGCCCCCGCACGGCGGCGCGGGCGGTGCGGGCGCGGCGTTCGTTCCGGGGCCGCGCCGCGAGTTCGTCGAGGCGTTCGACACGTACAAGTCGTTCGCCGGCGCCGACGCCGCTGAGGACGGCGTCGAACAGGCCGACGACGACAGCGATGGCGGGGATGCCGCGGGCGCCGTGGATACGGCCGGCAAGGACGGCGGCAACGGCAGAGGCGGCAGCAAGGGCCGCACCTTCACCGGAATCGCGGCCGCCGCCGTGACCACCGTGCTCGCCGTCGTCGTCGCCGGTCAGGTCGCCGCCGACGGGACGGGCGGAGAGGACGCGTCGCGCGCCGCCGGCCAGGGCCGGAACGCCGAGGAGCGGCCGGGCCGCTCCGAGGACCGGCCGACGCCGTCCGGGGACGGGCAGGCTGCCGCCTCCCCGTCGGCCACGCCGCCCTCCTATGAGCAGCTGATGGCCGAGCAGTTCCCGGTCGACCCGGAGCTGAAGCTGTCGGGCGAGTTCGCGGCGGTGCCCGGGCTCGACAAGGCCCCAGGCAAGGGCCGCAAGGTCCGCTACCGGTTGGACGTCGAGAAGGGCCTCGACCTCGATGCGGCGGTGTTCGCCCGCGCCGTCCAGGAGACCCTGAACGACGACCGCAGCTGGGCACACGGCGGCGCGATGACCTTTGAACGGATCTCCTCCGGGAAGCCGGACTTTGTGATCACGCTGGCCAGCCCGGGCACCACGGCCGTCTGGTGCGCCAAATCCGGCCTGGACACCACCGTCGACAATGTCTCCTGCGACTCGGCGGCGACCGACCGCGTGATGATCAACGCCTACCGCTGGGCGCAGGGCGCCGAGACCTATGGGCCGGACCGGATGCTCGCCTACCGGCAGATGCTGATCAACCATGAGGTCGGGCACCGCCTCGGCCACAACCATGTGAACTGCACGACCCCCGGTGCGCTCGCCCCGGTGATGCAGCAGCAGACGAAGTCCCTGGAGATCAACGGCATCAGATGCCGTGTCAATCCCTGGGTGCACCCCGGCGATTGACGAGGATGCACCGGGCGGGTGAGTCCGCCGGAGGGGTCGGTGGGCGTGGTGCGCCGGTGGTGCGCCACGCGCAGACTCACGGTGTGTAGCCGAATCGGCCTTTAGCGCAACGGAACGCAACCAGGGCGCGAAAGTCACGAGCATTCACCCCTTCCGGTGGCGCGACGGACAACCGTCCGTCGTGTCGCCCGCCTGTCCGCTTACCGTCGTCCCGCTGTGAGTCGCCGACCAACGGCGGCCGTCCACAAGGGAGATCGGGGGTGCGCTCGTGCGGATCGGACTGCTCACGGATGGCGGTTATCCGTATGCGACGGGTGAGTCCAGGCTCTGGTGCGACCGGCTTGTGCGCGGGCTTGACCAGCATGATTTTGACGTCTACGCGCTGAGCCGCAGCGCTCAGCAGGAAGCGGCCGGCTGGGTCGCACTCCCGCCCCAGGTGGGCCGGGTGAGTACCGCGCCGCTCTGGACGCCTGACTGGCGGTCCGGCGGAGACAGGCGCGGACAAGGGGCGCGGGAGCGCGCGTACGGCCGGCGCGAACGGCGGCGATTCCTGGAGTGCTTCGAGCCTCTCGCCGCCGCCGTCTGCACGGAGGGGCCGGGCGGGGCGCCGGTGACGGGCGAGCCCGGAAGGGACGAGGGGTACGGAGGCGACGGGAGCGAGGGGCTGGACGGAGCAGACGGGTGCGAGGGGACCGACGGCGGGTTCGCCGACGGGCTGTACGCACTCGCCGGCCTCGCCCGCGAGCACGGCGGACTGCCCGCCGCCCTGCGCTCCGAACACACCGTGCGCGCCCTGGAGTCCGCCTGCCGCGCCCCCGGTGCGCGTCGCACCGTGCGCTCCGCGGGCGTCGCCGACTATCTGGCCTTCGCCGACCAGTTGGAGCGCGCCCTGCGTCCGCTCTCGCTCGACTGGTACGACGAGGAGGACGGTCTGGGCGCCGTCGACCTCTGCCATGCCGCGTCGGGCGGATCCGCGGCCCTGCCCGGCCTTGTGGCCAAACGCTTCTTCGGGGTTCCGCTGCTGGTCACGGAGTACGGCGTACAGCTCCGCGCACACTATCTGGCGGCCGGCGGAGCACCCCTGAGCGCTCCGGTCCGCGCCCTGCTCGCCGGCTTCCACGGCAGACTGGCGGCGGAGATCTACCGCCAGGCGTCGGTGATCACACCGGGCAACACCCATGCGCGCCGCTGGCAGGAGAAGTGCGGCGCCGACCGCGCCAAGCTGCGCACGGTCTATCCCGGCATGGAGGCGGACCGTTTCGCGGCGGTCGGCGAGAGCGTGAGCCGCGGGGACGCGGCGGCCGGGGCGGAGACCGACACCGAGGCAGAGGCCCACACGCTCGTCTGGGTCGGCCGGATCGAGCCGGCGAAGGACCTCATCGCGCTGCTCCACGCCTTCGCGGAGATCCGCAAGGAAGCGCCCCGGACCCGGCTGCGGCTCTTCGCCGCCCCCGGACAGGGGCGGCACTCCGCGCCCTATCTCGCCCACTGCCAGGCGCTGGCCGCCCAGCTCTTCCCCGACGAAGCCGCCGACGCGCACGCCGTCGGCGACAACCCGGTCTCCTTCGAGGAGATCGGCGGCCCGGAGGCCCCGGAAGTCGCCGACGCCTATGCCGCAGGCGGGATCACGGTCCTCTCCAGCGTCGTCGAAGGCTTTCCGATCAGCCTGATCGAGGCCATGTTCTGCGCACGCGCGACCGTGTCCACGGATGTGGGGGCGGTCGTCGAAGTCATCGGAGGAACGGGCCTCGTGGTGCCCCCGCGCAATCCGCGGGCACTCGCCGACGCCTGTCTGGCGCTGCTGCGCGACCCCGAGCGCAGTCGGCGGCTGGGCGCCGCCGCACGCGCGCGTGCGCTGGAACTGTTCACCGTCGAACAGAATCTGGCGGCATTCCGCGAGATCTATCTGGAGGTGATCTCCCACTCCCCGGTGCGCCGTGACGCGGTCGACGAGGACGGTGAGCCGCTGCCGTTCGCCAACCCCGTCGAAATCCATGTGCCGGGCGGCTGGCCCCGCGGGCGCGCGGACGTCCGCGGCCCCCGCCGTCCGCGTCGCCCGGCGCAGACCGCCCCCGCCCCTCAGCCGGCCGCCCCGGCGACCGCCCGCACCGGCCCGCACACACTCGCGTACACCCTTCTCGACTCCGCGCCGCCGCTGGTGGACTCCCCGGCGAAGGAGGCCTGCCCATGAGCGAGGCGCCGGAAAGACCGGCCGCGCGGCGGCCGCTCATCGCCCCGCGCCGCGGACCGGCCGACCCGGTCAAGGCGCTGCTGCACCGTCACCGGGAGCTGTGCGAACGGGCCGTCGACCCGCTGGAGATCGCCGCGGGGCTCGAAGCACACGGCGTCACCGACAGAACAGCCGCCCGATTCCGCCACCGTGACGTCTTCTCACTGGCCGAGGAGCTGTACGCGCGCGTGCCGCACGTGCCGCGCGGCGCGGAGCCCGCAGAACCCGCCGAAGCGTGCGCCGGACGCCCCGGCGCACGGCCCCGCGGCACACCATCGCTCGGCCGGGTGGGATACGCCGTACTCACGCTGACGCCCGGCGTGATGTGCGCGCTGGCCGTCGCCGGCTGGCAGACCGCCCAGGGCGCGGCCCGCACCGTCGTCGCCGCTGCCGGCATCGCCGCCGTCGCCGCCGCGCTGCTCCTCTGCCTGCGGCGCGGCCCCCTGTCCGTACCGGGACGGCGCACCGGGGCCGTCACGCGCCTGTGCACACTCTGGCTGCTGGCCTACGCGGCGTACGGGCACCCGCTTCCGGACGAGCTGATCGGCGGCGGCCCCGCCGGGCCGTGGCCGCCCGCCCCGCAGCCGCTCGTCGGCCTGGCGTTCGCCGTCGCCCCGGCGGCCTGGTGCGCCCGCCTTTTCGCCGTGCGGGCCCGCAGACGGCTGGCCGCCAGCCGGGGGCTCGACGACTTCTCGTCCGCCGCGCGCCCGCTGCTGTTCTCGGCGACGGCGCTCTATCTCCTCTGCCTGGCAGGGCTGCTCGCCGTCGCCCGCCTCGCGTTCCCGTATGAACACCTCGGCTCCGCCGTCGCCCTGGGCACCCTGCTCTTTCTGGCCCGACTGCTCGCCGTGCACGGCGCGGCGGGGGCCGCACGCGCCGGACTCGCCGCCGCCTGCGGTCTCGAACTCACCGTCCCCGCACTGCTCCTGGCCGCCCGGCTGCCCGGCTGCGGCTTCCTGGCGGGACCCGTCGAGTCGGCGGTCGCGACCTGGGGCGCCGCCGCCCTGCCCCAACTCGCCTGCGGCGCCGCCGCCCTCGCCCTGCTCGTCCACGCCGCCGTGGCGCTCTCCCGGGCCTCCGCCCACACCGTGGCCCCGTCCGGCTGACCAGCACGTCGCAACCCGCACCCCCACAGCACCCACAGCTCCCTGGAGCACCACTGCGAAGGAGAGAAGGACATGACCCCCCAACCACCCCCAACGGCAACCTCCGGACGTCTTCGAGGAGCGGTGCGATGAGGGTGCTTCTGCTCGGCGCCAATGGATTCCTCGGCCGCTTCGTCGCCGAACGGCTGCTCGCCGACCCCGCCGTCCATCTCACCGCCCTCGGGCGCGGTGACGACGCCGATGTGCGCTTCGACCTCGCCGGCGGCAGCCCCGGCGCCCTCACCCGCTTCCTGAGCGCCGTCCACCCGGGCGTCGTCATCAACTGCGCGGGCGCCACCCGCGGCGGGGCGCGGGAGCTGACCCGGCACAACACCGTCTCCGTCGCCACCGTCTGCGAGGCGCTGCGCCGCAGCGGCTGCGGCGCACGGCTGGTGCAGATCGGCTGCGCCTCCGAGTACGGCCCATCGCAGCAGGGCTCCTCCACCGCGGAGGACGCCATTCCACGCCCCGGCGGCCCCTACGGCGTCAGCAAGCTCGCCGCGACCGAGCTGGTCCTCGGCTCCGGACTCGACGCCGTCGTGCTGCGGGTCTTCTCCCCGGTCGGCCCCGGCACCCCGGCCGGCTCCCCGCTCGGCAGGCTCGCCGAGGCGATGCGCCGCGCCATGCAGTCCGGGGACGGCGAGCTCAAACTCGGCGGTCTCGGGGTGCAGCGCGACTTCGTCGACGTACGCGATGTGGCCCGGGCCGTGCACGCGGCCTCCCTCTCCGCCGCGCAGGGCGTGGTCAACATCGGCACGGGACGCGCGGTGCGGCTGCGTGACGCGGCCGCCGTCCTGGCGCGCGTCGCCGGCTATACGGGCACCCTCCACGAGCTGGACGTGCCGCCCGGCCGGCCCGTCATCGGAGCCCAGCGGGGGGAGGGCGGAATGGACCACATGGCCGTCTCGCCCATGCCGTACCCGGACGGCTGCGGCCCCTGGCAGCAGGCGGATGTGCGCACCGCGCGCGACCGGCTCGGCTGGCGGCCGCGCATCAACCTCGAAGAGTCCCTCGCCGACATCTGGATGGAGGCGGCATGCCGCATCTGACCGACTCCGACGTCACGGCGGCCGGGAAGCCCCGGCCGGGCTGCCGAAAACAGCCGCAGGAGCAGGGGTGGGGCAGACTCGGCCTGGGGGTCCCCGGGCTCGCCCACCCGCTGCTCGCCCCCGCCGAATGGGGGGAACTGAGCCGGTCCGGCGCCGCGCTGGACTGGGTGGTCCTCAATGTCTCCGGGGGCCGGGGCGACCGGAAAGTCTCCGGAGGGCCGGGCGAACGGCCCGACCCGCACTGCCTGGAAGCGGTCGGACGGCTGCGCAACGCGGGCGTGTGCGTCCTGGGACATCTCGATCTGTGCCATGCGGAGCGGCCCCACGCGGATCTGATCGGTGACGCTTGTCACTTCCTTGAGTGGTACCGGGTCGACGGCTTTCTGCTGGACCGGTGCCCGGCGGACCGCGCCGCGCTGTCACGCGTATGCCGTACGACGGCCACGCTGGAGGTGCTCTCCGACGGCGGGCGTCTGGTGCTGGGGCAGGGCGTCCACCCGCATCCCGGGTACGCTCAGGCCGCCGACCAGCTGATCACGTTCTGCGGGCGCTGGGCGGACTATCGCTGGTCGCAGGTGGCGGAGTGGACGGCCGACCATCCGGCGGAACGGTTCGTCCATATCGTCCAGGGCGTTCCGCGCACCCATCTGGAGGAGGCCGCGCGGATCGCGCGCTGGCAGGGCGCGGGCACCGTCTTCTTCACCGACCGCACAGAAGAGGCGGCCCGCACGGCGCATCCGGAACAAACAGATGATTCTGTCTATTCGGGCTATCCGGGATATTCGGAACAGCTCACGGAAAACGCGGCATTCGACACGCTGCCCGGCTACTGGGACGAAATCGTCTCGCAGATCGGACCGGGTGTCTCGGAATGAGGAGGGCCGTGGCAGTGTTACGGGGAGACCAAACCGTACTGACTTACCGATCTACGGAGTCCCCGTGTCGCTGCCACCCCTGGTCGAGCCAGCTGCTGAGCTCACCGTCGACGAGGTCCGCCGGTACTCCCGCCACCTGATCATCCCGGATGTCGGGATGGACGGGCAGAAGCGGCTGAAGAACGCCAAGGTGCTCTGCGTGGGCGCGGGCGGCCTTGGCTCGCCCGCCCTGATGTATCTGGCGGCGGCCGGTGTGGGCACCCTCGGCATCGTGGAGTTCGACGAGGTCGATGAGTCGAACCTGCAGCGCCAGATCATCCACAGCCAGTCCGACGTCGGCCGCTCCAAGGCGGAGTCGGCCCGTGACACGGTCAAGGGCATCAATCCGTACGTGGACGTCGTCCTTCATAAAGAGCGGCTTGAGGCCGAGAACGTGATGGACATCTTCCGCCAGTACGACCTGATCGTCGACGGCACCGACAACTTCGCCACCCGCTATCTCGTCAACGACGCGTGCGTGCTGCTGAACAAGCCGTACGTCTGGGGCTCCATCTACCGCTTCGACGGCCAGGCCTCCGTCTTCTGGTCCGAGCACGGGCCCTGCTACCGCTGCCTGTACCCGGAGCCCCCGCCGCCGGGCATGGTGCCGAGCTGCGCCGAGGGCGGCGTGCTGGGCGTGCTCTGCGCCTCCATCGGCTCCATCCAGGTCAACGAGGCCATCAAGCTGCTCGCCGGCATCGGCGACCCGCTGGTCGGCCGGCTGATGATCTACGACGCCCTGGAGATGCAGTACCGCCAGGTCAAGGTGCGCAAGGACCCGAACTGCGCGGTCTGCGGCGAGAACCCGACCGTCACGGAGCTCATCGACTACGAGGCCTTCTGCGGCGTCGTCTCGGAGGAGGCCCAGGAGGCGGCCGCCGGTTCGACGATCACTCCCAAGCAGCTCAAGGAGTGGATCGACGACCGGGAGAACATCGAGATCATCGACGTCCGTGAGCCGAACGAGTTCGAGATCGTCTCCATCCCGGGCGCGAAGCTGATCCCGAAGAACGAGTTCCTGATGGGTTCGGCGCTCGGCGATCTGCCGCAGGACAAGCGGATCGTCTTGCACTGCAAGACGGGTGTCCGCAGCGCGGAAGTCCTCGCCGTCCTCAAGTCCGCGGGCTTCGCGGACGCCGTACACGTCGGCGGAGGCGTGATCGGCTGGGTCAACCAGATCGAGCCGGAGAAGCCGGTCTACTGATCCGCCGCGGCGGACCACTGCCCGAAGGCATGTTTGAGGGCCCCGGATCCGGATTCACCCGGTCCGGGGCCCTCAAGCCGTCAGCCGCATGTGGTGCCGTCCTCGGGGACTGTGCCGTCCAGGAGGTAGGCGTCGACGGCCCGCATCACACAGGTGTCGCCGGTGTTGTACGCGCCATGCCCTTCGCCCTCGTACGTCAGCTCCACGCCCACGCCGCCCCCGAGCGCGTCGGCCATGGCCCGCATGCCCTCGTACGGCGTCGCCGGGTCGCCGGTGGTGCCGATCACCAGGATCGGGGGCGCGCCCGGCGCCGATACATCCGGTGTGGCCGCAAGGCCCGGCACCGGCCACTCGCTGCACGACATCAGGCCCCAGCCCATGGCGTCCCCGAACACCCGGGACGCCGCGCGGAACTCCGGCAGCTTGGCCTTCGTCTGCGCCAGGGTGTAGCGGGCGCTGGAGTCAACGCAGTTGATGGCCGTGTTGGCGGCCTGGATATTGCTGTAGGTGCCGTTCTCGTTGCGGCCGTTGAGCGAGTCGGAGAACGCCAGCAGCAGCCCTCCGGAGCCGCCGTCGGCCTCGTCGAGCCCCTGCTCCAGCAGCGGCCAGTACTCCTTGGAGTACAGGGTCTGGGCGATTCCGTTGAGGGCCTGGGTCGCATTGAGCCGCCGCAGCCCGATTCCGGAGATCGGGTCCTGCTCCAGCCGGTCGAGCAGCGCGATGATCCAGTCGACGACCTCGTTCGCGGTCGCTCCGGGCAGCAGACAGGCCTCGCCCCGGTCGACGCAGTCCTGGGCGAAGTTGTCCAGCGCCAGCTGGAAGCCCCGGGCCTGGCCGAGCGCGCCCTGCTCCATGTTCTTGGTCGGGTCCACGACGGCGTCGAAGACCGCCCGGCCGACGTTCTTCGGATAGAGGTGGGCGTAGACGCCGCCCAGCTCGGTGCCGTACGAGATGCCGAAGTAGTACAGCTTGTCGTCGCCGAGGACCTGGCGCATCAGATCCATGTCGCGGGCGGCGTTGACCGTGCCGACATATGGCAGCTCCTTGCCGGAGTGCTTCTCGCAGGCGTCGGAGAAGGCCGCGATGCCGTCGACGAACTCCTGCTCCTCGGCGGCGTCGTCGGGGGTCGCGTCCTCGGCGAAGTACGCCTGCAGCTGCTCGTCGTCCAGGCACTCCACCCCGGCGCTGTCCCCGACGCCCCGCGGATCAAAGCTGACCAGGTCATAGCGGGCGCGCAGGGTCTCGAAGCTCTCGGCGAAGCCGGGCAGCGTGGCCACCCCGGAACCGCCGGGCCCGCCGAAGTTGAAGATCAGCGAACCGATGCGGCGGTCGGGGTCGCGTGCCCGGGCGCGGATGAGGGCCAGGGAGACGGTGTCGCCGCCGGGGTCGTCATAGTCCAGCGGGACGTCCATCGAGGAGCACTCCCACTCGGCGCCGCCGGGCAGCGGGGAGGGGGCGGGGCCGTTTCCCTGCTCTTCGGAGGGAGGCCCGCAGGCTTCCCACACAAGCTCCTGGGAGGCCAGGTCCTGCGCGCGGTCGCGGTCGTTCCCGCCGCCGTCGCCCGAGCAGCCCGCGGCCAGCAGCACGGACACGGCGACGGCGAGCGAGACGGCCCGCCCGGCGGAGGAAGCGGCCCGCCCGGCGGCGGAAGAGGTCGGCATGCCGCCATCCTGCGCCCGCCCGGCGGCCGCCGCCCCCGCGGCGGGCCATGCGGGTGGTCGCGCCGCCAGGACCCCGGCCCGGCCCCTGACCTGGCCCCCGGCCACTGGAACCCAAGCCCGGAGGCAGGGGGGGGCGGCGCGGCCGGGCCTGGCCCACGGCGGCGCCGGCGGCCTACGGCAGCCGGCCTACAGCAGCCCCTTGCGGGTGAGGTGGTTGAAGGCGAACCAGCCGGGCAGCACCGGCAGCCACAGCGTCAGCGTCCGGTACAGCAGCACCGCGGGGGCCGCCACGTCCTTGGGCAGGCCCACCAGGAGCAGACCGCCGAGCAGCGCGCCCTCGACCGCTCCCACGCCGCCGGGCGTCGGCGCCGCCGAGCCGAGCGCGTTGCCCGCCAGGAACACCACGGCGACCGCGGCGTAGCTCACCGGCTGGGCGCCGTCCCCGAACGCCCGGATCGACGCGTCGAGGCACATCACGAACACACCGGTCAGCAGCAGCATGCCGCCGATGCCCGTGAGCAGCTTCAGCGGCCGCTGGAGCACGTCCAGCATGCGCGGCACCACGCCCGCGAACAGCGAGCGCAGCCGGGTGACCACGAACTTGCGCAGGAACGGGATCGCCGTGACCACCAGCACCAGCACAGCGACCGTCAGCAGCCCGGCGATGACCGTTCTCGACGGGGTGAGGGACGCCGTCTCCTCCGTGCCGGTCAGATAGCCGAAGGACAGCAGGAGCAGGATGTGCGCGCCCAGGCCGAAGAGCTGGGACGCGCCGACGCTGGCCACGGCCAGGCCGGGCCGTACGCCGGAGCGCTGCAGGAAGCGGGTGTTGAGGGCCACGCCGCCGACCGCCGCCGGAGCGACGATCTTCACAAAGGACCCGGCGACCTGGGCCAGCACGGTCCGCATAAAGCCCACTCGCTCCGGCACAAAGCCCAGCAGGGCCATCGCGGCGGCGAAGTAGCTCACCGCCGAGAAGAAGGCCGCGGCGGCCACCCAGCCCCAGTGCGCCTGCGAGAAGATCGTGCCGAAGTCGATCCCGGCGATCTGCGAGAGCAGGAAGTACGCGGCGACCGCGCCGGCGATCAGACTGACGAGCGTCCGCGGCTTGATCCGCTCCAGCCGGACCGGCTCCACCGGCGCCTGCGGTCTGATCAGCAGCACCTCGTGGCGGATCTGGGTGAGCAGATCCTCCTCGCGGACCTCGTCCAGCGCCTCGTCGGCGGCCTTCTTGTCGGCCAGTTTCTCCGCGCGCTCGGTCTTGCGCTGGGCCTTGCGGTCTCCGGCGGCGGCCCCCGCGCCCGCCGCCGTACGCGCCCTGCGGGAGGCCTCGGCCGCCTGGAGCACCGCGTCGCGCTCCCGCTGCGCCCGTTCGCGGGCCAGCCGGCGCAGCGTCGCCCGCGTCGAACGGCTCAGCGCGATCGGCTGGAGCAGCGGCAGACAGTCGGCGACCGCGTCGGGGCCGAGCACCTCGACCGCGCCCGCGACGGCGCGCTCCGCGCCCACCCGCAGGCCGAGCGTGGTCAGCAGCTGTGCCACGTCCATGCGCAGCACCACATCGCCCGCCGCGATCTCGCCGCCCCGCAGATCCGTCAGGATGACCTTGCCGGAACGATCCACCAGGACGGCGTCCCCGGTCAGCCTGCGGTGCGCGATCCGCCGTGACTGCAGCGCTCTGACCTGTTGCCAGGCGCCCCGCATCACCTCGTCGGTGATCTCCTCGTCCGCCAGCGAGTCCAGATACCGGCCGCCCAGATGCTCGTACACCAGCATCACGGCGTCCGGGCCCAGCTCGGAGGTGGCGATCAGCCTGGGGGCGTTGGCGCCGGCCGCGATCGCCGCGTAGGCGAGCAGGGCCTCCTGCTCCAGGGCCTGGCGCAGCGTCTGGATGGAGCGGCGGGTGGTGATGGAGCGCAGCGTCAGCCGCCGCCACAGGCGGTAGAAGAAGCCATGGGCCTGCTGTTCGCGGTCCACGACCGTGACGTCGAGCGGCGGGCCGTCCTCCAGGGTGACGAGGTAGCGGCGGCCGCGGTCGCCGCCCTCGCCGTGCCCTTCGGCCTCTGCCGGGGGCTCCTCGGCGCGCCGGGCGCTGACCGGGTGGAAGCCCACATGGCGCAGGCCCGCGAGCAGGTTCTGACCGGTGGGGCGCACATTCGGCGAGCCGACGGCGTACAGGGTGCCGTAGGCGACCGTCCAGCCGAGCAGCACGGTCAGGATGATCGAGAAGGGGGTGGTGTAGCCCGCGACGAGCATCGCGAAGGCGTCCATCAGCAGGACCACCCACAGGGCGACGCGCCAGCGGGGTCTTCGGGCCATTCCCACGGCCGTCATATAGGCGATGACCGGGGCGAGATAGCCGTGCACGGGGTCGGTCAGCTCGCCGCTCGCCTGCTGCTGGGTCAGGGCGTCCTGGAGCGAGCCGGGCGCGGCCTTGGCCACCCACAGGTCGGTGGCGAGGGTGACGCCGTGTGCGAGGACGGCGGCGAGCACGCCGTCGGCGATCCGCAGCCCGTCGCGTTTGATCAGCCGCTCGATGGCGAAGGCGACGGGGACGAGCAACACGGCGATGCTGGAGACCAGTCCGCCGATCTTGACGAGGAGGGCGGGGGCTCCTTGCGTGCCCTTGTCGATGTCCTCTTCCAGGCCGGTGGTCGTGCCCTGGGCAAACGCGGCGACGGCGAGGATGACGGCGATCGCCAGGATGCCGATCAGCAGCCGCAGCAGATCGGACGGCCGGTGCACGCGCGCGGCGAGCAGCGGTTCGTCCCGGGAGACGCTGTCGGCCCGGATCACCTCGGGCTCCTCAGGTTCCCTCTGCCCCTTCGGTCCCTTCGGCCCCTTCGAGAGGGAGGGGCCGTCCGGGGGAGGGCGGTCGTCTGCCGGGCGGTCGTCTGCCGGGTCGTCGGGTGCCGGGCGGTCCGATGGCGGGTCGTCTGCAGGGTCGTCGGGTGCCGGGCGGTCCGACGGCGGGTCGTCCGGGGGAGGGGCGTCCGATCCGGCGGCTGCGTCGCGGACGTGTCCGGGCACGCCGCCGACCGGGCCGTGCGCCGCGCGCCCGGTCCCGGGATCGTCCGGATGCGGCTCGGGCTCAGAGGCGCCGGCCGCCCTGCGAGGCTGCACGCCCTGCTCCTTCGCCGTCTCTGTCTCTTCTTGGTCTCGTATCACGGTCACCTCCCCCTGCGCCCCTGCGGACGAGGGGGACCCCCGGCACGATGGTGGCACGAGCGGACGACAACGGGGGCGTCAGGGTGCGTTCCGAAGATCCGCTCATGGGGCCATTGTCCGTGGCGTACGGCAGGATGGGCCGGATGGATGTGCTGCCTGAGTACGCGGAGCGGGTGCTGGAGGTCGCCGAACGTATCCCGCCCGGCCGGGTGATGACGTACGGGGACGTGGCCGAGTGGCTCGACGAGGGCGGCCCACGCCAGGTGGGCCGGGTGATGGCGCTGTACGGGGGCGCGGCGCCGTGGTGGCGAGTGGTCCGCGCGGACGGGGTGCTGCTGCCCGGCCATGAGCTGCGCGCGCTCCAGCACTACCGCGCGGAGAGGACGCCGCTGCGGGGAGCGGCGGCTGCCGCGGAGGGGCATATGCCGCGGATCGATATGAAACGGGCGCGGTGGGACGGCGGCTGTGCGTCCGACGCGGGCTGACGTAGCGTCTCTGAGTCCATGCGGCTCCTCCCGCGGCGCGAACCGCTCCCTCCGCATCAGCACACCCACCAGGACCGGCGATCCACGTGAGTTCCTCCTCCACCACCGGGCGTACGCCATACGCACCGCACCAGCCACAGGCGCGGCGGCGGACCTCCGGCGCGTACCGGCTGGTGCGCACCCCGCCGGCCCGGCCCGAGCCCCCTCTCCTGGACGCAGCCCAGCGGGCGGTGGTTGACCATGGCGAGGGCCCGCTGCTGGTGCTCGCCGGCCCCGGAACCGGGAAGACGACCACCCTGGTCGAGGCCGTCGCCGCCCGGGTGGCGCGCGGCGTCGACCCACAGAGGATCCTGGTGCTCACCTTCAGCCGCAAGGCGGCGGCGGAGCTGCGCGACCGGACAGCGGCCGCAGTGGCCCGGCTGGGGGGAGCGCGGGGGCCGCAGGCGACGACCTTCCACTCCTTCTGCTACGCGCTGGTGCGGGCGCACCAGGACGCCGAGCTGTTCGCCGAGCCGCTGCGGCTGCTGTCCGGCCCGGAACAGGACGTCGCCGTGCGGGAGCTGCTGGCCGGTCAGCTCGACTTCGAGCGGGCGGGCGCGGCCCGCATACGCTGGCCGGACGAGCTGCGCGCGGCGCTGACGGCGCGCGGTTTCGCCGACGAGGTGCGGGCGGTGCTGGCGCGCAGCCGGGAGCTGGGCCTCGGGCCGGATGCCCTGGCCCGGTTCGCGGACCGCACCGGCCGCCCCGACTGGACGGCGGCCGCGGCGTTCCTCGCCGAGTATCTCGATGTGCTGGACCTGCAGGGCGTTCTCGACTACTCCGAGCTGGTGCACCGTGCGGTCCTGCTGGCCGAGCGGATGGAGTTCCCGGACGAGGCATTCGGCTACGACGCGGTCTTCGTGGACGAGTACCAGGACACCGATCCCGCGCAGGTGCGGCTGCTCCGGGCGCTGGCGGGCCGCGGCCGCACGCTCGTCGCCTTCGGCGACCCCGACCAGTCGATCTACGCCTTCCGGGGCGCGGACGTCAACGGCATCCTCGACTTCCCGGACGCCTTCCGCCGCGCGGACGGGCGGCCCGCCCCGGTGACGGTGCTGACCCGCTCCCGCCGCAGCGGCGCGGACCTCCTGGCCGCCACCCGGCTGCTCACCCGCCGGATGCCGCTGCCCCGGCTGCCCGCGGACAAGGCGCGGGCGCACCGGGAGCTCGCCGCCGTACGGGAGGGCGGCCGGGTGGAGGCGTACACCTACCCCACGGCCTCCGCGGAACTCGACAACATCGCGGACATCCTGCGCCGCGCCCACCTCGAAGACGGCGTCCCCTGGAACGAGATGGCCGTCCTCGTCCGCGCGGGCGGCCGCACCATTCCCGCGGCCCGCCGCGCCCTCACCGCCGCGGGCGTCCCCGTTGAAACGGACGGCGCGGACATCCCCCTCCGCCACGAACCGGCCGTCGCCCCCCTGCTGACAGCCCTCCGGGTCGCAGCCACGCTCCCCCTGCCGCCGGGCGTACCGGCCACGGCCGCGGCCACGTCTACGGCCGCGGGAAGCGGTCACTCGGACGGACCGCCGTCCGCCGCCGCGGACGGCTCCGCTGGTGCGCCGGAGACCCGTCCCTGCGGAGCCGGGACTTCCGGGACCGGTGTCGCCGCCGGGAGCGTTTCGCCCACCGGCACGGGTGACGGCCGTACCGGCGGAGGGGAGGGGGCGCCGGCGCCCGCCGCCTTCGGCGATCCCCCGCAGGGGCCGGGATCCGTGCCCCCGTCCTCGTCGGGTGGGCGCGCCCGCCAGGGCGGGGCCACCGATGACAGGTCGCCCGATCAGGGCGTCGCCCCGGGCGCGGCGGGGGCCGGGCCGCGCCGCGAGCCGGGCGCGTCGGGGGCCGGGGCGGAGCCCCAGTTCCGGGAAGGGGCGGGGCAGGAGAGCCACCCCCTCGACCCCGAGACCGCCCTCACCCTCCTCACCTCCCCCCTCGGCGGCATGGACACCGCCGACCTCCGCCGGCTCGCCCGCGCCCTGCGGGACGAGGAGAGGGCGGCGGGCAACAAGCTCCCGCCGCCCTCCGACCAGCTCCTCGCCCGCGCGCTCGCCGAGCCCGAGCGGCTCGTCGTGCACGACCCCGCGTACGCCCGCGGCGCACAGAATCTCGGCGCGCTCCTGCGCAAGGCGAAGGAGCTCCTCCACGGCGGCGGCACCGCCGAGGAGGCCCTCTGGCTGCTGTGGAACGGCACCTCCTGGCCGCAGCGCCTGCACCGCGCCGCCCTCCGCGGCGGCGCGGCCGGCCGCAACGCCGACCGCGACCTCGACGCCGTCTGCGCCCTCTTCGACACCGCCGCCCGCGCCGAAGACCGCATCGGCGGCCGTGGCGCCCTCAACTTCCTTGAGGAGCTCGACGCCCAGGACATCGCCGCCGACACGCTCGCCAAGCGCGCCGTACGCCCCGACGCCGTACGCCTGATGACCGCCCACCGCTCCAAGGGCCTCGAATGGCGGCTCGTCGTCGTCGCAGGCGTGCAGGAGGGCCTGTGGCCCGACCTCCGCCGCCGCGGCTCCCTCCTGGAGGCCGACCGCATCGGCCGCGACGGCCTCGCCGAACCTCTCACCCCGGGCGCCCTCCTCGCCGAGGAGCGCCGCCTCTTCTATGTCGCCGCCACCCGCGCCCGCGACCGGCTCGTCGTCACCGCCGTCAAGGCCCCCGCCGACGACGGCGAAACCCCCTCCCGTTTCCTCGCCGAACTCGGCGTGGAGCCAAAGGACGTCACCGGCCGCCCCCGCCGCCCCCTGGCCGTCGCCCCGCTCATCGCCGAACTCCGCGCCGCCACCGTCGACCCCGACGCCTCCCCGGCGCTGCGCGAGGCCGCCGCCCGCCGCCTCGCCCGGCTCGCCGCGCTCACCGACGACGAGGGCCAGCCGCTGGCGCCCGCCGCACACCCGTACCGCTGGTGGGGGTTGAACGAACCCACCCACAGCGCTGTTCCCCTGCGCGACCGCGATCACCCGATCGTGTTGTCCCCGAGCGCCCTGGAGAAGCTCGCCGACGGCGCCTGCGCCCTGCAGTGGTTCCTCGGCCGCGAGGTGAAGGCCGATGCCCCCGCCACCGCCGCCCAGGGCTTCGGCAATGTCGTGCACGTCCTCGCCGACGAGGTCGCCTCCGGCCGCACCCCCGCCGACCTCGCGGTCCTGATGGAGCGGCTGGACACGGTCTGGGACGCGCTCGCCTTCGACGCCCCCTGGAAGTCCCAGCAGGAGAAGGAACACGCGCGGGCCGCCCTTGAACGCTTTCTGCGCTGGCACGTCATGGACCGCGGCGGCCGCACCGCGGCCGCCACCGAGCACGCCTTCGACGTGACCCTGGAGGCAGGCCCGTACGAGGTGCGGATCCGCGGCTCCATGGACCGCGTGGAGACCGACGAGCACGGCCGCGCGTACGTGGTCGATTTCAAGACGGGCAAACAGACCCCTGCCAAGGACGAGGTCGCCGCCCACCCGCAGCTCGCCGTCTACCAGCGGGCGGTCCGCGAGGGCGCGGTGGACGAGGTGTTCGGCGGCCGCCGCCCCGAACCGGCGGGCGCGGAACTGGTCCAGCTCCGCCAGCCGGCCCCCAAGAAGGAGGGCGGTGACGCCCTCCCGCGCGTGCAGTCCCAGGCGCCACCTGACGACGCCTGGGTCGGTGAGCTCCTCGCTGGCGCCGCGGGCCGCGTCCTGGACGAGCGCTTCACCCCCACTGCCGGCTCCCAGTGCGACAACTGCGCCTTCCGCTCCTCCTGCAGCGCCCGCCCCGAGGGCCGCCACATCGTCGAGTGACGCGAATCACGCCCGCGTGGTGCATCCAAATGGCTGAAACACGAGTCCGATCGTGCGACATAAGTAGCACCTAAAGGGGAGCGCGAACGGTGAAGAACCGGAGATTTCTGGTCACGGCGACGCTGTGTGTGACAGCGGCCATGGGCCTGGCCGCCTGTGGCGGCGGCAAGGACGGCGAAGACAAGAAGGCCGATGCCGCCGCGTCGACCCCGGCGGCCTCCCCGTCGCCCAAGGAGACGGAGAAGCCGGACCCGTTCGCCGGGCTCACCGCCGACCAGATCGCCGACAAGGCGCTCGACACGACCAAGGTCGTGGACTCCCTCAAGGCGAAGGGCTCCAAGACCTCCGACGGCGAGCTCGCGGAGTTCGATGTGGCGATCACCGAGAAGGGCGACTGCGGCGGGACACTCCGCTCCGGCGGCGCCGGCGCGGACGTGCGCGTGGTGGGCAGCGCCGCCTATGTGAAGGGCGACGAGAAGTACTACCAGCAGCTGGGCGAGGAGGACGACACCTCGGCGGAGGAGGCCGCCGGCATGGCCGAGCTCCTCAAGGGCCGCTGGATCAAGGTCCCCGAAGACGAGGGCGACCCCGACGGCATGAGCGCCATGTGCGACGTCGACACCCACCTGGAACTGGCGGACCGCTCCAAGACCGGCCTCGCCAAGGGCGAGGACGCCGACGTCGACGGCAAGAAGGCCGCCGTGCTCACCAAGAAGAGCGGCGGCGAAACGTTCACGTACTACGTGGCCAAGGACAGCGAGCCCTACCTGCTGAAGTTCACCTCCGAAGGCGGCAAGGAGCCCGAGTCGGTGCAGTTCTCCGACTTCAACGCGTCCCTCACCGTCGAAGCGCCGCCCGCCGGCGAGGTCCTGGACCCGGCCAAGCTGGGCGGCTGACGCACCCCGCCCCAGGCTGTGGGGGCCATGACCGCCGCCGGCTTCCGGCGCTGTCAGTGGCCCCCACTAGCCTCTTCCAGGTGACCGCACGCATCACCGACCCCGAGCAGCTCAAGGAGCTCCTCGGCATCCCCTTCACCCCGGAGCAGACGGCCTGCATCACCGCGCCGCCCGCCCCGCAGGTCATCGTGGCCGGAGCCGGCTCGGGGAAGACGACCGTCATGGCGGCGCGCGTGGTCTGGCTCGTCGGCACCGGACAGGTCGCCCCCGAACAGGTCCTCGGCCTCACCTTCACCAACAAGGCCGCCGGTGAGCTGGCCGAGCGCGTCCGCACCGCTCTCGTACGGGCCGGGGTCACCGACCCGGACGCCCATGAGGCGCCCGGCGCGCCCGGCGCGTCCGCCGGCGGCCCGGACGCCCCGCAGGGCGAGCCCCGCATCTCCACGTACCACGCCTTCGCCGGACAGCTGCTCACCGACCACGGCCTGCGCATCGGCCTCGAACCGACCGCACGGCTGCTCGCCGACGCCACCCGCTACCAGCTCGCCGCCCGCGTGCTGCGCGAGGCTCCCGGTCCGTACCCCTCCCTCACCCGCTCCTTCTCCCTCCTCGTCGCCGACCTGCTCGCCCTCGACGCGGAGCTCGCCGAACACCTCGTACGCCCCGAGCAGCTCCTCGCCCACGACAGCGAGCTGCTGCGCACACTCGACGCCGCCAGACTGACCAACGCCGATCTGCGCAAGGTCCCGGAGGCCGCCGCCGCCCGCCGCGAGCTGCTGGAGCTGACCGTCCGCTACCGCGAGGCAAAGCGCGCCCGCGACCTGCTCGACTTCGGCGACCAGATCGCCCTCTCCGCGCAGCTCGCCCTCACCCGGCCCGAGGTCGGGGCGATGCTGCGCGACGAGTTCCGCGTCGTCCTCCTCGACGAATACCAGGACACCTCCGTCGCCCAGCGACTGCTGCTGTCCGGCCTGTTCGGACAGGGCACGGGCCATGCCGTGACCGCGGTCGGCGACCCCTGCCAGGCCATCTACGGCTGGCGCGGGGCCTCCGTCGCCAATCTGGACGACTTCCCCGCCCACTTCCCCCATGCCGACGGCCGCCCCGCCACCCGCCAGTCCCTCAGCGAGAACCGCCGCAGCGGCGGCCGCCTCCTCCAGCTCGCCAACGGCCTGGCCGCACCCCTGCGCGCCCTGCACAAAGGCGTCGAAGCGCTCCGCCCCGCCCCCGGCGCCGAACGCGACGGATACGTACGCTGCGCCCTGCTGCCCACCCACGCAGAAGAACTCGAATGGCTCGCCGACCAGATCGCCCACCTTGTGCGCACGGGCAAGGAGCCGGGCGAGATCGCCGTCCTGTGCCGCACCGCCGCCGACTTCCCCCGCATCCAGGGGGCCCTCGTGGCCCGCGACGTCCCCGTCGAAGTCGTCGGCCTGTCCGGGCTGCTGCATCTGCCCGAGGTCGCCGACCTCGTGGCCATGTGCGAGGTCCTCCAGGACCCGGGCGCCAACGCCTCGCTCGTCCGGCTGCTCACCGGCCCCCGCTGGCGGATCGGCCCCCGCGATCTCGCCCTGCTCGGCCGGCTCGCCCAGCGGCTGGTCCAGCGCGACCGGCCCGGCGAGGAAGCCGACGCCGACGAGCGGCTCGCCGCCGCCGTCGAAGGGACCGACCCCGCCGAAGTGATCTCCCTCGCCGACGCCCTCGACACCTTCCTGACCCCGGCCGCCCCCGACGAGGCCGGCGACGGCCTGCCCTTCTCCTCCGAGGCGCGCATCCGCTTCGCCCGCTTCGCCGCCGAACTGCGCGAACTGCGCCGGGGCCTCGCCGACCCCCTGATGGACGTACTGCACCGCGTCCTCGCCGCCACCGGTCTTGAGGTCGAGCTCTCGGCCTCCCCGCAGGCCCTCGCCGCCCGCCGCCGCGAGACCCTCTCCGGCTTCCTCGACATCGCAGCGGGCTTCGCCGCCCTGGACGGAGAGGCCACGCTCCTGGCCTTTCTCGGCTTCCTGCGCACCGCCGCCCAGTACGAGAAGGGCCTGGACAACGCCCTGCCCGGCGGCGAGAACACGGTCAAGGTGCTCACCGCCCACAAGTCCAAGGGGCTGGAGTGGGACGTCGTCGCCGTCCCCGGGCTGGTCGCCAAGCAGTTCCCCAGCGAGCAGCCGCGCGAGGCGTGGACCGCCCAGGCCAGGGTGCTGCCGCACCCGCTGCGCGGCGACGCCGCCACCCTGCCCCAGGTGCCGTCCTGGGACGCGAAGGGGATCAAGGCGTTCAAGGAGGCGCTCAAGGACCATCAGCACACCGAGGAGCTGCGCCTCGGCTATGTCGCCTTCACCCGGCCCCGCTCCCTGCTGCTGGGCTCCGGCCACTGGTGGGGGCCCGCCCAGAAGCGGCGGCGCGGCCCCTCGCCCTTCCTCCGGGAGCTGTACGAGCACTGTGCGCGGGGCCACGGCGAGGTGGAGGTCTGGGCTGAAGAACCGGCCGAGGACGCGGAGAACCCGGCCCTGCGCGACGCCGCCGCTGCCGACCTGGCCTGGCCGCTGCCGCTCGACCCCGGCTCCCTCGCCCGCCGCCGGGCGGCCGCCGACACCGTCCTGTCACACCTGTCACACCTGGCACATCCGGCGCGGAGCTCCACCGGGGAGACGGTCCCCGCGGACAGCGCTCCCCGGCCTGAACCGGCCCCCGCGGACGATCACGCGCCGGAGAGCGCGCCTGCCCGCCCGTCCGCGCCCGACCAGGAGCCCGGACGTCGTCCCGACGTGCAGCCGGAGCCCGACGAGGACGCCTGGGACCCCGGCCTCCTGGATTCCGGCCCTCAGGACTCTGCCCCTTGGGACTCCGGGCCCCAGGACTCTGACCCTCAGGACTCTGACCCCTGGGACTCCGGGCCCTTGGACCCCGGGCCCCAGGATTCCGGCCCTCAGGACTCTGCCCCCTGGGACTCCGGGCCCCAGGAATCTGACCCTCAGGACTCCGACCTCTGCGACACCGGGCCCCTGGACCCCGGGCCCCAGGAATCTGACCCTCAGGACTCTGCCCCCTGGGACTCCGGCCCCTGGCCGGCGGACGACGATCATCCGCGCGTCGCGCTGCCCGCGCCCCGGCACGCGCCTCCCGCCGGCGCTCCGCTCGCGGACCTCACCCCCGAGGACGCCCGCACCATCGCCTCCTGGGACCGCGACCTCGACGCACTCGCCGGAGAGCTGCGCCGCAGCCGCGCCGCCGTGCGCGACGTCCTCGTGCCGCCCTCCCTGTCCGCCTCCCAGCTGTTGCGCCTCGCCGCCGACCCCGACGGCTTCGCCCAGGAGCTGGCCCGCCCCATGCCCCGGCCCCCGCAGCCCGCCGCGCGCCGGGGCACCCGCTTCCACGCCTGGGTGGAGTCCCGCTTCGAGGCGCTGCCGCTGCCGATGCTCGGCCCCGACGAGCTGCCCGGCGGCGAGGACGACGACCCGGAGATCGCCGACGAGCGCGACCTCGCCGCGCTCAAGGAGGCCTTCGAGCGCACCCCGTACGCCCACCGCACCCCCTACCGCGTCGAGGCCCCCTTCCAGATCACGCTCGCGGGCCGGGTGGTGCGCGGACGGATCGACGCCGTCTACCGCACCGATGCGCCCCCGCCGGCCGACGCATCCGCCGAGCCCGGCATCCCGGAGTACGAGATCGTCGACTGGAAGACCAACGTCCACCACACCGCCGACCCGCTCCAGCTCGCCGTCTACCGCCTCGCCTGGGCCGAGCAGCACGGCATACCCCTGCAGGCCGTGACCGCCGCCTTCGTCTACGTCCGCAGCGGGGAGGTCGTCCGCCCGGACGCCCTCCCCGGCCGGGCCGAACTGGAACGCATCCTGCTGGGCGAGACGGCGGACGAGACGGCCTCCCCGGGCCGTTAGGCTCAAGAGCATGAGCCCTACCCCGGACAGCGCCGTCCGCCAGTACGTCCAGCAGCACCGCGACGCCTTCCTCGGCGACCTCGCCGACTGGCTGCGCATCCCGTCCGTGTCGGCGCAGCCCGAGCACGCGGCGGACGTACGGCGCAGCGCCGACTGGCTCGCGGAGAAGCTCAAGGAGACCGGTTTCCCGATCGTCGAGGTCTGGACCCCGGACGGCTCCGGGGCCGCCGCCCCCGCCGTCTTCGCCTCCTGGCCGTCCGACGACCCGGACGCGCCGACGGTCCTGGTCTACGGCCACCACGACGTCCAGCCCGCGGCACGCGCGGACGGCTGGCACACCGACCCCTTCGAGCCGCGGATCGACGGCGGCCGGATGTACGGCCGCGGCGCGGCCGACGACAAGGGGCAGGTCTTCTTCCACACCCTGGGGCTCCGCGCCCACCTCGCCGCCACCGGCCGCACCGCGCCGGCCGTCAACCTCAAGCTGCTGATCGAAGGCGAAGAGGAGTCCGGCTCCCCGAACTTCCGCGCCCTCGTCGAGGCCAACGCCGCCCGCCTCACCGCCGACGCGGTGATCGTCTCGGACACCGGCATGTGGTCCGAGACGACCCCCACCGTCTGCACCGGCATGCGCGGCGTCGCCGACTGCGAGATCACCCTGTACGGCCCGGACCAGGACATCCACTCCGGTTCCTTCGGCGGCGCGGTCCCCAACCCGGCCGCCGTCGCGGCCCGCCTCGTCGCCGCCCTGCACGACGCGGACGAGCGCGTCGCCATCCCCGGCTTCTACGACGGCGTGACCCCGCTCACCGACGCCGAGCGCGAGCTCTTCGCCGAGCTCCCCTTCGACGAGGCGTCCTGGCTGCGCACCGCCAAGTCCCACGGCACGCTCGGCGAGGCCGGCTACTCCACCCTGGAGCGCGTCTGGGCCCGCCCCACCGCAGAGGTCAACGGCATCGGCGGCGGCTACCAGGGCCCCGGCGGGAAGACCATCGTGCCCGCCTCCGCCCGGGTCAAGCTGTCCTTCCGCCTGGTGGCGGGCCAGGACCCCGAGAAGATCGAACTGGCGGTGCGCGACTGGGCCGCCGCACAGCTTCCCCGGGGCATCCGCCACGAGATCGAGTTCGGCGCCCCGACCCGCCCCTGTCTGACCCCTCTCGACCACCCCGCCCTTCAGTCGGTCGCCCGCTCCATGTCCCGCGCCTTCGACGGCCAGAAGATCCGCTTCACCCGCGAGGGCGGCTCCGGTCCCGCCGCCGACCTGCAGGACGTCCTCGGCGCGCCCGTACTCTTCCTCGGCGTCTCCGTCCCCTCCGACGGCTGGCACGCCCCGAACGAAAAGGCCGAACTGGACCTCCTTCTCAAAGGAGCGGAGAGCGCCGCCCATCTGTGGGCGGATCTGCCGAACGCCCTTCGCTGAGCTGACACCCAAACCACCAGGGGGAGTTGGAAGTACCGTGAGCATCGACAGCTACGCCACCGCGAGCCGCGCGGCGGACCTCGCCGCCCCGATCAGCCTCACCGCCTTCAGCGGCATCGACCGCGAGGCGCACCACCGTCTCGACGAGGCATGGCTGGCGGCGGCGTGGAGCCACCCCACGACCCGGGTCTTTGTGGTCTCCGGCGGACAGGCGCTGATCGACGACACCCCCGACGGACGCACCGAACTGGTGATGACCCCCGCGTTCGAGGCCCCCGTCACCGAGACCCACCGCTACTTCCTGGGCACCGACGCGGACGGGGTGCGCTACTTCGCCCTCCAGAAGGACGCCCTCCCGGGCCGTATGGACCAGTCCGCACGCCCCGCGGGCCTGCGCGAGGCCGGACTGCTGCTCTCTCCGCGCGACGCCGGACTACTCGTCCACGCCGTCGCCCTGGAGAACTGGCAGCGGATGCACCGCTTCTGCTCCCGCTGCGGCGAACGCACCGTCATCGCCGCGGCCGGGCACATCCGCCGCTGCCCGGCCTGCGGCGCCGAGCACTACCCCCGTACCGACCCGGCCGTCATCATGCTCGTCACCGACGAGGAGGACCGTGCGCTGCTGGGGCGGCAGGTGCACTGGCCCGAGGGCCGCTTCTCCACGCTGGCCGGCTTCGTCGAGCCCGGGGAGTCCATCGAGCAGTCCGTGCGCCGCGAGGTGTTCGAGGAGGCGGGCGTCACCGTCGGGGACGTCGAGTACATCGCCAGCCAGCCCTGGCCCTTCCCCTCCAGCCTGATGCTCGGCTTCATGGCCCGCGCCACCTCCGCCGAGATCGACGTCGACGGCGAGGAGATCCACGAGGCGCGCTGGTTCTCACGGGAAGAGCTGCGGGCCGCATTCGAGTCCGGGGAGGTGCTGCCTCCCTTCGGCATCTCGATCGCGGCCCGCCTGCTCGAGCTCTGGTACGGCAAGCCCCTCCCGAGGCCGGGAGAGCTCGCCTGATCGCGGATCGGCGCCGCTCAGGCGCCGATCTTCTGCTTGACCTGGGCCAGCGAGGGGTTCGTCAGCGTCGAACCGTCCTCGAAGAGGACAGTCGGCACGGTCTGATTTCCGCCGTTGGCCTTCTCGACGAAGGCCGCCGACGCCGGGTCCTGCTCGATGTTGATCTCGGTGTACGCGATGCCCTCGCGGTCCATCTGGCTCTTCAGCCGGCGGCAGTAGCCGCACCACGTGGTGCTGTACATCGTCACAGTCCCCAGCATCGTCTCTCGCTTTCCTCACGGTCGGTCCGGGAGCCGGACCAGGCTCGGCCGGCAACCCCACGGGGGTATCCCGGGGATTCGTTTCCCCGCGTAGAACGTACGGGACCCGGCCGCCATTCCCGTATTCGTACGACTGCGCTCCCACGGCTGTGGACAACTGCCCCATCCGCCTCCACGGACCTGGCAGCATGGCGGGGTGACAGCTGCAACGCACCTCTCCCACTTCCCGCAGGTCCCCGAGTCGGCCGACGCGGTGCTCGACGGGCTCGACCCCGAGCAGCGCGAGGTCGCCACGGCACTGCACGGCCCGGTGTGCGTGCTGGCCGGCGCCGGCACGGGCAAGACGCGCGCGATCACCCACCGCATCGCCTATGGGGTGCGCGCCGGGATACTCCCGCCCGCCAGCGTCCTCGCCGTCACGTTTACCAACCGGGCCGCGGGTGAGATGCGGGGCAGGCTGCGGCAGCTCGGCGCGGGCGGAGTCCAGGCCCGCACCTTCCACTCAGCCGCGCTGCGCCAGCTTCAGTACTTCTGGCCGAGAGCGGTCGGAGGCGAGCTGCCCCGGCTGCTGGAGCGCAAGATCCAGCTCGTCGCGGAGTCCGCCGCCCGCTGCCGCGTCCGGCTGGACCGCAATGAGCTGCGGGACGTCACCGGTGAGATCGAATGGGCGAAGGTCACCCAGACCGTGCCCGCCGACTATCCCGCCGCGGTCGCCAAGTCCCACCGCGACGCCCCGCGCGACACGGCGGAAATCAGCCAGATCTACGGCGTCTACGAGCAGCTCAAGCGCGACCGCTCGGTGATCGACTTCGAGGATGTGCTGCTGCTCACCGTCGGCATCCTCCAGGACCGGCACGACATCGCTGATCAGATCCGCCGCCAGTACCAGCACTTCGTCGTGGACGAGTACCAGGACGTCAGCCCCCTCCAGCAGCGGCTGCTCGAACTGTGGCTCGGCGACCGCGACAGCCTCTGCGTCGTCGGCGACGCCAGCCAGACGATCTACTCCTTCACCGGGGCCACCCCCGACCATCTGCTGAACTTCCGCACCCGCCACCCCGACGCCACCGTCGTCAAGCTGGTCCGCGACTACCGCTCCACCCCCCAGGTGGTCCATCTCGCCAACGGGCTGCTCGGCCAGGCCCGCGGCCGCGCAGCGGAGCACCGGCTGGAGCTGATCTCCCAGCGCGACCCCGGCCCGGAGCCCGTCTACACCGAGTACGCGGACGAGCCGGCCGAGGCCGAGGGCACCGCTCGCCGCATCCGCGATCTGATCGCGGCAGGCGTTCCGGCCGGAGAGATCGCCGTGCTCTACCGGGTCAACGCCCAGTCGGAGGTCTATGAGCAGGCTCTCGCCGACGCGGGCGTGCCCTACCAGCTGCGCGGGGCCGAGCGCTTCTTCGAGCGGCAGGAGGTGCGCGAAGCCGGCGTCGCGCTGCGCGGAGCGGCCCGTGCGGGCGGGAACGACTCCCTGCTCGACGACGCGGAGGATCTGCCCTCCCAGGTCCGTGCGGTGCTCTCCACCAAGGGCTGGACCCCTGAGCCGCCCGCGGGCTCCGGGGCCGTGCGCGACCGCTGGGAGTCGCTGGCCGCGCTCGTCCGCCTCGCCGAGGACTTCGCCCGGGCCAGGCCGGAGGCGTCCCTCGCCGATCTGGTCGCCGAGCTGGACGAGCGGGCCGCCGCCCAGCATGCGCCCACCGTCCAGGGCGTCACCCTCGCCTCGCTCCACTCCGCGAAGGGCCTGGAGTGGGACGCGGTGTTCCTCGTCGGCCTCACCGAGGGCATGATGCCGATCACCTACGCCAAGACGGACGAACAGGTGGAGGAGGAGCGCCGGCTGCTGTACGTCGGCGTCACCCGCGCCCGGCTGCATCTGTCCCTTTCCTGGGCGCTGTCCCGTTCGCCGGGAGGCCGTGCGGGTCGCCGCCCCACCCGGTTTCTGAACGGGCTGCGGCCCGGCTCCACGGCCCCCGGCACACGAAGCGCCGGCGGCGCGGGCGGCATCGAGCGCGGCGGCGGCCGCCGTAAGCGCCGGGGCCCGGTGCTGTGCCGCGTCTGCGGCAAGACGCTCACCGACGCCGGTGAGATGAAGCTGATGCGCTGTGAGGACTGCCCCTCCGACATGGACGAGGCGCTGTACGAGCGGCTTCGCGAGTGGCGCTCGGACCAGGCCAGGGCGCTGGGCCAGCCCGCCTATTGCGTCTTCACCGACAAGACGCTGATGGCGATCGCCGAGGCCACCCCCGGCAGCGAGGGCGAGCTCGCCGCCATCTCCGGAGTCGGCGGCCGCAAGCTGGAACGCTTCGGCGCCGATGTGCTGGCCATCTGCGCAGGCCAGGAGGTTGGGGGAGGCGACGAGGAGGACTGATGCAAACTCGTCGAAAAAATAGTTTGCGCACGCCCCAGCCGTCCCCATAGGTTCTTAACCACGGAAACAGCGACTTCTCTGAAGCGCTGCTTCCGTGCTGTACTTATCCGAATAGTTGCGACCGGCCCCGGCCGGTCCCGAGACGCCGAGAGGAGGCGATTGAAGTGATCAGCATCAAGACCAGCACCGTCAGCACCGCCAAAATGACCGATTGCTCGGTCGTCTCCGTGTGCTCGCTCGGCCTCTCCTTCGCGTTCTCCGGCACCCGTATGTCCGGCGGCTTTGCCGTGCTTCCCGTGTCCGGCCTGGGCGGCCTCCCCGTCCGGGAGCGCAATGAGCGACCGACCAAGGCACTGGAAGCAGGAGTAGCGGCGGCGCAGGCCCAGGCCTATGCCATCGCAGCGGCCAGTGCCGAGACGAACCAGACGCAGCACCACACGATGTGGGCCTTCCGTGGGCTCGAACCCTGGAGTGATCCAGCCTGACTGAGACTCAGGCCGGCGCCTTCAGGGCCGCGGAACCCCACCCGGGATCCGCGGCCCTTCTGTTTTCCCCGAACGGGGAGAGCGGAGCGAAGGGGCCTCGGGACAAGAAGCACCCGGTACCAGCCTCCCCCCGGCCAACCGGCCGGGCCGACCAGACGAGGAACGACACCACCGTGCAACTCGAAGCGCACGCCGCGTCCGTACCGCCCGCCAAGACCGTCCCCCCGCCCGTCCCCACGGAGGACTCCACCTTGTCTCCGCTCACCGCGCTCACGGCGCTCACCGCACTCGACGACGCCATCGAGAACCTCGGCGAGCCCGTCCCCTGCCGTTCCTACGACCCGGAAGTCTTCTTCGCCGAGTCGCCGGCAGACGTCGAGTACGCCAAGTCCCTCTGCCGCACCTGCCCGCTGATGGAGGCCTGCCTCGCGGGCGCCAAGGAGCGGCGTGAGCCGTGGGGCGTCTGGGGCGGAGAGCTCTTCGTTCAGGGTGTGGTCGTCGCCCGCAAGCGTCCGCGTGGCCGTCCGCGCAAGAACCCGGTCACGGCATGAACGCCAACGGCATGAACGCCATCGGAACGATCGATCGCCCCCTCACGCACAACCCTCAGAAGCAGGCCCTCATGACCTCTTCCACCAGCGAGCCCGCGCGCTCCGCGACCCAGAACTTCAACACCATCGGTGCGAACACCTCGCGCCAGAACAGGACCCGTGAAATGCAACTCATCCCAGAAGCCCTGGCCCGTGCGCATATGCACGAGCGCCTGCGGGAGGCCGACCGCGACCGTCAGGCCGTACGCCTGGCCGCCGCGCGCCGGATGCAGCGCCGCGCCGAGCGTGTCTCCATGCGCGCCCGCCGTGCGCTGGCCCTGGCGATCATGAGCTGAACCGCCGGCGGCTGACCGTCTGAGAACCTTCGCGGGGGCCGGTCCGAACGGACCGGCCCCCGCGGTGCGTTGTTCCCGCGCCCGGCCGCCCGCGGAGTTATCGTCACGTGGTGGACCAGCACCAGCCTCCTGACCCCGCAAGACCCGACCCCGCTCGACAGGACACCGGGCCCGTCGTCTGCTCCCGCTGCGGCAAGCGCGCCGAGGACACACCCCCGACCTGGACCTGTTCCGTGGAGAACGGCGTCCGCCACTACTTCTGCGATGACTGTGCCCGGGCCAACATCAGATCCATTGAGGGACGCCTCGACTCCGCCTGGTGGTGACCCACCGGGACTGCCGCGCCCGCCGGCGTCAGGCCTGCGCCTCGGCCACCGGAGCGGCAGGGGCTTCGACCGGCGCGGGCGCAACGAAGCCCGGGACCCAGGACTCCAGTTCGTCCCGGAGGCGGACCGTCGCGTTCAGCTGGCAGAGCACGCCGATCGTGCTCAGGGTGACCCGATGGATCAGCAGATACGCCGGCGGCAGATTGAGCTGCTTGCCGAGCTGATACGCGGGGGAGCGGACATCGGCTATCCGGGCCGCCTGGGTGCGCATCCAGGCGCGGCTGAAGGTGAACTCCTCCGCCTGCGCGGGCTCGATGATCGGCAGCAGATAGTCCAGCACCGCGTCCGGGTCGAGATCGATGGAGTCCTTGACGAAACCCTCCTCGCACAGCAGGGCATAGACCTCCTCGGCCTCGCCCTCCAGCGTCATACGGAGACACTCGCCGATCGGCTGGGGCAGACCCCCGGGCAGCCGGTCCACGGTGCCGAAGTCGAGCACTCCCAGCTGCCAGCCCTCGCTGCCGCCTTGCGTGGGCAGAAGCCGGAAGTTGCCGGGGTGGGGGTCCGCGTGCAGCAGTCCCGTACGCGCCGGGCCCGAGAAGAGGAAGCGGGCGAGGAGCTGACCCGCACGGTCCCGCTGGGCCGGGGTGCCGCCGGCGATCACCTCGGCCAGCGGTATGCCGTCGATCCACTCCGTGACCAGCACCTGGTCGCACTGGTGCACCACATCCGGGACCAGCACATCCGGATCGTCCGCGAACGTCGCGGCGTGCTCCCGCTGCGCCTGCGCCTCCAGTTCATAGTCCAGCTCCTCGGTGACCCGGTCGCGAAGCTCGGCGATCAGCGGCTTGATGTCCATGCCCGGAATCAGCGGCCCCAGCAGCCGGGCGAAGCGGCTGAGCTGGCTCAGATCGGACAGCAGCGCCTCACCCGCCCCCGGGTACTGCACCTTCACCGCGACCTCCCGGCCGTCGTGCCAGACGGCGCGGTGGACCTGGCCTATCGACGCGGAAGCCGCCGGCTTGTCCTCGAAGCTGAGGAACAGCTCCCGCCACTCCTCGCCGAGCCGCTCCTCAAGGACCGTGTGCACGGTGCGCGTCGGCATCGGAGGCGCGGCGTCCTGAAGCTTCGTCAGGGAGGCACGGTAAGGACCCGCCAGCTCCTCCGGCAGGGCCGACTCGAACACCGACATAGCCTGGCCGAACTTCATCGCACCCCCCTTGAGTTCGCCGAGGACCTTGAACAGCTGCTCCGCCGTGCGCTGTTGCAGCTCGCGTGCGACGATCTCCGCCGACTTGCCGCCGATCCGCCTGCCCAGCCCCCATGTCGCCCGCCCGGCGAAACCCAAGGGCAGCGCGGCCAGCTTGGCGGTCCGGGTGACCGCCTTCCGGGGAAGATCAGACATACGCCCCTCCAAATCCCAGACAGCCTGCGCCGCATATGCCCTACGGCGTTGCTCCGTTGACGGCGGTTACTTGGCCATTGTGTCGTGCGGCGACCTCACGCCCGAGGTGTGCTCCCCCACTCTTGCCTTCCGCGCTGCAGCCGCAGTCGAGCTGCGGCGCGATCCGCTCGGACCGCCACTGCAGCAGCGGCAACGATGTCTCCCACCGCGCGCCGATGCTCGTCGGCGACTCCCCGTCGAGAAACGCCAGCGCGTGAGCCGCCGCCAGGCCGGCGACCGCCGTGGCCAGCGCGACATCGCAGGCCTGCGCAGCCCTGCGGCGTCCCGAACGCCACTGGGCCAGCAGCCTCGGACGCCCTGGATCGCGCTGCCCCCTGCCCAGCTCCAGACACCCCGCGCAGGCGGTCGCGCCCGGCAGCACCAGCGGGCCCACCACACCTGTGGCCTCCACCACACCCGCATACAGATGAGGGGTGCCGACGGCGACCCACTGCTCCGCGGCGGCGGGCTCCGGCACATAGGCCGCCAGCCCGTCGCGGGGCGCGACGACGATCAGCGCAAGGCCCGGTTCGCCCGTGGCGGCGCCTGGACGGTCCCCCGGAACGCCCGGGCCGGCGCCGCGCGGCGCACGGCCGGGCGAGCAGCGCCCCACCAGCTGGCGTGCCGAGACGTCCCGGCGCCGGCCCACCGCCTCCTCCGGCAGTCCTCCGGGCGCGATGTCCGACGGCTCGGCGCATCCGCCGTCCAGCACCTCGACCCGCCCCACCCCCGCGGCTGACAGCACCGACGCCACCGTGGCGCCCACCCTGCCCGCGCCCCGCACCTGGACGCGCATGGCCCGGCGGGCGGTCAGCCGCCGTATCCCCGCGCCCGGCTCGGGGTGGATCACGGACAGCGACGCCAGATCGGGCCGCAGCCGCTCCAGCGCACCGTCCCCCAGGCGCGGCCCCACCGCCCCGCGCCCGCCCCCGGCCGTGGCGTCGTCGAGCAGACCGGCAGCCGCCAGCCGGCTCAGCAGGGCATCCGCCTGGCCGTCGGGCAGGCCCATCGCCCGCGCCTCCTCCCGCAGCAGTGACAGCCCCCGCGTGCCGTCCAGCAGCTCCAGAAAGGCACCGGTCGCGGTGTCCACCGGACCGAGCGTCACCGCATGCGCGGGTGTGACCCCGAACTGCACGGACTGCCGCTCCCGCCACGCCCGTCGCAACGCAGGCTTGACCATCGGATGCATATTTCCGTCCCCCGCCTTGATCGCCTTGCTTCCCGCCCCTCCGGCGTGTGTCAGCAGAATGCCCGTCCGCGGCAGAGCGTGTGAAAAGTTATCCACAGGCGAGGGGCATTAGTCGTTCAAATCGTGCGCACATGGAGTGGATCAAGTCTGAACCGTTCCGCACACGGGACTTCCGCCGCTGGCAGCGGGTAACGTCAAGGCGTGCCCGCCGACCCTCTGCACAGCGCCAAGAGCCAGCAGCGCAGTCCGACAAGCCGCCCGTCCCGCGGATCGGGGACCAGCGCGGTCGAGGTCCGCAGGAGCACCCGGCGCAGCAGAACGGTCTCCGCCTACCGCGAGGGCGACCGCACCATCGTGCTCATTCCGGCGCGGATGTCCGAGGCCGAGGAGCAGCGCTGGGTCGGCGTGATGCTGGACAAGCTGGCCGCCCAGGAGAGCAAACGCATCCTCGGCGACGCCGAACTGGCCGAGCGCGCGGAACGGCTGTCGGACCAGTACTTCGACGGCCGCGCCCGCCCCGCGTCCGTGCGGTGGGTGACCAACCAGAACACCCGCTGGGGTTCCTGCACCCCCGCGGAAGGCAGCATCCGGCTGTCCCACCGGCTCCAGGGGATGCCCGAGTACGTCATCGACTATGTGCTCGTCCATGAGCTGGCACATCTGCTCGTGCCCGGGCACGGCCCGCGGTTCTGGCGGCTGCTGGAGGCCTATCCGCGCACCGAGCGCGCCCGCGGCTACCTTGAGGGAGTCGTCGCCGCGGAGCGGCTGCCGCATGTGCCGTCCGCACGCGGAGAGTGATCGTCAACAGTCCTGTACCGAATGCGCACCGGCTTGGCTTGATGTCGTCCACAGCCGTTAGCCTGGCGCGACGCATTCACATTTCCGGGATGGGGGACGGTCGTTACGCATGGCCAGGGAATTCCAGCGCGGCCACAAGGCCAAGATCAGTGATCTCACGTCGGGAACGGATCTGTATGTGGGCGTGCAGATCGCCGCTCCCGGGCTGACCTTCGACATCAGCTGCTTCGGGCTCGATGCGGACGAGCGGCTGTCCGACGACCGTTACTTCATCTTCTTCAACCAGCCGAAATCGCCCGAGGAGTCCATCCAGCTGCTCGGCCCGCAGGCAGGTGACACCGAGTCGTTCCGGGTCACGCTCGACCGCATCCCGGCTTCGGTCCAGAGGCTCTCGTTCACCGCGACGATCGACGGGGAGGGCCAGATGTCCCAGATCGGCCCCGGCTATCTCCGCGTCGTCGCGGGCGGCGAAGAGGTCGCGCGGTACGCGTTCGACGGCTCGGAGTTCTCCACCGAACGCGCGGTGATGCTCGGCGACTTCTATCTGAAGGACGTGTGGCGGTTCGCCGCCGTCGGCCAGGGCTTTGACGGCGGTCTGGAGGCGCTGCTGAAGAACTTCGGCGGTGAGGTCGCCGAGGAGGAGCCCGCGGCCGCTCAGCCGCAGCCTGGCGCGCGGCCCGCGTTCGCCCCGCCCGCGGAGCCCGCGGCCCCGCCGCCTTTCGCCCCGCCGAGCGCGCCTGCGCCGCCCGCCTCCGGGACCCCGCAGCCCGTACCGGCGGCGCCTCCCGCCCCGGCCCCGCCGCCGTACCAGGCGCCTCCCGCGCCTCAAGCACCCCAGCCCGCACCGGCCTTCGGCGCACCCGCCGCCCCGCCTCCCGCCCCGCCCGCCGCCCCGCAGACGCACTCCGCGCCGACGGTCGCCGTCCCGATGGCCGCCCCCGCGGCCCCGCCTCCCGCGCCCGCCCCTTATGGCCAGATTCCCGGTCAGGGGCAGCCGCCTGCGCCCCCGGCGCCGTACGGGCAGCAGCCCTTCGCCCCGTACGGCCAGCCGCCCGCCCCCGGGGCCCCGCAGACGCCGGCCGTCCCGCAGACCGGCGCGGGCCTGGAGGCGGCTCTCCAGCCGTACCGGGAGAAGCCCACGGGACAGCGCTGGACCCCGCAGAACCAGCAGCTGATGCGGGTCGACCTCACCATGGGCGGCATGCCCGTCCTCGCCCGCCAGGGCAGCATGGTGATGTATCAGGGCAAGGTCGACTTCAGCTACAAGGGCGCGGGCTTCGCCGGCCGCATCGTCGGCAACGCCACCGGCCAGGAGATGCAGCTGATGCGCTGCACCGGCCGCGGCCAGGTCTTCCTCGCCGAGAACGGCGCGCAACTGCACCCCATCGAACTCCAGGGCGACGGCATCTGCGTCTCCGCGGAGAACGTCCTCGCCTTTGACGAGTCGCTGCACCACGAGGTCCGCAGGATCGAGGGCCACGGCATCCCCGGCGGTGCGCTGTTCACCATGATGTTCCAGGGCACCGGCACGGTCGTCGTCAAGACCCGGGGCGTCCCGGTGGTGCTGCCGGTCACGCCGACGACCTTCGCGGACGCCAACGCCGTCGTCGCCTGGTCTGCCGCCTCCCAGGTGATCCTCTCCAGCCAGGTCAGACTGCGCCGCAACGCCTACCCCGGACACAGCGGAGAGACCGTGAACCTCCAATTCCGGGGCGCTCCCGGGAACTTCATCGTCGTCCAGCCGTACGAGGTCTAAGGGAGCCCGAAGATATGAACCAGCAGCTCGCGGGCTTTGCCCCCGCCCCCGTCACGGCCCGTATGGAGAACCACGGCAGCACCATGCTCAAGGTCGCCATGGCCTCCGGCCAGGACCTGTACGCCCGCACCGGGTCGATGGTGTCGTACGAGGGCTTCATCCAGTACGAGCCCAACCCGCCCGCGGTCCGCCAGATCGCCGCCCAGTGGGTGACCGGCGAAGGCGCGCCGATCATGAAGTGCTCCGGGGACGGGCTCCTCTACCTCGCCGACTACGGCGCGGACGTCGTCGTCATCAACCTCGACAACGACTCCATCTCCGTCAACGGCACCAATGTGCTCGCCTTCGACGCACACCTCCAGTGGGGCGTCGAAAAGGTCAAGGGTCTGGCCAAGTTCGCCGGACAGGGGCTGTGGAACGTGCAGATCGGCGGCACCGGCTGGGTCGCCCTGACCTCCCGGGGCACGCCCATTGTGGTCGACTGCGGGCGCGGCGACGACGAGACGTATGTCGACCCGGACGCGCTCGTCGCCTGGTCCCCGAACCTCAAGGTGAAGGGCAAGCGCAGCTTCAAGGCGTCCTCGCTCATCGGGCGGGGCAGCGGCGAGGCCTACCAGATGGCCTTCTCGGGCCAGGGAATCGTCGTCGTACAGCCCAGCGAGGACAGTGCCGACCGTCTGCGGATCCGGCACTGAGGGGGAGCCACACACCATGCAGAGTCCGCTTTTCAGCCATGCCGAGCAGCAGTCCCAGGAGCGGTACACCGTGCAGAACCCGCAGCTGCTGCGGGTCGCGCTGACCGGTCACGACGACATCCTGGCCCGCAAAGGCTCGATGGTCGCCTACCAGGGGCTCGTCGACTTCGACGGCGAGTACCAGTCGGGCAGCGAGCGCCGCGCCCGCGCCCACACCGGCGAGGGCCTGGATCTGATGCGCTGCTCCGGGCAGGGCACCGTCTACTTCGCCAATCTCGCCCAGTACATCCATGTCGTGGATGTCGACCACGAGGGGCTGACCGTCGACAGCGCCTATGTGCTGGCGCTTGACTCCACGCTGAACACCGAGGTCATCGCGGTGGACAGCCAGTACGGAATCTCCGGGTCCGGCAAGTACCAGCTCAATGTCTCCGGGCGCGGCAAGGTCGCGCTGATGACCTCGGGCCAGCCGCTGATGATGCAGGTCACACCCGAGAAGTATGTCAGCGTCGACGCGGACGCCATCGTGGCCTGGTCCTCCGGGCTGCGGGTGCAGATGCAGGCCCAGACGCACTCCTCGGGCGTGCTGCGACGGCGTGGCAACACCGGAGAGGGCTGGGAGCTGAGCTTCCTCGGCCAGGGCTTCGCCCTCGTCCAGCCCAGCGAGGTGATGCCCCCGCAGAACGCCGCGATCGGGCAGGGGCTGGGTGCGCAGTACGGCGTGGGCCAGCACGGCGCCCACGCCCAGAACCAGAACAACGTCTGGAGCTAGTGCCCCTCCTGGTGCGAGACCGGCACGAGACAGGCACGAGACGTACGGTCATGGGTAAGGGGCGGTCGCCAGGGTGACCGCCCCTTACCCACTCGTCCCGGGCGTCTAGAGCCGCTCGCGCGTGCGCTGCATCAGCCGTACGACTGACGCGTCGGCCACGTCCGCCACCTCGTCGTAGCCGAACCAGCGCAGATCCAGTGACTCGTCGCTGATGGCCTCCACCGCGCCCGCCGGAGCCAGCGCCGCGTACTGGACGTCCAGATGCCAGGCGCAGGGCGTCGAGTGACGGTCGAGCCGGACCGGCCCGCCCGGCAGCAGGGCGAGCCCCTCGATGCCGGACTCCTCCACGCCCTCCCGCAGCGCGGCCGCCGCGAGCGTCGCATCGTCCGGCTCGCAGTGGCCGCCCATCTGCAGCCACTTTTTGATCTTCCCGTGGAGCGTCAGCAGCACCCGCTTCCGCGAAGGGTCGACGACCAGGGCGCTTGCCGTGATATGTCCCGCCGCGCACGCCTTCCACATGCCGTCCGGGTGCGCCGCGAGATGGTCCAGATACCGCCGGCGCAGCTCGCTCTGCTCCTCGCTTTGATCCTCATACCCCTTCAGCACGAGGACGGCGTCGTCATGCAGACTCACTTGTCAGTCTCGTCCCCGCCCCGGTCGCCGCTGCCCCCGTCGTCCTCGCTCCGGCCGTCCTCGCTCCGGTCCTGGCCCTTCGGACGGGGCCCGCCCGCCGCCTCGCCGAGCATCTTGTCCAGCTCGGAGAAGTCGATCTGCTCGCGGTGCACAAAACCGTCCGGGTCGTCCAGGTCCGTCGCCGTCGGCAGCATGTCCGGGTGCTCCCACAGCCCGTCCCGGCCGTCCACCCCGCGCGCGTCGGTGAGCGATGCCCACAGCCGCGAGGCGTCCCGCAGCCGGCGCGGCCGCAGCGTCAGCCCGATGAGCGTGGCGAAGGTCTGCTCCGCGGGGCCCCCGCTGGCGCGGCGGCGGCGCAGCGTCTCGCGCAGGGCGTTCGCGGCGGTCAGCCGGGACGCGGCGGCCTCGTGCACCACCGCGTCCACCCAGCCCTCCACCAGGGCCAGCGCGGTCTCCAGACGGGCCAGTGCGGCCTTCTGCTCCGGGGTGTCCTCCGGCTGGAACATGCCCTGCTGCAGCGCCTCCTGCAGCTGCTCCGGATGGCTCGGGTCGAACTGGCCGACCACGTCTTCCAGCTTGCCGGTGTCGACCTTGATCCCGCGCGCATAGCCTTCGACGGCGCCGAACAGATGCGACCGCAGCCACGGCACATGGGCGAAGAGCCGCTGATGAGCGGCCTCGCGCAGGGCGAGATACAGCCGCACCTCCTCGCGCGGCACGCCCAGGTCCTTGCCCAGCGCGTCCACGTTCAGCGGCAGCAGCGCGGCCTGGCCGGCCGGGCCCAGGGGGAGCCCGATGTCGGTCGAGCCGACCACCTCGCCCGCCAGCACGCCGACCGCCTGGCCGATCTGCTGCCCGAACATCGCACCGCCCATCGACCGCATCATGCCGATCAGCGGGCCGGCCATGGCCTTCATCTCCTCCGGCAGCACATCGCCCATGGCGATGCCGACCCGCTCGGCGACCGGGTCGACCAGCTGCTGCCAGGCGGGGAGGGTCGCCTCGACCCACTCCGCGCGGCTCCATGCCACGGCCGTGTTCGCGCCGGAGGGCAGGGACGTCACACCGTCCAGCCACAGGTCCGCCAGGCGCAGCGCCTCCTCGACGGCCGCCCGGTCCGCGGGGCCGACGCTGACGTCCTTCGTGCCGTCCGGCGTGCCCTGGGAGACCGTCTGGCGCGCGATCTGCTTGGCCATGTCCCAGTTCACAGGGCCGCCCTCATAGCTCAGCATCTGACCGAGCTGCTGGAAGGCGGCGCCCAGGTCCTGGGGACCCATGGAGCCGAACATCGCGGCGAACGGATTGTCACCGCCCGCGCCGCCCGGCAGGCCGATGCCGAAGGGGTCGCCCGGACCGCCGCTCTGGCCTCCGGAACCCTGCCCACCTCCGGCGGGGTCCTTCTTCTTGCCCTCGTCGCCGTTCTCCGGCTCCTCCGGCGGAAGGCCGAATCCGAATGGGGTGTCACTCACGGGTTTCCTCGGCTCGTAGGGCCGCCGGCTTCCTGCCGGCGGCGAATGCCCGACAACACCACCCAGCGTAGACATCCGGGCCGCATCCGGGCTCGGTGCTCCACCTGCTGCCGGCCTGCGGCAGGATGGACGCACCCGGTACGCACGCGCCGTGCGCGTCGGTACTTCGGTACTGAAGACAACCGCTGGAGACGCCTGGTGAGTTCCCCAGATCCGCAGGTTCGCGCAGCGCGAAACCGTTCAACCCCGGCCGGCGGCCGCGGGCCCGCAGGCCGCGGCCCCGTCGTCGCGGTCACCGGCGCCTCCTCGGGCGTCGGCGATCTGCTCGTGCGGCGGCTGGCCGGCTGCGACGAGGTCAAGCAGGTCATCGCGATCGACGAGCGCCGCGGCGAGGTCACCGAGGCGCAGTGGCACATCCTCGACGTCCGCGACCCGGCCATCGCCGAGAAGCTGCGCGGGGCCGACGTCGTGGTCCACCTCGCTCTCGACCTGGACCTGGAGACCGACCCGGCCGCCCGTACCGCGTATAACGTACGCGGTACGCAGACCGTGCTGACCGCAGCGGCCGCCGCCGGGGTGCACCGGGTCGTCCTGTGCACCTCGGCGATGGTCTACGGGGCGCTGCCCGACAACGACGTCCCGCTCTCCGAGGACGCGGAGCTGCGCGCCACCGCCGAGGCCACCGGAGTCGGCGATCTGCTGGAGATCGAACGGCTCGGCAGGCGTGCTCCGCGCGCGCATCCGGGTCTCAACGTCACCGTGGTCCGCCCCGCTGTCCTGGTGGGCGGCACGGACACCGCGCTGACCCGCTACTTCGAGTCGCCGCGGCTCCTGGTGGTGGCCGGTTCCCGCCCCACCTGGCAGTTCTGCCATGTCGAGGACCTGGTCAGCGCGCTTGAGTACGCCGCCCTGGAGAAGGTGGAGGGCGAGCTGGCGGTCGGCTGCGACGGCTGGCTGGAGCAGGAGGAGGTGGAGGAGCTCAGCGGCATCCGGCGTATGGAGCTGCCGTCCGCGGTCGCCCTGGGAGCCGCCGCCCGGCTGCACCGGATCGGGCTCACCCCGTCCCCCGCCGGGGACCTCGCGTACACCATGCACCCCTGGGTCGTCAGCGTCAGCCGGCTGCATGACGCGGGCTGGCGTCCGCAGTGGACGAACGAGGAGGTGCTGGCCGCGCTGCTGGAGGAGGCGGCGGGACGGCACACCGTCGCCGGTCGCAGGCTGGGCCGCAAGGACGCCACCGCGGCGGGCGCGGCGGGCGCGACGGTGGCCCTGCTCGGCACCGCGGCCCTGGTGCGCAGGGCCCGCAAGGCGCGCCGCCGGCTCTGAGCGCCCCGGTGCCCCTCCGGGCCCGTCACGGTGTGCCCGACACGCCGGTACGGCCCTGTAGGAGGCTCTAACCGCGGGCGCGCCCGGCCGGTGGAAACGGGTATTCCGCGCTGTCGGCGGCGTACGGCACGATGGTCACATGGCACGCAGGAACGATCACCCCGGCGAACAGGCGGCGCAGGACCCCATCCGGCTGCTCGCGATCCGCGACACCCCGCTCTCCGTCGACGAGGTCTTCACGGCCGTCGGCGACGACGCGGCGGGCGGCACGGCGCTCTTCGTCGGCACCGTGCGCAGCCATGACGGCGGCGCGGACGTCGAGAAGCTGGGCTATTCCTGCCATCCCACGGCCGAGGCAGAGATGCGGCGGATCGCGGAGCGGGTCGCCGCGCAGTTCCCGGTGCGGGCCATGGCCGCCGTCCACCGGGTGGGCGACCTCGCGGTCGGGGATCTGGCCGTCGTCGTGGCCGTGTCCTGTCCGCACCGGGGGGAGGCGTTCGAGGCCTGCCGCAAGCTGATCGACGACCTCAAGCACGAAGTGCCGATCTGGAAGCACCAGACGTTCTCGGACGGTACGGAGGAGTGGGTGGGGGCCTGCTGACGAATGGCCCCGGGGGGTACGCGAGGCTGAAAGCATTCGGCCCCATCCGCCCCGATTTGCGTAACCGCACACCCGCTACGAGCGTTGAACTGGCAGACGACTAATCTGCTGATCACTCGGTTGCATTCGCTTATGGGGTGAGGGAGGTTGCGATGGCAGTGCTCGCCTGGTTGCTGATTCCGCTGTTCGCCGTCGTCGGCGCCGGCATATGGGGAAGCTGGGCCGCGCGGGACCGTACGTCCGGGGATGTGGCGGAGCTCGCCGGGTACGCCCGGTTCCGTGATGCGATGGACAAATCGGGCTCCCAGACCGACGCGATATGACCGACGCGGTATGAGCGGGGCCGTGAGCAGAGGTGTGACCGGGAGAGCAAGCGGACCCGCGAGCCGGCGCATGGTCCGCACCGCAGTCCGGCACCGGAGCCCGGACGGACCGGTCCGGGCGGTGCGCTGACAGGTCCGTCCCGTACTGTCGTTCCATGCCCCGCCGCACTGCGACGATGCTCGCCTCCACACTCGCTTTCATCGCGCTGCTCTGTGTCGGCGTGTTCCTCCCTGTGCCGTACTCCGAGATGTCGCCCGGTCCCACGGTGAACACCCTCGGCTCGACGGACGGCGAGGATGTGCTCAAGATCTCCGGCCGCGAGACGTACCCGACGCGCGGCAATCTCAATATGACGACGGTCCGGGTCACCGGCGCGGACTACCGCATGAACCTCGTCGAGGCGATCTACGGCTGGCTGGCCCACGACAACGTCGTGGTGCCACATGACACGCTCTACCCCGACGGGCAGACGGAGGAAGAGTCCACGCAGGAGAACGCCGAGGAGTTCACCCAGTCGCAGGAGAGCGCCAAGGTGGCGGCGCTGGAACAGCTGGACATCCCGGTGACCTCGCGCGTGGTGGTCTCCTCCGTCCTGAAGGACTCTCCCGCGGAGCAGCGGCTGCACGCCGGTGATGTGATCCGCGAGGTGGACGGCACGGCGGTGAAGGAGCCCGGCGATGTCGCGAAGCTCGTGGTCAAGCGCAAGCCGGGCGAGGACGTCGTCTTCACGATCGTCCCGGCCGATGCGGCGGCGGCCGCGGAGAAGGCGGGCCGCGAGCCCACGGCCACCCAGAAGGTCACGGTTCCCACCGTGAAGGCCCCGGAGGGCGACCGGGCGATCGTCGGCATCCACGCCGGGACCGACTACACCTTCCCGTTCACCATCGACATCAACCTCGCCGATGTCGGCGGGCCCAGCGCGGGTCTGATGTTCGCCCTCGGCATCATCGACAAGCTCACCCCGGGTGCCATGACCGGCGGCGAGTTCGTGGCCGGCACCGGGACCATCGACGACGACGGGAAGGTCGGGCCCATCGGCGGCATCGAGATGAAGCTCGTCGGGGCGCGGAACGCGGGCGCGGAGTACTTCCTGACCCCTGCGGACAACTGCGCTTCGGCGGCGTCCGACACTCCGGACGGGCTGACGCTGGTGAAGGTCGACACGATCGCGGACGCGAGGAAGTCGCTGGAGAAGATCCGGGAGGGGGACGTGGAGGGGCTGCCGGGTTGCGGGGCGCGGTGACGGGCGGGGTGCCGGGGTGCGGGGAATCGTTCCTGCGGGCGTGAGTCTTCCCCC
>NZ_JAOWCB010000036.1 GCF_026420845.1 Streptomyces sp. PR69 | reverse complement strand
CCGCCACCAGGGCGCTGCCCAGCGCCTGCGGCAGCCCGTACGCGCCCGCGGCGACGAGCGGCGCGGTCAGGGCAGCGGAGACCGGGATCAGCCCGGAGAAGAGCGTGGCGCGCTCGGCGCCGATGTGCTGCATGGCCCGGTACCAGCAGACAAAGCCGACCACGGTCACCACCGCCGCCTGCCACAGCAGCGCCAGCGCCTCGGCGGCGGTGGGCACGGGCAGCATGCCGCTGCCGTGCACGGCCAGTCCGATGAGCGCCGACTCCGCCGCCGCGATTCCGCACACCGCCGCCGACAGCAGGCGGGGGCCCAGGGGACGCACCAAGGGCACCGCGAGCAGGGCGAACCCGACCTCGCCGAGGAGCGCGCAGAGCGACCAGGCGATCCCGGCCGCGTCCGTGCGCCCCCACCCCTGGACCGTGAACGCCCCGGCCGCCACCAGCAGCGCGCCCAGCAGCACCGGGCGCGCGCACCGCCGGCCGTCGAGCAGCGGGGCCAGCACGGCGACGGCCACGGGCGCGCAGCCGACGAACACTCCCGGAACGGCAGGCTCCGCGGTGCGCTCCGCCGCCAGCACCGACAGGTTGAAGCCCACCATGCCGACCGCCGCGAGCAGCGCAAGCCGCCCCCACTGACGGGCCGTCAGCCTGCGCAGGGGCGCGCCGCCGCCGCGTCCCAGCAGCGGCAGGAGCAGGACGAAGGCCAGTCCGTAGCGCAGCGCCTGGCCGCCGGCGTACGGGTAGCCGCCGAGGACGCTGTTGGCGGTGAAGGACGCGCCCACGAGGAGGCAGGCGAAGGCGGCGAGCAGCGCCCCGCGCAGGGAGTGGGTGTTCATGCGGCCGACGCTAGGCGCGGCGGGCGGACCGGTTTAAGGTCCACTTCCATGGTGGTTTCGGGGACCAATTCGGGGACCGGTGCGGGGGACGATTCGGTGGCCGGTTCGGCGGGCGGTTCGGCGGGCGGTTCGGGTGCGGATGCCGGGGCGGGCCCCGGAGGCGGCCTGGTGTGGGCGGCGGCCTGGGAGCTGCTGCTGCCCGCGGCCTCCGCCCCGCCGCGCGGCCGCGGCCGTGCTCTGCAGTCGGCGCTGCGCGAGGCGGTGCGGTCCGGGCGGCTGGCCGCGGGCACCCGGCTGCCGTCGAGCCGGGAGCTCGCCGCGGACCTGGGCGTCTCCAGGGGGCTGGTGACCGAGGCGTACGAACAGCTCACCGCGGAGGGCTATCTGCGCAGCGGGCGCGGAGCGGGCACCTGGGTCGGCGACGCGGTGCGCGCGGGAGCGGCGCCGGCACGCGATCTCGCGCCCCGCGCTCCCGGCGCGACGGCCGACTTCCGGCCCGGCACTCCGGATCTGTCCCTGTTCCCGCGCACCGCGTGGGCGGCGGCGCACAAGGCGGCGCTGACGCGCCTTGAGCGCCATGCCCTCGGCTACCCGGATCCGCGCGGCCTGCCGGAGCTGCGCACCGCGCTGGCCGCCCTGCTGGCCCGGCGGCGCGGCGTGGTCGCGGACCCCGAGTCACTGGTGATCTGCTCGGGCGTGGCCCAGGCGCTCAGCCTGCTGGGCTTCGCACTGCGCGAGCGCGGGCACCGTGCGGTCGGGGTGGAGGACCCGGGCAGTCCGGAGCACGGCGGGCTGTTCGCGGCCGCCGGGCTGCGTGCCGAGGGGCTGCCGCTCGACGGCTGCGGCCTGACGCCCGGCCCGCTCCGCGACAGCGGCGTACGGGCCGTGGTGATCACCCCGGCCCATCAGTTCCCCACCGGCGTCGCCTGCTCCCCCGGCCGCCGCGCCGCGCTGCTGGACTGGGCGCGCGCCGTGGACGGGCTGATCGTGGAGGACGACTACGACGGCGACTTCCGCTATGACCGGGCCCCGGTCGGCGCACTCCAGGGCCTCGACCCGGAGCGGGTCGCGTACACCGGCTCGGTCAGCAAGTCGCTCGCTCCGGGGCTGCGGCTCGGCTGGCTGCTGGTGCCGCGACGCCTCGCCGGGGCCGTGGTGCGCCGCAAACGCACCATGGACCTCGGCCATCCGGTGCTCGACCAGGCGGTGCTGGCGGACTTCGTCGTGCGCGGCGCGTACGACCGCCACCTGCGCCGCTGTCAGCGCGCCTACCGGGAGCGCCGGGACACGCTGACGGCGGCGCTCGCCGAGCACTTCCCGGGCACGGAGGTCAGCGGCATCGCGGCCGGGCTGCACATCATCGCCCGGCTGCCCGAGGGGTACGGCCCCGAGCCGCGGTTCCTTGAGCGGGCGGCCGCGGCCGGGATCGCCGTACGGCCGCTTGCCGACTTCCGCACCCCCGCGCGGGAGCCCGCGGAGCGGACGCCGGACGCCGCGGTGCGGCTGGTGCTGGGGTACGCCCATCTGACGCCCGCGGAGATCGTGCGCGGCGTGCGGCTGCTGGCGGACGCGGCAACGGGCTGACACGGTGTGACGAGGGCCTCCGGGGGCGGTTGTTCACATCGGGTTCATGACGCCGCCGCGAAGGGGCGCTAAGCAGCTCGGGTGAAGTCCATCGCCTGGAGGCGCACCGATGTCATCGACTGAGCGTCGCAGTCCGTCCCCCGACCGCCGCTCCCTGCTGCGCGGCACGGTCGCCGCCTCTGCGGCGCTCGCCCTGCCCGTGTCAGCCGCCGCTCCCGCCCTCGCGCTGTCCGGCCGTCCACGGGCGGCCTGGGGCGTCCAGACGGGCGATGTGACCTGCTCGTCGGCGCTGGTGTGGGTGCGCGCCGACCGGCCCGCGCGCATGGCGGTGGAAGTCTCGGCGACGGAGTCGTTCCGCCGCTCCCGCCGCTGCCACGGTCCGCTGCTCGGCCCCGGCACGGACTTCACCGGCACGGTGCCGCTGCGCGGTCTGCCCGCCGGCGAGCAGATCCACTACCGGGTCACCCTTGCCGACCCGCACGATCCGCGCCGTACCGGCGAACCGGTGTACGGCACGTTCCGCACCGCGCCCGCACACCGCCGGGCCGGGGTGCGGTTCCTGTGGTCCGGGGACATCGCGGGCCAGGGCTGGGGCATCAACCCGGACATCGGGGGCTTCCGCGCCTTTGCGGAGATGCGCGGGCTGGACCCGGACTTCTTCCTGTGCAGCGGCGACACCGTGTACGCCGACGGGGTGATCGAACCGTCGGTGACGCTTCCTGACGGCCGCGTCTGGCGGAACGTCACCACCGAGGAGAAGTCGCGGGTGGCGCAGACGCTCGCCGACTTCCGGGGAAACTTCCGCTACAACCTGCTCGACGCCAACGTACGGCGGTTCAACGCACAGGTGCCCACGGTGGTGCAGTGGGACGACCACGAGGTGCGCAACAACTGGTATCCGGGGCAGATCCTGGACGACCCCCGCTACACGGAGAAGAACGTCAACGTGCTCGCAGGACGCTCCCTGCGCGCGTTCTCCGAGTACTTCCCGGTCTCCACGCTCCCGGTCCGCGGACGGCGGAAGGGGCGGATGCACCGGGTGGTGCGCTACGGCCCGCTGCTGGATGTGTTCGTGCTGGACATGCGGTCGTACCGGAACGCCAACTCGCCCGGACGCCAGACGTCGGACCGCGACGGCATCCTGGGGGCCGAGCAGCTCGCCTGGCTCAAGCGGGAGCTGTCGCGCTCCCGCGCCGTGTGGAAGGCGATCGCCGCGGACATGCCGCTGGGTCTGGTGGTGCCGGACGGGCCGGCGGACATCGAAGCGGTCGCGCAGGGCGATCCGGGGGCTCCACTGGGCCGTGAGCTGCAGATCGCGGAGCTGCTGCGGTTCATCAGGCGCCGCCGGATCACGGGCACGTTCTGGCTGACCGCCGATGTGCACTACACGGCGGCCCAGCACTACGCTCCCGAGCGGGCGGCGTTCAAGGACTTCGCGCCGTTCTGGGAGTTCGTCTCCGGTCCGCTGGCGGCCGGCGGTTTCCCGGCGAACGCGCTGGACGGGACGTTCGGCCCGGAGCGGGTGTTCGTCCACGCCCCCACGCGGGCGAACGTGTCGCCGATGGAGGCTCCGCAGCACTTCGGCGAGGTGGCCGTGGACGGCGGGAGCGGCGAGCTGACGGTGCGGCTGCGGGCGGAGGGCGGCACAGTGCTGTTCAGTACGACGCTGCAGCCGGGACGAGTGGGGCAGTAGCAATCGTTAAAAATCAGTCAAGAGTCACCCAGATACCCGCTTAACCCATCAGTCACAAGGCGTTCGTGATCACGCAACACCGCTCGGTCACGCTGAAGGCATGACAGATGTGACTTCTGCGAAGAGTGCCCGCCGTCCGCACCACTGGCGGCGGGATCTCGTCGAGCTGGCCGCCCTGTTCACCGCCGTCGCCGTCGCCGACGCCGTGGCCAATCTGATCGGCCACGGTCCCGACGGCCCTGAGCTGCTGCTCGGATCAGCCGGGGTCCTCGTGGCCACGGCCGCGTTCCACACCTGGTGGGCGCGCCGCCACAGCCATGCGCCTCCGGCGGACGAAGCCGCCGGCGCCGATGCCGCTGACGTCGGCGGGGGCCGCGGCGCGGCCGCTGCGCCGGCGGGGCAGGGCGGGCAGCCCGCCCGGGAGACCACGCTGTGGCGGATGCGCACGACCGTACGGGACGCCCCCGGCAGCCTGGCCGCGCTGTGCACGGCGCTGGCCCGGCACGACGTCGACATCCTCACCCTGCAGACGCATCCGCTCGCCGAGGGCACGGTGGACGAGTTCCTGCTGCGTGCCCCCGCCGCCCTGCCCGCGCATAAGCTGACCAGGGAGATCGCCGCGGCGGGCGGCGCAGGCACCTGGATCGAGCGCGCCGACGCCCACGATCTCGTGGACACCCCCACCCGCGTCCTGGGCCTGGCCACCCGCACCGCCCTGGACGCGGCCGAACTCCCGCTCGCTCTGCGTCAGCTGCTGGGCCGCTGCACCATCCACTCCCGCCCGGCGCTCACCCTCACCGGCCGCCCCACCGGCCAGACGCCGCCCGTGGAAGGCATGCTGGAGGACAAGGACACCGTCATGCGGCTGCGCGACCCGAACGGCGGGTCGATCACCGTCGAGCGCCCCTATCTGCCCTTCACCCCCACGGAGTTCGCCCGCGCGCGTGCCCTGGTGGAGCTGGACACCCGGCTCGGACCGCGCGTCCCGCGCAGCCAGGACGTCCTCACGCTCCCCGAGGGCAATGAGATCACCGTGCGCCGGGCGGACCAGAGCGATCTGCCGGCCGCCCGCGCCATGCACGACCGCTGCTCCGAGCAGACCCTGGCCAAGCGGTACCACGGCCCCGTGGGCGACGCCGACCGCTATCTCAGCCATCTGCTCAGCCCCCGCTTCGGCCGCACCCTGGCCGTCGAGACGGCGTCCGGCAGGCTCGTGGCCCTCGGCCATCTGCTGTGGGACGGGGACGAGACGGAGGTCGCCCTGCTGGTCGAGGACGAGTGGCAGCGCCGCGGCATCGGCTCCGAGCTGCTCCGCCGGCTGACGGCCCTGGCGATCGAGGCGGGCTGCGAGAGCGTCTACGCGGTCACCCGGTCCTCCAACACCGGCATGGCAGCGGCGATGCGCGGCCTCGGTCTCCCCCTAGACTACCAGATCGAGGAGGGCACGCTGGTCATCACGGCACGGCTGGACATGACGCCGGCGGTCTCCCCGTCACCGCCGGTTGTCGCCTGAGATCGAATGATGGTGACGCGGGGCCCGTCCTCGTATGAGGATGTGCGCATGCCAGTCACTTCCAGCAACGCGTTGCCCCGACAGGTCGCCGACGCCTATGTCGACGCCCGTATCGAACTCGACCCCGCCATCGGCACATATCTGGGACACCAGCAGAGCTCGAGTCGGCTGCCCGACTACTCCCCCGCAGGCCAGGAGGCACTTGCCGACCTCGCCCGGGACACCCTCGGCAGACTCGACGAGGCGGAGAAGCAGCCGGAGGCGAACAACGACGCGGAGCGGCGCTGCGGACGGCTGCTCCGGGAGCGGCTGACGGCCGAACTGGCCGTGCACGAGGCGGAGGAGGGCCTGCGGGCGGTGAGCAATATCCACTCGCCCGCCCACACCGTCCGCGAGGTGTTCACCGTGACGCCTGCCGAGACCGAGGAGGACTGGGCGGCGGTGGCGCGGCGGCTGCGGGCGGTGCCGCAGACGCTCGACGGCTACCGGGCGTCGCTGGCACTCGGCCTCGACCGCGGACTGCCGGGAGGCCCGCGCGCCGCCGGCACGTTCATCGGCCAGCTCGGCCAATGGCTCGGCGAGGGCGGCAGCGGCGGACGCCGCAGCTGGTTCGAGGAGTTCGCCGCGGGCGGTCCAGAACGGCTGCGCACCGAGCTGGACGAGGCGGCCCGGACCGCGAGCGCCGCGCTGGACGAGCTGCGCGGCTGGATGCGCGAGGTGTACGCCCCCGCCGTGTCCGGCGCGGCCGACACGGTGGGCCGGGAGCGGTACGCCCGTTGGTCGCGGTACTTCAACGGCACGGACCTCGATCTCGACGAGGCGTATGCGTACGGCTGGTCGGAATACCACCGGCTGCTGGGCGAGATGCGGAAAGAGGCGGACAGGATCCTGCCGGGCGCGGGCCCCTGGGAGGCGCTGGCGCACCTCGACGAGCACGGCGAGCACATCGAGGGTGTCGAGGAGGTGCGGGTCTGGCTGCAGAATCTGATGGACGAGGCGATCGACGCGCTCGACGGCACGCATTTCGAACTCGCCGAGCGGGTGCGGAGGGTGGAGTCCCGGATCGCCCCTCCGGGCGGCGCGGCCGCTCCGTACTACACCCCGCCGTCGGAGGACTTCAGCCGCCCCGGGCAGACCTGGCTGCCGACGATGGGGGCGACGCGCTTCCCGGTGTACGACCTGGTGTCCACGTGGTACCACGAGGGCGTGCCCGGACATCATCTGCAGATGGCGCAGTGGGTGCATGTCGCGGACCGGCTCTCCCGCTATCAGGCGACGATCGGGCAGGTGAGCGCCAATGCGGAGGGCTGGGCGCTCTATGCCGAGCGGTTGATGGACGAGCTGGGGTTCCTGCCCGACCCGGAGCGGCGGCTCGGCTATCTCGACGCCCAGATGATGCGCGCCTGCCGGGTGATCGTGGACATCGGCATGCATCTGGAGCTGAAGATCCCGGCCGACTCGCCCTTCCGGCCGGGTGAGCGCTGGACGCCGCAGCTGGCGCAGACGTTCTTCGGGATGCACAGCAGCAGGCCCGCGGACTTCGTGGAGAGCGAGCTGACCCGGTATCTGTCGATGCCCGCTCAGGCGATCGGCTACAAGCTGGGCGAGCGGGCATGGCTGCTGGGCCGGGAGAACGCCCGCAGGGCGCACGGCGCGGCGTTTGACGCGAAGGCGTGGCATATGGCGGCGCTGTCACAGGGGTCGCTGGGTCTGGACGACCTGGTGGACGAGTTGTCGAAGCTCTGACGGGACGGGCGGTGCTCACTCCCCCCGGCCCGGCGCGCGCTGCGCCGGGCCGGGGGGACCGCCGGTCGACGGCCCCGGACCGTGCCGGGTTCACCGGATGCGCCTGGGCGGACCGCTGCCCTCGGCCCCGGCCGCCCCGGGGACGGGGCCGTCAACAGCCGCAGGCGGCGCCGGCAGGCGCGGTGAGCGGATCGGGTACGCGGCTGGCGGCGCCCTGGGCCGTCTCGTACGCGAAGCCTTCGCGCACCCAGTATTCGAAGCCGCCGAGCATCTCCTTGACCTGGTAGCCGAGTTCCGCGAGAGCGAGTGCGGCGCGCGTCGCGCCGTTGCAGCCGGGGCCCCAGCAGTACGTGACCACCGGCACGGCCCTGTCGAGCAGCTGCCCGGCCCGCTGGGCGATCCGGCCGCCAGGCAGATGCACGGCGCCGGGGACATGCCCCTGGTCCCAGGCTTCGGCCGAGCGGGAGTCGAGGAGGACAAAGCCCGGACCGTCGTCCGCGGCGAGCGCGGCGGCGACGTCGGAGCAGTCGGTGTGGAAGGCCAGGGCGGCGCTGAAGTAGGCCGCGGCAGCCGCCGGGGACGCCGGCGGGGACATCGGCGGGGTCCGCAGGACGGGGTGGCCGGCCGGGGCCGTGGTGCGATGCGCTGTCGTCATGCCTGGAAAACTATGGCCTCTCTTCCGCCCGCTGAAGGCACGTTCCACGGCACCGGCCTTGATCGGCGGTGGAATCCCCTGCTATTCAGGGTCGATGACCGCGTTTTCACCGGATGCCACCGACTGGCGCATTCTGGATGTCCTGCAGCAGGACGGCAGGGTCAGCTTCGCCGAGCTGGCCAGGGCCGTGTCGATGTCGCCGAGCGCCGTGACCGAGCGGGTCCGCAGGCTGGAGGAGGCCGGGGTGATCTCCGGCTATGCGGCGGTGGTGGACCGGGAGAAACTGGGGCTGCCGATCCTGGCGTATGTGCGGCTGCGCTATCCGAACGGGAACTACAAGCCGTTCCACGATCTGCTCGCGGCGACCGCTGAGATCCTGGAGGCGCACCATGTCACCGGCGACGACTGCTTTGTGCTGAAGGTGGCGGCGCGCTCGATGAGCCATCTGGAGGAGATCTCGGGACGGATCGGGGCGCTCGGCTCCGTCACCACGAGCGTGGTCTACTCCTCGCCGCTCCCCCACCGTGCCGTCAGCCGCTGAGCGCGTCCGCGGCGGTGCGCAGGCGGGCCGTGGAGCCGGCGCGGCCCTTGACCACCTCCAGTTGGGCGGGGATGCGGCGGCGCAGGTCGGGGACGTGGCTGACGATGCCGACGCTGCGGTCGCGTTCGCGCAGGGAGTCGAGGACGTCGAGGACCTCGTCCAGGGTCTGGTCGTCGAGGCTGCCGAAGCCCTCGTCGATGAAGAGGGTGTCGAGCCGCACTCCGCCCGCCTCTTCGGTGACGACGTCGGCGAGGCCGAGCGCCAGTGCGAGCGAGGCGAAGAAGGTCTCGCCTCCGGAGAGCGTCGCCGTGTCCCGTTCGCGGCCGGTCCAGGCGTCGACCACATGCAGCCCGAGGCCGGAGCGCTTGCCTCCGGTGCGGGCGTCGGAGTGGACGAGGGTGTAGCGGCCCGCCGACATCCGCTGCAGCCGTACGGTCGCGGCGGCGGCGACCTGTTCGAGCCGGGCGGCCAGTACGTAGGACTCCAGGCGCATCTTGCGTTCGTTCTCGGCGGAGGTGCCGGCGGCCAGCCCGGCGAGACGCGCGATGCGGTCGTACTCCTCGCGCAGCGGGCCGAGGCCGCGGGCCTCGGCGGCGGCCTGGCGGGAGAGGCGGGCCAGTTCGGCGCAGCGCTCGCGGGCGGCGGCCAGCCTGGAAGCGGCGTCGCGCAGCCGCCGCTCGGCGGCCTCATGGGCGGCGCGGGCCATGCCGGGGTCGGCGGGCGGCTGTTCGGCGGCGGCCCGGGTCTCCGGCTCGGCAAGCCGGTCGGCCACGGCCGCCTCCTCGGTGTGCCAGGCGTCGACGCGGTGCTGGAGCTCGCGCTGTTCCGTGTCGTCCAGCAGGGCGGCGGCAGCGGCGCGCGGTGTGTCGAATCCGGCCTGGAACGCCGCGTCCGCGAGGCGGTCGTCGGCCTCCTTCAGCCGCCGGGCGCTGTCCTCCACGGCGCGTACGGCCTCGGCGGCGGAGGAGAGCGTCAGGATGCCCCGCTCCAGCAGGGCGGCCCGCTCGGCGACACTGCCCGCGCCGCCCCGGGCCCGGGCCAGCTCGTCCCGCAGCCCGGCCTGTTCGCGTTCGAGCGCCTCGCGCCGCGACATCCGGGCGGCGGCCCGCCGCTCGGCCTGCTGCCGGGCGTCCAGCCGCTCCCGGTGCTCCCGCTCGGCACGCTCCAGAGCTTCCTGCGCTGCGTGCAGGCCGGAGGCGACGCGGTGTGCCTCTTCGTGCTCGCGCTCCAGATCCGCGACACGCCGCTCCAGTTCGGCCGCGGCCGGGTCCTCGGCGGTGAGGCGGAACGCCCGCCTGTCGGCGACGACGGCGGCGTCCCCCACACCCGGGCGGCCAGGCACGACGCCCGCCGGTTCCGCCGCCGAAGCGGCGTCCTGAGGCGAGGAGCCGCCCGCGCCGCCGGGGCGCGGCGCGTCAGCCCTCGCATCGGCCGCCGTACAAGCCGCGGCGGGGTCCACCGCGGCCGGGTGGCGCTGCGCCTTGGTCCCCTCCCCCGCCGCGCCCGCGGTGGCGTCGGAGTCGGTCGCGACCGGATTTGCCCGCACGGCGGCCGAATCCGCCGCCGACGCGGTGTCCGGGCAGGAAGAGCCGCTCGGGCCCCCGGGCCCCCGGGCAGGGGCGGCAGGCGTGCACGCCACGGCGGAGTCGACCGCCGCCGGGGGCGCCCCGGCGGAGTCCGGACGCGAGCGGCCCGCAGCGTAGGGCTGCGGGGCGCGGGCGGTCGCCCCGGCCCCGGCGGTGTCCGGTGCGACCGGCGGCTTCGGTGCGGAGGGGCTCCTGGCGGGCCGGCCGGCCGATTCGGCGGAATGGCGCGGCAGCGGCACCATCCCAGCGGGGCCGCCGGGTCCCGGGGCGCGGGCCTGGGTGCGGGCCGCGGTGAACGACTCATGGAGGACGGCCAGTTCGCGTTCCGCGGACGTCCGGTCGGCGTCGGCTTCCGCATAGCGCGCGTAGGCCGCTTCTTCCGCGGCGCGGTCGACGTGGTCGGCCGTGGTGCGGGCCGGGGCCGGGTGGTCGGGGGAACCGCAGACGGCGCAGGGGTCGCCGGGGGTGAGCCCGCCGGCGAGTTCGGCGGCGATGCCGCGCAGTCGGCGCTCCTTGAGGTCGAGCCAGCGTTCCCGGGCGGCGGCCGTCTCGTCACGCCTCCGGCTCAGCAGCTCCACGGCCTCTTCGGCGCGCAGGGCGAGCCGGTCGCGCTCGCGGGCGGCGTCCCGGCGGCGGCGGGCGGGGTCGAGGCGGCCCGCGAGGTGTTCGGCGCGGGTGGCCGCCTCCTGCGCGTCGGCGATGCGCCGTCTGAGGCCGTCGTGGACCGTGTCCCAGCCGGCGAGCCAGCCGTCGGCTTCCTGGAGGAGTTCGTCGTCGGCGCGTGCCTGCCGGTCCAGCGCGGCCAGCTCCCGGGCCAGCTCGGCGTCGCGGGTCTCGGCGCGGCGGGCGGCGTCGAGCCCGCCGGCTTCCTGGCGGAGCTGTCGTTCGAGCGCGGAGAGGTGTTCCGCGCCCGCGTCGGCGTTCTCGGGCGGGAGCTGCGCGGCGGCCCGCCGGTGCGCCGCGCTCGCCTCGCGGTGCTCGCGCTCCGCGTCGTCGCGCAGCCGCAGCGCGGTGGCCACGCGGTCGGCGCGGCGGGCCCGGTCGAGCCGCTCCTGGAGCTGTTCCCGCTCGGCGCGGCGGGCGTGGAGCGCATCGGAGCGGCGACGGGCGTCGGCGTGCCGCTGTTGCAGCCGGGCGAGTTCCTGTGCGGCGTCCAGGGCGTGCAGGGCGGCTGTCCTGCGGCTCTCGGCGGCGTCGAGGGCGCTCTGCGCGATGTCGCGGCGTTCCCCGGCCCCGGCGCGGGCGACGGCGGCCCACTCCAGGACGGCCGCGGCGAGTCCGGGGTCGCCGGGCTGCTGCCGCGGGGCGGGCAGGCCGTCCGCGGCGGGGCCCGCGGCCTGCTGCATACGGTGGGCGAGTGCGAGGAGTTTCTCGTCACCGGCCCGCACCTGGTGTTCCGCCGCGCGGCGCCGCTCGGCGAGGCGGTCTTCGACGGCGGCGAAGCGGCGGGTGTCGAAGAGCCGGCCGAGGAGTCTGCCGCGGGCTTCGGCGTCGGCGCGCAGGAAGCGTGCGAAGTCCCCCTGCGGCAACAGCACGACCTGGCAGAACTGGTCCCGGCTCATGCCCAGGAGCTGGCCGATCTCTTCGCCGATCTCCTGGTGGGAGCGGCTGAGCGCCTTCCATGCGCCGCTCTCCGCGTCGTATTCGCGCAGCAGGCTCTGGGCGCGTTCCGTGGTGAAGCCGGTGCCGCGGGCCTTGGGGCGGGGCTGCGCGGGGCGCCGGGTGATCTCCAGTCTCCGCCCCGCGACGGTGAGTTCAAGGCTGACTTCGGTGAGGACGCCGGGAGGTGCGTGGTCGCTGCGCAGAGAGGCGCCGGGGCTCTGGCGGGCGCCGGGCACCGCGCCGTACAGGGCAAAGCAGACGGCGTCGAGGACGGATGTCTTGCCCGCCCCGGTGGGGCCGTGCAGCAGGAACAGTCCGGCGTCGGCGAGGTCGTCGAAGGCGATGTGCTGGCGGGCGGCGAAGGGGCCGAAGGCGGTGACGGTCAGGGTGTGCAGTCTCACCGGGCGGCCGCCTGAGTCATATCCGCCGTGACGCGCACATCCTCGAACGCCTCGCGCAGCACGGCGCGTTCCTGCTCGTCGGGGCCGCTGCCGCCGCGTACATGGGCCACGAAGTCCTCCGCGATCTGCTCATCGCTGCGCCCCCTGAGGCGCTGGGCGTAGGTGGCGTGGGGGTCCTCTTCACCGCGGTCGGGGTCGAAGAGGAGGCTGAGGGTGTGCGGGAAGCGTGCGGCGAGCCGTGCCATGGGCTCCGCCGGGCGCACCGGATCGGTGAGGGTGGCCTCGACGAACGACTGCTCGCAGGGGGTGTGGGCCGGATCGGCGAGGAGGTCGTCGAGTCTGCCGCGCAGCCGGGCGAGGGGACGCGGCACGGGGCAGTCGACCCGTTCAGCCGCGATCTCGCCGGCCGGGCCGAGGTCGATCAGCCACATGCTCTTGCGGTGACGGGCCTCGGAGAAGGAGTACGCGAGCGGCGAACCCGAGTAGCGGACGCGTTCGGAGAGGGTCTGGCAGCCGTGGAGATGGCCGAGGGCCGCGTAGTCGACGCCGTGGAAGACGGAGGCGGGCACGGCGGACACTCCGCCGACGGCGATGTCCCGTTCGCTGTCGCTGGGCTCGCCTCCGGCGACGAAGGCATGGGCGAGGACGACGGAGCGGGTGCCCTCGGGCCGCTGGGCGAGGTCGGCCCGCACCCGCTCCATGGCGGCGGTCAGGACCTGTTCGTGCGCGGCCTTCTCGGCCTGGAACTCGTCCTTGACCAGGGCGGGTTCCAGATAGGGCAGGCCGTAGCAGGCCACGTCGCCGTGGGCGTCGCGCAGCACGAGCGGGGTGTGGCAGTCGGCCGGGTCGGTGCGCAGATGGATCCCGGCGCGGTCGATGAGCCCGGCGGCGACGCCGAGGCGGCGGGCCGAGTCGTGGTTGCCGGAGATCAAGACCGTGGGCACGCCGGCGGCGGCCAGCCGGTGCAGCGCGCGGTCGAACAGCTCGACGGCGGCGAGAGGCGGCACGGCGCGGTCGTAGACGTCTCCTGCCACCAGCACCGCGTCCACGTCGCGGGCGTGCACGGTGTCGACCAGGTGGTCGAGGAAGGCGGCCTGGGCGTCGAGAAGGCTGACCCGGTGGAGCGAGCGCCCCAGGTGCCAGTCCGACGTATGCAGGAGTCTCATGATCCGTGAGCGTATCGGCAGGCACTGACAGCGCATGCGGCTTCGGGTGTTTCACCGCCCTCCGGCGTCGCCTGCTCAGGCGTCGCCATACGCCTCGCCGCCGAGTTCGAGGCTGGCCGCGCCGGCCGTCGCGTCGGCGAGCCAGGCGCGGAAGGCGTCGACGTCGGCGTCCGGCAGTCCGATCTCGATAGTGACGGACTCCGCATAACGGACATCGCGGACTGCCCGGCCGGTGGCGCGCAGATCGTTCTCCAGCTTTCCGGCGCGCTGGTGGTCGACGGTGACGGAAGCGAGCCGGTAGCGCTGCCGGGTGATGGTGCCGATCGCGTCGAGAGCTTCGCCGACGACTCCCCCGTAGGCCCGGATGAGCCCGCCGGCACCGAGCTTCACACCGCCGTAATAGCGAGTGACGACGGCCACGGCGTATCTGACGTCGCGGCGCATCAGCATCTGGAGCATGGGCACGCCCGCGGTGCCGCCCGGTTCGCCGTCGTCACTGGCCTTCTGCACGGCGGCGTCCGCGCCGATGACGTATGCGGAGCAGTTGTGGGTGGCGGTCGGGTGCTCCCTGCGGATACGCGCGATGAACTCCTGCGCCTCCTGCTCGGTCGCGGCGGGCGCGAGCGCGCAGATGAAACGCGATCGGTTGATTTCGCTCTCGTGCACGCCTGCGCGGGCGACCGTGCGGTACTGCTCCTGCATCAGGCCACCCTATGCGAGCCGCCGCGGGCTGCTGTGCGGGCTCCTGCGCGGGTGGCCTGGCCCCTGCCCCTGCCCCTGAGCGCGTCCGGGGGAATGCGGCGCGGGAGGTGCGGGTTGTGCCGGGTATGCACGCAGACGCAGAGACCATCCGCAGGATACTGACCGAGACGGGCGACACGTGGGCCGTGGTGGGCCTGTCGAACAACGAGGAACGGGCGGCGCACGGCGTGGCGGAAGTCCTCCAGCGCTACGGCAAGCGCATCGTCCCGGTGCATCCGAAGGCGGAGACGGTGCACGGCGAGCAGGGGTACGCGACGCTCGCCGACATACCCTTCGACGTCGACGTGGTCGGTGTGTTCGTCAACTCGCAGCTCGCGGGCAGGATCGCGGACGAGGCGGTGGCCAAGGGGGCGAAGGCGGTCTGGTTCCAGCTCGGCGTCGTCGACGAGGAGGCGTACGAGCGGACGCGTGCGGCAGGCCTCGACATGGTGATGAACCGCTGCCCCGCGATCGAGATCCCCCGCCTGGGCTGACGGCCTGGGCTGACCGGCTGGACTGAGCGGCTGGACTGAGCGGCTGGACCGACCGCGAGCCGCCGTCAGTCCTCTTCCAGCTCCGCCAGAGCGAGCAGCTGCTGCGGTGTGACGCCCTCCGGTATGGGCACGGGCGCGGGGGTGCGCAGCGGCGGCTGCCAGCCGGCCTCCGGATCCCAGCGGCGTACGACCCTGGCGGGGGCCCCGGCGACCACCGAGCAGTCGGGCACCTCGCCCCGGACGACAGCGCCCGCGGCGACCACCACATTGCGGCCCAGCCGGGCTCCCGGCAGCACGGCCGCGCCGGTGCCCAGCCAGCAGCCGGGGCCTATCTCCACGGGTTCGGTGCGCGGCCACTGCTTGCCGACCGGCTGCTGGGGGTCGTCGTAGCTGTGATTGGTGGACGTGATGTAGACATACGGGCCGCAGTACGTGTCCGAGCCGATGGTCACCCGCGTGTCGGCGATCACATGACTGCCGCGGCCGAGGACCACCCCGTCGCCGAGGGTGAGGATCGGGTCGGGCCCGAGATCGAGGCCGGGCATCATGCCGGCGGTGAGGGTGACCTGCTCGCCGATGATGCAGTGGTCGCCCAGCTCGATCCACGCCTCACCGAAGACGGTGCCCTGCGGGAACGCAAGCCGGGTCCCCGCTCCCAGCCGCCGGAACCGCAGCCGCCCCGGGCGCTCGGCGGTGACCGCCCCGGCGTCCTGCACCCAGGCCCAGCCCCGGTGGACCGCCCGGGTCAGGGCGCGGCGACGCCAGGTGGCGGCGCGGTGGAGCGCGGAGGAGGCCGCCGACGAGAACGTGTTTCTGTTCGTGGGCACGGGTTTACGGTAGTCCGCGGGGTGCCGGTGATCTTCGGTGCGGGCTGTGATGTTCCCCTCCCCGCCCCTTCCCGAAACTGGGGGCTCCGCCCCCAGACCCCCGCGCCTCAAACGCCGGCGGGGCTTGATTGTGCAGCCCCTCGCGCCTCAATCTCCCCCAGACGGAGTCTGGGGGAGATTGAGGCGCGAGGGTCCGGGGCGGAGCCCCCAGGGTTCGGGGAAAGGCTGCGACGGGCGCGGCTAGAGGCCGCCCGTGGTGCGGCTCCGGTTGGTCCGGGTGAGCTGGTGGCCCCGGGACTGGGACTCCAGCTTCTTGCGGGCCCGCGCCACGTGCTGTTCCACGGTGCGGGGCGACAGATGCAGCGTCGCGGCGATCTCACGGTTGGTCAGGCCCGCCGAGGCGAGGTCGACGACCTCCTGCTCGCGCGGGGAGAGCTGGTCGCCGTAGCCGGGCCGGCCACGGGGGCGGGGCTGTTCCGGCGCGGGCTGGTGGGTGCGGAGGGTGGCCCGTACGCGGGCCGCGTCCCAGGTGGCGCCCAGTTCGGTCAGCTTCGCCACGCAGGCGGTGAGTTCGCCGACGGCCGCCTCGGGGTTCTCACCGCACGCCAGCGCGGACCGTGCCGCGGCCTCCGCGGTGAGCACGGCCGGGTAGGGGCGTGGCATCCGCTCGTACTGCACGGCGGCCTGCCGGTAGTGCGCGGTCGCCTGCTCCGGTTCGCCGACCGCTTCGTGGAGCGCGCCGCGGCTCCAGCTGAGGGAGGCGGCGGCCGAGGGCACGACATGTCCCTTGAGGCCGGCTTCGAATTCGTCCAGCAGGTCCTGCGCCGCCCGGCGGCGTCCGGCGCGCGCGGCGGCCTCGACGGCCCAGGGGGCGAGTTCGGACGCCCAGGCCCATACTCCTTTGTCGCGCAGCCGGTCCCAGGCGGCGGCAGCCTCGGCTGCGGCGGTGTCCAGGTCGTCGCGGGCCAGCGCGGTGCGCACCAGTGCGCCGGAGGCGGTGGCCGCGTGGGGCAGCGGGGAGCCGGCGGGCAGCGGATGGCCGTCGCCGGACAGCCAGGCGGCCATCTGCTGCCACTCGCCCTGGGCCAGTGCGAGCAGGCCGAGGACGATCCGGGCGTCGGCCGCGGGGCCCGGCATCACTTTGCCCTCGGCGATGAAGGCGCGCGCCCGTGCGGACAGGCCGGTCCAGTCTCCGACTGTCCAGTCGAGCAGCAGCCGGGTGCCGCGCCCGTCCTGTTCGACATAGGTGGACCCGCTGGCCGCGGCGAGGTCGACTCCTTCGTCGAGCAGTTCGCCGACGCGCGGCAGATAGCCGAGCCACAGTGCCGCGTCGGCGGCGTTGACCAGTCCGCGCGCGATATGCGGGGCGCGCAGGGCGTCGTCCGCGCCGGCGCGCAGCGACTCGACGGCCTCCCAGGCCGCGGGGTCGCCGGTCTCCAGCAGCGCGGCGACGCAGTTGGCCGCCACCGCCGCCTGCACTTCGGCGTCCCCGCTGCCCGCCGCCGCCTTCTGCGCCTTTTCGAGCCACTCGAGGTTGCGTTCCAGGGGCACGGCGGACATCACGGGCATCGCCAGCGCGGACATGGCGCGAGCGGCCAGCGGGGGGCGCTCCGCCAGCTCGTCGACGGCCTGTTCGAGCTCCACCCAGCCTTCCAGGCCCATGCCGGCCTGGTTGTAGAGCAGCAGCCCGAGGTCGAGGCGGATCTGGCCGCGTACGACGGGCGGCAGGGACTGCTCGGAGAGGATCTGCCGCAGCACCGCCACGGTCTGTTCGGTGTGCAGTCCCAGGACGGCGCTGTGTGCGAGAAGGGGGGCGAGCCGGGCCCGTACGGGCACCGGCACCGCGGGGTGGGACAGCGCCTGTTCGAGCAGGCCGACGGCCTTCTGGTGGTCCCCTGCCGCAGCGCTCTGCCGGGCGGCCCGTTCGGCGGCCTGGAGCCAGCCGCGCAGGGGCCCGCCGCCGAGGCGCCGGTGCTCGGCGAGCCGGTCCCAGGGGACCGGCTGACGTCGGGCGAGGACACGGGCGGCTCTGCGGTGCAGGTCCTGGCGGGCCGGGCCGGGCAGTTCCCGGTAGACGGCCGTGGCCGCCAGCGGTGCGGGGAACCCGTAGCGGTCCAGGCCCTTCTCCTCGAGTACGCCGGCGGCGAGCGCCTCCTCAAGGGCGCGGCGGGCCGCGTCGGGGTCGAGGGCGGCGACGGCGCGGAGTTCGTCCGCGGCGGCGGGCCGGTCGAGCACGGCCGCGGCGTGGACGAGGGGACGGTGCTCGCCGGGCAGTGCCGCGAGGCGTCCGAGCACCAGCTGGGCCAGGCGCGCGGGGACCCCCGCCGCGTCCACGTCGCGGGCCGCGTACCGCTCCTTCGGGCCGCAGACGTCTTCGAGCTGGCGCACCAGGTCCACCACGACCTGGGGCACGCCGCCGCTGAGGTGGTGGACGCGGGCGGCCAGGGCGGGCGTGCAGGACTCCGCTCCGAGGCGCTCCTGAAGGATCCGGCGCACCTGGTCCGCGTCCAGCGGCTCCAGCCGGATGTGCAGCAGGGACAGGGCGGCGGGGTAGTTCACGGCCGCGCCCAGCGGCAGGGCCGGTTCGGGGAGTTCTTCCGGCCGGTAGGTGAGGACGGCGGCAAGGGCGTCCGGGGGCTGCTCCAGCAGCCGCCGCAGCAGGTCCAGTCCGTCCGGCCCCGCGAGGTGCACATCCTCGGCGACGAGCAGGGCCGGCCCGTCGGGGTGCAGCAGTTCGGCGAGGTCCGCGGCCAGGGCGGCGGCATCCGGGTAGCGGCTGCCGGACGGGGCCTCGGCGGCCGGGTCCGGCAGCTGGGGAGCGGCGGCCGGAGCGGGGGCATGGGTCGGGGCCCGGGCCTGCTGCCGGATCTGCCCGGCGGGTCGGTGCTCCAGCAGCATCCCGGCCGTGGTGAAAGCGAGGGTCAAGCGCCTCCGGTCCGCCGCCGCGGGGGATTCGAGCAGCCGGCCGGCCAGGCGGCTCTTGCCGAGCCCTGCCGCTCCCTCGACGAACAGCAGGGACGGCCGGCGGGCGGTGCGCATGAGGCTCTGCCGCAGCCACCGCTCCCAGGTCACGTCGCTGAAGGGCTCACCCAGTGTGCTCACCCGCTCACCCTCATAGACAATTCCGGGCATTTCATTTGTTTACGTATCCGTACTTCAGTCTCCCTGATTGCGCGCGGGGCGCACCGCGGGAAGCTTTGAGCTGCCGGACCAGGGCCGGACGACCCTGCGCGCGGAGATGACGGCGGGCTTCTCGGCCCCGGCCGTCACACACTCGCCCGGGCAGCCGCCCGGGCAGAAGGAGCCGACGTGATCGCATCAGAGGAGACCTCCCGCCTGCCTTCTTCCTCTCTCGCACCACCGGGCGGTTCCTCAGGCCTCGCTCAGTGCGCGATGCCGGCGACCCCCGAGTCCGCGCGGGTGCTGCGGCACTTCGCCGGGGCTGTGGCGCGGCGCTGGCGGCTGGCGGAGCATTTCCATGAAGCGCTCTCGGTGATCGTCAGCGAGCTGGTGGCCAATGTGGTGCTGCACAGCGGCAGCCCCTGGGTGGCGGTGGCCATCAAGGTGCGCGGCGACACGCTGACGGCGGAGGTGAGGGACGGCGGCCGGTGGAAGCACCGCACGTCCCGCCGCCGGGAACCCCTGGACGCTGACGCGGACTGCGGCCACGGGCTGCGGCTGGTGGACGCCTTCGCCAGCCGTACGACGACCCGCCGGCTGGAGGTGGGGAGCGTCGTGGTGGCCGAGATCCTGATGGCGGCCTGCTGCACGGGCCCATGCCGCTGCGGTCTGCCGCCGCAGCCGGGCCCGCCGCACTGAGAAGAAGCGGACCGCCCGCCGCCCGTACGCCGCTCAGGCGCGAGGCGCGAGTGGCGCGCCCACAGCGCGATCAGCGGGGTCAGCGGGGTCAGCGGGATCAGCGCGACTGCGGCTCGGCAGCGCGGTGCGCCTCGGCGAGGTCCGTGTACATCGCCGCGTTGAGCTTGATGCCCTCGCGCTCCTCATCGGTCAGCTCACGTCTGACCTTGGCGGGCACGCCCGCGACCAGGGAGCCGGGCGGCACCCGCATGCCCTGCGGCACCAGCGCCTGCGCGGCGATCAGCGAGCCCGCGCCGATATGCGCCCCGTTCAGGACGGTCGCGCCCATGCCGACCAGCACATCGTCCTCGACGGTGCAGCCGTGCAGTACGGCGTTGTGTCCGACCGAGACGCGCGCCCCTACGGTGACCGGGAAGCCGGGGTCGACATGGACGGTGCAGTTGTCCTGGATATTGGAGCCGGCTCCGAGGACGATCGGGCCGCAGTCAGCGCGCAGCACCGTGTGGTACCAGACGCTCGCGCCGGCCTCCATGGTCACCTCCCCCACGACCACGGACGTGGGCGCCGTGAAGGCGTCCGGGGAGATTCGCGGGGCCTTTCCGCCGACCGCCGCGATCAGTGCGCGTTCCGTCATCGCCGTCTCCTCCTCACAGGTCCTCCGCAGGTGCTCGCCCGGCTCAGTCGCCGGCGGCGACGAGTTCCCGCTCCGAGGCCGCCCGGTCGCCGTCCGCCGGCGATTCCTGGCGGGCGGCGGCCTTCTTGGCGCGGCTCTTGAGCACCAGCATGGAGGTGAGCCCGATGGCCACGGCGAGGACCAGCCCCAGCCAGGAGAATCGCTTGAGCCATGCCTCGGCGACGACCCCGACGGAGTAGACGACGGCGGTCGTGCCGCCGGCCCACAGGATGCCGCCGAGAACGTTGGCGATGAGGAACTTCCAGTACGGCATGCGCAGCACACCCGCGAGCGGTCCGGCGAAGATCCGCAGCAGTGCCACAAAGCGGCCGAAGAACACGGCCCACATGCCCCACTTCTCGAAGGAGCGCTCCGCCATGGCGATCTGCGCTTCGCCGAAGTGTTTGGGGAATCTGCCGCCGAGCCAGGCCAGCAGAGGACGGCCGCCCTTGCGGCCGATGGCATAGCCGATCGAGTCGCCGATGATCGCTCCAGCGATGGCGCAGGCCCCGAGGACGTAGGGATCGATCTCGCCGTGCTGGGAGGCGAGCAGCGCCGAGCTGACGAGGATGATCTCGCCCGGCAGCGGGATGCCGAGGCTCTCCAGCCCGATCACCACCCCCACCAGGAGGTAGATGCTGACCGCGGGGACGGTCTCGAGCCACTCCTGGACGTGCAAGCCGGTTCCTCCCGAAAGTGCTGTGCCGCTGCGCCCGTGCGCTGCCCGGCGTGCGCTCCGTGGCGGCGCACGCCGGGCAGCCTACCCCGCCGGACCAGCGGGAACGGCGAGGGGCCCGGCCTGAGGGAGTCCCGCCCGCCCGCGGCGGCTCGCCCGCGGCTCAGCTGTGGGGGCGCAGCGTCCAGACGACGGTCATCTCTCCGGTGACCGCGCCGTCCTCGCGGGTGATGGAGACGGCGACCGGGAATTCCGGGCGGCCGCCCGCGTCCAGCTCGGCGATGACCTCCTCGCGGGGGCGGCCGAGAGTGGCGGTGGCGGTCACCACGCCCTTCGCCAGCTTCTTGTACGCGATGTCCGCGCTCACCGCGAGCGGCACGGCACGGCTGAGCTGATCGCCGAAGGCGCCCATGACGATGGCGCCGCTCGCGGTCTCGGCGAGGGTGAACATCGCGCCGGCGTGCGGCCCGCCGACGTGGTTGTGGTAGGCGGGCTGGTCCGGCAGCCGGACGACGGCCCGCTCGGGGGTGCTCTCCAGGAACTCCAGGTTGAGGGTCCTGACCATGGGGACCGAGGCGGCGACCATCTCGCCGGCGGACATCTGATCTGCGCTCATGAGCCGTGATGTTACCCACGAGTAGGTCGCTTGGCCATCCCCGGACGGCGCGCGGCAGGCGAGCCCGGCGGGGGCGGACGTGGAGGCGGCGGCCGGCCCCCTCTATGGTTACTCGCCATGTGGCCAGGACAGCAGCCGCCCGGGGGCGAGCAGAATCCGCAGCAGCAGAACCCGAATCCGTACCAGCAGCCGGGGCATCAGCAGCCGAACCCCTACCAGCAGCCGGGCTACCAGCAGCCCAATCCGTATCAGCAGCCGACCGTGCCGCAGTACGCCGTGCCCGGCCAGCCGCCGGGAGCTCCGCAGCCGGCGAAGGACGAGAAGAAGAAGACGGTGATCACGGCGATCGTCGCCGCCGCAGCCGTCATCGCAACTGCCGTGATCACCGGCGTCGTTGTGTTCAAGGACGACGGCAAGGGCACATCGGACAAGGCCGGCGGCGCGGGGGCCGCCGCGTCTTCGTCCCCGTCCGCCTCCGCGTCGGCCGAGCCGGAGGCGCCCGCCGAGAGCGCCGGGTCTCCGGCGGAGAACCCCCGCGGCGGCGAGGACGCCAAGCCGACCGTCCCCGGCTGGAAGGTCGTCACCAACCCCAAGCACGGCACGCAGTTCGACGTCCCGGCCGACTGGGACGTCGCGGGCGCCGGTGTGATCACCGGCTACGAGGACGAGAAGAAGGGTGACGGCTCCCTGGCCGTCGGCATGTCCGCCCCGGCGCACCTCAAGAGCAAGTGGTGCGAGTTCGACAGCGACAAGGACGGGCGCAAGGAGGACTGGGGGCTCGCCACGGCCGGCTCCAAGGGCGGCAAGGGCGCGAAGAGCGCCGCCGAAGCCGCGTACAACGAGGCAGGCAACTGGGCCTGGGCCGCCTACGCGCAGACCGAGCCGAAGGGCACGGTGAAGGTCGCCGAAGCCAAGGACTACACCACCGCGTCCGGGCTGAAGGGCAGCGTCGCCACGGCCACCGCCAAGGGGGTGAAGAAGGAGAACAAGTGCGAGACGGACGGAAAGTCCATCGCGTTCTCCTTCAAGGACGCGGGCGGCGACTTCAAGACCTGGATCCTGTACGCCAACGCGGGCATCGAGGACGAACTCCCGGACGAGACGATCCAGAAGATCCTCAGCACCGTGCGGCTGGCCAGCTGACCTGCGCCGCTCGCACACCAGATGACGGGGCCTCAGCCGATGCTGAAGGCCCCGTCCGGCGGTTCCGGGGAGGGTACGGCCGCCGCGTCCGCCACCGGGACCGCGTCGCCGATGAAGCGGACGAGCGCCCGGCCGTGCTCGACGCGGGCCGGAAAGGCGTCGGCCGCGGTGCGGCGGGCCAGGGCCGCGGTGTCGACGGGCCGGTGCGCGGCGACGACCACCGCGTTGCCGAAGCGCCGGCCGCGCAGCACGGACGGCTCCGCGATCAGCACAAGCTCCTCGAAGACCCGGGCGAAGGCGGCGAGCTGCGAGCGCAGAAACGCGAACGGCGCGGAGTCAGCCAGATTCGCCAGATAGATCCCCGAGGGGCGCAGGACCCGCTCGGCGGCCCGCGCGTACTCGGCGGTGGTGAGATGGGCGGGGACGCGTGCCCCGCCGAAGACATCGGCGATCAGCACATCGGCGCTGTCGGCCGGGGCGGCCTCCAGCCAGGCGCGGGCGTCCGCGCCGTGCACGGAGATGCCGGAGCCCGGCGGCAGCGGAAGGCGCTCGGCGACCAGCGCGAGCAGCCCCCGGTCCGCCTCCACCACGTCCTGCCGGGAGCCGGGCCGGCGGGCCGCGACATAGCGGGGCAGCGTCAGCGCCCCGCCGCCCAGGTGCAGCACATCCAGCGGTGCGCCCTCCTCGGCGAAGACGTCGAGCACATGGGCGACCCGCCGGGTGTACTCGAACTCCAGATGGTCCGGGGCGTCGAGGTCGACGTACGACTGCGGTGAGCCGTCGACGGTGAGCAGCCAGCCGCGCGGCCGGTCCACATCGGGCATCAGCTTGGCGACGCCGCGGTCGACGTCGCGGATGACGGGTATCTGCGGCTCCACGGCCCCATTGTGCCCGTGCCGTGCCGCGCGTCCCGTAACCGGGGGCTTAAGGCCCCCAGACCCCCGGTACGGCCCTGGGCCGTGTCCTCAAGCGCACATCCAGCCCCGCCTGGGGGTACCGCCGTGGGAGTACCCCCGGACGGAGTCTGGGGGAGGCAGCTGGGGGAGCTTGCCGCGCGGGGGTCCGGGGCGGAGCCCCCGGAAGCTCAGAGCAGCGCGGTCACCGTGCCCGCCCCGACCGTCCGCCCGCCTTCGCGGATCGCGAAGCCGAGCCCCGGCTCCAGCGGAACCGCCCGCCCCAGTTCGACGGTCATGGAGACCGTGTCACCGGGAGCCGCCACGCCCGCTCCGCCGAGGTCGACCTCGCCCACGACGTCCGCGGTGCGGATGTAGAACTGCGGCCGGTAGCCGGTGGAGACGGGCGTCGTCCGGCCGCCCTCCCGTGCGGAGAGGACGTACACCTGCGCCCGGAAACGGCGGCTCGGCGTCACGCTGCCGGGCGCCGCGGCGACATGCCCGCGCCGGACGGCGTCGCGCGGCGCCCCGCGCAGCAGCAACGCCACATTGTCCCCGGCCTCGGCGGCCTCCATCGGCTTGCCGAAGGTCTCCAGACCGGTGACGACCGTGGTGATCCCGGCGCCGAGCACTTCGACGCGGTCGCCGGTCCGGACCGTGCCACGCTCCACGGCGCCGGTGACGACCGTGCCCCGGCCGCTGATGGTCAGCACATTCTCCACGGGCAGCAGGAACGGCGCGTCCGTGTACCGGACGGGCGTCGGCACATAGGTGTCGACGGCGTCCAGCAGCGCTTCGACCGCCGCGGTCCAGCGCGGGTCGCCTTCGAGGGCGCGCAGTCCCGAGACGCGTACGACGGGCGCGCTGTCCCCGCCGTACCCGTGCGCGGTGAGCAGCTCGCGGACCTCCAGCTCGACGAGGTCGGTCAGCTCGTCGTCGCCGGCGTCCGCCTTGTTGAGCGCCACGACGATGTGGTCGACGCCGACCTGGCGGGCGAGCAGGACGTGCTCGGCGGTCTGCGGCATCACCCCGTCGAGGGCGGAGACGACCAGGATGGCCCCGTCGAGCTGGGCCGCTCCGGTCACCATGTTCTTGATGTAGTCGGCATGCCCTGGCATGTCCACATGGGCGTAGTGCCGGGTGTCGGTCTCGTACTCGACGTGCGCGATGTTGATGGTGATACCGCGGCGCGCCTCCTCCGGCGCGCGGTCGATGCGGTCGAAGGGGGTGTACGCGCCGCCGGTCCCGCGGTCGCTGAGGACCTTGGTGATGGCTGCGGTGAGTGTGGTCTTGCCGTGGTCGACGTGGCCCATGGTGCCGATGTTGAGGTGCGGCTTGGTCCGCACGTATGCCGTCTTGGGCATGGCTGGAAGCAGTTCCTTCCCGGAACTCGACAAGTGAACTCCGCGCGGAGAGCGCTCTGAGCGGAGGGGGACCCCTGGGCCTTGCCGACCCTTCCCCTGCGGGGTCCTCCGGACGGTCCGGGAAGGGTCAGCTTCGCGCGCCGTCGAGGGGCGCCGGGGCGGTGACGACGGCAGCCTTCGGCGCGTCCGCGACTGCGGACGGCGCTGCGGTGAAGGCGTGCCGGAACATGGTCACGATGGTGGCGTACGGCGTCCGCGGCGTCGAGTGGTTTTCCGCTCGGCGCGGGGCGGTTGAGCGGGGCGGGGTGCTACGCCGGCGAGGGAGCTGTCCGGGATGGCGGGCACCCGGGACGCGGCGTCGTCCGGGCGGTCACAGCGGTCATACGCCTACATTACGGCGATCACATCAGGCCATCGGTTAGTCTCCCCGGATGCCGCTCCTCGTCCCCGGTACGCTCCCCGACCCCTCCCCGGACCCGTGTCCCGCCGCCGTGTCCGAGGCGCCGTCCGGGCCGGTCCGGCCGGCCGGGACCGTGCTGTCCTCCCCCTGGTTGCGGCTGGCGACGCTGGTCGCGGTGCTGGCCTGCGCGGGCGTCGCCGTGCTGCTGTACGAGCCACAGCGGCTGCTCGCCTCGGGGTGGCCGCCGGAGCTGAGCGGCGCGGGTGCGGCGGCGGTGTTCGCCGTGGCGTACGGGCTGTGCACCGCCGCGTTCGTGCCGCGCCCGCTGCTGAATCTCGCGGCGGGCGCGCTGTTCGGCGCGCAGCTCGGGCTGGCCGCGGCGCTCGGAGGGACGGTGCTGGGCGCCGGGATCGCCTTCACCCTGGGCCGGGTGCTCGGCCAGGACGCGCTGCGGCCGTTCGTACGAGGCCGCTGGCTGACGGCCGCCGACGGGCAGTTGAGCCACCATGGGTTCCGCTCGATGCTGGCGATCCGGCTATTCCCGGGGGTGCCGTTCGCCGCGGCCAACTACTGCGCGGCCGTCTCCCGCATGGGGTATGCGCCTTTTCTGCTGGCGACCGGCCTCGGTTCCATCCCCAACACGGCCGCGTACGCGGTCGCGGGCAGCCGGGCGACCACTCCGACGTCGCCGGCGTTTCTGTGCGCGATGGGGTTCATCGTGCTGACGGGGCTCGCGGCGGCCGTGGTCGCCTGGCGCAAACGCCACCGACTGCACAGCCGTTGAGCGGCGGGCCCGAGCCGGGGCCCGAGAGGCGGGCGAGCCGAACGCCGGGCGGCCTTCGAAAGGCGGCGGAGCGGCGGCCGTGCGGGCCCGTTTGCGGGGGCTGGCGCGGGGCGGTCACCCAAGGACGCTACGCTGCCTCCCGATCGGCGCATGATCGGGAGATCGGGAGCACGCGTCGGCCGGTCATACGTGATCATCTCTTGGGTGGCTTAGTTTTCCATGTCTTGGTTCGAATCATTCATCCTCGGGCTCGTCCAGGGGCTGACCGAGTTTCTGCCGATCTCCTCCAGCGCGCATCTGCGGCTCACCGCGGCCTTCGCCGGCTGGGAGGACCCGGGGGCGGCCTTCACGGCGATCACCCAGATCGGCACGGAGACGGCCGTGCTGATCTACTTCCGCAAGGACATCCTCAGGATCCTGTCGGCGTGGACGCGCTCGCTGACGGACAAGGAGATGCGCAGCGACCACGACGCCAAGATGGGCTGGCTGGTGATCGTCGGCTCCATTCCGATCGGTGTGCTGGGCCTCACCCTCAAGGACGCGATCGAGGGCCCCTTCCGCGATCTGCGGCTCATCGCCACCACCCTGATCGTGCTGGGTCTGGTGCTTGGCATCGCCGACCGGCTGGCCGCGCGCGACGAGACCGGCGGCCGGCACCGCGCCGTCCGGGAGCGCAAAACGCTCCAGCAGCTGGGCATCCGGGACGGCCTGATCTTCGGCATGTGCCAGGCCATGGCGCTGGTCCCGGGCGTCTCCCGCTCCGGGGCCACGATCAGCGGCGGCCTGCTGATGGGCTACACCCGCGAGGCGGCGGCCCGCTACTCGTTCCTGCTGGCCATCCCGGCCGTGCTGGCCTCGGGGGCGTACGAGCTGAAGGATGTGGGAGAGGGGCATGTGTCGTGGGGGCCGACGATCTTCGCGACGGTCATCGCCTTCGCGGTCGGCTACGCGGTCATCGCCTGGTTCATGAAGTTCATCACTACGAAGAGCTTCATGCCGTTTGTGATCTACCGAGTCATCTTGGGACTTGTGCTGTTCATCCTGGTCGGAACTGATGTGCTCAGCCCGCACGCCGGAGAATCCGGCGGCTGAATCAGGGCCGCACAGGTAGCGCTATCTAGCATTTCCTAGCGCCTGACTGCATCACCACGCCATGATCATCTCCCACTCGTCTCCCACCCAGGAGACTGGGAGACGATCAGCCAGAAGTGCGCACCTGCAAAGTCGGGAGCAGAAAGGAGGGCCCGCACAGCAGCAGCTGTGCGGGCCCTTCTGCGTGGCGGCCGGCCCGGGTCAGTCGAGGCTGAGGCGCGCCAGCAGGCCCTGGACACGGCCGGCGAGCGCCTTCTCCGGGTCCGGGCTGATGGTGGCAAGTGCCACTGCGGCCGTCACGATGACGTCGCTCAGCTCCTTCTCGACGAGCCGCCAGCGCGGGCGGTAGGAAGTCGAGGGTGCAGCGGTCGGGGTTGCCGTAGCCGGCCAGACCCATGAGCTTGCCGGAGCTGGCCGGCAACCAAGGCGCGGATCTGGGCCTTGGTTGCCGTCCCGCGCAGCGGTAATCGCGGAGCCAACTCAGCCCTCTACCGCATTGCCCTCGTCCGCATGTCCAGAGACGCCCGCGCCAACGAGTTTGCCGCGGCGGCGGACCGTTCCGGCTTTCCTGCCGGTGGATATCGGCCGGTGATCGGCCGCGTCCAGCTGCTCGGCGAGCGGGAAGCTGCCGCCATAATGGGAGGCATGCCCTCCAGCCCGCACCACCCCGCACCCGCGTCGAAGAACCTCTCGGGCACGGACGCCGAGGACCTCGCGCTGTACCGGGAGAAGTTCCGGTGCCGTCTGCCGGAGTCGCTGGACGAGTTGCACGGCCCGACCCAGGGGGTCGTCGAGCTGCCGCTGCACATGGCCTGGTCCGGGATGACCTCGTACGACCTGGGCAAGCCGCGCCAGCGCATGGGCCTGTACCGCACTGTCCTGCATGAGGGCCTGCACGACGACCTGCCCCGCTACCTCAACCAGGACCTGCTCCTCCAGCTGTGGCCGGTGCTGCGCACTCTCGTCGGCCGCACCGTGCGCACCGTGTGGGAGGACGCCTTTCCTCAGCTCGCCTCCCGCACCCAGGCAGCCGCGTGACGGACATGCCGGAGCTGCACGCGCGGCTCCTGGCGGATGTGATCGCGCTCGGCTCCCCGTATCCCCTGGTCCTCACTGGCGGGTATGCCGTGCGGGCGCACCGCCTCGTGAACCGCCCCAGCCAGGACCTCGATGTCGCCACCGAGAACCCGGCGCCCATGGCCGACATCGCGGCCACGCTCCGCGCCGGCCTGGAAGCCCGCGGCTGGAAGGTGCACGCGTTGGAGACGGCCCCGCTGTCCGCCCGCTTCACCGTGGCCGACCCGGCCACCGGGCAGGACTGCGAGGTCGACATCCTCAAGGAGATCTTCTGGCGGCCGGTCGCCCAGAGCCCGTACGGGCCCGTCCTCGCGGAGGAGGACGTGATCGGGACCAAGGTCCGCGCCCTCGCCGACCGCGGAGCACCCCGTGACCTGATCGACGTGTTCGCAGCCTCGCGCCGCTGGAGCTCTGCCGATCTCGAAGAATTCGGCCGCCGCCACGCCCGCGGCCGCTTCGAGCGCGAAGACCTGCAGGCAAACCTCGCCGGATCCGAGTGGACCGACGACGAAGCCTTCGCCGCCTACGGCCTGGACCAGGCCACCATCACCGCTCTTCGCGCCTGGGCCGTGGAGTGGGCCGACGACCTCGCGGCCCGACTCCTCGAAGAGTCGGATAATCCGGACATCGACTGATCACATCTGGCCGACCACCGGGAACGGGAGCCCAGGGAAGCCGAGCGAGGGGCAAGTACGGTGCCGTGGAAATATCCCCACGGCACTAGGCAAACTGGCCCCTCACGGGCGATACGGCCAACATCCGACTCCTCCGGGCAGCCAGGCCACGCCACGAAGGTAGAGCTCGGCAAGCACTTCGGGCGTCCACGCTCTGAGGAACTGACTTCCCTCGAGCCCGCAGTCTGACGACGTGCTATCAGCGCGGACGACCGCCGCTGAGGTGGCGAAAAGAAGAGCTCCTCGCTCGCCAACACTGCTCCAGCAGCCCGACCAGCCAGCCCACCGGCGCACCCGACACGCCATCAGAACGAGCGTCACGAGCGTCATTTCAGCGTCAAGACATCGCCTGTAACGCCCATACCGCGCATAAAATGCAGGGGCAAACGCAGGCCAGGAGCCCTTTGCGGCCGGCTCCAAGATCGCCACCACTCCACGTGATGCGCCACAAGAAAGAGGTCCACACGGAACAGGTTAAAGAAAACTACAGGTCAGCGGCTTACATGGCGCAAATCGAACTCAAGATCAATGTGCATTACGGGCGCCATGGGCGCTACGTGCGCACTGCCGACGCACACTCGCAGACCCCCAGAGGGACCTCCAGGCCCGCAGCCACCAGACGAGCGTGCGACGGCGCCGCGCCGCCGGAATTGCTTCGGGCGGCGCGGCGCGGTTGGGCGGGCCGGCAGTGGTCCTCAGCCGCTGCCGAGCAGCAGGTCGCGGTGGGTGACGAACTCCGTGTTCGCCCGGTCGTAGTCCTCGGGGCGCCCGATGTCCATCCAGTAGCCGTCGAACTCGTACGTGGCCGGGGGCGTGCCCTGCTTCAGCAGGTCCAGGACCAGTTCGTCGAAGCCCAGCGGAAGGCCCGGGTGGTAGCCCTCCAAGGTCGTGCGGCTCAGCCCGTACACGCCCATGGACACCTGGTAGGCCAGGCTCGGTTTCTCCCGGAACTCGGTGACGCGACCCTCGTCCGTGGAGAGCACGCCGAAGTCGATGGTCACCTGCCGGTTGTGGGTGGCGATGGTCAGTGGGGCTCCCCCAGTGCGGTGCCGTTCGAGCACTGCGGCGTAGTCCAGCGAGGTGAGGATGTCGCCGTTCATCACCAGGAAGGTCTCGGGCAACCGGTCGCGCATCATGACCAGCGGGCCGAGCGTGCCCAGCGGGCTGTCCTCCACCGCGTACTCGACCTCCAGGCCCCATTGGCTGCCGTCGCCCACGTAGGCGCGGATGATGTGGCCCAGGTGTCCGATCGCAAGGGTGACCCGGGTGAAACCGGCCGCGGACAGCTGCCGCATCACGATCTCCAGGATCGCGTGCTGGTCGCCGATGGGGACCAGGGGCTTCGGCAGCGCAGTGGTGTAGGGCCGCAGCCGGATGCCCTTGCCACCGGCCATGATGAAAGCGTGCATGATCAAGTCCCTTCTGCGGAGGTGGTGCACTGTGAGCCGAGTGGTGTGGGCCAGGCGCGGTGCCTAAGGTGAGCGGGATCGTGCTGTCAAGTTCCAGGTGATGAGGTCGTGTTGTTCCCCTACATCGGCTCCGGCCCCTACTGCTTCTCCAACTCGCTCGCCATGGCGCTGGGGCCGGGTTCACCCGGCACGCCAGTGCTGGAGGTGCTGACGGGGTCACCGTTCGGCTTCCAGCTGATCGACGGGGCGCTGCCGTTCTTCGACCCCTTCGGCTGGGACCCGGAGAACGGGCTGGAGTCGGCCCTCGGGCTGCTCGGGTGGGAGTGCCTGCGCACGGACGGCGAGAGCCCGGAGGAGGCCGAGGAACGGCTGCGCCGGGCGGTGGAGCGGGGCCCGGTACTGGCGGGGCCGCTGGAGATGGGCCTGCTGCTCCAGCAGCCCGGTTCCGGCACGGCCGTCGGAGCCGACCACTACGTCCTGGTGGTGGCCGTCGAGAAGGACACCGTGGTCTTCCACGACCCGCACGGCCACCCGTGGGCGACGCTGCCGGTACCGGCCTTCCTCGCCGCCTGGCAGGCCGAGCAGATCGACTACGTGGACCGGCCCTTCGTGATGCGGACCGGCTTCACCCGCAGCCGGGAGACCACGGCCGCCGAGGCCGTACGGGCCTCGCTGCCGCGGGCCGCGGAGCTGCTGCGCGCCCACGAGACCTCCGCCGGGTCCGACCTGCCGCCCGGATCGCTCGGCGGCGCCGCGGGCCTGGAACGGCTGGCCGAGCAGGTGGCGGACGGGCTCGACCCGGACATCCGGCAGATGATGGAGAAGTTCTCCCTCCGGGCCGGTGCCCGGCGCACCTCGGACGCGGCCTCCTGCCTCGCGGGCATCGGCTTCGCCGGCTCGGCCGGGGTCCTGACCCGCCAGGCGCGGATCCTGGGCGGCCTCCAGTACCCGCTGGTGACGCTGGACGACGCGGCGGTGGTCGCCGGACTGCGCGAGCTCGCGCCGACCTACGAGGAGCTCCGGGCGGTCCTGCTCGCGGAACTCGCCGGCCAGGACGGCGCGGGGGCCCCCGGAGCCGCCCCCGCGGGCTGACCCGCGCCGCCCGTCCGCCGGTGCGGAGCCGGGGTCAGTCCAATGCATCGAGTCGCCCCTCCAGGCGGCGCAGTTCGTCCTCCGGCGGTACGGGCGCCCCGGCCGGCAGCTCCGCGACGATCCGCAGGACGTCGCAGGCCGGTCCGGCGACGCGGCGGCCGCCGCCCAAGAGGTCGAAGGCCGAGTGGTGCAGCGGGCAGCGGAGCAGCATGCGCTCGGCATCCAGGTGGCCGTAGCGCATCCAACCCTTGCGGTGCGGGCAGACGGCGTCGGTGAGCAGCCGCCTGCCGCCTGCCTCGACCAGGATCAGCCGTTCGCTGACCTGCTGGACGCGGGAGTCCTGCGGGGGATGGGCGGTCTGCGGGGCGCCGGTGTCCCGCGCGTCCTCGGAAGCGGTGGTGGTCATGCCCCGCCCGCCTCCCGGGCCAGGGATATCGCCGTCTCCGTCGCGTCGTGCACGATCGCGCTGGTCAGTTCGACCCCGGCCCACACCTTGGCCAGGTCGAGCCCGCGCGCCGCCTGGGTCTCCCGGATCGCCACCCGCATCTGTTTGCTGTGGTAGGTGTCGATGTACAGGTGCTCGGTGTAGTACCGGGCCGCCTTCAGGCCGAGCCGCCGGGCGGCCTGGGCGAAGCTGCGGAACCCGTAGAGCACGCTGGCCTCGAAGTACGCATAGCCGCCGAGGAAGTACTCCGGGGAGGGCGCGCGCGAGGCCAGCCAGTGGAACATGTTGACGTAGGCGTGGCTCTGCGGGCTGGCCCCGGCCCGGTATGCCTCGACCTCGGTCGGCATGTCCAGCTCGCGCAGCAGCTCGCGGTAGAGCTCCGAGTGCGCCTGGTCGTCGTTGCCGCAGCCCAGTTCGTCCACCATCACGCGGAACACGGCCATGCCGGCCTTGTAGGGCAGTCGCGGGACCACCGGCAGCAGGTTGAGCGACTCGGTGAGCCCGTCGAGGGCGAACTCGCCCACGACGACGCGGAACTGGTCGAGGGTCGCCTCCTCCGCGAGGAACCGGTGGCTGTCGGAGGCCACCGTGCCCTCCCGGGCGAGGAAGCCGGACAGCTCGCGCAACAGCTCGGTGTGCGAGGCGAACTGCGGGGCGCTGCGCCGGTGGCCCTCGGCGATCGCGTCGATCCAGCGCTCCTCCATCCCGAGCATCTCCTCGTACCCGGCGGCCGTGGGCACGCTGGTGTAGAGGTCGTACAGCCGCTTCTGGTCGATCGCGGTGCAGGGTGTCCAGTGGTCGGTCGGTGCCGTGGTCATGCGGTGCTCCAGTGCGGCTCGGGTCGAAAGTCACCGGTAGGGCGGGGCGAGCCCGTTGGTAGGGTGACGCCGTTGATCAAGTGGCCGGTCGTCCTTCCGCCCGCTGGGGGCTGCGGGACGCGGGCGGGAACGGGGTGGTCATGGTGGCGGCGCAGCGTCCGAGGGTGGACCACGGCGATCCCTGGTTCCGGCGGTACCCGGTCGACGGCGCCCGGGTGCGGCTCGTGTGCTTCCCGCACGCGGGCGGCACCGCGACCGGCTACTTCGGCTGGCCGCAACTGCTGCCGGACGGCGTCGAGTTGCTGGCCGTGCAGTACCCGGGACGGCAAAACCGGATCGCCGAGCCCTGCTTCGAGTCCCTCCCGGAGCTCGCCGCCGCGGTGGCCGTGGCCCTGAAGGCCCATACCGGCCTCCCCCTCGTGATGTTCGGGCACAGCATGGGTTCTGCGGTGGCCTACGAGGTGGCCCGCGCCCTCCGGCAGGACGGGCAGGAGGTACCGCGGCTGATGGTGTCCGGACGCGGCGCCCCGCACGTCGGCTACGGCGGCCGGCGCCGTCCCGGCCTGGACGACGCGTCGCTGATCGCCGTGGTCCGGGCGCTGTCCGGCACCGACGCCGACGCCTACGAGCACCCCGACATGCGGGAGCTGCTGATGCCGTCGCTGCGCGCCGACTACACCATGCTGGACCGCTACCGACCGGCGGCGCCCGAGGAGCGGCTGGACGTACCGGTCACCGTGTTCGGCGGCGAGGACGACCCGGCCTGCCCGGTGGCCGAGCTGGCCAGCTGGGAGGAGGTCACCGGCGCCGGGTCCGAGGTGCTGACCTACCCCGGCGGCCACTTCTACCTGCGCGAGCACGAGCGGGCCCTGGTGGCCGAGGTGGCCCGCCGACTGCCCCTTGCGGGCGGCCCCGCAGCCTGACCGCGGCCCGGAACGGCCGTCCACCGCGGGACGCGGCCGGATCCCGGTCATCCGGCACCCACCAGGTGGCCGGGGTCGGCGGCGGCCCGCTCCAGCAGGGCGAGGTAGCCCTCCGCGAGCTCCCGGGCGGCCGCCGCGCCGATGCGGTCGAGGTCGTGCTCCAGCCGGCCGGTGAGACCGCCCGCGTCGTCCTCGTCCAGCGCGAGGGTGAGGTCGAACTTCGCGGTGCCGGTGTCGCAGGGCACCACCTCGCACGCCAGGCCCGGCAGTGCGGGCCCCCGGGACGGGGTGCTGCCGTAGGAGAACATCAGCTGGAAGAACAGGCTGTGCCCGCGGCCGCGGGCGGGCCTCAGCTCCTCCACCACCCGCTCGAACGGCACGTCCTGGTGGGCGAGCGCCTCGCGCACGGTGCGGCGCACCGAGGACAGCAGCTCGCGGAACGACCGGCTGGGCTCCAGCTCGGTCCGGAGGCAGAGCGTGTTGACGAACATGCCCACCAACCCGTCCAGTTCGGGCCGGTCACGGCCCGAGGTGAGGGTGCCCACGACCAGGTCGCGGGCACCCGTGGCCCGATGCACCTGCTCCTGGAAGGCGCTCAGCAGCACCATGAACAGCGTGGCCCGCTCGGCCCCGGCGAGCTCCCGCAGCCGGGCGGTGAGCGGGGCGGGCACGGAGAAGGCGTGCACGGCGCCCCTGCCGCCACCGCCGCGGCGGTGGCCTGCGAGAGCAGGCCCCTCGGGGGCTGCGGGCAGGCGAGTGGTCTCCGGCGCGCCCGCGAGCTGCTTGCGCCAGTACGCCAGCTGCTCGTCGTACCCCTGCTCGGCCGCCTGCCGGTGCTGCTCGCGGGCCCAGTCGGCGTAGGAGGCGGCGGGGGCCGGCAGCGCGGCGTCGGTGCCGGCCGCCGCGGCGGCGTACAGCGGGCCGAGCTCGTCGAAGAGGACCTCCATCGAGCCGCCGTCGAAGACGATGTGGTGCAGGACCAGCACCAGCAGGTGGTCCTCGGGGCCGCGGCGGACCAGGGAGGACCGCAGCAGCGGGCCCTGGGTCAGGTCGAAGGGCTCGCGCACCAGCCGCGCCACCACCGCGTCGGCGGCGTCCCAGCCTTGCCCGGTCAGGTCCAGCAGGGGCAGCTCCGGCCGGTAGGGGTCCCGCAGGATCTGCACCGGCAGGCCGCCCTCGGTCGCGAACACGGTGCGCAGGGCGGCGTGCCGGGCGACCAGGGCGCCCAGCGCCGTGTGCAGGGCGGCGCGGTCCAGCGGTCCGGAGAGCCGCAGCACCACCGGCTCGTTGAACCGGGGCGAGCCGGGGGCGAGCTTGTGCAGCAGCCACATCTGCTGCTGGGCGAAGGCGGCCGGGACGGCTCCGGGACGGCCATCCTCGTCGGCCGAGACGGGGGCCGGGTGCGGTTGCGGCCGGACGGCGTCGGGGGCGGCGCCCCCAAGCTCCGCGGCGAGCGCGGCCACCGTGGGCGACTGGAACAGGGTGCGCTGGCGGACGTCCGTGCCGAGCCGGGCGCGGCAGGCGGCGGCCAGCCGGACGGCGGTCAGCGAGTCGCCGCCAAGCTCGAAGAAGTCGTCGTCCGGTCCGATCGGGGCGGTGCCGAGGACCTCCTCCCAGACTTCGGTCAGCGCTGCCTGGAGCGTGGTGAGCGGGGTGCCCGTGCCCGTCCCGGCCGGGCCGGAGGACAGGTCGAGGGGGAGCGTGCGCAGGGCCTGCCGGTCCACCTTGCCGTTGGCGTTGAGCGGGAGGGCGGGCAGGGCCGCGAACCTCGCGGGGACCAGGGCCGGCGGCAGCACCTCCCGGAGCCGGGCGCGCAGGCCCCGCACCTGCGGCTCCCCCGCCCACACGACGCAGGCGACCAGCTGGTCCGCGCCGGAGTCGTCCGGCCGGGCCAGTACGACGCTCTCCAGGACGCCCGGGAACTGGCCGATGGCGTTCTCGACCTCGCCGGGCTCGATACGGATGCCGCGGACGTTGAGCTGGTAGTCGATGCGGCCGAGGAACTCCAGCGCCCCGCCGGGCAGTCGGCGGGCCAGGTCCCGGGTCCGGTACATCCGGCCGCCGGGCCGGTCGGTGAACGGGTCCGGCAGGAACCGGTCGGCGGTGAGGGCGGGGAGTCCGAGATAGCCGCGCGACACCCCGGGGCCGCCCAGATAGAGCTCCCCGGCCTCGCCGTCGGGCACGGGCTCCAGCCGGTCGTCCAGGACGTGGGCGCGCACCCCCGGCAGCGGGGTGCCGATGGGCAGCCGGTCCCAGCCGCGGATCTCCTCGGGGCCGGCCTGGGTCTCGTACAGCAGCTGCGAGACGGTGGCCTCGGTGGCGCCGTACTCCTGGACCAGGCGTACCCCGGTGGCGCACCAGTCGGCGACCCGATCGACGGCCACGGGTTCGCTGCCGACGACGAGCAGCCGGAGCGAGGACGGGGCGACCGGCCCCTGCCCGCCGTCGAGTTCACGCAGCCACTCGTACCAGTAGGACGGGGTCAGCTGGAGGACGGAGACGCGTTCGCGTTCGACGAGGGCGAGCAGCCGGGCGCTGTCGGCCAGTTCGCCTTCGGGGTCCATGACCAGGCAGGCTCCGGCGGCCCAGGTGGCCAGGACCTCCTCGGCTGCCACCGAGAAGCCGACGGAGGCGAACTGAAGGACCCGGTCGGCCGGGGTGAGGTCCAGGCGGCCGGCGATGCCCCTGGCCAGGGCGGCGAGCGCCCCCTGGCCGAGCGGGACGCCCTTCGGGCGGCCGGTGGACCCGGAGGTGTACGCGATCCAGCCCAGGTGCCCGGGGTGCGGCGGGGTCCTGGTGTCCGCTCCCTCGTCGTCGGCGGCGGCGCCCGCGGGCGGCGTCGCGTCCCCGGCCTCCACGAGCAGGACGCGGGCGGTGTGCGCCGGGAGCCGGTCGGTCAGGCCGGTGCCGGTGAGCAGCACCGGGGCCCGGACGTCGCCGAGGACGAACGCGAGCCGCTCGGCCGGGTAGGCCGGGTCCAGCGGTACGCACGCCCCGCCCGCCTTCAGCACGGCGAACAGGGCGACGGCCAGTTCCACCGAGCGGTGCAGGTGGATGCCGACGGGGACGTCCGGGCCGACGCCGGCCCGGCGCAGCCGGCCGGCCAGCAGTGTGGCCCGCCGGTCGAGTTCCCGATAGCTGAGCCGGGCGCCGCCGCAGCGCAGGGCGTCGGCGTCGGGGGTGCTGCGGACCCGCTCCGCAAGCAGGGCGGGGAGGGTGTCCGGCGCTCCCGCGGAAGGGTCGGGGCGGTGGGGGGAGTTCACGGGACCAGTACCACCTTCGTGGCCTGGCCGGAGTCGAACACCTTGAAGCCTTCGGCGGCCTCGGCGAGCGGAAAGCGGTGGGAGATGACGAAGGTGGGGTCGATGCGGCCGTTGCGGATCAGCGGCATCAGCCGGTCGCGGGAGCTGATCGGGTCGCCGACGGCGAACCGGAGCGTGAGCTCCTTGCCGAAGGCGAGCCCCGTGGGCATCGGCATGGCCGCAGAGGCGTGCGCCCCCACGGCGCACACGGTGCCGCACGGCCGGACGATCTCCAGCGAGCTGAGCAGCGAGGCGTCCACCCCGACGGCTTCGAGGACCACGTCGGCACCGCGGCCGCCGGTCAGTTCGCGGACCTGCTCGACGAGGTCGTCGCCGGTCTCCAGGGGCACCGCGCCCTGGGCCTCGGCCATGGCGCGCCGGCCGGGGGCCGGGTCGATCGCCAGGACGCGGGCCGCGCCCATGAGCTCGGCCGCTTTGAGGGCCATCAGGCCGACCGGGCCGCAGCCGACCACTGCGACCGTGTCGCCGGGCCGGACCCCGGCGCGTTCGGCGGCGGCGTAGCCGGTGGCGAGGATGTCACCGACGAACAGCGCCTGTTCGTCGGTGACCCCGTCGGGGACGGGGCTGAGCACGGTGTCGGCGAACGGCACCCGGACGTACTCGGCGTGGCCGCCGGCCACCGCGGTGGAGCCGACCACGGTGTCGTAGCCGAACAGGCCGACCTCGGCGCACTGGTAGTGCCAGCCGCGCCGGCAGTACCAGCACCCGCCGCAGGCGATGACGTCGGAGGCGACCACCCGGTCGCCGGGCCGGAAGCCGCGCACGCCGGGGCCGGTCTCCTCGACGACCCCGGTGAACTCGTGGCCGGTGACCGTGCCCGGGGTGAAGCCGGGGATCTCGCCGCGGTAGGGGTGGAGGTCGGTGCCGCAGATCGCGGAGCGGACCACCCGGACCAGGGCGTCGCCGGGGCCGGCGAGGGCGGGCACGGGGGCGTCGAGGACGCGGACGTCGTAGGGGGCGTGCCATTGCAGGGTCTTCATCGGGTCGTTCCCCCGTGGGTCGTGGCGAGGAGCCCGGCTGCCGCGCCGCCCATCAGGGAGGCGTACTCGGCCGGGGTCAGGGCGGTGCCGTCGGGCCAGAGCGAGCCGTCGGTGGCGAGCTCCCGCATCCGGGACACCGAGTCGGTCATGGTGCAGAAGGGGTGGTCGGTGCCCCACAGGAGGCGGTCCAGGACGCCGAGGGAGCGGGCCCGCGCGAGGGCGGCGGCGACCATGGTGGCCGGGCGGTACCAGCTGAAGATCGACAGGTCGGCGTGGACCCGCGGGTGCCGGGACATCAGGTCCAGGGCGGTATCGGTCCAGGGGGTGCCCAGGTGGGCGAGGATCAGCCGCAGGCCGGGGAAGTCGGTGGCGACCCGGTCGAGCAGCCGGGGGGAGAAGAACCGCGGGTCCGCCTTCTTCGCCGGGGTGTAGCCGGTGTGCACCAGGACCGGAACGTCCAGTTCCTGGGCGACCTCGTACACGTCGTTCCAGCGCGGGTCGGCCGGGGACATCCGCAGGTAGCAGGGGGCGGTCTTGAGTCCGGCGAGTCCCAGCTCGGTGACGGCCCGGCGGAGTTCGTCCGCGGCGCCGGCGGTGCCGGCGTCGACCGAGGCGAAACCGGTGAACCGGTCGGGGTGGCGGGCGCAGATATCGGCGACGAACTCGTTGGGGACCTTGAACCCCTCGATCCGCTGGACGTCGAAGGCGAGGAGGAAGGCACGGTCCACCCCGGCCTCGTCCATGTGGGCGAGGAGCCGGCCCTCCGGCGCGGTGAGGGCCTCCGGCGGCATGCCGGTGGTGGCCATCATCTCCTCGGCGAAGGCGGCGGTGTAGTGCCGGTAGAACTCGCCCGCGTGGACATGGGCGTCGATGATCACGCGTGGGCCTTCCGTCGTTCGGTCCAGGTGGCCAGGTGCACAGCCTTGGGGCCGAGGTCGAGAGGTTCGGCGCGGCCGTCTTGGTGGAGGGTCGTACGGACCGGGCGGGGGGCGTGGTTGATCACCAGCGCGCAGCGCTCGTCCCCGCGTCCGAGGACGGTGACCTCGACGTCGGGGTCGTCCACGGTGGGTCCGGCCAGGAGTTCGCCGGTGAGGCCCTCGGCGGCGGCGACGTCGGCGTACAGCTGATGCCAGGGGGCTTCCCGGAGCCGGTAGGGGGCGTTCAGCTGCCGCTCGAACGGGGCGTTGAGGTGGTACGCGACGCCCTGGCCGTAGCGGTGCCGGGTGAGGGCGGGCGAGCCGTCGGGGAACTCGGCGAGGACCTTGGCGGTGGTCGCGGTGAGCACGGGCAGCTGGCCCGGTTCACGCTCGAGCTGGTAGAGCGTTCCCTGCCAGGTGAAGGAGTCGACGTCGGCCGCCCGCAGGGTGAAGTCGGCGGTCCGCACCCCGAACAGCTCCTCGCCGCCGAAGCCGTGCAGCAGGTCGCCACCGGTGTAGAGCAGGACGCCGCCGGCCGCCACGTACCCGGCCAGGGCCTGCTGGTCCGCCAGGGTGAGGTGGCGGACCGAAGGGCAGACCAGCATGCGGTGGCCGCCGGGGCCGTCCGGGGCGGCCGGGACGCCGGAGGTGAACGCGTACGGCAGGTGGGCGCGTTGCAGCAGCTGGGCGGCGTAGAAGCCAGCCGCCGCGTCGGAACCGCCGCTCGCGAGGTAGCCCGCATCGCCTTCCTCCCGGTGTTCCGGCAGGTGGATGCCGACGGGGGCCGGAAGCGGGCGGAACCCGGCCAGTTCGCCGGTGGCCCGCCGGGCGAAGTCCCGGAAGGCCGCCATGGCCGGTTTGGGCGTGCCGTCGGCGCGCAGCAGGCCCACGAAGCGTTCGTTGGGGCGCAGGGCGTAGGGCTTGCGCTCGGTGATGAAGTCCTGCCAGCACCAGACGATGACTCCGCAGGCGCCGGCGGCCAGTGCGGCGTGGGCGGCGGCCCGCAGGTAGTCACGGGCGGTCTCCTCGTCGCAGCCGTAGCTGCCGAGCTCGTCGACCAGCACCGGGCGGTGGGCGAGGCCGCGGCGCACCAGGTACGGCACGAAGGAGCTGGCCTTGGGCGCGGCCACGGACTCCATGTGGAACGGGGTCCACACCGGGAAGCCGTGCAGGCCCACCAGGTCCAGCGGTGCGGCGTGCTCGGGGCGGAAGGAGTGCTCCCCGGTGACCGCCGACGCCTCGTTGGCCTGGAGCACTAGGGCGCCGGGGTGGGCCTCGCGGACGGCCCCGGCCAGCAGGTCCCACCAGCGGCGTACGCCCTCGGGTCCGAGCGATCCGGAGGCGTTCCGGTCGACGTGGATGACCTCGTCGCCGAGGTCGTACGCGAGGACGTCGCGCCCGGCGTCGCGCAGGGTCCGTGCGATGTGCCGGACGTAGCCGAGCTGGCGCTCGGTCATCTCCGGGTCGTGCCAGAGGTCCCGGCCGGCCCGCCAGGGCGGGTCGAAGCGCTGTCCGTTCATCCAGATGGTCAGCAGCGACGGCAGCAGCTGCAGCCGGTGGCGGGCAGCGAGGGCGGCGAAGGTCCGCAGCCGCTCGGTGGCGACCGGGTCGTACGCGCCGGGCTCGGGTTCGAAGTCGGCCCAGAAGACGAAGAACCGGACGGTGTTGAAGCCGAGTTCGGCCATCCGTGCGAAGTCGGCGCCGATCTGCTCGGGGTCCCAGTCCCGCCAGTAGTCGCACCCGGTGGACGAGGGATGGTAGTTGAAGCCCACGCTGAAGTACGGCTCGCCGTCCCGCAGGAACCCGCCGTCCCGGAGAGTGTGTCGATGGGCCTGGTGCGCGCTCATGCGCCTACCCCGGCAGCCCCGGACAGGGCGTCGCGCAGGGCGTGGACGACCAAGTCCGTGTCGTCGTCGGACATGTCCACGTGCAGCGGCAGCGACAGCTGGCGTTCCATCACCCGTTCGGTGACGGGGAGGTCGCCCTCCCGGTAGCCGAAGCGTTCCCGGTAGGCGGTGAACAGGTGGCTGGGCGGATAGTGCACCCCGCTCTGCACGCCGGCCGCGCGCAGCGCGTCCTGGACCGCGCCGCGGGCCGCTCCCTCCGGCAGCAGGACCGCGAAGAGGTGGTGGGCCGCGAGTTCCACGGGCCGGTCGTGGTAGGGCAGGCCGAGGCCGGGGGTGCCGGCGAGACCGCGGCGGTAGCGGCTGACGATCTCCTGCCGCCGCCGCTGCCGCTCGGGCAGGTCGGCCAACTGCACCAGGCCGATGGCGCTGCCGAGTTCGGTGGGGCGGTAGTTGAGGCCGAAGGAGTCGACGTCGTAGAGGGAGGGGCCGCCGCGGTGGCGGTCCTGGGCGCTGACGGTGAGCGCGTGCGAGCGCAGCCGGCGGATCCGGTCCCGCAGCCGCGGGTCCCGGGCGACCACCATGCCGCCCTCTCCGGTGGCCAGGTTCTTGGTGGCGAAGAAGCTGTAGCAGCCGATGTCGCCGACGGTGCCCAACGCGCCGTGCGCGGAGCGGGTCGCGGGGGCGTGCGCGGCGTCCTCGACGAGGGCCACGCCGTGCTTGCGGGCGAGGGCGGCGAACGCGGGCAGGTCGGCCGCCTCCCCGCCGTAGTGCATGGCGACGACGGCCTTGGTCCGGGGGGTGATGCGGGCGGCGACGTCGCCGGGCGCCACGCACAGGTCGTCCGGGCCGGTGATGTCGGCGAAGACCGGGGTGGCTCCGCAGAGGGTGACGACGGCCGCCGCGGAGACGAAGCTCAGCGACGGGAGCACCACCTCGTCGCCGGGGCCGAGGCCGAGGGCGAGGAAGGCCAGGTGCAGGGCGGCCGTGCCGTTGCTGACCGCGACGGCGTCGTCGGCGCCCGCGGCCCGGGCGAACGTCTCCTCGAACTCCCGGGTCACCGGCCCGTTCGACAGCCAGCCCGAGCGCAGCACGGTCGCCACGGCATCGGCCTCGGCCGAGCCGAGCCGCGGCCGGTAGAGGTTCACCTTCCAGTCGGACATCTTTCCACCATCCCCCCGCGCGCCGGTGGTGCGCGGTGTTCGATCGGGTGCCGCGTGCGTGTGCATCGGGCACGGTGCGCGTGGCGCCGGCAGCCGGGCTGCCGGGCGGCACGCGCGCGGGTCGCCCCCCCGGGATCCCGCCGGTCGGGAGGGACCGCCGGGGAACGGCCTAAGAGGTGCTGTCGGCGGAGCCGGCCCGGGGCGCGGTGAGCCGGGCGTAGACGACCTCGACCTTGTCGGTCACCGCTTCCCAGCCCAGTTCCCGCTCGGTGCGGGCGCGTCCGGCCGCGCCCATGGCCGCCGCCGCGGCCGGGTCGCCGAGCAGCCGGCCGACGGCCGCCGCGACGGCGTCCGGATCGCGATCGCACAGCAGACCGTCCACACCGTGTCGGACGACCTCCTCGCCGCCCTCGAAGGCGGCCGAGACCACCGGTTTCCCGCTGGCCCACGCCTCGACGAAGACCAGGGGGAAGACGTCCACGGTGGACGGCAGGCAGAACAGGTCGCAGGCGGCGAGGGCGTCGGCCTTCTCCGCCTCGTCGACCAGGCCGAGGTCGAGGATCCGCGGGTCCCGGTGGGCGGCGAACACCTCCGCGCAGTCCTCGTCCCAGTCGGGCCCGGCGAACACGAACCGGGCGCCGGGGTGGTCCGCCCACACGGTGCGGGCGGCCCGCAGCAGCAGCTCGTAGCCCTTGGTCCGCATCCTCCGGCCAAGGAAGAGGACCATCGGCCCGTCGATGCCGTGGCGGGCCCGGAAGGCCGCGCCGTCGGGCGCGGTGCTGCTCAGGTGGGGGCCCTGCCCGATGAGGTGCAGGGCCGACGGGGCGACGCCGGCGCCGGCGAACACCCGGCGTTCCGCCTCGGTGAGCACGAAGACGGCGTCCGCCGCCCGGGCGACCTCCAGGACGGCCTCCCGGTCCCGCCACACGCCGGGTGCGGAGGCCGGGGTGAACGCGAAGGGCACCCGCCACGCCCGGGCGAGCCGGAGCGCGGCCTGCGGGTAGTCCGGCCAGACGCAGTCGACGGCGTGCACCAGGTCGGGCCGGTCCCCGGGCCGGGCCGTGGCCGGCAGCACGCCGACCTCGACCCCCGCCGAGGCCATCCAGCGAGCGGACTCCCCGTCCATGCCGCTGCAGTAGAGCCCGACCCGGTGGCCGCGTCGGCGCAGCGACTCGGCGAGGTACTGGGCCATCACCTCGGCGCCCGCGCGGGCCGGGAAGTAGCCGCGGTGGACCACCCGCACCGACGTCATGCCCGCTGCTCCCGGGCGGCGGCATACCACTCGTAGGTGCGGCGGACGCCCTCGCGCAGGGCGGTGCGCGGTTCGTAGCCGGCCAGGGAGCGCAGCAGGGAGATGTCCGGGACGCGGCGCTCCGGGGAGAGCGGCGGCGCCGGGTGGACGTCGAGCTCCGGGTGGCGACCGACCACGTCGAAGACCACGCGGGCGAGGTCGTCGATACGGATCTCCTCGCGGTCGTTGCCGACGTTGACCAGGAGGGTCTCCTTGGTCGGCAGTGCGGTGAGCGCGGCGATGGCCTCGACGGCGTCCTCGACGTAGCAGAACGCCCGGAACTGGTCGGCGCCGTGGATCTGGAACGGGTCGGCGCCGCCGAGCAGCCGCTCGATGAACTGCGGGATGACGTGCTCGTACCCCATGCGGGGCCCGTAGACGTTGTGGAAGCGGACCATCCGCAGCGGGAAGCCGTACGCCTGGGCGTAGTTGCGGCAGAGCAGCTCGCCGGCGATCTTGCTGAAGCCGTACGAGGAGCGGGCCACGGTCGGGGCGGAAACGACCAGCTGGACGTCCTCGGGGGTCGGCACGGGCGCCACGCCCGCGGTGACGCTGCCGGCGTAGGCCTCGCTGGAGGAGGCGAAGCAGAGGGTGGCCCCGTCGAGCTCCTTGAACCAGTCCAGGACGTGGATGGTGGACAGCAGGTTGGTGCGCAGCACCCGCTGCGGCTCCTCGTTGGAGTACACGACGCCGACGACGGCGGCGAGGTGGTAGACCTCGTCGAAGTCGCGCGGCAGGTCGGCGGGGAGTGGCAGGGTCAGGTCGTGGGTGAACACGGTGACCTTGGAGCGGAGTGCGTCGAGCTCGGTGTCGTGGCGTCCGCGGCTGAAGTCGTCGACGACGGTGACGTCGTGCTCGTCGGCCAGCCGGCGGGCGAGGTGCATGCCGATGAATCCGGCGCCGCCCGTGATCAGGATCTTCTTACGCATGGCCGAGCCTCATTACGTTCGACGTGGCGGGGAGGATGCGCCAGGTGTCGTAGACCACCGCCGGCGGCCGCATGGTGGCCACCAGCGCGTCCAGGTCCTGGTCGCGGTAGGAGAGGTGGTTGTTGAGGATCACGGCGGCATGGGCTCCCTCGAAGCCCTCCGCCAGGTCCACCGGGCGTACGCCGAGCGCGGCGATGCGCTCGCGCGGGACCGCGAAGTCGTGGCCGACGATCTCACCGACCCGACCGCGCAGCAGTTCCAGCAGGCCCTCGTAGGCGGCGCCGCGCAGGTCGTCGGTCTCGGGCTGGCCCTTGTAGGCGAAGCCGGACACCAGCACGCGGGCGCCGGCGGGGTCGCAGCCCTGCTCCCACAGCGCGGCCAGGACGCGCTCGCCGATCCGGCGCGGCAGTGACTCGTTGAGCTGCCGCGCCGCGGCGATCATGCCGGGCGTGTGGTCGTGCGGCTTGAGCGCGTGCATGAGCAGGTACGGGTCCTTGGTGAGGCAGCTGCCGCCTACGAACCCGGGGAGGCTGAGGTCGGGCCGCGGGTAGCCGAAGTTGGCGCTCTTGATCAGCTCCACCGCGTCCAGGCCCAGCTTCTCGGCCATCAGTGCCACCTCGTTTCCGAACCCGTAGATCAGGTCGGTGTGGCAGTTGCAGATCAGTTTGATCATCTCGGCGGCCTCGACCGAGGAGACCGGCACCACGGTGGGCGTCTGGGAGGCGAACAGCTCGGTGGCCCGGCGCACCGATTCGTCGTCGATGCCGCCGACGATCTGCGGCAGGGAGAGCAGCTCGTCCAACGCCTTTCCCTGGATGGTCCGCTCAGGGCAGAAGGCGACCAGCGGCCGGGCGACCTTGCGGCGCAGCAGGGGGAGCACCAGGTTGCGGGTGGTGCCCACCGGCACCGTGCTGCGGACGATCACCAGGGTCTGCTCGTCGATCCCCTCGGTGATGGTCTCCACCGCCGCTTCCAGGTGCTTCAGGTTGGGGTCGGTGCCGCCGGCCTCGATCGGGGTGCCGACGCAGATGATGACCACCGGCGGGAGCGGGCCGGCCCCGAGCTCGGAGGTGACCCGCAGCCGGCAGCCGACGGACGCGCGGATGACCTCCTCGACGCCGGGCTCGGCGAGTTGGAGCACGCCGGCGTCCAGGTCCTCGGCGACGGACTTGTTGTACTCGTAGCCCAGGACGCTCCTGCCGGTCTTCAGCAGAGCCGCGGTGAGCGTGACGCCGACGTACCCCAGTCCCACGACGCAGACGTCGTAGTCCGCATTGGACATGGTTGACTCCATCATTTCCCCCTCGACTTCGACACTGGTCACATCAGGCGGCCGACGAGTCGCCGGCCGCGGCCCCGACGACCCAGAAGGTCTTCTCCGGCTTTCCGCCCAGCTGGCGCTTCTGATCGTCGAGGCCCTTGACCTCGGAACCTCCGGCGTCCACTTCGCGGATTCCCTGCTCCCACATGAGCCGGAACACGTTGAGCCAGACGTACTGGGGAATCGCGGTGAATCCGGTGCTGTCTTTGAAGAGCCCGGTCAGCCGCTCACGGAAACGCATTGTCATCGTGCAGTACAAGGCGGCCCGGCGCTCCCCTATCCGCTCCCCCGCGAAGAACATCGCGGGGAACCTCTCGCCATCCTCGGTGACAATGTTCCCCAGGTAGGAGAAATAGTCACGCTCATTTTCTCCGCCCGGCTTCTCGCGGACGATGGCCAAATAGTCCTCGGGGGTCGAGCCGACCACGGTGCCCTGTTCGCGGCGGGCCTGGAAGTAGCTCTCGACCACGCTGCGGGCGCTTTCCTTCTCGGGTCCCGAGTAATGGTAGGGATCGATCTCGAAGGAGAGGTGGGGATTGCGCTCCAGGAAGTTCTGGAACCGCCGGTAGGCCAGCTTGTTCTTGTTCTTGTACTTCCGCCGCTCCTCGCCGGCCAGCTTGGCCACCTGGAGGGCGCCGTCCGCGTCCTGCTCGAACAGCTCGTCCAGGTAGTAGACGCGGTTGGGGTAGGTCTCGTCCTCCTCCGGGGCGCCCAGGTGCCACGGGTCCGTCTCGATCCCCGTGAACCCGGCCGCCAGGAAGGCGTCGCGGTCCTCGGCGAACAGGTGTCGGACGTACACCGACTCCTTGGCCAGGCCCGCCGCGCGGACCGCGGCGATGAACTCCCGCACCGCCTCGACCCGGGTCGGGCCCTTCGGGGCGACGATGTGGAGGTGCTTGGCGACGTGCCCCTCCTTGCTGAAGTACCCCACCCCGAAGATGTTGCTCCCGTCGTGGTAGACGAGCCCGTTCGGGTACTTGCTGCTGGCCCCCCGCAGATTGTATCCGTTCGCATAGAGCATGAGGCCGATATGCCCCATGGCGAACGATCCGTCCTTGAATTTCTGAATGATGTCGAAGGATTCCTCGACCGGAGTGATCCGCGGTCCGAATATACCCCTGAGCCGGTCCTCGAACTGGTCCCGTTCGATCGCGAGAAGGCGCACCGGTATTCAACCTCCAACAGGCCCCTGGAGTAGTTTCCTTGAGCCGTGGTCCGTATGCCGCGAGCTTATCGTGTTCCGCTCGATCGACAAAGATAAGAAATGGATTCTCAGTGGTCCGCGGAAGATTTCGCCGCGGTCACCGGCTGGGCAGCACCTCGGCCCGGGAGCGGCGCAGGGCCGGCGCGGGCAGTGCCTTGCGGTCGAGCTTGCCGATGGGGGTGAGGGGCAGGGCGTCCAGTCGGACAAACTGACTGGGCACCATGTGCTCCGGCAGGCTGCGCCTGAGGTGGTCCCGCAGTTGCTCCCCGGTCGGCGCCGAGGGGCCGGCCGGAGCCGTGTACGCCACCAGGCGGGGACCGCCGGCAAGATCGTCACGGAGTGCCACCGCAGCGTGTACGACACCCGGGCAGGATGTCAACGCCTCTTCCACCTCGCCGAGTTCCACCCGGAACCCGCGCACCTTGACCTGCGCGTCCAGCCGCCCGAAGTAGTCCAGCAGACCCGTCTGCGGACGCCGGCACACGCGGTCCCCGGTCCGGTACATGCGGGCGCCCGGCTCGCCGGAGAACGGGTCCGGCAGGAACCGCTCCGCGGTCAGCCCGGGGCGCCCCTGGTAGCCGCGGGCGACCTGGGCCCCGCCGACGAACAGCTCGCCCGGGGTGCCGTCCGGCACCTCGCGCAGCTGCTCGTCCAGCACGTACGCCCGGATCGCCGGCAACGGCGTTCCGATGGAGACGAGTTCGTCGTCCCAGTCGAGCAGGGCGGCGGCCGCCGAGACGGTGGTCTCGGTCGGCCCGTAGATGTTGAACACCTGGGTCACCCCGCGCGCCCGCAGCTCGGCCAGCAGCGCCTTGGGCATCGCCTCGCCGCCGGTGAGCACGGCCTTGATCCGTGGCGGCGGTCCGCCCAGGGCCACCATCTGCGCGAGCGCCGAGGGGACCGCGCAGACGGCGTCCCCGGTGACCCAGCCGTCCGGCTCGACCAGCGAGAACACGTCCTGGGCCAGCATCACGTGGCCACCCGCGTAGAGCGGGGTGAAGACGTCGCAGACCGAGAAGTCGAACGAGGTGGGGCAGGTGGCCACCATGGTGGCGGCGGCGACCGGGCCCAGCAGGGCCGCCGCCGCGGCGACGAACTCGCTCATCGCCGCCCGGGGCACCAGCACCCCCTTGGGCCGTCCGGTGGACCCCGAGGTGTAGATCACGTAGGCGAGCTGCCCCCCGGTCACCGGCGCGGCCGGCTCCCCCGGCGGGTCGTGCGGTCCCGCCACCAGCTCCTCCAGGACCAGTTCTGGGCCGTCGTAGTCCAGTGAGCCGGCGTGCCGCCGCTCGGCCAGCACGGCCGCCGCGCCGGAGTCGCCGAGCATGTAGCCGATCCGCTCGCGCGGATAGGCCGGGTCCAACGGAACGTAGGCGGCACCCGCCTTGAGGACTCCCACGAGGGCAGCGAGCATCTCGGGCGTGCGTCCGGCGAGCACGGCGACCCGGCTCTCCGCGCCGACGCCCAGCGCCCGCAGGCGCCCGGCGACGCGATCGGCGGCCGCGCCCAGTTCGCCGTACGTCCAGGTACGGCCCTCGCCGGTGACCGCGGGCCGCCCTGGCTCACGCTCCACCCATCGCCCGAAGGCGGCGACGACGTCGACGACCGGTTCAGCGCTCAGTCCCGGCACGGTGTTCTCCTCTGCTCGACATGACTTGAAGCTGGCGGTCCAGATAGGGCGCCAGTGCGCTCGCGGGGTGGGCGGCGACCTCCTCCGGCGGGCCGGCGGCGACCAGTTCACCGCCGTGCTCGCCGCCGCCCGGGCCCAGGTCGACGATCCAGTCGCAGGCGGCGGCGAACTCGACGCTATGCTCGATCACCACCGCGGTGTTGCCGAGGTCCACCAGGTCGTGGACGACGCCCAGCAGCACCTCCACGTCGGAGAAGTGCAGTCCGGTGGTCGGCTCGTCGATCAGGTACAGCGTCCGGCCGTCGTCCCGGCGCATCAGCTCCCGGGCGAGCTTGAGCCGCTGGGCCTCGCCGCCGCTGAGGGTGGTGGTGTCCTGGCCGAGCCGGAGGTAGCCGAGACCCACCTGGCACAGCATCCGCAGCGGGTGGGCGATCGCGGGGACGTCCGCGTACGCCTCCAGCGCCTCGGCGACCTCCAGGTCCAGGGTTTCGGCGATGTCCCGCCCCCGGCAGGTGACCTCCAGGACGCGCGGGTGATAACGGCGCCCGTCGCAGGAGGGGCAGCGCACCGAGAAGTCGGCGAGGAAGAGCATCTCGATGCGGATCGTGCCCTTGCCCGCGCAGCGGTCGCAGCGGCCGCCCTTCTCGGTGTTGAAACTGAACATGGCGGTGGACCAGCGGCGCCGGACGGCCTCGTCGGTCTTCGCGAAGAGCTTGCGGATCTCGTCGAAGACGCCCACGTAGGTGGCCGGCGTGGACCGGGAGGAGGCGCCGATGGACTCCTGGGTGACCGTGACCACCCGGCTGAAGGACTCCCAGCCGGTCAGTTCGGTGAACGGCCCGGTGGGGGCGTGCCGGCAGCTCAGCGCCCGCTCCAGGGCGGGCTGCAGGGTACGGGTGATCAGGGAGCTCTTGCCGCTGCCGCTCACCCCGGTCACGCAGGTCAGCAGGCCGACCGGCAGGGCGGCGTCCACGCCGCGCAGGTTGTGCAGGTGGGCTCCGCGGACGGTCAGCCAGGCGTCGCCGGGGCGCCGCCGGGCCGTGCGGGGGGAGCCGACAACCAGCTCCCCGCGCAGGTAGGCGGCGGTCCGGGAGCGGGGGTGGGCGACCACCTCGGCGGTGGGCCCGGCCGCGATCACCGTTCCGCCCCGGGTACCCGCGCCCGGCCCGAGGTCGACCAGGTGGTTGGCGGTCTCCATGGTCTCCTGGTCGTGCTCGACGACCAGCACCGTGTTGCCCGCGTCGGCCAGTTGCCGAAGCAGGGCGATCAGCCGCGCGTTGTCCCGGGCGTGCAGCCCGATGGACGGCTCGTCCAGCACGTAGGTGACGCCGACGAGTCCGCAGCCGAGCTGCCGGGCCAGCCGGAGCCGCTGGCCCTCGCCCGCGGACAGGGTGGGCGCGGAGCGGTCGAGCGAGAGGTAGCCCAGGCCCACGTCGAGCATGAAGGTCAGCCGCGTGCCGATCTGGGCCAGCAGCTCTTCCGCCAGCTCGGCGAGGAAGGTCGGGGCGAGTTCGGCGCGGACCGCTGCCAGCCAGTCGACCAGCCGGGTCACGGGCAGCGCGTTCACCTCGGCGATGTTCAGGCCCGCGAGGCGCACGGCGAGCGCCTCGGGGTGGTGGCGGGTGCCGCCGCAGCCGGTGCAGCCGCGGGCGGCCATGAACACCTGGTAGAAGGACTTGCGTTCGGGCGAGTCGGCCTCACGGAACAGCCTCTCCAGGTGCTGCGCCAGGCCGTCGAACGGCTTGGCCGCCAGTTCGCGGGCGAGCGGCTCCGGCAGGGGGTGCGCGGTGGCGCCGGTGAGGACCAGCTCCCGCACGCCCTCGGGGAGCAGGCGCCAGGGCGTGTCCAGGCCGGCACCGGCGAGCTCCAGCACGGTGGGCAGCTCGCGCAGCGGCCACCAGGTCTTCTTGCTGCGGGTGCGGTCCCCGAAGAAGGTCAGCGCGCCGGAACGCACTGATGCGTCGGGGTCGCCGACCAGCAGGGCCGGGTCGACGCGGTAGGTGAAGCCGAGCCCCTGGCAGTCCTCGCACATGCCTGCCGGCGAGTTCGGGGTGAACCAGTGGGAGGAGGTGGCGCGTGCTTCCGTCCCGCAGTCGGGGCAGGTCCAGCCGGCCGTCAGGTGGCGGACCGGGCTTCCGTCCCGGAGGGCGACCAACCGGCTCCCGTCGCGGTGGGCCGCTTCGACGGCCTGCCGGGCCCGGGCCAGCTCATCATCGTCCGGGCAGGCCGCCAGCAGCAGGACCCGTTCGGCCGCCGGTCCGCCGGGCCCGTCGGCGGCGGGCCGCACCAGTTCCAGCGGGCCGGTCGCCGCGGCCGCCGCCAGGGCCCGCAGGTGCTCGGTGACGTCGCGCGGGTAGACGTCCTGGCCGCAGCCACGGCACTCGTGCCGTCCGGCCCGCGCGTACAGCAGCCGCAGCCGGTCCGAGATCTCAGTGATGGTGCCCACGTTGGACCGCGGGTTGCGGCTGATGGTGCGCTGCTCGATGGCCACGGTGGGGCTCAGACCGCTGATCCACTCCACCGCAGGCCGGGGAACCTTGGGCAGCTTGCGGCGCACGTACGCGGACAGGCTGTCCAGGTACTGCCGATAGCCCTCGGCGTAGATCGTGTCGAAGGCCAGCGAGGACTTGCCGCTGCCCGAAACGCCGGTGAACACCGTCACCCCGTGCCGCGGCACGGCCAGCTCCTCGATCCGCAGGTTGTGCTCCCGTACTCCGCGGAGCACGATCCAGTCGCGCGGATCGTGTGCGGCGGGGCGCGTGCCGCCGCCGTGGTCGGCCTTGCTCAATACACTCACCAGTTCTTCCTGGACGTCGTTCAGTGGTGCGGGAGCGTCCCGTGGGCCGGCGGGTCCACCACCAGCCGGACGGGGCGCAGGTATCCGGGGAGCAGGGTGCGCAGGCGCCGCGTCAGCGCCGCCGCGTCCACGGCGGCCGGGGTGCCGTCGTCCGCGGGGCGCGGGGTGATCCGGGCGCTCAGCACGCCGTCCGGGTCGAACCCGACGCGGGCGTCGGCCACTTCCGGCAGGGAGGTGAGGACCCAGCGGCTCTCGGCGGGGCGGACGGTGTAGCCGGCCGCGTCGACCCGCTGGTCGGCACGGTGGCCGAGGAGTTCCAGGCCGCCGTCCGCCGCCTCGCGGGCGAGCAGTCCGGTGGCGCACGCGCCGCCGGGGACCGCCGGTCCCGCGGCGTGC
>NZ_JAOWCB010000035.1 GCF_026420845.1 Streptomyces sp. PR69 | reverse complement strand
CATGACCAATTACACGGCCACGAGCGCCAGATCACTCAAAGATCCGCCGGACAGGCCCTAGGGGTCATACCCCACCCCCTTCGCCGTCGCCTCGTACGTCTCGGCTGTCCGTCTCGCCGTCGCCCTGGCAGGCGTGAGCCCTGCCCTTCCCTCCGCCGTTGGCAGACTTGCCCGTGCTGCATGGCAGACGAACGGCTGTGCGCTTCTGTGGGCGGCCGACAGGCCGCACGACTCCCGAGGTGACGAGGGCGAAGCGGCAGGCGCTCAGGCAAGCACACAGCCTCACGACAGGCTAGGCAGTCAGGGCAGAGAGCAAGCGCAAGCCAGGGCGCGGCAGCGCCCCACTGTCCGGGGTGGTGGGCACGAGCACCAGGACCACGGGCACGAGCGCTAGGGCCACGGGCAACGCGGAGAGTGATCACGACAGGACGTCTCAATAACCTTCGATAGTGAGACGCTGCGCCGAACTCCGGGGCATGTCCGCTTCGCCCTCACTCCAGCGTCTCGAAACCCGTCTCAAAAGATCCGTCTCACGACTGGCTTTCGAGACACGTTTATGAGACGGTCTGGCCATGACCACGAACACCCCGGCCGATCAGGTCGAGCGTCACCCCTGCCCGAAGTGCGAAGCCCCTGCCGGTAGCCCCTGCCGGACGGGAGCGGGCAAGGTGGCAGCGAACTACCACACGGGCCGCTTCGCCCTCGTGCCGTCTCTCAAGTCGGAACTCGCCGTGAAGACCCCGGCCGACCGCAACCCCGGCAAGGCATGGACGCAAGGCGCACCTGTGGTGCAGGCCCCCGAGGCGACGCCGGGCGCAGCGATACGTATCGGCTACGCCCGTTGCTCCACTGTCGGGCAGGAACTCCAGTCCCAGTTGGATCTACTCGCCCGCGCCGACTGCAACCGCGTCTTCTCGGAGAAGATCAGTACCCGCGTGAAGGAGCGGCCGGAACTGGAGAAGGCGTTGGCCCTGGCCCGGGACATCAAGACAGCCGCACCGAACCAACCGGTGATCCTCACCGTGGTCGAGATGAAGCGGCTTGCCCGCAACGCGGCAGAACTCATGACGTTGTCCTCCACCCTGCAAGCGGACGGCATCCAACTGGAACTCCTCTCCGGCCCCTTGCAGGGTGTGTACGACCCGAACGGTGCAGGCGCGATCGTGTTCGCCGTCCTGGCCGTGGCCGCAGAGGTAGAGCGAGAAGGCATCCGGGAGAAGACGTTGGAGGGGCTGGACACTGCGGCCCGCAAGGGCAACCACGGTGGACGCCCCTCCGTCGTGGACGACGACAAGCTAGCCGTGGCCCGTGCCCGGCACGCCAAGGGAGAGAGCGTCACCGCCATCGCCAAGGCGCTGGGGATCTCCCGGGCAACCTTGTACCGGCACATCGGTGAGAGCGCCTGAGACAGGCACACAGGGGCGCAGTCAGGCGCTCACCTCGGAGCGCACCGGGACGGGTGGGCGAACACCGGTGAGCGCCTCCGCACGGGCAACGAGCCGGGGTGCAAGGGCGGGATACCAGCCACGGGCTACGGCTTGCAGCATCTCCGCCAGCGCGGCGAGTTCCCCGATTCGGCCGGCCGGGGTGTCGAGGGTCGGCGCGAACTCCCTGCGGATGCGAGCGGCTACGTCGGGAACGAGCAGGCTGTTGGCGTGGAGGAGCCCCGCGTCGTAGCCGAAGGGCACCAAGCCCCACCGCTCCCAGTCCAGCAGGCACAGGGGCGCAGCGGTGAGGTTGCCCCAGTGCAGGTCACCGTGACCGGTCACCCGCTCCACCTTGGCGGGTGCCGGGATGCCAAGGAACTGGGGGAAGGCCCGTTCGATCCACCCATCCCGGACGGTCGTCTTCACACCCTCCACTTCAGCGAGCAGTGCAAGGGCTTGGCGAAGGTCCGCCCACCACTCGTCAGGCAACCCCGGGTCGCGGTCGATGTCGGCCCGGTCCGGAGACACGATCGGCTGCGTCACGTAGTCAAGGACTTCCGCCTCGAAAGCCCACTCCCCGTCAGTCCAGTCGTGCACCTCGTACAGGCGGGGACGAGGAACGCCGTCAGGCACCAGCTCAGAGGCGCCGACGATGCCCTCCCCTTGCTTCCTGCCCGCGTTCCTCTTCGCCGTCCGGCTCACCCGCAGCCACCGGTCCCCCGCTCGGCGTCCGAGGGTGACGCCAAGGAAGCCCCACGCCAGCGGCCCCGTGCAGGTGAGACCCAGTGCCTTGGCCGCCCGGTCGTGGGCGGCCTCCATCAGGGCCTGCACCTCCTCATTCACCGGCGAGTTCATCCGTCACCCTCTTGAGTTCCTGGGCCGTCAGAGGCGCAGCCAGAGCCTTCGCCGCATCGTCCCAGTGTTCACGGGTGCTCGCGGAAGTCAGGACGACATCGAGGCCAGGGCACGAGCCAGCGGCCAGCAGGGCAGCGGCTGCGGCAGACAAGCCAGGGCGGATGAGGTTCACCAGTTCGGGTGTCATGGCATCGAGGAGGGCGCCCCCGTGCAGGGGCGCGGAGCCGAACGTGATCAGCCCCGCGTCCTTCGCCTGCACCAGTGGTCCGCCACCGTTCAGGGCCTGTGTGATCGGGGCATCCATGATCAGGCTGACGGGCATCTGCAAGCCCGTGAAATGGTGCTCGGCGGAACCCGCCGCCTGCCGGGCGAGAGTGAGCAACTCGGGCACGCTGAACGCCCCGGAGGTCAGACCCGACCAAGTGGCGACGCCGTACCCGCCGATCCTGTCCGCTTGGGCGAACTCCTCCAGCGCCGTAAAGGCTTCCCGCACCCGCCTGTGCAGAGCCGTACGGTCAAGGCCCTGGCCGTCGTGCTCCGGGTTGTGCACGAACACCAGGTCCACGCGCCCGAGCGCAGCCAACGAGCGCTCCGTCTGCCAGCGGACAAAGCCCCGCTCAAGGCTGTGCCTACCGGCCGCCTCTTCCCGGGTGAGCACGCCGTCAGCCAGTGCGGTGCGGCCCTGTTCCTCCGTGAAGAACCCCGCCTTCGTGGCTACCCGCACGGTCGGGTACTCCCTGAGAAGCGGGCGCAGTTCCTCGTGCGCCCGACCGTGGGCGTAGTTGGGTGCCGTGTCCACCCAGGGGCTACCGGCTGCAAGGGCGGTGCGTGCCGCCTGACTGACGGCACGCACGCGGTATGTCCCCAGGGAGAGCGCGGCGGTCACAGCGCCGTCCCCACGACTGCGACGGCGTGGCCGTCGATGAGGACGGAGACCAGTTCGGCTACGTCCTTGACTTCCAGTCCGGCGGAGTCGGCCATCTCGCCCAGCGTGGTCGGCTGGTTGGTCAGCAGCGTGCCCAGTGCGGGAGCGGCGGACTCGGCGAAGTCCCACGCGGTACCGGCTGCCGAGAAGGTGACCGTGCCCTCTGCCGGGTTCGCCGTCAGGCGGCCCCTCGGAGTGGTCAGCTTGACCGTGATCTCCCCTCGTGCGGGGAGCCCGTCTACGTAGGGCAGGGACGGAATCGCGTGGCCCAGGTCGGTCGTGTCGATCGACTCCGCCCACCGCTCCACGAGGCGCGGGTCCGCCATCATGTCGGTCACCTCACGGCGCACGGCGTCGATGAAGTCCGCCTGTTCCGCCAGCGAACCGAAGCGTGGGATGTCCCTGCGGAGCGCGAGGGACGCCCGGAGCTGATCCACGACCCAGAGCATCAGGTCAGCGCCCGTGTGCGTGACCGTGCCGAAGGTGAGGTGAAGGGATTCCGTCCCCTGGTCAGCGGTGACCGCGTGCCACCAGCCGCGCGGCAGGTAGAGCACGTCACCCGGGGACAGAACGAGGTCCGCCAGGGGGTCGCCCTCCGGCTCCTCCGGCGACTCCACGTCCCGGAAGGTGGGCGCCTCGCGGGTCATCCCCCACAGGCGCCACCGCTTCGAGCCATGCAGTTGGACCACCACCACGTCGTGGTCGTCCCAGTGCCGGCCGAAGCCCTCCCGCTCGGTCCACGAGGCGTACACGTTGGCCTGCACGGAAGTCCTGAGGAAGCGAGCCAGCCCCTCCGCAGCCGCCCCCACAGCGGGGTGGATCTTCTCCACCGCGTCGAGGACCAGCGACGCCCCGTCCCTGAGCTGGGCGTGGAAGTCGGACGGTTGGATGCGGGACCAGGTGACCGCTCGGCGGTTCGTGGTGGGGATGGCGTAGCGGTGGATCGGGACCATCTCGCCGTCGACCGAGAGGCGCAGCCGGGGCGGCTCCAGCCGCTGTGTGGCGATGATTCGGTTCAGGTCGTCCCAGGAGAACAGGCCCGCCGTGTCGGCGGCTCCGGGGATGTGTGCGTAGGAGCGGTGGTACGTCCGGGCGAGGAACTTGTCCCCGCCCAGACGCCCCGCCCACGAGGCTGCATCAAGCACCGTGGGCGCTCCCGTCAGTCGTTGCCGTCGGAACGGCCACCGCTGACGTCCGACTCCTGCTCGGCACGAGTGCGCGCGGCCACGATCTTCCGCTTCGCGATGAGCAGGCCACCCCCCTCGGGGGCCACGGAACCGGTGTTCTCTTCCACCATCGGACTACCTCTCTCTTCTCGGGGACTCCCGCCCGGGGTCAGGCGGGAAGCAAAGGGGGACAGCGGCGAGTCCGGCGGCTACCGGATCGCCAGGGATCCGGCGAGAACCAGGGCACAGCCGCCGAGGATCATGGCCAGGTACAGCGGCCCCGCGTACCGGCCGAAGTGGCGCAGCACCCAGCGGCCCAGGCCACGACTCACGCCGTCTTCGGCTCCACCGCGACAGGGCGGAGATCGCTCACAGACGGCGAACTGCGGCCCGTGCAGCGAGGGCACCCGCAGGGCGGGTACTTGGTCGGTGAACCCAAGATCACTGCGTTGCGCGGGTCCACCTGCACCTCACGAACCGGGCCGTACGTCCTACCGCCGTCGTACGACACCCGCAAAGTCATGCGCCCGCCGTCGCGGTTTCTCGTTTCGTCTCGCTCGGTCGCCGCCATGGGGGAAATCATTGGCCCAGAAACCGGCGGCTGTGTAGTTCTTTCCCGTCATGGACTAAAGATCATGAACGGCAAGCGGCAGACCACTCCGCCAACAAGGCTCGCGCTTCCTCCCCGAACAACGCGTAACCCTCCAGCGTGGAGAACAGTTCGAGATGCATTTCGATGTCTCTTGGATCTCTCAGGATCACGACACCGGTCGTGTTCTCCACAGTGGCCAGCGTGTTGTCATATACGGTGAAGGTGTCCATGGGCGCCATGGGCTTGTATCCCGCGATTGGGATAACGCCGAGCTTCACGTTCGTAAGGTGAGTCAGTGAGGCCAGCCGGTCAATCTGCATCGCCATCGCAGCCGGAGGCAGGAGCGGCCACCTCACAGCCTGCTCGGTCAGGATGAAGGTAAACCGCTTCTTCGTGTCGTAAAGAACCTCTTGCCGCTCCAGCTTCCTCGCGATCGTCTTAGTGACATCGGTCGGGGAATGGGCGAGGCTGGCCCGGATGTACTCAGGGGTGGACAGTAGTCCCGTAATCATCGAGAGCAGGAAGAAGCGGAATTCCGTAGACGAGGATTCGAGGGCTGCAAGTTCAGTCTGCTTCTTCTCCAAGCCCCTACGGCGCAGCGAGCGCAAGTCTTGCCATTCGGTGTTGGCCAGCCGTGCAAGGGCGATGACCTCCTCGATGACCTCGGGCGGAGCCACGACGGCCCGGAGGATTCTTTCCAGGTCCAGCAGACTCGGCTGAGCTTTCCCATTCTCGATCCGGCTGATCTTCGATTGGGACATGTTGCAACGCCGAGCGAGCCGGTCTCCAGTGAGGCCGGCTCGCTTGCGTAGTTCTTTCAGCAGGGCCGCCAGTTCCTGTTTAGGCTGGCCCATCTGCTCAGGGTCGAACGTCACCCGCTCACGTACTCCAGGAATGGAACCGACTCGGCAACGGCAATCCGCTTCCACTGCCGGTACGGCTCCGGATCACCCTCGTACAGCTCCCGGTTTATCTGCGTCCCGTCTGCCCGGTAGTTCATCAGGACCACCTTGGACTCATCGAACATCCAGAAATCCTGATCCGGAAGTCCCGGGTTCTCCCGGTCGGTGAGGTCGAGGATGCGGATATCCTCGCCCACCTTCACGTGGTGCCGGTAGTAATACTCGAACTCGAACCGAAGGTAGTCCGAGAGCGGGCGGGTCACGACGTGCACCCTGCCGACGCTCTTTCCTTCCGAGGTCCATTGCCGAACCTCGTCCATCCATGCCGACGTGTAATCGTCGGGGGATTTCTCCCCGGCGAGAAAGCGCTTCAGCTTCTCCGCTTCCTGGGGCATGGTGTAGGTGGGCAGCGTTTCCAGCCGCCACGCCTCACGCTCCATGGAATCGAAGCAGTCATTCCACGCGTCACCATCCAAGTGCACGGAACGCCTCCCTGAGAACTGCCTCCGGGATTTCCACGAGCCCTTCGCCGGAGGGCGGGGTGAAGGCGTCGGACACGTCGCCCTGCACCACGAACGACCCGGTAGCCGTGCGGTACACGTTCGGGCAGTCCTTCTCTCCGCACTCGCCGTTGCCGTTGCCCGTGAGCCGGGTGAGTGCCGAACGTTCGGACATGCCAAACCCCCTTGCTCTGGACCCGTTTGGGCCGCCTGCCCAACGACACTAGAGGGGGCGGTGTCACGCGTCTATGCGCGAACGCGACTATGCGTGTCCTTGCATAAACAGGGCGGCGACCACCCCGGCTCACCCCCCGGTGCGTGGTCACGTACGCGCCCGTGCAGACTGGGCGTAGCCCCGTGGCGCCGTCCCGGAAGCCTGACCAGGGACGGACGCCTCGGAAGAGGGTTGGTCACGTGACCAACGCATGACCAACAGGGGCCGGAACGCGCCTGAAACAGCAGGAAAGAACAGGAGAAACGCCCGCCGAAACCAAGCCTGTCAGCGGGCGTTTCCCCAGGTCAGAGCGGTTGGGGGCTGGTGCCCGAGTGGAGAGTTCAAGTCCCCCCTCGGACACCAGAGAGAACCCCAGCCCGGCTGGGGTTCTCGGCGTTTCGTACAGTCTCGGTGTGAGACGCAGATCCAGCAGCCGCTCCGCGCCGCCGTCGCCGCTCGCGCAGCGCGACGGGATCGATCCTGTGCATGTCCGGCTGCCCGGGGACCCGGCGGGCGGCTGGGGCACCGTGGGCGCGTACCTCACCGCACGCTACGGGCGGGCGATCGGCGTCGACGGCGTGGCCGCGCTGTTCCGGGAGGGGCGGATCGTCGGCGAGGAGGGGCGCGGGGTCACGGCGGACGAGCCGTATGCCGAGGGGCTGCACCTGTGGTTCCACCGGGACTTCGCCCCGGAGGAACGGGTGCCGTTCGAGGTGGGGATCGTGTATCGCGGCGAGCGGCTGGTCGTGGCCGACAAGCCGCACTTCCTCGCCACCACGCCGCGCGGCGGGCATATCACCGAGACGGCGGTGGCGCGGCTGCGCACGGAGCTGGGCATCCCCGCCCTGCAGCCCGCGCACCGGCTGGACCGGCTCACGGCCGGTCTGGTCCTGTTCGTCGTACGGCCCGAGGACCGCGGCGCGTACCAGACGATGTTCCGGGACCGGCGGGTGCGCAAGGAGTACGAGGCGGTCGCGCCCTACGACCCCGGTGTGGCGCTGCCCCGGACGGTGCGCAGCCGGATCGTCAAGGAGCGGGGCGTGCTCGCCGCCCGCGAGGCGCCGGGCGGCGAGCCGAACAGCGAGAGCCGGATCGAGCTGGCGGAGCGGCGTGGCGGGCTTGGCCGGTACCGGCTGACGCCCGCCACGGGCCGTACGCATCAGCTGCGGGTGCATATGAACAGCCTCGGGCTGCCCATCCTGCACGACCCGCTGTATCCGGCGGTACGGGACGAGGCCCCCGACGACTATGCGCGTCCGCTGCAGCTCCTCGCGAGGGTCCTGGAGTTCACGGACCCGGTCACGGGCGAGCCGTGCCGGTTCGTCAGCCGCCGTGAGCTGTCTCAGTGGCCGCGCTGAATCCACTCCTCCAGGTGCGGTGACTCCTCGCCGATGGCCGTCGCATCGCCGTGGCCGGGGCGCACCGCGGTCTCGGGCGGCAGGGTGAGCAGCCGCTTGGCGATGGAGTCGACGATCGTCGGGAAGTCGGAGTAGGACCGGCCGGTCGCGCCGGGCCCGCCGCGGAAGAGCGTGTCCCCGGTGAAGACCGTGGCCAGGGCGGGGGCGTATAGGCAGACCGCGCCGGGGGCGTGGCCCGGGGTGTGCAGCACGGTCAGCCCGACGCCGCCGACGGTCAGCGTCTGCCCGTCGGCGAGTTCGCCGTCCGGGGCGCGCCCGGGGTGGGTGAGCCGCCACAGCGGCAGATCGTCGGGGTGCAGCAGCACCGGGGCGCCGGTCGCGGCGGCGAGCGCCGGGGCCGCGTCGATGTGGTCGTTGTGGGCGTGGGTGCATACGATGGCGCGCAGGGTGCGGCCGCCGAGGGCGGTTTCGATGGCCTCGGCGTCATGGGCGGCGTCGATGACGACGGCCTCGTGGTCGTCGCCGACGATCCAGACGTTGTTCTCGACGTCCCAGCTGCCTCCGTCGAGGGTGAAGACGCCCGCGGTGACGAGCCGGTCGACGCGAGCGGCCATCAGAGGACCACCACCGAGCGCAGCACGTCTCCCTCGTGCATCCGGGCGAACGCCTTCTCCACCTCGCCCAGCCCGATCGTCTCCGTGACGAACGCGGCGAGGTCGATACGGCCCTGCTGGTGCAGATCGATGAGCATGGGGAAGTCACGGGAGGGCAGACAGTCGCCGTACCAGGACGACTTGAGCGCGCCGCCGCGGCCGAAGACGTCCAGCAGGGGCAGTTCCAGGGTCATGTCGGGGGTGGGGACGCCGACGAGGACGACGGTGCCCGCCAGATCACGGGCGTAGAAGGCCTGCTTGTATGTCTCCGGGCGGCCGACGGCCTCGATCACGACGTCCGCGCCGAAGCCGCCGGTGAGTTCGCGGATGGCTTCGACCGGGTCCGCGGTGCGGGAGTCGACGGTGTGGGTGGCGCCCATCGTCCGTGCGATGTCCAGTTTGCGGGCGTCGACGTCCACGGCGATGATCTTCGCCGCGCCCGCCAGCCGGGCGCCGACGATCGCCGCGTCGCCGACGCCGCCGCAGCCGATGACGGCGACGGTGTCGCCGCGGCCGACCTGGCCGGTGTTGACGGCCGCGCCGATGCCCGCCATGACGCCGCAGCCGAGCAGTCCGGCCACGGACGGGGCGACGGCGGGGTCCACCTTGGTGCACTGGCCGGCGGCGACGAGGGTCTTCTCGGCGAACGCGCCGATGCCGAGGGCGGGTGAGAGCTCCGTGCCGTCGCCGAGGGTCATCTTCTGCCGGGCGTTGTGGGTGTCGAAGCAGTACCAGGGGCGGCCGCGCAGACAGGCCCGGCAGCGTCCGCACACGGCGCGCCAGTTGAGGACGACGAAGTCGCCGGGGGTCACATCCGTCACCCCGTCGCCGACGGACTCCACCACGCCCGCGGCCTCATGGCCGAGGAGGAACGGGAAGTCGTCGTTGATTCCGCCCTGTTTGTAGTGCAGATCGGTGTGGCAGACGCCGCAGGCCTGCACCCGGACGACGGCCTCTCCCGGCCCCGGGTCCGGCACGGTGACCGTCTCGACGCGCACCGGCTCGTCCCTGCCCGGGGCGATCACGCCTTGCACCTGCTGCGGCATCGCAGAACCTGCCTTTTCTCGTCGGCCAGCGGATGCCGTCGATTGTCGGCCGCCCGGCGGGGCCGGGAGGGTGTTTTCGGCCTCTTGCCCACCGCTTGCCCACCTCTTGCCCGCGTCTCGTACGGCATCTCGTACGGTCGTGTCCATGGCAGTGAGCACAGACGGCGTCGTCGTGGCCGTGATGGGCGTGGCGGGCACCGGCAAGAGCACGGTGGGCGCGCTGCTCGCCGAGGCGCTGGGGGTGGAGTACGCCGAGGGCGACGGCTTCCACCCTCCGGAGAATGTCGCGAAGATGTCCGCCGGGACGCCGCTGGACGATGTGGACCGGGAGCCATGGCTGGATTCCGTCGGCGCCTGGGCCCGCGGGCGGTCGGACCGGGGGCTGGCAGGCGTGGTGTCGTGCTCCGCCCTCAAACGGCGCTATCGCGACCGGCTGCGGGCCGCGGCCCCGGGATCGTCTTCCTCCATCTCACCGGGGAGCGTGCGCTCATCGAGGCGCGGATGGCGGCGCGCCGCGGGCACTTTATGCCGGTGGCGCTGCTGGATTCGCAGTTCGCAGCGTTGGAGCCGTTGGGGGGCGATGAGGCGGGGGCGGCGGTCGAGGTGTCGGGGACGGTGGAGGAGGTCGTGGCGCAGGCACTGCGGGCGCTTCCCAGAACTGGGGGCTCCGCCCCCAGACCCCCGGTCCTCAATCGCCGGACGGGCTCACTATGAGCCCCCGTCCGGCTCGTCCGCCCGCCACAGCGCATGCTCTCTCCGCGCCCACCCCCGCTCGACCCACCCCGTCCGCATCCCTCGGCGCGCCTCGGGGTCCGCGAGGGCCTTGGCGATATGGGCGGCGACGGCGATGCCGACCGCGAGTGCGAGCCAGTCATGGACAAAGGTCGCGCTCGTGCGCCACACCAGCGGGGTGAGCGAGGTGAACCACATCAGCAGTCCGGTGGCGAGCAGCAGCAGCACCGCTCCGGCGATCCAGCCCGCGTAGACCTTCTGTCCGGCGTTGAACTTCCCCGCGGGCCGGGACTCCGGGCTGCGGTCGCGCCGCCGTGCCGCGCGCAGCCAGGTGCGGTCGTGCGGTTGGAAGCGGTTGAGCCGGCGCAGATCGGCTCGGAAGGCGGGTGAAGCGAGGCCCAGCAGGAACGGCGCGGGCAGCAGCAGGCCCGACCACTGGTGGAGGGTGACCACCAGGGGGCGGCGGCCGACGAGTTCGGCGAGCTGCGGCACGTACAGGGCGGCCGCGGTGGCGATGCACAGCAGCATCAGCGCGGCCGTGGTGCGGTGCACCCAGCGCTCGGCCCGGCTGAACCGCCGTACCCGTCCCGCTCTTCCGGTCTGTTCAGACGGTGGGGGCGTCGGTGCGGCCGTTGGAACGGCCGACCCAGGCGTCGACGTCATAGCCTCGCTCCTCCCAGTAGCCGGGCTGGACGTCGGATGTGACGGTGATCCCGGAGAGCCATTTCGCCGATTTGTAGAAGTACATCGGCGCCACATAGAGCCGGACGGGGCCGCCGTGGGAGTGGCTGACCGGCTTGTCCTGCATCTGCAGCGCCACCAGGACGTCGTCCCGGCGCGCCTGCGCCAGGGTGAGGCTTTCGCTGTAGACGCCGTCGAAGCAGGTGAAGCGGATCGCCTTGCCCTCGGGCCGTACGCCCGCCGCGTCCAGCAGCGCGGACAGCTTCACCCCGGAGAAGGGCGTTTCCGGCACGCGCCAGCCGGTGACGCACTGGACGTCCCGTACCGTCCGGGTCTGCGGCAGCGCGCGCAGCTGGTCGAGGGTGTACGTCGCCGGGCGGTCGACCAGCCCGTCGACGGTCAGCCGGTAGCTCGACTCGTCCTTGCGGGGCACGGAGGAGACGACGGAGTAGTAGCGGAATCCTCCGCCGTTGGGGAGGAGTTCGGTCAGTCCTGTGGGGTCCTTGTCGGCCGCCGCGCCCAGGAATGACTCAAGTCCGCGCTGGAGCTGCGGCGCGGCGACGACTCCGGCCGCGCCCAGCCCGAGCATGGACAGCACGATACGGCGTCCCATGGGCGCGCCCTCGGCGTCGGGATGGTGTCTGCTCACGCCTCGATTCGAACACCCTCGGGCCCCGTGGACCAGGGAGAAGCGGAAGACGTCAGACTTCCGTCATACCTCGTGGCGACTGCCCCGGCGGGTCACGCCACAGCCTTCGCGGCGGCGCGGCCCGCCGTACGGCCGGAGAAGAGGCAGCCGCCCAGGAAGGTGCCCTCCAGGGACCGGTAGCCGTGGACGCCTCCGCCGCCGAAGCCGGCCGCCTCGCCCGCCGCGTACAGCCCCGGCAGCACCTCGCCGCCGCCGTCGAGGACCCGCGAGGACAGATCGGTCTCCAGGCCGCCGAGGGACTTGCGGGTGAGGATGTTCAGCCGTACGGCGATGAGCGGTCCGGCCTTGGGGTCGAGGATGCGGTGCGGGGCGGCGGTGCGGATCAGCCGGTCGCCCAGGTAGTGGCGGGCACCGCGGATGGCGGTGACCTGGAGGTCCTTGGTGAACGGGTTCGCGATCTCCCGGTCCCGGGCGACGATCTCGCGCCGCAGGTCGTCCTCGTCGATGAGCGGCTCCTTGGTGAGGGCGTTCATGCCGCGCGCCAGGGCGGGCAGGTCGTGCGCCACGACGAAGTCGACGCCCTTGTCCATGAACGCCCTGACCGGGCCCGGCACATCGGCGCGTGCGCGGCCGATGACGTCACGGACCGACTTGCCCGTCAGATCGGGGTTCTGTTCGGAGCCGGAGAGGGCGAACTCCTTGCCGATGATCTTCTGGTCGAGGACGAACCAGGTGTGGTCATGGCCGGACCGCATGATGTGTTCGAGGGTGCCGAGGGTGTCGAAGCCGGGGAAGAGCGGCACAGGCAGCCGGCGGCCGCGGGCGTCGAGCCAGAGGGAGGAGGGGCCGGGCAGGATGCGGATGCCGTGGCGGGCCCAGATCGGGTTCCAGTTCTCGATGCCTTCGGTGTAGTGCCACATGCGGTCGCGGTTGATGTGGCTGGCGCCGGCGCGTTCGGCGATGCCCAGCATCAGCCCGTCGACATGGGCGGGGACGCCGGAGAGCATCTTCTCGGGCGGCGTTCCGAGCCGCTCGGGCCACTGGGCGCGGACGAGGTCGTGGTTGCCGCCGATGCCGCCCGAGCAGATGATCACTGCTTGGGCGCGGTACTCGAAGGCGCCGGCCACCTCGCGGCTGCTGGCGGCGCCGCGCGCCGCGGACGACGCTTCCAGGACCTCGCCGCTGACGGTGTCCGGCGCGCCCGCGCTGCCGCCGAGGCCGGTGACGCGGTGCCGGAAGCGCAGGGTGACGAGGCCGCGGGCGACGCCCTCGCGGACCCTGCGCTCGAAGGGGGCGACGACGCCGGGGCCCGTGCCCCAGGTGATGTGGAAGCGGGGTACGGAGTTGCCGTGGCCGCGCGCGCCGTAGCCGCCGCGCTCGGCCCAGCCGACGACGGGGAAGAAGCGCAGGCCCTGGGCGCGCAGCCAGGCCCGCTTCTCTCCGGAGGCGAAGTCGACGTACGCCTCGGCCCACTGCCGGGGCCAGTGGTCCTCGTCGCGGTCAAAGCCGGCCGTGCCGAGCCAGTCCTGAAGGGCGAGCGCCTGGCTGTCGCGGATGCGCATCCTGCGCTGCTCGGGCGAGTCGACGAGGAAGAGCCCGCCGAAGGACCAGTGGGCCTGTCCGCCGAGGGACTGCTCGGGCTCCTGGTCCAGCAGGATGACGGTGCGTCCGGCGTCGACGAGCTCCGCCGTGGCGGCCAGCCCGGCGAGCCCCGCCCCGATCACGATCACATCAGCGTCGTACGCCATGGCTGCCACCCTCGTCGGCTTGTCGTCGCCCCTCGGCCCGGGCGAGTGGTCCGATCTTCCGTACGCGCCAGTAACGAGTCAACAGGTGTGACAGGGCATGCTGTCCGCATGAGTTCTGCTGACGAGATCCTGGACATCGTCGACGCCGCGGACCGGGTGGTGGGTCAGGCCCCGCGGGGAGAGGCGTATGCCCGGGGGCTGCGCCACCGCTGTGTGTTCATCCAGGCGAAGGACGCGCGGGGGCGTGTCTTCGTGCACCGCCGCACGCAGGGGAAGCTGGTCTTTCCCTCCCACTACGACATGTTCGTCGGCGGCGTCGTGGGTGCGGGAGAGAGCTACGACGAGGCGGCGCTGCGCGAGGCGGAGGAGGAACTGGGGGTCTCGGGGCTGCCCGCTCCGACGCCGCTGTTCAAGTTCCTGTACGAGGGAGGGGGCAGCCCTCGGCACAGCTGGTGGTCGTATGTGTACGAGGTGCGCTGCGAGCTGCCGGTGCGGCCGCAGACGGAGGAGGTCGCCTGGCACGCCTTTCTGCCGGAGGAGGAGCTTCAGCGGAGGATCGGCGACTGGAGGTGGGTGCCGGACGGGCTGGCGGCGTACGAGCGGCTGAAGGCGTTCCGGTCCGGGGGACCCGCGGCCAGCGGGGGCGCAACTGGCAGCCGGGGCGCAGCCGGCGGCGGGGGCGGGAGGGCGGAGCACACGTAAGGTGCGTAAGGTGCGAGCGTGAGTGACTTCGTACAGGGTCTGCGGCTGTGGTTCGCGCCCCAGCGCATCAGCGAGGAGGGCGACACACCGGACTACCGCTTCTCACTCGCCAACGAACGCACGTTTCTGGCCTGGCTGCGGACGGCTCTGGCGCTGATCGGCGGCGGTTTCGCGGTCGACCAGTTTCTGCCGGATCTGCGCTTCGGGGTACGCGTGGGCCTGGCGCTCGCCCTGATCGGCGCGGGTGTGCTGTGCGCGGTGCGGGCGGTCAATCACTGGGTGCGCTGTGAGCGCGCGATGCGCCGTGGCGAGGATCTGCCGGTCTCACGCTTTCCCGTGCTGCTGGCCCTGGCCATCGGGGCGGTGTCGCTGGCGATGGCCGCGGTGGTGGCGTGGGAGGGCGCGGGGTGAGCGGACGGGGGCCGGGCGACGGCCCGGCACCCGCGCGCGACCCCGGGCTGCAGCCGGAACGGACCCGGCTCGCCTGGCGGCGCACCACGCTGACCTGCACGGTCGTCGCCGTGCTCGCGGGCAAGGGCGCGGTTCAGCCCGGCCCTACGGCCGTCGGCGCAGCGGCGGTGGCCGTGATGGCGGCGGTGTGGCTCTGCTTTCTCGCGGTGGCCCACCGCCGGATAGGGGCGGCGGCCTCGCCGCGCCCGGACCCGCTCTCGCACCGGGCGGCGCTCGCCGCGACGGGATGTGTGCTGGGGCTGGCCCTGGCCGGGTGCGTGATGGTCGCCATCGGCTGATCCCGCGCGGTGCGGCCATCCGGCCGGGCGGCGGGGCCAGGGGTCAAGCACTCCGCGGGCAGTTCGCCGCAGCGCGTCCACCGGCGTCGATTGCCAGGGCAGGGCGCCCCCGACCGGCCGCGAACCGGCGCGGCGCGGTCAGCGGCCGAGGGACGGGGCGGCGGGGCGGCGGGGCGGCGGGCGGTGCGTACGAGGTACGCCGTTCACCCGGCGCGGCCCGTCGTCCGGCCGATGCGACGCTGAGCGATTAGCCTGGATTACGGAAGAACATCACCATTTCCAGCAAGGTGAGGACTATGACCGTTCTACACCAGGAGCACCCTGCCCACGAGCATGCCCACGGCCCCGACTGCGGCCACCCCGAAGTCCCGCACGGCGACCATGTCGACTACGCCCACGACGGACATCTCCACAAGGCGCACGCGGGCCACTGGGACGAATGCGAGCCCGGTGAGCACATCGAGCACAGCGGCCATGTCCATGAACACGGCGACGGATGCGGTCATCCTGCCGTGGTGCACGGCGACCATGTGGACTACGTCCACGACGGGCACCGGCACGCCGCGCACGACGGGCACTGGGACGACCACTGACGTCCCGGCCGTCGCCCGGAGGGCCACCGTGGCGCGCCGGAAGCCCTTCTTCCCCCGGGGATTCGTCAACTGGCAGGCTTGACCGGCCAGTTCACCGACGACACCCCGGGGGATCGCCATGCCCGCCGCAGACCCGTACACCGTACGACTCACACCCGGCGACCAGCCGGACGCGCACGTCCACGCCTATGTCCAGCCCGACGGCGGATGGTGCCTGAACAACGCGGGCTTCGTCAGCGACGGAGAGACGACCGTGCTCGTGGACACCGCCGCCACCGAGCGGCGGGCGCGGGCGCTGCGCCAGGCGGTGCTGGCGAGCGGCGCGCCGCTGCCGCGCACCGTGATCAACACCCACCACCACGGCGACCACACGTACGGCAACTGCGTCTTCACGGACACCGCGGTCGTCGTCGGCCATGAGGCATGCCGGAGCGAAGCGCTCGCGGCGGACCGCCAGCTGCATCTGCTCTGGCCGCAGAACGACTTCGGCGACATCCGGATCACCGTGCCGTCGGTGACGTACCGCGATCGCCTCACCCTGCACGCAGGCGATATCGAGGTGCGCCTCATACACCCCGGCGGCCCCGCGCACACCCTCGGCGACACCGTGGTGCACCTGCCCAGCCAGCGGGTCGTCTTCACCGGCGACCTGGTCTTCCAGGGAGGCACCCCCTTTGTGCCGGTCGGCTCGCTGAGCGGGTCGCTGCGCGCGCTGGACATGCTGCGCTCCCTGGACGCGGACATCGTGGTCCCGGGCCACGGCCCGGTGACGGACCCGTCCGCCTACGACGCGACCGAACGCTATCTGCGGTTTGTGGCCGACTTGGCCGAGCAGGGTCGGGCGAAGGGCCTCAGTCCGCTGGAAACGGCGCGCGGGGCGGACCTCGGGCCCTTCGCCGAACTGCGGGAGAGCGAACGCCTGGCGGCGAATCTGCACCGGGCGTACGCGGAGCTGGAGGGCCTGCCCGAGGGGTCGCCGCTGGACCCGGCAGCGGTGTTCGGGGATATGACGGCGATGAACGGCGGGGTGCCGGTGGCCTGCCACGCATAACAGGCACAACACGAGCAACGCACACAACACACGCAACACGCACACAAGCGGTTCGCCTCCCGCGCTTGGGCGGCCCCTCTGGACGACATACCGACTGGTCGGTCATCATGGTCGGGATCTGCCGGCCGTCCGTCCGCCCCGCATCGGAGGTATGCGTATGTGCTCCGCGCCCCATCCCCCCGGCCTCGACCCGGAGGAGCTCCGGAAGGTGCTCGACCGTGAACGGCCCGGGCTGGCGGAAGGGCCGCTCCGTGCGGAGCTGGTGCAGGGGGGCCGGTCGAACCTCACGTACGCCGTGACGGACGGGACGAGCCGCTGGGTGGTCCGGCGGCCCCCGCTCGGGCATGTGCTGGCCACCGCGCACGATATGAAGCGGGAGCACCGGGTGATCAGCGCGCTGCACTCGACATCCGTGCCGGTGCCCGCGCCGGTGCTGCTGTGCGAGGACGCCTCGGTGCTCGGGGCGCCCTTCTACGTCATGGAATTCATGGCGGGCACCCCCTACCGCACCGCGCAGCAGCTCGCGCCGCTGGGCCCGGAGCGCACCAGGGACACGGTGTTCCGGCTGGTGGACACGCTGGTCGAGCTGCACGCGGTCGACCCCGAGGCCGTCGGCCTGGGCGACTTCGGGCGGCCGGACGGCTTCCTCGACCGGCAGCTGCGCCGCTGGGGCAAGCAGCTCGACGCCTCCCGCAACCGGGAGCTGCCGGGCGTCGACGAGCTTCACGCGGCGCTCGGCCGGGCTCTCCCCCGCTCCCCCGCGGCCACCGTGATCCACGGCGACTACCGGCTCGACAATGTCCTCGTCGGCGAGCGCGACCGGATCACCGCGGTGCTCGACTGGGAGATGTCGACGCTCGGGGACCCGCTCACCGATCTGGGGCTGCTGGCGATGTACAGCGTGCCGCTGGAGCTGGCCTCCTCACCCGTGAGCACGACAGCCGAAGCCCCCGGGCACCCGTCGCCCGCCGAGCTGATCGAGCGGTACGCCACGCGCTCCGGCCGGGACACCTCCGCGGTGGCCTGGTACACGGCCTTCGCCTGGTTCAAGCTCGCCGTGATCCTTGAGGGCATCCACTACCGCCACGCCCTCGGCCAGACCGTCGGCGAGGGCTTCGACAGGATCGGCGAACTCGTCCCTCTCTTCATCGAACACGGACTGTCCACCCTTCAGGAAGGCTGAGACGCCCTCATGGACTTCGCATTCGACGCACGCACCGAGGAGCTGCGCGCCAGGCTGCTCGCCTTCATGGACGAACACATCCACCCGGCGGAGGAGGTCGAGCGCGAACAGCGCGCCGCGCTCGCCTCACCCTGGGACACCCCGCCCGTCATGGCGGAGCTGAAGGCCGAGGCCCGCAGGCAGGGGCTGTGGAACCTGTTCCTCCCCGACCCGGAGTACGGGGCCGGGCTGACCAACCTCCAGTACGCGCCGCTCGCCGAGATCACCGGCCGCAGCCCGCATCTGGCGCCCGCCGCGCTGAACTGCGCGGCCCCGGACACGGGGAACATGGAGCTGCTCGCGCAGTTCGGCGGCGAGGAGCAGAAGAAGCGGTGGCTGGAGCCGCTGCTGGCCGGTGAGATCCGCTCGGCGTTCGCGATGACGGAGCCGGAGGCAGCCTCATCGGACGCGGTGAACATCGAGACGCGGATCGAGCGCGACGGCGAAGAGTATGTCGTCACCGGCCGCAAGTGGTACATCTCCGGGGCGATGAACCCCGACTGCAAGATCTTCATCGTGATGGGCAAGACCGACCCGGACGGCGACGACATCCGGCGTCAGCAGTCGATGGTCCTCGTCCCGCGCGACATCCCGGGCGTCGAGGTCCGCCGGGCGATGCAGGTGTACGGGTACGAGGACCACTCCCACGGGGGGCACGCCGAAGTCGTCTTCGACGGGGCGCGGGTGCCGGCGTCCTTCCTCGTCGGCGAGGAGGGCGGCGGCTTCGCCATCGCGCAGGCGCGGCTGGGTCCCGGCCGCATCCACCACTGCATGCGGCTGATCGGCATGGCCGAGCGGGCCGTCGAGCTGATGTGCCGTCGGGCGGTGTCCCGTACGGCCTTCGGCAAGGAGCTCGCCCGGCAGGGCGTCGTCCAGAACTGGATCGCCGACGCGCGGGTGACCATCGAGCAGCTCCGGCTGCTGGTGCTGAAGACGGCCTGGCTGATGGACACGGTCGGCAACCGGGGCGCGCACACCGAGATCCAGGCCATCAAGATCGCCACCCCTCGTGCGGTGGTCGACATCCTCGACAAGGCGGTGCAGCTGCATGGGGCCGCCGGGGTGAGCCAGGACTTCCCGCTGGCGGAGCTGTGGGCGGCGGCGAGGACGCTGCGGGTGGCGGACGGGCCGGACGAGGTGCATCAGAGGTCGCTGGCGCGGCGGGAGCTGAAGCGGTACGGCGACGTCAGCCCCTCCGCCGCTTGACGAACGGGGCTTCGGAGGGCGGGGGCCCGGGGACCGGGCCGCGGCGGCTGCTGGAGCGCGGGGGCCGCGGCGGCGCCCCGGCTGCGGGAGACCGCCACACCCGCCAGGCACACCGCGCCGCCCGCCAGCGTCCACACCCCCGGCACCTCGTCCAGCGTCGGCCAGGACATCGCCACCACCAGGGCCGGCGCTCTGGGCCATCGCCCCGCCCGCGTAGCCGGCCGCCGCCGGCAGACAGAGCAGCACGCCCGGCGAGGTGGTCGTAGCAGGTACGGCCGCGGGCCATGGCGTCGCGGGCGCTCGCCGCCACCAGGGACCGAGGCGGGCCTGCGGGCACGGGGCCGGTGTGCGCGGCCAGCGCCTCGACGGGATACGCCGTACGGTCGTCGGCCAGCCGCACACAGCGGTGACGGCCCTGCCGCTCCTCGGCGAGAAGGCCGCCGGTGACGAGTTTGCCGAGGTGTTCGCTGGCGGTGGAGGAGGCGACCCCGGCGTGCCGGGCGAGTTCGCCCGCCGTCCAGGCGCGTCCGTCGAGCAGCGCCAGGCAGAACGCGGCGCGGGTCCCGTCCGCGAGGAGCGCCGCGAGCGCGGCGAGTCGGCTCGGCTCCATGCCCCACCCTGGCGCATGGACACTTCGGCCGCGGCCGAAGTGTCAGCGGCGGGTCAGCGCCCGGTGCTGGAGCTCCAGCCCGTCGAGCAGGGCGCGCAGACCGGTCTCAAAAGCCCCCTCGTCGATCCGGTCTCTGCGGTCGGCCAGCAGATGGGCCTGGCCGAGATGCGGATAGTCGGCCGGGTCGTAGGCGGAGGAGTCATCGACGAAACCGGCGGCGAAGGACCCGAGCGCCGAGCCGGTGATGAAGTACCGCATCAGCGCCCCGATGCGGGTCGCCTGCGCGGGCGGCCAGCCCGCGCGGACCATCGCGCCGAAGACGGCGTCCGCCACCCGCAGCCCGGCCGGCCTGCGGCCGGGGCCGCGCGCCAGCACCGGCACGGTGTGGGGGTGGGCCAGCAGGGCGGCCCGGTAGGAGACGGCCCAGTCGTGCAGCGCGGTGCGCCAGTCCCGCCCGTCGTCCTCGTCGAACATCGACAGATCGACCTGTGCGCTGATCGCGTCGGCGACGGCGTCGAGGATCTCGTCCTTGTTGCGGAAGTGGTTGTAGAGGGAGGGGCCGCTGACGCCGAGCTCCGCGGCGAGCCGCCGGGTGGAGACGGCGTCGAGCCCCTCGGCGTCCACGAGCGCGCTCGCCTTCTCGACGATGAGCTCTCGGCTGAGGAGGGGCTTGCGCGGTCGGGCCATGCGGCACATTCTGCCCCGACGGGGACTCCGCGATCCGGCGCGATCCGGCGCGGTCTGACGCGCTCTGACGCGCTCTGACGCGATTCGGCGCGATCCTGACTCGATTCGGACGCACGCTGACCTGCGCAGACTCTAAGCGCTTGCTCACCGTCGCGGTATGGTGTTCGTCCTGACAGTGCGGAAGGGGCGAAGGACGATGACTGCGGCGGAGGAGACGGCCCGCGAGGACGCGCCATGGGGCGAGGTCACTCCCGAGGCGGCCAGAAAGCTGCTCGTCGCCGCCGTCGCGGCCTTCGCGGAGCGCGGCTACCACGCCACCACGACCCGCGACATCGCGGGCCGGGCCGGGATGAGCCCGGCCGCGCTCTACATCCACTACAAGACCAAGGAAGAGCTGCTCCACCGGATCAGCCGCATCGGCCACGACAAGGCGCTGGAGATCCTCCAGACGGCCGACGCCTCCGGCGGCACCCCCTCGGAGCGGCTCGCCGAGGCCGTGCGCTCCTTCGTCCGCTGGCACGCGGGGCGGCATGACACGGCGCGGGTCGTCCAGTACGAACTGGACGCGCTCAGCGACGCCCACCGCGCCGAGATCGTCGGCCTGCGCCGCCGCAGCGACGCCGTGGTGCGGGGCATCCTCAACGAGGGCGTGGAGTCCGGCGAGTTCGACGTGCCCGACGTGCCGGGGACGACCGTCGCGGTGCTCTCGCTCTGCATCGATGTGGCGCGCTGGTTCAATGTCGCGGGCAGGCGTACGCCGGACGAGGTCGGCGCGCTCTACGCCGACCTGGTCCTGCGGATGGTCCGCGCGCCGAAGTGACGACGGCGCGCCGGAAGCGGGCTCAGCCCATGTCCGGCGGGCCTTGGCACGGTCGACGGGTCTCCTCCTTCACGCCCTGGAGGCGCGGGGCGACAGCCCCGCAGCCCTCCCCCGGAGGGGGCTGGGGGCGGAGCCCCGCACTCCACCTGGGCCCTGCGGGCCAGGGAGGTACGCCCCGGCGCCGGATGACGCTCCTTGACGGGTGAACATCGCCGGTCGCGGCGCTAGAAGTAGTAGCGGGACACCGTCTCGGCCACGCACACCGGCTTCTCCCCGCCCTCACGCTCGACGGTCACGACCGCCGTCACCTGCACCCCGCCGCCCGCCTCCGTGACGTCCTTGAGCACGGCGGTAGCGCGCAGGCGTGAGCCGACGGGCACGGGTGCGGGGAAACGCACCTTGTTGGCCCCGTAGTTGACGCCCATCGTCATGCCCTCGACACGCAGGATCTGCGGCACGAACACCGGCAGCAGGGACAGCGTCAGATACCCATGGGCGATGACGCCGCCGAACGGGCCGGCCGCGGCGCGCTCCGGATCGACATGGATCCACTGGTGATCGCCGGTCGCCTCGGCGAACAGATCAATCCGCTTCTGCTCGATCTCCAGCCAGTCGCTGTGCCCCAACTGCTCCCCGACCCCGGCACGCAGCTCGTCGGCGGAGGTGAAGACCCTCGGCTCGGCCATGTCCCTGCTCCCTGCCCGTCGCGATCACTGTGCAAGCGCTTGCTCAGCATGCGGGTCAGGGCGGGGCCTGTCAACGGCCCGGCCCGGCGCGGGGGCGCGACGACGCCGCGGTCCGCCCTCGCGCCGCGCCGGTTCGTTCAGTGCATCCAGTATGTCCAGTACGTCAGCGCCCCCGCGCTTACGCCACCGACGCCAAGGCCCCCTGCGTCCCCCGCTTGTCCGGCGCCGTCCCCCGTACCGCCGTCCCCCGCACCGCCGCCGCCCGCTTCGCCGCGTCCACGGCTTCGCGCGTGAGCACCGGCTGCGGCACCACGATGCCGCACTTCGTGCACACCGGGCCGAACGACGGCTCGCACGTGAGATCCTGACGCCAGACGATGTCCGCGCCCCCGCACACCGGACAGGCCGCCCCCGGCTCGGCCTCCAGTGCCGCCGTCAGCCGCCGCAGCACCTCGCCGAGGTGCGCCGTCGGATGGGCCGCCGGGCTGTCGCAGCGGGCGACCCCGTTGCCGCCCCAGGTCCTGCGGTGCCAGTCGTCGATGAACCCCGGTCTGCGCAGCCCCGCCTGCTTCTCACGCCTGCGGCGGACCGCGAACTTCTCCTCGTACGCGAGCCAGACGGCCCGCGCCTCTTCCAGTTCCTCAAGCGCGGCCACGAGCCGCGCCGGATCGGGTTGCCTGTCCTCGGGGCCGAAGCTGTGCCTCGCGCACAGATGGTCCCAGGTCGCACGGTGCCCATAAGGGGCGAACCGCTCCAGGCACTTGCGCAGCGAATAGCGCCGCAGCGCCAGATCGCACCGAGTGTCGCGCACCTGTCTCGCAAGACTCCGGAAACCGGCCATCGCACTGCCACCTCCGTCGCTCGTTCTTCGGCGTCAAGGAATGGACGTACGAGTGCCCGATCCGGCTCCATCGAAAATCCGATGGCCGCCATCAGCCACCCGGGCGGCCGTCTGCCGCTACAGCCGCTCCGCCGCGGTCACCCGGTGCAGATGGATCAGTAGGTCGTATGTGGACGCCGGCCGCACGGGGCGGGCCTCGTCGGGCCAGGCCGTGCCGATGCTCCGCGTCGGACGCGCGACCGCCAGCCAGGCGCGGGCCGCCGCCGGGGCGGTGCGCAGGTCCAGCCAGTAGTCACAGCGCGCCACCCGCTCCAGGGTGCGCTCGGTGCTGCCCGGCGCCGGGGGTCCGACGCGGAACCGCCGCAGCGGCTCTGCCGGATCGGTCAGATCGAGGGCGTTGAACGAGCCCTGCCCGAAGGTGAATCCAAGGCTGACGTAGGCGTCGCCGACCATGTCGCGCAGAAACGCGCCCTGCAGCTTCGGATAGTGCACGGGGTCGCTGCTCTCGTATCCCACATGGCCGTTGTGCGCGGAGAGCAGCATCCGGTGCCCGGTCATCCGCTGCCACCACACGGTGTTCTCCGCCATGACCCGGTCGCGGTAGCGCATGGCCTCCCGGCTGCCGTCGGAGGTGAAGAGGTCGTACGACCACTCCGTGCCGGTCTGGGCGATGGCCTGAGCGTGCTGAAGCACCCACGCGTGCTCCGTGCGGTCGGGGCCGGGCGGCTGCCGTTCCAGCAGCGCGTATGCCTCGCGCACATCGCCGGCCATGGCGCGCCGTTCGGCGAGCGGGGTGCGCATATGCGCCGTGATGGAGGCGTCCACTCCGGCCGTGGGCCACGAGGCCCGGTACAGCTCGCGGAACCGGCCGGGGGTGCGGCCAGCCGGCCGGCCCCCGTCATGAGGGGGGGCTGCCCCCCGGCGGCGGCTTGGCGCACTCCCGGCTCAGCGGCGCCGGTACCGCAGATGCCGCCGTCGTACCCGCCGGAATTCCGAGAGCTTCTCCTGCCATGCCGCGGCGACCTCGTCGTGGTCCGCGCCCGCGTCGATCAGCGTGCGGACCGTCGTCGAGCCGGTCAGCTTGTCGATCCAGTGATCGGGCCGCCAGGCGAATCCGCTCCAGACGCGCTTCGCCGTCACCAGCAGGGCGACTCCGGTGCGGACGGGGTCGTAGGCCTCCCGGTCGTGTACATGGAGCTGGACGCCGCCGACGGTCGTGCCCTGGAACTTGGAGAACACCGGGGTGAAGTACGCCTCCCGGAAGTGCACCCCGGGCAGGCCGAGCCGGTTCGCCGCCTCGGCCCAGCGGCGGTCGACGCCCTCGGCGCCGAGGAGTTCGAAGGGGCGGGTGGTGCCCCGGCCCTCCGAGAGGTTGGTGCCCTCGAACAGGCAGGTGCCCGCATAGACGAGCGCCGTGTCCGGGGTGGGCATATTGGGGCTCGGCGGCACCCAGGGCAGACCGGTCTCGTCGTAGAACGCCGAGCGCCGCCAGCCCGCCATGGGGACGGTCGCCAGCTCCACGGGCCGGGTCAGAAACTCCGCGTTGAAGAGCAGGGCCAGCTCGGCTGCCGTCATCCCGTGCGCCTGGGCGATCGGCTCGCGACCCACGAAGGTCGCGAACTCCCTGTCGAGCACCGGCCCGCAGGCCGCCCGGCCCGTGACCGGGTTGGGGCGGTCCAGCACGACGAACCGTTTCCCCGCGAGCTCCGCGGCCTCCATGCAGTCGTACAGCGTCCAGATGTACGTATAGAAGCGCGCCCCGACGTCCTGGATGTCGAACACCACCGTGTCCACGCCCGCCCCGGTGAAGATGTCTGCCAGCGGCCGGCCCCGCTTCAGATAGGTGTCGTAGACCGGCAGTCCGGTCGCCGGATCGTCGTAGCGGCCTTCGGAGCCGCCTGCCTGCGCGGTGCCGCGGAAGCCGTGCTCCGGGCCGAAGACGGCGACGAGGTTCACCCGCTCGTCGGCGTGCATCACATCCACGATGTGCCGGACGTCGCGGGTGACGCCGGTCGGATTGGTGACCACGCCGATGCGCTCGCCGGACAGGGGCGCGTAACCGTCGTCCGCGAGCTGTTCGAAGCCGGTGCGCACCCGGCGGCCGGAGCGTGCCTTCGCCACCCCCACGCTGTCGGCCTCCCCCACGCCGTTGGCCGCCCCCGCGCTCCCGGCCGCGCCCGCGGCGAGCGCCCCGCCCGTCGCCAGCAGCCCTCGTCTCGACAGGTTCATTCGGCCCACCTCCGCCGCACCGTCACACACTCTCTGTCATGGCCACGCACGCTAGCGTGAACGGGCCTCGGGCGGAACGATCCCCGCGGTGTACTCCCGCACCCTTTCTCCATCGCATACCGACCGGTTAGTCTGCGCCCTGGACGAAGCCGAAGAGGAAGGACGGGCCGGGATGAGCAGCGTGCAGGGCGCCAGGGTCGTGGTCACGGGCGCGGGAGGCGGCATCGGCGCGGCGCTCGCCCGCAGATTCGCGGCCGAAGGGGCCCGCGTCGCAGTCAACGACCTCGACCCGGAGCGCACCAAGGCCATCGCCGACGAGACAGGCGCGCTCGCCGTCCCCGGCGACGCCTCGCACATCGTCGAAGAGGCCCGCGACGCCCTCGGCGGAACCGTCGACGTCTACTGCGCCAACGCCGGACTCGCCTCCCCGGGCGACGCTTTCGCCGGCGAGGACGTATGGGCGGCCGCCTGGGACGTCAACGTCATGGCACATGTGCGCGCCGCCCGCACACTGCTGCCCGGCTGGCTGGAGCGCGGCAGCGGCCGCTTCATCTCGACCGTCTCCGCGGCCGGACTGCTCACCATGGTGGGCGCCGCCCCCTACAGCGCGTCCAAGCACGCCGCCTACGCCTTCGCGGAGTGGCTCTCCCTCACCTACCGCCACCGCGGGATCAAGGTGCACGCCATCTGCCCGCAGGGCGTACGCACCGATATGCTCACGGCCGCCGGATCGGCCGGCGAACTCGTCCTCGCGCCCACCGCGATCGAGCCCGAGGATGTGGCCGACGCGCTGTTCGACGGCATCGAGGCGGACCGCTTCCTGATCCTGCCCCACCCCGAGGTCGCCGGATACTACGAGACCCGCGCGACGGACCCCGACCGCTGGCTCACCGCGATGAACCACATTCAGCAGAAGTGGGAAGAGACGCTGACGGATGGGAAGATTCCCGGGCGGGAACCAGGTTTCCGCCGGTAAGAGCAGCGAACGAACACTCGACGAAAGGCAGGGAGCGGCGATGGCGATGGCCAGGACGACGGACGGGAGCGGCGCACCCGTCCCGCAGAGGCTGCTGGCCGCCGCCACCCGGCTCTTCGCCGAGCAGGGCTACGACCGCACGTCGGTCCAGGAGATCGTCGAGGCCGCGGGCGTCACCAAGGGCGCGCTCTACCACTACTTCGGCTCCAAAGAGGACCTCCTCCACGAGGTGTACGCACGGATGCTGCGCCTCCAGCAGGAGCGGCTGGACGCCTTCGCCGACGCCGACGAGCCGGTGGAGGCGCGGCTGCGCGCGGCCGCGGCGGATGTCGTCGTCACCACCATCGCCAATCTCGACGACGCCGCGATCTTCTTCCGTTCCATGCACCATCTGAGCCCCGAGAAGCACAAGCAGGTCCGCGCGGAGCGCCGCCGGTACCACGAGCGGTTCCGGGCGCTGATCGAGGAGGGCCAGCAGAGCGGGGTGTTCTCCTCCGCCACCCCGGCTGACCTGGTCGTCGACTACCACTTCGGCTCCGTCCACCACCTGTCCACGTGGTACCGCCCCGACGGCCCGCTGAGCCCCCAGCAGGTGGCGGACCACCTGGCGGACCTTCTGATGCGGGCGCTGCGGCCGTAATGCCGTCCAGGGGCTCCGCCCCCGGCCCCCCGCGCCTCAGGCCGTACGGGACCGTCAGAAGACCACCAGCGCCCGGCCCCCCTTGCCCGCCGTCATGTTCTCGAACGCGGCCGGGATGGCGTCAAGCGCGATCCGCTCCGTCACCATCGCGCCCAGATCGAGCCGCCCCGCGCGGATGTGCTCCGCCAGCACGGGAAGGTCCACGGCGGGGTCGGAGTTGCCGTACACACAGCCGGACAGCGTGCGCCCCCAGTGGAAGATCTCCAGGGCGTTAAAGGTGACCTGCTGGTCCTTGCCGCCGATGCCGACCACCGTGGTGCGGCCGCCGCGGCGGGTGGAGTCCCAGGCGGAGCGGATGGCGGCGGCGCGGCCCGCGCATTCGATGGAGACGTCCACGCCGTGGCCCGCCGTGAGCGCCCGGATCTCCTTGGGCGTGGTCTCGGAGGCGAGGAGGAAGTCGGTAGCGCCCGCGGCGCGGGCCAGTTCCTCCTTCGCCGGGGACACATCGACGGCCACGATCGTCTCCGCGCCCGCGATCCGGGCGGCCTGCAGCGCGGCGAGACCCACTCCGCCGACGCCGAAGACGGCCGCCGACTCGCCCTCGCGCAGCCGGGCGGCGTGGTGCACCGCGCCATAGCCGGTGAGGACGGCGCAGCCGAGGAGGGCGGCGTCGGCGAGCGGCACGGAGGCGGGGGCGGGCAGCACGCAGTCCGCGGCGACGACGGTCTCCTCGGCGAAAGCCGCGACGTTGAGGCCGGGGTGCAGTTCGACGCCGTCCGCGGTGACCGCGTAGACATCGCCCACCCCGGCGAGTGCCTTGGCGCACAGCCACACTTCGCCGATGCCGCAGTGGTGGCAGCCGCCGCAGGACGGCGCCCAGTTGAGCACCACGCCGTCACCGGGGGCCACATGGCCGACGCCCGGCCCGACGGAGACGACCGTGCCCGCGCCTTCGTGGCCGAGCACCGCAGGCACGGGCACTCTCATGGTGCCGTTGGACAGGGACAGGTCGGAGTGGCACACCCCGGCGGCGGCCAGGCGGACGCGCACTTGGCCGGGGCCGGGCTCGGGCAGTTCGATCTCGGTGATCTCCAGCGGGGAGCCGATGGAGGGCAGAACGGCGGCGCGGACCATGGTGTGCGGAACTCCCTGTCAGAGCTGGAGGGACTTGGTCTGGAGGTACTCGGACAGCCCGTGCGGGCCCAGTTCGCGGCCGACGCCGGACTGCTTGTAGCCGCCGAAGGGGGCGAGCGGGTTGAACCGGCCGCCGTTGACGTCGATCTGGCCCGCGTCCATCCGCCGGGCGAAGGCGACGGCCTCTGCCTCCTCCCCCGCCCAGACGCCGCCCGCGAGCCCGTAGACGGTGCCGTTGGCGATGCGTACGGCCTCGTCCTCGTCCGCGTACTCGATCATCGCGACGACGGGGCCGAAGATCTCCTCCTGGGCGATGGTCATCTCCGGCGTGACATCGGCGAACAGGGTCGGGCTGACGTAGTAGCCCGTCTCGCGCGGGGCGTCGGGGCCGCCCGCGACCAGCCGTGCGCCCTCGGCGATGCCCTTCTGGATGTAGCCGAGCACCCGCTGCTGCTGCTTGGCGCTGACCAGCGGGCCGATCCGCTCGCCGGGCGCATACGCGGAGATCGCGGCGGCCGCGAGGGCGACGGCCTCCTCGTAGCGGTCCTTGTGGACCAGCATCCGGGTCCAGGCGCTGCATGTCTGGCCGGAGTTGGCCATGACATGGGCGATGCCCGCCTTGACGGCCTTCTCCAGATCGGCGCTGGGCAGGATGACATTGGCGGATTTGCCGCCCAGTTCCAGGGCGACGCGTTTGATCGCGCCGCCGGCGGTGGCGCCGATCTGCCGGCCGACCGCGGTGGAGCCGGTGAAGGAGACCAGATCGACGTCGCCATGGGCGGCCAGCGCCTGCCCGGCGACCGCTCCGAGCCCCGTGACCAGGTTGAACACTCCGGCGGGCAGCCCGGCGTCATGGACGGCCCCGGCGAAGAGCTGAGCGGTGAGCGGGGTGTCCTCGGCGGGCTTGAGGACGACGGTGCAGCCTGCGGCCAGCGCGGGGGCGACCTTGGCGACGATCTGGTGGAGCGGATAGTTCCACGGTGTGATGGCGGCGACGACGCCGACCGGCTCCATGAGCACCGTGGAGTTGCCGATCGTCTCCTCGAAGGAGTACGAGGCGGCGAGCTCCGCGTAGGAGCCCGCGACCAGCAGCGGCAGCCCGGCGTGGACCTTCTGGGAGAACGCGAGCGGCGCGCCCAGTTCGGCGGTGACGGTCTCGGCGATCTCGTCCTTGCGGGCGGCCAGCGCGTCGCGCAGCGCGGTGAGCTTCGCCGCGCGCTCCGCGGGCGGGGTGGCGGCCCAGGCGGGGAAGGCGGCGCGGGCGGCGCGTACGGCGGCGTCGACGTCCCGGGCGTCGCCCGCCGGCACCTGCGCGATGACCTGCTCGTCCGCGGGGTTCACCACGGCGATGGACTCCGGTCCCGCCGCGGGCGTCCACCGGCCGTCGATGTACATGCCGTCGTGCGCCTTCATCGCGCTCCCTCCGAAGCTCCTGACCGACCGGAAACGATGCGCCCGCATCGTACGGGCGCATCGGGCCGGACCGTCAAACTAGCGCTGTTAGTTTGACGGTGCCAGAGGCGTGATCTCGACAGGGAAGCCGTTGAGCACCGCGGTGCCGGACAGCGGGTCGAGCCGGGAGCCGTCGAGGAGCTGGTTGACATTGGCCCCGGGGTGCGCGGCGGCGACGCTCATCCGGGTGCCGGGCCGGTCGTGTCCCCAGCCGTGGGGCAGGCTCACCACTCCGGGCCGCACCGCGTCGGTGATCTCCACCGGGGCGGTCACCTGTCCGCCGTCCGCCGCGATCCTGGCCGGTTCGCCGTCGCGCAGGCCGAGCCGCTGGGCGTCCGCCGGGTGGACATGGAGCGTGCAGCGGTTGGAACCGCCGTTCAGCGAGGGCACGTTGTGCAGCCAGCTGTTGTTGGAGCGCAGATGGCGGCGGCCGACCAGGACGAGACCGGCGGGCCGCTCGGACAGTGCGCGCCGCAGCCGGGGCAGATCGGCGGCGATCGGGGCGGGCAGCAGTTCGATCCGGCCGCTGCGGGTCCTGAGCACCTCGGGCAGCCGGGGCTTGAGCGGGCCGAGGTCGATGCCGTGGGGCCGCTCCAGCAGGCGCTGGAGGGTGAGGTCGTACGGTCCGAGGCGCAGCATCATGTCGAGCCGCCGCTCGGGCCCGGTGCGGCCGGTGAGCCGGGCGGCGACGGCGTCGGGGTCCTGGCCGTGCACGGGCGAGGAGGGGTCGGCGACCGCCTTGCCGAGGGTCGTGGCGATCACCGTGTCGTCGAGCGCGGAGGGGTCCTGGCCGTGCATCCCGCACACGGCGAGGACGAGCCGGGCGTGTATCTCGCATTCGTCCATCAGCCCGGGCTCCAGCGGCACGGGCGCCGGCGTGTAGCGCACCTGGTTGTGGACGGCGAGAGCGTTGAAGGCGAAGTCGAAGTGGGGGCTCTGGGAGGGCGGCGGCACAGGCAGCACGACATGTGCGTGGCGTGAGGTCTCGTTGAGGTACGGATCGACGCTGACCATGAAGTCGACTCCGGCCAGCGCCCGGTCGAGCCGGTCGCCGTCGGGGGCGGAGAGCACCGGGTTGGCGGCCACCGCGAGCACGGCGCGAATCCGCCCGGCGCCGGGAGTGTCGATCTCCTCGGCGAGAGCGGCCATGGGCAGTTCGCTCTTGGCTTCGGGGTGGCCGCCGACCCTGCTCGCCCAGCGGCCGAGCGCGAAGCCCTTGCCCGGTCCGGGCGGGCGGGGCGCGCGGTCGGTGGCGGCGAGGGGGAAGAGCGCGCCGCCGGGGCGGTCGAGGTTGCCGGTGAGCACATTGAGGACGTCCACCAGCCAGCTGGCGAGCGTGCCGTGTTCCACGGTGCTGCTGCCGATGCGTCCGTAGACGGCGGCGGACGGCGCGGCGGCGAGTTCGCGGGCGAGGGAGCGGATGTCCTCGGCGTCGATGTCGCAGGCTGGGGCGACGGCCTCGGGTGTGAAGTCGCGCAGGGCCTCGCGGAGTTCGTCCACTCCTTCGACATGCTCTTCGAGGGCCCCGAGGCCGGTGAGCTTCTCCTCGAACAGGACATGGGCGAGGCTGGCGAGGAGCAGGGCGTCGGCGCCGGGCCGGATGGGGAGGTGGCGGGTGGCCAGCCGTGCGGTGCGGGTGCGGCGGGGGTCGACGACGGTGAGGGTGCCGCCGCGTTTGCGGAGTGCTTTGAGCCTGCCGGGGAAGTCGGGCGCGGTGCACAGGCTGCCGTTGGATTCGACGGGGTTGGCGCCGAGGAGCAGCAGATGCGCGGTGCGGTCCAGGTCGGGGACGGGGATGGCCGTGGCGGAGCCGAAGAGGAGACCGCTGGAGACGTGTTTGGGCATCTGGTCCAGGGTGCTCGCGGTGAAGAGGCTGCGGGTGCGCAGCAGCGAGAGCAGGACGGGCGGGTAGAGCGCCCCGGCCATGGTGTGGACGTTGGGGTTGCCGAGGACGACGGCGACGGAGTCCGGGCCGTGCTCGGCGACGAGCGGCGGCAGCCGGGCGGCGATCGCGTCGAACGCCTCCGCCCAGCTCGCTTCGCGCAGCTGCCCGCCGCTGCGTACGAGGGGGGCGCGGAGCCGGTCGGGATCGGCGTCGAGCTCGCCGAACGACGCCCCCTTGGGGCAGATGAAGCCCCGGCTGAAGATGTCGTGCCGGTCTCCGCGCGCCCCGGTGACGCGCCCGTCCTCGACGGTGAGGCTGAGCCCGCAGGTCGCCTCGCACAGGGGGCAGATGCGCAGTGCGGTCCGGGCGGCGGGGGTGCGGGACATGGCTCCTCCACATGGGGGCGGCGGCAGCGTGACGCGCGGGACGCACTCACCATACCGACCGGTACGTAGGTGCGGGAACCCCTTGCGGCGCGCCCGCCGCACACAGGCGCGGGCACCCGCCGGGGTCACCGGAGCCCGCGGGAATCAGCCGAGAATCCGGATCAGTCCAGAATCCGGGCCAGATAGGCCCGCAGCAGTTCCCTCGTCTCCGCGACGACGCCCTCGTCCCCCGCGGGGCTGACCCGGAAGGCCAGCTGCAGCAGCGCGTCCGCCGCCTCCACCGAGACCAGCATCGCGCGGCGCAGCTCAGGGTCGGCGACCCGCCCGAGATGGCCGGAGAGCAGCTCCAGCAGCAGGTCGGAGACCTGATGGTTCGGGCCGTCCGCGGGTGCTCCGACCGGAATCTGCGCGCCGAAGTCGACCAGGGCGAAACCGGCCACGGTCCGTTTCATCGCCAGATACTCGTCCAGTACGACATCCAGCGCCGCCCGCCAGTCGCCCGGCCGCAGCCCGCCGATCCGGCGGGTGATCCGCTCGGCATAGGCGTCCAGATTCCGCAGGGCCAGCGCATCGGCCAGGGCACGCTTATTGCCGAAAAAGCGGTAGACGGAGCCGATGGGCACGCCCGCGCGCTCCGCGACCGCACGCGTGGTCAGCTCCTCGTATCCGCACTCGTCCAGCAGTTCGGCGCAGGCGTCCAGAATCCGGGCCAGCCGGTCGGCGCTGCGCTGCTGTACGGGCACACGGCGGAGATGAGCATGCGGCTCCACAGGGGACACGCGCCCCATCATGCCGTCCGCACGCCGTCATATGGCGGGCCTTCACCGATGCCGCCGACACCGTTCACGGATGCCGTTGACGGATGCCGTTGACGCGGCGATCCCGCAATCCTACGGTTGTACATAGGATTCCTTGAGCACCAGGAGCGTGCGATGAGCAGCGGTATCGAGCAGGCGCGGAAGACCGCCGAGGGGCTGACCGACCGGTCGTACTCCTTCGGCTTCGGCAATGAGCACAGCTCGGAGGCGGTCCCGGGCGCACTGCCGCAGGGTCGCAACTCCCCCCAGCGCGCCCCTCTCGGCCTGTACGCGGAGCAGCTGAGCGGCACCGCCTTCACCGAGCCCAGGGCGCACAACCGCCGCTCCTGGCTGTACCGCATCCGCCCCTCGGCCGCCCATCCGCCGTTCACGCGCGTCGACAACGGCGCGGTGCGCAGCGCGCCGTTCACCGAGACGGTCCCCGATCCCAACCGGCTGCGCTGGAACCCGCTGCCCGAGCCCGCGCCCGGCACCGACTGGCTGGCCGGGCTGTGGACGCTGGGCGGAAACGGCGATGCCACGCAGCGCACGGGCATGGCCGTGCACCTTTACCACGCCAACGCCCCCATGACTGACCGGGTGTTCAGCGACTCGGACGGCGAGCTGCTGATCGTGCCGGAGCGCGGCGGACTGCTCCTCGTCACCGAACTGGGTCTGCTCGCCGCCCGCCCCGGCGAGGTGGCACTGATCCCGCGCGGAGTGCGCTTCCGCGTCGAGCTGCTGGACGAGAGCGCCCGCGGCTATGTCTGCGAGAACTACGGCCGCCCCTTCGAGCTGCCCGACCTCGGCCCGATCGGCGCCAACGGCCTGGCGAACGCCCGCGACTTCCGCGCGCCGACCGCCGCGTACGAGGATGTGGAGCGGCCGGTCGAGGTCGTCAACAAGTTCTGCGGCAACCTGTGGTCGGCCGTCTACGGCCACTCCCCCCTCGACGTCGTCGCCTGGCACGGCACCCATGTGCCGTACGTCTACGATCTGCGCCGCTTCAATGTGATCGGCTCCATCAGCTATGACCACCCCGACCCGTCGATCTTCACGGTGCTGACCTCGCCCTCCGACACCCCGGGCCTGGCGGGAGTCGACTTCGTGGTCTTCGCCCCGCGCTGGCTGGTCGGCGAGGACACCTTCCGCCCGCCGTACTTCCACCGCAATGTGATGAGCGAGTACATGGGCCTGATCGAAGGCGCCTACGACGCGAAAGCGGAAGGCTTTGTACCCGGCGGCGGCTCGCTGCACAACATGATGTCGGCGCACGGCCCGGACCGGGACACCTTCGACCGGGCCAGCGCCGCCGAGCTGAAGCCGCAGAAGATCGACGACGGCCTTGCCTTCATGTTCGAGACCCGCTGGCCGGTGACCGCCACCCGGCAGGCGGCGACCGCACACCATCTGCAACAGGGGTACGACGACGTATGGCAGGGTCTTGAGCGACACTTCCGGTCGTAACCGGACCGGGCGGCGGTCGGCGGACCCGCGTCGCCGCCGGACGGCGTCCGGAATACCGGAGCCCGGAGCACCGGAGCCCGGAGTCGTCGTCGTGTCGTAAGCCGTACGTACGGAGTGGCCGTGACCGCCTTTGCCCCCGACTCGCTGGTCCTGAACCGCAAGCTGCCGCTCTGGTATCAGGTCTCGCAGTCGCTGCGCGCCTCGATACTGGGGCGGTCGCCGGAGTCCTCCCTGCGACTGCCCACCGAGGAACAGCTCGCGGCCCACTACGGCGTGAGCGTGCTGACCATGCGCCAGGCCCTCAAGGAGCTGGAGCAGGAGGGGCTGATCAGCAGGCACCGGCGGCGCGGCACCTTCATCGAGCCGGGGGCGCGGCGCAGCGCCCCGCGCCGGCTGCTGGGCTCGATCGACGCGATCGTGGCCCAGCAGTCGGGCGAGCAGACGACGGTCCTGGACCACGGCCCGACGCCGGTGCCCGGCGAACTGGCCGACTGCTTCCCCGGTCTGACCGAGGTGATGACCTACAAACGGCTGCGCTGCGACGGGGAGAGCGGCGAGCCGACCAACTGGGCGGAGAACGCCGTCCGTCCGGACGTGGCCGCCGGCCTCGACATCGCGGATCTGGAGCGCTGGCCGATGACCAAGGTGCTGCGGGACGCGGTGGGCGTGCCGATCAGCCGGATCACGGACACGGTGGAGGCGCGGCTCGCGGACCCGCCGACCGCGGAGCTGCTGAAGGTGCCGCTGCTGAGCCCGATCCTGCACTACACGGGTGTGACCTATGACGACCGGGGCCGTGTGGTGGATGTGGCGCGCATTCGCTACCGGGGCGACCGGTTCTCCTTCTCGGTGACCGTGGACGCGTCCGACTGAGAGCGCGGCCCCCGGCTGACCGCCCCGGCGGCCGGTCGCGGCACTTCGCGTGGAGCGCTTAGCATGCGGGCTGATGACGGAAGACCTGCCGCTGCTCGACGACCTCATGCCCTGGTCCGTGCCGCCGCTGCGGCTCGGCCGGAGCTGGGTGACAGGCCCGGACTCCGCCGCGCTCACGGCACGCTGGAAGGCGCTGCTCGCGGCCGAGGGCCCGGAGCGCGAGCGGCTGCTGTGCCCCACCCGGGCCCGGACCGCCCACACTTCGGTCGCCCAGCTCCCGGGCCAGTCCACCGGGACGGTCCGGCTGGCCCGGGAGGACGGCCCCTGTCCTGAGCCGGTGCGGATGCTGCACGGCGCGTTCGACGAGCAGTGGCTGATACCGGACCACCGGCTGATCGACGTCGCCCGCCCCGAGCTGTGGCGGGTCGCCGACGCCCATCAGGTGTTCCTGGTCGAACAGGGTTATACGCCCCAGGACCGGGGCCCGGCCCTCGTCGCCACTGCCCGGCTGCCGGACGGCCGCTCCCCGGCGGGCCGCCCGGGCCGCATCCGCCCGCTGTACCGCCGCCCCGGCGCCCTGGAGCCCAATGTCACACCGGGGCTGCTGGAGCTGCTCGCCCGGCAGTACGGCGGCGAGGTCACCGCCCCGGATCTCGCGGCGTGGGCGCTCGCGGCCGCCCGCGCCTCGCCCGCGGGCTGCGCGGTGCCGCTGCCCGCCGGCCCCGCCGTCTGGCGGGACGGTGTGGAGCTGGGCCGCCGGATGACCCGCATCCTGCTCCGCGGCGCGCACGGCGGCGAGCGCCCCCGCCTCCCCGGCGGCCGCCGCCCCTATGTGCGTGCCGCGATCGGGGACCGGCCCGACTCGCTCATATACGACCCGGTGGAGGAGACGCTCGCCGTCGGCGTGGGCGGCCTTGTCTCTCCTGTGGCGGAGGGCGCGTGGACCTTTGAATCCGGCGGCGCCCGCGTCCTTGAGCAGTGGTTCGAAGCCCGTACGGCCGTCCCGGAGCCGGGCACCCTGGAAGCGGCCGGCTCCGCCTCCTGGACGCAGGCGCGGACCTCGGAGCTGCTGGAGCTGATCACGGTGCTGACGCTGCTGGACCTGCTGCGGGACGAGCAGCGCGAGCTGCGCGAGCGGTGCGCCGCCGAACCGCTGCCCCGTGCCGCGCTCGCCGCCGTCCTCGCTCCGCCGCCCGCGGCCCGCCGCCCCGCCTCGGTGCTCGACCACCCGGAGGAAGGCCCGGAGGGCCAGTTCGCCCTGCTGTGAAGCCAGCCGTGAATCCGGCTGTGAAACCGACTGTGACCCGGTGACAAACATGTGCCGTACACGATAGACAGCGGTATGCGTCGTCAGCCGAGTGAGCCGGAGCAGCCGCTGCCCCTGGAGGGCATCACCGTCGTCGCGGTCGAGCAGGCCGTCTCCGCGCCTTTCGCCACCCGCCAGCTCGCCGACCTCGGCGCGCGCGTCATCAAGGTCGAGCGGCCGGACGGCGGCGACTTCGCACGCGGCTATGACACCGCCGCCCAGGGGCTGGCCTCGCACTTCGTCTGGTGCAACCGCGGCAAGGAGTCCCTCGCCGTCGACCTGAAGGACCCGCGCGGACTCTCGCTCGTACGGCGGCTCACCGCGGACGCCGATGTGTTCGTACAGAATCTGGCGCAGGGCGCGGCCGCCCGGCTCGGACTGGACGCGGCATCCCTGTGCGCCCTGCACCCGCGGCTGATCGCCGTGGACATCTCCGGATACGGCCCCGAGGGCCCGTACGCCCACAAGCGGGCCTACGACATGCTCGTCCAGTGCGAGGCGGGGCTGGTGTCGGTGACGGGCACCGAGGACCAGCCGGTCAAGGCGGGCATCCCGGCGGCCGACATAGCGGCGGCGATGTATGCGTTCTCCGGAGTGCTGGCGGCTCTGCTGCGGCGGGGGGTGACCGGCCGCGGCGGCCCGGTGGAGATCTCCATGCTGGAGTCGCTGGCCGAGTGGATGGGACATCCGCTGCACTACGGGATGCACGGGGGCGAGCCCCCGGCGCGCACCGGTCTGGCGCACGCGGTCATCGCACCGTATGACGCCTATGGGACGGCGGACGGCGGGCAGGTGCTGCTGTCCGTGCAGAACGACCGCGAGTGGCGGCGGCTGGCAGAGCAGGTGCTGGACCGGCCGGAGCTGGCCGACGACCCGGCGTTCGCGGTGAACACGGCCCGTACGGCCCACCGCGCCAAGACCGACGCCGCGGTGGGCGAGGCGCTGGCGCGGCTGACTACACAGGAGGCCCTGGACCGGCTGGAGGCCGCGGGCATCGCCTGCGCACGGCTCAACTCCGTGCTGGACGTGGCCGCGCATCCGCAGCTCGCGGCGCGTGACCGCTGGCGGCCGGTGGACTCCCCGGCAGGACCGCTGCGCGCGCTGCTGCCGCCGATCACTCTGCCGGGCGGGGCACCGCCGAGGATGGGCGCGGTGCCTGCCCTCGGCGAGCACACCGACGCACTGCTGACGTCCCTGGGGGTGACGGACGAGGAGACGGCGGCGCTGCGCCGGGATGGTGTCGTCGCCTGATGCCTGGGCGGGCGCGAGAGTTGAGACGTACGTGGGAGGGAGCAGCCGCTCCAGCCGCCTAGCCGCGGCTGCCGAAGAGGGAGCGGCGCAGTCTGCGCAGCGGTGCGAAGAGGGAGACCCGTGCGCTCTTGTTCCGGCCGGCGTGAACCGCCTCACGGGAGGTCAGCTCCCGCATCAGCGACGTCGCCTCCGCCGTCTCACGCGGCGGGACGGCAGGGCCTCCGAGCACCGAGAGATGGCGGTCGAGGCGCGAACTGGTCGCGTTTCCGCCGCATGTGATCGCAGGCACACGAGGCCTGCTGCGCACCGTTATCTGTTCCATGTCACTCCCCACCCGTACGAGGGCCCGGCCCGGGCAGATTAACCCTATCGCCCCGTCCTGGCACTCGTGTATCCCGGTAGGAGGATTCCCCGTTCGGGTAGGAATATCGACACCTGTTCGGCGAGCACCTCCCCAAGGGGGCGGCAACAGAGCCGAGTTGAGCTAACTTGGAGTGGTTTCCACCGTGATGCCGCTTCGCTGCGGATGGGGGGCTCGCCATGAGCGATATGCCGGGCAATGGGCAGGGGGACGCGGAGGCGGGCGGTGCGGGGCGTCTGATCGCGGGGCGCTACCGGCTGCTCGGCCCGCTGGGCGAGGGCGGGATGGGCGTGGTGTGGCGCGCCCGTGATGAACTGCTGGGCCGCGAGGTCGCCGTCAAAGAGGTCCGCGCGCCCACGGCGCTCGGCGCGGCGGACGAGCGGCGGCTCTACGCACGACTGGAGCGGGAGGCCTGGGCGGCGGCCCGCGTCTCGCACCGCAATGTGGTGACCGTGCATGACGTGGCGATGCAGGACGGCCGGCCCTGGATCGTGATGGAGCTAGTGCGCGGTCTGGCGCTGAGCGATGTGCTGGAGGCGGAAGGGCCGCTGCCGCCGCGGCGGGCCGCGCACATCGGCGCGGAGGTGCTGGCCGCGCTGCGGGCCGCGCATGCGGCGGGTGTGCTGCACCGCGATGTGAAGCCGGGCAATGTGCTGCTCGCCAACGACGGCCGGGTCGTGCTCACCGACTTCGGGATCGCCGCGGTGGAGGGAAGCACCCATCTGACGATGACGGGCGAGCTGGTCGGCTCCCCGGAGTTCCTCGCGCCGGAGCGGGCGCTGGGCCGGGAGCCAGGACCGGAGTCCGATCTGTGGTCGCTCGGGGTGCTGCTGTACGCGGCGGTCGAGGGCAACTCCCCCTTCCGGCAGGACACCCTGCTGAGCACGCTGCGGGCGGTGGTCGACCAGGAACTGCCGCCGCCGCGCTGGGCGGGTGGGCTGACCCCGGTCCTCGTGGGGCTGCTGCGCAAGGACCCGGCGGAGCGGATGACCGCCGAGGAGGCGGAGCGGCGGCTGCGGGAGGTGGGGGCGGGCGGCTCCGCGGACACGGGGCCGGTACCGATGCCCGCGACGCCGCCGGGGCCCGGGCCGTCGTACACCCCGACGGTGGCGGCCTCCGGCACACCGGGCACACCGCCGCCCGCGGCCTCGCTGGGCGACCCCGTGACGGTGGGCGCGCCGGCCGGGGCCCCGCCTGCCCCCGACCGCTCTCGGCGTGCGACGCGGGCGCTCGCGGCCGCGGCGGTCGTGCTGCTGCTGGCGATCGGCGGCACGGCCTGGGCGCTGCTGAGCGCGGGTGACGGCAAGGACAACGGCGGAACGGCACGCGAGGGCGGCAGCGTTCTCCCGCCTGCCTCGACGGCCCCGGAGGGCACGGGCGGCACGGACGGCACGCATCCCAGCGAGTCAGCCCCCGGCGGGGACGGGGGCGCCGACGGCGGTACGTCGTACGGAAACGGCGACGGCGACGGCGACGGGGACGGCGACGAGGCGGGCGCCGGGACCGGGAAGGGCAACGGGAACGGCACCGGCGGAGGCGGGGACCACGGCGGGAACGACAGTACGACGGACATGCCTGCCCAGTCCGTCGACGTCCACGCGACCGCCGTACGGGCCGACTACACCGGCCCGTGCCCGCCACCCCGGGAGCAGGCCCCGCACTTCCAGGCGACCATCACGGTGGGCCGCACCCCGGCGGAGGTCGAGTACCGCTGGGTGACCGGCAGCGGCACGAGCACCGGCATGGGGCGGTCGATGCCCTGGAAGTCACTGGTGTTCGCCGAGGGCGGGCCGAAGCAGCAGTACGTCAACCACACCGAGCTGACCCACCGCCAGGGCGAGACGCACCGAGACCGAATCGCCGTGGAGGTCCGCAGCCCCGTGCGGGCACGTTCGGCCTGGGTCGGCTTCTGGGTCACCTGCGAACCGAAGGAGACGCCGACGGGTGAGCCCTCCTACTCCGCGGATGGCGGGAGCCCTGCGGCGGGGGGCGAATGACGGGGTGTTCCCCCGCCCCTTCCCGGACCGGGGCTCCGTCCGAGACCGAGTTTGCGGGGGCTCCGCCCACGGGCCCCCGGCTCCTCGAACGCCGGAGGGGCTGAAGTCCAGCCCCTCCGGCCCCCACGCATCAAGGGCTCAGGGCGAGGGCGGGGGGAACACACGCTCGGCTGCTGAAAGGTCTGACGTCGCCCGGGTACGCGTCCAGTTGCACGAGGAATCTGAGGGGGCCCTCCCTCGGTTCTCCGTTCCCGTCTGACCCGCTGTCGCCTCGCACCTTCCCCGCGGAACCCGGGCCCGGCGTGATCGCCCCGGGTCAGGGCACTACGGGCAGACCGGCGCGTTCTGCTGCGAACTCCGCTCGGACCTGCTCCAGGAGCCGGCCCATCCGGTTGCGCGCGCCGAAGAACGCCGACCCGGCACCCCGGTAGACGATGCGGCCGTCGCCGGTGGCCAGCAGCGCTGCCAGCAGTTGAGGGTGCTGCCGGAACTTCGCCCGGTGCAGGGCCGTCATCACCGCTTCCCGGCCGGCCTCCCACCCGTCCCGCAGCGGAGCCGCCACCGCGATCTCCTGGGCTTGGGACGGACTCGCCGCCGCCAGGACCGCGTCGTGGGTGGCGGGGTCGCGCACGGCCAGGGCCCAGTAGGCGTGTTCGACGGTCGGGTACCGTCGGCCGGCATACTCCACCAGCGCCGGATACTCGGCCCGCAACACGTGCCGACTAGGCGGCTCCGGCCACCGCATCATGGTCACGTTGAGCTCGACGGTCCGGTCCACCGGCGCCTCCGGTCCGTCCGCGTGTGCACGTTCCCGTGCCTGCGCAGCTCCCCGCTCCTGTTCGGCGAAGTACTGCAGGGCGTCCTGGTGATCCTCGGCCGTGACCGGCTCGTCGTCATCGATGAGCGGCTCGCCGACCGGGGTCGCCAGTGCCCGGTACGGCCAGTCCTTTGCGTCCATGTCGCCGAGGTAGACCCGCCTGTGCGAGGGCACCGCGAGGTACGCCGCCCGCAGTGCGGCCCGGTTGGTCTCCGTCGGCTCCCGACGCAGCGCCTGCACCGCCTCGTAGCAGCGGTGCGAAGCGGTCGGCCGGCCGGCGAGCCGCTCGATCTCGTCGGCGATCTCTGCGAGCAGGTCCCCACGGGAGATCCAGGTTCGGGTTGCTGCGAACCGCCAGGAGGCCAGGCTGAAGGCCGAACCGCTGGCGCCATCGTGCGGGGTGACGGTGATCCAGCCGGAGTCGAGCTTCGCGCGCAGCTCGTCGAGGCTGAGCGGCTCCCAACCGCACTGGATCACCCCGTCCGCGTACACGACCAAGTCGGTGAGGTAGTACGTTCCACCGTTGTTGATGAACACGTGCCGCCACGTGCCGTCGATCCGTTCCTCGCCCACGATCCGGTATGCGCGCCGCTCTCCCATCGGATCAGTATGGCCAACCCACCGGGCCGGCGCTCACCAGGGCGGGCTGTCACCTGTGGGGTGAGCGCTTCTGGTCCCCCTCGTACTTCGCCGCCTCTGGCGGGAGCGCCCCACTGGCCGCGGTCAAGGAATACATCGAGAACCAGAAGCGCCCAGACTGAGCGCAGCGCCGTCGCGGGAGCCTTGCGGAGCGATGCGACGGCGCTCCGCGCCGCCCAGCTCAGGATGCGATTCCTCCCGAGCCCCTCAAGGGGCCGGGGCTCCTCACAAGAACATGCTGAACACCGGCAGATACCCGCCCGACTGCCCCGCCGCCGTCGGGTGATACGACTCGCTGATGTCGAACCACTTCAGGCTGTGCAGCCACGGCGCCCCCGAGCAGATCTCATGCCCGGTGAACGCCGGCACCACATCCGCGAAGTCGAAGCCGTGGTCAGCCGCCCGCTTGGCCGTCGCGGCATTGAGGTGGTCCGCCGCGTCATTGATGGCAGCCCGCTTGCGTTCGCTCAGCCCGAGCGAGCAGCTGCCGCCCAGCTTGTAGAAGCGCGGGTAGCCCAGGACGACCACACGGGCGGACGGCGCCTTGGCGCTGATCGCCGCGTACACCGCGTCGAGTTTGCCGGGCAGGGTGGTGTCAACGTACGCCTTGGCCTCGTTGATGCGGTTGATGCAGGCGGAGTCGGACTGCAGGACGCAGGTGGTCATGACGTCCGCGAAGCCGGCGTCGTTGCCGCCGACGGTGATGGAGACGAGATCGGTGCCGGAGTCGACCGGGCCAAGCTGACTGGCTGTCACATCGTCGGTGCGCGCGCCCGCACAGGCGGTGAAGGCGAACGACGACGGCGCGTGTGCGTCGGCCCAGAGCTGGGGGTAGGCGCGGGTGCTGCGCTTGCAGCTGCCGCTGGAGCTGTCGTAGCTGCCGGCGCCGACGCCGGAAGAGTACGAGTCGCCGAGGGCTGCGTAGTCCACCGCCTGTGCGGTGGAGTCGGCTTGGGCCGCACCCGCTCCCGTGAGGGCGAGGACGGCGGAGAGGAGGAGCGAGGATGAGAGTGCCGCGGCTCGGGACAGTTTCATGGAACCTCCCTCTTGCAGGATCTCTGCCTCACCGTCGTAGCAGCCGCCCCCGCCATCCGGAAGTGTCCATGCCAAGAAGATTGGACGATCTCCCCCTTGGCCGCCCTCCGTTCACATGAGGGCTTCTTGACGGAGCGTCGACGACTCAGCAGCATTGATGCTCGGGCATCCGACGCCTTTGGGGGGCAAAGTCGGTCATGCAGAACATAAATGACAAGCCATCGGCAGTCGGTACGGATCTTCTGCCAGTGCTTGCGGGGGCGGCGGCTGCGGTCTCGGGGGTCGGCATCACGCTGGCGCTCATCGATGCGCACTCGCCACTGCGCGCACCCTTCGTTCTCTTCTCTCTGTTCGCAGGGCCCGCCTGCGGGCTCGCCGCGGCGCTGCCGCGGCGGCTGGACACGGCGACCCGTGCGGCGGCGGCCGCCGCCGGCGCGCTCCTCATCGACCTCGCGACCGCCCGGGCGGTCGCCGTCGAACGGCTTCTGACGGCAAACCAGGCGGTGGTCGCCATCGCCGCGCTCACCGCCCTGCTGCTGCTCTGCACGGCGGTGCGGCGCGTCCGCAGCGCGACGCCGAATGGCCGGCTGACCGACAGTCGGCTGATCGTTTCCGACAGCGGGTCAAGCGAATTCGATCATTCCGTTCTGCATTCGATATCCAATTCGGTATCGAAAAAGTAAAAGAGTGAAGCTTCCGTCTAGGTCTTGCCATACAGTCTTAAACATCAATACCGTCATACACCGACCCGCAACGGTCCAACTTGCAAGGCGGCTCAAGGGGAGGGCTTAAGCGTCGCATTGGACCGACTGGGGGTGCGGTAGGGGGGTTCCGTCAGCGGTTTTCACCCGTCGATTCGAGCGTTCGATTCTCCATGCCCATGCTCGTTTCGCTCGATTCAACGGGGTCAGCCGTGCAACGGCCGGTCACGCCTGCTCACCCGCCTGACATGGAGCATGCTTCGTCATGCTTCATCTTGGGCGGAGGAGAACAGCCCCCCTTTCAAACCGGAAACTCATCCGGGCTGCCCGGGGGTGGGCGGTCCACCGGTGGAGAGAGGGAGAAAGACGTATGAGCTCAGCGCTGCGTCCAGCAGCAGCCGAACAACAGCCGGCGAGCCAGTCCGCACGAATAGTCGAAAACTATCGACCGATCTCCTCGCATCTGGCGATCGCCCCGCCCGTGAGCGTGGTGATTCCAGCGATGAACGAAGCGGAGAATCTTCCGCATGTGTTCAAGACGCTGCCAGACTGGATTCATGAAGTCGTACTGGTGGACGGAAACTCCACCGACGACACGGTCAAGGTGGCACGCGAGCTGTGGCCGGACGTGAAGGTCGTCCAGCAGGTCGGCAAGGGCAAGGGCGATGCGCTCATCAGCGGATTCGCCGCCTGTACGGGCGACATCATCGTCATGGTCGACGCCGACGGCTCGGCCAACGGCGAGGAGATCGTCTCCTATGTCTCCGCCCTGGTCTCCGGCGCCGACTTCGCCAAGGGTTCGCGCTTCGCCAACGGCGGCGGCACGGACGACATGACCCCGATCCGCAAGCTCGGCAACCGCGTCCTGTGCGCCGTCGTCAATGCCAAGTTCGGGGCCCGCTACACCGACCTGTGTTACGGATACAACGCCTTCTGGCGGCACTGCCTGGACAGCATCAGCCTCGACTGCACGGGCTTCGAGATCGAGACCCTGATGAACATCCGGGTCGTCAAGGCGGGGCTGCGGGTCCAGGAGGTGCCCAGCCATGAGTACCTCCGCATCCATGGAGTCAGCAACCTCAGAGCCGTACGCGACGGGCTGCGCGTACTGAAGGTGATCATGAAGGAGAAGGGCGTCCGCAGAGCGGCGCGCCGCAGGCCGGCCGTCACTCTGAACGTCAAAAGCGTCCAATCGGCCCGGGGAGAGCTCTCTTGAGCCAGCCCCACACGGAGGACGAGCCTCACGGCCGGCGGTTCTCGGTGGTGATCTGCGTCTACACCGAGGACCGCTGGGAGGACATCCTGGCGGCCGTCGAATCGGTGCGCGGCCAGTCGCTGCCGCCGCTGGAGACCCTGCTGGTGGTCGACCACAACCCGACGCTGCTCGCCCGGCTCCGCGAGGAGTTCGGAGAGTCACCGGAGCAGCGGCGGGGCGAGGAGGACCACCATGCGGACGGTGCGGAGAGTGAGGAGGTGCGGGTGCTCGCCAACGCGGGCCCCCGCGGCCTCTCCTCCGGCCGCAACACCGGAATCGCCGCCGCCCGCGGCGAGTTCATCGCCTTCCTGGACGACGACGCCGTCGCCGAACGGGACTGGCTGCGCCGCTTCGCCGAAGCCTATGACGATGAGCGGGTCATGGCGGTCGGCGGGCGCACACTGCCCGCCTGGGCCTCCGGCCGCAGGCCGGTCTGGTTCCCCGAGGAGTTCGACTGGATCGTCGGCTGCACCTACCGGGGGCTGCCGCCCGGCCGGGTGCGGGTGCGCAATGTGCTGGGCGGGAACGCCTCCTTCCGGCGCAGCGCGTTCGACGCCTCCGGCGGGTTCGCCACCGGGATCGGGCGCGACGGCGACCGCAGACCGCTCGGCTGCGAGGAGACCGAGCTGTGCATCCGGCTCGCCGCCGCGCTGCCCGGCGCGGTCCTGCTGATCGACGACCGCGCGGTGATCCACCACAAGGTGCCGCGCGCCCGTGAACGGTTCGGCTACTTCCGCACCCGCGCCTATGCCGAAGGGCTCTCCAAAGCCCTGGTGGCACGCAGCGTCGGAGCCGGAAAAGGGCTGGAGTCCGAACGCCGGTACACCACCCGGGTGTTGCCGGCGGGCGTGGTGCGCGGAGTGCGCGACGCCCTGCTGGGCCGTGCGGGCGGCGCCGGCCGGGCAGGCGCCATCGTCGCCGGGGTCGCGGCGGCGGCGGGCGGCTATGCGGTGGGAAGCATCCGGGCCCGCAGGGGCGCGGTGACCTTCTCGTCCGGACCGATCCGCCGGCCGGAGCAGGCCGCATCCACGACAGCGAAATCCCCGCAACCGATCGAGGAAGGCGCACTGGGGTGACCAGCCCGACCGTCCCCGTCCTGATGTATCACGCGGTGGGAGAAGAGCCGTCCGACGCCGCCTACGCGCTGTCCGTGTCCCCCTCCGCCTTCGCGGAGCAGATGCGGCTGCTCGCCGAGCGCGGCTTCACCCCGCTGACCGCCGCGCAGCTGGGCGACGCCTGGCGGCCCGGCGGCCCTCCGCTGCCCCGGCGGCCCGTGCTGATCACCTTCGACGACGGCTACGAGGGCGTGCACCGGCACGCCCTCCCCGTCCTCGCCGAGCACGGCTTCGTCTCGACCGTGTTCGTCTCGACTGGCTGGCTGCGCGGCCCGTACGAGGAGGGCGGAGCGCTCGACACGATGCTCGACTGGGGCCAGGTGCGGGAACTGGCCGCCGCGGGCATGGAGATCGGCGGCCACACCCACACCCACCCCCAGCTCGACCAGCTCGACGACGCACTGCTGTGGTACGAGACCGTGCGCTGCCGGGATCTGATCGCCCAGGAGCTGGGGGCGCATCCGGCGTCCTTCGCCTATCCGTACGGCTACTCCAGCCGCCGGGTGCGCCGTGCGGTCCGGGCCGCGGGCTTCGCCCAGTCCCTCGCGGTGGGCAACGCCCTGGCCCGGCCCCGGCAGGGGCCGTATGCCCTGGAACGGCTCACCGTGCGCCGCTCCACGGGCCTCGCGGAGTTCGGCCGTATGCTCGACTCCGGCCCGCTGGGCGTGGCCCGCGCGTTCGCCAAGGACCGCGCCCTCACCAAGGGATACGCGGTCGTACGGCGCACCCGCCGGGCGTACACCCTGCTCAGCGAAGGCGGAAGGGCATCCGGCCCGGCTGATTGACGCACAGGGGCGCACCGGCGCGGGGTGGGGCATCGCCGGGGGCAAAAGGCTGTGCGCGCGGCGGCGCTGTGCCGGATCATGGGCGCATGTCTGCCAAGCCTCATGACGCTCTGCCGATCCGGCTCAACGTCGACGACAGCGATTCACCGTCCGATGTCGTCGACGCGCTGTTCCTCGGCCGTTTCGCGACGGGCGAGCAGCCGTACTCGCACAGCTCCACCATCGACCGGGTCAAGCCGGGCGCCACCCTGCTGCCGCCGTCCGCATCCGTCCTGCGTGCCGCACGCGACGACGACCGCAGCGCCACGCTCGCCGAAGGAGACGGCTGGACCCTGCTTGTGTCCCGGTGGAACAGGGGCGCCGACGTCACCGTCACAGCCGTCACCTCCGAACTGGCGGAGCAGGTGCTGGGGCAGGCCACCGACGGTGCGCACGACGAACCCGAGCCGCAGCCGGAGAACGTGACCATGGGGTTCTGGTATGTCTCGCCGCGCCGCGGCCCGCACCGGACCACCCGGCAGATCACCGCCGGGGCCTGGGACGACGTCAGGCCCAACTACACCGCGCCGGTGGCCGATGCGATGGACCGGCTGATGAAGATGACGCCGGACGACATCGCGGGACGGCTGCTGCTGCTCCACGGCCCGCCGGGCACCGGCAAGACCACCGCGCTGCGCACGCTGGCCCGCTCCTGGCGCGACTGGTGCCAGGTGGACTGCGTACTGGACCCCGAGCGGCTCTTCAACGACGTCGGCTATCTGATGGACATCGCCATCGGCGAGGACGACGGCACGGCACGCGGCCGCTGGCGGCTGCTGCTCCTGGAAGACTGCGACGAGCTGATCCGCGGCGAGGCCCGGCACACCGCGGGCCAGGCGCTGTCCCGGCTGCTCAACCTGACGGACGGACTGCTGGGGCAGGGCCGCAATGTGCTGGTGGGAGTCACCACCAACGAGGACCTGGAACGCCTCCACCCTGCGGTGGTACGCCCCGGCCGGTGCCTGGCACGCATCGAGGTGGGCGCGCTGACCCGCAGGGAGGCGGTGAACTGGCTGGGCGCGGAGGAAGGCGTCGGCCGTGAGGGGGCGACGCTGGCGGAGCTCTTCGCCCTGCGGCGCGGGACGTCACCCGCGGCCGTCCCCGCGCAGGGTCCGGCGGCGGACGCGGGGCTGTACCTCTGACGGCCGGTGGGACCTTCCCCCACCCCACCCCTTCCCGTAACTGGGGGCTCCGCCCCCAGGCCCCCCTTCGGGGGGGAGGGGCTGCGGGGCTGCCGCCCCGCGCCCCCTGGCGGACGGCAGCTTCGCGCCGCCGCCCCCTGTACGGCTTGAAAGCCATGTCCTCAAACTCCCCCAGGGGTACCTCCGTGGGCCCCCGGACGGTCTGGGGGGGAAGAGTGTGGGGAAGTCTGAGGCGCAGGGGCCAGAAACCCAGCCTCGCCCGCGCTTAAGGCGCAGGAGCCGGAATCCAGCCGCGCCGGCGCTTGAGGCGCAAGGGGCTGCACATTCCAGCCTCGTGGGGGCACCTCCCAGCGGTAGCTGGGGGAGTTTGAGGAGCGGGGGTCCGGGGGCGGAGCCCCCGGGAAACGGGGTCTGGGGCTTCAGCCCCAGTTACGGGAAGTGGGGGTCCCCCACGGCCCCAGGGCGTAGCCGGAGGGGCAGCGGAACGACCACACCCGCTACCCCCCGTACACCGCCCGAAGCGCGTCCCCCACCGCACTCATCGCCGCGTCATGAGACTGCCCCAGACGTTGCGCGCGCTCCGCGAAAGCCTTGGCCGCGGCCGCCAGTTCGCGCTGCGCCGCATCGCCCGCCGCGGCGATGAACGTGCCGCGGCGGCCACGCGTCTCGATCACTCCGTCGGTCTCCAGTGCGCGATACGCCTTGGCGACGGTATTCGCGGCCAGGCCGAGTTCCTCGGCGAGGCCGCGGACCGTCGGCATCCGGTAGCCCACCGGCAGCGCGCCCGAGCGTGCCTGCTCGGCGATCTGCGCGCGGAGCTGTTCGTACGGGGCGGCGGAGGCGTCCGCGGCGATGGCGATCTTCAAGGTCATCCGCCGATTCTCCCCCGTCCGCTCCCCCGACATCCGGAAACCGACACCGACCGACACCCGAAAATGAGAGGCGGCGCGCCGCGGGCGGCACGTAGCGTCGACCTCCATGACTGTGATCGTGCGTGACTTCCGGCCCGCCGACGCCGCGGCGGTCTGCCGCGTCGGAAGAGCCGCGGTGCCCTTCATGGTGACGACCCCGCGGTCCGTCCTCCATGGCGTCGAGGCCGCCCACCCGGACAGGAGGCAGCGGCTGCTGGTAGCCGAGCGGGACGGCGAGATCATCGCCCAGGCGTATGCCGGTCTCGCACACGACGCCCCCGAGCCGGGCCAGGCGTACGTCAATCCGCAGACCCACCCCGATCATCTGGGCCAGGGCGCCGGCGGTCTGCTGCTGCGCACCGCCGAGGAGCATCTCGCCGCCGAGGGCGCGCGGGAGGTCTTCGCCTGGGTCACCGACGAACCGCGCTGTCTGGCGTTCGCCGAGAAACGCGGCTACCGGCCCTCCCGTTCCTCTCACTTCCAGCGCCTCGATCTGGTGCGCACTCCGCTGCCGGAGCTGCCCGAGCAGCTGCCGCCGGGGGTGGAGCTGCGTACCGCCGCCGGTTTCACCGCAGATCCGCGCCCGCTTTTCCGGGCGGACGCCGAGGTGACGGCCGATGAGCCGGGCGACATCGGCACGGCGCTGAGCGACTACGAGACGTGGCTGGCCGACGTCTGGCACAACCCGCTGCTGGACCGTGAGCTGACCACGGTCGTCGTGGTGGACGGCGAGGTCGCGGCCTTCACGGCGGCTCACACGGACGGTGAGACCCGCTATGCGACCGGTATGACGGGAACGCTGCGCGCCCACCGCGGCCGGGGACTCGCCAAGCTCGCCAAGACGCACTCGCTGCGCCGGGCCCGCGAGGCCGGGTACACGGAGGCGTTCACCGGGAATGACACCGGCAACGCCCCGATGCTGGCGGTGAACAAGTGGTTCGGCTACCAGATCTGTGCCTCGGAGGTCCGCCATGTCCGCACGCTCGGTTGAGGTGCGCCTGGTCAAGTCCGGCCGTACGAAGATCCGTTACCGGGCCGAGCTGCTGGCCGACGACGGCGTACGGCTGACCGTCCGCGCGCCCTGGGCGGGCGAGGGCGGCCGGGATTTCGGGTTCGTACGGTTCGAGCCGGGCGATGTGTTCACCGAGCACTACTGGCGGGACCGCTGGTACTCGGTGAAGGAGGTCCGCACGGGGGACGGGGTGCTGAAAGGCTGGTACTGCGATGTGACCCGCCCGGCAGAGTTCTCGGGCGGTGAGCTGACCGCCGAGGATCTGGACCTGGATCTGTGGGTGTCGCACGACGGGGCGAGTGTGCTGCGGCTGGACGAGGACGAGTTCGCGGCAAGCGGCCTCGCGGAGCGTGACCCGGAGGCGGCGGCACAGGCCGTGCAGGCACTGGACGAGCTGGAGCTGCTGGCGCGGCTGGGCAAGCTGACCGATCTGCTCGCGTAGCGCGCCGGCCCGCCTCCGCTCGACCGCGGGGACGGGCCGGTCCGCTCAGCCCCTGTCCCGTACGGGCTTGTCCCGCTCGGCCCCGTCCCGCTCGGCCTTTCTCAGCGCCGTCTTCCTCAGGACCGTCTTCCTCAGCAGGGGCCAGGCCAGCAACAGCGCGATCACCGTGTAGACGGTCACCGAGAACGGCGTGTCGACCAGGCCCGCCACGCTTCCGTCGCTGATCTGGAGCGCCCGCCGCAGCTGCTGCTCCGCCGCCGGGCCGAGGATCACGCCGATCACGGCGGGCAGCACGGGCAGCCCGTACCGCCGCATGCCGAACCCCAGCAGACCGATGATCAGCAGGATCACCAGATCCAGCGCCTCCCCGCCGACCGCGTACGCGCCGACGGCCGCGAAAAAGAGAATGCCCGCGTACAGATGGGGACGCGGGATGCGCAGCAGCCTCGCCCACAGCGGGGCGAGCGGAAGGTTGAGCGCCAGCAGCAGCGCCATGCCGATGAAGAGGGAGGCGATCAGACCCCACACCAGATCCGGCTCCCGCTCGAACAGCAGCGGCCCCGGCTGGATTCCGTACTGCTGGAACGCGGCCAGCATCACCGCCGCGACCGCCGTCGTGGGCAGCCCGAGGGTCAGCATCGACACCAGTGTGCCCGCGGCCGAGGCGGAGGCCGCCGACTCCGGTCCCGCCACGCCCTCGATCGCGCCCTTGCCGAACTGGTCCCGGTGCTTGGTCAGCCGCTTCTCGGCGACGTACGACAGGAAGGTGGGGATCTCCGCTCCGCCCGCCGGGATCGCGCCGAACGGGAAGCCGATCACCGGCCCGCGCAGCCAGGGCTTCCAGGTGCGCCGGAGATCGGAGCGGGCGAGCCAGGGACGGCCGACGGGGATGGCCTCCCCGGCCGTGCGCCGCAGATGGGCCGCCACCCACAGGGCCTCGCCGATCGCGAAGAGGCCGACCGCGACGATGATGACGTCGATGCCGTCGGCGAGCTGCAGCGAGCCGAACGTGAGCCGCTGCTGCCCGGTCATCTGGTCCAGGCCCACCAGACCGAGGGTGAGTCCGATGAGCAGCGAGGCGAGCCCGCGGATGCGGGAGGAGCCGAGCACCGAGGTGACGGCGATGAAGGCCAGCACCATGATGGCGAAGTAGTCGGGCGCTCCGATGCCGACGGCGAGTGAGGCGACGGTCGGCGCGAGGGCGACCAGCAGAATCGTGCCGATCATGCCGCCGGTGAAGTGGCCGACCGCGGCGGCGGCCAGCGCCTGCGCGCCCCGGCCGGCCTTGGCCATCGGGTTGCCTTCCATGGCGGCGACGACGGCCGCGCTCTCCCCCGGTGTGTTGAGCAGGATCGAGGTGGTGGAGCCGCCGAACATCGCGCCGTAGTAGATGCCGGCGAACATGATGAACGCCCCGGTCGGCTCCAGCCCGTACGTCACGGGCAGCAGCAGCGCCACGGCCATCGCCGGGCCGATCCCGGGCAGTACGCCGATGGCCGTGCCCAGCAGCACGCCGACCGCCGCCCACAGCAGATTGACCGGGGTGAGCGCGGTGCCGAAGCCGTCGAGGAGTGAGGTGAGCGAGTCCATCGGGCTACAGCACTCCCATCAGCGGGCCGCCGGGCAGGGGGACGCCGAGCAGTCGGTCGAAGACGATGTAGGTGGTCAGGGCGAGGACGGCGGCGATCAGCGGGTCGCGGTCATAGCGGCGGCTGCCGAGGGCGAAGGCCGCGCCCCAGAACAGCAGCGCCCCGGACAGGGGGAAGCCGAGCGGGCCGATGAGGACGGCGAAGCCGAGGAAGACTCCGGCCAGCAGCAGCACGGTGCGCCAGTCGGCCGGTTCGCTCAGATCGACGTCCTCTCCGCCCTCGGCCTCCCCGCGGCCGCCGCGCAGCACGTCTACGGCGAGCAGGACGGCCACAAGGAGAAGGCTCGCGCCGATGACGACGGGCACGGTCTTCGGTCCGACGGGTCCGCGCTGGGCGATGTCGACGTCCATGGTGAGCGCGTCGGTGAGGACGAGGACGCCGATGAGGAAGAGGAGGGCGCCGACGCCGAGTTCGGAGTGCTCCCGCAGCCAGGAGCGGGGGGTGTGCGTCCGGGTGCTCACAGGCCAAGCTCCTTCAGCACGGTGTCAACGCGCTCGTCCTGTTCGGCGAGGAAGTCGCCGAAGGCGTCGCCGGTGAGGAAGGCGTCGTCCCAGCCGTTCTTCTTCATCGAGTCCCGCCACTGCGGGGAGTCGTGCAGCTTCCGCACCAGGCCGATCAGCCTGTCGCGTTCGGCGTCGGTGAGGCCGGGCGGGGCGACGATCCCGCGCCAGTTGGTGAACTCCGTGTCCAGCCCGGCCTCGCGCAGGGTGGGGGCGTCCAGCCCCGGCACCCGCTTCGGGCCGGTGACGGCGAGCAGCCGCAGCTCGCCGGACTCGATCTGGTCGAGGTACTCGCCGACGCCGGAGACGCCGAAGGAGACCTTGTCGCCGAGGATGGAGGCGAGGAGTTCGCCGCCGCCGTCGTAGGGGATGTAGTTGACGGCCTTCGGTGCGATGCCGGCCGCCCGCGCCATCAGCATGGGCGCGAGATGGTCGGGCCCGCCAGGTGAAGAACCGCCGCCGACGGGCATTTTGCCGGGGTTCTTCCGCCAGTCGGCGAGCAGCTGCCCGATCGTCCGGTACGGGGAGTCCTTGGAGACCACCACGATGTCCTGCTCCTCGGTGAGCCGGGCGATCGGGGTGGCGTCCGCGAGCGTCTTGGGGGACTTGTTGGTGTGTACGGCGCCGACGACGCCGAGGCCCATGGTCATGGCGAGCTTGCCGTTGCCGTGTTCCCCCACCAGCCGGGCGAGTCCGACCGTGCCGCCCGCGCCGGGCAGATTGAACACCTCGACATTGGGGGTGAGCCCGGCGTCCTCGGCGTTCCTGGCCGCGGTGCGGGCGGTGATGTCATAGCCGCCGCCGGGGGTGTTGGGGACCATAAACCGCAGACCGGGTATCCGGGTGCCGGTGTCGGCGTCGGCGCCGCTGCCCGCGGTGAGCAGCGGGGGCCCCACGAGCACCAGCAGCGCCGCCCCGAGCAGGGCGAGGGGGGTGCGCCATCGCACATGACCCGCCATGTTCGCCGCCTTTCCTGAACAGGGGGATGGGTGGTGTGAAGTGGCCCACATGCTGCCTGTGCGTCAAGGAGCTGTCTCGCTTGCGGAATCAACGGACGTTGTGGTCGTTGTGGTCGCGGCTTAGCGTGGCGGAGTGACGAAGGTGCTGGTGGTGGACGACGACTTCATGGTCGCGAAGCTGCACGGCCGCTATGTGTCCGCGACGGAGGGGTTCACGGTCGTCGGCGCGGCCCACAGCGGCGCCGAGGCGCTGCGCGCGGCCGAGCGGCTGCGGCCGGATCTTGTGCTGCTCGATGTCTATCTGCCCGACATGGACGGCATCAGCGTGCTGCGCGAACTGCGCGCGGCGGAGCGGCGGGACGCGTCGCGCGACGGCGTGGACGCGCTGTTCATCACGGCCGCGCGGGAGGCGGCGGCGGTGCGGTCGGCGTTGCGGTCGGGGGCCCTGCACTATCTGATCAAGCCGTTCAGCCCCTCGGCGCTCCAGGAGCAGCTCCGGCATATCGCCGCGCTGCGGTCCCGGCTTGACCGGCTGAAGGAGGCCGGGGCGCGCCAGGAGGACGTGGACCAGATCTTCGGCGCCCGCCCTCCCGGCTCCCGCGAACTCCCCAAGGGACTTGCCCCGCACACGGCCGAACTGGTGGAACGCATCCTGCGCGGGCACCCCGGCGGCCTGTCCGCCTCGGAGTGCGCGGAAGCCGGCTCCCTGTCCCGCGTCAGCGCGCGCCGCTACCTGGAGTACTTCGCGGAGAGGGGGCGGGTGGAGGTGACGCTCCGGTACGGGGGGACGGGGCGGCCTGAGCGGCGGTACCGGGCGGTGTGACCGGGGGTTTTCCCCCATCCGCTCGGCGCTGCCCCGTACCCTGGTCGGGTTCGGGAAGGCACCGGCGGCTCAGGGGGATGTCGCGCGGTCCAACCCCGCTCGTCTCCTCTTCTCCTGGTCTGAAGGCGGCTCACGCCGCAGAGAAGGCGCTGCCATGTTCCGTACGTATCTGCTGCCGGTCCAGGCAGCGGTGACGTTGTTTCCGCTCGTCGTCATGCTCATCATGGTGCCCGTCGCGATTCATGGCTATCGTCGGCGCGGCCGGGCCGGCGGCTGGCCGGTCGTCGTGTTCTACAGTTTCGTCTTCTACCTGATCGCGGCTCTGCTGCAGACCGTGATGCCGCTGCCCGCCCGCACGAGCGCTCACTGTTCCGCCGCTCGCTACGCCGAGACGCCCCAGCTCGAACCCTTCGACTTCTACGCCCGCATCGCCTCCGCCTCCGGGGGCGACTGGTCGGTGAGCACCCTCACCGGACTGACAGTCACCTGGACGAGCGTACTCAACGCTCTGCTTCTTCTTCCCCTGGGCATGTTTCTGCGCTACTACCTGCGCCAAGGGCTGCTCCCCTCGTCTGTCCTGGCCTTCGCCACCTCGCTGTTCTTCGAAGCGACCCAGTACACGGGTCTGTGGTTCATCTACGCCTGTCCCTACCGGCAGTTCAATGTGGACGATCTGATCCTCAACACCGGCGGCGCAGTCGTCGGCTGGCTCCTTGCCGTTCCTCTCACCTCGTTCCTGCCTGCCATCAACCCCGACCGCGAGCGGGTCCGCTACGGTGGCCGCGTCACCGTTACACGCCGTCTGGTGGCCTTTGTGACGAACCTGGCCGGATGGCTGGTCACCTGGGTGCTGGCCACCGGTCTACTGGCGGTCATCACCGGCTCCTCCACCGGCCGCCGCTATGCCTTCGCCGTCGGCAGTGCCCTCGGCCTGGTCTGGTTCTGGCTGCTGCCCGCCCTGTTCTCCGCTGACCCCGGCAAACGGATCCTGCTGCTGCGCATCGTCCGGACGGACACACGTCCGGCCGGATTCCTCCGCATCACCCTGCGCGCCTGGGTCGCGTACACGCCACTCGCCCTGCTCTGGCTCTCAGCGGCCCAGTACACGCGTGATGCCCTCTTCCCCACGCCGTTCGGCCGGCTTCTGCCCTACGCTGCCGTCCTCGCCACCGCCGCGCTGTGGGGCTGGACCCCGCTGATGGCTCTGTTGCGCCGGGACAGCCGAGCTCCGCACGAACGCATCTCCGGCACCGTCACCCTCGCCGTTTCGGGTCGGCCCCGCCGATCCGGCTCGGACGCGCCGCCGGTCCCCCAGCAGAACGCCTCCGCGGCAGAGCAGCGACACCCTGACCTGGTCGTGCGGCCCCTGCCCGACGGACACCGCATGGCACTGCACAGCGAGTCCCCGAAGGCGAGCGGTTCCGAAGAGCCGGAGACTCCTGACAGAGCCGACGCGCCTGGCGGAGTGTAACGGTGAGAGGCCGCCGGCCCTGGACAGAGGCCCTGTCCGGCGCCTCTCATGGCGTGTGGACGACAGCGGCAAGCGGAGGGTACGGGCTGCCTCTGGACAGCCGACCGCTCGGACGGGATTCTCTTATCGGGGGGCGCGGCAGGACGTCCCCGCTCCGAGGCGGAGGTAGCCTGCAGTGGACTGGTGGGTCTGGCTCGTTGTCGTCGCGTTCCTGTCCACGGCTGTCGCCGGGACTCTCGCAGCCGTCCAGACGAAACGCCGAAGTGGCGGCGTGATCGTCGTACGGCGTAGCCGCTCCAGGCGCAAGGACAAGGCCGCATGAGCGTGCTGATGCTGGCATCGGAGATCACAAAGCGGCCTGTCGTGACGCTCGGCGGCGAGGCCGTGGCCCAGGTCAAGGACGTCGTCCTCGACGCCCACGCGGACCGGGTATCGGGCTTCACGCTCAGCGGCCGCGGCGTGTTCTCCGGGCCCAAGCGCCAGGCACTGCCGTGGGCGGCGGTGTCCGGCCTGGGGCCCCATGCTGTGATGATCCAGGATGAAACGGTGTTCGAGGATCTGGGCGAAGTGACCGACTCCGCAGGAGCGGCTGGCGGCGACGTCCTCGGCGCGCGGGTCCTGACCGACACCGGCACCGACTTGGGTCAGGTCACCGATGTGGTAATCAAGGTGACCCCCTCGGAAGCGGTCGTCGCTGGTTACGAGATCGCCTCCACCGAGGCGGTCGGCCGCAAGGGACGCACCGTGTTCATCCCGCTGGCCAGAACCATCGCCGTTTCGGGTGAGGCACTCGTCGTCCCGGCGGTCGTGGCCGAGCATGTGGCCGACGATCTGCCCGCCCTCAACAAGGAGATCCCGGCGCTCCGCAGCCGGATGAGCGGGAGCGAGACGTGATGCTGTTCTCCGAGATCAGCGACCGGCCGGTGATGGACACCGCGACGGCCCAGAGCATCGGCCAGGTCGACAGTCTGGTGATCGCATCCGGCCCGGCCCGCGTCATCGCACTGCGCCTGAAGAAGACCAACGGAGGCGACTCCCTGCTGGTTTGGCCGGCGGTGCACGCCATCGGCCCTGACGCAGTCATGGCCCGCTCCAGCACTCACGAAAGCGCTGAGGAGCATGTCAGGACGCGCGCCGAAGCGTGCAGTGGTCTTATCGGCCGACGCATCCTCTCCAAGGGCGGCAGGGAACTCGGCACCCTGCGGGACCTCGAGTTCGACCCGGAATCGGGCAGTGTCCTGGGCCTGCTCACTTCGTTCGGCACGCTCCCCGGGCAAGGACTGCTCGGCGTCGGCTCCTACGCCGTGGTCGTCCAAGAGGCCTGATGCGGAAGACCTGACACAAGGTGCGGCGGCACGGCACCGACACGGACGCCGCGGATGCCGAATGCCGACCCGGCGGACGGCGCCGGCATAAAGGGCGCAGGCGGCGGAACTCATAGTCAGGCACGAGGACTGCGGACGGAGCCCGCCCGGAACCAAGTCGGGCAGTCATCCGCACCGCCGTTCTAAGGCCCTGCTTAGCCGCGCCTTAAGGCGATCATAAGCAGCCTAAAAGGTTCCCCTGCTGGTCAGAAGAAGTCTCCCGACCGCTCTACAGTCAGGGGGAGCCAAACAGGGAGCCACAGCAGTGGATTACGAGGATTGCGAAGACTCCTCGGGGCCGTCGTCAGCTCGGAAGATGTCGTCCATCGCTTCCGCTCCTTGCGTCACGACGGGCCGCAGCTACTTTCGGTAGACCCTCTCCGTTGTCTGACTGCCGCTGTGGCCAACGACACGGGCGATGACCTCGATCGGAATGCCGTGGTCGGACAGCAGCGAGACGAAGCTGGTCCGCAACTCCCGAGTCGTCCACTTATCAGGTTTCTCGAATCCAGCCTCCCTGAGAAGAGCACGAAAGTTCCGGCGAACGTTCAACGCCGTGCGTTGTCCCCCGGTGTCGCTCGGGAAGACCAGTTCGTCTTCGCTCCAGTCCTTGCCCGCAGCTCTGCGCTCCTCAATCTGCCGCACCCTGTGCACCTGCACAACTGAGGCTGCCTGTCGCGGCATCGCGAGCGAACGCCTGCTCTTCCTCGTCTTGGTCTCGCCATGCCGACGCACCGACCGCCATACATCGACATACGGCTTTGTCCCCTCGGAAGGGGTGCAGTGTACGTGCTTCCACGTCAGGGCTCGCGCCTCCTCGGTTCGGACGCCGACAAGTAGCGACAGGACCACGTAAGCGTGGATCCAGCTCCCCTGCATCGCGCGGAGAACCGACGTCGCCTGCTCCAGAGAGAGCGACTTGCTGGGACGACCGGGCCGTCCGTCCGGCACATCCACCACGGCGGCGACATTGCGCAGAACCTTGCCTCTCCGCTCGGCATGAGCAATCGTTCTGCGAAGGATGGAATGGAGCATCCGCAATGACTGCGTCGCGAGGAGCTGAGCCTTCCTGTCCAGCCACTCATCCAACTCGTCTGCATCCAGCTCCCGCAGCTTCGCACTGCCCAGGTCAGGGACGATGTGTCGGTCAGCAAGGTTGCGGTAGGTCTCGACAGTCGCCGTGTCCCGCCCCTTCAGGCCCTGAGTGAGCCAGTCGTTCACAGCACTTTCCACCGTGTAGTTGGCAGGTGCTTTGACCCCTGCCTCAAGTTCCTTCTTGAGTTCCCGCAGCTTGCTGCGTACCT